>NZ_JAPQNU010000004.1:0-580321 GCF_030397625.1 Janthinobacterium sp. SUN026 | reverse complement strand
TACGGCTTGTCCCTATAACCTTAGCAGGTACAGAGGATAAGACGGTACAACGTTGCGTGTGTGTTGATACAACCAGTCATTACCCAATCTTTGCTTCTTCCAGATTCAGGCTTTGTCGCTCCACTGAGGACAAATGCCAGTACAAGTTATGCCTGATGACCATAGCAAGTTGGTCCCACCCCTTCCCATCCCGAACAGGACCGTGAAACAACTTTGCGCCGATGATAGTGCTGCAACCAGTGTGAAAGTAGGTTATCGTCAGGCTTGTTATTCGAAAAAACCCCTTCCGGTGATCCGGTTGGGGTTTTTTTACGTCTGACGGTTTTGTTTTGTCAGTAGACAGGCGTAAAAAAGCAGCGCTGCGCGCTGCCTTTGTCATGTAACGTCGCTTAACTTCCGCGATAAGTCGAATACGACCACGGCGACACCACCAGCGGCACGTGGTAGTTCTCGTCCGTATGCGCAATGCCGAAGGCCAGGGTGACCAGATCGATGAAGCGGGGCGAAGGCAGTTCCACTCCCTGGGCGGCGAAATAGTCGCCTGCGTTAAACACCAGTTCATATTGACCCGCTTTCATGCTCTCGCCTTCCAGTAATGGCGTGCTGCAGCGGCCATCGCTATTGGTCATATCCATCTTCAATAGCACTTTGCCTTCCGGCGCAACTGAAAACAGGGCCACCTTGACGCCGGCTCCCGGCCTGCCGTGGGCGATATCGAGTACATGCGTGCTGAGTTTTCCCATTTGCTATCCTGTATATAGGGTGAGTGAATGTGCTTATCGTGCAAATCATATACCGGTGACTGCGCCTGGCTATATGATTGGGCATATAGCCAACATTGTCCTCCTATAGGCGCGCCTCCGCATGAACAATTACGAAGATTATCCACGCGACTTGATCGGCTATGGCCGCACGCCCCCGCATCCGCAATGGCCGGGCAAGGCCCGCATCGCCCTGCAATTCGTTCTCAATTACGAGGAAGGGGCGGAAAACAGCGTGCTGCATGGCGATCCCGCCTCGGAAACCTTTTTATCGGAAATGATCGGTGCGGCCGCTTTTCCCGCGCGCCACCTGAGCATGGAGTCGATCTACGAATACGGCTCGCGTGCCGGATTATGGCGCTTGCTGCGCATGTTCGAGGATCGGCGCCTGCCGCTGACCGTATTCGGCGTATCGATGGCCTTGAAACGCAATCCGGAGGCGGTGGCCGCGTTCCAGCAACTGGGGCATGAAATCGCCTGTCATGGCTTGCGCTGGATTTCCTACCAAAACATGGATGAAGCAACGGAGCGCGAACACATGCGCGAAGCCGTGCAGATCATCCGCGAATTGACGGGTTCCGCCCCGCAAGGCTGGTACACGGGGCGCGATTCGCCCAATACGCGCAAACTGGTGGTCGAGCATGGCGGTTTCCGCTACGACGCCGATTACTATGGCGACGATCTGCCATTCTGGGAAAAAGTGGCGTACACGGATGCCGCCGGCATGCCGGCCGTGCAGCCGCAGCTGATCGTGCCTTACACCCTGGACACGAACGACATGCGCTTTGCCGCCATGCAAGGCTTTAATTCGGGCACGCAGTTTTTCGATTATCTGAAGGATGCCTTCGATGTGCTGTATGCGGAAGGCGATCCGAACGGCTTGAATCAGCCGAAGATGTTGTCGGTGGGCTTGCATTGCCGCCTGGTGGGACGTCCGGGACGGGCCGCGGCGCTGGCGCGCTTTCTCGATTATGTGCAGGGCCATGAGCAGGTGTGGATCACGCGCCGCATCGATATCGCCGAACACTGGCATGCGACGCATCCCTATGCAGTTTGAAGGGTATTGATATTGGATGATAAGTAAAATCAGTCTTTGCATATAGTTGTCCCATATGCCGGTGTTAATCTCCTATACTGGGACTATACCGAGGCCAGCATGTCAGAACCGATCCGCTTTTATTACCGTGGTGCCGTACAGGAAGTACGCAACGCCGCCCCTACGCAGACTGTGTTGCAGCACCTGCGCGAGGATTTGCATTGCACGGGCACCAAGGAAGGCTGCGCCGAAGGCGATTGCGGCGCCTGCACCGTCGTCATCGGCAGCCTGGTCGATGGCCAGGTCGAGATGAAGGCCGTCAACGCCTGCATTCAGCTCACGCCCACCCTCGATGGCAAGGCCCTGTTTTCCGTGGAAGACTTGCAGCAGCCGGACGGCGCCCTGCACCCGGTGCAGCAGGCGATGGTCGAGTGCCACGGATCCCAGTGCGGTTTTTGCACGCCCGGTTTTGTCATGTCCTTGTGGGGCATGTACCTGAAAAAAAACGGCGAGACGCCCACGCGCTGCGAAATCGACGACACCCTGTCGGGCAATCTGTGCCGCTGCACCGGTTACCGGCCCATCATCGATGCCGCCAGGCGCATGGGGGAATTGCCGCACGTCACGTTCGATCGCGATGCCTTGAGGGGGCAATTGCAGGCGCTGCAGCGCGGCAGCCTGCATACCTATGAACATGGCGGCCAGCACTTCCACGCGCCGCGCAGCATCGATGAACTGGTGGCGTTGCGCGCGGAAAAGCCGCAAGCCTGCCTGCTGGCCGGTTCCACGGACGTGGGCTTGTGGGTGACCAAGCAATTGCGCGACCTGGGCGACATCATTTATCTGGGCAACGTGGCGGCGCTGAAGACGATTGCCCTCGTTGACGGCAAGCTGCACATCGGCGCCGGCGCCAGCCTGAACGATGCTTACGGGGCGCTGTGCCAGCATTACCCGGAGGAATTGTCGGAACTGTGGCAACGCTTTGCCTCCTTGCCGATTCGTAACGCCGGTACTTTGGGCGGCAATGTGGCCAATGGTTCTCCCATCGGCGACTCGATGCCGTGGCTGATTGCACTGGGCAGCGAGATCGTGCTGCGTGGCCCTGCCGGACAGCGCATCATGCCGCTGGAAAACTTCTATCTGGGGTACCAAAAGAAAGATTTGCAGCCAGGCGAATTCGTCGAAGCCGTGCGCGTGCCCTTGCCACGTGCCGACATGCAATTTCGCACCTATAAACTGGCCAAGCGCTTCGACCAGGATATTTCGGCCGTGTGCGCCGCGTTCGCGTTCCAGCTCGATGGCGGGCGCATCGTCAATGCGCGCATCGCCTTTGGCGGCATGGCGGCCACGCCGCAGCGTGCCGCGCAAACGGAGGCATTTTTGCGTGGACAGGCGTGGACGGAAGAGAACCTCGTCATCGCCATGCGCTTGCTGGCCGACGATTATGCACCGCTGTCCGACATGCGCGCGTCGACTACCTATCGCATGACGACGGCGCAAAACCTGTTGCGCCGCTTCTGGCTGGAAACACGTCCCGTTGCGCCGCTGTTGCGCACGGCCGTCAACGCCTACGCTTGCCGCGCTTGAAAGGACCAGCATGAACCATCCTGCCACGCCCGAACTGCAAGCGGCTGCCTGGGCCGCCGTGGGCAAGCCCAGCCCCCATGAATCGGCACAATTGCATGTGCTGGGGCAAGCCACGTACACGGACGACATCGCCGAACTGCAAGGTACCTTGCATGCGGCGCTGGGCTTGTCGCAAAAGCCGCACGCGCGCATTACGGCCATGGATTTGTCGGCCGTGCGCGCCGCTGGCGGTGTCGTCGCCGTCTATACGGCGCAGGACATTCCCGGCACGAATGATTGCGGTCCCATTATCCACGACGATCCCATCCTGGCTTTTGATCTGGTGCAATACGTGGGCCAGCCCATCTTCATCGTTGTGGCCGATACGCATGACCATGCGCGCCGCGCCGCCCGCCTGGCGCAAGTGTCATATGAGGAATTGCCTGCGATCATGACGCCGCAAGCGGCCAAGGCCGCGCAATCGTACGTGCTGCCGCCGATGCAGCTGACGCGCGGCAATTACCAGGCCGCGTTCGAAGGCGCGCCGCATGTGGTCAAGGGCCAGCTGTATGTAGGCGGCCAGGAACAGTTTTATCTGGAAGGACAGATTTCCTACGCCATCCCGAAGGAAGCGCAGGGCATGCTGGTGCTGTGTTCGACCCAGCATCCGAGCGAGATGCAGCACGTGGTGGCGCATGCGCTGGGGGTGCATTCGCACAACATCACGGTCGAGTGCCGGCGCATGGGCGGCGGCTTCGGCGGCAAGGAATCGCAATCGGCCCTGTGGGCGGCGGCGTCATCGATCGCAGCGGCCAAACTGAAGCGTCCCGTGAAATTGCGCGCCGACCGCGACGACGACATGCTGGTGACGGGCAAGCGCCATTGTTTTTACTATGAGTACGAAGTGGGCTACGACGACGAAGGCCGCATCCTTGCCGCCAAGGTCGACATGACCACGCGCGCCGGCTATTCGGCCGACTTGTCCGGCCCCGTCGCCACGCGCGCCGTCTGCCACTTCGACAATACATATTACCTGTCCGATGTGGACATCCGCGCCGCCTGCGGCAAGACGAATACCCAGTCGAACACGGCTTTCCGGGGCTTTGGCGGGCCGCAGGGCGCCATTGCCATCGAGTACGTCATCGATGAAATCGCCCGCCACTTGCAACGCGATGCGCTCGATATCCGCCTGCTCAATTTCTATGGCCGCAACGATGCCGAGGGACGCAACGTCACGCCCTACGGGCAGAAGATCGTCGACAACGTGATCCATGAACTCGTTGCCGAACTGGAAGAGAGCAGCGATTACCGGGCGCGCCGCCGCGCCATCGACGCCTACAACGAGGTCAGCCCGGTCCTGAAGAAGGGCCTGGCCTTCACGCCCTTGAAATTCGGCATTGCCTTCAACGTCACGCATCTGAACCAGGCCGGCGCCCTCGTGCACGTGTACGTGGATGGCTCCGTTCTGGTCAACCATGGCGGCACGGAAATGGGGCAGGGCATCAATACCAAGGTCATGCAGGTGGTGGCGCACGAGCTGGGCCTGGACCTGGACCGCGTGCGGGCCACGGCCACCGATACCAGCAAGGTGGCGAATACGTCGGCCACGGCAGCGTCCACCGGCGCCGACCTGAACGGCAAGGCGGCGCAGGACGCGGCGCGCCAGATCCGTGAACGCCTGGCCGATTACGCTGTCAAACTGTACGGCGGCGACGTTGCTGCTGTGCGCTTCTTTGACAACCATATCCACGTGCATGGCCATGTCGTCGCGTTTGCCGAACTGGTGCAGAAGGCGTATCTGGCCCGCGTACAACTGTGGTCGGACGGTTTCTATGCCACGCCCGGCCTGTCGTGGGATGCGAAGACGATGACGGGCCATCCGTTTTCGTATTACGCGTATGGCGCGGCTGTGGCCGAAGTGGTGGTCGATACCCTGACAGGCGAATGGAAATTGCTGCGTGCGGACGCCTTGTACGATGCGGGCCAGTCATTGAATCCCGCGATTGATCTGGGTCAAGTGGAGGGGGCATTTATCCAGGGCATGGGTTGGCTGACGACGGAGCAGCTGTGGTGGAATGCGGCGGGCAAGCTGATGACGCACGCGCCATCGACGTACAAAATTCCGGGTATTTCCGATTGCCCGGAAGATTTTCGCGTGAAACTGTTTCAGAATCGCAATGTGGAAGACAGCATCCACCGTTCCAAGGCCGTGGGCGAGCCGCCGCTGCTGTTGCCGTTTTCCGTGTTCTTCGCCATCCGCGACGCCATTTCCAGCGTGGGTCATCACGCCGTGCAGCCACCGCTGAATGCCCCCGCCACCAGCGAGGAAATTCTCAAGGCGGTCATGGCCGTGCAAGCGGCGCATGCCGGTGCCTAGGAGCAGAGCATGAGCGACTGGCTGACAGCGATGGAGAACGACACGCAGGCGTCCGTGCTGGTGACGGTTGCCCTGGTGGAAGGTTCCGGACCGCGCGAGGCGGGGGCGAAAATGCGCGTGACCCTCGATGGCCAGTTGGACACCATCGGTGGCGGCCACCTGGAATTGCGCGCCGTGGAAATCGCCAAGACCATGCTGGCCACGGGCGAGACCCATGCGCGGCTCGAGCGTTTTGCACTGGGCCCCAGCCTGGGACAATGCTGCGGCGGCGTCGTCCACCTGGCATTCGAATATGTCGATGTCAGCCTGAAAGAATTGTTGGCCGCCTTGCGTGAACGCCGCCAGCAAGACAGCTGGCGTTTGACGGCGCTCGACGGTGAAACCGCGTCGGCGCTGTTCGATGCAGGCGGTCGCCTGATCGCCGGGACTGCCGCGCAGGCGCCCGACACGTTTTCGCGCGAACGCAGTACCCATGTCGCGCAGGATGGCAAGGGCCGGCGCTGGCTGGTCGATCCCTGCCTGGCGCCGCGCGCCCATTTGACCTTGTTTGGCGCCGGCCATGTGGGTGCCGCCATCGTGCGCGCGCTGGCCCACTTGCCCTGCAATATCACCTGGGTGGATGAACGCGAAGACATGTTTCCCGTGCAACTACCGGATAATGTGCGCATCGCCGCGACCGATACACCCGAGGAATTTGTCGCCATGGCGCCGCCGGGCGGCAGTTTTCTCGTCATGACGCATAGCCATGCGCTCGATCAGCGTTTGACGCAAGCCATCATGGAGCGCGAGGATGCGGGCTGGTTCGGCTTGATCGGTTCGCACACGAAACGCAAGCAGTTCGAGCACCGCCTGCAGGCGCGCGGCGTGCCGGACGCGCGTATTGCCGCCATGGTGTGTCCGATCGGCATGCCCGGCATCCGCAACAAGGCGCCGGCCGTGATCGCCGCGTCCGTTGCCTGTCAACTACTCATGGTGTGGGAGGAAGCGGCCGCGGCCGCCCTGGCCGCACCGCTGCGGCTGGCCTCGGCCAGCGCGCCACCGCGACGCGAGAAACGCGCCGCCATTCACCCGTTATAGAAAGAAGTCATGCCGATTGTTCCTGCTACATTGCAAGCTTACCGTGCCAGCTTGCTGCACTTCCACGCCGATCCCGCCTTTAGCGAGGAGGCGCACGCCTGGCATGCGGATGGCTTGCTGATCGTGGCCGATGGCAAGGTCGTGGCCGCTGGCGATTATGCGCAGCTGCAAGCGACTTTGCCGCCCGGCACCGAGATCGTCGATTACCGCGGCAAGCTGATCGTGCCGGGTTTCATCGATACCCATCTGCACTTCCCGCAGACGGAAATGATCGCCTCGCCCGCTCCCGGTTTGCTGCCGTGGCTGGAAACGTATACTTTCCCCACCGAGCGCGCGTTTGAGAATCCTCAACATGCGCGCGATGTGGCCGAGTTTTTCCTCGATGAACTGCTGCGCTGCGGCACCACGACGGCCATGGTGTATGGCAGCGTGCATCCGCAATCGGTCGATGCCTTCTTTGGCGCCAGCGAGGCGCGCGGCTTGCGCATGGTGGCGGGCAAGGTCATGATGGACCGCAATTGCCCCGAGTTCCTGCGCGACACGGCCGAGTCGGGTGCGCGCGAAAGCGAAGAGCTGATCCAGCGCTGGCACAAGCACGGCCGTTCGCTGTATGCGATCACGCCCCGTTTCGTGCCGACGTCCACCAACGAACAGATGCACCTGGCGGGTGAGTTGGCGCGCGCCTATCCGGATACGTATTTGCAGACGCACGTGTCGGAAAACGCGGATGAATGCCGCTGGGTGCGCGAACTGCATCCGCAGGCGCGCAGTTATCTCGATGTATATGACCAGTACGGCATGCTGCGTCCGCGCGCCATGTTCGGGCATTGCATCTGGCTCGACGAGCGCGACCGGGCACGCATGGCGGAGACGTCGTCGGCGGCCGCCATTTGTCCTACATCAAACCTGTTCCTGGGCAGCGGCCTGTTCGATTTCGAGCGGGCCGATGCGGCGCGGGTGCTGCTGTCGCTGGCCACCGACGTGGGCGGCGGCACCTCGTTCTCGATGTTGCAAACAATGAACGAAGCCTATAAAGTAGCACGCTTGAAAGGCAGCTATCTGCCCGCCTTGCGCATGTTTTATCTGGCGACCCTGGGCGCTGCACGGGCCATGCAACTGGAAGGCACCCTGGGCAATTTCGCGGCAGGCACGGAAGCGGATTTTATTGTGCTCGACAAGCAATCGACGCCGCTGCTCGAGCGCCGCACGGCCGGCTGTCAAAGCCTGGAGGAATTGCTGTTTGCCTTTGCGCTGCTGGGCGACGACCGCGCCGTGGCCGCCACCTATTCAGGCGGCCGATGCGTGCATGTGCGGGGGCAGGGCTGACCTACCCGTTGTTCAACACGAATTATCCTGAGCGAGAACGCGAATGCACAAGAAACTCACTGGCCTGGCGCTTGGCGCCGCGCTGGCCTTGACCGGAACGGCGCAGGCCGCCCCGTCTTCCAATGAAGCAGCCACCGCGCGCCATTTTGCCGCGCTGGTTGCCGGTGCGCAGCCGAAGACGGCCGAGTTGAGCCTGTTCTTTTCCATGATGCCCAAGGGCGGTGACTTGCATCACCATTACTCGGGTGCCATTTACGCCGAGCAATTCCTCGACTGGGTCGACAAGGAAAACTATTGCGTCAACAAGACGACCTACCGCATCGAAAGTAACAAGGACGTCGTGGCGGCCGAGCGCGCCAAGCCGGCCGCGCAGCGTGGATGCCTGTCGTCCACGGAAGTGTTTGCCGATGCGGGCCTGTATGCGGAATTGCTGCAGCGCTGGTCGACCAAGGATTTCTATAATCACGGCGCCATCCAGACGCCGCCGGACCGTACCTTCTTCGATACCTTTGGCTATTTCGGCCCCGTGGCATCCACGAACACGGCCGATGGCCTGAAAACCCTGAAGCAGCGCGCCATCGCGGAAAACCTCAGCTATATCGAAACGATTTTCGAGCTGTCGCCATTCGTGCAAAACGCGCAGTTCGACCAGCAAGTGCTGGCGCCGGGCTTGCAGCCGGCCGCGCTGCAAGCGCTGCTGGCCAACTGGACCGGCAGCCTGGAGCAGGATGCCGGCTTCCAGAAAAGCATCACCGCCTACAACGACAACGTCAACGCCAGCAGCGCCGGTATCGACGATGCGCACTTCACCATGCGTTACCAGGCGTATGTGTTGCGTTTCCTGTCGCCATCGCAAGTTTTTTCCTCCATGGTGGCCGCGTTCAAGGCAGCGAGCCTGAATCCCTTGCTGGTGGGCGTGAACATCGTGGGCCAGGAAAGCGTGAACGTGTCGATGCGCGATTACAGCCTGCACATGGAAATGTTCAAGTTCCTCAAGGCAAAGTATCCGAACGTTAAGATCGCCTTGCACGCCGGCGAGCTGGCGCTGGGCATGGTGCCGCCGGAAGGCATGGCTTTCCATATCGCCGAAGCCGTCGATGTGGCGGGCGCCGACCGTATCGGTCACGGCATGGATATCGCCTACGAGCACAATGCGCTTGCGACCATGCAAAAGATGCGCGAACGGGGCATACCCGTGGAAGTGAACCTGACCAGTAACGATTACATTCTCGGCATCAAGGGCCAGGCCCATCCGATCACCCTGTACCGTAAATATGGCGTGCCCTTCGTCATCTCCACGGATGACGCGGGCGTCTCGCGCAATACCCTGTCGAATGAATACGTGCTGTTTGCCAGCCAGTACAGGACCGATTATGCGGAAGTCAAAAAGCTGTCGTATAACAGCTTGCGGTATTCGTTCCTGGCGGAAGCGGACAAGCAACGTTTGCTGAAAGCACTCGATGCCCGTTTCACCCGCTTTGAAGCGCAAATTGCCGCGGCCGACAAGGCAGGCAAGGCAGGCAAGAGCAGCAAACCGTAAGTTGCGCGACGTTCACAACTGATACTCTCAGGACGGCCGGATATTCCGGCCGTTTTCATTTCTCCCCCTCAAATCCCGGTAATGTATTTTTGTTAATTTTGTGGCGGCCATGCGACACAATTAACGGCAGATGCACGACTTTGTCCAATTTCTTGGATGAATCAATTTCAAGTACATATTGCTCATTTATAATCACGCGCCATAAGCCCGGACGCTGTCAGCACGATATCAATCCAGCTAGTTACCCCACGCTATTTATACTTAAAATATATAAATATGTAAAAAAAAACGTATTTGTCATCCATTTTTTGATGATGCATAGTGGGATGAATGTGATATTAAAAAGTCACAATTCATATGGCTGATAGCGTATGAAGATGGGTATTTGCAGTAAATAAAGGTGAGATGCAGAGTGAAACAAACAGTCGCGCAACTAAATGACGACATTCCTCTGCATTTTGCCGCCGTGTCACAGTCTTGAAATATTTAACAATTACACTCGCGGCTTGCCATGTTAGCCGGGTAAGCCTGTCGGGTGAATGACACAGGAGCTAGCGCCCTGGGTCGTACGGATCGGTCGCAGTTTTTTCCGCCGTTATTGTCTGAATAGGAATGGTTGTGATGTGTGGAGCGGCGTTTTGTGATGGTCTTGTCAGGACCGCAGCCAGTCCCGCCGGCGTAACAGTTGCAGCATCGTAAAGAGGAAATGTTGTGTTTGTGTTGCTGTGCGGCGCAGCCGGATGGTGGGGCAATCCAGGATTTTCAAAAATAATAGTCTTTTCTGGGGTTAAAGATGATCAATCACAAGCGACTTCGGCTAACGCAAATCGCGTTCAGCCTGTCTATTGCACTGGCGGCGGCACCATCGTTCGCACAGAACACTACGTCTTCCATTGGCGGCCGTATCTCGGCCACCGACGGCAAGCCGGCAGCTGGCGCCACTGTTACCATCGTGCACACCGAATCGGGTTCCGTCAGCAATGTGACGACCGATGCGGAAGGCCGTTACGTCGCCCGCGGCTTGCGCGCTGGCGGTCCCTACACCATCACCATCACGAAGAATGGTGAAGTTGAAAAACGCGAAGGCGTGTTCGTTCAGCTGGCTGAAACCGCCAACGTGGATGCCACCCTGGGCGCTCAGATGCAAACCGTGAACGTAACGGGCACGGGCGCACGCGCACAAATCTTTAACCGCAGCAACATGGGTGCAGGCACCAATATCGGCCCAACGGAACTGGCAACCCAGGCATCGATTTCGCGCAGCCTGCAAGACTACGCCCGCGCCGACCCGCGCCTGTCGCAAACTGATAAAGAGCGCGGTGAAATTTCCGTTGCCGGCCAAAACTCGCGCTACAACTCGATGACCATCGATGGCGTGGCCGTGAATGACACCTTTGGCCTGGAAGCTTCCGGTACTGCCACTGGTAAACAACCTATTTCTGTTGAAGCGATCCAGTCGGTCCAGGTGAACGTCGCCAACTATGACGTGACGCAAAAAGGCTACACGGGCGCCAACATCAATGCCGTCACCAAGTCGGGTACCAACAAGGTCAAGGGCAGCGTCTACTACGTCTTCCGTAACGACAAGATGTCGGGTGAGCGCTATAACGACACCACCGGCGAATACTACGATGCGCCAAAATCGAAGGACACCACCAAGGGTATCACCTTGGGTGGCCCGCTGATCGAAGATAAATTGTTCCTGTTTGCGAACTATGAAAAATCGAGCAGCAGCCGTAGCTCGCCAACGTTTGGTCCGATCGGCAGTCCACTGACGAACGTCCTCATTCCACAAGCGGCAATCGATAGCGCCATCGCCATTGCCAAGGATAAGTACGGTATTCCTATCGGTACCTCCGAGGTTCCTGGCGGTACGGAATTCACTGCAACGGAAAAGCTGCTGAAGCTGGACTGGAACTTGACGGATACGCAGCGCGTGATGTTGCGCTATTCGAAAACCGAGCAGGCCGAGCCAATGTTCCCTGGTTTTACCAAGACAGGTCTGTCGCTGAGTTCTTACTGGTATGCCCAGGAAAAGAGCTTGGAAACGATCGTCGCGCAGTGGACTTCCGAGTGGACACCGACGTTCTCTACCGAAGTAAAGTTGTCGAATCGCAAGTATGACAGCGTGCCAAAAAATAATGCCTATCTGCCTTCGATTGGCCTGCAATTCAGCGGTCCCGGACCTGATGGCAAGGCTGCTGACAGCCGCTACCTGAACTTCGGCACTGAAACAAGCCGTCAAAAGAATGTGTTGAATAACAAGGCGCTTGACGCTTACCTTGGCGCCAACTGGGCGCTGGGCGACCATGACGTCAAGTTCGGTACCGATTTCAGCAAAACCGAGGTGTATAACGCCTTCTTGCAAAACGTCAACGGTAACTATACCTTTGGCTGTATTACGACTGACGCGTTGGATTGCATCAAGGCGACTACGGCACAGTGGCAAGCTGCGATGCTGGAAAACTTCCGCAACGGCCGTCCTAGTTCGTACACGCTGCAAGCCCCGGTTGCTGGCGGTTCGCTCGATGACGCGATTGCCCGTTTTACGTTGAAAAATATCGGTCTGTTCGTGCAGGATAGCTGGAACGTCAACAAGCAACTGACGCTGATGGCAGGCTTGCGCGTCGACGGTACGCGCATCGGCGAAAAGCCTATTCGCAACGCTATCGCAGCCATGCCGGTTGGTCCAGTTGTCGCTGGTCGCCAAACTGGTGGTTTCGGCATCGACAATACGCACACGATTGATGGCGAAAACCTCTATCAGCCACGTTTTGGCTTCAACTACAAGCTGGATTCGGCACGCCCGACACAAATCCGCGGTGGTATGGGCTTGTTCCAGGGGGCTGCCATGGCTGTCTGGTTGGGTAATCCTTTCCAGAATACCGGTGTTGCGTTGCGCAACTTCAATTGCAGCTCGACCGGCAAAGCTTGCCCAACGAACGACGGTTTCTTCAGTATTGATCCACTGCGCCAGCCGACCAACGTAGGTGACACGGTTCCTGCGATGAAGGTTGACGTTCTTAGTCCTGATCTGGCTCAGCCATCGGTCTGGAAGGCCAACCTGGCATTCGAACATGAATTGCCATGGATGGGACTGGTATTTGGCGCTGAATACCTGCGCACTCGTACCAAAGATGCGATCTACTACCAAGAACTGAACCTTGGCGCGCCGACCAAAACCGGTAGTGATGGCCGTGCGCTGTACTGGGGCGCAAATGCTTACAAGGTCGATTGCTGGGATACTGTCAAAGGTATCTTGAATGGCAAGACTGGCTGCCGTGCCGATACCAAGGCTGGTAACAATGCCGCATTTGGCCAGGTACTGATGGCAACCAAGACAGACAAGGGCGAAGGCAATGTACTGACCCTGTCGTTGCGTAGCCCAATGCGCAATGGCTTGTCGTGGGGCACGTCGTACACGTACACGGATGCTACTGAAGTATCGCCACTGGGCTCGTCGACTTCCAGCTCGAACTGGGGCGGCCGTGCTTCGTTCAACCCGAACGAAAACGTCGCTTCGAACTCGAACTATATGGTGAAAGACCGCTTTACGGCCAACGTCAGCTGGCAGAAGCGCTTCTTTGGCGAGTACAAGACCAGCTTCGGCCTGTTCTATGAAGGCCGTAGCGGTAAGCCATATAGCTGGACCTTCAACAATGACTTGAACGGCGATGGCCTGGCTGGCAATGACCTGATGTACATTCCTAAAGCACCAGGTTCTGGCGAAGTCGCATTCTATGGCAAAACTCCAGCAGAAAGCGCTGCCAATGAAGCGGCATTCTGGGCAGTTGTGAACAGCAATGGCGATCTGCGCAAGTCCGCTGGCAAAGTCATGAACCGCAACAAGAGCTTTGCGCCATGGACCAATAGCATCGACATGCGCTTTAGCCAGGAAGTTCCAGGCATCTTCAAAGGCAACAAAGGCATCATTACCTTTGATATGTTGAACGTTGGCAACATGATCAACCGCAAGTGGGGTCGTATCAACGAAATCGCTTTCCAACCGCAAGGCGGGCAAGTGCGCAGCTTTGTCGACTTCGTCGGTATCGATGCCCAAGGTCGTTATATCTACAACACGCGTCCAACGGTAGAAGGCACGGAAACGCGCCAAGCCAAAGGCGAATCGCAATGGGCAATTCAAGCCACGGTCAAGTACGAGTTCTAATCTCGTAGTTGCCTCGTAGCTTGGCAAGTAAAAACGGCTGGTGGCGACACCAGCCGTTTTTTTTATAGGCAAGATGGTTTACCCTTTCTCTTTTTGACATATTGATTCCATGGCTCACTTCTTACGCACTCAGGTCGCCAGCGCGGCCCTGATTCTCATCCTGTCCGGCTGCACCAATTTAGCGTCCGCGCCACAGCTTGCGCCGAACGGCCCGATTGAAGTGAACCTGGTCGCCCTGAACGATTTTCACGGCAATCTCGACCGCAGCAAATTTACCTACACGAGCGTCGCCGATGCCGAGCGCAAGACGGTGCAGGCCGGTGGCATCGATACCTTGTCCGGCGCATTGACGGCGTGGCGGCGCGAAGACGCGCAGCTGATTTTTGTCGGCAATGGCGACCTGGTCGGCGCCAGTCCCGCCATGTCGGCGCTGTGGGCCGATGAACCGAGCATCGTCGCCATGAACATGCTGGGCATGAAGGCCAGTTCCGTCGGCAACCATGAATTTGACCAGGGCAAGGCGGAACTGTTGCGCCAGCAGCGCGGCGGTTGCGACTCGTCGCGCGCCGACAAGGCATGCAAGTTCACACCCGATTTCAAGGGCGCCAGCTACACCTATATGGCGGCCAATGTCATCGACACGCAGACGGGCAAGTCCTTGCTGCCCGCCTACCGCATCGAAGAGGCGCATGGCGTCAAGGTGGGCTTGATCGGCGCCGTGCTGAAAGATACGCCGTCCGTGGTGACGGCCGCCGGCATTTCCGGTTTGCAATTCGGTGATGAAGCGGATGCCATCAACGCCACCTTGCCGCAGCTGCGCGCGCAGGGCGTTGGCGTGTTCGTCGTGCTGCTGCACCAGGGCGGCGAGACGAAGGAAGCCGTCGACCAGCCCGATTGCAGCCAGCTGAAGGGCGAAGTGGTGGATGTGGTGAAACGTCTCGATCCGGCGATTCAGCTGGTCATCAGCGGCCATTCGCACCAGGGCTATTTGTGCCGCGTCGATGGCCGCCTGGTGACGCAGGCACAAATGGGCGGACACATGTTGACGCGCATCAAGCTCAAGGTCGATCCTGTCAAGAATGCGCTGATCGATGCCAGCGCGCAAAACGTGGTCATGCTGCCAGGCATGTATGAGCCGGACCCGGCCGTGGCAGCTTACCTGGAATCGGTGAAGCAGCGCAGTGCGGCCGAATTGTCGCGTCCCGTGGCCGCCATCGCCGTACCCACCGTGGGCCGCAGCACCAAGGGCGGCGGCGCATCCCCGCTGGGCGACCTGGTGGCCGACAGCACCTTATTTGGCGCGCGCGCAGCCGGCGCGCAAATTGGCCTGATGAACAATGGCGGCATCCGCAAGGACCTGGAAGCAGGCGCCGACTTGATGACGAACGTGGGCCAGAACCAGGCCGTGGTGCCGTTTGGCAATACCCTGATCGTCGTGAGTCTTTCCGGCGCGCAAATCCGTACCTTGCTCGAGCAGCAATGGCCGGGCGAAGAGGCCGGCGAGGGCAATCTGCTGCAAGTGTCCGAAGGTTTTAGCTACCGTTGGGATAGCACGCAGCCGCAAGGCCAGCGCGTGCTGCCGGGCAGCATCATGCTGAATGGCATTCCTCTTGAAGACAATCAACAATACCGAGTCGCCGCCAACAGTTTCCTGGCCGGTGGCGGCGACAGCTTCACCGTGCTGGCGGCCGGCACGCGCCGCCTGGACACGGGCGTGCGCGACATCGACGCCTTCAGCAATTACCTGATCGACCGCGCGCGCGCCGGCAAGCCGGCTGGCAGCGCCACGGCGGCCGGCCGCATCGTGCGCGTCAAATAACATTACAAGGAATAACCATGCGTCGTTTATTTGTTTCTGTCGTTCTCTCCAGTCTGTTCGCGGGTACGGCCCACGCCGATTTCACGATTCCCGGCTTTGAGCTGGTACACACCTCGCCCGTGGAAACGAGCTTGACCAATCCCGACCTGCGCGAGCCCGTTACCGTGTGGAGCGAGCTGTTTGATTCGGCCAAGAAAGAAATCGTCATCGCCCAGTTCTATGCCGTCAGCAAGCCGGGCACGGCCTTTGAAAAAGTGCTGGCGAGCCTGACGGCCGCGGGCCAGCGCGGCGTGAAAATCCGCTTCCTGCTGGACCAGAAGGGCGTGGGCCTGTCGGAAGCGGCGACCATCGACCGGATCAAGGCGATACCCAACCTTGATATGCGCCTCATCGACTTCAATAAAATCACGGGCAATGGCATCGTGCACGCGAAATACCTGGCCGTCGATGGCCAGGTGGCATACATCGGCAGCCAGAATTTCGACTGGCGCTCGTTCGAGCACATCCATGAGACGGGCTTGAAGATCACGGAGCCAGGCATGGTGAGCCAGGTGCAAGCGATTTTTGAACAGGATTGGCAAGCCCAGGCATTGACGTCGCAAGGCAGCCGCGCCACGGTGCTCAACAGCAAGATCGTGCCTGCCAATTACGCGCAAAACGCTTTCCTGTTGGCCAGCCCGAACGCTTACAACCCGGCCGGCGTGGGCGACTCGGAAACAGGCTTGCCCGCCTTGCTGGCGGAAGCGAAAAGCGAAGTGCGCATCCAGCTGCTCGACTATGCGCCCCTGTCCTACGGCCCGAACCGCACGCGGCCGTATTACGCCGTGATCGACAACGCCGTGCGCGCGGCTGCCCAACGTGGCGTGAAAATCAAGCTGATGGTGTCCGCCTGGAACACGGAAGCGCCCGCCATTGCCTATCTGAAAAGCCTGGCGCTGGTGCCGAACGTGGAAATCCGCATCGTGACGATACCCACGGCGTCGACGGGTTTTATCCCGTTCGCGCGCGTGATCCACAGCAAGACCATGAGCATCGACGGCAAGCTGGCCTGGGTCGGCACGAGCAACTGGGCGGGCGGCTATTTTGATTTGTCGCGCAACCTGGAAGTGGTGCTGCGCAACGATGCCATGGCGCAGCGTATTGCCGCGCTGCATGAGCAGACGTGGAGCTCGGCGTATGCCCAGCCTATCGATATCAACAAGCAATATCCGAAGCCGGCCAAGGCGGCGCCGCAAGGCAAGGAGTGAACATGAAAAAACTGTTGACGGTGCTGGCGCTGGGCGCGGTTTTCTCCTCCGGCAATGTGCTGGCCTGGGGCAACGACGGCCACCGCGCCGTGGGCGCCATCGCTGATCAGTTGCTCAAGGGTAGCGCGGCGCAGGAGCGGCTGGAGAAATTGCTGTTGCCCGGCGAAAGCCTGGAAAAGATCGCCAACTGGCCCGATTGCGTGAAGGGCACGTATTGCGGTCCGCAATCGCCCGAAATGTTGACCTATGTCGCGGCGAACCCCAAGCATGGCGAATACCATTACACGAACGTGCCTTTTCAAAACGCGCATTACCACGACCATGGCGTGGGCACGGCCGACGACGATATCGTGCAGACGCTCAAGCAGGCGATCCTGGTGTTGCAAGGCAAGGCTGATGCGGCCAGTAATCCGCACGGCTTCAGCCAGCGCGAAGCTTTGATTTTGATCACGCACCTGGTCGGTGATATCCACCAGCCATTGCATGTGGGCAATGCGTTTGTCGGCAAGGATGGCCAGTTTTTCGTGCCCGCCACGCAGGCGCAGATTGACGATGTCACCATTTTCAATGCGCGCGGCGGCAACGACTTGCTGCTCGACGATGCGAAGATGACGGCGCTGTCGGATGTCGTGATTCCCGCGCCGCTGCCGGCTGAGGATGGCGCGGCCAAGCCCTCCAGCGCGTATCCGAAGTCGCCCACCAAGCCCCTGCATTCATATTGGGACACGACCGTCGTCGATTACGCCATGCGCCGCCTGAGCACGCGCACGCCGCAGCAGTTCGCGCGCACCGTGATCGCCGGCGCGCCTGTGGTCAGCGCCAATAGCGGCGACCCCGCCACCTGGCCGTATCAATGGGCCGATGCCGCGCTGGCGGCGTCAAAGATTGCCTTCACGGACGTGGTGGCCGGCCCGGCCACGCAGCAGACCAGCCGCAAGGGCGATGTCTACAATGTGTGGAATTTGAACGTGCCGGACAATTATCCCGTGCCCAGCTCGGCGCTGGCGAAGCAGCAGCTGATCGAGGGCGGCTATCGTCTGGCCGCCGTGCTGCAGGCGATCTGGCCGCAGTAAAGTGTCATGCGAAAGCGGCCTGCGGGCCGCTTTTTTCATGCCAGGGTGATGCTGATCCCCATCTCGCGGTAGGGCGCGACCAGGGCGTCTTCCACGTCGCGGTGCACGATGATGTCGTTGACCTGGCTCAAGGGGACGATTTGAAACGGCGAGGCCGTATTGAACTTTTCCGGTGAAGCCAGCACGACAGTGCGGCTGGACGCTTCGCTCAGCGCGCGTTTCACGCACGCTTCTTCATGATCCCCCGTAGTGATGCCCGCTTGTGGATGCAGGCTGGACACGCCCATGAAGTACAGGTCGGCACGGATGCGGCCGATGGCTTCCACGGTGGCCGCGCCGACACCCACGATCGAGTGCTTGTACAGGCGCCCGCCCAGCATCAGCACCTCGACGCCGGGGTGATTCACCAGTTCGACGGCAATCGAAGGACTGTGCGTGACGATGGTGGCGCGCAATTCCCGCGGCAGCTGGCGCGCCAGTTGCACGGCAGTCGTGCCGCCATCGAGAAATACCACTTGTCCCGTTTGTATCATGGCACCCGCCGCGCGACCGATGGCGGGCTTGGCTTCCAGCGAAAGCTGTTCGCGCCCGGCGAACGGCGCCAGCGCGGGCGAACGGGGCAGCAAGGGCAGGGCGCCGCCGTGCACGCGCTCCAATAGACCCTCTTTCGCCAGTTCGCGCAGGTCGCGGCGTATCGTGTCTTCCGACAAGCCCAGGCTATCGCTGACGGCCTTGGCGACGATCTGGCCTTCGCGCTGGAGCAAGTCCAGCAGGTATTGTTTGCGTTGATGTGTCAGCATGAATTTTCTTGTATTTTCTTGATATTGCACGAGTTTGCATGATAAAGTCGTCGAAGGCAAGCATATACAAGCACAAGGAGACACTATGCGCGAAGAAACAGCACAGCAGGAACGGGTCCGCATCCACGGCGTGCAGACCCTGTCGCACGACTGGTATTTATTGCAGAAAACCACGTTCGACTATCTGCGCCGCGATGGGCAGTGGCAGATGCAGACGCGGGAAACCTATGACCGAGGCGATGGAGCCACCATCTTGCTCTACAACAAAGTCAAACGTACGGTGATTTTGATCCGCCAGTTCCGCTTTCCCACCTACCGCGAAGGCCACGACGGTTTCCTCATCGAATCGGCGGCCGGCTTGCTGGAAGAGGCCAGCGCGGAGCAGCGCATCCGCGCCGAGGTGGAAGAAGAAACGGGCTATACGGTGGGCGCCGTGCATAAAGTGTTCGAGGCTTTCATGAGTCCCGGTTCCGTGACGGAGCGCCTGCATTTTTTTGTCGCAGAGTACGATCCGGCCAGCCGCATCGGCGACGGCGGCGGTCTGGCGCACGAGGGCGAAGATATCGAAGTGCTGGAACTGCCCCTGGCGCAAGCGCTGCAGATGGTGGCCGATGGCCGCATCTGCGACGGCAAGACCATCATGCTGCTGCAGCATGCGCAGTTGCACTTGATGCCGCGCAAAAGAGGGCTGCAGATTTTAGTAGCTGGCCCGTATCGTTCCGGCACGGGCGACGACCCCGTCTTGATGCAGCGCAATGTGGACGCCATGCAAGCTGTCTGCCTGCCCCTGTATGCCAAGGGACACATGCCCGTGCTCGGTGAATGGCTGGCCTTGCCCATGCTGGCGCTGGCCGGTTCCACCCGGGTGGGCGACGCCGTGTATGAAGCGTTGTTCCACGCGCATGCGACGCGTTTATTGAGCCATTGCGATGCCGTGCTGCGTCTCGGCGGCGCGTCGCAGGGGGCCGACCAGATGGTGGCGGTGGCGCTGGATCTTGGTTTGCCTGTGTATTTCTCGCTGGACGAGATTGCGCGGGCGTAAAAAAAGCGAAGCCCGCGGGCTTCGCTTTTTTATGATGTGATAGCCTCTTAACGGGACTTCACAAAGGGGATACCGATGGCCTTCGGCGCGATGGATTTCGCCATCAAGCCTGCCAGCACGATCACGGTGACCACGTACGGCACCATCTGGATCAGCGAACCGGGGATGCGGCCCACGACGGGCAAGTCCACGCCTTCAATCTGAATCTGGATGGCGGCAAAGAAGCCGAACATCAAACAGCCGAGGAAGGTGTAGACGGGACGCCAGTTGCCGAACACCATGGCCGTCAGGGCCAGGTAGCCGGCGCCGGCCGACATGTCGCGCAGGAAGAAGCCGCTTTGCACAATGGCAAGATATGCGCCCGAGAACGAGCACAGGATGCCGGCCACCAGCATGGCCAGGTAGCGCGTCGCTTCCACGCTGACGCCGGCCGAGTCGGCCGCATGCGGGTTTTCGCCGCAGGCGCGCAGGCGCAGGCCGAAGCGCGTGTGGTACAGCAGCCAGTGCACGAGCGGAATCAGCAGGAATGCCACGTAGACGAGGATGGAATGGCCGCCGATCAGGTGGGCGTACACCCAGCCGATGAAGGGGATGTGTTCCACGTATTGCGTACCCGGCAAGACCACGTCGAACAGCCGCGCCGAACCGAGGTCGGGCGTGCGGCCGCCTTGCTGGAAGAAGAATTGCGCCAGAACAAACGTCAGTCCGCTCATGGCGATGTTGATCGCCATGCCGGCCACCAGCTGGTTGCCCTTTTGCGTGATGCTGACATACGCTTGTAGCAGGGCCAGCGCGACGCAGACGAGCATGCCGGCAGCCATGCCGTAATACGGGTTTTGCGTCGTGTAGGCCACGGCGGCGGACGCGAAGGCGCTGGCCAGGATCTTGCCTTCCAGGCCGATGTCGATCATGCCGCTGCGTTCGGCAAACAGGCCGGCCATGGCGGCAAAGATCAGGACGGGCGCATTGCGCACGGTCGATACCAGGATGCTGGCGAATTGAAAGTCGTCGAGTGTCATGGTGTTAGCCTTTGGTGCGCTTGAGCAGGGCGGAAATGGCCGGTGCGTAGAAGTTTTCCATGGCGCCGCAGAACAGGATGATCAAGCCCTGGATGAAAATGAAAGTTTCCGTCGGGATATTCGGTTTTTCCAGCGACAAGTCGAAACCACCCTGTATCAGCGCGCCGAACAGCACGGCCGACAGGAAGATGCCGACCGGATGCTGGCGGCCCATCAGGGCGATGGCGATGCCGATGAAGCCGGCGCCGCCGACGAAATTGAGCGACAGATAATGCGTCGAACCCATGATGGAATTGACGGAACCTAAGCCCGCCAGCGCGCCGGAGATCAGCATGACGATGATGATCATCTTGCTGATCGACACGCCCGCATAGTGGGCCGCGTGCTTGTTGAGGCCCGTGGCGCGCAGCTTGAAGCCCCACGACGAGCGCCAGACCATCACGCCGTAAATTACCAGCGCGGCAATCGCCAGGATAAAGCTGATGTTCAGCGGGGTGTCGCCCAGCGACGGGAACCAGGTGGACAGACGCGGCATTTCGCCGCTTTCCGCAAACACGCGGCTGGCCGTGTTCTGTTCGCCTGGCGGGATCAGGTATTTCACGATCACGAAGTTCATCAGGCTGGCGGCGATGAAGTTGAACATGATGGTGGTGACGACAATATGGCTGCCGCGCTTCGCCTGCAGGTAGCCGGGCAGGAAACCCCACAGCGCGCCGAACAGGGCCGCGCCGATCATGGCGGCCGGAATCAGCAACCAGGCGGGCAGGGTCTGGTCGAAAGCCAGCATGGCGACGGTGAGGCCCAGGCCGCCGATATACATCTGGCCTTCGGAACCGATATTGAACAGGCCGGCCTGCATCGCCACCGAGACCGACAGGCCCGTGAAGATGAAGGTGCTGGCGTAGAACAGGGTATAGCTCAAGCCTTCCGGATTGAGGATGGCGCTGTGGACGAGGATCGACAGCGATTCGGCCGGGTCTTCGCCCAGCATATAAATCACCAGGGCTGCGACCAGCAAGGCCGACAGCAGGTTTAACATGGGCATGACAAAGGCTGTCGCCCAGCGTGGCAAGTCGTTATTCATGATTTATGCATTCCCCCCATCAACAGACCGATGCGGGTGGTATCGAATTCTTCAATTTTCAGTTCGCCGGTGATGCGTCCGCCGCACATGACGAGAATGCGGTCGGCCAGCGCCCGCACTTCTTCCAGTTCGACGGACACCAGCAGGATCGCCACGCCCGCGTCGCGCAGGGCCAGCAATTGCGTATGGATGCTTTCGATGGTGCCGATGTCGACGCCGCGCGTGGGCTGGCCCACCAGCATCAGTTTTGGCTTGGCCAGTACTTCGCGCGCGATCACCACCTTTTGCTGGTTACCGCCGGACAACAAACCGATGCGCAAGTCCGGATTGGCCGGGCGCACGTCGAAAGTTTTCAGCAATTGCGCGCAGCGGGCGCCGATGGCCTTGAAGTTGAACAAGCCCCAGCGGTTTTTCAGGTGGTCCTGGTAACCGAGGATGGTGTTTTGCATGACGGAAAAATTTTTCACCACGCCATCGCGCAAGCGGTCTTCCGGAATGTGGGCGATGCCCAGTTCGCGGAAGGCCAGCGGCAAGCCGTCGGCATCGTGGCGCTTGGCAAACGGCAAGTCCTTGTCCAGGAAGCGCAGCTTGCCCGACGTCGGTAAACGCATGCCGGACAGAATTTCCAGCAGTTCGCTCTGGCCATTGCCCGACACGCCCGCGATGGCGACGATTTCGCCGGCGCGCAGATTAAAACCTATGTCGGCAAGCAATTTGACTTGCTGGTCGTCGGCTAGTTGCAAACCGTCAACTTCCAGCACCGTGGCGCCCGGATTGTACGGTGCGCGGGGCAAGTGGCTCTGGATGGGGCGGCCGACCATCATGTTGGCCAGTTCCTCTTTCGAGGTACCGGCGGTCGCCACGGCGCCCACCACCGTGCCGCCGCGCATGACGGTGACGTTGTCGGTGATTTCCAGGATCTCTTGCAGCTTGTGCGTGATCAAGATGATGGTCTTGCCTTGTTCCTTGAACAGGCGCAAGATTTCAAACAGCGAAGCCGTTTCCTGGGCCGTCAGCACGGCTGTCGGCTCGTCGAGGATCAGGATATTGGCGCTGCGGTAAATCTGCTTGAGGATTTCCACGCGCTGCTGCGCACCGACGGAGAGGTCTTCGATCTTCGCCAGCGGGTCGACATCGAGGCGGTAGCGGGCGCAAATCTCGCGCAACTTCGCTTCCGCTTCCGTGCGGTGGCTGGCCAGGCGAAAACCGCCTTCCGTGCCCAGCATGATATTGTCGAGAACGGTGAAGTTCTCGACCAGCATGAAGTGCTGGTGCACCATGCCGATGCCGAGGTTGATCGCTTCCTGGCTGTTGCGGATCGGTTGTACTTTTCCGTCGAGCAAGATTTCTCCGCCGTCGGCACGGTAATACCCGTACAGGATGCTCATCAAGGTCGATTTGCCGGCGCCGTTCTCCCCCACCAGGCCGTGGATACTGCCCTTGGCGATGGAGAAGCTGACGTCGGCGTTCGCCTTCACATGTCCAAACTGCTTGGAAATGCTGCGAAATTCTACTGCTGGCTGCATAGGTTCATAACTGGATAGTTTCATGGAAACGCGCCGCGCGGAGACTGGCCCCGGCGGCGCGCTAAAAGATACGGAGAAAAATTAAACCGGGCAGCTGCTGCCGACGCGGTAATCGATCACTTTGATCTTGCCATCGATAATGTCCTTACGCGCACCCAACACGCGCTTTTCGATTTCCGGCGTAATCAGCTTGCGGTTGTTCGCATCGAGCGCCCAGTCCACGCCGCCTTCTTTCAAGCCTTTATAGCTGACGCCGCCCTTCCAGGTGCCGTTCTTGACTTCCATGAAGCTGTCATAGACGGTGTTGTCGACGCGCTTGACCATCGAGGTCAGGATGCTGCCTGGATACAAATGGTTCTGGTTCGAATCGACGCCGATGGCCAGCTTGCCTTTTTCCTTGGCCATTTGCAGGGTACCCATGCCGCTGCCGCCTGCGACGGCGAAGACGACATCGACGCCGCGCTCGAATTGCGAGCGGGCCAGTTCGCCGCCCTTGGCCGGGTCATTCCAGGCGCCGGACGTGGTGCCGACCATGTTTTGCGTGATTTCCGCTTTCGCATTCACTGCCTTGACGCCTTGCGCGTAGCCGCAGGCGAAGTTGCGGATCAGGGGAATATCGATGCCGCCGATGAAGCCGACCTTCTTGCTCTTGCTGGCCATGGCCGCAGCCACGCCCACCAGGTAGGAGCCTTCTTCTTCCTTGAAGACGACGGAATTGACGTTGCTGCCGGCGGCCTGGCCGTCGATCAGCACGAATTTTACGTTCGGGAATTCCTTGGCGACCTTTTGCACGGCTTGCGTTTGCGCAAAGCCGATGGCGGCGATCATGTCGAGTTTCTTGCGGGCCAGGCCACGCATGACTTGCTCGGCTTGCGTATCGCTGGAGGCTTGCACTTCGATGAAGGAAATGCCCGTGTCTTTTTTGAAGCGCGAGGCGCCTTCGAAAGCGGATTGGTTGAACGACTTGTCGAACTTGCCGCCCGCGTCATACACGACACCCAGTTTTGGGGTAGCCGCGGACGCTTGAGCAGTCAGAAATACGGCTGCGATCGTCAAACTAAATTGTGTAAGTTTCATGAATTGGCTCCTGGAAGATCGATATTGTATATTTTTTATAGGTGAAACATATAATTTGGGGCCGATTTAGCCTGTTTTTGATGCACGAGGTGATAATTCCTTATCAACATTGCACTGTATTGCACAAGATCATTGCTGACCTTGACTGCTTTTATGTCGACAATGTGATGCTCATGCAACAGTCGACCCTGTCTCTTTTACAGGTACAACATCGAAGGGGGCTGCCGGAGCGGGCTGGGATGCGCCGTCAGTTGACGGGCAGGGCATGCACGGGACCGGCGCCGCGATGGGCGTCCGAATCACTATGCATCATGCCAGATATGTATGACAAATACGTTTTTGTTTAGTTATTTATATGAAAGCCATATAAATTGCGGCTTCAAGCGGTGGGGGGATTCAGAATATTCAAGAAGGCCCGCACGACGGGCGCGTCGTCCAGCGTGGTGTAGCTGATATACAGGTTGGCCGACGGCGGATTGGTCTTGATCGGCAGAAACACCACGCCGGGCCAGCCGATGCGGCTCGTCGTTTCCGGCACCAGGGTCACGCCCAGGCCCGCGCCCACCATGGCCAGCAGGGTTTGCGGTTCGCTCGCTTCCTGGAAGATCACGGGTTCGAAGCCGGCATTGATGCAGCATTGCACCAGATAGCGGGGAAACGCGGATTTGTCGAGGTTCAGGGTGAGCATCGGTTCGTGGGCGATGTCGATCAGTTCGATGGACGTGTTTTTTGCCAGCGGATGGTGTTCATTGACGGCCACGCAGACGTTTTCGCGGAAACACAGTTCCTGGCGTAAATTGTCGTGACGCAAGTCGTCGTCGTTGAGCTTGGGTTCGCGCCAGAAGCCCACGTCGATTTGCTTGGCGCGCAAGGCTTCGTATTGCACCGTGGGACCAAATTCATGGATGGTCCAGCTGACGCGGGGAAATTTGGTCTGGAATTCTTCCAGCAGGCTGGGGATGGGGCCCCACATGGCCGAGCCGACGATGCCTACGCGCAAGCGGCCCACTTCGCCGCGGTCGATCTGGCGGATGGTGTCGATGGTCATGCGCATCTTGGCCAGCAGGTCGGCCGCCTCGTTCATCAGCGCCTTGCCCGCCACGGTCAGTTCGAACGTGCGCGTGGTGCGTGCAAACAGGCGTACGCCCAGTTCGCTTTCCAGTTTCATGATCTGCTGGCTCAGCGGCGGCTGCGAGATATGCAGGCGCTCGGCGGCGCGGCTGAAGCTTTTCTCCTCGGCAACGGCAAGAAAATACTTTAACTGTTTCAGATCGATGGACATGCTTTCCTTGGCGTTGCGTGGTGCTAGGCGATGGAACGGCGCGCAGGCCTGGTTGCCGGCATGCGCGCTTTCTTTACAGCAGTCCTATTATCGTGCCACGACTGCCTGCATGGCAATGGCCAGCGCCGTGCCGACCTGGGCATTGTGCTTGACCAGCGCGATATTCGTCGCCAGGCTGCGGCCATCCGTCAGCTGCTTGATGCGCGACAAGAGGAATGGCGTGACCTGCTTGCCCTTCACGCCGCCCGCGTCCGCTTCCTGCAGCGCTTGCGTGGTGATGGCGTCGATTTCTTCCTTGGGCATGGCTTGCGCGGCCGGCACGGGGTTGCTGACGATCACGCCGCCTTTCAAGCCCAGTTGCCACTTGGTGCCGATGAAGGCAGCCTGTTCGGCGGCCGTATCGAGGCGGAAATCGGCCTTGAAGCCGCTTTCGCGCGTGAAGAAGGCGGGGAAGCCTTCCTGGCCCACGCTGATGACGGGCACGCCATGGGTTTCCAGGTATTCCAGGGTCAGGCCGATATCGAGGATGGATTTCACGCCCGCGCAGACGACGGCGACGGACGTTTGCGCCAGTTCCTGCAAGTCGGCGGAAATGTCGAAGCTCGTTTCGGCGCCGCGGTGCACGCCGCCGATGCCGCCCGTGACGAACACGGAAATACCCGCCAGTTCCGCGCAGATCATGGTGGCCGCCACGGTGGTGGCGCCCAGTTTACCCTGCGACAGGACGAACGGCAGGTCGCGGCGGCTGACTTTCATGGCGTCGGGCGAGGTGCCCAGCAATTCCAGCTGTTCGGGCGACAGGCCCACGCAGATCTTGCCGCCGATGATGGCGATGGTAGCCGGTACGGCGCCGCCGTCACGGATGATCTGCTCCACTTCGCGCGCCATTTCCACGTTTTGCGGATACGGCATGCCGTGAGAAATGATGGTTGATTCCAGCGCCACGATGGCCTTGCCGGCGGCGCGCGCGTCGAGCACTTCTTGCGAGAACAAGAGGAAATTCTGTAATTGAGTCATGTTAATCCTGTTGAAAGAGGGTAGGTGGGGGCGGCGCCAGGTCGGCGTCGTCAATGTTGTCGAGCGCGCCGGCGGAAATCTGGGGGGAGACGGTGGCCGCGGATTCCAGGGTCATGGCGGCCAGTTTCAGGCCGCGCCGGCACGCCAGTTTCAAATCGCTGCTGTCGTGGTAGAGCGACCAGCAGACGGCGGCGGAGAACGCGTCGCCGGCGCCCGTCACATCGACGGCGTCCACTTCGCGCGCGGCCAGGTGCACGACAGGCGCGTCCAGGCTGTCGCCATCCGTGAAGTACACGCCTTCGCCGCCGCAGGTGACGATCACCTGGCGCGCGCCCTGGCGCTGCACTTCGCGGCAGGCGGCGCGCACTTCGAACGCCGTGGGCAAGGCCCGCGCCACGCGCGTTTCCAGTTCGCCACGGTTGAGGATCAGCAAATGCAAGCCCGTCAGGTCTTGCGGCAGGTGCGCCATCTTCGGCTGCGAGACGGCGACGATGACCAGCGGCGTCGCATGGGCGGCGTCCTGGCGCGCATCGGCCAGCAGCGCCTGCACGCTGTCGTGGCCCAGGTTCAGGTCGCAGACGGTGAGGGCGGCGGCCGCGCGCTGCGGCTGGCGGCTGTGCAAAAAGGCGGGCGTCAGCTGTTCGTAGAGTTGCATGTTGGCCATCGCCAGCAGCATTTCGCCATGTTCGTCGAGCACGGCCGTATAGGTGCCGCTGCTGGTGTTGCTCAAATGCAAGCTGCCGCGCATGTCGATGCCCGCGTCTTCCGCGTGCGTCTGCAGCGCGTGGCCGGCCGCATCGTCGCCCAGCGCCGTCAGCAGGGCGACGGGAATGGACAGGCGGGCCAGGTTTTCCGCGATGTTGCGGCCGACGCCGCCAAACACTTCTTCCGAGCGCACGGGATTCGAGGTGCCCATCTGCAAGGTCGCCAGCGTGCGCATCTTGCGGTCGAGGTTGGCGGCGCCTATACACAGCACGGGACGGCTGTCGGGCAGCACGTAGGCGCGTCCCAGCAGGCGTCGCTCGCGGATCAGGCCGGCGATGTGGCCGGCGACGGCCGAGCGCGACAAGCCCAGTTCGCTCGCCAGGTCTTGCTGCGAGATGAAGGGGTTGTTGCGGATCAGCGTGTACAGCTGGTCTTTTTTATTGGTGTCGGTCACAAGGTTTTCGCTGAAGGTTTAAACATTTGTCTGCGACTGTAAACATTTGTCTTTCATGTGTCAAGCCCATGTCAAGCCCGTGTCAGGCGTGCGCGAAAAGCGGTCGTATGGAGCTTGTATGCATGCATTTTCGGGGCATGGCAGGTCTGGGCTTGCCTGGACTATAATGTCGGCCATTTATATTTGAATTGTATAAATGGGCAAGAAAAATGGTATTTGCCATACATATTCCGTTTGATGCATAGTGGCGGCAAATAGTGGCAATACGCATTTCGATATACCTGTAACACCATACTTAGCCGATACCTGGGCCGCAGTCCTTCACCGGGCACGGCCGCACAGGCAGCAACCCATCATCATTAGTCAATCAGAGGATAACCATGTCGAACAACAGCCCTTTCCACGCCGCCGAAATCATCCGTGCCCGCGCTCCTGCAAATTTCAAGCCGCGCGTGGCGATGATCCTCGGCTCCGGCCTGGGTGTGTTGGCCGAGCAGATGACGGATGCCGTCAGCATCAGCTTTGACGAATTGCCAGGCTTCCCGATCAGCACCGTGCACGGCCACGCCGGCGAACTGGTGGTCGGCACCCTGTCGGGCGTCGCCGTCGTCTGCATGAAGGGCCGTGGCCACTTCTACGAAGGCTATGGCATGGGCGTCATGACGAGCGCCATCCGCACCCTGAAACTGCTGGGCTGCGAAATGCTGTTCGTCACCAACGCCGCCGGTTCCCTGCGCCCTGAAGTGGACGCGGGCAGCCTGGTGGCCATCAGCGACCACATCAACCTGTTGCCAGGCACGCCGATGGTCGGCCCGAACGACGACCGCTTCGGCCCGCGCTTCTTCAGCATGGCCAACGCCTACGATGCGGACCTGCGCAACCTGGTCAAGGACACGGCCGCCACGAACGGCATCACCCTGCACGAAGGCGTGTTCGTCGCCTACCCAGGCCCGAACTTCGAGACTGCTGCGGAAATCCGCATGATGGCCCGCCTGGGCGCCGACACGGTCGGCATGTCGGTGGTGCCGGAAGTGGTGTCGGCCCGTCATTGCGACCTGAAAGTGGTGGGCGTGTCCGTCATCACCAACCTGGCCGAAGGCATGTCGCCATTCGCCCTGTCGCACGAACAAACCCTGAAATACGCGGCCATCGGCGCCAAAGACCTGGTCAAGCTGATCCTCGCTTTCCTCTCCAAAGTCGCTGAAAAACCGCAAGCCTAAGCAATTTTTTATGCAGTAGCGGCGCGCCGGCCACCGGCGCTGCCGCGCGGCAGGCCGGGAAAATCCGGCCTACACTGTCCGCATCATCCACAAAGCGAGCCTTATCATGTCACGCGCATTTATCCTCCTGCTTGATTCCTTCGGCCTTGGCGCGACGCCAGACGCCGCCAAGTATGGCGACGCAGGTGCCAATACCTTTGGCCATATTGCCAGCACTGTCGCCAAAAGCGGCAAGACCTTGAAACTCCCGAACATGGAACGCCTGGGCCTGGGCGCCGCGGCGCACCTGGCCAGCGGCGAATGGGCCACGGGCTTCGACCAGCGCGACGGTTTCACGGGCGCCTACGGCGCGGCGCGCGAGCGTTCCACCGGCAAGGACACGCAGAGCGGCCACTGGGAAATCGCCGGTGTGCCCGTCGAATTCGACTGGGGCTACTTCCCCCGCACGACGCCGTCGTTCCCGGCCGACCTGACCGACAAGCTGAAAGCCATGTCCGGCGTGCCGGGCTTCCTCGGCGACTGCCATGCCTCGGGCACGGACATCATCAACAAGCATGGCGATGAACACGTCGCCACGGGCAAGCTGATTATCTATACCTCGGGCGACTCGGTGATGCAGATCGCCGCGCACGAAGAGTCGTTCGGCCTCGAGCGCCTATATGAAGTGTGCGAAATGGCCTTCAAGCTGGTCGAACCGTACAACATCGGCCGCGTGATCGCCCGCCCGTTCACCGGCAGCAATGGCAATTACACGCGCACTTCCAACCGCCACGATTACGCCGTTGCGCCGCCAAGCAAGACCCTGCTCGACCACGTCAAGGATGCGGGCGGCGAAGTCGTCGGCCTGGGCAAGATCAGCGACATTTTCGCCACCCAGGGCATCTCGCGCGTCGTGAAGGGCGTCGACAACATGGCGCTGTTCGAAGCGCTGTTGAGGACGGCCGATGAAGTGCAGGACAAGTCGCTCACTTTTGTGAACTTCGTCGATTTTGACCAGGCTTTCGGCCACCGCCGCAACGTCGAAGGCTATGCCGACGCGCTGCGCGAAATGGATGCGCGCCTGCCGGAATTCATGGCCAAGCTCAAGGAAGGCGACCTGGTCGTGATCACCGCCGACCATGGCTGCGATCCTACCTGGCACGGCTCCGACCACACCCGCGAACACATTCCGATGATCTTCTTCGGCCCCGGCGTCGCTCCGCGCGCACTGGGCATTTCCGAGACGTTCTCCGATATTGGCCAAACCCTCGCCAAGCACCTTGGCGTACCACCACTTGCTAATGGAACCAGCTTGTTATGACACTCATGCACCCCGAATTCAAGCGTAACGAGGCCGTTGGCCTCGACCTGGGCTGGATCAACCAGATCCGCGTCAACCGCGCCGCGACGGACCGCCGCGCGGCCAGCCTGGCGAACCGCCGTACGGTGAAAAAGGAATACCAGGCCGCCTGGCTGGTGAAAGCCATCCAGATGATCGACCTGACCACCCTGGGCGGCGACGATACGCCGGGCCGCGTGGAACGCCTGTGCATGAAGGCCATGCGCCCGCTGCGCGCCGACCTGATGGAGGCACTGGGCCTGACGGAACTGAGCACCGGCGCCGTGTGCGTGTACCACGAGATGATCCAGCCGGCCGTGAAAGTCATCCAGGGCCGCTTGCCCATCGCCGCCGTGTCGACGGGTTTCCCTGCCGGCTTGACGAGCATGGAAACGAAGCTGCGCGAGATCGAACTGTCGGTCGCCGCGGGCGCCTCGGAAATCGATATCGTCATCACGCGCCAGCATGTCCTGAACGGCAACTGGCAAGTGCTGTACGACGAAATGCTGGCTTACCGCAAGGCTTGCGGCGAAGCGCACGTGAAGGCGATTCTCGCCACGGGCGACTTGCTGACCATGGAAAACGTGGCCAAGGCGTCGTGGGTCTGCATGATGGCGGGCGCCGATTTCATCAAGACTTCCACCGGCAAGGAAGGCGTGAACGCCACCATCCCCGTGGCCCTGACGATGGTGCGCACGATCCGCGAATACCACGAGCAGACGGGTTTCCAGGTGGGCTTCAAGCCGGCCGGCGGCGTCAGCTCGGCCAAGAGCGCGCTGCAATACCTGACCCTGATGAAGGAAGAGCTGGGCAACGAATGGCTGCAGCCGCACCTGTTCCGCATCGGCGCTTCCAGCCTGCTGACCGACATCGAGCGCCAGCTCGAGCACTACGTCACCGGCAGCTACTCGGCCAATCATCGTCACGCACAACCTTAAAGAACAATCGTCATGCCAACAATTAACGAGATTCTCAATACTATGGACTACGGCCCTGCTCCCGAAAGTCAAAAAGAAGCGCAGGCGTGGCTCGACGGCCACCAGCGCACATTCGGTCTGTTCATCGACAATGCCTGGAGCGAGCCGGCCGAGCTGTTCGCCTCGACCAATCCTGCCGACGGCACGCAACTGGCCGAGCTGACGCAAGCCACCGATGCCGACGTGGAACGCGCCGTGGAAGCGGCGCGCCGCGCGCTGCCCGTATGGCAAGGCATGGGCGGCCATGGCCGCGCGAAAGTCATGTACGCGCTGGCCCGCCTGCTGCAAAAGCACTCGCGTCTGTTCGCCGTGCTGGAAACCCTGGACAACGGCAAGACCATCCGCGAAACGCGCGATATCGATTTGCCGCTGGCCGCGCGCCATTTCTACCATCACGCCGGCTGGGCGCAGCTGCAGTCGGAAGAATTCGCCGACTACCGCGCCGTGGGCGTGGTGGGGCAGATCGTGCCGTGGAATTTCCCCCTGCTGATGCTGTCGTGGAAAATCGCCCCGGCCCTGGCCGCGGGTAACACGGTGGTCTTCAAACCGGCCGAATTCACCTCGCTCACGGCCATGCTGTTCGCCGAACTGTGCCTGCAGGCGGGCGTGCCGGCGGGCGTGGTCAATATCGTCACCGGCGACGGCCGCGTGGGCTCGGCCATCGTCAACCATCCGGGCGTCGACAAGATCGCGTTTACGGGTTCCACGGAAGTGGGCCGTTTGATTCGCGAGGCGACGGCCGGCAGCGGCAAGAAGCTGTCCCTCGAATTGGGCGGCAAGTCGCCGTTCATCGTCTTCGAAGACGCGGACCTGGACGGCGCCGTGGAAGGCCTGGTCGACTCGATCTGGTTCAACCAGGGACAAGTCTGCTGCGCCGGCTCGCGCCTGCTGGTGCAGGAGTCGATCCAGGAGCGCTTCCTGAACAAGGTACGCGCCCGCATGGAAAACCTGCGCCTCGGTTCGCCGCTGGACAAATCGATGGACGTTGGCGCGCTGGTCGACCCCGTGCAGCGCCAGCGCATCGCTGCGCTGGTCGATTCGGCCCGTGCCGAAGGCTGCGACGTATGGCAACCGGCGTGCGAATTGCCGGCGGACGGCTCGTGGTTCCCGCCGACCCTGATCACGGGCGCGTCCACTTCCGCCGCCGTGGCGCAGGCTGAAATCTTCGGCCCCGTGCTGGTGGCGATGAGCTTCCGCACGCCGCCTGAAGCGGTGCAACTGGCGAACAACACGGTGTACGGCCTGGCCGCCAGCGTGTGGACCGAGTCGATCAGCCTGGCGCTGGACACCGCGCCTGCCATCAAGGCCGGCGTGGTGTGGATCAACAGCGCCAACCAGTTCGACGCTGCGTGCGGCTTCGGCGGCTACCGCGAATCGGGCTTCGGCCGTGAGGGCGGCCGCGAAGGCATGCTGGAATACATGACGGCCCTGGCCGAAGATGCGCGTCCGGCCTTGCCGGTGGTGGAGGCGAAAGCCAAGGGTAATGTGAAACCGGCGGCAGCTGACCCATTCGCCATCGACCGCACGGCCAAGATGTACATCGGCGGCAAGCAGGCGCGCCCTGACAGCGCTTACAGCACCCCGGTATTCGGCGCGAATGGCGCCCTGCTGGCCGAAGTGGGCGTGGGCAGCCGCAAGGACATCCGCAATGCTGTCGAAGCTGCTCATAAAGCGTCCGGCTGGACCAGCGCCACGGCGCACAACCGCGCGCAAGTGCTGTACTACATCGCCGAAAACCTCGCTGCGCGCGCCGACGAATTCGCCGCCCGCATCGCTGCCATGACGGGCAGTAAAAATCCTGAGAAGGAAGTGCAGGCATCGATCGAACGCCTGTTCTACTACGCCGCCTGGGCCGACAAGTACGACGGCCTGGCGCACCAGCCGCCAACCAAGGGCATCACCGTGGCGCTCAATGAAGCGGTCGGCGTGATCGGCATCGTCTGCCCGAATGAAGCGCCTTTGCTGGGCTTCATTTCGCTGGTGGTGCCGGCCATCGCGCTGGGCAACCGCGTGGTGGTGGTGCCGTCGGAAGCGCATCCGCTCTCCGCGCTGGACCTGTACCAGGTGTTCGACACGTCCGACTTGCCAGGCGGCGTCGTCAACATCATCAGCGGCAACGCCGATGAACTGGCGCGCACCCTGGCCACGCACGCCGACATCGACGCCGTCTGGCGCCATGACGGTTCCGCCGAAGGTTGCGCGGAAGTCGAGCGCCTGTCGGCCGGCACCCTGAAGCGCACCTGGGTCGGCGGCGCGAAGGGCCGCGACTGGTACAGCGCCGCGCAAAGCGGCGGCCGCGCCGTGCTGGCGCATGCGTCGCAAGTGAAAAACGTGTGGATTCCTTACGGCGTCTGATAGGTCACTAGCGTTACAAAGCTGGGGTCAGATCCGCAGGGACTGACCCCAGATCTCATGATTGGAGTTATTCCATGTTGTTAACCCAGGAAATCATTCGCAAGAAACGCGACAAGGGCGTGCTGAGCGCCGAGGAAATCCAGTTTTTCGTGCGCGGCATCACTGACGGCAGCGTCAGCGAAGGCCAGATCGCGGCGCTGGGCATGGCCGTCTATTTCAATGACATGAACATGGACGAGCGCGTGGCGTTCACCCTGGCCATGCGCGATTCCGGCCAGGTGCTGGACTGGCGTTCGCTGAACTTGCCGGGCCCCATCGTCGACAAGCATTCGACGGGCGGCGTGGGCGATGTCGTCTCCCTGCTGCTGGGCCCCATGGTCGCCGCGTGCGGCGGCTACGTGCCGATGATCTCGGGCCGCGGCCTGGGACACACGGGCGGCACGCTGGACAAGTTCGACGCCATTCCAGGCTATTGCACGGTGCCGGACAATGAATTGTTCCGCAAGGTGGTCAGGGAAGTGGGCGTGGCCATCATCGGCCAGACGGCGCAGCTGGCGCCGGCCGACAAGCGTTTCTACAGCATCCGCGACGTCACCGCCACGGTGGAATCGGTGGCCATGATTACCGGCTCCATCCTGTCGAAGAAACTGTCGGCCGGGCTGGACGCGCTGGTGATGGATGTCAAAGTGGGCACGGGCGCCTTCATGCCGACCTACGACAAATCGGTGGAACTGGCCGAAAGCATCGTCGCCGTCGGCAATGGCGCGGGCATGCAGACGTCGGCGATTTTGACGGACATGAACGAGTCGCTGGCGCCGTACGCCGGCAATGCGCTGGAAGTGCGCGGCGCCATGGATTACCTGACGGGCCGTTCGCGTCCAACGCGCCTGCATGAAGTCACCCTGGCGCTGTGCGCCGAGATGCTGGTGCTGGGTGGCCTGGCCGCCACCGAGGAAGAAGCGCGCGTGAAATTGATGGCGGCCCTCGATTCGGGCGAAGCGGCCGAGCGCTTTGCGCGCATGGTGTCCGCACTGGGCGGCCCGGCCGACCTGGTCGAACATCCGGACAAGCACCTGGAACAGGCGCCATTCATCGTGCCGGCGCCTGCACTGTCGTCCGGTTACGCCAACGTGCGCGATTGCCGCGCCATCGGCCTGGCCGTGGTGGCCCTGGGCGGCGGTCGTCGCCGTCCGACCGACAGCATCGATTTCGCCGTCGGCCTGACGGACCTGGTCGGCCTGGGCGAGCAGGTTGCTGTCGGCCAGCCGCTGGCCATGGTGCACGCGCGCACGGCAGCGGCGGCGCAGCAAGCCGTCAAGGAAATCCAGGATGTGTATGCCATCGGCGCGGTGGCGCTGGCGGCCAATCCCGTGATTTACCGTACCATACGTCCGTAGTTGAAAACCGGAGTCAGCCCCCCGCTTGCGATAGCGCTAAGCTATGTGTCGGCGGTGGTCTGACCCCGGTCTTATGAATTCAAGGGTATTGCAGAAAAAATGAACAACCAAGAACTGATCGCCGAAGCCAATGCGGGCCGTGAACTGGCCTACGCGCCCTACTCGCGTTTCAAGGTGGGCGCGGCGCTGCTGTGCAAGGATGGCCGCGTCTTCCGTGGCTGTAACGTGGAAAACGCCGCCTACGGCCTGTGCAACTGCGCCGAGCGCACGGCGTTTTTCAGCGCCATCGCGCATGGCTGCAAACCGGGCGATTTCGCCAAGCTGGCCGTCACGGGCGACACGGCGGAACCGATTTCGCCATGCGGCGCCTGCCGCCAGGTGATGTTCGAGATGGGCGGCGCCGACCTGCCGGTGATCCTGACGAACCTGAAAAACGATGTCATGGAAGTGACGGCGGGCTGGCTGCTGCCGCATGGCTTCGGCAATTCCGACCTGGACATGAAGTAACAGGATCCGCTTGAACAAGACGATCGACATCCAGGCCGCCGTGGCGATTGCCGCGGCCGAAGCCATGGCCGCCAAGACGCAAGGCACCTTCGGCGTGGGCGGCGTGCTGCTCGATGGTGCCGGCAACGTGCTGCAATCGATGCACAACAACGTCGTGCGCCAGGGCCTGGTGTTCGACCCCACGGCGCATGGCGAGCGCCAGCTGGTGGACTGGTATTTTGCCGAACGGGCCAAGGGCACGCCCTTGCCGCCGCCGGGAGAGCTCACCATCGTCACCTCGCTCGACCCCTGCTGCATGTGCACGGGAGCGATTCTGGCGGCCGGTTTCAACGTGGTGGTGGCCGCACCCGATGTCAAGGCCGGCATCAATTACGATGGTAGCGCCACGTTTACGGCCTTGCCGGCGCTGTTGCAGGCGCAGGCCGGTCGCAGCTTTTGCTATCCGGCCGTGCGCGGCGCCACCGAGTATGCGCGCCTGCCTTCCGGCGCCACGCCCAAATCTTTTTTCATCGGCAAGAGCATCCACGAGGCGACGCAGGCACTGTGCTCGCTCGTGTTCGAGTCGACATCGGCGCAGGTGATGCAGCTGCTGAACGCCGGCGACGACGTGTACTTGCGCGATCCCGCCACCTTGCCATCCGAGCATGCCGTGGTGCGCGCCCTGCGCCGCCGCTATCCCGATGCCCTGACTTACCGTTGCGACCCGCACGCGCCCGATGCGGGCCTGGCGCCATTCCTGCAGGCGGCCATGGAGCAGGATGTGCGCGATGGCGGCCAGGGCGACGCGGCCGCCTTGCTCGATTCCTTCGGCAATCTGCTGCTGTGCATGCCGGGAAACGTGGCGCAATCGGCCATCCGCACGCCGTTCATGGAATGCACGCGCCAGTACGCGCAGCTGCGCTTTGAGCTGATGGCGAATGCGGCGCCGGCACTGCAGGAAGAATTCAAAAGCTACCTGGGCCACCCCAAGCACGGTACCTTCGTGCTGGCCATCGGCCCGGACGATAGCGCCGCCAGTTTCATGACCCTGGGCGCCTACGGCTCCACCATGGAGGGGGCACTGCCGGAGAATAATCCGGCGCAATTCCAGTACGTGCGACCCGTCATGGCGGAAGACGCGCTGCTGGCGCTGTGCGAGTCGATGCCGCCGCTGTACCGCAAGCTGATACGCATCCGGCCACGCCAGGTGGCCGACCAGGCCCTGGTCCAGGCGCTAGGCTAGCCTAGGCGTCATCGTCCGGCAGGTTTTTCAGTAAAAAGTCGCGCACGTTTTCTCCCGCCACGCGGCGGATCTGCGCTTCAGACAAGCCTGCGTCGAGCAGGGCTTGCGTCAGGCGCGGCAAGCCCGTCGCATCGATGGCCGTGGTGACGGCGCCGTCGAAGTCCGAGCCATAGGCCACGTGCTCCGCACCGATCAGTTTTACCGTGTACTTGATGGCGCGCGCGATGGACGCCACGTCCTTGCCGCAGACGGCCGTATTCCAGAAACCGATGCCCACCAGGCCACCCTGGGCGGCGATGCGTTTCAGTTGTGCGTCGCTCAGGTTGCGCCCGTTGGCGCAAGTGCCGCGCACGCCCGTGTGCGACACCATCACGGGGCGTTTCGCCATCGTCAATACGTCGTCGATGGTGGCTGGCGAGGCGTGCGCCAGGTCGACGATCATCTTGCGTTGCTCCATGGCGCGCAGCCATTGCTTGCCCAGCGGCGTCAAGCCGCCTTTCTTCAAGCCGTGCTGGGAGCCGGACAGTTCCGTGTCGAAGAAATGCGTGGGCGCGGCCATGCGGTAGCCGGCCCGATACAGGGTATCGAGGTTGTCCAGCTTGCCTTCGAGCGCATGCGCGCCTTCCAGCGTCAGCCAGCCGGCCAGCAGGGTGGGATCTTGCTCGCGCGCGGCGATGAAGTTGCGCAGCTGGGCGCGGCTGCCGATGACCCTGACCTTGCCTTGGCTCTTGGCCGCTTGCTGGCGCAGCTCGTCGGCCTGGTAGGTGGCGCGCGCCAGCAGGCTGTTCCAGGTGGCAGGCGGCAAGCCTTGCGCCACCACCAGGGCCGTGATGTTGTCCGTGTCGCTGTCATTGCGCTCGATATTCATCTTGCGCGGCGTCTTGGTGACGACGGAAAAGGTTTGCAGCGCCACGTTGGCCCGCTGCAGGCGGGGGAAGTCGACATGCCCGCGCTGGCTGTCGCGGTTCAGGTTGCGTTGCCACAGCAGGCTGTCCGCGTGCAGGTCGGCGATCCACAGGCTTTGGTGCAGGGCCACAGTGGCTGCCGATGGCGCCTTGCCGGACGGAGGATGGACACGGTTGAGGTGCTCATCGACGAGGACGGGAGCGGACAGGAAACCGCCGATCAGCGCAAGGCTGGCGGCGGCGAGGGTACTGATAATCATTGTTCTCCGTCTTACCATGGATCGTAGGTGCCCAGGCTCCAGATATGGCCTTCCGGGTCGCGGCAGGTAAAGCCCCGTCCGCCGTAATCTTCATCCTTGATGTCGAGCACGATTTCGGCGCCCGCTTCGCGCGCGCTGCGGTAGACGGCATCGGCATCGCTGACGACCAGGTAGCAGTTTTGCGTGTTCGCGCCACCGACGTCGCCGGGCAGTTTCATCAGGCGGCCATAGTCGCTGTCGATGGCCGGCGCCACCATGACCATGCCATTGCCAAAGCTCAATTGCGCATGGGCGACGCCGCCGTTTCCGTCAGGCACAATCAATTGTTTTTCAAAGCCGAGCGCCTTGCACAGCCATTCGATGGCGGCGGGCGCATCGCGGTAGCGCAGGCAGGGAATGGTCGTGCCGGTTGTGGCTTTTGCAGTCGAGGTCATCAGAAAACTCCTATGGCTGTGGGGGAGTAGCTTCGATTGTTAATCTTGCGTAGCGTTCCGTCTCAATACCATCCATCGGGAGGGGTTTGATGCCCGTCAGTGCCGCGCCCATCCATAGTGCCATAGAATAATCATTGCACTCTTGCTATGACGCAAATTTTTATTGCGGCGACTGCGAAGAGTTCGCTGCCTTCGTGTCCGCGTCCATGTCGTCGCTGTTGCTTGCCCATCTCAGCAGCATGACGAGGGCAAACAGCATGATTGCCAGCGGCAAGATGGTGATCACGAACGCCAGGCCCAGGCAGCATGCCAGCAGCATGGGCCAGGACATGGCGCGCAGGGCGGCCATGCCTTGGCGCGTGTAAGCGCACAGCTCGTTCCAGAAAGCGCTGAAGGAAGTGCTGCCCGGTGCCGAATTGAGGTCTTTCATGCCGTTCTCCTGTCGTGTGGGTGCCGCTGCGTATGCAAGCTGGCGATGAATCCACTATAGGCAAAACCCCGCTGCCAGGCGTCGCGTATGCGACGAATGGCAGGAATGGCGGGCCGAACGGCGACAAATCAGGACAAACGGTTATTCAAACACCTTGAGTTTCAGCTGGAAACTGAGGGCGCCATACAGGCGATCCTTGTAGGATGGCACGATGGCGATATTCACGCCCACGCGCTGGTATTCATAGCTGATGGTAGGGACCAGGGCCGGGAACCAGCCGCCATCGCGCATCTTCGGATAGCCGCTGAAGCCGCCAACGACGGCGCCGACGCGCAGCGGGCCCACCTTGATGGGCTGGTAGTACACGCCCAGGTAGTTCGAATAGGCGCGGTCGCTATTGTAGAAGCGGCCGGCCGTGACCGAGGCGACGGTGGAAAAGCGGTACTCGGCGCCCAGGCCCGGATTGCTGTCGTTCAGGTTCTTGTCGCGCTGGAAATGATACGAATAAAAGCCCGCGTTGAGCCAGGTTTCGCTCAGCGGCTGGTTATCTATCATGCCGACTGTCTGCGCCTGTGCCGCGCCCGCCACTGCCAGCAGCGCCGCGCACGCAGCTTTGCCCAGCAATGACGCGGTGCGCGCCGATGACCATTGTTTCATGCCTGTTCCCTATCCTGTCGATATTGCGCCGCCATTGCAAACGCTTCAGCGCGCCATGCTATCACTGTCAGATTGTTCATTGGAAATTTCATCACGTGCCGGGCACTGCTCCGGGCAGGGCGATGGCCGCCTGCACCATGTGTGTAAGCAGGATTTCGGCATCCTCGTAATCCTTGCGCGTGAGTTGCTTGCGCTCCAGCACCAGGGCCATCTGCGCTGAAAAATCCGCATACGATTGCGTCATGGCCCAGATGGCGAACATCAGGTGCGTGGCGTTGACGGGCGCGATCCTGCCGGCGGCGATCCAGGCTTCGAAGACGGCGATATCCTTGCGCAGCAGGGGCACGACCCGGTCGCGTATCTGCGCGCCGTACAGGGGGGCGCCATTGATCACTTCCAGCGCATACACGCGCGAAGCCCACGGCTGCTCGCGCGAAAAACGCAGTTTGGCGCCGATGTACGCGCGCAGCACGTCGCGCGGCTCGTCGTGTTCATTGGCCAGCGATTCCATGCGCGCCAGCCAGTCGTCGAGCACGTCGTCGAGCACGCGTTGGTACAGCAACTGCTTGGACGGGAAGTAATACATCAGGTTTTGCTTCGACAGGCCGGCCCGTTCGGCGATGGCGGCGATCGACGCGCCCTCATAGCCGCTTTCCGCGAACACGCGCACGGCTTGTTCCAGGATGTCCGCTTCCAGGCGGTCGCGGTTTTGCAGGCGCCGGCCGCCGGCATTTTTCACGGAAAGGGCAGGGGATTTGTCGCTGGCCATGGCGGATTCTTTAGCGTGGGCGGATCGATTGCAGGAAGGCTTGCAGCACGGGGGTATCGGTGTAGGCCACGTTGAAGCGGAACCACACCGTCTCGGGCGCGCGCAGCATGAAAAATTCGTTTGGCGACAGCAGGATGCCCGCCTTCAAGGCCATGTCGGCGATGATCTTGCCATTCCACTCCGGCGTTTGTACATCGGGCCATCCGGCGCTGACGAACATGCCGCCGCGGGGACGCGCCACGGGCGCCATGCCCGCCTGCGCCAGGCAATCGATGCTGCGCTCGCGGGCCGCATCGAGCTGCGCCACCAGCCTTTCCACCATGCGTTTGTAGGGCCGCGCGGAGATGGCGTGGTAGACGGCGCGCTCGTTGATTTCCGACGTCGTCAGTCCCGCCAGCATTTTTACGCGTACCAGTTCGGCCACCAGCGATGGCGAGGCGCAAATCGATCCCACGCGCAGCACGGGCGACAGGGTCTTGGAAAAACTGCCCACGCGGATCACGCGGCGCAAGCCATCCATGGCCGCCAGCGACGCGTCGCCGCGCGCCGCCAGTTCGCGGTAGATATCGTCTTCCACCAGCCAGAAATCGAATTGCTCTGCCAGTGCCAGCAAGCGGTGCGCCTGCGCCTGGCTGAGCGAGGTACCGAGCGGATTTTGCAGCACCGTGTTGACGAACATCAGCTTGGGCTGCGTACGCGCAGCCTCGCTGGCCAGCGCATCGAGGTCCAGGCCCGCTTCGCCGCGCGCAATGCCCACGGGGATACAGCCGTGATGGCGGATCAGCGACTGCAGATTGCTGTAGCCTGGGTCTTCCACCAGCACCGTGTCGCCCGGCTTGGTCAGGCTGCGCAGGACCAGGTCAAAAGCGTGCGTGGCGCCATGCGTGAGCAAGACCTGGTCCGGCTCCACCTGGAACAGCTCTTCCGACAGGCTTGTCGCCAGGTGCTGGCGCAGCGAGGGAAAGCCCAGCGGATGGCCATAGCCGCGCAGCCGGCTGGCGGGAATGCGCATGGCCTGGCGCACGGCGTCGAGCACGGTCGCTTCGCCATACATCTCGGGCGGCAGCCAGCCCGCGCCCACGGGCAGGGCGTCGGACACGCCCGAATACAGGTCCGGCGTGAGGGCGTCGATCGCGGTGGGACTCGTGTGTACGGCCGTCTGCGGCGAGGCGGCGATATCGTGGCGTGCGACGAAATAGCCGGAACCGCGCCGCGACGACAGCAAGCCCAGGTTGACCAGGCGGTCATACGATTCGACGACGGTAAACGTCGACACGCCATTGCAGCGGGCGAACTGGCGCACGGACGGCATGCGCGTGCCGATGCGCAGGGTGCGGCTGCCTACCATGACGCTGATGGCGATGACGATCTGTTCGACGAGGCCGCCCTTTTTCTGGCGGTCGATGTCCAGCACGGGCCAGCCGCTGGTCTGTTCGGGGGCATCGTCTGCGCTGTCGCTGTGCTTCACGGTGGCTCCTTATGCTGCCTTGCACAAAACTGTAGTGGTTTTTCGACCTGTACGGTTGGAATACTTTGCCGTTTGTGTATCTGTGCCATTGGGGATGGCCTGTCTATTATTACATCAGCTTTTTGCCAACTGGTAAATTATTTTACGCTTCGTCAAAAACGATCCTGGCCCCGCGCCAGCCCATCCCAAGGAGAAGGTCATGAACGAAACAAGGCCGGAATCGATGTCGGCATTCTGGATGCCGTTTACGAACAACCGTGATTTCAAGGCCAATCCGCGCTTGCTCGTGTCGGCCGAAGGCATGTATTACAAGGACGTCGATGGCAATAGCATCCTCGATGGCACGGCCGGCCTGTGGTGCGTGCCCTGCGGCCATGCGCAGCCAAAAATCGTCGGCGCCATCCGCGACATGGTGGGCCAGCTCGACTTCGCGCCCACTTTCCAGATGGGCCATCTGGCCGCCTTCGACCTGGCGGAAAAACTGATGGACTACACGGGGCATAAATTTGGCCATGTCTTCTACACCAACTCCGGTTCCGAAGCCGTCGACACTGCCTTGAAGATCGCGCTGGCCTACCACCGGGCGCGCGGCGAGGGCGCACGCACCCGCTTGATCGGCCGCGAACGCGGTTACCACGGCGTGGGCTTCGGCGGCATTTCCGTGGGCGGCATCGGCGGCAACCGCAAGACCTTTGGCCCGCTGTTGCCCGGCGTGGACCATTTGCCGCACACGCATAACCTGGACAAGAACGCCTACACGGTGGGAGAACCCGAATACGGCACCCACCTGGCCGATGAACTGGAACGCATCGTCGCTCTGCACGACGCCTCGACGATTGCCGCCGTCATCGTCGAACCGGTGGCCGGTTCCACGGGCGTGCTGATTCCGCCGAAAGGTTATCTGAAACGCTTGCGCGAGCTGTGCACCAAGCACGGCATCCTCTTGATTTTCGATGAAGTCATCACGGGTTTTGGCCGCATGACGACGCCGTTCGCGGCTGATTATTTCGACGTCGAGCCTGACCTGATGACGACGGCCAAGGGCCTGACCAACGGCATGGTGCCGATGGGGGCCGTCTTCAGCAAAAAGTATATCCACGACGCCTTCATGGATGCGCCGGCCGGCATCGAACTGTTCCACGGTTACACGTATTCCGGTCACCCGCTGGCCTGCGCCGCCTCGCTGGCCACCCTGCAAGTGTTCGAGGAACAGGACATTCTCGGCCACGCGAAAGCGATGCAGGCGTATTGGAGCGACGCCGTGCATTCCTTGAAAGGCTTGTCGCACGTGATTGACCTGCGCAGCATTGGCCTCATCGCTGGCATCGAGCTCGATCCCATCGCCGGCAAACCCGGTGCGCGCGCCTTCAACGCCTTCAAGCAGGCCTTCGCCGATGGCGTCCTGATACGCACGACGGGCGACATCATCGCCCTGTCGCCGCCGCTGGTGCTGGAAAAACAGCATGTCGACGAGCTGTTTGGCAAGCTGGCCAAGGTACTCAAAAATCTCGACTAAGGAACGCCATGACCAATCTCGACACCATCACCCACTACATCAACGGCGCAAAAGTCGACACGAATAGTGGCCGCTATGGCGACGTGTACAACCCGGCCCTGGGCGTACCCGTGGCCCGGGTGGCGCTGGGCACCGTGGAAGACGTGGATGCGGCCGTGCAGGCGGCCGCCGCCGCCTTTCCTTCCTGGTCCGCAACGCCGCCCTTGACGCGTGCGCGCGTGCTGTTCCGCTACCTGCAGTTGTGCCAGCAGCACACGGACGACTTTGCCGCCATGCTCACGCGCGAGCACGGCAAGACTTTCGCGGATGCGCAGGGTGAGGTGGCGCGCGGCATCGAGATGGTGGAATTTGCCGTCGGCATCCCGCAATTGTTAAAGGGCGAATTCACGGACCAGATTTCGCGCGGCATCGACGCCTGGTCGATGCGCCAGGCGCTGGGCGTGGTGGCCGGCATCACGCCATTCAATTTCCCCGTGATGGTGCCGATGTGGATGTTCCCCGTCGCCATCGCCTGCGGCAATACCTTCGTCTTGAAACCGTCAGAGCGCGATCCGTCGGCGTCCCTGCTGCACGCCAAACTGTTGAAAGAGGCGGGCTTGCCCGACGGCGTCTTCAACGTGGTACAGGGCGACAAGGTGACGGTCGACGCCTTGCTCGATCATCCTGTCGTGCAGGCGATCAGCTTTGTCGGTTCCACGCCGATCGCCGAATACATCTATGCGCGCGGCAGTGTCAGCGGCAAGCGCGTGCAGGCGCTGGGCGGCGCGAAAAACCACATGGTGGTGATGCCCGACGCGGACATGGAGATGACGGTCGATGCGCTGATCGGCGCGGCCTACGGTTCGGCGGGCGAGCGCTGCATGGCCATCTCCGTGGTGGTGGCCGTGGGCGACGCGGGCGACAAATTGATCAATGCACTGGCAACGCGCACGGCCGCACTGAAAGTGCGCGACGGCATGGCCGATGGTGCGGAAATGGGACCCGTCGTGTCGCTGGCCGCCAAGCAGCGTATCGAAAAACTGATCGCCTCGGGCGTGGAGCAGGGCGCGACCCTGGTCGTCGATGGCCGCAACCATGTGGTGCCGGGCCGCGAAAACGGATTTTTTGTCGGCGGTACTTTATTTGACCACGTCACGCGCGACATGAGCATCTACAAGGAAGAAATTTTCGGTCCCGTGTTGTGCGTGCTGCGCTGTCCTGACGTGGTGCATGCGGTGGAGCTGATCAACGCCAACGAATATGGCAACGGCGTGGCCATCTACACGCGCGACGGCGGCGTGGCGCGCGAATTCGTGCGACAGATCCAGGTCGGCATGGTGGGCGTCAACATCCCCTTGCCCGTGCCGATGGCCTTCAACAGCTTTGGCGGCTGGAAGCGCAGCATGTTCGGCGACCACCACGCCTATGGTCCCGAAGGCGTGCGTTTCTACACGCGCCACAAGGCCGTGATGCAGCGCTGGCCGAACACGGCAAGCGCTGGTGTGGAATTTGCTTTTCCCCAGATGAAGTGACGGTTTTACACTGAAAATCCACCGCAGGATCAAAGAAAGAAAACGCGATGATCGAGTCCCTGAACTATTTGCCGCATCCCATCCTGCCCAACGAGGAACTGGCGGGCCATTTCACGGACTTGGCGCCTCCTTTGAGCGCGCGCCAGGCCGCCATCGAAAGCGCCCGGTGCCTGTACTGCTACGACGCGCCGTGCAGCCGTATCTGTCCGTCGGAAATCGACGTGGCCAGCTTCATCCGCAACATCCACGACAAGAACATCAACGGTGCCGCCGCCGGCATCCTGAAGCAGAACATTCTGGGCGGCAGCTGCGCCCGTGTCTGCCCGACGGAAATCCTCTGCGAAGACGTCTGCGTGCGCAACCACGACGCGGAAGGCCAGCCCGTCAAGATTGGCCTCTTGCAGCGCTACGCCGTCGACCACATGCATTTCGCTGCACACCCGTTCAAACGGGCGGCAAGCACGGGCAAGACGATCGCCATTGTCGGTGCGGGCCCTGGCGGCCTGTCGTGCGCGCACCGCCTGGCCATGCTGGGACACGACGTAGTGATCTTTGAAAAGGAAGGCAAGGCAGGCGGCTTGAATGAATACGGCATCGCCAAGTACAAGCTGACGGACGATTTCGCGCAAAAGGAAATCGACTTCCTGCTGGACATCGGCGGCATCGAAATCCGATGTCGCCAGGTGCTGGGCGAGAACCTGCAGCTGCGCGACTTGCACGCGCAATACGACGCCGTCTTCCTGGGCCTGGGCCTGGGCGCCAGCCGCAAGCTGGGCTTGACGGGCGAAGACGCTCCTGGCTTGCTGGCCGCCGTCGATTACATCAGCGCGCTGCGTCAGGCCGACGACCTGGCTGCGCTGCCCGTGCCGAAACGCGCGATTGTGATTGGCGCCGGCAATACGGCCATCGACATGGCCGTGCAGATACAGCGCCTGGGCGCCGAGGAAGTCACCCTCGTCTACCGGCGCGGTTTCGACGCCATGACGGCCACCCACCATGAACAGGACATCGCCAAAGCCAACCAGGTGCGCATGTTGACGTGGGCCCAGCCGCAGCAGGTGCTGCTCGATACTGCCGGCAAGGTGGCCGGCATGCGTTTCGAGAAGACGCGGATGCAGGGCACGCGCCTGGCGGGGACGGGTGAAACGTTCGACGTGGCGGCCGACGCCATCTTCAAGGCCATCGGGCAGAGCCTCGACCCCGACGTGCTGCATGACCCGATGGCGTCGCTCTTGCGGCGAGATGGCGACAAGATCGCTGTCGATGCGCGCTTTCGCACGGTGCTGCCGGGGATCTACGCGGGCGGCGACTGCGTGGCGCCGGGGCAGGACCTGACGGTGCAGGCCGTCCAGCATGGCAAGCTGGCCGCACTGGCCATCCATCACGATCTTCTTTCCAAAGTGGAGGCTGCATAATGGCTGATCTCAGCATCGAATTTTGCGGCATCAAGTCGCCGAATCCCTTCTGGCTGGCGTCCGCACCGCCGACCGACAAGGCCTACAACGTGGTGCGCGCCTTCGAGGCGGGTTGGGGCGGCGTCGTGTGGAAAACGCTCGGTGAAGACCCTGCCGCCGTGAACGTCTCGTCGCGCTATTCCGCCCTGTACGGCAAGAACCGCGAAGTGGTCGGCTTCAATAACATCGAACTCATTACCGACCGCTCGCTGGAGATTAACCTGCGCGAAATCACGCAGGTGAAAAAGGATTGGCCCGACCGCGCCATGATCGTCTCCCTGATGCTCCCGTGCGAAGAGCACTACTGGGCCGACATCCTGCCCAAGGTCGAGGCGACGGGCGCGGACGGCATCGAACTCAATTTCGGCTGCCCGCACGGCATGCCTGAGCGGGGCATGGGCGCGGCCGTGGGCCAGGTGCCCGAGTACGTGCAGATGGTCACCGCCTGGTGCAAGAAGCACAGCAAACTCCCCGTCATCGTCAAGCTCACGCCCAATATCACGGACGTGCGCATGCCGGCGCGCGCGGCCAAGGCGGGCGGTGCGGACGCCGTCTCGCTGATCAACACCATCAACTCGATTACCTCGCTGGACCTGGACCGCATGGTGGCCTTGCCCATCGTGGGCGGCGCCAGCACGCACGGCGGCTATTGCGGAGCGGCCGTGAAACCCATCGCGCTGAACATGGTGGCGGAAATCGCCCGCGATCCGCAGACGCGCGGCTTGCCCATTTCCGGCATCGGCGGCATCGGCAACTGGCGCGACGCGGCCGAATTCATCGCCCTGGGCGCGGGCTGCGTGCAGGTGTGCACGGCCGCCATGCTGCATGGCTTCCGCATCGTCGACGAGATGAAGGATGGCCTGTCGCGCTGGATGGACGAGAAGGGCTATGAGCACATCAGCGACTTTGCCGGCAAGGCCGTGCCCAACACGACGGACTGGAAATACCTGGACATGAATTACCAGGTCATCGCGCAGATCAACCAGGACGACTGCATCAAATGTGGCAAGTGCTACGTGGCTTGCGAAGACACCTCGCACCAGTCGATTGCGCAACTGATCGACGCCGCCGGCACGCGCACGTATGAGGTGATCAAGGAGGAGTGCGTGGGCTGCAACCTGTGCGAAATCACCTGTCCGGTGCAGGGTTGCATCACGATGGTGCCGCAGACCACGGGCAAGCCGTACATGAACTGGACGCAGGATCCCAGGAATCCCCGCGCGTTGGCGAAGACGGCATAGGGCACGGTTATTGCGTGCGTTTATTTTATAAACAGCGGCGCGTCTTTGCAGTAAGCTAGATTACTTAAAAGCCGAGCCGTTTCCACATTGCCGTATCCCTGGCGTCCTCGCGACGCCAGCGGTCTAACCGATGGAGCAACCCTGTGAACCACGACTATTCAGGCAACACGCAACTCTGGAATGAAGACCTGGCGCCCACCACGGCGGCACAGCGCACCTGGCGCTGGTATCACTTCGCCGCGCTGTGGGTCGGCATGGTGATGTGCATTCCCGCCTACACCCTGTCGGCCAGCCTGATCGACAGCGGCATGTCTGGTTACCAGGCCGTGCTCACGGTGTTTCTCGCCAACGCCATCGTGCTCCTGCCGATGCTGCTGATCGGCCATGCGGGCACCAAGTACGGCATTCCGTATGCCGTGCTGGCGCGCGCCTCGTTCGGCACCATGGGCGCGCGGTTGCCGGCCCTGATGCGCGCCATCGTCGCCTGCGGCTGGTATGGCATCCAGACCTGGTTCGGCGGGCAGATGATCTATACCCTGATGGGCGTGCTGGTAGGCCATGAACTGGGCGGCGAGAAGATTGCGGGCCTGGGCATCAACGGCAGCCAGCTATTGTGCTTCCTGGCTTTCTGGGCCATCCAGTTCTATTACATCCTGCATGGCATGGAGTCGATCCGCAAACTGGAAACCTATACGGCGCCCTTGAAAATCCTCATCTGCTTCGTGCTGCTGTACTGGGTGCACAGCAAGGCCGGCGGCGTGGCCAGCCTGCTGGATCAGCCATCGCAATTCATCCCCGGCGGCAAAAAGGCGGGTCAGTTCTGGAGCGTCTTCTGGCCGTCGTTGACGGCCATGGTGGGCTTCTGGGCCACCCTGGCCTTGAACATTCCCGACTTCACGCGCTTCGCCAAGACGCAGCGCGACCAGGTAATCGGCCAGTCGATCGGCCTGCCCGTGCCGATGGGATTGCTGGCCATGCTGGCCGTGATCGTCACGGCAGGCTCCGTCGTCATGTACGGCAAGGCCATCTGGGATCCCGTCGATCTGGCCAGCCGCATGACGGGCGCCGCCGTGCTGATTGCCCTGATCATCCTCCTGATCGACACGGTCAGCGTCAACCTGGCAGCCAATCTGGTGGGCCCCGCCTACGACTTTTCCTCGCTGGCGCCGAAGCAGATTTCGTACAAGATGGGCGGCTACATCACGGCCTTCATCGCCATCGTCATGATGCCGTGGAAGGTGCTCGAGTCGACGCAGGGCTATATCTTCACCTGGCTGATCGGCTACTCGGCCTTGCTGGGCCCCATCGCCGGCATCCTCATCGTCGACTACTACTTTGTACGCAAGACGCAGCTGGACGTCAAACAGCTGTACCGCGACGACGGCGTCTACTCGTATGGCAATGGCTGGAACATGGCGGCGCTGATCGCCTTTGTCATTGCCGTGCTGCCGAACATCCCGGGCTTTTTGAACGCGGCCTTCCCCACGGCGTTTCCCGGTGTGGCCGAAGGTTTTAAGACCATCTACACCTACGCCTGGTTCGTGGGCGTGGCCATCGCCGCCGTCGTTTACGGCGCCATGATGAAGGGCAAGGCGGCGGAGAGAGTGCAGCAGGCGCCGCAGTCGTAATCACTCAAGGAGACAAGATGACTACACTGATACGTGGAGGTACTGTCGTCAACGCCGACCGCGCCTTCCGCGCCGATGTGCTGATCGAGGGCGACACGATTGCCGCCGTCGGCGAGAACCTGCCGGTGCCGGTCGGCGCCACGGTGATCGATGCGGGCGGCCTGTACGTGATGCCGGGAGGGATCGACACGCACACGCACATGAATTTGCCCTTCATGGGCACCGTGACGTCCGACGATTTTTTCACGGGCACGGCGGCGGGGCTGGCGGGTGGCACCACCACCATCATGGACTTCGTCATCCCCGCACCGAAGCAGTCGCTGATCGAGGCCTATCACCAGTGGCGCGAGTGGTCGGCCAAGGCGGCCGGCGACTACACCTTCCACGTGGCGATCACGTGGTGGAGCGAGCAGGTGCACGAGGAAATGGGTACCCTCGTGCGCGAACATGGCGTGAACAGCTTCAAGCACTTCATGGCCTATAAAAACGCCATCATGGCCGACGATGAAACGCTGGTGAAAAGTTTTACACGTTCGCTGGAACTGGGTGCGCTGCCCACCGTGCATGCGGAAAACGGCGAATTGGTTTTCCAGTTGCAGCAAGCCTTGCTCAAGAAGGGAATTACCGGGCCGCAGGCGCATCCGCTGTCGCGCCCTCCGGTCGTGGAAGCGGAGGCGGCCAACCGCGCCATCGCGATTGCCAACGTCCTCAATACCCCCGTGTACATCGTGCACGTGTCGTGCGCCGAGTCGCTGGACGCCATCACGCGGGCGCGCGCGAATGGTCAGCGCGTGTATGGCGAAGCGCTGGCGGGCCACCTGGTGATCGACGACAGCGTCTACCAGGGCGACGATTTCGATTTCGTCGCGGGCCACGTCATGAGCCCGCCGTTCCGCGGCAAGCAGCATCAGGCGGCCCTGTGGCACGGCTTGCAAAGCGGTAACCTGCATACGACTGCCACCGACCACTGCACCTTCTGCGCCGAGCAGAAGGCGGCCGGCAAGAACGACTTCACGCGCATCCCGAACGGCTGCGGCGGCGTCGAGGAGCGCATGGCCGTCGTATGGGATGCCGGCGTCAATTCCGGCATGTTGACGCCCTCCGAATTCGTCAAGGTGAGCTCCACCAATGCGGCGCAGATCTTCAATATGTATCCGCGCAAGGGCCTCATCGCCACCGGCAGCGATGCCGACATCGTGCTGTGGGATCCGCAGGGCACGCGCACCATTTCCGCCGCCACGCAGTTCGCCAAGGGAGGCTTCAATGTCTTCGAAGGACGCACCGTGCGCGGTATCCCCAGCACCACGATTGCCGCCGGCAAGGTGGTCTTCCACCAGGGTGAACTGATGGCGGTGGAAGGGACAGGGCGCTATGTTGAGCGGCCCGCGTTTTCCGCCACCACCGCATAAGGAGTTGACGATGGATGCATTGCGTATCAATGGCGAACGGCTGTGGGCTGCCCTGATGGAACTGGCGCAGATCGGCGCGACAGCGAAGGGCGGCGTCAAGCGCCTGGCCCTGACGGACCTCGACAAAGAAGGCCGCGACCTGGTGGTAGGCTGGGGCAAGGAAGCCGGTATGAGCATCACCATCGACCAGATCGGCAATGTCTTCATGCGCCGAGACGGCACGGACAATAGTTTGCCGCCCGTGATGACGGGCAGCCACATCGACACGCAGCCCACGGGCGGCAAGTTCGACGGCAATTACGGCGTGCTGGCCGGCCTGGAAGTGGTGCGCACCCTGAATGATTTACAGATCAAGACGCAGGCTCCCATCGAAGTGGCTTTCTGGACCAACGAGGAGGGCTCGCGCTTCGTGCCCGTGATGATGGGCTCGGGCGTGTTCTGCGGCGCTTTTTCGCTCGAAACCGCGTATGCGGCCAAGGATACGGAAGGCAAAACGGTGGGCGAGGAGCTGGCGCGTATCGGTTATTGTGGCGACCAGGTGCCGGGCGACCACCCGATCGGCGCCTACTTTGAAACGCACATCGAACAGGGGCCCGTGCTGGAAGACGCCGACAAGGTCATCGGCGTGGTGCCGGCCGTGATGGGGCTATCGTGGTATGACTGTGTGGTGACGGGCATGGAAGCGCATGCGGGCCCCACGCCCATGGGCTTGCGCAAGGATGCGCTGCAGGTGTCCACCAGCATCATGCAGGAAGTGGTGGCCATCGCCAACCGCTACCCGCCGTATGGCCGCGGCACGGTGGGCATGGTGCAGGTCTTCCCGAACAGCCGTAACGTGATCCCCGGCGAAGTCAAATTCAGCATCGACCTGCGTAACGTGAACGACGAGCTGCTCAACACCATGCATGGCGAAATCACGGCCTTCATCGACGCCACGCGCACCGGTACGGGACTGGATATCTCTCTTGAGCGGGTTTCCTATTACCCGCCATGCCCATTTCACCCCGACTGCGTGGGCGCCGTGCGCAACGCCACTGAAAAGCTGGGTTACTCGGTGATGGATGTGGTGTCCGGCGCCGGCCACGACGCCATCTACGCGGCCAGGCTGGCGCCGGCCGGCATGATCTTCGTGCCGTGCAAGGACGGCATCAGCCACAATGAAATCGAGGATGCCAAGCCCGAGCACCTGGAAGCGGGCTGCAACGTGCTGCTGCACGCGATGCTGGAGCGGGCCGTGGCTGTGTAGCCCAAAAAATTGTCAGGCGGTCCGCCTGCCGCCTGCTTGTTTCCCGGTCTCTGTGGGGAGGACATCAACTACCCAGCTGCCTCGCCGCGCGAGACATCCCGGCGCCTTGCCACTTTTCCCGTACCTGACTGCAGATACTCCGTTTCGACGCCAGTGGTGCGAGTGCGTATGGTGCGTCCATCCGCCAATTTTCGTGCCGGCTTGTTATATCTGCCCATCTTTCATCCATCACTTGACTTGCATTCAGAGTATCAAGAAATCATGGAAAAATTGCAGTTCAAAAAACGATGTTTTTAAATTTTCACTGTGCGCATTTTTCTGTTGCGGGTATGGTGAAGAACCAATTATGACATGCATGTTACAATTGTTGCCCAAAAAAAATAATTAAAAATCACCGGCCGATGTCATGGCTTTTCTGTTTCTTTCTTGCGATGACAAGATGCTATCTTTAGTATTGTTTACCCCATGAGTTCAATTTTTACGCTACAAGAAAATCCGCTATTTTTAAATTATTCTGAAAAATTCACATATGTACGCTGTTTTTTATGGATGTTATTACCCAGCTTGGTCTGGAGCTTTGCATTTGGCAGTATATATGTCTGCGTCGAACCATTATTTTTCCCGTATCTGGAAAAACGTTTCAAGAGCTGGATTTCCTTTCTAATCAAGTTTGTATGGATTTTCATCTTTTTGGTTTCCATATTGTCAAACTGGAATATTCGACCCAGCTCATATGAATTTTACCTGTTCACTGTTTTGGGGAATTCTCCGGCGCCGATATTGATAATCTGTTCCCTGTTTTTTCTGGTAATGTTTTTCTTCCTGTATTCCGATATTTATCGGAAAACTTCGCTGGGATTCAGGCGCATTGCATTTTTTATTGGTATTTTCCTGATATCGTTCAAGGGTATGCTGCTCGTGCTGGATGTCGGTGTAAGTGAAATCCGCAATAAAATTATCACACCGTCACCGTTTGCGATTAAAACACTGATCAGTGATAATTTTTTAAAGAAAGAGAATTCTTTGGGGAAAACCAGCGAGCCGACCTTTTTGAATCATGTGAAAAGTGAAAATCCAATGCCCGCGAAAATGGTTCTGATGATCGTGGAGTCATGGGGGGAGAGCCATGGATCATTGGTGGCCGTCGAGAAAAAGCTGAAGAGTCGCGGCGTGAAAGTGCTGCAGACGGGATTCACTGATTATCATGGTTCGACCATGCAGGGCGAGATTCGTGAGTTATGCTCCGAATACATTCAGTTTGATGTAAATACTAATTTCTCAGCAATGGCTGATGCTTGTGTTCCGGCCTACATGAAAAACAAAGGGTATGAAGTTTTTGGCGTACATGGTTATCAAAAAATGTTCTATGCCCGTGATTCCGTCTGGAAGAACCTGGGCATCGATCATGCTTATTTCCAGCCTGAGTTGAGTAAATTGAAAACCTGTCCGGGACCATTTCGTGGTATTTGTGACGAAGATATGATTAATTTTGGCGTGGATTTGATACGTCAGCAAGACAAGGCTTTTTTGTACATGCTTTCGTTGTCCAGCCATGAACCCATTGCTTCGGGCATGCCAGAAGCATCTGTTCAATATTTCCAGGATATGGAGAAGATTGGTGATTCACAGCTGGTAGCACGCAATGCGATCGGATTTTTGGTAGATACATTAAGCGCCAGTACTGAGCTGGGCTGTACCGAAGCTTACGTGGTTGGTGATCATCAACCGCCGTCTGCCGTAAATAGCGGGCAACTCCCCGAGGGCCTGGTTCCATATATACGGATGTCTTTTAACTGCCAACCATAGCAAGTTTCAGATTGTGAAAAATATCATGATGGATGGTTTGCAACGGATATGATGCTAGCCAGGCGTGCATCTCTCCGTGGATCTGGGCGGCTGTCGCAGTGTTTCGTTGCTGCCGCACAACGTACGCCATAGTACCGGCATGTACCGGTTCGGCTGCCTTCCAGGCAGCATCCCTGGCGCGGCGCCTGGCCTTGTTCTACCACTCGCTTCCTGTTACGTGAGTTTCTGCTGGAAGTTGCGCAAAAACGCCAGCAGGGCGCGCGCCGCGATGTCGGCGTCGTCGGCCGTCATGGTTTCCAGCGGGTTGTGGCTGATGCCGCCATTGCCGCAACGGGTAAACAGCATGGCCACGTCGGTGATGGCAGCCATGGCCATGGCGTCGTGGCCGGCGCCCGACAGCAGCGCGTATGGTTCGACGCCGACCGATTCCACGGCTTGCGCCAACTGCGCCATCAGCCACGGCGCGCACGGCGCCGCACGTGCGGACAGCAGCAGTTCCAGCTGGTAGTCGATCTGGCGCCGTGCACAGATGGCGGCGATGCCATCGAGAATATCGTCGACGGCTGCCTGGCGCACGGCATCAACGGCCGCGCGGATGTCGAGCGACAGGGTGCAGGCGCCGGCGATCACGTTGACGGAGCCGTTCGGCACGTGCAGCTGCCCCACGGTGCCCACCAGCGCCTCGCCCTGGTTGCAGCGCCGTTCCACCAGCAGGATGATTTCGGCCGCCGCGCTGGCGGCATCCTTGCGCATGTTCATGGGCGTGGTGCCTGCGTGGCTGGCCACGCCGCCAAGATTGACCAGGTAGCGCGAGCTGCCGGCAATCGCCGTGACGATCCCCAGCGGCAGGTCGCGTTCCAGCAGCACGGGACCCTGCTCGATATGCACTTCCACATAGCCGAGCAAGTCGGCGGGATCGCGTGCTATGGCGCCGATGGCGCTCACTTCGTGGCCGGCGGCGGCCAGCGCGTCGCGCATGCTCACGCCATCCGCATCAAGCTGCTCCAGCAGCGATACGTCGAACTTGCCCGTGACGGCCGTACTGCCCAAAAACGTGCTGTTGAAGCGCACGCCTTCTTCCTCGGCGAAGCCGACAATCTCGAAGTGAAACGGCAGCCTTTCTTGCCGCTCATGCAGGTGGCGCACGACGGCGATCGGCAGCATGATGCCCAGGCGGCCATCGTACTTGCCGCCGTTGCGCACCGTGTCGTAATGCGATCCCGTCATCAGGGTTTTTGCGCCGGGTGCATCGGACAGATAGCGCCCGACCACGTTGCCGACGGCGTCGATGTGCACCTGCATGCCCGCGTCCCGCATCCAGTCGGCCAGCTGTGCTGCCGTTTTCTGGTGCGCCGGCGTCAGGTAAGCGCAGGTCAGGTTGTAATCGCTGTCGCTCCAGCCGGCCAGGGTTTCCGCCTGCTGCATGATTGCCGGGCCGAAGTCCAGGCGCACGTCGAACAGGTCGTTCAGGCGCAGCTCGGCGATGCGCTTGATCTGCCGCAACGATTCGGCCAGTTCATCGGCGCGCCGGTTCTTCAGGCGCCGCGCAAACGTGGCGATGATGTCCTGGCGCGTCAAGCCTTCGCCCGTCGGGCCCTTGACGGCCAGGATGAAGGGAAAGCCGAACTTGGCGTTGTAGTCGTCGTTCAGGCGCTGCAGGGTGGCGAATTCGTCGGCGCTGCACAGGTTCAGGCCGGACTTGGCCTGCTCGCGCGTCGATTCCGCCGTCAATTGCCCTGCGATGGCGGCCTTGCCGGCCAGCTCCGGGTGGGCGCGTATCAGCCCCAGTTGCTCTTCGGGCGAAGCTTGCGCCAGCACGTGCTGCAGCTCCGTCTTGAGTGCCGTCAGGCTGGCAAATGGCCGGGCGGGCGCCGCGCGCTGGGCGATCCAGGGCGAATGTTCATAGATGCCGTGCAGCCGTGCGATAAAGTCTGCCGTGCTGCCGGCGTTCAAGTCTGAAAGGGTGGTCATGGTTTTCCGATCATGCAAGCGGTGATGATAGCGCCCCGTTCCTGTCTCCATTATATGCGCGTGCTGATAGCGGCTATCGCTGGACCAGCGCCTTGGCGGCAGCGCTGACCTGGTCGCGCAGCCATTTGTGTTCGGGCGCCTGGTGCACGCGCTGGTGCCACAGCTGGTAAAAACGCATGGGCGGGAATTTCAGAGGTACGGTATACGTTTTCAGCGGCAGCGTCTTTTCATAGAAGCGCATGAATTGCCGGCCCGTGGTCAGCACCAGGTCTGTCTGTGTCAGCATGTAGGGAATCAGGCCGAAATACGCCGATTCCACTACCACGTTGCGCTGCAGGTTTTGCCGTTCGAGGAAGGAATCGATCACGCCGTGGTAGCCGGGCATCGTCTGCGACGGCGCTACGTGGGGCAGGCTCAGATAATCGTCGAGGGTCATGGCGTCGCTGGCCGTGCGCCGCGCATAGGCGTTTTCCGCATGCATGGCGCAGATGATGGGGTCTTCGAACAGCTTCGAGATGTGCAGATGCGCGGGCGGCTCGTCCCAGTTGGCGATCACCAGATCCAGGCCCCCATCGGACAGTTGGCGGATATGGTCGATGCCCGGCCCCAGGCTGTGCAGCACGACGCGGCTTTTCGGCGAACCGCGGCGCAGCAGGGCCACCACGTTGGGCAGGAACTGGCTATCCAGGTAGTCGGGCGCGGCGATGTGGAAAGTGCGCGCTTCTTCCTGCGCCACGAATGGCGTCTTCTTGACGAACAGGCTCTCCGTCTGGTCGAGGATGCGCTTGGCCGGATTGAGCAGACTTTCGCCATGCTGGGTCGGCACCATGCCGCGCGCGCCGCGCACCAGCAGCGGGTCGCCCGTCAGTTCGCGCAGCTTGCGCAGGGAGGCTGAAATCGAGGGCTGCGGCTGATTGAGTTTGAGCGCCACGCGCGAGACATTCTTTTCCACCAGCAGCAGGTAGAGGATGCGGATCAAGTGCAGGTCGAGGTGTTGCGGCAGGCTGGACATGTGGCGGCGGCTCTGTTGTATATCGATTTGAATATGTCAAATATACGATATTTTTCATGTGATGGGCGGTAAATCCGTTTATCTTGTGTAGATTGGCACGAATATTGGTTCGGTCTGACTAGAGGAAATTTATGGAAGTATTTGCCTACCTGATTCCGTACGGCCTGGAGTGGCTGAACCTGATCGTCCGCTGGCTGCACGTCATCACGGGCATCGCCTGGATCGGCGCTTCCTTTTATTTCGTCTGGCTCGACAACTCGATCCGCCCACCCGCGCCCGGCTCGGAGCTGGCGAAGAAAGGCGTGTCGGGAGAATTGTGGGCCGTGCACGGCGGCGGCTTCTATAACCCGCAAAAATACCTGGTGGCGCCCGCGGAACTGCCGAAGGAACTGCACTGGTTCAAGTGGGAAGCGTATTCGACCTGGCTGTCCGGCTTTGCGCTGCTGACGATTGCCTACTACTTCAATGCCCAGGCCATGATGATCGACAAATCCGTGGCCGACATCAGCAGCGGCCAGGCGACCGGCATCGGCATCGCCACCCTCGTCATCGGCTGGACCGTGTACGACCTGCTGTGCCGATCAAAGCTGGCGCAATATGAACTGTGGTTCGGCGTGACGGTGTTCGCGCTGATCGTCGGCGCCGCGTATGTGCTCACGCACTTGCTCAGCGGGCGCGCCGCCTACATCCACGTGGGCGCCATGATCGGCACCATCATGGTGGCCAATGTGCTGATGCTGATCATTCCCGGCCAGCGCAAGATGGTCGAAGCCATGGCCGCCGGAAAACTGCCCGATCCCAAACACGGTCTGAAGGCCAAGCAGCGCAGTGTGCATAACAATTATTTTACGTTGCCCGTGCTGTTCATCATGATCAGCAACCACTACGCGATGACCTACCGCAACGATCACGCCTGGCTGGTGCTGGCGCTGATCATGGCGGCTGGCGTCTTTATCCGCCACTTCTTCAACCTGCGTCACAAGGGCCGCGTCGAGTGGCGCTATCCAGCCCTCGGCGTGGCCTTGCTGGTGGCCGTGGCCGTGGCCATCGCGCCCAAGGCGCCCGTAGCCGTGGCGGCTGCGCCGGCGGTGGACCCGGCCGCGCAGTTCAAGGCCGTGCATGCCATCATCGCCCAGCGCTGCGCCACCTGCCATTCGGCCCAGCCTACGCAACCGGGTTTTGCCACGGCACCGGCCGGCATGATGCTGGATAATGAAACGGAAATCCGCCAGCATGCGGCGCAAATCTACAAGCAGGCCATCGAGCTCAAAGCCATGCCGATCGGGAACTTGACCAATATGACGGACGCCGAGCGCAGTGAACTGGGCGTCTGGCTGCAACAGACCATACAAGGAACAAAATGACAACGCACGCAGAACGAATCACGGCCTGGATCGACGAACACTTCGACGAGGAAGTCGCCTTTTTGCAGAAGGTGGTGCAGCAGCCGACGGACACGCCACCCGGCAACAATGCGCCCCACGCGGAACTGGTGGCGCAGCTGCTGCAGGCGTATGGCTGGCAGGCGGAAAAGCACGCGGTGCCAGCGGAGCAGGTGGAAGCGTTCGGCATGCAAAGCATCACCAACCTGATCGTGCGCCGCCCGTATGCGGCAGGCGGTCCGACGGTGGCTTTGAATGCGCATGGCGACGTGGTGCCGCCCGGCGACAATTGGACGTATCCGCCGTATGGCGGCCAGATCGACGGCGGCTATATCTACGGCCGCGCGACGGCCGTGTCGAAGGGCGATTTCGCCACCTATGTGTTTGCCGCGCGCGCGCTCGAAGCGCTGGGCATTCCCTTGAAGGGCCAGCTTGAGCTGCACTTCACGTACGACGAGGAATTCGGCGGCTTGCTGGGACCGGGCTGGCTGCTGGAGCAGCAGCTGACGAAACCCGATTTTGTCATCGCCGCCGGTTTCAGCTACGGCATCGTCACCGCCCATAACGCCTGCCTGCAGCTGGAAATCACCGTGCACGGCAAGTCGGGCCACGGCTCCATGCCGGAGACAGGACACGACGCGCTGCAGGCGGCCAACAAGATCCTCAACGCCATCTACGGCCAGTTGCCGGAGCTGAAAAAGGTCAGATCCAAAGTGGCGGGCATCGATTCGCCCACCATGCTGGTGGGGCGCATCGACGGCGGCACGAATACCAATGTGGTGCCGGGCAAGGTCGTCATGAAGATGGACCGCCGCATGATTCCCGAAGAAGACCCGGTGGCGGTGGAAGCGCAGGTGCGCGCGCTGATCGAGGACGCCGTGCGGGGCGATCCCGGCATCCGCCTCGAGATCCGCCGCCTGCTGCTGTCGCACGCGCTGCGCCCCTTGCCCGGCTCCGAGCAGCTGGTGAGCAGCCTGCAAAAGAATGCGCAAGTCATCCTCGGCGAAACGATTCCCGCCGTTGGCACGCCCCTGTATGCGGATGCGCGTCTGTATGGCGAGCGGGGCATCCCCGCCGTGCTGTATGGCGCCGGTCCGCGCACGGTGCCCGAATCGAATGCGAAGAAGGCCGACGAGCGCCTGGCGCTCGACGATTTGCGCAAGGCCAGTAAGATCGTGGCCCTGACCCTGCTGGACTTCCTGGCGCAAAAATAAGGTCGCTGACTTTGGCTTACAATGGGGTGGACATTCAAACTGTGAAGAAGAGCCCCATTGAATACCCGTTTTCTCGAAGCGTTTGTCTGGGCTGCGCGGCTGGGCAGCTTCCGCACGGCGGCCGACAAGCTGCATATCACGCAGGCGGCCATCTCGAACCGCATCGCCTCGCTGGAGCAGGATTTCGGCACGCGTCTGTTCGACCGCGACGCGCGTGAAATCCGCCTGACCTTCGCCGGACGCAACCTGCTCGTGTACGCCGAACGCATGCTGGAACTATGTCGCGACATGTATGCGGCCAATTCCTCGCCCGCGCTGATTACGGGCGAAGTGCGCATCGGCGTCATCGAAACCATCGTGCATACCTGGCTGATCCCGTTCCTGCAGCGGGTGCAGGAGCGCTATCCGGGCATCGAGATTCAACTGACGTCGGAATCGACGCGCCGCCTGCACGAGCAGCTGCAGCAGGGCGAGCTCGATATCGCGCTGCAGACGGACATGCTGACGGGCGACCATCTCCGCAGCACGGGCAGCGGCGCCATCGCTATGGGCTGGGCGGGCAGGGCCGCCGACTGGCCCGACACGGGCAAGCCGTTCACGGTGGCGCAACTGGCGCAGCATCCGATCATCACCATGAACCGGGGCTCGCAGCCCCATTCCGCATTAAAAGCGCTGTGCCAGGACGAGGGCGTGCAGCTGGGCAGGGTGCATTGCGTCAGCTCGATTTCCGCCATCGTACGGCTGGTCAAAGCAGGTTTCGGCATCGCCGTGCTGCCGTTGGCGCCCCTGCGCGAGGAAATCGAGCAGGGCCACATCGCCCTGATTCCCTGTACCAGCAGCCTGGCGCCGCAGCGCATCGTCATCAGTTACAGCGAAGACCTCACCACGGAAGCGATTCAATTGGTGGCCATGCTGGCATGCGAGGAGGCGGCCAGGTTCACCCTGGGGCTGGGCGAAGAGTATGGCGCCAGTGCGCGGACGTGAGAATTAAATTGCTGTTGTCACCGCGACCCATAAGAAAAACTTATCAGTCGCGTTCAGAATAACCCGTTTGCCAAGTGATGGCGTGCCACCTATTCTGGGCTGGCATACCACCCATAACGCAGAACGGAACCATCATGACGACGTCACCTACCTTGCCAGGCATCCTGTTTGTCTGGACCAGCGCAGACCCGGAACACGAACGCGATTTCAACCGCTGGTACGACCGCGAACACGTGGAAGAGCGCGTGCGCATTCCCGGTTTTGTCAGCGGCACGCGCTACCAGAGCGTGCGCGGTTCCCGCAAATATCTGGGCCTGTACCGCACCGTCTCGCTCGACGCCTTCCAGACTCCCGACTACTTCAAGGCTTTCGGCCAGCAGACGCCATGGTCGGTGGCGAATCTGCAGCGCATGGTGGACCCGATGCGCCGCGTTTGCGCCATCGAGGCGGAAACGGGCATGGGTACGGGCGCCTGGCTGGCCGTGATGCGTCTGGGCGCGCCGGCGATCGACCAGGATGCGCAAGCCGTGGCCGCCATGGCCGCGCTGGGGGCGACATTGCTGCAGATCGATGGCGTCATTGCCACGCGCTTGCTGACGCCCGACGCCAAGCTGTCCGGCCCTCTGCCGGCGGAGCAGAAGGAGGGCCGCTTGCTCGACCCGATTTTCCTGATCGACGCATCGTCGGAAAGCGCTGCTGTGGCGGCCGCCGATGCCGCCAGCGCGGCGCTGGGCCTCGACGGCGAACAGGCTGCCATCCTGCAGTTGTCCTGGCAGTTGCGCGAGGCCGACCTGCACGCGGCCTGACACGGCCGCGCGTATCTTGCCGGCACTGATAACACGAGACACGGGCCACGGCGCAGGGCAAAGCATCCTGCACCGGACCTGCAATAAAACTGACGAGAGAGGTAGGCAATGACCACATATACAACGGCAAACGCTGCGCATCCGGCGGCTCAGACACCGGGCGACAAGCCAAAAACGGGACGCCTGGCCACGGCCAGCATGGTCGGCACGACCCTGGAATGGTATGACTTCACCGTCTACAACACCATGGCCGCGCTGATCTTCAACCATCTGTTTTTCCCTTCTTTCGATCCGCTGACGGGCACCATCCTGGCCTTTTCCACGTATGCCGTCGGCTATATCTCGCGCCCCATCGGCGGCGTGATCTTCGGTCATCTGGGCGATAAGCTGGGACGCCGCTGGGTGCTGGTCGTGACCCTGATGTTGATGGGCGTGACGACGGGCTTGATGGGCCTCTTGCCCACGTATGCGACGGCTGGCATCTGGAGCCCGGTCCTGCTGGTGGCACTGCGCTTCGTGCAGGGCATCGCGCTGGGTGGCGAATGGGCAGGCGCCGTGCTGATCTCCGTCGAACACGGAGCAGCGGACAAGCGTGGCCGCAACGCTTCGTGGACACAGGTGGGACCATCGTTCGGCACCTTGCTGGCCACTGGCTGCATCGGTTTGATCACCTATTTGCTGCCGCATGAAGCGTTCATGGACTGGGGCTGGCGTATGCCGTTCATCGCCAGCCTGCTGCTGGTGGCCTTCGGCATGTGGATACGCAGCGGCATCGAGGAAACGCCGCTGTTCAAGGAACTTGACCAGAAGGATGCGAAGGCGGAAGCGCCGATCGGCGACGTGCTGCGCCTCTACTGGCGCCGTTTGCTGATCGCCGGCGGCGTGCGCATCGGCTCGGACGTGCTGTATGCGCTGGTGGTGGTGTTCACCCTGACGTACGTGACGACGGTGCTGCACCTGTCGTCGACCCTGGCGCTGACCGCCATTATGATCGGCACGGCCTGCAATGCGCTGTCGGTGCCCGTATTTGGCGCGCTGTCGGACAAGATCGGCCGCCGACCCGTGTATGCGCTGGGCGCCATCCTGGGCCTGGTGTGGGCGTTCGCCTTCTTCACCCTGCTCGACACGGCCAGTCCGGCCGCCATCGTCACGGCCGTCGTCGTAGGCCTGGTCATCCACGCCATCATGTACGGCCCGCAAGCGGCCTTCGTCATCGAGCAATTCCCCACCAAGGTGCGCTACGCGGGTTCCTCGCTGGCCTATACCCTGGCCGGCGTCATCGGCGGCGGCTTTGCACCGCTCGTCATCGCCAGCCTGTACCGCTCGTACAACAGCACCATGGCCGTCTCGCTGTATGTAGCGGCGGCCCTGCTGATCACCGGTGCCGCCGTCTTCGCAGCCAGAGAAACGGGCCGCGGCCCCCTTGAGGAGTAAAGAGATACAATGACTACTCATACCTTCAACCTGGCGGGCCACGGCCCCGTCACCTTCGACATCGACAACCTGATCATCGCCGGCTGGACGGGCCGCGACATGGCGATGGTCGAACACCATATCGCCGAACTGGAAGCCATCGGCGTGGCGCGCCCGAAAAGCGTGCCGACCTTTTACCGCGTGGCGGCGGCGTTGCTCTCCAGCGATGCCGCCATCGAAGTGCCGGGCCGCGATTCGTCCGGCGAGGCGGAATTCGTGCTGTTTTCCACGGAGTACGGCCTGCTGGTGGGCATCGGCTCCGACCATACGGACCGCAAGGTGGAAAGCTATGGCGTGACGGTGTCGAAGCAAATGTGCGGCAAGCCCGTGGGCGACACCTTGTGGCGCTATGCCGACGTGGCGGGCCACTGGGACCAGCTGCAGATGCGCTCCTGGCGCGAACGGGCCGGCGTGCCGGCCCTGTACCAGGATGGCCCCGTGACGCGCATGCTGTCGCCGGAAGACCTGATCCTGCGCTACACGGGGCAGGCCAGCCTGCCCGTGGGCAGCGCCATGTTCTGCGGCACGCAGCCGATCATCGGTGAAATGGGCCATGGCGACGCGTTCGAACTGGAGCTGTATGATCCTGCCTTGCAGCGCCGCCTGCAGCACCGCTATGCCGTGCAAACCCTGCCCGTGGAAGGATAAATACAATGACCAAGACCATCCGTGACCTGGCCGCCGACCTGGCCGCCGGCCGCATCACCAGCGTGGAATTGACGCAGCGCATGCTGGCGCGCGCCGAGGCGCACCGGGCGCAGGGCGGCCATGCGTATGTCAGCCTCGATGGCGAACAGGCGCTGGCCGAGGCCCGCGCCAGCGATGCGGCGCGCGCCGCCGGCCAGGTGCCTTCGCCGCTGGCCGGTGTGCCCATCTCGATCAAGGACCTGTTCGACGTCAGGGGACAGGTCAGCAGCGCCGCCTCGCTGGCGCTAGCCGACGCGCCGCCCGCCGTTGTGGATGCCGATGCCGTGGCGCGCCTGCGCGCGGCCGGCGCCATCCTGCTGGGGCGCACCAACATGAGCGAATTCGCGTTTTCCGGCCTGGGCCTGAATCCCCATTACGGCACGCCGCGCAATCCGCACGACCGCGCGCGCGTGGCGGGCGGCTCCACCTCGGGCGGCGCCGTGACGGTGGCGCTGGGGATGGCTGCGGGAGCGCTGGGCACGGACACGGGCGGTTCGATCCGCATCCCGTCCGCTTTTTGCGGCTTGACCGGTTTCAAGCCGACGGCGGCTTCCGTGTTGCTGGCCGGCACGGTGCCGCTGTCGCGCTCCCTCGATTCGGCCGGACCCATCGCGCACAGTGTCGATTGCTGCGCCATTTTGTACGCAGCGCTGTCGGGTCATGATATCGGCGCGCAGGCGCCAGCACTGAAAGGCTTGCGCTTCGGCTTTACCCTGGACTACGTTGGTACGTACGTGGCGCCGCAGGTGCAGCAGGCTTTCGAGGCTGCCCTGGACAAGCTGCGGCAAGCCGGCGCGCAGGTGGAACAGTTCGATTTCCCCGAATTGCTGGAACTGCCGGGTATCAATGGCGGTGGCGGACTGGTGGCGGCGGAAGCCTGGCACTGGCACAGGGTGTTACTTGAAGAGAAGGGCGCGCAATACGACCAGCGCGTGGCGGCGCGCATCCGGCGCGGCCAGCAGCAGGGTGCCGCCGACTACATCGATTTGCTCGATGCGCGCGCGCGCCTGATCGCTGTCGCCCGACGGCGCTTGGCGCCGTTCGACGCCTGGCTGATGCCCAGCGTGGCCATACTGGCGCCGGAAGTCGCGCCGCTGGAAGCGGACGACGCCACGTTTTTTGCCACGAATGGCCTGGTGCTGCGCAACGCCAGCGTGATCAACTTCCTCGACGGCTGCGCGCTGTCGCTGCCTTGCCACACCGACGGCGAGCTGCCCGTGGGGCTGGGCATTTGCGGCCTGGCGGGCGCTGACGATACAGTGCTGCAAATCGGCCGCGCCGTGGAGGCGCTGCTGCGGGAGCGTGGAAAAGAATAATGCTGTAGTGCAGAAAAATGCCAACTCTGTCATGATGGCTGGCATTGACATGGGATAGTCGCGCTTCGGGCGCCGGCAAACTTCACACTGTGCACCGATACGACCTGATTAGTTGTCATGACTGCGGCGTGCTGTACCGCAAACGTCCGCTGCGTCCCCGCGAAAAGGCGCGCTGTATCCGTTGCCGCTCGGTGCTGTATCGCGGCGCCCACGCGCGGGGCCCATCGGCCGAATTGACCAAGGTGGTGGCGCTCACGCTGGGCGCCGCTTTTGTCTTCCTGATCGCCCAGTTTTTCCCCATCGTCGAACTCGACGTCAATGGCCTCACTTCCAGCGCTACCTTGCTCGGTTCCATCCGCGTGCTGTGGTCCGAGCAGATGCATATCGTGGCGACGATGGTCTTCCTGTTTACCATCCTCTTTCCCGCAATCGAACTCGGTTTCCTGCTGTACGTGGCGCTGGGCTTGCGCGGCGGCGTCAAGGTGCCCGGCTTTAACCGCGTGCTGCGCGCTGTGCAGACGGCGCGCGAATGGGGCATGACGGAGGTGCTGATGATCGGCATCCTGATCACCGTCGTCAAGATGACCAGCCTGGCCACGGTGCTGCCGCAACCGGGGCTGTTCGCGTTTGGCGCGCTGACCCTGATGCTGGCCATCGTCGTCTCGTTCGACCCCAAGGCCCTGTGGAACCTGGGCGACGACCTGACCCGGCAAGCGCTGCCGGGCATCCGCTACAAGGCCTTCGCGCCGGGCGAGAAAGTGCTGCCTTGCCATGCCTGCGGCCTGGTGGCGCCGCCGCTGGGCAAGGGCAGGCACCTGGCTTGCGCGCGCTGCGGCACGGCCCTGCACGTACGCAAACCGGACAGCATCAACCGCACCTGGGCCTTGCTGATCGCCGCCATGATCCTCTACATTCCCGCCAACCTATTGCCCGTGATGGTGACGCAATCGCTGTTCGGCGCGCAGGACGACACCATCATGAGCGGCGTGGTGCTGTTCTGGACCAGCGGCTCGAAGGGCCTGGCCATCATCATTTTCATCGCCAGCGTGGTCGTGCCCATGCTGAAGCTGGGCGTGCTGGCGCTGCTGGCGTTCACCGCGCAGCGGCGTTCGCGCTGGCGGCCGCGCCAGCGCACCATCCTGTACCGCATGGTCGAATTCATCGGCCGCTGGTCCATGCTCGATATCTTTGTCGTCACCCTGACGGTGGCGCTGGTGCGCTTCAAGTCGCTGGCCGTGATCACGGCCGGCCCCGGCGCGCTGGCCTTTGGCGCCGTGGTGGTGCTGACCATGCTGGCGGCGATGCAGTTCGACCCGCGCCTGATCTGGGACCCCATCGACGGGCAGGTGCCCGGCGAGGAAGAACCCGTGGTGGTGACAAATACCGGAAACAATACAGTGATTGGAGAACAGCATGTCTGACAAAGAAGCAGGCGACCTTGCCGAAGCGGGTGGCCGTCCATTGCCCGAGCCTGATGTGGAACAGGGCAGCCGCTGGCTGCCGTCGCTGGTATGGCTCATCCCGCTGCTGGCCGCACTGATCGGCGCCGGCCTGGCCGCCAAGTCCATCCTCGACCAGGGGCCCACGGTGACGGTCAGCTTCAAGAGCGCCGAAGGACTCGAGCCTGGCAAGACCAAGGTCAAATACAAGGATGTCGATATCGGCCAGGTGCGCGCCATCACCCTGGGCGAGGACTTGAGCAAGGTGCTGGTGACGATCGACATGAGCAAGGAAGCGCGCCGCTTCGCTACCGCCGATTCGCGTTTCTGGGTGGTGCGCCCGCAGATCGGCGCCAGCGGCGTGACGGGGCTGGGCACCTTGCTGTCGGGCGCCTACATCGGCGTCGACACGGGCAAGTCGGAAGCCAAAAAGGAGAATTTCATCGGCATGGAGAGTCCGCCCGCCGTGGCCGGTGACCAGAAGGGCAAGCTGTACACCCTGCATGCGGACAGCCTGGGATCCGTCGATGTCGGTTCGCCCCTGTTCTTCCACCGCCTGCGGGTGGGCAAGGTGGTCAGCTTTGCGCTGGACAAGGATGGCAACGGCATCACCATGTCCGTCTTCGTGAACGCGCCGTACGACCAGTTCGTCGGCAAGAACGCGCGCTGGTGGCATGCCAGCGGCGTCGATGTGCGCCTCGATTCCAACGGCTTCAAGCTGAACACCCAGTCCCTGGCGGCCATGCTGGTGGGCGGCATCGCCTTCGAGGCGGAAAATGGCCGTAAGCCGGAAGAACCGGCACCGGCCAATACCAATTTCCGCTTGGCGGCCGACGAAGCCAGCGCCATGCGCGAACCCGATGGCGAAGCCATTACTACCGTGTTCTATTTCGACCAGTCCCTGCGCGGCTTGCAGCCTGGCGCCACGGTGGACTTCCGCGGCATCGTGCTGGGCGAAGTGCGTTCGGTCGGCATCGAGTTCGATCCCGTGAAGAAGAACTTCCGCATGCCCGTCACCGTCAATTTGTACCCCGCCCGCCTGGGCATGCGCTTCAAGGCCGCTGTCGACGATGAGGAAGGCTCGGCCGGCCACCAGCTGCTCGAACGCATGGTCAGCCGTGGCTTGCGCGCCCAGCTACGCACGGGCAACCTGCTGACCAGCCAGCTGTACATCGCGCTGGACTTCTTCCCGAAAGCGCCGAAGGTGGTGCTCGACGCGAACAAGTATCCGCTGGAAGTGCCGACCGTGCCGAACACGCTCGACGAATTGCAGACGCAGATCGCCAGCATCGCCCGCAAGCTCGATCAGGTACCGTATGCGGAGATCGGCAATAACCTGAACGCCACCATCAAGCAGGCCAATACCCTGTTCAAGCAGCTCGATGGTCAGGTGGTGCCGGAAATGCGCGATACCTTGACGGCGGCGAAACAGACCTTCGGCACGGCCGAACAGGTGCTGCAAAAGGATTCGCCGCTGCAGTCGGACGTGCGCCAGGCCTTGCAGCAGCTGACGCAAACCCTGCAATCGCTCAATGCCCTGTCGGATTACCTGGAACGCCACCCCGAGTCCCTGATCCGCGGTAAAAAAGGAGATGAGAAAAAATGAAGCAGCCAATTCTTGCGCTTTTGATGACAGCCATCCTGCTGGGTGCCTGTTCCACGCCACAGCCCGAGCATTTCTATACGCTCAGCGGCGGCGCCGACGCGCAGCCGGCCAAGCCCGTCAAATACTATGTCGAAGTGCTGGCCGTCAGCGTGCCGCAGCAGGTGAGCCGTAACCAGTTTGTCGTGACGGCGCCATCGGGGCGCATCGAATTGCTGGAGCAGCAGCGCTGGGCGGGGCCGCTGGCCGGCGAGATCGGCCAGGCGCTGTCGACGGCCGTGACGAACGACCTGGGCGCCATCGACGTGTTCCGCACGCCGCATCCGGACAACTTGCCCGTGTACCGCATCAGCACCAATGTGCAGCGTTTCGAGTCCGTGATGGGCCAATATGCGCTGATCGACGCCGTGTGGAGCGTGCGCCAGCTGGCCAGCAGCAAGGTGGTGACTTGCCGCACGATAGCCAATGAGAGGGTGGGCGCCGGCTACGATGAACTGGTGCTGGGCCACCGCCGCGCCGTCGCCCGCATCGCCGCCGATACGGCGAGCGTCGTGCGCGCTTTTGATAACGGCAACGCCGCCTGCCCGGCCGCCTGAGCCGCTTTCCGCTACCCAGTCCCGGCGGCCGCTGGTAAAATGCGGCCATGGGAATGACCTTGTTCACGCGCCGCTTTGCCGCATGGATCGCCTGTTTCGCGATCCTGCTGGCGGCGCTCGCGCCATCGATTTCCCAGGCCGTCGCCAACGCCAAGCAGGAGTCGGGCTCCGGCTGGGCGGAAATCTGCTCGGTTGCCGGCATCCGCTTCGTGCAGGTCGATGACGGTGCCGCCGACGAGAAATCCGGCGGCAAGGCCATGCAGATGGAGCATTGCGCCTTCTGTTCCACGCATGCGGGTTCCGTCGGCCTGCCGCCCGCCAGCCCCGTGCTGCCGCTGCTCGTGGCCAGCGGCACGGCCATTTTCCCGGCCCTGTACTATCAGTCCCCATCGCCACTGTTCATCTGGTCCATCGCGCAGTCGCGTGCACCGCCCACCCTCGTTTAAGTCTTTTTGCATTTTCAATGTTGGCGCTGTCCGCCTTGCGGTGTGACGCGCCGCATCCGCACACTTAAACGAGAATCACATGAACAAGAAATTATTGGTGCTGGCCGTCGCCATCACCGTGGCTTACCCCTGCGCGCGGGCGCAGCAACTTGACCACGCCATCGACACCGTCGTCGTTTCCGGTTCGCGCGCACAAGCGTGGCTGTCCGAGACGCCGCAGGCCATCGGCGTCGTCAATGCCGCAACCCTGGAACGCGACAAGCCCAAGACCATGGGCGATATCCTCAACCGCATCGCCGGCGTGTACTGGAATGACCTGGGAAACGAGCAGCACAGCATGAGCATCCGCCAGCCCATCGGCACGAATGCCGTCTACCAGTACCTGGAAGACGGCATTCCCATCCGCCCGCTGGGCGTCTTCAACCACAATTCGCTCAACGAGATGAACATGGCGGGTGCCAGCGGCGTGGAAGTGGTGAAGGGTGCCGCTTCCTCGCTGTACGGCAGCAATGCCGTCGGCGGCGCCGTCAATTTCCTGACAGCCGGCGCCAGCGCGACACCCACGGCCAAGGTTGGCGTGCGGCGCGACAACGTGGCCGGCTACACCCGCTACGACACTTCCGCCAGCGATACGTGGGGGCCGCTGGGACTGCGCTTTTCCCATTACAGTTCGCGCCGTTCGCGCGACAACTGGCAAGAGTACAGCTATGGCGACAAGGATTCGTTCTCGCTGCGCGCCGATTATGCGCTCAGCCCCACCTCGCAGCTGCGCGCCACCATCGTCCACACGGATCTCGATGCGGCGATGACGGGCAGCTTGTTCGAGAACGACTACCGCAATGACCCGGGCAAGAGCCTGAACACGTTTACCTACCGCAAGGACAAGACCACGCGCATGAATCTGGCGTGGGAGGGCGCGACGACGGCCAATGGCACGAGCACCGTCACCGTGTTTACGCGCAAGAACGACCATGGGCAGATTCCCGCGTATTCCATCGGCAGCTGCGCGGGCATGCTGTGCAAGGGCGTCATCAACAATAACCACGTCGATTCGCTGGGACTGGACGTGAAACACCAGCAGGAATTCGCGTGGCTGCGTTCGCGCCTGATCGCCGGCGTGTATGTGGACAAGAGCGACAATCCCTTTGTCAGCGATAACCTATCCATCGTGCACGATGCCGCCACGGGCCGCTACCTGCGCTACTCCCTGGCCAATGCCAGCAATCCGCAGGGCGTGCGCGACTACCAGACGGAAATCCTCAACACGGCCGTCTTCGCGCAATGGGAGTTTTCCCCCCTAGCGGGCACGCGCGTGGTGCTGGGCGGCCGCTCGGACGCCATCCACTACGACTACCATAACAAGCTGGCGCCCGGCGGCAGCGTCAATTATGGCGCGCCCGACGAGTCGCGCAGCTTTTCGCACGTGAGCCCGAAGCTGGGCGCCACCTATGCCATCGGCCATGCGGGCAGCGCGTATGCGAACGTCAGCCAGGGTTTTACGCCACCCGAGGTGAGCCAGCTGTATGGCAAGACCGGCATCGCCGACTTGCAGCCGTCCGTCTACAACAACTATGAACTGGGCTTGCGCTGGGCCTTTTTGCAGGGCCGTTTGAAACTCGATACGGCCCTGTACCGGCTCGACGGGCGCGACACCATCGTCAGCTATACGCTTTCGCCGGGCAACAGCGAAAACCGCAATGCGGGGCGCACGCGCAGCGAAGGCCTGGAGCTGGGCCTGAACTACGACAGTGGCCCGTTTGACGCGCGCTTCGCCACGGCCATCGCACGCCACCGCTACCTGCGCTACCAGGTCTCCAGTACCCTCGATTACAGCGGCCGCACCATGCCTCAGGCGCCGCGCGACATCACTTCGATCGAGATCGGCTACAAGCCCGTGGCGGGCGCGCGTATCGCGCTCGAAGCCGTGCACCTGGGGCGCTACTGGATGAACAATGCCAACACGGTGGAGTACAAGGGGCACGCCTTGCTGAACCTGCGCGTCAGCTACCAGCTCGCGCGCGGGCTGGAAGCGTGGGCGCAGGTGCGCAACCTGGCCGATAAACGCTATGCCGATTCGGCCAGCAGCAGCTATGCGGGCACGGGCAGCTATGCGCCGAACAGCCAGAACCAGTACACGCCCGGCGCGCCGCGCAGCGTGATGCTCGGCCTGGCCTATACCTTCAACGCACTGTGAGGATGGCCGTGGACGACGCAACTTTTCTCATCGCACGGTGCAAAAGCCTGTATTGGCGCATCCACTTCTGGGCCGCGCTGATCGCTTCACCGTTTGCCCTGGTGGCCACCCTGACGGGCATTTTGTATGTATTCACGCCGCAGATCGAAGCAAGGCTGTACCAGCACCTCGACCATGTGGCGCCGCAGGGCGCCATGCTGCCGCTGGATGCCGCGGTGGAGGCGGCCGAACGGGCGGCGCCGCGTGGCTGGGCGGTGCAGCACGTGGTGCCGCCGTTTCAACCGGATGACGCGGTGCAGGTGGCGTTCGCGCCGCCCGGCGGCGCGCAGAATGAACATGCGGGCCATGGCGGACATGCCGCGCCGGCCACGCCCGCCAGGCCGAAGTTCGGCCTGCCCGCGCAAGCCGTCGTCGTATATGTGAACCCCTATGACGCGCGCGTGCTGGGTAGCCTGGCCAGTAGTGAGCGCTTCGGCAACTGGGCGAAAAAGCTGCATTCGCGCCTGCTGCAAAACGATGGCTGGCGCTGGATGATCGAGCTGGCGGCCAGCTGGCTGATGGTGATGCTGGTGACGGGAGTTGTCCTGTGGTGGCCGCGCGGCGCGCAATCGGGCTTGCCGAAGCGGGGCGCGCGCGGGCGCAATGGCTGGCGCCAGTGGCATGCTTTTCTTGGCGTGGCGCTCGGCATCGTCAGTGTCGTCATCCTGACGACGGGGCTGACGTGGAGCCAGCAGGCGGGTGGGCGCATCCGCGCGCTGCGCGACATCAGCGGCCAGGCGCCGCCGCCCGTGCCGCGCGGCCTGCATTCAAACGAGGAGGGCGCCCCGCTCGACTGGCAGGATGCGTGGCGGGTGGCGCGCAGCCATGCGCCCGCCATCGCCGTGCAGCTGACGGCGCCGGCCAGCCAGGACGATGTGTGGCGCGCCACCATGGCCGACCGCAGCCAGCCCACCTTGCGCTTCGACCTGCAATTCGATGCCTACAGCGGTAAGCCTTTGTACTATGCGGGGTGGGAGGCGCAGACGGCGTTCGGCAAGGCGACGGCCATCGGCATTCCGTTTCATCGCGGCGAATTCGGTTGGTGGAACCAGGCCGTGCTGCTGCTGTTCGGCGCCAGCGTGCTGTTCTCGCTGGTGTCGGGCTGGGTGATGTTTTTCAAACGGCGCTTGCCTGGCTCGCTGGGTTTACCCAAGCTGCTGCCGGGCGCCTGGACGTCGCCCTCGGCCCTGGCCTGGCTGACGGCGGCGGGCATGTGTGCGCTGATGCCGCTGCTGCTCGTTTCCGGCGGCATGCTGTTGCTGCTGGAGCTGTTCCTGGCACGGGCTAGCCGCCGACGATGGGCTGCGCGATGATCCAGAGACTGAGCAAAGTGTAGGCGATCATCAGGGCCAGCATCGGATACTGGCTGCGCAGGGCCGCGCGGCGACTGGCGTACAGGCGCAGCGCGCAGACATGAGCCAGCCAGACGGCCGCCACGTGGCCTGCGACGATGGCGAACAGCGATACGTACCACACCACCTTGGCGTCAACGATGCCAAGGCGGATGAAGTACAGCTTCGTGTCGAACAGGTCCCAGTCCAGGCCCAGCGGGTCCGACGCCAGCGGAATCAGGTACTGGCCCGCCATCGCCAGGAAAGACAGGTAGTGGGCGAAATGGTAGGCGATGGCGATCGGCACCAGGGTCAGCACGAAGTGGCCGGCCACGCGCAGCAAGGGTATGGCCGGCTGGCCATCGCTGGCACCGCAGCGGGCGATCAGCGCGCAAAACAGCAGGAACACCAGCAGGAACAGGGCCGGCATCAGCAGCAGGGCGGCCGTGGTGATCCATGCTAGCGCACCAGGCGCCACGGCGAGGACGGCGTCGACGATGTCGTACCACGTTTGCGTTTCCATCATGCCGTCGAAGCTGACGGAGGCCAGCATGAGGATCACCAGCACCAGGCAGGCGGGACGCACGGGTTCCACCGTCAGCAAGCCCGCCGCATACGGGCGCACGTAGCAGGCGCCGTCGCGGAATGTCACGGGCGCGAAGCGGGCCAGCAGACCGAAGACGACGTTGAAAACTTCCGCATGGCGCAGCCAGGCGGCGCGGCCGAACAGCGCCATGCCTGCCCACGTGCAGGCAGAATACAGCAGCATGGTCCAGGCCAGGCTGGCCGGCTGCTCGCTGCCTTCCCAGTTCAGCTCCATCCAGATAAAGCCGAAGAACAGGGCCGCCGCCGGCCAGCTATCGAGCCAGCGCGGCCACGCCAGCGGTGCGCGCCAGCGGGGGAACAGTTGCTGCGCCGCGCGCGCCACGCTGTCGAGCGGATTGACCAGCGCCCACAAGTCGCCCAGCAGCGCCGACACGTAGGCCATGCCGACCCACCAGATGGCCCACACCATGGCGGGCGCGATATTTTTCACGGGGTTTTGCACGCCCACCAGTCCCGCCACGATCACCAGAATATACAACGCCAGCACCAGCAGGCGCAGTGCGAAAGCGATGGCGCGTGCGCCAGGAACCTGCCGCAGGACGAGGCGCACATAGTCGCCCTGGCAGGTCGCTGTGCCATCCCGGCGCCACAGTGCCAGGAAGGCAAACGACAGCGCCACCGTCAGTCCCGCGCCCAGCAAATATAGCCAGAGCGGCAAGGGCAGGTCGTAGCGCTGGCCAAAGCCGTGCGCATGGGCGATGCCTGGCGCGGCCAGCAGGACGAAAGCGATGGCGCGCCGCATCATCGCGGCAGCACTTCCAGGTACATCAGGGGCGCCTCGCGGTGATGCTTGTGCTGTTTGCCCTTCTTGCCATCCGTTTGCGCGCCATAGCCGTGCGCGGAAACAGGGAAGCGTCCCGGCACCGTGGCGTCGATGCGCATGGCTTTTGTCTCGCCCGGCTTGACTTCCAGCAGCTGATCGTAGCCATGCAAGTGGATACTGACTATTTCGTCGGTACTCCAATCCACGGTGATCCGGGCGTCCTGCCGGACCCGTATCGTCGGTGGCTTCGCGGCGATTTTGCGCTGCGCGATGGCCAGAGCCACATGCTGTTCCTGTTGTTGCGGTTTTGCCGCAGAGTCGCTCTGCGACTGGCTTTGCGCCGATATGCATAGCAGGAAAATGGCCAGGCCCAGGCTGGCAAGCGGAGGGAGGAATGAGTATTTTTTCATGCTTAAATTTTAGGAAAGATTTCCAGCATTGGCCATCTGAAAAAAAACACCAGTTTGAAAAAGTGCGGCCGTAGAATGATCGGCGCGGATCCGACGACACTTGGAAAAGGCGGGGGAGATGATGAAAAAAGCGATGTTTGCACTGGCCGTGACATGCCTGGCGGTGTTGCCTGCGTCGGCCGAAATCCTGGCCATGGTCAATTACGAGAGCAAGGCGCCCGAGTCATTGAAGTCGCTGAAAAGCCCTGTCGCGCCGCCGTCGCGTAAGGAGGGTATCGCCATCATCGATGTCGATCCCGAGTCGAAAAACTTCGGCAAGATCGTGCGCGACATCGCCCTGCCGCCGGACCTGGTGGCGCACCATATCTTCTACAACCACGACATGAGCAAGGCTTACATCACGGCGCTGGGCAAGACGCAGCTGCGCGTGATGGACATGCGCCACAAGGACTTTCCCATCAAGGTGATCGAGGTGCCGACTTGCCAGGTGGGCGAGGACATCGTCTTTTCGGATGACCACAAGCGCTGGTATCTGAGCTGCATGGGATCGCAGGCCATGCTGGAAGGCGACGCCGTGCACGACAAGCCGGGGCGCACCGTCAGGCTGCCGGCACCATATCCGCATGGCCTGGCCGTCCACGATGGCATCGACCGCACTCTGCTGACGAGCACTATCCGCCCCACGGACCTGGGCGACGCGGGTGAGGTAATCAGCGTGGTGGAAACTAGCACGGGCAAGGTGCTGGGCACGCACAAGCTGTCGAAAAAGCCGTCGCCGTCTGGCGAAGCGCCGGTGGAAGTGCTGTTCGTCCCGGGCAGCAAACTGCCTGTCGCCTACGTCGCCAATATGTACGGCGGCACCGTGTGGACCGCCACGTGGAATCCGACAACCAAGGATTTCGACACGGCCCAGGTGCATGACTTTGCCGAACAAAAGGCGGGCGTGCCGCTGGAGCTGTATTTCAACAAGGGCGCGACGCGGCTGTACCTGACGACGGCCAAGCCGGGCCACCTGCATATCTTCGACCTGACGGGCGGCATCGGCAAGCCCCGGCTATTGAAATCAATCCCTGCCGCCGAAGGTGCGCACCACGTGGCGTTCACCAGGGATGGCCGCTATGCCTTCGTGCAGAACGCGCTGCTCAACCTGCCGGGCATGAGCGATGGCAGCATCACCGTCATCGACATGAAAAAGGAGGTGGTGGCGGGTAGTGTCGATACCTTGAAAAACAAGGGGCTCAATCCGAACAGTATCGTGCTGCTGCCGAAGTGGAATGACTTCATGGGGCATTGAAAGATGCATTCCGCTAGAATGAAAGGGCGCGGCCCGGCTCGTTGCCATGGGCCGCCCCTTGCATAGGCTGAACCATGGTATTCATCGATTTTCCCGCCTTGTCCGCACTGGCCGCCGCGTCGGCCGCGGTTACCCAGAAATGTAGCTGCTGCGTCGTTCCGCTGGATGCCTGGCAGCGCCTTCCCACCTCGTTGGAGCTGGACCGGTTTGAAGAAATCGGCACCCTGCGCGAAGATCCGTACGAGGAACCGACGTTTGACGAGTATCACCCGCACGGCACGCGCTACGACAGCGTCGATGCGCCCATCGCGCCGCGCTACTATCCCGCCAATCTGAGCCAGGTAGCACGCTGCCTCAATTGCGGCCGCCACTACCTGCGCTACAACGAGGCGGGCGGTTATTTCACGGAACTGCGCATCCGCGCGCTGCGCCCGGCATTGCTGGCCGACGCGCCGCTGTCTGTCTGAGGGCTACAGGCTTTCCTTGACGTGCGCGATGCCGTGTTCATCGTAGATCGAATACACGGCAGCGAGGAGATTGTCCAGTTCCGGCGAGCGGTCCATGTGCCGCATGCTGAATAAAATGGGCGAGAACGCATGCTTGTCGTCCAGCTTGCGGTACACGACGTTCCGGTGATGCATGGCTTGCACGCTTTCCGGCACGATGGAGATGCCCTGGCCGGCCGCCACCAGTCCCATGGAAATCTGCAGCTCGCGCACTTCCGTGACGGGGCCGGGCGTGACATTGCCCTCGCTGAACATGGCCAGCACCTGGTCGGCGAAGCTGGGGCGGGGCGCTTTCGGATACACGAGCAGGGTTTCGTGGATCAGGTCCGTCAGGCGCAATCCGCCTTCCCCCTTGGCCAGCCGGTGGCCGGGCGGCAGGGCCACCACCAGCCGCTCCTCGCGCAGCAGGATGCGGCGGATGCTGGGATCCTCGCTTTTCAGGCGCCCGAAACCCACGTCGATGCGGCCTTCCTTCAGGGCCTTGATTTGCTCCACTGTCGTCATTTCATGCAGGGTCACGTCGACTTCGGGATGGCGCTCGCAATAGCGGTGCACGACGTCGGGCAATTCCCCGTACAGGGTCGAGGCGACGAAGCCGATCGACAGCGTGCGTTCCAGCTTGCCGATGCGCTGGGTCATCGCCTTCAGGTCGCGCACCTGGTCGAGCAGCGGGCGCGCGTGGGCGAGAAAAAACTCACCCGCTTCCGTCAGCCGCAAGGGCCGCGAGCCTTTCTCGATCAGCGCCACGCCCAGGGTTTCTTCCAGCTGCTGCATCTGCCGGCTCAGCGGCGGTTGCGCGATATGCAGGCGCGCGGCGGCCCGCGTGAAGTTCCTTTCCTCTGCCACTGCCACGAAGTAGCGCAAGTACCGTAATTCCATCTTCATACCTTTCAGGTATAGGTTTGATACCAACTCGGTGTTGGACGTGGGGACATTCGGGGAATATCGTGTCTCCACTCTACAGAATTATACGGAATAAATATGATTCAAAATATCGAGACCTACCTGGTCGATGTGCCAACAATCCGTCCGCACAAGCTGTCCGTCGCCACCATGAATACGCAAACCCTGGTGCTGGTACGGCTGCGCTGCGCCGACGGCATCACGGGCTGGGGCGAGGCGACCACCATCGGCGGCTTGAGCTACGGCGGCGAAAGCCCGGAAAGCATCAAGACGAATATCGATACCTACATCGCGCCGCTGCTGGTCGGCATGGAAGCGAGCGAAGTGGCCAAGGCCATGGCCAGGGTGCGCAAGGTCATCCAGGGCAACCGCTTCGCCAAGTGTGCGATCGAGACGGCGCTGCTGGACGCGCAGGCGCGCCGCCTGAATGTGCCGCTGTCGGAATTGCTGGGCGGCCGCGTGCGCGATGCGCTGCCCGTGGCCTGGGTGCTGGCCAGCGGCGACACCGCGCGCGATATCGCGGAAGGGGAAAAAATGCTGGAACTGCGCCGCCACCGCATCTTCAAGCTGAAGATCGGCTTGCGCGACGTGATGGACGACGTGGCCCACGTGCTGGAGATCAAGCGGGCGCTGGGCGAACGGGCCAGCGTGCGCGTCGACGTCAACCAGGCCTGGAGCGAGACGGACGCCGTGCGCGGCATCGCCGCGCTGGAAGCGGGCGGCATCGACTTGATCGAGCAGCCCGTCAAGGCGGGCAACCGCGCCGCGCTGGCGCGCCTGACGCAGCGCTTCGACGTGGCCATCATGGCCGACGAAGCCTTGCACGGTCCCGCCGACGCGCTGGCGCTGGCGCAGGCCGATGCGGCCGACGTGTATGCGGTCAAGATCACCCAGTCTGGCGGCTTGCTGCCCGCGCTGGAAGTGGCCACCGTGGCGCGCCTGGCCGGTGTCGGCCTGTACGGCGGCACCATGCTCGAAGGCGGCGTCGGCACGGCCGCCACGGCCCACGTGTGTTCCACGTTTGCCGAACTGGCCTGGGGCACGGAGCTGTTCGGGCCACTGCTGCTGACGCAGGAAGTCCTGCGCGAGCCGCTCGTGTACCGCGACTTCATGCTGCAGGTGCCGACGGGGCCGGGCCTGGGCGTCGACATCGATATGGACAAACTGCGCACCATGCAGCGCGCCTGAAGACGCCTATCAAAACCTACTGCGCGTCGTGATTTACGGTCTGCGATGCTCACTGTACCTTCGTACAGTTGCGCGTCTCGACCGCAACTCTCTTCCGCTCGCTACGGTTTTGTTAGGCGTTGTAAGTGCCTATAAAAATCTTAAGGAGACACCATGTTATTCCATGTACGCATGAACGTGAACCTGCCATTAAGCATGCCCGCCGAGCAGGCGGCGCAACTGAAACAGACGGAAAAGGAACTGGCGCAGCGCCTGCGGCACGAGGGCAAGTGGCGCCACCTGTGGCGCATCGCGGGCCAGTACGCCAACATCAGCGTCTTCGATGTGGACAGCGTGGACGAGTTGCACCACTTGCTCACTTCCTTGCCGCTGTTCCCCTACATGCAGATCGACGTGATGCCGCTGTGCCGCCATCCATCGTCGGTGCGCGACGGCAATGCCTGACCCGCAGAGCAAAGGAGACATGCGATGAAACACACGGATACCGGAATTGTCGTGACCACCTGGAACGGGGAAGATACGCTGCTGCATTACCGCACCGACGGCGAGCGCGGCAAACCGTGCCTGGTATTGTCGAATTCCCTGGGCACGGACCTGTCCATGTGGGATGCCCAGGCGGCGGACCTGGCCAGCGACTTTTATGTCGTGCGCTACGATACGCGCGGCCATGGCCGCTCGGCCAGCGGCGGCGCGCCGTTCTGCATCGAGCGCCTGGGCCTGGACGTGGTGGGGCTGCTCGACCACCTGGATATCGCCCGTGCCGCGTTCTGCGGCATTTCCATGGGCGGCTTGACGGGGCAGTGGCTGGGCATCCACCAGCCGCAGCGCTTGACGAAGCTCGTGCTGGCGAATACGGCGGCGCGCATCGGCACGGCCGACGCCTGGCTGGCGCGCGCGGCGCAGGTGCGCCGCGACGGCATGGCCACGGTGGCCGACGGCGCCGCCGCGCGCTGGTTCACGCCAGCCTTCATCGCGCGTGAAGCGGCCACGGTGGCGCGCATGATCGCCACCCTGCGCGGGCAGGATGCCGAAGGCTACGCGGCCTGCTGCGCAGCGCTGGCGCAGGCGGACTTGCGCGCGCAGGTGGCCACGATTGCGGTGCCCACCCTGGTCATTGCCGGCGAGCACGATCCCGTCACCACGGTGGACGATGCGCGCTGGCTGCAGCGGCAAGTGGCGGGCGCGCAGCTGGCCCAGGTGCCCGCGTCGCATTTGTCGAATGTCGAGGCGGCGCCAGCCTTCACGGCGCAGCTGCGCGCCTTTGTCGCGTCGCTGGCAGGGTAAGATTTCGCTTTGCCCCTGAGCACCGCCACCGGCAAAGACCGGCACGCGGCAGGGGAAGCTTTTTTGAAAAAATAATAAGAAAAAAAGCAAACTTGGAGTAGACAGATGGAAAACAGATTGATCATCATCGCGGCGGTCACGGTGGGCTATTTCGCCCTCATGTCGTACATTACGTATAGCGTGCGCAAGCATGCCAACAGTGCCGAGGGCATGACGGCGGGCGGGCGCAATTATCCCGCTTACCTGATCGGCGCGCTGCTATTGTCGGAATTCATCGGCAGTTCCGTCAGCATCGGCACGGCCCAGAAGGGCTATGAACTGGGCATTTCCGCCGCCTGGAACCTGGTGGCGCTGTCGCTGGGCTTTTTGCTGCTGGCCATCGTGCTGGTGAAAAAATACAAGGAAAGCGGGCAGTCGACGATTTCCGGCATCCTGGCGCAGACGTACGGCGAACCCGTGCGCTATGCGGCGTCCATCCTCACCATCGTCGCGCTGAGCATCGTTGCCGTGGCCCTGTATGCGAGCGGCGGCGCCGTGCTGGCGGCCGTGCTGCACATCAATAAAACGGTGGCCATTTTGCTGGTGGGCGCCATCACCGTGATTTATGTCAGCCTGGGCGGCATGCGCTCGGTGGTGTACACGAATTTCGCCCACTCCATCGTCAAGTACCTGGGCGTGATCCTGGCGCTGGCATATGCGCTGGAAGCAAGCGGCGGCATCGGCGCGCTGCAGGCGCAGCTGCCGGCCAAGATGTTCAACTGGGTCGAGATCGGCTGGGGCCAGATCATCGCGTGGATGATCGGCGGCATCGGTTCCATCTTCGCCACGCAATACGTGATCCAGGCTCTCGTCAGCACGGACAACCCGGCCGTGGCCAAGCGCGCCTGCTATTACGTGTCTTCGTTGATGATTCCGTTCGGCCTGATGGCCGCGCTGATCGGCATGTGCAGCGCCGTGCTGTATCCGGGCATGAAGTCGATCGACGCGTTTCCCACCCTGATCGCCCACATGCCGGCGTTTTCCGCCAGCATCATGATCGTCGGTCTGGCCGGCGCCCTGTTCGGCGGCATTTCCGCCACCACCCTGGCATCGGCCACCCTGGCCATGAAGGATTTTTATGATCCCTGGTACAACAAGGCAAAGAACGATGCGAAATCGCTGATGTTCCTGCGCATCGCCATCGTCGTGGCGGGCTTGCTGCCGCTGGTGCTGGCGCTGTATGCGGAAAAACTGCTGATGATCGCCTTCCTCGGCAAGGCCCTGCGCGCCACCCTGGCCGTGCTGGTGCTGATGGCCTTTTATGCGCCGAAATTCGGCACGCCGCGCGGCGCCTTTGTCGGCGTGATTGTCTCGGTGATCGCCACCATCGGCTGGTTTCTGGCAGGCAATCCCTACGGCGTCGACAGTTCCTACCTGGCGCTGGCCGGTCCGCTGCTGACCATGGGTATCAGCCATCTGTTCAAGCCGGCGCAAGCCGTGGCGAAGCCGGCATCGTCGTCACGGCTCTAGGTCAGACCAGCCCCGTCAGATAATACAGGGCAATGACGAGGAACACGGCCACCGTCTTGATGACGGTGATGCCGAAAATGTCGCGGTAGGATTGGCGGTGCGTGAGGCCCGTGACGGCCAGCAGGGTGATCACGGCGCCATTGTGCGGCAAGGTATCCATGCCGCCGCTGGCCATGGCCACCACGCGGTGCATGACTTCCAGCGGAATATGCGCCTGTTGCGCGGCCTGGATGAAACTGTCCGACATGGCAGCCAGCGCGATGCTCATGCCGCCCGAGGCCGAACCCGTAATGCCGGCCAGGGTCGTCACGGACACGGCCGCGTTGACGAGGGGATCGGGCACGCTGCGCAAGGTGTTGCTGACGGCAAGAAAGCCGGGCAGGGCGGCAATGACGCCGCCAAAGCCATATTCGGAGGCCGTATTCATGGCCGCCAGCAAGGCGCCACCCACGGCCGCCTTGGTGCCTTCTGCAAAGGCGGCGCGGATGCGCCCGAAAGCCGTTGCGCACACGAGCAAAATTCCCAGCAACAAGGCGCCTTCCACGGCCCAGATACCGGTGACGGAGGCGATCGACGTGGTCACGGGCGCATGCAGCCCTGGCAACGCCTCGGCGGTGAGCGAGTAACTGACACCGTACCAGTGGGGAATCAGCCGGGTCAGCGCAAAGTTGGCCACCCCCACCAGCACCAGGGGCGCTACCGACAGTAGCGGATGGGGCAGGTCGCCCACGTCGGCCTTGGCCTTTTCGGCCTCGGCCCCATAGCCTTCGCCCGTCGCCATGACGGAACGGCGGCGCCATTCGAGGAAAGCCAGTCCCATGATTACCGTCAGCACGGCGCCGATGGTGCCCAGCCACGGTGCGGCCCAGCCCGTCGTATTGAAAAAGGTGGTGGGGATGATGTTCTGGATCTGCGGCGTGCCGGGCAAGGTATCCATGGTGAACGAGAACGCGCCCAGGGCGATGGCGCCCGGCATCAGCCGCTTGGGAATATTGCTCTGGCGATACAGCTCGGCCGCGAACGGATACACGGCAAACACCACGACGAACAGCGACACGCCGCCATAGGTCAGGGCCGCGCACACGGCAACGATGACGGCGTTCGCGCGCGCGCTGCCGATATAGCGAATGGCCGCCACGACGATGGACTGGGAAAAGCCGGACAGCTCGATGAGTTTACCGAACACGGCGCCGAGCAAGAAGACGGGGAAATACAGCTTGATGAAGCCCACCATCTTTTCCATGAAGATGCCGCTGAAGACAGCCGGCACGGCCGACGGATCGGTCAGCAGCACGGCGCCCAGTGCGGCGACGGGCGCAAACAGGATTACGCTATAGCCGCGGTAGGCGGCCAGCATGAGAAAGGCCAGTGCGGCCAGAACTATCAGGAAAGACATCGGTCAGGCCCTTGCGCGGAAAGTGATCAGGATACTAATGATGTAATTAGTATCATACTTCTCGGCAAGACACCAACGCGCAGGTCAAGGTGCAAGCAGTTGATGCAGGCGCAGCAAGGAAGAAAGGGCTGGTCGGGGTGAGAGGATTCGAACCTCCGGCCTCTGCGTCCCGAACGCAGCGCTCTACCAGGCTGAGCCACACCCCGCATACTGGTATTACAGCAGATGGCGGGGCGGGTTTCAAGCGACTGCATCAACGCTTATTTCTTTTCCTGCTGGGCCTTTTTGATGTCCGCTTCGCTGACTTTTTTTGCCGGTGCATGCGTCGCCGGCGAAGTGGGTGCCTTGCGGGTGGCGTTCGCTTGCGCCATGACGGCGGCGCAGTCCGTGTCGGGCGCCTTGTCGACGTTGACCAGCGGCAGCAGGGCGGCCAGCGGCGTGACGACGGTGGCCAGGGCCACGGCGGCGCCCGCTTTCAGGGCCAGCGGGCCTTTTTGCGGACCCACGTCCGGGTTTTTGAACGTGCCTTTCGCGTACAGCGGCGTGCGCAGGGTGATGATGCGGGCGCCCTTGGTGCGCGGGCGCACGTCGAGGTCCAGGGTTTCGTGGGCCAGGTTGACGTTGCCCGTGACATTCACGACGGCCGTGTCCGTATCGAGCACGAAGCGGCGCACGTCGGCCTGGCCGTTCGTCACGGCGAAGTCGCTGGCCATGCAATTGAGGTGCACTTGCTTGTCGCCAAAGATTTTGACGAAGACGGCGTTGGCCAGGTTCAGGCCGGCCAGTTCCAGCATGAATTGGCTGACGGAGCCTTCGCTGACGGTGGCCGCCAGTTCGCCATTCGCGCTGGCCAGCATGGCCGAGACGGAGTTGCCGTGGCCCGTCAGCGCCGCGTCGCCATACACTTCGCCGAAACTCGCTTGCATCGATTGCAGCTTGGGAAACAGTTCGCGAATTTTGAGGTGGCGCGCCGCCACCTTGGCTTGCGCGGCGATGGTCTTTTGACGGCCGTCGAGCGTGATATTCGAGGTGATGTTGCCGCCGGCCATGCCGAAGTTGAGCGGCGTCAAACTCAACACCTTGTCTTTCATGTGGATATGGGCGACGATATCGTTGAACGGAATGTCGTGCGTGCGCATCAGTTTCTTGCCCGTGAATTTTACGTCGGCATCGAGCGCATTCCATTTTGCCGTGTTGAACTGTTCCACCGGCAAGGCTTTGTTGGCGGGCTGCACGGGCGCCTTGCCGCGCGCCTGTTTCTGCGCATTGCTGTCGGCGCCGATGGTGGGACCCAGGTCTTCCAGACGCAATTGCTGCGACGTCACTTCACCGCGCAGCAGGGGACGCGGCTGGCGCGGCAAGTATTGCAGGGTGCCGGCCAGGTCGCTCTGGCCCACCGTGCCCTTGAAGTCTTGATAGGTCCAGTTCCAGGTGGCGCCGTCTTTTTTGCCCAGCAAGCGTCCCTTGGTGGCGTAGTCCGGCGTTTCCGGCAGCAGCACGCCCGTCAGCGGATACAGGTCGGCCATGCTGGCGCCGGCCAGACTCAGCTGTAAGTCGATGCCGGACAAGGAGCGCGGGTCCGTCAGGGTGCCGTCGATGCTGGCCTTGTTCTTGCCCAGCACGGCATGGGCCTGCACGGGATAAACGGTGTTGTTATCGGTCAAGGACAGCACGGCGCCCGCCTTGCCGCCACCCGTCACGGGCGCCTTGCGATAGGTTCCGCCCAGGGTGAATGCGATGCCGTATTTCTGCACGGGCGCGCTGCCTGGCGCGTCGCCCGGCGTGGCGTCGGGCGCCGTCGAGCTGACCTTGGCGTGCACGTCCAGCGAAATGCCCTCATCCAGATAACGGATGGCGCCGTCGCCGAAGGCCATGCGCTGGATTTCCACGTCCCATGCCGAAGGGCCGTTGTCCTTGAAGGTCCAGCTGTTGCTGCCGTCGACGCGCCGCTGCAGGGCGATGTTCGGCGCGTCGAGCGCCAGGTCCGTCAACACTACCTTGTGCTGCAGCAAGGGCAATGGATGGAGGGCCACGTCGATGCGTTTCGCGCTGGCCAGCTGCGGGCCGGCCGTGGCCCAGTCCGGGTTGCTCATGCGCACGTCCTGCGCGCTGATGATGGGCCGCGGCACGTAGCGGCGCCAGCCGGGCTCCGTTTTCAGCCCTTGCTTCCATTTCACCTGCAAATCGCCGCCGATGACGAAGGTACGGCCCGTGCTTTCCGACACCTTCTCGTTGATGTAGGGGCGCGCGCGGTTCCAGTCGAAGGTCAGCACAAAGGTGACTACGATGGCGACCAGGGCCAGCAGGGCGGCCAGGCTCCAGCCGAGGATTTTCAGGGGTGTCGAGCGTGTCATGGGATGCCGATCGCAGTGATTTTTCATCAAGGTAGACCGATAGGCCATGATAGTCGGTGCGCTAGGTTACGTAAGATAGGTCGCCAAGACGTATGGCTTGAAATGATTTAATAATTCGACTATTATTGAAATATGGAAAATACACAGCAAATAGCGAGCGAAGCGACACCGCTGACAAGCACGGCCGCCATCGCTGCCCTGGCGGCGCTGGCACAGGAATCGCGGCTGGCCGTGTTCCGCCTGCTGGTGCAAGCGGGGCCGCAAGGCATGGCGGCGACGAAAATCGCCGAAGCGCTGGCCATTGCGCCCTCGTCGCTGTCGTTTCACTTGAAAGAACTGGCGCACGCCAATCTGGTAACGGCAAGCAAGGCGGGCCGTTCCATCATCTATGCGGCCAATTATGCGGGCATGAACGGCTTGCTTGCCTTTTTGACCGAGAACTGCTGCGCTGGCGCGTCTTGCTGCGTCAGCGAACCACATTTACTGAAGGACATCACGACATGACGATCACGATTTACCACAACACGGCGTGCGGCACCTCGCGCAATACCCTGGCCCTGATCCGCAACACGGGCGTCGAACCCGTCATCATCGATTACGTCAAGCATCCGCCTTCGCGCGAGGAGCTGGTCGACCTGATCGCCCGCGCCGGCCTGACCGTGCGCGCCGTCATGCGCGACAAGGGCGCCCTGTACGACGAACTGGGCCTGGCCAATCCGGATTTGCCCGATGCGGCCCTGCTCGACGCTATGCAAGCCCATCCTATCTTGATCAACCGTCCCATCGTCGTCACGGAACTGGGCGTGCGCCTGTGCCGGCCGTCGGAAAAAGTACTGGAAATCCTGCCGCTGCCGCAGCAGGGCGCGTTTGCCAAGGAAGACGGCCAGGCCGTGGTGGGCGCCGACGGCAAGCCGGTGGCCTGAGATGGCAGACCTTGCCAACGAGCTGCCGAACATCAGCGCCGCGCACCTGGACGTGCCGGACCTGGACAAGCTGGCGCCGGCCAGCGTGTCCACCCACGCGCCGCGCATCTTGCTGCTGTACGGTTCCTTGCGCGAGCGCTCGTACAGCAAGCTGCTGACCCTGGAAGCGGAGCGCATCCTGCGTCACTTCGGCGCCGACACGCGCGTGTTCGACCCGCACGGCTTGCCCATGGTCGACAGCGTGTCGCCCGAGCATCCGAAAGTGCAAGAGTTGCGGGCGCTGTCGCTGTGGTCGGAAGGGCAAGTCTGGTGCAGCCCCGAGCGGCACGGCGCCGTCACGGGCGTGTTCAAATCGCAGATCGACTGGCTGCCGCTGGAAACGGGCAGCGTGCGGCCCACGCAGGGGAGAACTCTTGCTGTGATGCAAGTGTCGGGCGGCTCGCAATCGTTCAACGCCGTCAACGGCTTGCGCGTGCTGGGGCGCTGGATGCGCATGGTCACCATTCCGAACCAGTCTTCCGTTGCCAAGGCGTATCAGGAGTTCGACGATGACGGCCGCATGAAGCCGTCGTCGTATTACGAGCGCCTGGTCGACGTGATGGAGGAATTGTACAAATTCACCTTGCTGGTGCGCGACCGCCGCGATTACCTGGGCAGCCGCTACAGCGAACGGCTGGAAGCGGCGCCGGCCATCTTGCAGGAATTGGCGGGCGCGGCGATGGCGCACGAGCGCACATAGCTTTTCGGCAGTGCATAAAAAACGGCGCCATCGGCGCCGTTGTCTTTGCTGTAACGCAAATCGCAATCAGTGATTGCGGTCCACGGCAAACGAGCACAGTTGCAACATGGATTGCTTGTAGACGCTGTCCGGCCAGCTGGCGATGGCATCGGCGGCGCGCTGACCGGCGATTTCCGCCTGCTTGCGCGTGTAGTCGAGGGCGCCGCTGCTGGTGATGGCCGTCAGGACGGCGTCGAAATGCTGTTCGTCGCCTTGCTCGATGCAGCTGCGCACCAGTTCGCGTTGCTCTGGCGTACCGTTTTCCATCAGCCAGATCAGCGGCATGGTCGGTTTGCCTTCGCGCAAGTCGTCGCCCACGTTCTTGCCGATTTCGGCAGCGTCGCCTGCATAGTCGAGCACGTCGTCGATCAGCTGGAAAGCCGTGCCCAGCGAGCGGCCGTATTCGGCAGCCGCTTCGATATCGTCTTCGCTGGCACCGGCGATCAGGGCGCCCAGTTGCGCTGACGCTTCGAACAGCTTGGCCGTCTTCGAGCGGATGACGTTCAGGTAGCTGTCTTGCGTCACGTCCGGATCGTGCATGTTCAGCAACTGCAGCACTTCGCCTTCGGCGATCACGTTGGTGGCGTCGGACAGGATTTGCATGACGCGCATATTATTCAGCGATACCATCAGCTGGAACGAGCGCGAGTGCAGGAAATCGCCCACCAGCACCGAGGCGGCATTGCCGAACAGGGCGTTGGCCGTCTGGCGTCCGCGGCGCATCGACGATTCGTCGACGACGTCGTCGTGCAGCAGGGTGGCGGTATGGATGAATTCGACCACGGCGGCCAGTTCATGGTGCGCCGTGCCGCGATAGGCGTGGGCATTGGCCACCAGCAAGATCAGCACGGGACGGATGCGTTTGCCGCCTGCGCTGATGATGTATTCAGCGATCTGGTTGATCAGAATCACATCGGAGTGCAACTTTTGGCGGATCACCGTATTGACTGCGTCCATATCGGCGGCAATCGTTTGCACGATGGTGTTTTGGTTAACGTGTTTGTTAGCGTCAGACAAGGCGAACCTGCATTAGATTGTGGGTGCCGCGATTATACGACAAGGCTTGCGCGTGCGTGATGTTTGCCTATGACTGTAGAGCAATTGATTGATCTGCTTGGCACTGGCGCGCGTTTTGCTGTCCGCCTGGCGCAAGCCTGACATGATGGTCAGGTTGTCGACATACCACGATCATCAAGCTTTGTGAATAGTTTTTGACGCAATTTCTCAGTCCGTGTATAATCGCTGGTTCCCCCTGTTGTGCACGGCTTGCTTTTCATGGCAGTGGGACAAATTCTTTCAACATTTGATGAGGTTTCAAATCATGTACGCGGTCATAAAAACCGGTGGCAAACAATACAAAGTTGTCGCTGGCGAAAAACTTAAAGTAGAACAGATACCGGCAGACATTGGTTCCGAAATCACCATCGATCAAGTGCTCGCAGTAGGCGCGGGCGACAGCATCAAGTTTGGTGCTCCATTGGTCGAAGGTGCAACGGTACTGGTTACGGTTGTGGCGCATGGTCGCCATGATAAGGTCAAAATTTTCAAGATGCGTCGTCGTAAGCACTACCAAAAGCATCAAGGCCATCGCCAGAATTTTACCGAAATCCAAATCGTTTCGATCAACGGCTAATCGCCGCTGTTTGAATTAATCAGCTATCAAGGAGTCTTAAATGGCACATAAAAAAGGCGGCGGCACAACGCGAAACGGCCGTGATTCAGAATCAAAACGTCTGGGCGTTAAAGTCTACGGCGGCCAAGCTATCAATGCTGGCGGCATCATCATTCGTCAACGCGGCACCCCAGTGCGCGCCGGCGAAGGCGTAGGCATGGGCAAGGACCACACGTTGTTCGCGCTGATCGCGGGCAAAGTGAAGTTCGTTGTCAAAGGTGCTGGCTCGAAGCAATTCGTGACCGTTGTACCAAACGAAGCAGTACCAGCGTAATTCATCGCGGAGCGCCAGTTCGCTCCGCCATGATCGCATGATGTAAGGCGCAAGCCTTCAATCGAAAGGCTCTGCCCAAGGTAGAGCCTTTTTAGTTTTATGGCGGCAAAATTATGAAGTTTATCGACGAAGCAAAAATCGAAGTCATCGCGGGCGATGGCGGCAACGGCTGCGCATCTTTCTGCCGTGAAAAATTCCGGCCTTTCGGCGGTCCCGATGGCGGCGATGGCGGCAAGGGCGGGTCCATCTGGGCTGTCGCCGACCGCAATATCAACACGCTCGTCGATTTCCGTTTCTCCAAAATGCACAAGGCTCGCAATGGCGAGCCTGGCCGTGGCGCAGATTGCTATGGCAAGGGCGCGGATGACATCCACCTGCGCATGCCTGTGGGCACCTTGATCATCGACAACGCGAGCGGCGAAATCCTGGCCGATTTGACCGAACACGGCCAGATCGAATTGCTGGCCAAGGGCGGCGAAGGCGGCTGGGGCAATATCCACTTCAAGTCCTCGACCAACCGCGCGCCACGCCAAAAAGGCGAGGGCAAGGAAGGCGAACGCCGCGAACTGCGCCTGGAACTGAAAGTCCTGGCTGACGTGGGCCTGCTGGGCATGCCGAACGCCGGCAAGTCGACTTTCATTTCGGCCGTCTCGAACGCGCGCCCGAAAATTGCCGATTACCCATTTACCACCCTGCACCCGAACCTGGGCGTAGTGCGCGTGTCGCACGAGAAGAGCTTTGTGATCGCCGATATTCCCGGCTTGATCGAAGGCGCTTCCGAAGGCGCGGGCCTGGGCCATCAATTCCTGCGTCACTTGCAGCGTACGGGTCTGCTGTTGCACATCGTCGACCTGGCGCCGTTCGAAACCAACGTCGATCCTGTCAAGGAAGCCAAGGCGCTGGTGAAGGAATTGAAGAAGTACGACGAGTCGCTGGTCGACAAGCCGCGCTGGCTGGTGTTGAACAAGCTCGACATGGTGCCGGAAGAAGAGCGCAAGAAGATCGTCAAGGACTTCCTCAAGCGTTTCGCCTGGAAAGGTCCCGTCTTCGAGATTTCCGCCCTGAACCATCAAGGTTGCCCGGAACTGGTGAATGCGATTTACCAGCATCTGGAAGCGAAGAAACACAGCGAAAGCCGTGCCGAAGAAACGCAGATGACCGAAGAAGCACGCGGTATCTCGTCGATCGACCCGGATGATCCGCGTTTCAAGATCCTCGACTAAGGCTTTACCCTGATGTCGGTACAGACGGCCGTTGCCGCGCCAGCGCGCAAGCAAGCGTGGCAGCGCCGTGTATTGCATCTGATCGCGTATGCTTACGGGCTGAGCGCGGTCGCCTGCCTGTTGTTCGCCGATGAAATGGCGGCCGGCATGGGCATCTTCCTCAATGGCGTCAATGGCTACAGCCAGTTCTACGCCACGCATGTCGGTGTCTGGGGCGCTACCGCGCTCCTGGCGCTGTTCGCGGCACGGCAGGGCGAACCGCCTGTCCTCGGCGATATCACAGCAATGTTGGTCCTGGCGCAGCCCGCCGGCCGTCTGTTCGCGGCCATCAGCTTCGGCTTGCCCCAGGGTTTTGTGTTGTTCATGTGCGCAATGGAGCTGACGGCGGGGCTGGCCTTGCTGCTGCTGCGTCCTGCGCGCTGACGTCTATTAAGTGAAGAGCGCCGCCCCATGGATTCCGTGATTCAAAAAGCTACCCGTATCATCATCAAAGTCGGCTCTTCGCTGGTCACCAACGATGGCCGCGGACTTGACCATGCCGCCATCGCGCGCTGGGCTGCGCAGATTTCCGGTTTGCGCGCCCTGGGCAAGGAAGTGGTGCTCGTCAGTTCCGGCGCCATCGCCGAAGGCATGCTGCGCCTCGGTTTCGAGCAGCGCCCCACCGATATCCACGAATTGCAGGCCTGCGCCGCCGTCGGCCAGATGGGCCTGGCGCAAATCTATGAAAGCAGCTTCCGTGCCCACAGCCTCGGCACGGCGCAAGTGCTGCTCACGCACGCCGACCTGGCTGACCGCGAACGCTACCTGAATGCACGCTCCACCCTGACGACCCTGCTGCGCCTGGGCGTGGTGCCGATCATCAATGAAAACGACACGGTCGTCACCGATGAAATCAAGTTCGGCGACAACGATACCCTGGGCGCCCTGGTCGCGAACCTGATCGAAGCCGATGCGCTCGTCATCCTGACGGACCAGCACGGCCTGTTCTCGGCCGACCCGCGCAAGGACCCGACCGCCTACCTGATCACGCAAGGTATCGCCGGCGATCCGGCCCTGGAAGCGATGGCCGGCGGCGCCGGCAGCAGCCTGGGCCGTGGCGGCATGCTGACGAAAATCCTCGCCGCCAAGCGCGCCGCCAAGTCCGGCGCCCACACCATCATCGCCTGGGGCCGCGACAGCGACGTGCTCAGCCGCCTGGCCCAGGGCGAAGCGATCGGTACGGAGTTACTGGCACAAACGGGGCAATTGACGGCGCGTAAGCAGTGGATGGCCGATCATCTGCACACGGCCGGCGCCGTCGTGCTGGACGCTGGCGCCGTGCAAAAGCTGCGTCAGGAAGGCAAGTCCCTGCTGCCGATCGGCGTGACGGGCGTGAACGGCGAATTCGGCCGCGGCGCCGTCATCACCTGCGTCGACGTGGATGGCGTGCCCGTGGCGCGCGGCCTGTCCAACTACACGAGCGGTGAAGCGCGCCGCATCATGCGCAAGCCGTCCACCGAGATCGAAGCGATTCTCGGCTACATGGAAGGCCATGAACTGATTCATCGCGACAATATGGTGTTGCTGTAAGCGTACGCTTGCTGCGAATGACAAAAACGGCCCTCGCGGGCCGTTTTTTTTGCATTACACCACGGCCGGCATCGGCGATTTGTCCTTGTAATCGCACAGGTCGGCGATCATGCAATTCCAGCATTGGGGCTTGCGCGCCGTACATGTGTAGCGGCCGTGCAGGATGAGCCAGTGGTGGGCGTCGTGCAGGAATTCCTTGGGGATGAATTTCAGCAGTTTTTGCTCGACGATATCGACATTCTTGCCTGGCGCGATGCCAGTGCGGTTCGAGACGCGGAAGATATGCGTGTCCACGGCCATCGTCGGTTCGCCAAACGCCGTGTTCATGACCACGTTGGCCGTCTTGCGGCCCACGCCGGGCAAGGCTTCCAGCGAGGCGCGGTCGCGCGGCACTTCGCCGCCGTGCTGCTCGAGCAGGATCTGGCAAGTGGCGATGACGTTCTTCGCCTTGGTGCGGAACAGGCCGATGGTGCGGATGTAGCTGGCCAGCTCGTCCACGCCCAGCGCCAGTATCGTGGCTGGCGTATTGGCGACCGGATACAGCAAGCGGGTTGCCTTGTTGACGGACACGTCCGTCGCCTGTGCCGACAGCAGCACGGCGATCAGCAGCTCGAACGGCGTCGTGTAGTCGAGTTCCGTTTTCGGGGAAGGATTGGCGGCGCGAAAGCGCGTAAAGATTTCCAGGCGTTTGGCGGCGTTCATGCGTCTTTTTTCGGGGTGATTGGGGCTGGCTGGGGGGTATCCGTGCTGGCGGCAGCGGCCTTGGCGCGCGCGCGCTCCATGGCCGCGGCGATGATGGCGCGCTTGCGTTCCTTTTCCGCCTGTTCATCGGGCGTGACGGGCACTTCCTGCGTCACTTCGCGCATCTTGGCGACGGCCTTGGCAGCCAGGCGCGCTTCGTTTTCCTCCGTTTCGCGGCGCAGGCGCTGCGTGCGGAAATCGTGGCGCGCGCGCGCGTCGTCTGCTTCTGCCTGGCTCCAGGCATCCCAGCCCGTGGCGTCGCCGCTGACGGGGTACATGACGATGCAATCGACGGGGCAGGGCGCCACGCACAAGTCGCAGCCCGTGCACAGGCTTGTCACCACCGTATGCATCTGCTTGGCGGCGCCGACGATGGCGTCCACCGGGCAAGCCTGGATGCACAGGGTACAGCCGATACACAGCGATTCGTCGATATAGGCGATAGATCGCGGACGTTCGAGGCCGTTGACGGGATTGAGCGGAATGACTTTTTTGCCCAGCAAGCCGGCCAGACGCACGATGCCTTGCGCGCCGCCCGGCGGGCACTGGTTGATGTCGGCGCTGCCGGCGGCAATCGCTTCCGCATACGGGCGGCAACCGTTGTAGCCGCATTTGGTGCATTGCGTTTGCGGCAGCAAGTCTTCGATCTGGTCGGCAAGTGAGGGAGGGGCAGGGTGCGGCACGGTCATCTTCCACGGTAAAACGCCATTATCGGCCATCCGGCGCGCGCACAAGTAAAAACCTGTTGCGCAAGAGGGGATAGCCGGCGCCATGACAGCCTGTTGCAGGCGCGCCGCAATCGTATTTTATTTCCCGTGGGAATGTCAAAGTGCAAGTAAACAACTTTGCAATTTCTTTTTTTTGTGGGAGCATGATTTTTATCAAGCCAGTGATCAAAAAAAGCCGACCGCCAGTCCTGTTGCCGCGCCTGCATTGCACGGTGCGCCAGGCCATAGGAGCCAAACATGCGTTTCCTCCGGACAGTTGGTTTGCCCTTCTGTTTGTTCATGCACTCTGCACTTGCCCTTGCACACGGGCAGGCTAGCTCCCCCATGGCGCCGCCGGGCGCTGCCAGTTCGCGCATCGTCCGCTTCGCGGCGGAAGACTGGCCGCCCTTTATTTCCCGTAGCCTGCCGGCCGATGGCATGTCGGGCGCCATGGTCAGCGCCGTTTTCGAGCGTCTCGGCTATACGGTCAAATATGACTATTTTCCCTGGAAGCGCGCCATGCAGTTTGGCTTGGCCAGTTCCCGCTATGCTGGGTTTCTGGCCGTGTGGCGCACGCCGGAACGGGAAAAACTCTGCCACTTTTCTGTTCCGGTTGGTAACACGCAGGGTGTGCTGGCCTACCTGAAGGAGGACGGCGTGCCCGGTGCCAGCCTGGCCGACCTGGGCAAGCTGCGCATTGGCACTGTGGCCGGCTACTCGAATGGGGAACAGTTCGACGGCATGGTGGCGCGCGGCGAGCTGAAGACGGAAGAGGGCTTGAACGACGCGACGAATCTGAAGAAACTGTTCATCAAGCGTTACCGCGTGATCGTCATCGAGCGCCATGTCCTGCAGCACTTGTTGATGGGGCGCAACTTCAGCAAGGCCGAGCGCGAACGCATCGCCGTCATCGATACCGTCTTCAAGGAGCGTCCCGTGCATGTGTGCTTCCAGCGCGATGCCGGGGGGGCGGCGTGGCAAAAACGCTTCAACGAGGCGGCGCGCGATATCGATACGGCCCGGCTGGAACGCGATTACTGGAAGCGGCTCGACCAGAGCCTGGCGACCGCCCCGGCGACTCCCTGACACGGCGCGCCGCCGCTGTTGTTAGTTGCCAAAACGAAATATCTAAATACGAAACCATTCGTTCTTGTTTGTTTGTCCATCCTTTAGTCTGCAGCCACTGTGTTGACGACTTTGAAAGGATGTTTTCGTATGCTGGAACCGATTCACAAGCATGACCCCGCCCCGCGTTTGCGGCAACTGGCGCACGCCGTCTCCGCCGCCGTACTGCTGCTGGGGGCGCCTGGCGTGGTCCACGCGCAGGCCGCGCCGGATGGCGCTGGCGCACTGGCCGCCGCGTCGTATGACACCGTCATCGTCACGGGGGCGCGCGGCACGGGCCGCACGGTGGCCAACAGCGCCGCACCCATCGACGTGATCAGCGCGCAGCAATTGCAGGCCACGGGTAAACTGAACTTGCTCGATGCGCTGGATACGGCTTTGCCGTCGTTCAACTTGCCAGCCCGCGTGCAGCCGGACCTGGGCAGCATCGTGCGTGCCGGTCAATTGCGCAACCTCGACCCGTCGCATACCCTGGTATTGGTCAACGGCAAGCGCCGTCATACGACGGCCATCGTCAACGAGGATGGTTTTCCCGGTTCCGTCGCCACCGACCTGGCCCTGATACCCACGGGGGCCATTGCCCGCGTGGAAATCCTGCGCGACGGCGCCTCGGCCATCTACGGTTCCGACGCCATTGCCGGCGTCATCAACATCATCCTGAAGGCGGATGACAAGGGCAGCTTCAGCACCCAACTCGGCTCCACCTACGACGGCGACGGCACGAACGGTTCCGTGCGCATCGATGGCGGCACGCGCCTGGGCGAACACGGCTTTGCCCACTTCGGCGCCGAAGTCCAGCGCCAGGGCATCGCCGTGCGCAATTTCGGACTGAATCCCGGCTACCTGTCGTATCCGGCCGTGCGCAACAGCGATGGCCAGCTGGTGAAATTGGGGCCGAACAACAGCTTGCCGGCGGGCGCCTCGCCGAACCCGGCAGAAGCAAGCCGCAACAGCAATCCGTGGCGCAATACGGGCGTGCCGCAAAGCACGACCGCTTCGCTCAGCGCCAACTTCGGCTATGACGTGTCGAACGAGGTGCAACTGTACGGTTTCGGCACGTATGCGCACCGCAATGCCCGCTCGGCGCAGAATTTCCGTTTGCCCAATACCATTTTCAATAACAACAAAGGCTTGCTGTCCGTGTATCCCGACGGCTTCACGCCGTATGAAACGACGAGCGAAAACGATTTTTCCCTGACGGGCGGCGTCAAGGGCGAGACGGCGGGCTGGAACTGGGATATCAGCAGTACTTACGGACGCGACGATATCGACGTGGGCGTGGAAAACTCGGCCAATTATTCGCTGAGCTATCCAGGTGGCAAGACGGATTTCACCATCGGCAATCAGCGTTACAGCCGCTCGACCACCAACGCCGACGCGCGCCGTCCCGTGCCGCTGGGATTGAGCGAGCCAGCCGACCTGAGCGTCGGTCTCGAGTATTCGCATGAAACACAGCAACGCAGCCCAGGTGAGCCCGCTTCCTGGCAGGGCAGCGGCTCATCGGCGCTGGCCGGTTACCTGCCCGTCGACGCCTCGGATACGGCGCGCCACAGCTATGCGGCGTATATCGGCCTGGGCGCGAAACTGACGCCGCAATTGTTGCTCGACACGGCACTGCGCGCCGAGAAATATTCCGATTTCGGCAGCAAGACGACGGGCCGTTTGTCCGCCCGCTATGACGTCACGCCCACGGTCGCCGTGCGTGGCACCGTCAGCAATGGTTTCCATGCGCCGAGCCTGGTGACGCAATCGTATTCGAATACCTCCGACCATGCTGGCGTGCCGTATACCCTGGCGCAGCCGAACTCGGCCGCAGCGCGGGCACTGGGTGCGCAAGCGCTGAAACCGGAAAAATCGACGAATCTGTCGGCCGGGCTGACCTTCAATCCTACGCCCACCCTGCGCCTGGCCGTTGACGCGTATCAAATCAAGGTCAGCGACCGCCTGGGCGTGTCGTCGAACATCGGCATCGACCGCAGCTCGGGCGTGGCGCTCGATGGCAGTGGTCGGCCGCTGACGGCCGCGCAAGCAAGCGTGATCGAAAACCTGCTGCGCTCGGCGGGTTTGACGGTAGGCAATGGCCTCGTCGCGCATTACTTTGCCAACGTGGGCGACACGCGCACGCGCGGTATCGACTTGACGGCCGAGGATGTGCTGCGTGTGGCCGACGGCAAGCTGCGCTGGACGGCGGCCGCGAATATCAACCACACGAGCCTGGTCGGCAAGGCGGCCTTGCCGACGGTGCTGCAAGGCTTGCCGAATATCGGCACCCTGAGCAAATCGGCCGAGTACGACTTGCTGTACCGGGCGCCGCGCGACAAGGAAATTGTCACCCTGGCGTATGAAAAGGCGGGCTGGACGTTCAACGTGCGCGAGACGCGTTACGGCAAGCTCAAGCGCCTGAACGCCATCACGGGCGGCGATTACCAGCTGAAAGCCGCCTTCGTGACGGATGTCAGCGTCGGCTACGACATCAGCAAGCGCATCAGCGTGACGGTGGGCGCCAACAATGTCTTCGACCAGAAACCGGGCCAGGTGCCGCGCGACGCGCGCAGCGCCGCGAATCTGGCGCAGTACACGGGCGCGTACGACAACTCGGGACCATTGGGCGTACTGGGCGGTTATTACTACGCCCGCGCCACCGTTCACTTTTGATCTGCCTTCTCTCCATACTCATAATCAAGAACAGGAAATCCTATGTCAGACAACACTCAACACGCGGCCATCGACCTGGAGTGGGCCAATCTCCTCTCGCCGCAGCGCCGCACGGTCTTGCGCGGCGGCGGCCTGGTGGCGGCGCTGGCCGCTTCGGGCCTGGCTGGCACGGCCCTGGCCCAGGATGGCGCCGTCAAACGCGCCAAACCAGCACCCGGCAAGAGCCCGTGGGGCGAGCATACGGACACGGCGCCCACGCCGCGCCCCGTCAGCGTGCGGCCCGGCGAGGAAACCTTGCCATCGAAGCCGCGCGCCTACACGGATATCGAGAGTTATCACGCGCATATCTATTTTGACGAAGACAGTTACCAGAAGGCGACGCTGATACGCAAGTGGGCGGCCGAGCGTTTTCAGATCGAACTGGGCGACTGGAACCTGGAGCCGCGCGGCCCGCACGTGACGCCGTCGTTTTACTTTGGTTTTACGAATGACTTGCTGCCCGTCATCGTGCCGTGGCTGCAGCTCAATAGCCTGGGCCTGACGATACTGATCCATCCGAACACGGAAGATCCGCGCGCCGACCATTTGTATTACGCGCTGTGGGTGAACCGCTCGCAGCCCGTGAATGGCTATGCGATGAAGAAACCGGGGCCGGGCGAGCCGCGAGTCGAGCAAATCTTTGTCAATACGCGTCCGACGGTGAAGGTCGAAACGTCACGCGCATGAGCCGGGCATAAAAAAAACGGCACGCCAGGGTAGCCTGGCGTGCCGTTTTGCCTAAAATACTGCGGATCAGGAATGTTTCTGGATGAATTCGCCGATTTTCGGGCAAATGATTTCGCGCCAGCGGCGGCCCGAGAAAATGCCATAATGGCCACATTTTGGCGCCACGAAATCCTGCTGCATCTCGGCAGGGATGCCGGAACACAGGTCATGCGCCGCCTGCGTCTGGCCGGCGCCGGAAATGTCGTCCAGCTCGCCTTCTACGGTGAACAGCGCCACATTCGTGATGTCTTGCGGACGCACCAGCTGGCCGCCCACTTTCCACGTGCCCATCGGCAAGCTGAATTCCTGGAAAACCGTTTTAATGGTTTCCAGGTAGTACTCGGCCGGCATGTCCAGCACGGCGTTGTACTCGTTGTAGAACTGGCGATGGCCTTCCGCCGGCTCGTCGTCGCCCGTCACCAGGTGCATGTAGAACTCGCGATGGCTTTGCGCGTGACGGCCCGGGTTCATGGCGATGAAGCCGGCGTGCTGCAGGAAGCCCGGATACACCTTGCGGCCAAAACCCGGGTAGTTCGGCGGCACCGCGTAGATCACGGTGTTTTCAAACCACGAGAATTTCTTTTCCGTCGCCAGGTTGTTCACTTGCGTGGGCGAGCGGCGCGGGTCGATCGGGCCGCCCATCATCGTCATGGTTTTCGGCATGTGCGGATCTTTGGCCGTCGCCATCAGCGAGATGGCAGCCAGCACGGGCACGGTCGGTTGACAGACGGAAATGACGTGCAAGTCAGGCGCCAGCAGGCGGATGAATTCCTGCACATAATAAATGTAGTCGTCCAAGTGGAACGGGCCTTCCGTCAGCGGTACCATGCGCGCGTCCGTCCAGTCGGTGATGTAGACATCGTGCTCGGCCAGCAAGCCGCGCACGGTATCGCGCAGCAGGGTCGAGTGGTGACCGGACAGGGGGGCAACCAGCAAAACTTTGGGCTGTTGCAAGCCAGTGGCTTCTTTTTTGAAGTGAATCAGGCGGCAAAACGGTTTTGTCACGACAACGTGTTCGCGGATGTCGACGTTCTCGCCTTGGACGAGAACGGATTTGATGTCAAATTGTGGTTTTTCGTAGTCTTTGCCAAGGCGGTACATCAGCTCGTAGCCGGCTGCGATGCGTTGCGAAAACGGGGTGTGGGCCAGTGGAGAAACCGGGTTGGTAAATAACTTGGAGGACATGTCTGCCCATTGCATCACCGGAGTGAGGAAGGAGCGTTGCAGTTCGTGCAGTTGGTAAAGCATATATAGTCCTTGTTTAATTCCAAGCGCCAATATCGGCTCAAATATCATAATCCAATTTTACGATATTTGTTGAGGACAAAATGTGCATTACCGCGCATAGGTCCACAGTTTGCGCTTTGGTGTGACAGCGCGCCACACTTGCGTGGATAGACCTGCAACGATGCTCTAAAAGCAAAAAAAGCAGCGTTTCCGCTGCTTTTTGTACATTTTTTCACCGCCACGCCCCTGCGGAGAACAGTCTCTCCGCCGGAAACGGCGCGGCAAGTGCCGTGCGCTTAGCGCACCAGCATGTCGAGCTTGTCCTTGACGTCTTTGTATTGCTCGGCTTCCGGCAAGGCAGCCTTCGTCTTGGTGATCGAAGGCCAGTTACGGGCCAGGTCGACGTTGATCTTGATGAAGGCTTGCTGGTCGCCCGGCACGTCTTCTTCCGCGAAAATCGCGTTCACCGGGCACTCTGCCACGCAGACTGCGCAGTCAATACATTCGTCCGGATCGATTGCCAGGAAGTTCGGGCCTTCCCGGAAACAATCTACCGGGCAGACATCGACGCAGTCGGTATAGCGACAGGCGATGCAGGATTCGGTGACAACGTGGGTCATAACAGTCCTATCAATTTGGGGGGAGGTGCTGTAGCGCCTGCAGGAACCTCGGCGGCGCATACTAAAGCAAAGCATTGTATTTTAAGGCAATTCGCTATTTCTAACAAATCCCGCTTATATACAATACATATAAGCAAATTCATTTTTTGGCAGCGCCGTTGCCGCGCAGAGCGTGCAATTCAGCGACTATCCGGGACGTTACCATGAAGAACGCGGCAAGAAAGCGACAGTCGCCCGATGCTGCAGGGAGCAGGACGGGCGAGGCGGAAGCTCGCCGTGTGGTGTTTTTGTTTTACCCAAATCAAGATCGGCAAAAATAAGTGCCAGAACAATCAGGCGCTGGCGCGTATTTGCGTCAGCAACTGTTGCCAATGTGCATTTTCAGCACTGCCATCTTCGGCAAACGTGATGGTGCGGCGCGCGGCCGGTGCCTCGACGGTGATCTGCCAATGGGGGATATCGGCGCCCACCTGTCCGCCCGTGCCCTGCGGGTGCGTGAAAAAACCGCTGCTGGCCAGTGCCGCTTCCAGCCCGGGGCCGGCCGGGTGGGCTTGCGTATCGATGTCGTACTGTTCGCTCAGGCCGGCAAAGCCGCCGCTGCTGCGGGCTGAAATTTTCATGCTGCTCCTTCTTGGGGACGGTGGTGGTGGTGGTGATGCGGCATGCCATCGCCTGCGGCTGACCGCTGGCGGGCTTGCGGCGCGGGGCGTTTACCGGGGGGCGTAACTGCGGCACCAGGCCGCCAGCGCTTCGCGCTCCGCTTCCAGCAATTGATCCGATTCGCTGTATTCCGTATGGTTCATGGTACCGCAGCAGGCGCGCCTGTCTTGCACGGCGCCCGCTTCGTCGACGACATCGGGGGCAAAGGTCATTTGTCCATCCTCCGTCATGGCATTGTCCTTGAGCACTTCGCGCACGGTAAAGCTGTTGCGGATGAAATCGAGGTAGCTGGTAAAGCCGTCGGCTTGCGCCAGGGTCAGCATGTGGCCGGCCACGTCGGCGTACGTGGCCGCCTGGTCGGGGGACGCTACCAGGGCGCGCAAGACCAGGCTGCGCAGGTAGTCGCCGCAACGGTGCAGCACGGCCGCGTCATCTTCCAGCTGGGGCTGGCGTTCGTGGGCAAAGATGTCGGCCAGGATGTCGTAGATAGCGCCTGTAAACACTTGCGAGATGGCGTGCACTTCCGTGCCGGCCTCCGACAATTTGATGTCGTTATCGGCATTGCGCAAGCCGTTCGGCCGGCCCAGCGCCAGGCCGAACTGTTCCGCCAGGTCGGCCAGAAAGGTTTTGTCGTGCAGGTCGGACTTGGTTTGCGCGATCACGGCCTCGACCTGGTCCAGCTGCGACAGGGCCAGGAAGATGGCCGTCAGGTCGCCGAACGATTCGTGCAAGCCGCCCGTCTGCGGTGGATTATTGTTGAGCAGCCAATTCGGCTTGAGGCCATCGAGGATGGCGTGCCCGGTTTCATGCGAGACGATGTCGAGCGAGCGGCAAGTGTAGACGCGTTCGGTGGCGCCGCTGGGAATGAAGTCGCCGAACTTGAGGGCCTTGTCGCTGCGGCTGTAATAGGCATTCATGACATTGGGCAAGCCGTGCGGGAACACGCGCAGCGGTGCCGTGTTGCTGGCGCTATTCCATTGCCAGGGCAGGGGCGGCGCCGTGTTGTTGCTGGCCATCGCGCGCTGGTACATGGTCAGCGTCATGCGCACGATGGCAAACGTGTGCACGGCGTCGAACTGGTCGGTGTTGGGCGAGACGATGAAGTCGCCAAAGGCGTTCGGGCTGACCTGGGCGATGCCCGGCTCGCCAAAGGTGATGCGCGCGTCGCGCGGACCTTGCAGTATCAGGCCGGGCAGGAAGGACTTGCGCGTGCCCAGCTCGCTCACGGACGGGTCTTGCTTCCAGATCAGCACGCGCGAACCGACGGGCACGGCGGCCAGGTTGCGGACCGTGGCGTCCGTCAGACGGGGCGGACCCGGCTGCAGGGTCAGTTGCGCATTCTTGCGGTGCAGGCGGTAGGGCGCCGAGGGGGTAGGGACATAGCCGACAGGCAAGGACACGCATTTGGTCAGCACGGCTTCGACCGGCACGATGACTTTCTGGTCCATGGTAGCTCTCCAAGACACTCGCAACTGGAATGGAGATAGTCGGCCTGCTTTGGTGGTTGCGGTTTGATGCGGCGCAAGTGCGGCGCAAGAAAGCGCGGTTTTTTCCGTGTGCCGGCGTTCCCCATGGCTGCGGCTGCCGCGTGGCGGCTGGTATGATGCTGGCCGTATGGCACCCGTTTTTATAATAAAAGGATCGTTTGATGGCGGATATAAATATAGTTCAGCAACATAAGCTGACAGCAGCAAAGGCGCGCGAAGCGGCGCAGCAAGTGGCCGACAAGCTGGCCCAGGAGTATGACCTGGCGTGCGCCTGGGATGGCGATGTGCTGCGCTTCGAGCGCAGCGGCGTCGATGGTTCGCTGACTCTGGAAAAAGAGCAGGCGCAACTGCAAATCAAGCTGGGCTTCATGCTCAGCGCCTTCGCGTCCACGATTGAAGGCAAGATCGCCGAAAAGATGCGCAAGGTGTTTACCGAGCCAGTTTGATCCGCTTGTCTGGCGCCATGTTTGGTGCTAGAAAACGTGTCGCAGCGATGGGCGAAAAGACGATGAAAACACGTCGCTTTTCGCCTTTTTCACGTCTGACTGTACGCTGGCGAACATTGCTAGCACATTTCTATTTGGAAAGCCATTGGACTTTGGCGGCTTTTTGCGTTATACTTGAGTCATATTTACAACAGCTACACCGCGTTTCACCTTCTGCTTCGCAGTACTCCCCACTCGCTGAGTGGTGAATAATTCATTGGGTTTTACACCCGCATCCAGTTAAAAGTAGCTTGGTCGATTTTTTTCGGTCAAATACATTTGGTGCCATGTATTTGCATGGCGCTAGCGTTGTTAAAAGTCCTGAACCACAGCCTCTTTTAGCACGCACACGGCACCCCGGCACCGGCTTTGGCCATCCGCTGGTCACATGCGTGTCACCCCCTGTTTCCTGTCGCTCCCGTGCGCTTTTGCGCCGTGGCGTAGCCGACGCAACAGGGTTTGCTGATTCCCGCCGCAAGCTGGCAGCTTGCTGGGTTTCATTCCATTCGTCAAATCGAGGGAGAACCACATCGTGGCAAAACAAATCATTATCGACCATGTGTTCAAAGTGTTCGGCGACAAGCCAGAAGAAGCACTTGAACTCGTCCATCAGGGCGCCAGCAAGCAGGATATCCTGGCCCAGACCGACTGCACCATCGGCGTTTTCGACGCCACCTTTACCATTGAAGCGGGTGAGATCTTCGTCATCATGGGCCTGTCCGGTTCGGGCAAATCGACCCTGGTGCGCATGCTGAACCGCCTGATCGAGCCGACCGCCGGCCGCATCTTGATCGACGGCAACGACATCAATACCTTGCCGGATGCCCAACTGCGCGCCCTGCGCCGCAAGGACATCAGCATGGTGTTCCAGTCGTTCGCGCTGCTGCCGCAAATTACCGTGCTCGACAACACTGCCTTCGGCATGGAACTGGCCGGCATGCCCAAGGCCGAGCGCCATGCGCTGGCCCAGCAAGCGCTGGAACAAGTGGGCCTGGACGGCTACGGCGCCAGCTATCCCGACGAATTGTCGGGCGGCATGCAGCAGCGCGTGGGCCTGGCCCGTGCGCTGGCGTGCGATCCATCGATTCTGTTGATGGATGAAGCGTTTTCCGCGCTCGATCCGATTATTCGTACGGAAATGCAATCGGAACTGCTGCGTTTGCAGCAAATCAAGCGCCGCACCATCGTCTTCATTTCGCATGACCTCGACGAAGCCATGCGCATCGGCGACCGCGTTGCCATCATGAAAGACGGCCACGTGGTGCAAGTGGGCACGCCGGAAGAAATCCTGCGTAAACCTGCCAACGATTACGTGCGCAACTTCGTGCGCGGCGTCGATGCGGCGGCCGTCTTCAAGGCCAGCGATATCGCCCGCAAGAGCCAGATCGTCGTGTCCGAGTCGCCGAGCCGCGGCTCGCGCGCCGCGCTGTCGATGCTGGAAGAGCAGGATCGCGCGTTTGCCTACGTTGTCAATCCGCAGCGCAAGTTCCTTGGCGTCGTCTCGGCCGATTCGCTGCGCAGTGCGCTCGACGGCCATGTGGGACCGCTGGGCCTGGCGCATGCCTATTTGCCCGACGTGCAGACCATCAATGCAGATGAGCCAGTCGCCGGCCTGTTCGGCCAGGTGGCGCAACTGCCTTACGCCGTCCCTGTGGTGGCCAATGACGGCAGCTTCCGCGGCGCCATCAGCAAGACAACCTTGCTGAAGTTCCTCGACCGCGACACGCCAGCCATAGCCGAACAACAACAGAAAGGACAAGCATGAACCCAAGCACCGTTTCCGCAGTAGAACCTGTTGTTGAACAGGCCGCCCAAATCAATCCCTGGGCGCTGACGCCGCCTACCGACGCCAGCACCGCCTGGCTGGACGCCGCCGCGCCTGCCGTGCAGCCGGAACATGCGTCCGGCTTTCACCTGACGCAGATTTTCGACGGCTCGCTGCCGCTGGAAAGCTGGATCAACCAGGGCCTGGGCTGGGTCGTCGCGCATTTCCGTCCCTTCTTCCAGGCCGTGCGCGCGCCGATCGACAGCGTGCTGTCCGGCGTGGAAGGCGTGCTGCTGGCCGCTCCGTCGCTGACGGTGATCGCCATCATCGGCTTGCTGGCATGGCAATTTACCAGCCGCACCCTGGCCATCGGCACCGTGCTGGCGCTGCTGGTGGTGTCCATGCTGGGCATCTGGCCGGAAGCCATGACGACCCTGTCGCTGGTCTTGACGTCGCTGGCGTTCTGCCTGGCCATCGGCTTGCCGTTGGGCATCTTCCTTGCCAGCAGCGACCGCGCGCAGAATATCCTGCGCCCCCTGCTCGACGCCATGCAGACGACGCCCGCGTTTGTCTACCTGGTGCCCGTGGTGATGCTGTTTGGTATCGGTAATGCGCCTGGCGTGATCGTGACGATCATCTTTGCCCTGCCGCCGCTGGTGCGTCTGACCAACCTCGGCATCCGCCAGGTGCGTCCCGACCTGATCGAAGCGGCCCGCGCCTATGGCGCCTCGCCGTGGCAGTTGCTGACCCGCGTGCAATTTCCGCTGGCCATGCCATCGATCATGGCCGGTATCAACCAGTCGCTGATGCTGTCGCTGTCGATGGTTGTGATCGCCTCGATGATCGCCGTGGGCGGCCTGGGCCAGATGGTATTGCGCGGCATCGGCCGCCTGGACATGGGCCTGGCCACCGTGGGCGGCCTGGGCATCGTGCTGCTGGCCATCACCCTGGACCGCTTGACGCAAGCGATGGGCCAGCCACGCCGCGGCGTGCGCCACTGGTACCAGACGGGTCCTGCCGGTTTCGTGCTGCGCCTGGTGCGCGGCAATGCGGAGAAAAATAATGTTGAACAGCAAGTAACGCTGGCCAACGCACAATAAAGGATACACATGCATCAAATCGACAATTTCAAAGTGACGCAAAAATCGCAACGCAAGTTCCAGCTGTTTTCCGCCCTGGCGATCGCCGCCATGGCCCTGACCACCAGCCTGGCCATGGCGCAGACGCCGGCCGCCGCTGCCGATGCGCTGCCCGGCAAGGGCGTCAAGGTGCAACCGCTGCAAAGTTCGATCGCGGAAGAAACCTTCCAGACCATGCTGGTCGACAAGGCCCTGGAAAAGCTGGGCTACGACGTGCAGCCGATCAAGGAAGTGGAATATCCGACGGCGCATATCGCCATTGCCAATGGTGACGCCACCTTCATGGCCGTGCACTGGGACCCGATGCACAAGGATTTCTATAACAATGCGGGCGGCGACGCCAAGCTGTCGCGCACGGGCCAGTATGCGGGGCCTGCCGCGCAAGGTTATCTGATCGACAAGGCGACGGCGGAAAAGTACAACATCACGAATATCGACCAGTTGCGCGATCCCAACCTGGCCAAGCTGTTCGACCATGATGGCGATGGCAAGGCCGACTTGACCGGTTGCAACCCAGGCTGGGGCTGCGAAGCGCTGATCGAGAACCACATGGATGCGTATAAACTGCGCAAGACGGTGACGCACGTGCAGGGCAGCTATGCGGCCCTGATCGCCGACACCCTGGGCCGCTACAAGCGTGGCGAACCGATTTTGTACTACACGTGGACGCCGTACTGGGTCAGCGGCGTGCTGGTGCCGGGCAAGGACGTGGTCTGGCTGAAAGTGCCGTTCTCGGCCAATCCGGACAAGGTGAATACCCGCCTCGACGATGGCAGCGACTACGGCTTTGCCGTCAACACGGCGCGCATCGTGTCGAACAAGGCCTGGGCGGAGAAGAATCCGGCCGCGGCCAAGCTGTTCGAAGTGATGCAATTGCCCGTGGCGGACATCAATGCGCAGAACGAGCGCATGCGCCGCGGCGAAAACACGCAAGCCGATATCGCGCGCCATACGGCTGGCTGGATCAAGTACCACCAGCAGACGTTTGACGGCTGGATCGCGCAAGCGCTGGCGGCGGCGAAAAAGTAAGTTTGCGGCTGAGACAGGCGTAAAAAAAGTGGCTACCGATTTGGTAGCCACTTTTGCATTTTCAGCCTGTTTTTGTGGTTTTTGGTGAGTTTTCAGCCGTTTTCGGCCTATTTCTCTGCAAAACAGGCGTTTTCAGGTTTAATCCTTCAAGTCTTCGATCAGGTCGATGTATTGCTGTTGCGCCTCTTCCTTCGAGGTGCCGGCCAGGGCCGCCCAGGCGTCGAACTTGGCGCGGTTGACGAAGTCGGTCATGCCAGGACGCTCGCCCGTGGCGTCGCCGCTCGACGCTTGCTTGAACAAGGCGTAGATTTTCAACAAGGTCATATTGTCCGGACGCTCGGACAGGGTCTTGGAATCGAGCTGCGCTTGTTCGAATTGCTCTTGTAAACTCATGATGGCTCCTGTGTGCTGATGGAATCGCTGGAAAAGTGCGGCAGGCCCGGCGGAGTGGCCACCGTGCGTGCTGCAGTGCCTGACATCATAGTGAAAAAAGCGCGCCGTGCATTAGAGGACACACTCAAAACAAAAACGCCGCCGCTGCGTGAACAGGGGCGGCGTCGGTACAGTCGCTTGAGCGCTGCGGAGTCGGTGCTTATACGCCCAGCAGTTCGACGTCGAAAATCAGGGTGGCGTTCGGTGGAATCACGCCGCCGGCGCCGCGTGCGCCATAGCCCAGTGCTGCCGGGATGATCAGTTGGCGCTTGCCGCCCACTTTCATGCCTTGTACGCCTTCGTCCCAGCCTTGAATGACGCGGCCGGCGCCCAGCGGGAATTCGAATGGATCGTTGCGGTCCTTGCTCGAGTCAAATTTCGCGCCGGCGCTGCCGTCGTCGTTTTGCAGCCAGCCCGTGTAATGCACGACAACATTGTTGCCGGCTTGCGCTTCAGCGCCTTCGCCAACGGTGGTGTCGATGTATTGCAGGCCGGAAGCGGTAGTGGTGGTGGTCATGATTATCCTTGTGTAGGCGATGAAAGCTTCAGATTGTAGAGCAATGAGTTGCAAAGCGCCATTCCAGGCCTGGGACGGGGAAAAAACGGAAATTACGGCGATGTGTGGCTGCCGGCAGCATTTAAGGGGGGATTTCACACAATAAATACAGTGTTCCACGTAAAATGCATGTTTTGTATTTAACAGTGATTTTTGCCATGTTCCGCAGTCTACGCCGCCTTGTTTTTTCCTCGCTGTGCCTGGTTTCCGCAATATCGACGGCGCAAGCCGAAGTGGTGGTGGTGCTCAATTCCCGTGATGCTACGGTGCAACTGCTGGACCAGAAAACCTATGCTCCCCTGTCCACCTTTGCCGTCGGCAAGGAACCGCACCATCTGATGGAAACGCCGGATGGCAAGTCGCTGATCGTCGCCAGTTCCGTCGGCAACGAGCTGATCTTCCTCGACCCTGTGTCGGGCCAGATCCAGCGCCGCATCAGCAACATCCTCGACCCGTACCAGATCGGCTTTTCGCCGGACCAGAAATGGTTCATCTCGAACTCCTTGCGCCTGGACCGCATCGACCTGTACCGCTACGACGGCAAGAACCTGACCCTGGCCAAGCGCATCCCGCTGCCAAAATTGCCTAGTCATATGGCGTTCACGGCCGACAGCACCATGGCTTTCATTACGCAGCAGGGCAGCAACCAGGTCAGCGCCATCGACCTGGCCACGCAAACGGTGAAATGGACCATGCCTGTCGGTCCGGCGCCGGCCGGCATCACGATGACGCCCGATGGCAAGCATTTGCTGGTGGGCATCATGGGCAGCGATTACGTGGAAGTGATCGACTGGCGCACGCAAAAGACCGTCAAGCGCATCAAGGCGGGCGCCGGCACGCACAATTTCCGCGCGCTGGGCGACAACCGCATGACGTTCGTCTCGAACCGCGTGTCGAACACCATCAACATCATCGACCAGCAAACGCTGGAAAACGTGGGCACCATCAATGTGCCGGGCGGCCCAGATTGCATGGAAATCACGCCGGACGGCAAGACCATGTGGGTAACGTTGCGCTGGATCAAGAAAGTGGCCGTGATCGACTTGACCACGCGCAAGGTGATCAAGACCATCCCGGTGGGCCGCTCGCCCCATGGCGTGTATTTCGCCACCCACTCGCCGCGCATGTGATGAGCTGGTGATGATGAAACGCTTCATTTTCGCGGGCCACGGGCCCGCCATGCTGCTGTGCGCCAACGCCATGCTGTCGCCCGCACATGCCGCCGCACCTGCTGCCCCAGCCGCATCTGCAGCTGCATCGCCAGCGCCGGCTGCCTGCAAGGGCGCCATCTACATGACCTTCGACACGGGTAGCCAGTCGCAAGCGCAGCTGATCGCCGACGTGCTGAACAAACGCCATGTGAAGGCAACCTTCTTCCTGGCCAATGAAAAGACGACGCGCGGCGACTATTCGCTCGATGCCTCGTGGGCGCCGTACTGGAAAGCCCGCGTGGCCGAAGGCCATGCGTTTGGCACGCATACGTTTGACCACGTGTACTGGAAGAAGGATCTGGCCAACGGCTTGATCCAGGTCAAGCCCCAGTTCGGCAAGGATGGCGGCAAGCTGGCCTCGTTCACGGATCAGCAGTTCTGCGAAGAATTGCGCCGCGTCGATACGCGCTTCCAGGAGCTGACCGGGCGCAAGCTCGACCCGTTCTGGCGCGCGCCGGGCGGCTACACGTCGCCGCGCACCCTGGCGGCCGGCAGCGCCTGCGGCTACCAGCACGCGGGCTGGGCGCCGGCCGGCTATTCGGGCGATGAATTACCCAGTGATAAGTATCCAAACGCCACGCTGCTGAAAAAAGCCCTGGCGAACTTGCGCAGCGGCGACATTTTCATTGCACACATGGGTATCTGGTCGCGCAAGGAGCCGTGGGCACCGGCCAACCTGGACGCCTTGATTTCCGGCCTGCAAGACAAAGGTTTTTGCTTTGCCACCCTGCGCGAGCATCCTGCCTATGCGCAGAAGAAGGGCCAGCCATGATCGCCGCCGACATCGTCAGCTTCGTCACGCCCGTCATCGATGCCGTGGTCGACGCCTTTGGCGCGGCGCAAGGCTGGCTGTTCCAGACGGTGGTGAACCCGCTTGTGTATCACCTGGGCTTTGGCGAATTCACGGAAGAAGCGTTCGAGGGCACGGAGTGGCTGCTGATCGGCCTGTGCGAACTGGTGCTGCTGTTTCTCGTGCTGCGTCCGCTCGAAGCCTTGATTCCCGCACAAAAGATGACGGACCCGCGCGCCCGCTGGAACGATTTTCTCTATACGGTGCTGCACCGCGTCGGCCTGTTTTCCGTCGTGGTGTTCTTCACGCTCGATCCGCTGATGGATGCATTGGCGGGCGCCTTGCGCTTCGACAATATCCATCCATTGAATCTGGAATCGCTGTTGCCCGGCATCAGCCCCTTGCTCAGTTTTATCATTTATTTTGTGATACTGGACTTCGTCGATTATTGCTACCACCGGGCCTCGCACCATTTCGGCTGGTGGTGGGGCTTGCACAGCCTGCATCACAGCCAGCAAAACATGAATTTGTGGAGCGATGACCGCAACCACTTGCTCGATGACTTCCTGCGCGACGTGGTGATGGCGCTGGTGGCGCTCGGCATTGGCGTGCCGCCGGGCCAGTACGTGCTGCTGGTGTCGATTTCGCGCATCCTGCAAAGCTTGCAGCACGCAAATGTGAGGATACACTTCGGCCGCATCGGCGAGCGGCTCTTGATCTCGCCCCGTTTCCACCGCACGCATCACGCGATCGGCGTGGGGCACGAGTCGAAAGGCAAGGGCAGCATGGGTGGTTGCAACTTCGGCGTGGTCTTGCCGATTTGGGATATGCTGCTGGGCACCGCGAATTTCTCGGCGGGCTATGCGCGCACGGGCGTGCGCGACCAGCTGGCCCGCATCGACAGCAACGGTGTCGGCCGGCCGGGGCGCAACTATGGCCGCGGATTCTGGCAGCAGCAATGGCTGGGCCTGCGCCGCATGGTGGAATTTGCAAGAATTAAACGAAAAGGACGCCGTTGATGCGTAATGTGTTGAATTCGTATGGCCGTGCTTTCCTGTCGCAATTGCATGGCAGGATACTGCTGCTGAGCGTGGCGCCGTTCATCCTGTCGCTGGTGCTGTGGGGCGGCTTGCTGTACGTGGGCTTGCAGCCGCTGATCGACAGCCTGCATGCGCTGTTCACGCAGTACGATTTCTTCCGCACCAGCGGCCAGGTGCTGACTACCTTCGGCCTGGGCGTGCTGAAAGCCGTGATCGTGCCGCTGATCGCCATGTTCATGCTGCTGCCGCTGATGATCTTGACGGCGCTGATCTTCATGGGCCTGTTCGCCATGCCAGCCATCGGCCGCCATATCGGCGGGCGGCACTTTCCTCAGCTGGAAAAGAAGCATGGCGGCAGCCTGCTCGGCAGCGTCGGCACTTCGCTGGCCACGTTTTTACTCTTTATCGTCGCCTGGGTCATCCTGCTGCCCCTGTACGCGTTTCCGCCGGCCGCCCTGGCGGGGCAAGCCGTGCTGTGGGGCTGGCTGACCTATCGCGTGATGGCGTATGACGCCATGGCCGATTACGCCAGCGTGGACGAGCGCCACGCCATCATGCGCACGCAGCGCTGGCCCCTGCTGGCCATCGGCATGGTGTCCGGCGCGGCCGGCGCCGTGCCGGGCTTGCTGTGGATGGGGGGCGCGATGTCGGTGGTGTTCTTCCCCTTCCTGGCGGCGTTCGCCATCTGGCTGTATGTGCTGATCTTCATCTTTACGGGGCTGTGGTTCCAGTATTACTGCCTGGAAGCACTGTCGCGGTTGCGGGGCGTACGCGGCATGACCGACGTGGCGCCGGCGGACGCTTGAGTATTTTTATCGAATTCTACGAGGAAGCTTCATGGCTATCGGATTGATCATCATCGGCGACGAAATCCTGTCGGGCAAGCGCACGGACCAGCATTTCCCGAAAGTGGTGCACATGCTCAAGGCGCGGGGATTGCAGCTGAGCTGGGCGGAATACGTGGGCGACGAGTCTGCCCGCCTGGTCGCCTTGCTCAAGCGCAGCTTTGCCAGCGGCGACATCGTCTTCAGCTTTGGCGGCATCGGCGCCACGCCGGACGACCATACTCGCCAGGCGGCGGCCGATGCGCTGGGCTTGCCGCTGGTGCTGCATCCGCAGGGCAAGATCAATATCCAGCAGCGCATCACGGAAATGGGCGTAGAGGCGGGCGTGCCGGCCGATCTGAACTCGCCGGAAAACCTGCACCGCCTGAAAATGGCGGAATTTGTCGAAGGCGCCGAGCTGATTCCGAATCCGTACAACAAGATTGCCGGCTTTGCCGTGCGCGAGCATTACTTCGTGCCCGGCTTTCCCATCATGTCCTGGCCCATGATCGAATGGGTGCTGGACACGCATTACCCCCATTTGTTCAACCAGGTGCCGCATGCGGAACATGCCTTGCTCGTGTACGAAACGGCCGAATCCCTGCTGACGCCGCTGATGGTGCGGCTGGAAGCGGAGTTTCCGTTGATCAAGGTTTTCAGCTTGCCCAGCGTGGGCGATGCGCAGACGCGCCGGCATATCGAACTGGGCGTCAAGGGCGAGCCGGCGCAAGCGGCGGCCGCCTTCGCGCAGATGTGCGCCGCACTCGATACCTTGCAGGCGGAATACACCACCATCTGACATGCAGCCAGCCCGGCGCCGGCAGCTTTTTTGCCGGCGTCCAGCCCGCCGTGCATCTATGTACGCAAGCGTACATTCCAAGACGTTGTTTTTTTGCGAAAATCTTCAATGAAGCAAGATTTTTGTGCGCGCTCGTCAGTCGTTTTCATGCCGATGTGGTGGAATGGTGAACAGGGGCCTTGCGTGTCAAACGCGGGGTCGCCTGCCTGTGCAGTAGCGTGTTTTTTCGATTTACCGGTATGGACATCATGTTAAGCAAGCTTTGTTGTGACCGGCCCTGGCTGGCTCTCGTCTTATCCCGCGCGGAGCGGTATCGCTGCCGCATTTCCCGCGCCGTCCAAACCCAACCTTACCCCAGCATCCCATGAAAGACACAGGCGTCAATCTGGCCGCGCAAGAGCGGCCCCCCTCTGATCCAGCTGCCGAGGCGCCGCCGCCGGCGAGCCCGCCGAAGAAGCGCCGTTCGCGCATCTGGCCCATCTTTGCCATCATCCTGCTGGCGCTGATCGCCGGCGTGGCCTGGTTCGTCATGCGCGAAGTGCGCACGTCGGCCCTGCAGGCGGAATTTTTCACGCGCCTGGACCGCCAGCTGTCGTTCAAGGTCGAGCCCGGCCCCGCACCGGCTGGCGCCATCCGCTATCCGCAGCACGGCCCGTATGACGAGCGCCTCGGCTATGCCAGCTTGCCGGATTTTATTAGCAAGCTCAATGCGCGCGACTATGAAGTGACGGCGCAGGCGCGCATGTCGCCGAAGATGGTGCAATTGGTCGACCGGGGCATCTTTGCCACGTATCACGAGAAAAACCGCGCGGGATTGAGCATCCTCGATTGCCGCGCCGCGCCCCTGTTCGCGGCCAGCTATCCCGAGCGCATGTTCGATGGCTTCGCCGAAGCGCCGCCCGCGCTCGTGCAAAGCCTGCTGTTCATCGAAAACCGCGAATTGCTCGATCCGGGCACGCCCGAGCGCAATCCGGCCGTGGAATGGGACCGCCTGAGCAAGGCGATTCTGGACAAGGCGCTGAACCTGTTCGGCGGCCACCGCGGCGGCGGCGGCAGCACGCTGGCCACGCAAATTGAAAAATACCGCCATTCGGAAGACGGCCGCACCAGTTCCATGCAGGACAAGCTGCTGCAGATGCTGTCGGCCAGCCTGCGCTCGTACCAGGATGGCGAAAACACCATGGAAGCGCGGCGCAAGATCGTCGTCAATTACCTCAATACCGTGCCGCTGTCGGCGAAGAGCGGCTTTGGCGAGGTCAACGGCATCGGCGACGGCATGTGGGTCTGGTATGGCCGTCCATTTGCCGAAGTGAAAACTTTGCTCAAAGGCAATATGGACCAGCCGGGCAGTGCGCTCGCCTACAAGCAGGCGCTGAGCTTGCTGATCGCGCAGCGCCGTCCCTCGCATTACCTGGTGGCAGGCGGCGCCGATCTGGAAGAATTGACCAACAGCCATCTGCGCCTGCTGGCGCAAGCGGGCGTGATCTCGCCGCAGCTGCGCAATGCGGCCATCGCCGAGAAGCTGCGCCCATCGACGGCCTTGGGCGTGCAATCGGAAGCGTCGACCTCGTTCGTCACGCGCAAGGCCTCGAATGCCGTGCGCAACCACTTGGCCAGCATGCTGGGCGATCCCCGTTTGTACAACCTGGACCGCCTGGACCTGAAAGTGGTCAGCACGCTCGACGCGCAGGCGCAGAACGCCGTCACCAAGGTCTTGCGCGAGCTGCGCGACCCGGAAGTGGCGAAAGCGGCCGGCTTGACGGGCAAGGGCATGCTGGGCAATGGCGACCCCGCCAATGTGGTCTACAGTTTTACTTTGCTGCAAAAGGGCGAACAAGCCAACTTGCTGCGCGTACAGACGGATAACTACGACCAGCCGCTGGACATCAACGAAGGCGCCAAGCTGGACCTCGGTTCCACGGCCAAGCTGCGCACCCTGGTCACCTACCTGGACATCATCGACCAGTTGCACCAGCGCTACAGCGGCATGGGCGCCGCCGAACTGGGCAAGATTGCCGTCGATCCGAAGGACATGCTGTCGCAGTGGGCAATTGCCTATTTGAAACCTTTGCCGCTGGGCGAGGCGCGCAATTTACCCGCCATGCTGGCGGCCGCCATGGAACGCAAATATTCGGGCAACCCGGGCGAAGGCTTCTTCACGGGCGGCGGCTTGCACCATTTCGGCAACTTCTCCAAGCTCGACGACAGCCGCATCATGACGGTGCAGCAGGCGCTGCGCCAGTCGACCAACCTGGTGTTCGTGCGCCTGATGCGCGACGTGGCCCGCTACTACATGTTTTCGCGTCCCGATTCCTCGGCCTCGCTGCTGGCGGACGCGGACGATCCGCGCCGGGCCCAGTACCTGAGCCGTTTTGCCGATAAGGAAGGGCGCGAATTCCTGCACCGCTTCTACCAGAAATACCGCGGCAAGAGCGTCGACGAGCAGGAAAAGATCCTGTTGGCCAGCATACGCCCGACACCCGTGCGCCTGGCGAATATCTTCCGCACCATCAATCCGAAGGGCACCGTCGCGGAATTCGGCGACTTCCTCAACGCCAATTTGCCGTCGCAAAACGAAGTGCCGCCCGAGCGCGTGGCCAAGATGTACCAGCAGTATGCGATGGAAAACTGGTCCTTGGCCGACCGGGGCTACCTTGCCAATGTGCATCCGCTGGAACTGTGGATGGTGGCGTATCTGCGCCAGCACGAAGGTTCCACCCTGTCGCAGATGGTGGCGGCCAGCGAAAAGGAACGCCAGGAAGTGTATAAATGGCTGTTCAATACGCACCGCAAGCACGCGCAGGACCGCCGCATCGCCAACTTGCTGGAAGTGGAAGGGTTCCTGGAAATCCACCGCCAGTGGAAGAAGATGGGTTACCCGTTCGATTCGCTTGTACCGTCCTACGCGACCACCCTGGGCGCGTCGGCCGACCGTCCCGCCGCGCTGGCCGAGCTGATGGGCATCATCATCAACGATGGCGTGCGTAAACCCAGCGTGCGCATCGATTCCATGCATTTCGCCGCCAATACGCCGTACGACACCATGGTCAAGCGGGGCACGAAGGTGGAAGCGGAGCAAGTGCTGTCGCCGGACGTGGCGAAAGCTGTCGCCAAGGCCATCCGCGAAGTGGTGTCGGACGGCACGGCGAAACGGGCGAAGACGGCGTTTGTCGGCGCCGACGGCGTGCCGATCCCGATGGGCGGCAAGACGGGCACGGGCGACCAGCGCTTCGACGTGTATGGCGCCGGCGGCCGCCTGATCGAGTCGCGCTACGTGAACCGTTCGGCCACGTTCGTCTTCAATATCGGCGAGCGCTTCTATGGCAGCATGACGGCGTATGTGCGGGGGCCGGAATCGAAGAACTACGATTTCACCAGCGCCTTGCCCGTGCAACTGCTGGTGTCGCTGGCGCCGAGCCTGATGCCGCTGATCGAGCCGCCTGCGCCAGCCGAAGGCGTGGCCAAGCAGTGCACGAATTAAATCGTTGCTGCATTAAAAAGCCGGCCTGAATGGGCCGGTTTTTTTATGGAGGAGAAAGAATCCATGGAAAGAACACAGCAGATCTTTGCGCAATATCACCGTTTTGACGATGGCGCGCTCGTATCATTTGAGCAAGCATATGGACCCCGAGGCGTGCAGAGCGTGCGCATCGTGTTGTACGCGAGGAATCATGGGCTGGAAGGCAATGTCTGGCACAAAGTCGCCATCACGGTGGGTGACGTGCGGGAATTGATGATGAAGACGCCGGGCAACTTCATCAACCGCATCTGCTGCGGCGTGAAGCTGCTGCGCTTTGGCGACGTGTGGTGCGTGGATGTCGACGGCACGTATGCGCACGACGACCCTGCGACCCTGGAGGAAGTGCGCCGCGATGGCGATTGCTACGTCATCGGCGGCACGGTCGAGGCAATCGAACTGGATTAACCGGCAAACACGGCCGTTTTACCTTCCAGGCGCGCGTGATACGCGGCGATGGCCGGATACTCGGGGCGCTGCATGGGCGCCATCAGCCAGCGCTTGACGGACAGGCCTAGCACGATATCCGCCAAGGTAAATTGCTCGCCGCACACATACGCGCCCGTGCGCTGCAACTGCTGTTCCAGCACGCCCATCATCTTGTTCCATCCGGCAATACCGGCCGCCAACTGGGCCGCATCCTGGTGTGCCGGGCTGTGGCGCACCAGCGACATGAAGGCATAGCGCCAGCTGTTGTTGAGGTCGCCCATTTGCCAGTCCATCCATTTTTCCACCTCCGCGCGAGCGCGGGGATTACTCGGCAGCAAGTCGTCGCGGCCCGCCTGGGCGCACAGGTAGCGGCAAATCGTGTTCGATTCCCACAGCACCAGGTCGCCATCGAGCAGCACGGGCACCATGGCGTTCGGGTTCAGGGCCAGGAAGGCCGGGTCGTCCGTGGCGCGAAAGCCGCTGCCCCAGTCTTCGCGTTCGTACGACAGGTCGAGTTCCTCGCACGTCCACAAGACTTTGCGGACATTGATCGAGGCGGCTTTTCCAAGAATTTTCAGCATGCAGGGCTCCGAAGGGCGAATGAGTGATCTGCCACTGTAGCGGAAATGACCACGCCGCGCATGTGAAAGTGCCTTGCATAGTTGAGCTTTTCTTGGCATCGTAGCCACCCATGAAACCTATGCGCCACCACATGTCCAAAATCCTCGCGTTCAGCCGCTTTTCCGTGCGCGATTTCCTCGCCACCGCCGGTCCCACCTTGCTGCTGGTCGGCGCGTTTTGCGCGCTCGCTTACTGGCTGGTCGACCCGGCGCCGCCGCGCAAGGTAACCCTGTCGACAGGGCAGGACAATAGCGCCTATGAAGAGTTCGGCAAGAAGTACGCGGCCACCCTGGCCAGGCACGGCATCAAGGTGACCTTGCAGCCGTCGCTGGGCTCGCAGGAAAACCTGCAGCGCTTGAACGCGGGCAAGACCGATATCGCCTTCGTGCAAAGTGGCTCGACGGAACACGAAGATGCCGAGCGCCACGGCCTCATCTCCCTGGGCAGCCTGTTTACGGAACCCGTCTGGCTGTTCATGCGCGAAGACAAGGCCGTGACGGAGCTGACGCAATTGAAGGGCATGAAGATCAACCTGGGGCCGGAAGGCACGGGCGTGCCCGGCCTGTTCCGGCAGTTGCTGTCCGTCAATGGCGTGGAAGCCAAGGAACTGACGGTGAGCGACTTGCAGAACACGCCTGCCACGGTGGAACTGCTGGAAGGGCGCATCGACGGTCTCGTGTTCAGCTCGGCGCCGGAAGCGCCGCTGATCCAGATGCTGCTGCAAACGCCGGGCATCAAGCTGTTTGATTTTTCGCAAGCGGAGGCGTACACGCGGCGCCTGCCTTTCCTCACGCATGTCGTTTTGCCGCGTGGCATCGTCGACCTGGGGCAAAACATTCCCGCGCAGGATTATCACCTGATCGCGCCGACGGCCACCCTGGTCGCGCGCGAAGACTTGCATCCGGCCCTGGTCGACCTGTTCGTGCAGGCGGCGGCCGGCATCCATGGCGGCACGGGGTGGTTCCAGCAGCAGGGGCAGTTCCCGTCCGCGCGCTACACGGAAATTCCCGTGGCTCCGGAAGCGTTGAAGTTCTACAAGGATGGCGCGCCCGTGTTGCAGCGCTACATGAGTTTCTGGCTGGCCAATTTCTTTGACCGCATGTGGGTGCTGGTGGTAGCGCTCGGGGCCTTGATCCTGCCCCTGTCGCGCGTCGTGCCGCCGCTGTACGTGTGGCGCATCCGTTCGCGCGTGTACCGCTGGTATGGCCAGCTGCGCACGGTGGAGCAGGCGCTGGAAGACGTGCCGGAAGGGCAGCGCGCGCACGTGTATGCGGAACAATTGAAGCGGCTCGACCAGATCGAGGAAATGGTCAACCAGATATCGATTCCCCTGTCGTTCGCCGATGGCCTGTATGGCTTGCGCAGTCACATCAATTTCGTGCGCAAGCGCATATTGACACTGATGGGCGAGCATCCGGCCGCAGAGGCAGGCGAGCCGGCCTGAGCGCTTAACCTGCTTAGACGAGGGTGATCGACAGCTTGCGCCCGAGCAGCGCGGCGGCCCGCTCCAGGGTGGAGAGCGTCACGTCGCTGCCGGGATCGAGCAGGCGGTCGAGTTGCGAACGGCTCGTCTGCAGCAGCGCTGCCATGCGCGTCTTCGACAGCGATTGTTCCTGCATGGCCTGCGTCAGTTGCCACGCGATCACTTCCTTGATGGCGCGGGTTTGCGTTTGCTCAAAGATGCCTTCTTCCTTGAGGAAGTCGTCGAGACTGCTGCCGAGGTGGGGAGCGGTGGCGTTCATGTCAATTCCTTGTGGCGTTTGCGGGCCAGCGCCAGGTCGTCGTCCGGCGTGGCAAAAGCGGGCGCACATGGATGGTTGTAGCCGATGGCGGGCCGCATGGTGGCCCGCCAGATCAAACACTGTTCAGATAATTCGGCGGCCAGCGTCAAGCGGCCAGAATCAAGCGGCCAGCGTCAGGCGCCCAGCCACGGCAAGCCTGCCTTGCACCAGCCGCCGATCTGCTTGCGGTGGCCGTCGGCGTCCTTGTCGCCCTCGAAGCCTTCGAGGATGTCGAAGCAGTTGATATAGCCGTGTTCGGTCGCCAGCTTGGCTGCGTGGCGCGAACGCACGCCGGAGCGGCACAGGAACAGCAGCACCTCATCCTTGCCGGCCTGGGCCGCCAGCTGTGCGAGGAAGTCGGGATTCGGCACGCCGCCCGGGTAGGTGGCCCACTGCACCGCACCATGCTGGGTATCGGCGATGTCGACGCGGCCCACCCAGTCGCGCTCGGCAGTCGTGCGCACATCGATGAGCTTGACGGCGGCATCGCCTTGCAGCAAGTCATACGCTTCCTGCGGCGTGACGGCGCCGGCATACGGCGTACCTTCATTGGCCCGGCTGCGGGCGGTGGTCAGGATGTCGGCGGCGGTGGTCATGGCGTCCTCGATGAAAGTGGGCAGGTGTGTGTACGATTATAGTGCGCCGTCCGCGCCCCGCAAACGGGAATCCATGGTGCACGGCGCATGCACCACAACGAGGCATTTTTCGGTAATTCGCACAAAATGCACGATAATGGTGCGTTATTCGTTTTTTGCACTTGCTTAGTGCATTCTTGATTCGACGCAAACGCGCATGAAAATCGCGGGCAGGAAAACTTTCACTGGGATGGCAGTAATTTTGTTGCCGGCACCAGGGGGCTCCGGGAGCTGGCATGGAATCTGCTATGATCCTTATGAGTTTTGGTGGCACGCAATGTTTGCTTCGCTTCATCAGCCCAGACGCACTAAGGTCGGCTCACCCCACATTCATTTAGGAGATACGCATGGCAATGACAGCCGCAGAAGTCTTGAAGATGGTAGAAGAAAACGAAGTCAAATTCGTTGATTTCCGCTTTGCCGATACCCGTGGTAAAGAGCAGCACGTGACGGTTCCCGTGTCGCACTTCGACATGGACAAATTCGAGTCGGGCCACGCCTTTGACGGTTCTTCGATCGCTGGCTGGAAAGGCATTGAAGCGTCCGACATGATCTTGCTGCCGGATCCAAACACGGCCAATATCGACCCGTTCATGGAAGAAACCACCCTGTTCATGCAGTGCGACGTGATCGAACCGTCGGACGGCAAGGGCTACGACCGCGACCCGCGCTCGATCGCGAAACGCGCCGAAGCCTACCTGAAATCGTCGGGCATGGGCGACACCGCCTACTTCGGCCCTGAGCCGGAATTCTTCATCTTCGACAGCGTGCGCTGGAAGATCGATATGTCGGGCTGCTTCGTCAAGATCGGTTCGGACGAAGGTTCGTGGTCGACCGGCAAGGACATCGAAGGCGGCAACAGCGGCCACCGTCCTACCGTCAAGGGCGGCTATTTCCCAGTGCCACCAGTGGACAGCTTCCAGGACATGCGTTCGGAAATGTGCCTGATCTTGGAATCGCTGGGCATCCCGGTTGAGGTACATCATCACGAAGTGGCCGGCGCCGGTCAAAATGAAATCGGCACCAAGTTCTCGACCCTGGTCGAGCGCGCCGACTGGACGCAAAACCTGAAATACGTGGTGTGGAACGTGGCGCACAGCTATGGCAAGACCGCCACCTTCATGCCGAAACCTATCGTTGGCGACAACGGTTCGGGCATGCACGTGCATCAATCCGTATGGAAAGATGGCAAAAACCTGTTCGCCGGCGACGGCTATGCCGGCCTGTCCGATTTCGCCCTGTACTACATCGGCGGCATCATCAAGCACGCCAAGGCACTGAACGCGATCACGAATCCGGGCACCAACTCGTACAAGCGTCTGGTACCAGGCTACGAAGCTCCAGTGAAACTGGCGTACTCGGCGAAAAACCGTTCCGCCTCGATCCGTATCCCGCACGTGGCCAATCCAAAAGGTCGCCGCGTCGAAGCGCGCTTCCCGGATCCACTGGCGAACCCGTACCTGTGCTTCGCCGCACTGCTGATGGCCGGCCTGGACGGCGTTGCCAACAAGATCCATCCGGGCGAAGCCGCCTCGAAAGATCTGTACCATCTGCCGCCGGAAGAAGATGCACTGATCCCGACCGTGTGCGCTTCGCTGGAAGAAGCACTGGAAGCCCTGGACAAGGACCGCGAGTTCCTGACCCGCGGCGGCGTGTTCAGCGATTCCATGATCGACGCTTACCTGGAACTGAAAATGCAGGACGTACAGCGCATGCGCATGACCACGCATCCTGCCGAGTTCGACATGTACTACTCGCTGTAATGGCGCCACGCCGGCAATGTGCCGGTAGTGAATAAAAAACGCGGGTGAGGCGATGGTCTTGCCCGCGTTTTTTTATGCAAGGCGCCAAGGCGGTGACAGTGCGGTGTTGTATAGTCGGCCCAGGAACGATGCGGCACGAGCCGACAGGAGTGAAGATTGACCAAGCATTACAGAATGGCGCTGATGGCAGGATTGCTGGGCGCGGCGGCACAGGCGCACGGGCAGCTGTATGTGTGCGCCGATGCGCAAGGACACAAGACGTACACGGACAGGAGTGCTGGCAAACATTGCCAGTTGCTCGATTTGCCGGGCGCCATGACGGAGCCGCCACGCAGGACGGCGCCGCTGGCCGGTGCGCCGGTACGGCCCGCCCTGCAGGCGGCGGCCACGGCGGCGCCTGCCGCCGGCGCGTTTCCCAAGGTCGATGGCGCCGAGCAGCGCGCGCGCGACCTGGATCGGCGCCAGATCCTGCAGGACGAATTGCGCAGCGAAGAGCAGAAACTGGCGGCGCAGCGCCTGGAATTTAACGGCGGCCAGCCCGAGCGCCAGGGCAATGAGCGTAACTACGCGAAATACCAGGAAAGAGTTGCGCAGTTGAAGGACAACATTAGCCGGACACAGCAAAACGTCGAGGCCCTGAAACGCGAGATCGCGAATATCCGGTAAAGCACATGACACTAGACAACCATTCCAGCCGTCCCGCCCACCTGGCCGGCCTCGATTTGCTGGCCTCGGCCGTGATCCTGCTCGATGGCGACGGCCGCATCAGCTACGCCAACGCGGCGGCGGAAAACCTGCTGGAAAGCTCCTTGAAGGCCCTGTCGCGGCAAAAGCTGACGGCGCTGTTCCTCAACCCCGAGGAGCTGGCCGGCATTTGCGCGCAGGCGCTCGAACACAAGTTTTCCGACTTGCGCCAGGACCTGAGCCTGGAGCGCCTGGGGCGCGAGCCGCTGCGCGTGCACAGCATCGTCAGCGCGCTCGACGCGCCGAGCGACGGCGTGCTGATCGAGCTGCGCGAGAACGTGCAGCAGTTAAAGCTCGACCGCGAGGAGCGCATCCTCGACCAGAGCCAGGTCAACAAGGAGCTGATCCGCAATCTGGCGCATGAAATCAAGAACCCGCTGGGCGGCATCCGCGGCGCGGCCCAGCTGCTGGAACTGGAATTGCCGGCCCTGCACCTGAGCGAACTGCGCGAATACACGCAAGTCATCATCAAGGAAGCGGACCGCCTGCAAACCCTGGTCGACCGCCTGCTGGCGCCGCACCGCCGTCCGCATATCGTGGGCGACGTGAATATCCACGAAGTGTGCGAACGGGTCCGCAGCCTGATCCTGGCCGAATTCCCCAGCGGCCTGACCATTGCGCGCGATTACGACGCCTCGATCCCCGAGTTTCGCGGCGACAAGGAACAATTGATACAGACCGTGCTCAATATCGCGCATAACGCGGCGCAGGCCCTGGCCGAGCGCATCGAGGCGGGCGATGCGGAGCTGATTTTCAAGACGCGCGTAGCGCGCCAGGTGACCCTGGCCAAGGTCCGTTACGGCCTGGCATTAGACTTGCATATCATTGACAATGGACCGGGCATCGCACCCCAGATCCGCGACCGGATTTTCTACCCGCTGGTGTCGGGCAGGGAAGGCGGCAGCGGGCTGGGACTGACCTTGGCGCAAACCTTCGTGCAACAGCACCTGGGCGTGATCGAGTGCGAAAGCCGGCCTGGATACACCGATTTCAGGATCGTTCTACCCTTGCCATAAGCGAGGAGGTATCCCACCCATGAAATCCATTGCGGGACGCACACACTAATGAAGCCAATCTGGATAGTTGACGACGACGAATCAATCCGCTGGGTGCTGGAAAAAGCCCTGGCGCGGGAAAATCTCGCCACCAAGAGTTTTGCCAATGCGCGCGACGCCATCGCCGCACTGGAATTTGACACGCCGCAAGTGCTCGTGTCCGATATCCGCATGCCGGGCGCTTCCGGCCTGGAATTGTTGCAGACGGTCAAGTCGCGCTTTCCTGGCTTGCCTGTCATCATCATCACGGCCTTTTCCGACCTCGATTCGGCCGTCGCAGCCTTCCAGGGCGGCGCCTTCGAATACCTGGCCAAGCCCTTCGACATCGACAAGGCTGTCGAGCTGATCCGCCGCGCGCTGGAAGAAAGCCTGCGCGAGACGAGCGTCGAGTCGGGGCCGTCGGAAACGCCGGAAATCCTCGGCCAGGCGCCAGCCATGCAGGAAGTCTTCCGCGCCATCGGCCGCCTGTCGCAATCGAACGTGACGGTGCTCATCACGGGCGAATCCGGTTCCGGCAAGGAACTCGTGGCGCGCGCGCTGCACAAGCACAGCCCGCGCGCAGCGCAGCCTTTCATTGCCCTCAACACGGCGGCGATCCCGAAGGATTTGCTGGAATCGGAACTGTTCGGCCATGAACGGGGGGCGTTTACGGGCGCCCAGACGACGCGCCGGGGCCGCTTCGAGCAAGCGGAGAACGGCACCCTGTTCCTCGACGAGATCGGCGACATGCCGTTCGACCTGCAGACGCGCTTGCTGCGCGTGTTGTCCGACGGCCATTTCTACCGCGTCGGCGGCCATCAGCCCATGAAGGCGAACGTGCGTGTCATTACGGCCACGCACCAGAACCTTGAGCAGCGCGTGCGCGACGGCCTGTTCCGCGAAGACTTGTATCACCGCCTGAACGTGATCCGTTTGCGCCTGCCCAGTTTGCGGGAGCGGCGCGAAGATATCCCCATCCTGGTGCGCCACTTCCTGGTGCAAAGCGCACGCCAGCTGGGCGTGGAAGCCAAACGCATGAGCGAGCCGACGATGCAGTTCCTCAGCAGCCTCGATTTGCCCGGCAATGTGCGCCAGCTGGAAAACCTGTGCAACTGGATCACCGTGATGGCGCCGGGCCAGACGGTGGAAATCAAGGACTTGCCGCTGGAATTGACGCAGGGGCAGGGCGACGGTGCCGCCACTGCGGCGGCGGGCGAGCCTGCGCCGGCGGTCGTTGCCCATGTGCATGGCGGCCAGGTCTTCGAGGCGGCCGCGCCCGCCAACGGCGCGCCGCCGGGCTGGATTGGTTTACTGGAATTGCAGGCGGCCGGCATGCTGGGCGCGGGGCAGCAGGAAGTCATGGCCGTGCTGGGACGCCAGTTCGAGTCGGCCCTGATCAAGACGGCGCTCAAGCATACGCACGGGCGCAAGAACGACGCTGCCGTGCGCCTGGGCATCGGCCGCAATACCATCACGCGCAAGATCTCCGAACTGGGCATCGACGGTGCCAAGGACGATTGACGCATGAACGGACGGGGACTCCCCCGTCCGCTTTTCCACGCGGCGTCCCTCGCACGCCACAACACGCAGTGCAGGCGATAAGGTAAGCTGGCGCCTGCCGGACTGTTTCGTCCGGTGTTAACTTGAACTGTGGAATAGCATGCTCATAAACTGCGTGGCCTACCAGGATGGCAAAAAACTGGCCGACTTGCCGATCGACGACATCAGCGATTACGTCGAGCGCCCCGATTGTTTCGTCTGGGTCGCCCTGCTCGACGCCACGCCGGACGAGCTGAAACAGATGCAGCACGAGTTTTGCCTGCACGAACTGGCGGTGGAAGACGCGCAGCGGGGCCACCAGCGCCCGAAGATCGAGGAATATGGCGATTCCCTGTTTGCCGTGGTGAAAACCGTGGAAATGGTCGAGAATGAACTGGTGCTGGGCGAAGTCGACATTTTCGTTGGCGCCAATTACGTGCTCTCGTCGCGCAGCAACAGCTCGCAAGGTTTCCTGGGCGTGCGCGCGCGTGCCGAGCGCGAACCGCATCTGCTGCGCCAGGGCTCGGCCTTCGTGCTGTACGCGCTGATGGACGCCGTCGTCGACCGCTATTTTCCCGTCCTCGACGCGCTGGAATCGGAGCTGGAACTGATCGAAGACCGCATCTTCGACCGTGGCACCGAGCGCGACAATATCGAACGGCTGTATCAATTGAAGCGCAAGGTCATGGTCTTGCGCCACGTGGTGGCGCCCCTGATGGAAGCGGTGGGCAAGCTGCACGGCGGGCGCGTGCCGCCCCTGTGCCACGATACCCAGGAGTATTTCCGCGACGTGCACGATCACCTGGCGCGCATCAATGGCACGCTCGACACCATCCGCGACACCATCAGCACGGCGATCCAGGTGAATCTGTCGATGGTGGCCATCGACGAGAGCGAAGTGAACAAGCAGTTGGCGGCCTGGGCGGCCATCTTCGCCGTGTTTACGGCGTTTGCCGGCATCTGGGGCATGAACTTCAAGTTCATGCCGGAGCTGGACTGGCATTATGGCTATCCGGCCGCCGTGGCAGTGATGAGCTGTGTCTGCGGTTATATGTATTACTTGTTCAAGCGTTCCGGCTGGCTGTAAAAAATTCCTGTATATCTGTATTATTAAGCAATAGCCAGGGGTACAATCGCGGCAGGTCCGCTGGGGCGGGCCATGGCTGAGAGTCGCCGCGCCGGCAGGTGTGCCTGCGCTTCCGGTGCCGTGCAGGAGCATTCATGAGTATTCCGTTGTTTGATGTGAATTCGCAAGAACCCCTGTTCGATGCCGAGCAGCGGCGCACCCTGGCGGAAGCGGCCCTGCGCTCGATTACCGCCTCGACGGCGCACGCCCGGGGCGACGACTTCCTGCGCATCCTCGTCAAGGACCTGGCCGAAGCGCTCGACGTGCATTATGTGATCGCCGGACGCCTGGTGCGCCTGGAAGATGGCAGCGAAGGCATCCGCACCCTCGCCCTGTGGGGCGGCGACGGTTACCAGCCGAATATCGAATACAGCCTGCAGCACACGCCATGCCAGGACGTGACGTGCCAGAGCATGTGTTTTCATGGCAGCGATATCCAGCGTCGCTTTCCATTCGATACCCTCCTCGTCGACATGCAGGCGGAAAGCTATGTCGGCATGCCGCTGATCGACACCGATGGCAAGACCCTTGGCATCCTGTCGGCCATCGACACGCGTCCCATCGATGAAAACAAGCGCTTGCTGGCCTTGCTGCTGCTGTCGATCTTCTCGGCCCGCGGCGCGGCCGAGCTGCAGCACCAGGAGCGCACCCAGCAGCTGGAAGAAATCGTGCGCGTGCGCACCGAATCGCTGCTGGCGGCGCAGGCCAACCTGATCGAGCAAGAGCAGATGGCGGCCCTCGGCTCGCTGGTGGCCGGTGTCTCGCATGAAGTCAACACGCCCATCGGCGTGGCGCTGACGGCCGCGTCGAGCATGGGCAGCTATGCCGACCAGCTGGTGCAGCTGCTGGGCGGCGCCAAGGTCAGCCGTGCAGAACTGATCGACATTGCCGAGTCGCTCAAGGGGGCGGCCGCCTTGATCGAGCGCAACCTGGCGCGCGCCGCCGACCTGATCGGCAATTTCAAGCAACTGGCCGTGGACCAGGTCAGCGAATACGTGGCCGACCTGGCGCTGCACGACTATGTGCACGGCCTGGTGTCGGCGCACAGTCCGGAATTGCGCAAGGCGGCGCTAGGCGTGGAACTCGATATCGCCCCCGATTGCCAGGTGCGCCTGGCGGCCGGCAAGCTGTCGCAAATCCTCTCGAACCTGCTGATGAACAGCGCCCGCCATGGCTATCCGCAGGGCGGACCGGGGCGCATCACGATACGCGCGCGCATCGAGGAGGATGACACCGACGCGGCTGCGCGCTGGCTGCTGCTCGATTTTTCCGACGACGGCATCGGCCTGGCGCCGGCCGTGCGCGAACATATGTTCGAACCGTTCTTCACCACCAAGCGGGGCCAGGGTGGCTCCGGCCTGGGCATGCACATCGTCTACACCATCGTGCAGCAGCTGGGCGGCCAGGTGTGCGCCATCGACAGCACGCCCGGCTGTCATATACAGATCAGGCTGCCGCTGGCCAGCTGAGCAAGCCAGCGTTTGCGCCACTTTCAGGTGGCCTGCGTGCCCCATCCTCCCTTGTTTTCACAATGTTGTATGCGCGCCATACACGTGCCGAGTTCTGTTGACACCAAGATTGGCATTGTGATTCCATGTAGTTTCCGAGTTAACTTTCGGTTATTTGGTGTCTGTTTCCGCGCAAATGTCGTGGGGTTCCTTGCTGGGCCGAGACCTGAAGAATGTGCGGTGAAAAGAGTGCCTTGAAGTGAACGAATGCAGTGCGGATAGCAAATCCGTTGCTTGTCTAACGTACAATAAAAAGGGTTCACCATGCTTAAAGAAACCGTCATATCTCATGCCGTGCGCATCGTTTGCGCCGGTGGCGTGGCAGCGGCGCTGTCCGTTGCGTCACAGCCGGCGATCGCGCAGGATGCACAAGGGGCCGATACGCAGATCCAGCGCGTCGAAGTCACCGGTTCGTCGATCAAGCGCATCGCCGCCGAAGGCGCCTTGCCCGTCACCGTCCTGACCGCCGAAGCCATCCGCACCTCGGGCGCCACCTCGGTCACCGACCTGGTCAAGAAACTCTCTTCCGCCCAGGGCGCCACCAGCGAAAGCTCTTCGGTTGGCGGCAGCACTTTCGGTTTCTCCGGTATTTCCGTGCATAACGTAGGTGAGACGCGTACGCTCGTCTTGCTGAACGGCAAGCGCCTGGCCCAGTTCGGCGGCCAGACGCTGACTGGCTTCGCCGCCGGTTTCGACTTGAATTCGATTCCCATTTCGGCCATTCAGCGCGTCGAGTTGCTGACCGACGGCGCATCCGCGCTGTACGGCGCCGACGCCATTGCCGGCGTGGTCAACTTCATTACCAAGCACGACACGACGGAAGGCGACGTCTCCATCGGCTATTCGGCGCCCAAAAACGGTGCACGTGAGAAACGCATCAGCGCCACCAAGGGCTTTGGCAACCTGGAGGACGATGGCTACAACGTGGTGCTGACCTTTGGCCACGATGAGCGCGACAAGCTCGCTTCGGTCGACCGCAAGTTCGCCAGCACGGGCAAGGTGCAATTCTCGGCCAACGGCAAGCGCTATCAGAAGCAGCAATTCTCGGCCAGCCCGATTCCCGCCAACGCCACCGACGACCAGGGGCAATTGATCAGCCCATTCCAGAAGACCAACGGCTCCTGCCCCGACAAGACCTTCCGCGTGATCGAGCCGTATAACGATGGCAGCGGCCTGGTCGATGACTATTGCGGCTACGACTTCACCAAGGACCTGGAGATCTACCCGGAGCGCAAACGCGACAACTTCATGGCCTCGGGCACGTTCAAGGTCGCCGGCCACGAAGTGTATGCGGACGTGCTGTTGTCGCGCACCAAGCAAACCTCGCGTATCGCCCCCGTGCCTGGCGCCATTGCCGTCGATGCGGGCACGCCCCTGCATGACAAGTATTTATTACCCATTGGCATTACAGGCGACAGCACGGCATTTTACCGGCTGTTCGACATGGGTCAGCGTACCTCGAAGGATACGGCCGACTTCGCCAGTGTGGTGGTCGGCACGCGCGGCATTGCTGCCGGCTGGGACTACAATGCGTCGTACAACTTCTCGGAAAGCCGCGTAAAAGGCAGTATTTCCGGCTATCCCGGCGCCATCGCCGTCAATAATCTCACGTCGAGCGGCTTGCTCGATCCCTTCGTCGGCCCGGGCAAGCAGTCCACTGCCGCCCAGGACGCCATCAAGGCGGCCGCGTTCTCCGGCTATTGGGATGGCGGCACGTCGCGCCTGCAAACCATCAATTTGAATGGTTCGACGGAAATACGACGCCTGCCGGGCGGCGCCATGATGCTGGGCGTGGGCGCCAACATCAACCGCGAGGAATTCTCGGCCAAGCCGAGTCCGTTTGCGCAAGGCATCCTGGCCGATCCGGTCAAAGGCACCTTGTGCGGCGGCACGACGGGACTGGAATGCGACCAGCGTTTCGGCGACGCCGCCAGCAGCCAGCCATACAGCGCCAGCCGCACCTCGAAAGGCATTTTTGGCGAAGTCATCGCCCCTGTGCTGAAGGAGCTGGAACTGGGCGCAGCCTTGCGTTTCGATGAATTCTCGGACTTCGGCGGCGCCACCACGGCCAAGGCCAGCTTCAAGTGGACGCCGGCCCCCACCTTGCTGATCCGCGGCTCGGTCGGCAATGGTTTCCATGCACCGACAGTGCCGCAAGTCAACGCCCTGCAGCGCGGCTATGGCGTCACCAGCGACAAGTACACATGTACGCCGGCTCTGCAGGCCATCGCCACGCGTCTGAATGCACAATGTCAGCCAGGCAATCGCCAGTACGACCAGCTGGCTGGCGGCAACCGCGATTTGCAGCCTGAAAAATCGAAACAGGCGACCATCGGTTTCCGTTACGAGCCGATCAGCGCCATCACCCTGGGCGCCGACCTGTGGCATGTGCAGATCCGCGATTCCTTCGGCCAGTTGACGGAGCAGCTGGTGTTCGCCAATCCGGCCAACTTCCCGAAATCCTGGGGCGTCAACAAGGACGTGGGCACGGGGACGACTTACCTGGCCTTCCTGGCGGATAACCAGAACCTCGGTAAATCGTTTGCCACCGGTGTCGATATCGATGTCAGCGCCCGTTACCGCTCCGGCATCGGCCTGTTTACGTCGCAGCTGAACGCGACGCAGATGCTGCGCGAAGACATCCAGCAGGAACGCAATGGCCAGTATTATTCGGCGCTGGGCAACTTCGCCGATCTGGGCACGGTGACGTTCCGCACGCGCGGCCAGTGGACGAATACTTTGAAAACAGGCAACTGGGCCAATTCGCTGACGGTTAACTTCCTGTCCGGCTACAAGGACCAGGAAACGTCGGTCGATGTGCTTGACGCCTCCGGCGCCGTGACGGGCCAGGAAAAGATCCGCATGCAAGTGGGCTTCTATTCGACGCTCGACTGGCAAACGGTGTGGACGCCCAGCAAGAGCTGGGTTCTCACCGCAGGCGTGCTGAACCTGACCGACAAGAGCCCGCCATTCGTGCCATCGACGTCCGGCGCGAACCGCGGCCAGCAATTCGGCTATGACGACCGCTACTACGATCCGCGCGGCCGTACCGGCTACCTGAATGCCTCGTACAAGTTCTAATCGTCAGGTACAGGTATAAAAAAACCGGCACATGGTGCCGGTTTTTTTTCGTCCCGCCGCAGGGTGGGGACGGCGTGGCCTAGCCGCGCGCCGCCATCGACAACGCCACCGCTTCGGCCACCTTGATGCCGTCGACGGCCGCCGACAGGATGCCGCCCGCATAGCCGGCGCCTTCGCCGGCGGGGAACAGGCCGCGCGTGTTCAGGCTTTGCAGGTCGTCGTCGCGGCGCTTGATGCGGATCGGCGATGAGGTGCGCGTTTCCACGCCCGTCAGCACGGCGTCGGCCTTGTAATAGCCCTTGATTTGCTTGTTGAACGCCGGAAACGCTTCACGCAGCGCCGTGATCGCGTATTCGGGCAGCGAGGGCGCCAGGTCCGTCAGGTGCACGGCCGGCTTGTACGACGGCACCACGCTGCCAAATTCCGTCGAGGCGCGGCCAGCGACGAAGTCGCCGACCAATTGCCCTGGAGCATCGTAGTTGCCGCCACCCAGGGCAAATGCGCGCTCTTCCAGTTCGCGCTGCAGGGCGATGCCGGCCAGCGGGTCGCCCGGATAGTCGGCCGGCGTGATGCCGACCACGATGGCGCTGTTGGCGTTGCGCTCGTTGCGCGAATACTGGCTCATGCCGTTCGTCACCAGGCGGCCTGGTTCCGAGGCGGCCGCCACCACCGTGCCGCCCGGGCACATGCAGAAGCTGTAGACGGAACGGCCATTGCTGGCGTGGTGCACGAGCTTGTAGTCGGCCGCGCCCAGGATCGGGTGGCCGGCGCTGGGGCCGAAGCGGCAGCTGTCGATCAGGGATTGCGGGTGTTCCACGCGGAAGCCGATCGAGAACGGTTTCGCTTCGATGTACACACCGCGCTTGTGCAGCATTTCAAAGGTGTCGCGCGCGCTGTGGCCGATGGCCAGCACGACGTGGTTGCTGGCGATGGTTTCGCCATTGTCCAGCACCACGCCGCGCACCTGGCCGCCGTCGGCACCTGGCACGATGTCGAGGTCGACCACCTTGCTGCTGAAACGGTATTCGCCCCCCAGCCGCTCGATATTGGCGCGCATTTCTTCCACCATCTTGACCAGGCGGAAGGTGCCGATGTGCGGCTTGCTCACATACATGATTTCCTCGGGCGCGCCCGCCTTGACGAATTCCGTCAAGACCTTGCGGCCGTAGTGCTTGGGGTCCTTGATCTGGCTGTACAGCTTGCCGTCCGAGAAGGTGCCGGCGCCGCCTTCGCCGAACTGCACGTTCGATTCGGGATTGAGTTCGCGCTTGCGCCAGAAGCCGAAGGTGTCGACCGTGCGTTCGCGCACCTGCTTGCCCCGTTCCAGGATGAGGGGGCGCAAGCCCATCTGCGCCAGGATCAGCGCCACGAACAGGCCGCAGGGGCCCGTGCCGATGACGATGGGACGCGGTTCAGTGCTGTGTCCGGCCAGCTGTTCGCCGCCGGCAACAAATTTATAGTCGGTGTCGGGCGCGGGCATCAGGTGCACATCGTGCTGCAGGCGCGCCAGCACGGCCGCTTCGTTCTTGACGTCCACATGCAGCGAGTAAATCAACACCACGGCGCTGCGCTTGCGCGCGTCATAGCTGCGTTTGAAGACGGTAAAGCCGAGCAAATCGGCCGCGGCGATGCCCAGGCGCGCCAGGATGGCGGCGGGCAGGGCCGCTTCGTCGTGTTCGAGGGGGAGTTTTACTTCGTTGAGTCGCAACATGGTGTCTATCCGAAAAGTGCAGGGCTCCGTATCTAGCGGAGAGTGGGCAGCCGCATGGCGCGGCGCAAGGCGGCATTTTACTCCTTCTTGTACGCAATGCATGGCCTGTGGACCCCGCCGGGAGGGCGCTGGACGCCGGATTCTTAAAACCACAATGTTAAATTTGCATCGATACAAATGTAACTGCCAGCCTTGTTCCGGGACGGGCGGCACGCACAGGCCTGCGGTGATGAATGGATGAGTGCGGGAAATGTTGTCGTGGCGCCGGCAGCAGGAGCACTCCAGCAGTGCACAGCATGTTGCTGCTGCGAAAAAACAACAGTTCGTCGCGAGCGCTGCCTGCGCCGTGATGGGGTTCCAAACCGGTTTTGCCAATCTTCTGTTTGCTGCATTTGCACAATTGTCATCGAGCAGGGAAAGCAGCCTTTTTTTCCAGGTGTCAAGACAGCTAAGAAGAGTGATTTCGAGAAAAGTTGTAACAGTGTTTTGTAAATGCGTCATCATTTTTTTGCTGCATTGCAATGTAAATATCATTGCACCAAAAACGGGCGGCTGCGCACTAATTTGGACGGTTTTCGCACTATTTCCGAATAAGCTATGGCGTAAGGCTAGATTATGGAAATTAAGCTGTTGTTTTAAAGTTATACCGGTCGCCTAATAAATTGACACCGCTCTGTGCCGTATGGTTCCATGTAGTGGCTGCGTCACATTTGTAACGTTTTGACACATTTACCGGGAAAACCTTTACCCAAGGGTTTCCTTATAAAAATTCAGGGACATGCCCAGAAGGAGTTTTTTACATGAAGTTACGTATCAAACCTATGCCAGTTGCGATCTTGCAAGTCTTTGCAAGTGGCGCAATTTCCGTTGCCGCCATTTCCCCAGCCATGGCTCAACAAGCCGCTGCTAGCGAGCCTGTGCAACGCGTCATGGTGACCGGTTCGCTGATCAGCCGTACCGATTCCGAAACCGCGGCACCAGTTCAGGTAATCACTGCAGCCGAAATCCAGCGCAGCGGCAAAACCTCGGTTGCCGAGCTGCTGCAGGATCTGGCCTCCAACGGTGCAGGCACACTTGGTACGGGCTTCTCTGGCGCATTCGCCAACGGCGCATCGGGCGTCTCGCTGCGCGGCCTGACCGTCGGTTCGACCCTGGTGCTGATCGACGGCCACCGCATGTCGCCTTACGCGATCGGTGACGATTCGCAACGCTCCTTCGTTGACGTATCCAACATCCCATTCGATGCCATCGAAAGCATCGAAGTGCTGAAAAGCGGTGCTTCCTCGCTGTACGGCTCGGATGCTGTCGCTGGCGTGGTCAACATCAAACTGAAGAAAAACTTCACGGGCACCCGCTTCTCGGCTGACAGCGGTACCACGGAACATGGCGGCGGCACGACCAACCGCGCTTCGTTGAGCACCGGTTTCGGCGATCTCGACACCGATGGCTACAACGTTTTCGCTACCGCCGAATGGCGTCGCCAGGGCGCGATCAAGGTCGACGACCGCAAGCAGTACGCCTGGGACCAGCTGGACTGGCGTCCACGTGGTGGCCAAAACCTGACTTTCGGTGTGCCAACCGCCCGTAACGGCTTCCTGACCGCCGCCAATTCGCCATTCCTGTACAACCCTTCGGGTGCTGGTGGTGCGCAAAATGCGGCCAACTTCGTCTTCCTGGATCCGAAATGTAATTACACTTCCTACCGCGCCGGCGGCTGCGCGGTGGAAGACAAGTATGCATTCATCCAGCCTGAAACCGAAAACAAGAACTTGCTGGTCGGCTTTACCAAAAAGCTGCCGCAAGACTGGGAAATGTCGGTCAAGGCTTCGATCTTCCAGCGTGATAACCTGAACAATCGCGGCTTGCCAGCAGCCTACTCGCCGACCTCGTTCGCCGGTACCAACGTCAATAACAATGGCGTGCTGATCCCGGGTTTCGGCGCCATGCCTAGCACCACGTTTGCTCCTGGCGCAGCTGTCGGCGCCAACGTGAACAACCCGTTCGCCAACAATGCCCGCCTGTATGGCTACATTCCTGGCCTGGACGGCAACTCGCAACAGAGCAACACCGCGACCACCACCCGTCTGGCGATCGATCTGACTGGTGCCGCGATGGGTTGGGACCTGCAATTGGCAGGCGGCTTGACCAAGTCCAAGGCAGAAGTCGATTACAGTGGTTTTGTTGACCGTGCCGCCTTGTACAGCCTGCTGCGCTCCGGTTCGTGGAATGCACTGGGCGGTAACTCGCAACAGCTGATCGACCAAGTGTCGCCACGCTTCTCGAACACGCTGGTATCGAAGCTGAACTACATCGATGCAGTCGGTTCGCGTGAAGTGATGCCGCAGCTGGGTGCAGGCCCGCTGAAACTGGCAGTCGGCGTCCACTGGCACAAACGTACCTGGGATGCGCCACCGTCGCCACTGACCCTGAATGGTCAGGTTGGTTCGACGTCGGCCTTCGTGTTTGGTGAAGAGACCAACAAGGCAATCTTCGCCGAGCTGGCAGCGATTCCGGTGAAAAATGTCGAGTTCAATCTGTCGAGCCGTTATGATAGTTTCGATAACAACAACTCGTTCACCCCGGCAGCAACGCTGAAATGGACGCCGACCAAGGAAGTCGCATTGCGCGGTACCTTCGCTCGTGGTTTCCGCTCGCCTAACCCTGCAGAGACCGGCAATTCGGGTTCGTTCTTCCTGTACCACGGTATCAACGATCCGATCCTGTGCGCCAACGGCCAGCAATACACCGCTGGCAACGTACCAAGCTCTTGCAACATTCAGCCTACGTACGTACAACGTCCAAACAAGGATCTGTCGCCAGAGAAATCGAAATCGTACACCCTGGGTGCCGTGCTCCAGCCATTCAAGGGCTTGAACGCGACCATCGACTACTACAACATCGAAGTGCGTAACCAGATCGTGACCGCCGCCGGCAACGATCCTACCTACCGCGAGACGTTTGTGCGTGGTGCAGCCGTGCCGATCGACATCGCTACTGGCGTAGGTACGGGCGTTGCTCAAGGTACCCCATCGGTTGGTCCTATCCTGTTCGCAGAATCGGCCTACATCAACGGTGGTTCGACCAAGACTTCCGGCGTGGAAACCGATATCGGCTACCGTTGGAACCTGTCTGAAAACGGCGTCATTCGTGCCAACCTGAGCTATGCTCACACCATCAGCTACGAGCAAACCGTTGCTGGCGTGACTTACCAGCTGGCCGGTACCCAGGGCCCGACGGTGGTTTCCGGTGCAACCGGTTCGCCGAAAGACCGTGCGCAGCTGAGCCTGGGCTGGACCCGTGGTCCGCTGGACGTGAATGCCACGCTGAACTACACCAGCAGCTTCTCGGCACTGGACCCATCGGTGGGTGCTACCGATTGCTCCAAAGCATCGGCTGTCATCACGAGCCGTCCTTACTACCAGAACCTTACGCAGCCTGATCAGTATTGCCACGTACCATCGTTCACGACGACCAATCTGAACATCCAGTACAAGGTCAGCCCGAACCTGACATTGAAAGGTTCGATCCTGAACCTGTTCGACCGTCAGCCACCGTTTGACCTGAGCACCTACGGCAATGCCACTGTACAAACCACGTACAACGCATCGCTGCACCAGGCAGGCGCTGTTGGCCGCTTCCTGAGCCTGGGTCTGGCATATACCTTCTAATATAGCAAGGTGAACAAGGCGGCAGCGATGCCGCCCCGTTCTTCGAAAGGGCGGGATGACTGAAGAGTCATCCCGCCCTTTTTTTTCGATGTCACCCTCGGGTGTGGGAACGCGCCCAAGGTTGCCTTCAATATGCCTGGCGCACGAGATCCGATGTCAGCAGGGAATGTGCGTAGTCGAGCCACAGGTCTTGTGGCGCAAGCGGGCCGGCAGTGCGCCGGGGAGCGCATGCCAGGTAAGCCTGCAGGGCGCGAACGGTAGCGCTGCAGGCCGTGTGCATGAGCATGCCGGGGCCGGTGTGTCGAGTGGCCGGCGGGACGGTGCGAGCGTACTGCACGCAACAGGGACTGCGGAAGACTTCTGGAATTCCCCTGCTTGCCGGAGACAGGGTCTATATCAGCTGTTGCCGCCAGACACAGGCCAGGATCGCTGGTGCTGCCGGTATGCAAGACGCTGTTCCGTCTTGAAAATTGCCGGGTGCGTAGCCAGCGCAGAGCCAGGGAAAGCGTACGCAGGCACGGCATTGGCACGCCATTTGCCGCTAGCCTGACGCAGGTTCGAGCGGCACCTGTGCCCTATTGCAGTGCACCATGCTGGTGCGCTGGCCCGTCGTTTCGCAGGCTGGATCGCACAGGCAATGTGGCCGGCCGAACTGCCCGCCAATGGTCGAAGTCAGGCTGTCTTGCCAGTTTTCAGATATCGCCCATTCGTATGCTGAATATCTTTCATTGGATGCCATTTTATCCACGGTGGTTCGCTTGCTTATTAGCCAATCTAATGGAGGCGATAAGAAATTGAAAATAGAGATGTATAGGCAATTTCTCAATTTTTCTATTGAGTTGAATGGACAAGAAGGAATTGATGAGACTTCTGCCGCGTGGCCAAGGCTGCCGCGCCGCAAGGAAGGGGTGTCGAAGTGTGGCGGAAGGCGCCTGCCGATGCCGTCATCTCCGCGAGCATGCCCCGATGGCACGGCATGATATTGCGAGTCGCAGGATATATATTCGTCTCACTGATGCTGCTCTATAACTGACGTACCGCAGCAGTACGGAGTTTTCCGATAATTGCCTCAATCATATTTCCGGGTTTTCTTTTTATTTTCCGGATTGACTGTTTTTTATGTCACTGCGTTTATTCTTTTTTAGAGAAATTCCCGAGATGAGTATTTGTGTCTGATATTCGGTTTTTAATAATGAATATAAAACTTTTTTTGCGACGTCATTTTCTATGATGGCGATTTTTTAAAACATCCATTCAGCGAGGGACATTTTTTCAAATTCAATTATGTAATGTAATTGAAAACTCAATATTTCAGAAATTTAATTTCACAAAATGTTGTTAATTCGCAACATTATTTTAGTCCTTGCAAAGGCGAAAAAATGCCGTTTCAAGGGCTACGCGCACGTCAACATGCGCCCGCCGTGCCCCGCCATACCTGCAATGTACACGCCGAAATGCACGCTATCAAAGTACATTTTTCACATATTCTTATTCTGTTTTTTCTGCACTGCATCAAAATGGTGCGCTGCTGCACCATTTTCGCTGGATTGTTCAATATTTCCCCGTTTATTTAAATTGTTGTTTGTTTGCATCATATTTTTACCCTGTATTGACAGTGAACAATTGCCTATGGTTTTATGTATCGCTTAGACAAGCAGGTTCTTCCTGTTTTGTCTGAGGCCTGCCCTATCAGTGGTGGGGGAGTGTCAAATCATCAAAAACTAAAACCGGAAATAAAAACGTATTAAACATGATTTAGTGCTTAAATTTACCAAGCAGCTCTACCAGAGACGCTTAATCTAATAATTAGGAAACCACATGTTGAGAAAAACTGTTTTAGTACGCGCGCTTGCACTGGCGTTCAGTGCAGGTGCCATGTCCACGATGGTCGTTGCGCCTGTCATGGCACAGTCGAACGCATCCGGTACGATTTACGGTACGGTTGACACGCCTGCGGGCACGACCGTGTCGCTGCAAAATCTGGACACCGGGTTGAAGCGTACCGTGACGGTAGAGGCTAGCGGCCGCTACACGGTCACGGCGTTGCCTATCGGTCACTACAAAGTTGAACTGATTCGCGATGGCAAAGTTGTTGAAACGAAGGAAACGGATGTCGTGATCGGCCAGGGTGTGGATGCATCCTTCGGTTCCAAAGTGCAAGCCGTGCAAGTGACCGGCCGCCGTAACCGTATCGATGTCTCGAATACCAATAATGGCGCGATCTTTACGGCGAAGGAACTGGATAAGTTGCCAGTTGCTACGAACTTGAGTTCGATCATTTTGCTGGCGCCGAACACCACGCGCGCTGATTCCGCTTATGGCGGCACGAGTATCGGCGGCGGCGGCGCATCGGAAAATGCGTTCTATGTCAACGGTTTCCCAGTCACCAACCCGCTGACTCAGCTCGGTTCGTCGGAACTGCCGTTTGGCGCCATCGCTCAAGCCCAGGTGTTGACCGGCGGTTTTGGCGCGGAATTTGGCCGCTCCATCGGTGGCGTGCTCAACGTCACGACCAAGAGCGGTACCAATAATTGGGAATTTGGCGCAACGGCTGCCATTACGCCAAACTCGATGCGTTCGGATGCCAAGAATATTTACTATCCAAACACGGGTGTGAACCCGAATACGGATGGCAAGCTGCATTTCCGCCGTGATACCAGCCAGAGCACGCAGAACTACTATGGCGCATACGTGGGTGGTCCGATCGTAGAAGACAAACTGTTCATGTTTGTCGCCGTGGATCAAACTGCTACCAAGACCGGTATCGCCAACAGCACCGCCAGCACCACTCTGGGGCGTGACGGCTGGGCCGACCGCCGCGTCGAGCAAACCCGCTACCTGGCCAAATTCGACTGGAATATCTCCGATAATCATCGTCTGGAATGGACGTCGATCGGCGATACCACCAAAGACCGCCAGCGTGCGTATGGTTTGAACACCGATACGTACAAGTCGAATGGCGTCAAGTATTCGGAGCAGAACGACAAGAATGGCGGCGGTAACGGTGCCGAATCGAATGCGCTGAAGTACACGGGCCAATTCACCGATGACCTGGTCTTCACGACCTTGTATGGCGTCTCCAAGGCGCCACGCAGCACCACGTACGAAGACTATGACGTGAACGGCATCTTGCGTTCGGTTACTTCCACCGTGGCTGGCCGCGTGCCTGAACTTGACGCGAAAAATCTGTACCGCGACTACCAAAAATATTCGGGTGCGACAGGCAATATCACCAAGCCGGGTAGCGATGAAGTGAAATCCTTCCGTGCCGACTTGGAATACAAGCTGGGTAGCCATACCCTGCGCGTCGGTGTCGATCACAATGAAATCGATTCCGTGAACGCTGGCCAGTTCCGTGCTGGTGGCGGTTCGTGGAGCTATCGTACGGTCGGCCAGGCCAATGCCAACAAGCCGGTCAACCTGTCGGGTGGTCGTCCTGCTGTAGTCGGCGATTTCGGTGGTTATGGCACGCGCGGTTACTACGTGCGCTTGTCGGACTTCTCCAGCGTGACGGATGCTTCGGCAACCCAATCGGCGCAGTACATCGAGGACCGCTATCAAGTTACCAAGAACCTGCTGATTACGGCTGGTTTGCGTAATGAGCAATACACCAACAAAAACGGCGATGGCGAGAAGTTCATCGATGTGAAAAACCAGATCGCCCCGCGTCTGGCCGCATCGTGGGACGTCTTTGGCGACGCATCGATGAAGGTGTTTGGTAGCGCCGGTCGTTATCACCTGCAATTGCCTACCCAGGTAGCTGCACGTGCCGCCAGCCGTTCGACCTTGATTACGCAGGATTTCACCTATACTGGTATCGATGCTCTGGGCCAGCCTACGGGCCTGGTTGCCATCAATACCCCGGTATCGCCTGATAATGAATACGGCCAACGCAAGGACGTGCGTAGCGTCGTTGTCAAAGATCTCAAGCCTAACTACCAGGATGAAATCACCCTGGGCTTTGAAAAAGCCTACAACCCTAGCCTGAACTTTGGTGCCAAGGCAACCTACCGCAAACTGGGCGCCGGTATCGATGATAGCTGCGATACCCGTCCGCTGCGCGCCTATGCCGCCAAAAACGGCATTCCTGTTGAAGCTTCGGATATTCCTTGCTTCATCTTCAATCCAGGCGAAGATGCAACGGTATGGCTGAACGGTTCCGATGGCAGCGGCCGCTATGTGCACCTGTCCAAGGAAGAGCTGGGTTTCCCGAAAGTGAAACGTACGTACGCTGCTCTGGATCTGTTTGCCGAACATCCATTCCGCAATGGCTGGTATGGCAAGATCAACTACACATGGTCGCGTAGCTACGGCAACATGGAAGGTCAAACCCGTTCCGATACCGGTCAAACCGACGTTGGTACCTCGGCTGGTTGGGACTTCCCTGAGTTCACTCCGGATTCGATGGGCTTGCTGCCTAACGATCGTCGTCATCAGTTGAAAGCATTCGGCTACTACGAGTTCACTAACGAGTGGTCGGTTGGCGCCAATCTGTTGATCCAATCGGGTCGTCCGAAAACTTGCTTGGGCACCAACCCGGTTGCCGATGCAGGCGAAGACAATCCATACGGTGGTCCTGGTTACGGCGCAGAGTACTACTTCTGCGGCGGCAAGCCGACCCCACGTGGCAGCCTGGGTCGTATGCCATACGAGAAGCGTCTGGACATGAACGTGGCCTACAAGCCGGCGATACTGAAAGGTGTCGAGTTCAAGATCGACGTGTTCAACGTCACCAACTCGCAAACGGCAACGGCTCGTCAAGAAACCTACGATGACGGCAGCGGCGAAGGGATCCTGGCCAACTACGACGAATACCGCACCTTGCAAGCACCACGTACGGTCAAACTGTCGGTCGAGTACAACCACAAGTTCTGATGCAAGCTGACAGCTTGAGTTGACCTTTCGGTTGGCTCGGCTGTCCGGCTAGCGCACCACGCAGTGGTTTGCTGGAAAGAAAACACCCCGCAAGTGGCGACACTTGCGGGGTGTTGTCATTTGGGGGGAAGGGTTACATCCCGCCCCACAAGGCGCTCAGCGTGGCCAGCGCCGTCAGGCCCGCCGTTTCCGTGCGCAGGATGCGCGGGCCCATGGCCAGGCCGATGGCGCCGGCGGCCAGCGCGGCCTTTTCTTCCGCTTCCGAAAAGCCGCCTTCCGGGCCCACCATCACGGTGATCGCCTGCGGCGGCTGGTGGCGGGCCCAGTCGGCCAGCGACTGCTCCGCGCGCGGCGTCAAAATGATGCGTTTATGCAAATCTTGCTGGCGGCTCCAGTGATTGAAATCCTGCAATGGCGCCAGCTGCGCCAGGCGGTTGCGCCCGCATTGTTCCGAAGCGGAAACGATAATGCCTTGCCAATGTGCAAGTTTTTTCTCGGCCCGCTCGGCGGACAAGCGCACGACGCAACGCTGCGCCGACAGCGGCACGATGCCCGCCGCGCCCAGTTCGATGGCTTTTTCGATGATCCAGTCCATTTTGGACGCTTCCGGCAAGGCCTGTGCCAGGGTCACGGCATACGGCAGCTCCGCTTCGCGCGCCACGTGCGTCTGGATTTCAGCCGTCACGCTGCGCTTGGCGACCGTTACCAGGCTCGCTTGCACTTCGCCCCCTTCGCCATTGAACAGGGTGATCACGTCGCCCGGCGCCAGGCGCACGACCTGGATATGGTGGGCGACAGCCTCCGGCAGGGCGATGGTGGTGCCGGCAACGAGCGGCTGGGGACAGAAAAAACGCGGCATGCAAATCCTCAACGGGGGTATGAATGGGGTGGAAAGACGTCAAAGTATAGCCATTTGGCGGGCCAGTACGCCGCAATTCTAATTTGCGGCCCCCCAGTCTGGTAAAATACTTGACCACAGAAAGCAGCCGGCTTCCCTGTCCGTGCTGTTGCAAACGAATTCCAAACTCGCGACTGACCCATACCATCATGACAACTACGCTCCCGACTACCAAAATGGCCAATGCGATCCGCGCACTGGCAATGGACGCTGTACAAAAGGCCAACTCCGGCCATCCAGGCATGCCGATGGGCATGGCCGAGATTGCAGTTGCCCTGTGGAGCGGTCACTATCGCCACAATCCCGCGAATCCAAAATGGCAGAACCGCGACCGTTTCCTGTTGTCGAACGGCCACGGCTCGATGCTGCACTACGCGCTGCTGCACCTGACCGGTTACGACCTGTCGATGGATGACATCAAGGCCTTCCGCCAGATGCATTCGAAAACCCCGGGCCACCCGGAAGTCGATGTCACGCCAGGCGTGGAAACGACCACCGGCCCGCTGGGCCAGGGCATCGCCAACGCCGTCGGCATGGCCCTGTCGGAGCAATTGCTGGCCGCTGAATTCAACAAGCCTGGCTACGATATCGTCAACCACTACACCTACGCGTTCGTGGGCGATGGTTGCCTGATGGAAGGTATTTCGCACGAAGTGTGCGCGCTGGCAGGTACCCTGGGCTTGAACAAACTGATCGCCCTGTACGATGACAACGGCATTTCCATCGACGGCAAAGTCGAAGGCTGGTTCACGGACGATACCCCGGCCCGCTTCGAAGCGTACGGCTGGAACGTCATCCGCGCCGTCGACGGCCACGATGTTGCCGCCGTGGCTGCCGCCATCGCCGCCGCCAAGAAGGCCAGCAAGCCAACCTTGATCTGCTGCAAGACCATCATCGGCAAGGGTTCGCCGAACCTGCAAGGCGGCGACAAGGTCCACGGCGCCGCGCTGGGCGACAAGGAAATCGCCGCCGTGCGCGAATACATCGGCTGGGATGCCGCCCCGTTCGAGATGCCGGCCGACGTGTACGCAGCCTGGGATGCCAAAAAGCAAGGCGCCCTGCTGGAAGCGGACTGGAACGAGCGTTTCGTCGCTTATGGCCGCGAATTCCCGCAGCAAGCCGCTGAACTGAGCCGCCGCATGCAGGGCGACTTGCCCGCCGCGTTTGAAACGGCGCTGTCGGCCGCCATCGCTTCCTGCGTCGAGAAGAAAGAAAACATCGCCACCCGCAAGGCCAGCCAGAACGCCATCCAGGCACTGGCGTCGTCCCTGCCGGAATTCCTGGGCGGCTCGGCCGACCTGACCGGTTCGAACCTGACCAACTGGAAAGAGTGCGTGGCCGTGCGTTCGGGCCAGCCTGGCAACCACATCAACTACGGCGTGCGCGAATTCGGCATGAGCGCCATCATGAACGGCATTACCTTGCACGGCGGCTACATTCCGTTCGGCGCCACGTTCTTGACGTTCTCCGACTACAGCCGCAATGCGCTGCGCATGGCTGCCCTGATGAAACTGCGTTCGATCTTCGTGTTCACCCACGATTCGATCGGCCTGGGCGAAGACGGCCCGACGCACCAATCGGTCGAGCACGTCTCGTCGATGCGTTTGATCCCGAACCTGGACAACTGGCGTCCGTGCGACACCGTCGAGTCGGCTGCTGCCTGGGGCGCCGCCGTGCGCCGCAAGGATGGCCCGTCGACCCTGATCTTCTCGCGCCAGAACCTGCCATACCAGGAACGTAGCGCCGAACAGATCGAGAACATCTACCGCGGCGGCTATGTGCTGAACGACGTGGCCGATGCCAAGGCGATCCTGATCGCCACCGGTTCCGAAGTGGAACTGGCCGTCGCCGCCGCCAGCGCGCTGGCTGCCGAAGGCATCGCCGTGCGCGTGGTGTCGATGCCGTCGACCGACGTGTACGACCGCCAGGACGCCGCCTACAAGGCCAGCGTGCTGACGAAAGGCGTGCCGCGCGTGGCCATCGAAGCGGGCGTGACCAGCTTCTGGTACAAATACGTGGGCCTGGAAGGCGCCGTGGTCGGTATCGACACGTTTGGCGAATCGGCTCCGGCCGGTGTGCTGTTCAAGCACTTCGGCTTCACGGTCGAGAATGTCGTAGCCAAGGTTAAAGCCGTTATCGCTGGCTAATATTGATTTTGAGCAGACCCTGGTCATGTGCTGGCCGGGGTGCTGTGCTGATACCTTTTTTTTAATCAGGAGCAGAGTATGACGATCAAAGTTGCAATCAACGGCTACGGCCGCATCGGCCGTAATGTATTGCGCGCTTTCTACGAAGGCGGCAAGAAACAGGATATCCAGATCGTTGCCATCAACGACCTGGGCGATGCCAAATCGAACGCCCACCTGACCCGCTACGACACCGCGCACGGCAAGTTCCCGGGCACGGTTACCGTCGAAGGCGACAACATGATCGTCAATGGCGATCCGATCCGCGTATTCGCACAGCGCAACCCGGCTGAAATCCCATGGGGCGAGCTGGGCGTGGACGTCGTGCTGGAATGCACGGGCTTCTTCACCACCAAAGAGAAAGCTTCGGCTCACTTGAAGGGCGGCGCGAAAAAAGTCATCATTTCGGCACCAGGCGGCAAGGACGTCGATGCTACCGTCGTGTTCGGCGTGAACCACTCGGTCCTGAAATCGACGGACACCGTCATCTCGAACGCTTCGTGCACCACCAACTGCCTGGCACCGCTGGTCAAGCCGCTGAACGACGCCATCGGCATCGAAACGGGCCTGATGACCACCGTGCACGCCTACACCAACGACCAGGTGCTGTCCGACGTGATGCATGAAGACCTGCGCCGTGCCCGTTCGGCCACCATGAGCATGATCCCGACCAAGACGGGCGCTGCTGCCGCCGTGGGCCTGGTGCTGCCTGAACTGAATGGCAAGCTGGACGGTTTCGCCATCCGCGTGCCGACCATCAACGTGTCGCTGGTCGACCTGTCCTTCATCGCCAAGCGCGACACCACCGTGGAAGAAGTCAACGCGCTGATGAAGTCCGCTTCGGAAGGCGCCCTGGAAGGCATCCTGACGTACCAGACCGAACCGCTGGTCTCGATCGACTTCAACCACAACCCGGCGTCGTCGAACTTCGACTCGACCCTGACCAAAGTGTCGGGCCGCCTGGTAAAAGTGTCGTCGTGGTACGACAACGAGTGGGGTTTCTCGAACCGCATGCTCGACACCACCGTTGCACTGATGTCGGCCAAGTAATCTTTTGACCGCATAAGAAAAAACGCCCTTCGGGGCGTTTTTTTTTCGTCTGTTGCTTTAGTCCGCTTACTCAGGGTCGACGTTGGCGCACTGTGCGTACCAGAGTTCGCAGTCATTGTTGTTGCCCTGATAGCAGCTGTTCAAGAGATAGTTGCACGTATCCGGCGGTCTGCGTGCATGTTCGGTCGCGTTACTGGCAAACGAGGCGGCAACTCCGACAGCGGCGGCAAAGACAAACAGGGCTTTTTTGATGGAAATCATTTTTCTCGCTTTCACAATTGGACAACGATAGGGTGTCAAATCAAAACGCCGTCCTGCCAAGCCTGGTTGGCTCGCCGGACGCAGAAAAATATTAGCATTAAAACCAGTGTATTATTGCTTTAAAGAAAAATATTTTTGCTAACGGAGGATGTGCAGGCGGCGCCGGTAAAAGCGCCACAGCAGGCGCAAATCGCGCAGCACGGGCACGCCCGACAGCAGGGTCAGCACGCCGGCGAGCAGGATGGTGGCAGCCGGAAAGCCGATGTGCTTGAAGGCGAGGGCGCCGCTGACGCCGCCGATGAAGAAGCAGACGATCAGCAGGCTGTGCGTTCTCAGCTTGCCGCGGTTGACCTTGACCATCCGGTCCGGCAGGTGGCGCCGGTTGTAATACGCCATCTTGCCCAGTTCGATGCCGATGTCGGTGGACAGCCCCGTCACGTGCGTGGTGCGGATGACGGCGCCTGAAATCTTGGTGATGATGGCGTTTTGCAAACCCATCACAAAGCACAGCAGCAAAATGGTGACGGGGCCCAGCACGTCGGGCATGGTGGCCAGGTAATTGCCCGTCAAGCCGAACAGCAGCAACAAGGCCGCTTCCAGCAGCAGGCTGGCGGCAAACTGGCTGTGCAGGCGGCGCCGCTTGCCCCAGTTCACCATGATGGCCGTCACGGCCGCGCCGCTGACAAAGGCCAGCCATGCGCCCAGCGCCGCCAGGGCCAGCGTGATATTGCCCAGCGCCAAGTCATCCGCCATGCCCGAGACGATGCCCGTCATGTGCGAGGTATAGCCGCCGATGGCGAGAAAACCGCCTGCATTCACGGCGCCGGCCACCAGCGCCAGCACGCAGCCCAGCTGCAGATTGGCTTGCGTATCGCGCGCCGATCCGCTCAGGCGGGACAGGTAATGAAGCGGCATGCCTGGGCCGGCCTCAGGCGGTGGCGCCGAAGATGGCTTGCCACAGGCGCATGACGTTGTCCGCATGCACGCGCACTCTTTCCGGTTCCACGCGGGCCAGGTCTTGCCCCTGCAGGCGCAGCTGGTGCTGCAGCTTGCGCAGCGCGCGGTAGGCGTCGGCCACCAGGGCGGCCAGCTGGGCGTCGATCAACCCCAGTTCGCCGCACAGGCGCAGCAGGGCGATATTGCCCGAGTTGGCCGTCAGCTGCGGGTATTGCGCCGCATGCTGGAGCACCAGGTATTGCACCATGAACTCGATGTCGATCATGCCGCCCGGATCTTGTTTCAAATCAAAGTTGCCGGGGCGGGGCGGGTGGGCGTCCAGCATCTTCTTGCGCATGGCCACCACTTCGCCCCTGAGCGGGCCGTTTTCCGGCCTTTCCTTGCGCAGGATCGTGTCGCGGATGCGCTCGAAGTGCTTGCCGATGCCGACATCGCCGGCGCAGAAGCGCGCGCGCGTCAGCGCCTGGTGTTCCCACACCCAGGCCGCGCTGCCCTGGTAGCGTTCGAACGCTTGCACGCTGGAAACCAGCATGCCCGAGGCGCCGTCGGGACGCAGGGCGATATCGATATCGAACAAAATGCCGGCCGAGGTGTGCGAGGTCATCCAGGTAATGAAGCGCTGCGCCAGCTTGGCGTACAGGCCGGGCGCTTCCTGGTCGTCGTCGTCGAACAGGAAGATGACGTCGAGGTCGGAGACATAGCCCAGCTCCTTGCCGCCCAGCTTGCCGTAGGCGATGACGGCGAATTTCGGCACCTCGCGGTGGCGCGCCGGCAAGGTTTGCCAGACGGCTTGCACGGTGGCGGCGACGATGATGTCGGCCAGCTGGGACAGGTAATCGGCCAGCTTTTCCACGCTCAGGTCGCCCGCCAGGTCTTGCGCCAGGCACTGGAACAGCTGCGCGTGGTGTGTTTCGCGCAGGATATCCATCTGCCGCTCCGTGTCGCCGGGCGCGTCGTCGAGCTGGCGTTGCAAGTCCAGCGCCAGCGCGGCCGGGTCGGGCACCGTATTGCGGATGCGTTCATCGAGCAGCTCGTCGAGCAGGATCGGGTGTTGCGTGAGGAAGGTGGCGGCCCAGCCGCTGGCGCACACCATGCGCACGACGCGCTCGAGCGTATGCGGGTATTCCGTCAGCAGCGACAGATAGGCCGAGCGGCGCGCGATCGCCTCCAGGAAATCGAGCAGGCGGCCCAGGGTGGCCAGCTGGCTGGCGTTGCCGTTGGATACGGAGCAATCGGTGATCAGGGGCAGGGCGGAATTGACGAGGGCCACTAAACGTGTGCGGCTCGCCTCGGGCAGGGATTGCAGCCGCGGCGCCTGCCACGTGGCCAGCAGGCGGCGCGCGCAGGCGGCCGGTTCATGGAAACCCAGGGCGGCGAAGCGCGCCTCGATGGCTTCCTGCTGGTCCGAGGCGGCGCAGTCGTTCGACGTCTGCGGGTCGATGCCCGTGTCGGCCGGCGGCGTGCCGCTGCTCTTGTCGCTGAACATCTCGTCGAACTGGCCGGCGACAAACACGCGGTGCGCTTCCAGCTGGGCCAGCAGGGTAGGCGTGTCGGGCAAGCCCATCATCTGCGCCACGGTGAGGCGGTCGGCCTCGTTCGCGGGCAGGGTATGGGTTTGCGCATCGTCAAGATACTGCAGCCGGTGTTCCAGGTTGCGCAGGAAAGTGTAGGAACCCAGCAATTGTTCCACGATGGCCGGTTCCAATAGCCCCTTGTCCGCCACCGTGCGCAGGGTGGCGCGCGTGGAACGTTCGCGCAGCTCGGCGTCGCGCCCGCCCCGTATCAATTGAAACACTTGCGCGAGGAACTCGATTTCGCGGATGCCGCCACGGCCCAGCTTGACGTTATTGCTGCGGTCCGGGTGCAGCCGCTCCTGGCGGTTGACTTCGGCGCGGATCTGGCCGTGCATGGTGCGGATGGCATCGATGACGCCGAAATCGAGGTAGCGGCGGAAGACGAAGGGGCGCACGATGGCGTCGAGTGCGGCGATGTCTTCCGGCTTGCCCGTCACGGCGCGCGCCTTGACCCAGGCGTAGCGCTCCCATTCGCGCCCTTGCACGATCAGGTACTGTTCCACCATGCCCAGGCTGGCGGCCAGCGGGCCGGAATTGCCGTTCGGTCGCAGGGCCATATCCACACGGAAAGTAAAACCGTCTTGCGTGATCTCCGCCAGGGCGGCGATCAGTTTCTTGCCCATGCGAATGAAAAACTCGTGGTTGGACAGGCTGCGCTGGCCCGGCAAGGTCGCTTGCGTATCGCCATCTTCCGGGTAGACAAAGATCAGGTCGATATCCGACGAGACATTCAGTTCGCCGCCGCCCTGCTTGCCCATTGCCAGTACCATCAAGGCTTGTTCCTCGCCCGATTCCTCGCCGACGGGCATGCCGTGCAGGGCCACCATCTCGGCCATGATGGCGTCCACATGCGTGCGGATGGCGAAATCGGCAAAACCCGTCATGGCGGTCACGACTTCGTTCAAGTCGGCCTGGCCGCCAAGATCGCGCGCGATCAGGCCGCAGACGAGCAGGTTGCGCAGGCGGCGCATGGCCCGTTCGGGCGGCAGCGGAGGCGTGGCGGCGTTCGCCTGGGCGGCCAGCTCGGCGGCAAAGTCGAGCCCGTCCAGCGGCGCGCGCACCAGTTGCGCCACCTGCGCGGCGCGCTCGGGGGCGGCGTCCAGCCAGCGCTGGTAGAAACGGGAGGCGGAAATCAAAGGCTGTGTGCTCATGGTATCGGTAAGGGTCTCGTGGATGCTGCGTGCATGTTCTTGTTTAACTTGGCTGCGAACGGCGGGGGATGCGGTAAAATTGTGCCGCTGGCTGAATACCGCCGGTAGTGCGTGCTCTTCCGGACGATGGTAAGGGAGGCTTTGCTCAGACGCAAGCGCAAGGATGCAGGCGCGCACCACGAATGCAGACGATTTTTGCCATTATTTGACGCCGGGCCAGTTTATTAGCTTATTGATGCAAAAACCGCCAGAAGCAAGCGTGACAGAACATGTGCCATTGGCCCTGCGCTGGCAGAGGCTGCGTGCCGCCTATCGCATGGCCAACCTGGCCACCCACCATGTATTGGGTTTTACCATCAAACTGGTGCTGCTGGCGTATTTCGCCTTCGCCGTGCTGTTTTTATTCCTGCGCTACGCCATCTTGCCGAATATCGACTATTACAAAGGCGATATCGAGCGGGCGGCCAGCCGCGCGCTGGGCAACCCTGTCAGCATCGCGCGCATTTATGCTTCCTGGCATGGCGTGCGGCCGAATCTCTTCCTCGGCGACGTGACCCTGCGCGACCAGGCGGGGCGCCAGGCGCTGAGCCTGCCGAGCATTTCGGCGACCGTGTCGTGGTGGAGCGTGCTCGGTTCCGTGCGCTTCACTACCCTGGAAATCACGCGGCCCGACCTGGACGTGCGGCGCAGCATGGATGGCAAGCTGTATGTGGCCGGCGTGCTCGTCGACAGCAGCCAGGGCAGCGACGGCAAGGGCGCCGACTGGCTGCTGTCGCAGCATGACATCATCATTCGCGACGGCAAGGTGCGCTGGACGGACGAAGCGCGCGGCACGCCGGAGCTGGCTTTAACCCAGGTCAACTTGCTGCTGCGCAACCGCTGGCGCAGCCACCGGCTGGGCTTGCAGGCCACGCCGCCCGCCAGCCTGGCCGCGCCCATCGATGTGCGTGCTCACTTCACGCATCCGCCTTTCAGCACGCGCATCTCGGATGTATCGATGTGGAAGGGCGAGCTGTATGCGGACCTGAAAAACGCCGACCTGGCCGCCTGGCGCCGCTACCTCGATTACCCGTTCGAGCTGAGCCAGGGCAAGGGCGCCTTGCGCGCCTGGTTGAGCCTGGATCACGCGCGCCTGGCCGGCTTCACGGCCGACGTGGGCTTGACGGATGTGCAGGCGCAGCTGGGCGAGCATATCGCCCCGCTCGACTTGCTGTCGGTCAGCGGGCGCATTTCGGCAAAAGAAGAGCTGTCGGCGCAGGTGCCGGACGGCAAGCCCACCTTTGGCGCGAATGGCCATCAGGTGGAGTTGACGAATTTCGCGGTAGAAACACGCGACGGCCTCAGCCTGCCGCCCACGACCCTGTCCGAACGTTTCATTGCCGCCACCAAGCGCAAGCCGGCGCGCACGGAAATCACGGCCAAGTCACTCGATTTGCAAACCCTGGCCGCGCTGGCCGACAAGCTGCCGCTGGGCGAACAGCAGCGCCAGCGCCTCGACGCCCTGGCGCCGCGCGGGCGTTTGCAGGATTTCTCGGCGCAATGGGAAGGCGAGATGGCGACACCGGCCAGCTACCGTTTGCGCGGCAAGCTCATCGACCTGGGCCTGAATGCGCAGCCGGCGCGCCTGGCCGTGGCGAAGACGGCGAGCAGCCCTGCGCAGGCGGCCGCACCGGCCATTCCCGGCTTTGACAAACTCAGCGGCACCATCGACGCCAACGACAAGGGCGGCAGCATCGCTATCGATGCGCAGGACCTGGTGCTGCAGTTTCCATCGTACCTGAGCGAACCGGCCATGCCGTTCGAACAATTCGCCATGCAGGCGCGCTGGACGTTTGAAGCGGAAAATATGCTGCAAGTCGAGCTGGACAAGCTCGACTTCAATCAGCAAGGCTTGCGCGTCGCCTTGCAAGGCACGCACCGCATGCCGCTCGACGGCAAGAACCTGGGCCAGGTCGACTTGACGGGCACGATCGACAATTTCCAGATCAACACCATCGGCCGCTATCTGCCGCTGCAAACGCCCGAGCACCTGCGCCACTGGCTGACGGGGGCGCTGGAAGGCGGTGTGGCGCGCGATGTCAGCCTGCGCCTGCGCGGTGAACTCGAGCATTTCCCCTTCAAGGCCGACACGCCGGCCCAGCGCACCCGGGGCGAATTCCGCGTGGCCGGCAAGCTCGAAAATGGCACCCTGAACTACGCGCCCGGCGAATTTGCGGAAAGCGGCCCGCTGGCCGGCAAGGCTCCCCTGTGGCCGCAGGCGGACAAGATCAAGGGCAGTTTCGTGTTTGAACGGGCGCGCATGGAAATCCGCGGCGACACGGCCACCACGGGCGGCGTGGCCTTGACGAATGTCAAAGCCGTGATCCCCGACCTGACCGTGTTCGACACCTTGCTCGACATTGAAGGCAACGCGGCCGGCCCCATGCAGGAATTCCTCAAGTACGTGACGGCCAGCCCCGTGCTGGGCTGGATCGAGCATTTCACGGATGAAACGACGGCGACGGGCAACGCCAGGCTGGCCCTCAAATTGCACTTGCCGATCGAGCGCATGCTCGAATCGACCGTGCAGGGCAGCTTGCAGCTGGCGGGCAACGACGTGGTGCTGTTCCACGACATGCCGCCCGTACTGGGTACGCAGGGCAAGATCGAATTCAACGAAAAGGGCGTCAACCTGAACGGCTTGAACGGCAGCCTGCTGGGCGGGCCGCTGGCCATCTCGGGCGGCACGCAGGCGGACAGTTCCATCCAGGTCAAGATTGCCGGCAACATGACCATCGACGGCTTGCGCAAGACGTATCCGGCGCCCGTGCTGCAGCGCCTGGCGAAACATTTGAATGGCGGCGCGCGCTACAGCGGCTTGATCACGGCGCGAGACCACCAGGTGGTGGTCAATGTCGAATCGCCGCTGACGGGCCTGGGCCTGGATTTCCCCGCCCCCCTGAAAAAGCCGGCCGGCGACAGCCTGCCCGTGAAATTCACCTTGACGGGCAATGCGGCCAACGGCGCGGGCCTGCGCACGGACGATATCCGCATCGCGCTGGGATCCGGCATTGCCGCGCGTTACCAGCGCCAGAAGCAGGGCAAGGACGCCTGGCGCCTGGTGCGCGGCGGCATCGGCGTGAACGTGCCGGCGCCGGAACCGGACAGCGGCATGATGCTCAACGTCAACATGAAAACCCTGGACGTGGACAGCTGGATCGCCGCCGGCAGCGAGATCGCCGGCAGCGGCTCGGCATCCGCCGACAGCAGCGCCGCCGACGATGCCCCCGATATCGCGCAATACGTGGTGCCGGACATGATGGCCGCCCGTGCGAGTGAACTGATGCTGGGCGAGCGCAAGCTGGAAAACGTGGTCGTGGGCGCCACGCACCAGAAGGATGTGTGGCAAGCCAATATTGATGCAAAACAAGTGTCCGGCTATGTGACCTGGCTGGAAACGCCGTCCGGCCTGGGCAAGATGACGGCGCGCCTGTCGTCGCTGATCATTCCGGAGTCGGCCGCCAACGACGTGAAGAATTTGCTGGAGGGAAAGAACGGCGCGCAGTCGATTCCCTCGCTCGATATCGTCGCCGAGCAATTTGAACTGTTCAACAAGAAGATCGGCCGGCTGGAGTTGCAGGCCTATAACACCATGGCGGCGGGCGGGCGCGAATGGCGCGTGGGCAAGCTGCAACTGTCGAATCCCGATGGCGCCCTGAGCGGCAATGGCAAATGGGTGATCAAGGATGGGCAAAGCACGACCAGCCTGCGTTTCGGCCTCGATATCGTCGATGCGGGCAAGCTGCTCGACCGCTTCGGCTTTGCCGACACGGTGCGCCGCGGCAAGGGCCGCCTGAGCGGCGACATCGCCTGGAACGGCTTGCCGTATTCGCTCGACATCCCCACCTTGTCGGGGCAGATCGAGATGAACGTGGAATCGGGCCAGTTCCTCAAGCAGGATCCGGGCGCGGCCAAGCTGTTGGGCGTGCTTAGCCTGCAAGCCTTGCCCCGCTTGCTGAAACTCGATTTCCACGACGTGTTTTCCGAAGGCCTGGCCTTCGACGGCATCACGGCCAACGCCAGCATCAAGCGCGGCGTGGTGAGCACCGATAACCTCAAGATGCATGGCGTGGCGGCAACCGTACTGATGGATGGCACGGCCGATATCGCCAATGAAACGACGAATTTGCACGTGGTGGTGATCCCGGAATTCAACCTGGGCACGGGGCCGCTCGTGTACGCGCTGGCCGTCAACCCCGTCATCGGCCTGGGCAGTTTCCTGGCGCAATTGTTCCTGCGCGCGCCCGTGATGAAGGCGCTCACTTACCATATGCAGATCGCCGGGCCGTGGAAAGCGCCCGTCGTGACCAAGCTCGATGGTGGTAAATTGGACCCTGTCGCCGTGCCTGCCGCCGCAGCGGCGGAGGCCGTGGCGAAATAGGCGCGGCGTTCGAATGGAGAAGAGGTGGCAATGATGCATACAGTCGCAGCAGTACAAATGATTTCCTCGCCTTCCGTGGAAGACAACCTGGCCACGGCGCGCCGCCTGGTGGCGCAGGCCGCCGCCGGTGGCGCGCAGCTGGTGGTGCTGCCCGAGTACTGGGCCATCATGGGCAAGCAGGAAACGGACAAGCTGGCCCACGCGGAACAGCCCGGCAGCGGCCCCATCCAGGATGGCATGGCGCAGATGGCGCGCCAGCACGGCATCTGGCTGATCGGCGGTACCTTGCCCCTGATTTCCGGCGAGGAGGGCAAGGTCCTCAACACCACGCTGGTGTATGACCCGCAAGGCGAACCGGCCGGCCGCTACGACAAGATCCACCTGTTCGGTTTTACGCGCGGCGCCGAGTCGTACAACGAATCGCGCACCATCGTGCCGGGCGCGCAGGTGCGCTCGATCGAGACGCCGTTCGGCCGGGTCGGCCTGTCCATCTGCTATGACTTGCGCTTTCCCGAACTGTACCGCGCCATGGGCGATTGCGCGCTGATCGTCGTGCCGGCCGCGTTTACCCATACGACGGGCAGCGCCCACTGGGAAGTGCTGCTGCGCGCGCGCGCCATCGAAAACCAGTGCTATGTGCTGGCCTCGGCGCAGGGCGGCTTGCATCCGAACGGCCGCCGCACGTGGGGCCACAGCATGCTGATCGACCCGTGGGGCGAAGTGAAAGCCGTGTTGCCCGAAGGCGAGGGCGTGGTGAGCGGCGAGATCGATCTGCTGTTTTTGGCCGGTGTGCGCGAATCCTTGCCAGCCCTGGCGCACCGCACTATGTGAGGGTACCTGACATAAGCTACTGCGCGTCGCGCTTTGCGGCCTGCGATGCTCACCGTGCTCAAGCACGGCTGCGCTTCTCGGCCACAAATCACTGCCGCTCGCTACGCTTCTGTCAGGTACTGAGAATGAGTTGAATATAATTAGCGAGTGCAAAGTTATGAAGCCATTTGAACCCAATCTGTCCAGCCTGGCCGTGGCGCGCGAGATCCTGCTCACGCCGTTCGGCCTGGACGAAGACAAGCTGTTGAAAGCCCTGGGCACGATGTTTACGCACAAGGTCGACTATGCCGACCTGTATTTCCAGTCGACCAAGAGCGAAGGCTGGAGCCTGGAAGAGGGCATCGTCAAGACGGGCAGTTTTTCCATCGACCAGGGTGTGGGCGTGCGCGCAGTGTCCGGCGACAAGACGGCGTTTGCGTATTCCGACGATATTTCCGAGCGTGCCCTGCTGGAAGCGGCGGCGGCCACGCGCACGATTGCGCGCGCCGGCGCCGGCAGGATCAAGATCGCGGGCCAGATGCAGCCGCAGGGCGGACGTTCCTTGTACCTGCCCAACGATCCGCTTGCCTCGCTGGATGCCACGGCCAAGGTGCAATTGCTCGAACGCGTGGAAAAGATGGCGCGGGCGAAAGATCCCAGGGTCGTGCAAGTGATGGCGGGCCTGGCCGGCGAATATGATGTAGTGCTCGTGCTGCGCAGCGACGGCGTGCTGGCGGCCGACATCCGTCCGTTGGTGCGCGTCTCGCTGACGGTGATCGCGGAACAGAATGGCCGCCGTGAAACGGGCTCGGCAGGCGGCGGCGGGCGTTACAGCTATGACTATTTCAGCGATGCCGTGCTGGAACAATACGCGGCGGACGCCGTCAATTCGGCCCTGGTGAACCTGGAAGCGCGTCCGGCGCCCGCGGGCCCCATGACCATCGTGCTGGGGCCGGGCTGGCCCGGTATCCTGTTGCACGAAGCCATCGGCCATGGCCTGGAAGGCGATTTCAACCGCAAGGGTTCGTCCGCGTTTTCCGGGTGCATCGGCGAGCGCGTGGCCGCCAAGGGTGTCACCGTGGTCGACGACGGCACCCTGGCTGGCCGGCGCGGCTCGTTGAATATCGATGACGAGGGCAACCCCACGCAGTGCACGACCCTGATCGAGGATGGCATCCTGAAGGGTTATATCCAGGACACCATGAATGCGCGCCTGATGAAGATGCCCGTGACGGGCAATGCGCGCCGCGAATCGTTCGCCCACCTGCCCATGCCGCGCATGACGAATACGTATATGCTGGGCGGCGACAAGGACCCGGGCGAGATCCTCGCCTCCGTCAAAAACGGTCTGTATGCCGTCAACTTCGGCGGCGGCCAGGTCGACATCACGAATGGCAAGTTCGTCTTTTCGGCCAGCGAAGCGTACATGATTGAAAATGGCAAGCTCAGCTACCCGGTGAAGGGCGCGACCCTGATCGGCAACGGCCCGGACGTGCTCAACCGAGTTTCCATGATCGGCAACGACATGCGCCTGGACTCGGGCGTGGGCGTGTGCGGCAAGGAAGGGCAGAGCGTGCCCGTGGGCGTGGGACAGCCGACCTTGCGCCTGGACGGCATTACCGTCGGCGGCACGGCTTAGATCGCCATTTCAGGAACCTACTGCGCAGCCCACTCTTGAGTTTGCGTTGCTCGCTGTACCTGAAGTACAGCTGCGCTACTCAACCCAATATTGGGCTTGCTCGCGACGGTTCCTGAAACGCCTGATACGTTGAAAATATGACGAAATTCAGAACTTGTACTTCACCCCCGCACTGATGAAGCGTCCCGCCGCGCCCGCGTAGTCGAGCGGGTTGTAGCCCGTGGCGCCATACGTGAGCGGATCGAGCGGGGCGATCTTGTCGAACAGGTTTTGTATGGTCGCAAACACTTCCAGCTTGGGCGTGGCCAGCCAGCGGGCCGTCAGGTCCACCGTGGTGAACGAGGCGATGCGGCAGCCGCGCGGCGCGTCCGTGCCGTCGGCGAAGTGCGTGGCGCAGCCGTCCGGGTCATTCTTGAACAGCAGGTTGTCGAGCGGCGCGCGGTAGTTGACGTTGGCCGTGACGCGCCAGTTCTGGCGTTCCCAGGTGGCGCCCAGGTTGATGCGGTCGTCCGGGGTGCCCATGCAGTTGGACACGTCGCAATTGCCATGCGTGCCGGCAAAATCGCGCTGCGTGCCGTCCTGTTCCGTGCGCAGCCATTTATACAGATGCGTCCACTTCAAGTCGAAGGTCAGGTTGCCATAGTCGCTGCCCAGGCTGAAGCGCTGGCGCGCGTCGATATCGATGCCGCGCACCGTCGTTTGCGCCGAATTCACATAGCTGCCTAGGACGGCCGTGATGGCGCCCGGATCGCCGGGAATGGCGGTCGCCGTGGAGGGGTCGCGTGCGACATGGCCGGCGAGTATGGCCATATCGGTCTGTTCCTGGTTGATTTCATTCTTGCGCCGTATTTCCCACAGGTCGAATGAAATGCTTGTCCGCGGTAATGGATCCCAGATGGCGCCGATGGAATAGCTCTTTGAACGTTCGGGCGAGAGGTTCGGGTTGCTCTTGGTAATGACCGCGATGTTGCTGGGGTCGCATGCTGCTTCGACGCCCAGTGCGCAGCGGACAGGATCGGTGCCAACAGCAAAGGCCGCCAGGCCGCCGACGCCATTTTCTGCCGCATTGGGTGCCCGGAAACCCCGGGCGAAGGTGCTGCGCAGAGCCAGTTCGCGTATCGGCGTCCATTTCACGCCCAGCTTCGGCGTATAGGAATTGCCGACATCGGTGAAATGGTCGGCGCGCAGGGCGCCCGACAGTTCCAGCGTTTTTAGTACGGGTGCCAACACTTCGGCATACAAGGCCGTGGCGTTGCGGCTGCCCTTGTAGGCGGAGTAACCCAAACCGATGATGTTGCCGCGTTCGGTGCCGGTGGTTGGTTGGAGTTCTGTCGATTCGTGGCGGAACTCGGCCCCCACGGCCGCGCCAAGCGCTCCTCCATCAAGCTTGCCAATATCGCGGCTGGCCTTGAAATCGATCTGCGCGATGTGTGTCTTGCCGGCACTGGAAATGCGCGGCGACAAGGCCGCATACAGCGCGGCGGAATTGAGACCGGCATTTTCTGCGATGCGCCACACGCTACCGGGAGGTAGGGCGGCATACGCCGGGTTGGCGCTGGCTGTCGCCACGTTGGCGGCGGTGGGGTTGAGCAGGGCGAAAGTCACGTCGCGTTGCAGATAGCCGCTGCTTTCGTTCGATACCTTGTTGCGCGAATATAGCAGGGCGCTGTCGATATTCCAGCCCGCCAGCGTGCCCTTGATGCCGGCGGCGAAGCGGACAAAGGTCGAATCGATATCAGAAATACGGGGGCCGACATCGGCCGCCAGGTAGCGTAGCCGCGCGGTGCGCCCGAAATACGGGTTGTCGGGATGGTCTGCGCCGAGTGACACGCTTGCAGTGCTGATGGGGCCGCCAGGATAAATGATGGTTCCATTGATGCCTGCCGGCGTCGTGGCCGCTGTGGATGCGCTGTGGTAAACATTCAGTTCGGCATAGGTTTGCAGTTCCGGCGTCAATTGCCAGGCGCCGCGGCCGAAGAAATTGATGTTCTTTTGCTTGGGCTGGATTTGGCCATATTGCTGTGCGGCATCAGTCAGGCAGCCGCCGCCCGGATCGCCCTGCAGATGCGTGGTGAAATTGCCGCAGGCGGCGCCGGGGAAGGTGCGCGTAAAGCCCGCGCCAGCGAGGTTGCCGCGGTTGTAGTAGTCGAGCGTGTCGGGATTGCGCACATTGCCATTGACGGCGCTGCCGGCCGCATTGTTGGTGGTGATGGCGCCCGTGCCGCCCAGTGCTTCCTGGGCGCTGAAGCCCAGGTCGCGCAAGTCGCTGCGGCCGACGGTGCCCCGGCCGGCCCGGTCGCGGTTCCAGATGGCGGCCTTTTCGCTGTACTCGAGGTTCAGCAGCACGTTGTAGCGGTCCGTGTCGATGTCGCCGAAGCCGTGCGTGATGGCGGCGCGCGCGTCGCGCCCGTCCCACTCCTTCGTCTTGCCGTAATTGCCCTTGATGGCCGTGCCCTGGTAGTCGCGCCGCAGGATCACGTTGACGACGCCGGCGATGGCGTCCGAGCCATAGATGGCCGAGGCGCCATCCTTGAGGATTTCCACCCGTTCCACGGCTTCCAGGGGAATGATGTTCAGGTCGGCAAACACTTTCTGCCCGTCGTCGGCCAGGCCATACGGCGCGACGCGGCGGCCATTCAGCAGTACCAGGGTCGAGGCCGTGCCCAGGCCCCGCAGCGACACGCCGGAAGCGCCGGCGGCAAAGCCGTTGCCGAAGGTGGTGGGGACGGAGCCCTGGTTGTCGACGGCCAGGGTCTGCAGCAGTTCGGCCACGCTGGACTTGCCCGATTTTTCAATGTCGGCCGCGCTCAGGGTTTGCACGGCCGAAGCCGTTTCCGCTTGCGCGCGGCGGATGTTCGAGCCGGTAATTTCCACGCGCGCAATCGGCGCGGCGTCCTGCGCCAGGACGGGTAGGCTCAGCAGTGCACTGGCCAGTGCCAGGCCTAGTCTGGGTGGTGAAAATGCAGCGGAATGCAAGGATGGAGTAGGGATCATGCGGTTCTCCGGAAAGGTCAGGCAGTCAAAGGTCGTCGATACGTCCTTGAGTTTTGTCCGTGCGGCGACGCCGGGACTAGACCTGGATCAAGGAGTGCCCCGCTTGTCGTCGATAGAATGGCTGGCGTGGCGTGGTTGCCACGACGGGCACAACGGTGGCGCCGGGGATGCAGAGTCGCGGTGAGATTCACAGCGCGCAACTTTTTATGCTTTTTTGCGGGTTATGCAGTGTAAAACGGCAGCGGCATGCGGCTTTGCCGACAAATATGCTTGCCAACCCTTGCAATTTAGGTTTATAGTCGTTCATCACTTACGGATGACTCGCATGTTCGCTCGCCACTTTTTTACCGCTTATTTTTACTTTAGCAATTCCAACCCAAAGGCGGTGGAGTAGCGGTCGGTTCACGTAGCAGCAAAACGAGATCCCAGCAAATTCTAAAAAACCGCCACCGATGGCGGTTTTTTTTTACCCAGATGTTTTACCCTTCCTTAAATTTTGGAGAAAATGATGCCCCGCACCGATGATTTGCGCATTCGCGAAATGAAGGAACTGACTCCGCCGTCCCACCTGATCCGCGAATTTGCCTGCTCGGAGCAAGCCGAACAGACTGCCGCCAGCGCCCGCATTGCCCTGCACCGTATCCTGCATGGCCAGGACGACCGCCTGATGGTGGTGATCGGGCCTTGCTCCATCCACGACACCAAGGCGGCGATGGAATATGCGCGCCTGCTGGTCAAGGAACGCGCGCGTTTCGCGGGCGAACTGGAAATCGTCATGCGCGTCTACTTCGAGAAACCGCGCACCACGGTGGGCTGGAAGGGCTTGATCAACGACCCGTACATGGACAACAGCTTCCGCATCAACGACGGCTTGCGCATGGCGCGCGAACTGTTGCGCGATATCAATGAGCTGGGCTTGCCGGCCGGCACGGAGTTCCTTGACGTGATCAGCCCGCAATACATCGCCGACCTGATCAGCTGGGGCGCCATCGGCGCGCGCACGACGGAGTCGCAGGTGCACCGCGAGCTGGCGTCGGGATTGTCCTGTCCGGTCGGCTTCAAGAATGGCACGGATGGCAATGTGAAAATCGCCGTGGAAGCCATCAAGGCCGCCTCGCAGCCGCACCATTTCCTGTCCGTCACGAAGGGCGGCCACTCGGCCATCGTCTCGACCAACGGCAACGAGGATTGCCACATCATCTTGCGCGGCGGTAAAACCCCGAACTATGACGCGGCCAGCGTGGACGAGGCGTGCAAGGCGATCGCCGCGCAAGGCCTGGCGGCGCGCCTGATGATCGACGCCTCGCATGCGAACAGCTCGAAAAAACCGGAAAACCAGATTCCCGTATGCGCCGACATCGCCAGCCAGGTGGCCGGCGGCGATGGCCGCATCGTCGGCGTGATGGTGGAATCGCACCTGGTGGCGGGCCGCCAGGATTTGATCCCAGGCAAGGAATTGATCTATGGCCAGTCCGTCACGGATGGCTGCATCGACTGGAGCGCCAGCGTGGCCGTGCTGGAAAACCTGGCGGCGGCCGTCAGGCAGCGCCGCCTGCAGGGCGACGCGGAATAAGGTGGCGCGCAGCATGAAAAAAAGCCCGGAAAGCTAAGCTTTCCGGGCTTTTTCAGTTTTCAGCCGATGCAATCAGCTTAGAACTTGTAGGAACCGCTCAGGTAGAACTGGCGGCCCAGGGCGCTCGAGTACGATGGGTTGTAGCCAATTTGATGCGAACCCGTGTTACGCAGGGTGAACGGCGGATTGCGGTCGAACAGGTTCAGGATGCCGCCCGTGATTTCCACGTTCTTCAGCGGACGGTAAGCCGTCTGGAAGTCGAAGGTGGTGTAGCTCGGCACTTCCAGCTGGATGCCATAGCATTCGCCAGGGCTGCCGGCGACGATCACGGCGCAATCGTCGACCGTCTGTTCCTTGTCCGTGTAGCCATTGCGGTAGCTGGCGCTCAGCGTATGCGTGAACTTGGCCGTCTCATACGAGGTGGTGGCGCGGATGATGTTGCGGAAGCTGACCTTGTCGTTCGAACCGTAGCGATTCAGGCTGGTTTCCCACTGATCATCGGTGCCCGGCGTCGTGTAGCGTGAACGCAGCAGGTAGGTACCCATCAGGCGGCTTGTCAGACGGCCGTCCAGCAACTTCATCTTGTGGGTGAAGTCGTAGTCGATACCGCGGTTTTCCACCTTGCCGATGTTAATCGGCAGCAGCTTGATGGCCAGCACGTCGAGGCCCGTCGAGGTGATGTGCTTGGTGGTGAACAGGTTGGCATACTTGGCTGGATTGTTGAAGATCAAGCCTTCGGAGACGGCCGTGACCTGGTCGCGGATTTCCACGTTCCACAGGTCGAACGACATCGACAGGCTGTCGATTGGCTCGAACACGGTACCGATGCTCCATTGCTTCGACGTTTCCGGCTTCAGCTCAGGATTGCCGCCCTGGAAGGCTTCGAATTGCTGGCGTCCAACGCCACTGCAATAGCTGGCCAGCGGGTGACCGCCCATACCGTTTGCCGCCGTCAATGGGCATTGGTAGTTACCGCCCGTGACGCCCCAGTCTTCCAGCGGTCCGGCGATTTCCTGCATGCTGGCGGCGCGGAAGCCGGTGCCGGCAGCGGCGCGGAACATCAGGCTCTTGGTCGCGGAATACTTGCCGCTGATTTTCCAGGTGGTGGCGTTTTCTTTCTTGCCTACCGTCTTGCCCGTCAGCTTGTCGTCGATGGCGCCGATCTGGTCATAACGCACCGAGCCGGTCACTTCCAGTTTTTTCGAAATCGGCAGCATCAGCTCGGCATAGGCGCCCGCGTTGTCGCGTGCGTATTCGCTGTCGACTTGCGCATTGTCAAACAGGATTTGCGCCTGCTTGGCGACGTCCGCCTGTTGCATCTTGAACGAGGTGTTGCGGTAGTCGGCGCCCACGCCCAGCATGGCGGTGCCGCCCGGCAGCGAGAACACAGGGCGCGAAGCGCGGCCGTCGACGCCCTTCATTTCCACGGTTTGCGTGTTGTAGGTACCGCTGAAGCCAGTGCCGAGCAGGGCCTGACGCATGGCGTCCGGCATGGCGCCCACGGGGTAGGCGAACGGGTCGATAGTGCCGGCGTCGAGCAGGGCATTGAACTTGTCGGACAGCGGGAAGCCGCTGACGTAGTCCTGCGTCTGCTTGTTTTTCGAGTACGTCACGGCCGTGTTGATATCCCAGCCGAATGCACTGCCTTCCACGCCACCGACGAGGTGGGTCGCCTTGTTGCCGTAGTCGTACACGCGGTTACCCATTTCGGACAGGCGGTACTTGGCGACGCCGCTCACTGCATTGGCCAGTTGCGACGGGCTCAACTGCGAAGCCAGGTACTTGCTGAACAGGGGCGAGTTCGGGGAAATGGAGAAATCGGCCGGGTACGGCGCGATGCTGGCCTTGATGCTCGCTTCGGTGTAGGCGAAGTCGTAGAAACCTTGCCAGCCGGTCTTGCCCAGCTTGACGGTACCCGAACTGAACAGCGAGTCGCGCTTCGATTCGGGATTGATTTCAATGGTCGACGGCGAGTCGAAATAGCAGTTGCCATCGCCGTAGAAGTCCATATTGCCAGGCGCGCACTTGCCGCCATGGGCCAATGCATACGGATTGGCCAGGTTGACGGTATCGACGAACGGTTTGTTGGTTTCCGGGTTGATCACCACATTGCCGTTTGCATCGGTACGGTTGTAGGTGGCAGCGGCATTGGCTGCTGACGAACGCGAGGAACCGTTGATGAATTGCAGCGCCTTGCCGGTCTTCGGATCGTTGAAATTGATGATGCCGCTTTTCGCGAAGCTGCGCTGCGATGCTTTCAGCGATTTTTGCTCGTCATGGCTGGCCGACACGAAGATGCTGTAGCCGTCTTCGTCGATATCGCCGAAGCCCTTGCTGATCGAAATCGAATTGCTGGCGCCGCCTTTTTCTTCAGGGCGCGAATACTTGGCATTGATTTCCAGCGGCGAGGTGCCTTTTTTCAGGATGAAGTTGACCACGCCGGCGATGGCGTCGGCGCCATACAGGGCCGAGGCGCCGTCCGTCAGCACTTCCACACGCTCGATGGCCGACAGGGGGATCGAATTCAGGTCGATGGTGGTGCCGGAATTGGATGGCGCCAAGCGGCGGCCATTCAGCAGCACCAGCGTGTAGGCTGCGCCGATATCGTGGATCGAGGCCGTGGTGACGCCACCGCCGCCGCCGCCCACCGAATCAGCGGCCACGGAGAAGCCCTGCATTGCAGGAATTTGCTGGATGAAATCGGTAACCGTGGTAACGCCGGTTTTCTTGATGTCTTTCTGGTTGAACGACTGCACCGGCAGCGACGCTTCGGAAGCGATGCGCTTGATGCTCGAACCCGTGACTTCCACGCGTTGCATGGTGCCATCTGTTGTTTCTTGCGCATACGCGGCGTGCATGCCCAGGGCCATGCCGCCTGCAAACATCAGGCGCAGCGACCGCGATATTACATTTTCTATCATCATCTGAAATTCCTTGTTATTGTGATAAAGATGGCATTTATTTTGAAATAACATGTTGCTTGCTGACAATTTATTTGCTTATTTCAAAATTGACCAACGAAAATTCTGTAAATTTTCTTGGGCCTCATCAAAACATTCACGATTCAGATTGTCAATTTCGTGCGGACTTTTTGGACGAAATGCAACATTTTCCTGTTTTTTTTATAATCCTTCAGCAATAAAATATCGTGAACCCTTGTCAGGCGTGCTCAGATGCGTAAAATAAAACGGCGCACATCATCGCTGATGGCGCCGTCTTTGCTTCCGCTGGCATATGCTTGCCAGCGCTGTCCGTCTGATCGCGTTTCCCGCAATTTCCCCTTAAAACGTATAGCTGCCGCGCAAGTACCAGGCGCGCCCGATCGGGTCCGTGTAACGCGGGTCATAGCCTTTCTGGAACAGGGTGCCCTGGTTCGAGAACGGCGGTTCCTTGTCCAGCAGGTTTTTCACGCCGGCAGTCAGCAGCAAGCCCTTCCACGCATAGCTGCCCGACAGTCCCAGCAGGCTGTAGGACGGCACATCGTGGCGGTACTGCGGATCCACCTGGTTCTGATCCGTGTAGCCGGACTTGAACGATTGCGACACGGTGGCGCCCCAGTTGCCCATGCGCCAGTTCAGCGCGGCCGTATGCTTCCAGCGGAAGACGGGATTGTTGTCCGCGTAGCGGCCCACGTTGGCGATGAATTCGCCGCCGCGCTCGTTCTGGTAGTCATACTTGTGGGTCCAGGTGCCGTCGACCGACACGCTGAAATCGCCATACGCGCCGCGTCCCAGGCGCGCATTCAGGCTGACGTCGATGCCGTCGGTCTTCACTTCACCGAGGTTGTCGTTCAGGTCGAGGATGGCGTAGGGCGAACCGTCGGGATTGCGCAGGAACAAGGCCTTGTATTTTTCATAGTTACCGTAGATCGATTGTTCGGGCAGGGATGAAATCTTGTCCTTCAAATGGATGTTCCAGTAGTCGACGGCAACGGTGACTTCCTTGATGGGTTCGAGCACCAGGCCAAAGGCGAAGGTGGTGGATTTTTCCGGTTTCAGCTTTTCATTGCCGCCCTGCAGCTTGAATTGCTGCAAGTCGCAATCGCGCAGGGGGTTGGCCCCCGGCTGCGGCACGCCTCCGGGGCACAGGATCGGGTCGTCGTAGGAGTCGTTGGTATCGTTCTTCGACGGCGGCGCATTCTTTTCAAACAGGGTGGGCGCGCGGAAACCCGTGCTGGCCGAGCCGCGCAGCACCAGCGCGCTGCTGGCCTGGTAGCGCAGGGCCAGCTTCGGATTGGTGGTGCTGCCCACGTCGCTGTAATGGTCGAAGCGGGTGGCCAGCTGCACTTCCAGGTCCTTGATCAGCGGCAAGTTAACTTCGCCGAAGATCGCCTGGATCGTGCGTGAACCGCTCTTCGACAGCGAGCCGGACAGGCCTGAACTGGTGGCCTGGCCGGCGATGTCGCGGTTCACGTTGAAGTCGGCCTTTTCGCGCCGTACTTCGCCGCCCAAAGCGATCGCCAGCGGGCCGCCGGCCAGTTGCATCAGGTCGCGGCTGCCCTTGATGTCGAAGCCCGTGGTGGTGACCTTAGCGTTCTGCACTTCACCGCGCAGGGCAGTGCTGTCCAGATAAGCCTTGCCGGCCGCATCCTGCACGCCAAACGGGTTCAGGATGCCATTGAGCACGCCGGCGGCGAACGAGGCATCCTGCACATAGCCACCCGTAAATTTCTCCGACGATTTGCTGATCGCGTGGCTCAGCCCCGTCTTGTAATCCCAGCCGGCCAGTTCGCCTTCGAGAGCCAGCACCAGGCGGTCCGCCTTGCCGTCCGAATCGATCTGCCGCTGGCCCGCTTCCACGGGGCGCCAGTTGACGCTCAGCGGCTGGCCCGACAAGCCCGGCTGCGCCGGCACGCCGCCCGCATTGCCCGGATAATATTTGCTGCTAATGGGCAAGATCAAGCCCGTTTGCGGCGGCGGCGCCGTGCGTGCCTTCACCTTGTTTTCCGAATGCAGATATTCCACCGTGGCCAGGTGGCCGCCACCGAGCTTGAAGGCGCCCTTGCCGAAGAAGGCCACTTGCTCCTGCGCGGGCAGATCGTCGATCTGGCGCGTGTAATCCTGGCGGCAAGTGCCGTTGGCGGCCGCCACCGACAGCGGCGGCAGACAGCCGCTGGCCGCGTACGGATTGCCGGCCAGGCCCTTGCCGCCGTTGGCCGCCGCATCGAAGTAGTTGCCGGGGAAGGTGGTGCCGCTGGTGAGCGACAGGCCCCGCTCGGGAATGATGCCGGTCTTGGAAAAATCGCGGTCCTGCGACGTGAGCACATTTTGCTTGTGGTAGTCGACCACGCCGAAAATATTGTAGCCGTCCGTGTCGAGCTTGCCGAAACCCGTCGACAGGTTGATGCGGTGCTCGCCTCCGCCCTTGTGCTCGGGCGCGACGACTTCGGCGGTGATATTCGTGACGTTGACGGAGCGTTTGGTGATGAAGTTGATGACGCCGCCGATGGCGTCCGTGCCGTAGATGGCCGAGGCGCCGTCGCGCAGTACTTCGACCCGTTCCAGGGCGGCGATGGGAATGATGTTCAGGTCGACGCTGGCGCCGTCATACGGATGGTTGGCGATGCGCCGGCCGTTGAGCAGGACCAGGGTCTTGTCGCCGCCCAGGCCGCGCAAGTCGGCACTGGCCTGGCCGCCCGTGGGCAAGCCGCTGGTATTGCCGCCGACGGCATTGCCGCTGCCCATGCTGGACGCATTCGAGGGGATCTTGCTGAGCACTTCCTGGGCCGTCGTCAAGCCCTGTTTGGCAAAATCCTCGGCCTTGAAGATGGACAAGGGCGTCGCCGTTTCCGAGACGAGGCGCTTGATGGAGGAACCGGTGACTTCGACGCGCTGCATGCTGCTGGTATCGCTGACTTCTTGCGCCAGCACCTGCTGGCTGAGCAGGCCTGCGGCAAGGCCGCTGGCGCAAATCAAACGGATGGAGCGGGACAAGCGTGTTTCTCTGATCATGTTCAAGACTCCTGGAAAAGCGGTTGGCTAGAAGGGCAAGAACGGCCGCGCTGGTTGGCGCACCGAGAACATTGAAAAGTATTTATATCTTTTCAAGAGATTCACTGTAATGAGCTGCAAAAGTCCTTGTCAACGTGGCAAACAGGTTTGTGTGCCTAAACAACGCAATGCATCAGAGGTACTGATTTAGAACAAAGAAGGTGCATTTTGTGCCGCATTTTTGACGAGGCTGCCATCCCCCTTCGTGCGCAAAATAAAAATACGCTCGCTGCAGTGCAGCGGGCGTTGGTGTAGATGGCATGGCGATAGTGACTTGTGCCTGCCAGATGTTCAGGCTGTGCGTGGCAGCCTGAGCGGACGCTGGGAAGAACTTGTCGCTGGCGCCCAGTTTCGGCGTGGTCGACGAGAAACGGTCGTATTTGTCGTCACGCAAGGCGCCGGACAGTTCCACCGTCTTGATCACGGACACCAGCACTTCCAGGAACACGGCCGACACCTTGCTGTCGCCCCTGGCGGCCACATAGCTGGAATGGATGGAGCCGTCTTTCGTGCCCGACAACGATGGATTGTCGAGCTTGTCGCGGCGGTGTTCCGCGCCCACGGCCAGGCCCAGGGCGCCGACTTGTTTCAATATTTGCAATTATTTCAATGTTGCACCGCGCCGTATATTTTCCGTACTGCCATAAAAACTGTCGTCATTCGGGGCCGTAACGGTTACTGCCAAGTCGTTTTTTCATGGTGGCGACCGGTCTTTGTTGCGCTGCGGAAGATTTCCCCTGTACGGCAGGCAGCCGTGGCTGCCCGCCACGCCCGTACTGCGGCTTTTTGCCCGGCGAACAAAATATGCGTTATCGTTACGCCTTTTTCCAGCGCGCCTGCATGCGGACGGGGCTGGCGATGAGCAAGGCATAGATCTTGCGAGGATGGACTGGTTTTGGCGGTGGAATCCTGTATCCCAGGGGGAAGCCAGTACAAGCGCACCAATACGGTGCGACAGATAATCGAGATGAAGGGTATTACATGAAGTCACCATGGATGCGGCGCGTGGCGCTGCTCGCCTGCCTGGCCACCCTGCCGCTGGCGGCCGTTGCCGCCGATGCCCCCAGCGCCGCGGCCGCGCCGGTCAAAACCTTGCGCTATATCTTGCCGGCCGCCGAGACGGGCTTCGATCCGGCTACCGCGCGCGACCTGTATTCGAACCACATCACGCAGGCCGTCTTCGACACCCTGTACACCTATGATTACCTGGCGCGCCCCGTCAAGGTGGTGCCCGGCGCGGCCGCCGCCATGCCGGAAGTGTCCGCCGACGGCAAGACCTACACCATCCGCCTGAAAAAAGGCATCCTGTTCACGCCCGATGCGGCGTTTGGCGGCAAGCGCCGCGAACTGACGATGGCCGATTACGTGTATTCGTGGAAACGATTGTTCGACCCGCGCCTCGCTTCGCCGCACAGCTGGCTGTTCGAAGGCAAGGTAGTGGGGCTGGACGACCTGGCCAAGGAAGCGGCCAAGGCGAACAAGCTGGACTTCAACAAGAAGGTGGCCGGCCTGGAAATTCTCGATCCGTACACCTTGCGCATCACGCTGACCAAGACGGATTTCAACTTCCCCATGATCCTCGCCTACGTGCCGACGGCCGCCGTGGCGCGCGAAGTGGTGGACAAGTACGGCGACGTGAAGGGCGAAGTGGGCTCGAATCCCGTCGGCACCGGCTACTACACGCTCGGTGAATGGACGCGCGGCAACCGCATCGTCCTCAACCGCAACCCGCAGCACTTGCCGGAAACGTGGAATTTCATGGCTGGCGACGACCCGGACGACCAGCGTATCGTGCGCCAGATGCAGGGTAAACGCATTCCCGCCATCGACCGCATCGAAATTTCCGTGATGATCGAAGACCAGTCGCGCTGGCTGTCCTTCCAGAGCGGCGGCACGGACGTGTTTTGGCTCGACGGCCCGCTGGCGCCGAAAGCATTGCTGAACGGCAAGCTGCGTCCCGAACTGGCTGAGAAGGGCGTGCAACTGTCGCGCTTGCTGGACCCGGAGATCAGCTATTACTACTGGAACATGGAAGACCCCACCCTCGGCGGCTTCAGCAAGGAAAAGATCGCGCTGCGCCGTGCCATTGCCATGGCGCACAATATCGATGAAGAAATCCGCATCATCTGGAATGGCCAGGCCAAGCGCCTCGATTATCCGATACCGCCCGGTGTCGTCGGCTACGATCCCCACTACAAGAGCCTGCTGCAATACGATCCCGTGCTGGCCAATAAATTGCTGGATAAATTCGGCTACAAGAAGGGCGCCGACGGCTGGCGCACCTTACCGGACGGCAAGCCGCTCCTGATCCGCTACGCTTCGCGCAACGAAGCCAATGGCGTGCTGCAGGCGGAAATGTGGCGCAAGACCTACAACTCGCTGGGCATCCGTATGGAAAACGACCGCATGATCTTTTCCGACATTTTAAAGACGGAAAAGCAGTGCAAGATGCAGACGCGCACGGCGCCGTGGCTGGCCGATTATCCGGACGGCGACAACTTCATGCAGCTGTTCTATGGCCCGAACACGCACCAGAACAACAATGGCTGCTACCAGGACCCCGAGTACGATAAATGGTACGCCGCCAGCCAGGCCATGCCGGCCAGCCCCGAGCGCGACGAGCTGTTCCACAAGATGGCGCGCCGCCTGGAAGTCAATGCGGGCGCCCTGATCGGCTATGCGCGCTACCGCAACATGCTGGCGCAAAAGTCGGTGCAAGGCTACAAGAAGCACCCGATCCTGTTCCAGGAATGGGCGTACATGGATATCGACAGCACGGGCACGCCAGTGGCGCCTGTTGCCGATTCCGCTAAAAAATAAGCGCGGCTTATAACAACAAGGAATCATTATGTTTGCTTATATCCTGCGCCGCTTGTGGCAGATGCTGCCCACCATGCTGGGCGTCGTCCTGCTGGTGTTTATCCTGTTCAACTGGGTGGGCGGCGACCCCGCCTACATCCTGGCCGGCAAGATGTCTAGTGCGGAAAGCATCGCCAACATCCGCCGCCAGCTGGGCGTCGACCAGCCGTATTACGTGCAACTGTGGATCTTCATCAAGCAGATCGTCACGTTCGATTTCGGCCAGAGCTGGGCGACGGGGGAATCCGTGTCGCACATCATCACCTCGCGCCTGGGGCCGTCGATGATGGTGCTGATCCCGCTGACCGTGCTGGAAACGTTCTTTGGCGTGGCGCTGGCGCTGGCCATCGCTTTCGTGCGCGGTTCGCTGACGGACCGCGCCGTCATGATCGCCTGCACGGTGGGCATGTCGATTTCCATCCTCGTCTACATCATCGTCTTCCAGTACGGTTTTGCCTACAAACTGGGCCTGTTCCCCGTGCAGGGCTGGGGCGACAGCTTCTGGGAAAACCTGCTGCGCTATTCCACCTTGCCCATCCTGATCGGCCTGGCCGTGTCGATTGCGCCCACCCTGCGCCTGTTCCGCACCTTCGTGCTGGACGAGGCCAACCAGGATTACGTGCGCACGGCGCGCGCCAAGGGCTTGAAGGAAGGCCGCATCATGTGGGTCCACGTGCTGCGCAATGCCGGCATCCCCATCATTACCTATGTGATGTCGAACTTGCCGGCCCTGCTGATCGGCGCTTTCCTGCTCGAGCGCTTCTTTGGCATCCCCGGCATCGGGCGTGAAGTGATTCTGGCTGTCGAGCGCAGCGACTTTCCGGTGATCAAGGCGATTACCGTGTATGTCGCCGCCGCCACCATGCTCTTCAACCTGCTCACCGACCTGCTGTACCAGGCGGTCGATCCTCGCGTACAACTGAAGTAGAAAGAGACGATGTCGAAACCTCATACATCGCCCGGCCTGTGGGCCCTGGCGTGGCGCCGTTTGCGCGGCGACAAGATTGCAATGGTATCGCTGGCCGTGGTCGGCGCCTTTTTCCTGCTGGTGCTGGCTTCCGCCAGCGGCCTGGTGGCTTCGAACTGGGAAGACGAAGTGGCCGTCAGCTACGCGCCGCCCACGTTTGTCGGCGCCGACAAGGACGTCGCCGCCGATGGCGCCATGCCCGTGACGGACGAGCGCAGCGCGCCCACACCCGTCAACGTGCTCGACCCGCTGGCCGATGATATCGCCGAACTGCGCGCCCAGATGGGCAGCAACCCATCGGCTGGCGTGGAAATGTACGGTGTCACGGACCCGCTGGCCGACGACTTGACGGCCTTGCGCGCTGGCATGGGCAAGGCCAAGAAACTCGTCACGCACAAGGCGGCAACCTTGCCGTTCGGCGCCGACAAGTGGGGCCACGATATCCTGCAGAAAACCGTCAAGGGCGGCGAGACGTCGATCGTCGTGGGCCTGGTGGCCGCCTTGCTGGCCGTCGTGCTGGGCACCATCTTTGGCGCCGTGTCCGGCTATTTCGGCGGCATCGTCGATGACTTCTTCAACTGGTTCTACAGCATCTTCACGTCGATTCCTTCCATCCTGATGATTTTGACGGTGGCGGCGGTCTTGCAGCAAAAGGGCGTGCTGACCATCGTGCTGATCCTGGGCTTGACGGGCTGGACGGGGCCGTACCGCTTGATCCGTGCCGAATACATCAAGCACAAGGCGCGTGAATACGTGATGGCGGCCGACGCCATCGGCGCCTCGCACTGGCGCAAGATGTTTTCCCACATCTTCCCGAACGTCAGCCACGTTGCCTTGGTGCAAATGTCCATCCTCGTGGTGGGCTTCATCAAGGCGGAAGTGATCCTGAGTTTCCTCGGCTTTGGCGTGCCGGTGGGCACCGTCTCGTGGGGCAGCATGCTCAACGAGGCACAAAATGAACTGATCCTGGGCAAATGGTGGCAGTTGACAGCCGCCGCCACGGCGATGGCCGTGCTGGTGACGGCGTTCTCGCTGTTTACCGATGCCTTGCGCGATGCGCTCGACCCCAAAGTGAAATAGGAGTTGCTCATGGACCAGAATAACCTGTTGGAAGTGCGCGACCTGCGCGTCACCTTCCGCCTGGACAAGAAGACCACGTTCGAAGCCGTCAAGGGCATCTCGTTCAACGTGCCGCGCAACAGCACCGTCGCTCTGGTGGGCGAATCGGGCAGCGGCAAGTCCGTCAGCTCCCTGGCCGTGATGGGCTTGTTGCCGCCGGATAACACCATCATCGACCCCGGATCCAGCATCCACTTCGGCGGGCGCGACTTGCTCAAATTGTCGATCGCCGAGCGGCGCACCATGTGCGGCAAGGATATCTCGATGATCTTCCAGGAGCCGATGTCGTCCCTGAACCCCGTGTTTACTGTGGGTTTCCAGATCGCCGAAGTGTTGCGCCAGCACATGGGCATGAACCGCAAGCAGGCGCGGGCGCGCACCCTGGAATTGCTCGAGGAAGTGGGCATACCCGACCCTGCCACGAAAATCGACGCCTACCCGAGCCAGATGTCGGGCGGCCAGCAGCAGCGCGTGATGATCGCCATGGCCATCGCCTGCGAACCGAAGCTCTTGATCGCGGATGAACCGACGACGGCGCTGGACGTGACGATCCAGAAGCAGATCATGGACCTCATCGCGGCGTTGCAAAAGAAACACCAGATGTCCGTGCTCTTCATTACCCATGACCTGGGCCTGGTGGGAGAGATTGCCGACCAGGTGATCGTCATGCGCCACGGCGAAGTGCGCGAGACGGGGGACGTGCGGCAAGTGTTTGAAGCGCCGCAAGACAGTTATACGAAAGCGCTGCTGCATTGCCGTCCGTCCCTGGACGAGCGCCCTTGGCGCCTGCCCGTCATCGCCGATTATATGGATGGCAAGGCGGGTCCCGGCATCGAGGTGAAGCAGCGCACGCGCGGCTACACGCCGGGCGACGAACCCGTGCTGGTGGTAAATAATCTGAGCAAAAGCTTTTATACGCGCGAGGGCTTGTTCGGAAAGCGCGAATTCCAGGCCGTCAAGGACGTGTCGTTCACCTTGCCACGCGGAAAAACGCTGGGCGTGGTGGGCGAGTCCGGTTCCGGCAAGACGACGGTGGGCTTGACCTTGCTGCGCCTGCACCAGGCCACGGGCGGCACGGCCATGTTCCACGGCAAGGATCTGATCGCCATGCCGAACAAGGAGTATTTGCCGTATAAACGCCGCATCCAGATCATCTTCCAGAATCCATATGCCTCGCTGAACCCGCGCTTCACGGTGGGACAGATCCTGCTGGAGCCCATGCGCATCCACAAGATCGGCGCGACGGACCAGGAACGCATCGCCAAGGCCTACTGGCTGCTCGATAAAGTCGGCTTGCCGGAGCAGGCTTTCCACCGCTATCCGCACGAGTTTTCCGGTGGACAACGTCAGCGCATCGCCATTGCCCGCTGCCTGACCATGCAGCCGGAAATTCTCGTGTGCGACGAATCCGTGTCGGCGCTGGACGTGTCGGTGCAAGCGCAGGTATTGAACTTGCTGCAGGATTTGCAGGATGAATTTGGATTGTCGTACATCTTCATCTCGCACGATTTGTCCGTCGTCAAATACATCGCCGACCAGGTGATGGTGATGCACAAGGGGCAAGTGGTGGAACTGGCCGATTCGGATGAGCTGTACCGCAATCCCGTGCATCCGTACACGCGCACGTTACTAAGCGCGATACCGAAGGGCGTGCAAATCTAAACACGCTTTTACGGTAAGATAGCGGCCATGCCCAACCTCATTTACCTGCTCGAACATTACGGTGTCCTGATTGTCTTTGGCATCGTGCTGGTGGAGCAGCTCGGCCTGCCGATTCCCGCCTTTCCCATCCTCGTGGTGGCGGGGGCACTGGCCGTCGATGGCGACATGAATGGGGGACTGGTGCTGGCCGCCGCGCTCAGTGCTTGCCTGATCAGCGACTTCACGTGGTTCCGCGCGGGCCGCCATTTCGGCAAGCGCATCCTGCGGCTGCTGTGCCGCATCTCGCTGTCGCCCGATTACTGCGTCAGCCAGACGGAAGACAAATTCAAGCGCTGGGGCCCGAAAGCCCTGATCGTCTCCAAGTTCGTGCCGGGATTCAATACCGTGGCCGCGCCCATGTCGGGCGCGCTGGGCACGCCGCCGGGCCTGTTTTTCCTGTACGCGGGCCTGGGCGCCTTGCTGTGGACGGGCACGGGCATCGTCGTCGGCGTGATTTTCCATGCCAGCGTGCAGCAGGTGCTCGACTTGCTCAGCACCATGGGCAGCACGGCCTTGCTGATGCTGGCCACCTTGCTGGGCTTGTTCCTGCTGTACAAATTCCTCGAACGCCGGCGTTTCCGCCAGGCCTTGCAGATCGAGCGCATCGGTATCGATGAATTGCTCGAACTCATAGAGCAGGGCGAGGAGCCGCTGATGGTCGACGCGCGCAGCGCCACGGCGCAGGCGCTGGAACCGGCCGTGCCGGGCGCCTTGTTCTTCAATGGCAAGGAACCTGTGCCCGCCATGATCGCCATGGACAAGGACCGCCACATCATCGTGTATTGCAGCTGCCCCAACGATGTGACGGCCGCGCAAGTGGCCAAGCTGCTGCACCAGCATGGCTTCCACCGGGCCAAGCCCCTGCATGGCGGCCTCGATGCCTGGAATGCCGCCTACCGCTCGGACCAGCCGGCGCCCGCCAGCCTGCTGGGCGAAGGCTTGCCTTCCTGATCCGGGCTGCCGCCGGCACGCCAGGCTGGCAGTAAAACCCACAGTAAAAACCGGTAGTAATAATACGAAAACACCTTTGCGGCCCGGCCAGGACGGCAGCGCCGCACCAGTGCCGCCGCGTCCCAAGCGGCTTTGCGCAAACTCCGGCATACTCTGTTTTCAAGGTGATTCCTGCTGCTGTGCAGCATGCTTTTCGCGTGCCTGGCGAGTGCAAGTACTTACTATAAATCATTGTTTCTAAGCAATTTTGGCGCTGCCTGTTGCATTTGGAGTGGAACTACCAATAAAGGCTTGTTTTGATGTACTTAAACTACAAACTTTGCTTGCCTCCGGGCGCATTCATCCTTTAAGCTTGGCGTCCCATGCGTCCCACTTCATCATTTAAAATCATGAGCGCTTCGTCTTCTCCCGTACTGCCGACTTCCGCCTTCGCCGATGGACCGCGCCTGCTGGCCGACGTGGGCGGCACCAATGCCCGTTTCGCCCTGGAAGTGGCCGCCGGCCACATCACCCTGGTGGAAGTGTTGCCCTGTGCCGATTACCCGAGCCTGTCCGCCGCCCTGCAAGCCTACCTGGCCCTGCCGCACATCGCCGCGGCCGGCGGGCAAGCCGTGCGCCATGCCGTGATCGCCATCGCCAATCCGGTCGACGGCGATTTCCTCAGCATGACGAACCACCACTGGTCGTTCTCGATCCGCGCCATGCGCGAAGAGTGCGGTTTCACGACCCTGGACGTGGTCAACGATTTCACGGCCCTGGCGCGCGCCTTGCCGCAGCTGTCCAACGAGCAAAAGCACCAGGTGGGCGCGGGCACGGCCCGTCCGAACACGGCCATCGGCCTGATCGGCGCCGGCACGGGCCTGGGCGTCTCCGGCCTGATTCCTTCGCATGGCGGCTGGATCGCCCTGCAAAGCGAAGGCGGCCACGTCAGCTTCGCGCCGTTCAATGAAACGGAAGTGAGCATTCTGCAATTTGCCTGGCGCGAATACGAGCATGTCTCGGCCGAGCGCCTGATTTCCGGCGATGGCCTGGAATTGATCTACCGCGCCCTGGCCGACCGCGCGGGCGTGCCGGCGGAAGACTTGCCGGCGGCGGAAATCACGCGCCGCGCGCTGGCTGGCGAATCCCAGCTGTGCGACGACGTCATCGAAGCGTTCTGCTGCATGCTGGGCACCGTGGCGGGCAACGTCGCCGTCACCCTGGGCGCGCTGGGCGGCATTTATATCGGCGGCGGCATCGTGCCGCGCCTGGGCGCGCGGTTCGACCGCTCCGGCTTCCGCGCCCGCTTCGAGCGCAAGGGCCGCTTCGCCAATTATGTCTCGCAAGTGCCGACCTTCGTCATCACGGCGCAGTACCCAGCTTTCCTGGGCGCATCGGCCATTCTCTCGGAGAAACTCGCCTCCCTGTGATGCGGGCAGCGGGCGGGATGTCGCGCCAGAGCCGGGTAAAACGCGTGTTTTACCCGGTTTTGCGCTTTTCCGCTTTTTATCAGGTACAATTGGCATCGTTGGATGAAACGACGACTGTCGCTTTCCCGTCTGGCTGCATCGTCGCCACGGGAAAAGCAGCTGCTCCGGAGTTCGTTTCATTGCTGGTTATTTAAGGCCAGCACCATGGATGGCAGGACTTTCACTGCATCCGCTTTAGTCCCGCTTTGCGCGCATCGGCCAAGGCGTCGGAAAAACAGCCTCAACTAGTAACCCAGCACGGCGTCATCATCGATGTCTGCCCTCTGTTACGTTGAAATGAACGTTTTTGATTTCTTTCTCTGCATACGAATTGCAACACACATCCGCACAGAATTGCTATGAATACAATTGAGGCTAAAAAAGTCCTCGAAACCGCGTTGCTGTGCGCTCGTGAATCGCTGACGATCCACAGCTTGAAGAAGCTGTTCGTCGATGCGGACGAGAATGGTCGCGTGCGTGGCGTCGGCGTCGGTGCCGACACGATCAAGCAATTGCTGGAAGAGTTGCGCGATGAGTGGGAAGGGCGCGGCATCGAGATCGTCAGTCTCGCTTCGGGCTGGCGCTTTCAAAGCCGCCCGGAAATGAAGATGTATCTGGACCGTTTGACGCCCGAGCGGCCGCCCAAGTATTCGCGGGCGACCCTGGAAACCCTGGCCATCATCGCCTACCGCCAGCCGGTGACGCGCGGCGATATCGAGGAGATTCGCGGCGTTGCCGTCAATTCGCAGACGATCAAGATGCTGGAAGACCGTGGCTGGGTCGATGCCATCGGTTACCGCGATGTGGTGGGACGGCCGGCCTTGCTGGCCACCACCAAGCAGTTTTTGGATGACCTGGGTTTGCATTCGCTGTCCCAGCTGCCGCCGTTGCAGCAAATCAGTGAAATGCAGGGCAATGGGCTGGAAGCCCTGGAAGCGGCCCTGCAAGAGAATTTTGACAAGGCAAGCAATGAGCTTGTCCCCCAGCTTGGTGCAGGTAGCAATACGGCTGTGACAGATGTAGATGTGACAGCAAGCCTTGATGCCGGCCCCGATGCTTCGCCCACGGACGAAGCCTACACTCACGACCCTGCGCCAGAACTAACGGTTGACGCTGCGCCAGGTCAGCACAGCCAAGAAACGAAGAATGAATAATCCGAACACACCCGAGACAGTAACCGCCAGCGACGAAGCCATCGTTGCCAAGCCCAAGCGCCGCACCAAGGCCCAGATCGAAGCCGATACGGCCGCTGCCGCCGCTGCAGGCGACACCGCCGCCGCCAAGCCGAAGCGCCGCACGAAAGCCGACGTGGCTGCCGATGCGCCCGTCGTCGTCGCCGCTGCTGAAACTGAAGCGGCGCCGGCCGCCAAGAAAACCCGCGCCAAGCCGGCCCTGAAGGCCGTGGCCGACGCCGCCGAAGCGGCTGCCGAGGCGGTTGCCGCCCCGGCGCCGCGTCCGCCGCGCGCCCGCGCCGCCGCCAAGGCCGCTGCCGCCGTCGCTGAAACGGCGCCGGAAGCCGTCGCCGACAAGCCGGCCGAAGCGCGTCCGACGCGCGGTCCGCGCCAGATGCGTGGCGTGCAGGCGGAGCGTGCGCTGCGCCAGCCGCCGCGCGCCGAAGCGCCGCAGGCAGCCGAAGCCGCACCTGCCGCCGAGCAAGCTGCCGCGCCTGTCGCCGATGTGTTCGATGCCGAAGGCAACCTCGTGTCCGGCCCGCGCCTGCCGCGCGGTCCGCGCAACGACGTGCCGGGCGCCGGCAAGAATGCCGGCAAGAGCCGCAAGAAGGGCAAGGGCCGCCAGGCTGCGCCGGGCAAGCTCAGCGACGCTGATGCTGTCTTCTCGTTCGTTACCTCCGACGCGTTCGACAGCGAAGAAGGCGGCACGGGCCGCGTACAGAAAGCCGTCGTGCGCCGCGATCTGACGTCCGACGACGATGCGCCGAAGCTGCACAAGGTGCTGGCCGAAGCCGGTCTCGGTTCGCGCCGCGACATGGAAGACTTGATCATTTCGGGCCGCGTATCCGTCAATGGCGAGCCAGCCCACATCGGCCAGCGCATCCTGCCGAGCGATCACGTGCGCATCAATGGCAAGTTGATCCAGCGCCGCGTCAGCAAGAAGCCGCCACGCGTATTGGTCTACCACAAGCCGGCCGGCGAAATCGTCAGCCATAATGACCCGGACGGCCGTCCATCCGTATTCGACCGCTTGCCGACCATGAAAGCCGGCAAGTGGCTGGCCGTTGGCCGCCTCGACTTCAATACGGAAGGCTTGCTGCTGTTTACCACCTCCGGTGACCTGGCCAACCGCCTGATGCACCCGCGCTACGGTATCGACCGCGAGTACGCCGTGCGTACCCTGGGCGAGCTGGAAGAGGGCATGCGCCAGAAGCTGCTGGCCGGCGTCGAGCTGGAAGACGGTCTGGCGCAGTTCTCGAAGATCGCCGATGGCGGCGGCGAAGGCATCAACAAGTGGTACCGCGTGGTGATCGGCGAAGGCCGTAACCGCGAAGTGCGCCGCATGTTCGAAGCCATCGGCCTGACCGTTTCGCGCCTGATCCGTACCCGCTACGGCGCCATGACCCTGCCGAGCGGCCTGAAGCGCGGCCGCTGGGAAGAGATGGATGAAAACACCGTGCGCGACCTGCTGACGGCCTACGGCATCGAAAAGAAAATGCCGGCATCGGGCGACCCCCGCGCCGCTGGCGCCGCCAAGGGCCGTGAAGCGCGCAAGGCCAGCCGCGATGACGAGCCGAATGGCAACCGCATCGATGTGAGCAACCGCAACGCCGATCCTTTCCCGGTCGCGCCGCGCCGTGGCCAGCCGCAAGGCCAGTTTGCCCGTCCGCAAGGCCAGGGTCGCCCAGGCGGCGCCGGCCGTCCAGGCGACGCGCGTGGTCCTGGCCGTGGCCAGCCGCAAGGTCCGTTCCAGGGTGGTCAGCCCCGCTCGTCGGCATCGTTCGAAGGCGCGCCGCAAGGCCAGGGTCGTCCGCCGCGTGCGGCAGGCCAGGGTCAAGGCCGTCCGGGTGGCGAAGGCCGCGCGCCGCAGCGCGGTCCGCGCCAGCCCGATCCGCTGCAAACGGCCTTCGGCTTCGCCAACACGGGTCCGCGCCGCAATACGGGTGGTGGTGCCGGTGGGCAACGTTCCGGTGGTCAGCCGCGTGGCGGCATGGATCGTGGCGGCATGGATGGCATGCCGCGCCGCCGCAGCAAAGGTTAATCGGGAAGAGTTTCTTCTTGCGCGTCCGCCGATCTGCCGCGGGTGCGCGCTCTTGTAACTGTTGTAAGCCGGGCCGCTCCGCGTGTGCGGCATTGCGGCGAAGTTAATAAGAGGTTATAATCTGCAGCCTAATAAAAGTTCTCCGCAGGGTTGTTTGGTGGGGAGTGCTTTCATCTGGTTGGGGAAATACAAGAAGATGGGCAGATGCCCATTTTTTTTTTGTTGAACCGTTTGTAATGGCTCCGCAAGGGGCCATATATGACTTGAATGCGTGTTTTTGCATGTTGTAGGCGCCCGATGTGGCGCTGTCATGCCGAAAACGGGCCTTATTTCTGGAGAATTTCTTGCAGCAGTTGGGATTAATTGAAAAGACAGTTACAGGTCTGGGCTATGAGCTCGTTGATGTCGAACGTGCCGAGCGCGGACTGCTGCGCGTCTTTATTGATTTCAGCGCCGCCGATGCCGCTGAAAAAGGTCCGATCACGGTCGAAGACTGTGCCACGGTGAGTCACCAGTTATCGCATGTGTTGACGGTAGAGAACGTTCCTTACGAACGCCTCGAGATTTCTTCTCCGGGTCTGGATCGTCCGGTGCGCAAGCTGGAAGACTTTGTCCGTTTCGCAGGTCAGGAAATCATCGTCAAGCTGATGGTGGCGATGCCGGGTACGAACAACCGGAAATCGTTCCAGGGGATCTTGCAAGAACCCGTGGGCGATAAATTGTCGTTGGAATTTGAAGGTAAGGATGGTCCGGCGATGTTGGAGTTTACGCTCGCGGATGTGGATAAGGCACGCTTGGTGCCGCAGGTGGTTTTTAAGGGACGCAAAGCATGAGCCGCGAAGTTTTATTATTGGTTGACGCGCTGGCGCGCGAAAAAAACGTCGATAAAGATGTCGTCTTCGGCGCCCTCGAATTCGCGTTGGCGCAAGCCACGAAGAAACGGTATGAGGGTGAGGTAGACATCCGCGTTTCGATCGACCGCGAAACGGGCGAATTCGAATCGTTCCGCCGCTGGCACGTGGTGCCCGATGAAGCGGGCCTGCAATTGCCGGATCAGGAGATCCTGCATTTCGAGGCAAAAGAACAGATTCCGGATATCGAAGTCGATGATCACATCGAAGAACCGATCGAATCCGTCGAATTCGGCCGCCGTTTCGCCCAGGATACCAAACAGGTCGTCCTGCAGCGCGTGCGTGACGCCGAGCGCGAACAGATCCTGGTCGACTTCCTGGAACGCGGCGACTCGCTCGTCACCGGCACCATCAAGCGCATGGAACGCGGCGACGCCATCGTCGAATCGGGCAAGATCGAAGCGCGTCTGCCACGCGACCAGATGATCCCGAAAGAGAATCTGCGTATCGGCGACCGCGTGCGTGCTTTCATCTTGCGCATCGACCGCAATATGCGCGGCCCGCAAGTGATTTTGTCGCGTACCGCGCCAGACTTCATCATGAAGCTGTTTGAACTGGAAGTGCCGGAAATCGAGCAAGGCATGCTGGAAATCAAATCCGCAGCCCGCGATGCCGGCGTCCGCGCCAAGATCGCCGTCTACACGGCCGACAAGCGCATCGACCCGATCGGTACTTGCGTCGGCATGCGCGGTTCGCGCGTGCAGGCTGTGACCGGCGAACTCGGCGGCGAACGTGTCGACATCGTGCTGTGGTCGGAAGATCCGGCGCAGTTCGTCATCGGCGCCCTGGCGCCGGCGAACGTGTCGTCGATCATGGTCGATGAAGAAAAACACGCGATGGATGTCGTCGTGGACGAAGAAAACCTGGCAATCGCGATCGGCCGTTCCGGCCAGAACGTGCGCCTGGCCTCGGACCTGACCGGCTGGAAGATCAACATCATGACGGCCGAAGAATCGGCTGACAAAGCTGCCCAGGAAACGGCTGCCGTGCGCATCCTGTTCATGGAAAAGCTCGATGTCGACCAGGAAGTGGCCGATATTCTGGTGGAAGAAGGTTTCGCCAGTCTGGAAGAAATCGCTTACGTGCCAATTTCCGAAATGCTGGAAATCGAATCGTTTGACGAAGATACCGTCAATGAACTCCGTACCCGTGCGCGTGATGCGCTCGTGACCGAAGCGATTGCTTCGGAAGAGGGTCTGGAAGGCATGGACGAGGCGTTGGTCGGTCTGGAAGGCATGGACCGCATTACCGCCGGCAAGCTGGGTCTGGCTGGTATCAAGACCGTTGAAGCATTTGCAGCACTGGCATACGACGAATTTGGCGCAATCCTGGCCTTGTCTGCGGACCGTGCGCGTGAACTGATTACAAGTGAATTTAAAGATGTGACCGACGATGAGATGAAGTTGGTTGACTCGAAATACGACGATCGTGCCAAGGCGTTGCAAGCCAAGGCATGGAGTCTGGCCGAATCCGCAAAGGCTTAATTTGAGTATCTTTATCATCTCCGCGACACATAGAAAAGAGGACTGAATGGCGAGTAACAACGTAGCCCAATTTGCCACCGAACTGAAGATGCCTGCAGATTTGCTGCTGACGCAGCTGCGTTCTGCCGGCGTCGAGAAAAGTTCGACGTCAGATCCATTGTCGAAAGATGATAAGGACAAGCTTTTGGATCATCTGCGCCGCACACACGGCGCAGCGGCTGACACAGAAAAGAAGAAAATCACCGTGACCCGCAAGGAAACGACTGAAATCAAGCAAGCTGATGCCACCGGCAAATCGCGCACCATCCAGGTGGAAGTGCGCAAGAAACGCACTTTCGTCCAGCGTGACGAAGCTGCGCCGGTCGCAGCTGAACCGGTCGCGCCTGCCGCGCCGGTGATCGATCCCGCCGACGTGGCGCGCCGTGAAGAAGAAGCCCGTAAACAGGCTGAACTGATCGCCCGCCAGGAAGCCGATCTGCGCGAAAAGCAAGAACGTCTGGCCAAGCTCGACGCGGAAAAAGAAGCCCAGGCGAAAGCCACGCAACAGGCTGAATTGGCTGCGAAGAAAGAAGCTGAAGCGGAAGCGAAGAAAGCGGCCGCCAAGGCTGCCGCCGCGCCTGCCGCCAGCGCCGCTGCGCCTGTCGTTGACGACGCCGCCGCCGAAGCGAAAAAAGCTGCTGCCGCTGAAGAAGCGAAGAAGAAAGCCGCCGCCGCTGCTGTTGCCGCCAAGGAAGCCGCTGACAAAGCGGAAGCCACCGAGCGTGCACGCAAGGCCGTAGCCGACGAAGTCGCCCAGATCAAGGCCATGATGAACGCGCCACGCCGCGCCATCAAGGCTCCTGAGCCTGCACCGGTACCGGTCAAACCGAAGGCGCCGGAAGGCACGCTGCACAAGCCTGCTGACAAGAAACCTGGCGACAAGCCGGGCGACAAGAAGCCTGCTGTTGCAGACAAGAAATCCATCAAGTCGGCGAATGTGTCGTCCACCTGGTCCGATGACGCGAAAAAACGCGGCACCACCGGTGGTCCTAAACCACGCGGCAACAGCGGTCCAGGCGGCCGTGACAGCTGGCGCGGTGGCGCGAAGGGCCGTCGCCCGACGCACCATGACGACCGTGAATCGAACTTCCAGGCGCCTACGGAAGCCGTCGTCAAGGACGTGCACGTACCGGAAACGATCACCGTGGCCGAACTGGCGCACAAAATGTCCGTCAAGGCATCCGAAGTCATCAAGCATTTGATGAAATTGGGCCAGATGTGCACGATCAACCAGGTGCTGGACCAGGAAACCGCCATGATTCTGGTGGAAGAAATGGGCCACAAGGCGTTTGCCGCCGAACTGGACGATCCGGAAGCGCTGCTGGCCGACGTGGGCGAACACGCGCACTTCGAAACCAAGCCGCGCGCACCGGTGGTCACCGTCATGGGTCACGTCGACCACGGCAAGACCTCGCTGCTGGACTATATTCGTCGCGCCAAGGTTGCTTCCGGCGAAGCGGGCGGCATTACGCAGCATATCGGCGCTTACCACGTCGATACGCCACGCGGCATGATCACCTTCCTCGACACCCCGGGTCACGAAGCGTTTACCGCAATGCGTGCCCGTGGCGCCAAGGCAACCGACATCGTCATTCTGGTGGTTGCCGCCGACGATGGCGTGATGCCGCAAACGAAAGAAGCGATTGCCCATGCGAAAGCAGCCGGCGTACCGCTGGTGGTGGCGATCAACAAGGTCGACAAACCAGGCGGCAACGTTGACCGCGTGACGCAGGAACTGGTCGCCGAACAAGTCGTGCCGGAAGAATACGGTGGCGAATCGCCATTCGTGCCGGTTTCGGCCAAAACGGGTCAAGGTATCGACGACCTGCTGGAACAAGTGCTGTTGCAAGCCGAAGTGCTGGAACTGACGGCACCGGTCGAAGCGCCAGCGCGCGGCCTGGTAGTCGAGGCGCGTCTTGACAAGGGCCGTGGTCCTGTCGCGACGATCCTGGTGCAGTCCGGTACCTTGCGCCGCGGCGACGTGATCCTGGCTGGCTCTTCGTATGGTCGTGTTCGCGCCATGCTGGACGAGAACGGCAAAGCCATCGCTGAAGCGGGTCCTTCGATTCCGGTCGAAATCCAGGGCCTGACGGAAGTGCCGGTTGCCGGTGAAGAAGTCGTCGTCATGGCTGACGAGCGCAAGGCGCGTGAAATCGGTCTGTTCCGTCAAGGTAAGTTCCGCGACGTGAAACTGGCGAAACAGCAAGCTGCGAAACTGGAAAACATGTTCGACCAGATGGCCGAAGGCGAAGTGAAAAACTTGCCACTGATCATCAAAACCGACGTGCAAGGTTCGCAAGAAGCGCTGGTCGGTTCGCTGCAGAAGCTGTCGACCTCCGAAGTGCGCGTACAAGTGGTCCATGCTGCCGTCGGCGGCATCACGGAATCGGACGTCAACCTGGCAGTCGCCTCGAAAGCGGTCATCATCGGCTTCAACGCCCGTGCTGATGCCCAGGCACGCAAGCTGGCCGAGTCGAATGGCGTGGACATTCGCTACTACAACATCATTTACGATGCGATCGACGAGATCAAATCGGCGTTGTCGGGCATGTTGGCACCAGAGAAACGCGAAACGGTCATCGGCCAGGTCGAGATCCGCCAGGTTATCCTGGTCTCGAAAGTGGGCGCGATTGCCGGTTGCCTGGTCACCGATGGCGTGGTCAAGCGTGCTTCTTCCGTCCGCCTGTTGCGCAACAACATCGTGGTGTGGAGCGGCGAGATCGACTCCCTGAAACGCTTCAAGGACGATGCGAAAGAAGTTCGCGCCGGTCTGGAGTGCGGCCTGTCGCTGAAGAACTACAACGACATTCAGGTTGGCGACACGCTGGAAGTGTTCGAAGTCCAGGAAATCGCTCGTACCCTGTAATCACAGCAGTAATGGCGCGGACATATCTTTGTCCGCGCAAACACGTGGGGCGCATTGGTCAACGGGCAACCGTTTGACCCATGCGCCCTGCGGCACTTAGGACAGCATAAAATCATGGCTAAACATAGCAAAACCATGCCAGCGCGCGGCTTGCGCGTGGCCGACCAGATCCAGCGCGATCTGGCAGAAATCGTCGCCTACGAATTGAAGGATCCACGCGTCGGCACGATGATCACCATCACCGAAGTGCAGATCACGCCCGATTACGCGCACGCCAAGGTGTTTTTCACGATGTTGAAAGACAGCAAGGAAGCCATCAAGAACACCACCGAAGGCCTGATGGCCGCGGCTGGCTTCATCCGTGGCTTGCTGGGCAAGCGCCTGCATATCCACACCTTGCCGATGTTGCATTTCGTGCACGACAGCTCGACCTCGCGCGGCATGGAAATGTCCTTGCTGATCGACAAGGCCAACGCCACGCGCGCGGCTGACGCCGAGCCGGACGCGAAACCCGAGACGGACGAGCAATAACAGTGGCGGGTCCGAAGAAACCACCGGGCATCAAGCGGGTGCGCGACCTGGTCGATGGCGTCTTGCTGCTGGATAAGCCTGTCGGCTGGTCCAGCAACGATGCCTTGATCAAGGCCAAGCGCGTGCTGAACGCGAAGAAGGCGGGCCATACGGGCACGCTGGATCCGTTCGCCACGGGCTTGCTGCCGCTGTGCTTTGGCGAGGCGACGAAGTTCTCGCAGGACTTGCTGGAAGCCGATAAGACCTACGAAACCCTGGTGCACCTGGGGCAGACGACGGATACGGGCGATACTGAGGGCGAAGTGCTGGAAACGCGCGACGTCAACGTCACCGAAGAGCAGATCGAAGCCGTGCTGGCGCAGTTCCGCGGGCCTATCCTGCAGACGCCGCCCATGTACTCGGCCTTGAAAAGAGACGGCAAGCCCTTATATGAGTATGCAAGGGCAGGCATCACCCTGGAGCGCGAAGCGCGCCCGGTGACCATCCACAAGCTCGAGTTCCTCGGCTACGAAGCCCCGTTCCTGAAATTGTCCGTGATGTGCAGCAAGGGCACGTATATCCGCGTGCTGGGCGAAGACATCGGCCATGCCTTGGGTTGCGGCGGCCATTTGAACGCCTTGCGCCGCACGCAGGTGGGCAACCTGACCCTTGACGGCGTCGTCACGCTCGATGAATTGACGGCGCACGCTGCGCCGTTGAGCTTGTTGGCGCCCGTCGATGCATTATTGTCGAGTTTCCCCGCCGTCCAGCTGACGGAAGAATTGGCCAAGCGTTTCCTGCACGGTCAGCGCATCGCGCTGGGCAAGGAAGACGTCGCCGTGCCGGCCGAGCCGGGCAGGGTGCGCGTGTATCACGACAGCAAGCTGCTGGGCACGGGCCAGTTGCAGGAATACAGCATCCTGGCGCCAGAACGCTTGATTGCCACGGCGCATCAATAAGTCACAGCAACGTCATATTACCCAGCGACACTCGTTAAACAGTGTCGCTTTTTTAAACAAACCGTCCCCGACTGCGGGAGCCGCCAGCATTTTTAGATAGCGTTGCAACGCAACATGCTATACTACGCGGTTCCGGAAATAGATTAGCATTCGGGTATCTCGTACATCTTGTACGCACTCCGCAGTTTTTCAGTAACTACTACGACCATGTCAAATACAAAACGCGCAATTCGTAATATCGCCATTATCGCCCACGTTGACCACGGCAAAACCACGCTGGTGGATCAGCTGCTGCGCCAGTCCGGCACCTTCCGTGAAAACCAAGCGGTCGACACCCGAGTCATGGACTCGAACGACCTGGAAAAGGAGCGCGGCATTACGATTCTGTCGAAGAACTGCGCCGTTGAGTACGAAGGCACCCACATCAACATCGTCGACACCCCAGGCCACGCCGACTTCGGCGGCGAAGTGGAACGTGTTCTGTCGATGGTGGATTCGGTTCTGCTGCTGATCGATGCACAAGAAGGCCCGATGCCGCAAACCCGTTTCGTCACGCGCAAGGCGCTGGCACTGGGTCTGAAGCCTATCGTTATCGTCAACAAGATCGACCGTCCAGGCGCACGTCCGGACTGGGCCATCAACCAGACGTTCGAACTGTTCGACAAGCTGGGCGCTACCGACGAACAACTGGACTTCCCTATCGTTTACGCTTCGGGCTTGAACGGCTATGCCGGCCTGACCGAAGACGTGCGCGGCGGCGACATGAAGCCGATGTTCGACGCCATCCTGGAACACGTTCCAGTACGTGACGACAATCCGGAAGGTCCGCTGCAAATGCAGATCACCTCGCTGGACTACTCGTCGTACGTCGGCAAGATCGGCATTGGCCGCGTCAACCGCGGTACCGTCAAAGTCGGCCAGGACGTGCTGGTCATCAATGGCCCAGGCGCGACCCCGATCAAGGGCCGCATCAACCAGGTGCTGAACTTCAAGGGCCTGGAGCGCGTGCTGGTGGATGAAGCCGTCGCTGGCGACATCTGCCTGATCAACGGTATCGACGAAATCGGCATCGGTTCGACCCTGTGCGCAGTGGACACGCCAGAAGCGCTGCCTATGCTGACCGTCGACGAGCCGACCCTGACCATGAACTTCATGGTCAACAACTCGCCACTGGCTGGCCGCGAAGGCAAGTTCGTTACCTCGCGTCAACTGCGTGACCGTCTGGAAAAAGAATTGAAAGCCAACGTTGCTCTGCGCGTGGCACCAACCGACGACGACACGATCTTCGAAGTATCGGGCCGCGGCGAGCTGCACCTGACGATTCTGATCGAAAACATGCGTCGCGAAGGCTTCGAGCTGGCCGTTTCGCGTCCACGCGTGGTCTTCAAAATGGTCGATGGCGTGCGCCACGAGCCGTTTGAAAACCTGTCGGTCGACGTTGAAGAAGCCAACCAGGGCGGCGTCATGGAAGAACTGGGCCGTCGTCGTGGCGACCTGCAAAACATGGAATCGGATGGCAAGGGCCGCGTGCGTCTCGAGTACCTGATCCCGGCACGTGGCCTGATCGGCTTCCAGGGCGAATTCATGACCCTGACCCGCGGTACCGGCCTGATGAGCCACGTATTCCATGAATACGCACCAGTCGACAACACCCGTGGCGAAATGGCTGGCCGTCGTAACGGCGTGCTGATCTCGCAAGACGACGGCGCCGCTGTTGCTTACGCTATCTGGAAACTGCAAGACCGCGGCCGCATGTTCGTGTCGCACAATGACCCGGTCTACGAAGGCATGGTCATCGGTATCCACTCGCGCGACAACGACCTGGTTGTCAACCCGATCAAGGGCAAGCAGCTGACCAACGTGCGTTCGTCGGGTACCGACGAAGCGGTGCGCCTGGTACCGCCAATTCAGATGTCGCTGGAATACGCAGTCGAATTCATCGAGGACGACGAACTGGTGGAAATCACCCCTAAATCGATCCGTCTGCGCAAGCGCTTCCTGAAAGAGCACGAGCGTAAAAAAGCGTCGCGTGATTCGTAATCTGTTGTAGAGCATGGCCTGCGGGCCATGCCGCTCCGGCCCGCTGCGCCGCGTCACCGTCACTGGTGAGGCGCGCAGCGGGTTTGTCATTTGCAGCTCCTGTTTTTTGTAGACACTATGACTTCCTCTTCTTTGCCTTCCCGCCGCCTGTCCGTTGCCCCGATGATGGACTGGACCGACCGCCATTGCCGCAAGTTCCACCGCGAAATCACGCGCCACACCTGGCTGTACACCGAGATGGTGACGACGGGCGCGCTCGTGTACGGCGACGTGGAGCGCCATCTGCGCTTCAACGAGGAAGAGCATCCGGTGGCGCTGCAGCTGGGCGGCAGCGATCCGACGGATCTGGCCACCAGCGCCAAGCTGGGCCAGCAGTGGGGCTATGACGAAGTCAACCTGAACTGCGGCTGCCCGTCCGAGCGCGTGCAAAAGGGCGCGTTCGGCGCCTGCCTGATGGCCGAGCCGCAACTGGTGGCCGATTGCGTGAAAGCCATGCGCGACGTGGTCGATATCGACGTGACGGTGAAACACCGCATCGGCATCGACGACAGCGAATCGTACGACTTCGTGCGCGACTTCGTCGGCACCGTGGCCGACGCCGGCTGCAAGACGTTTATCGTGCATGCGCGTAACGCCATCCTGAAAGGGCTGAGTCCGAAGGAAAACCGTGAAGTGCCGCCCCTCAAGTATGACTATGCCTACCGTTTGAAGCGTGATTTTCCGCAATTCGAGTTCATTATCAACGGCGGCATCAAGACGCTCGAGGAAATCGACCTGCACCTGCAGCACCTCGACGGCGTGATGCTGGGCCGCGAGGCGTATCACAACCCGTACGTGATGGCGCAGTTCGACCAGCGCTATTACGGCGACGACGCTCCCGTCAAAACGCGCGAACAGGTGCTCGAAGCGATGATTCCTTATATTAGTGCGCAGCTGGAGAAAGAAGCGGGGCGCTTGAAGCTGAACAGCGTCACGCGCCACATGCTGGGCCTGATGCAAAACCTGCCCGGCGCGCGCGGCTTCCGCCAGACCCTGTCCGATTCGAAGAAGCTGGCCTCGGGCGACCCGCGTTTGCTGCTGGAAGCGGCGGCGCGCCTGTCGTTGCCTGCCTGATGAGCGGCGATTGCCACGGCCTTGCGCGCCAGATTGACGGCTACCTGCAAGCCGTCAGCGCGCTGAAGGACGATGGCAGCCTTTTTGCATGCTCCTGTCTGGGCCCCGTCGCACCGCAGGCGGCGTTCGACGCGCTGTGCCGCGCGCTGGAAATCGCGCCGGACGGCATGCGCCTGCAGCCGATCGAGAGCGTGGTGTGCAGCGGCGTCCTGTGCACGCCGCGCCAGTGGCTGCTCGAGCGCTTGCACCCGGTGAGCGAGGCTGACCGCCAGCCGCTCGACGCGCGCCTGTTCGATGGTTTCGAGAACGAACTGGCCGAACTGCTGGGCAGTGCGCCCCGCTGGTATCAACTGGTATCATCGGGCCAGCGCAGCCTGGCGGGTCAATTGGGCGCCATCTGGAGCGTCTTTGTCTTTGGCACAGAGCGTCACGCCTATGTGATGCATTGCAGCTGGGACCGCTGAGCAAATTTGTCTATACCGGTGCCCCGGCGCACTGGTATTGTCCGCACCACCCCCTCCTCTGAATACCACTTCCGAAACGATGTCATATGGCTATGCCATGTGTTGTAAATGCGCTGTTTCGGCGCACGGCCGCACTGTCGTGGGGCATTTCTATGGGGCAAGAAACGGCGTTGTTGCCATTTCCCCGAAGAAAGTTAATCAGCCATTTATTCAGGTACTTATTGCTTGCTTTGAGGCAAAATTTACACCTATAATTGATTATAGACAAATATTTCTCATATGAATGTTTGATGTTGATCTCACATCATCTGCGTCAAAAATTCAGTTTGTGGAACAAATTTGCATTCGCAGTCACTGGTGGTTTTCAGGGCTGTTGTAGATCAGGAAGTACCCCAGGCTGCGTGCGGCCGGATACCGCCAGCATACCAATGGGTAAGGGCGGATGCCGGTGTTGCGCAGCCTTCGTCTTGTCGTGCCGGGCAAAAATCCTTATCAATAGTTTCATTTACGAAGAGCCGAAATGAATTTAGCAAAAATGAAGGTTGGTACCCGCCTGGGCCTGGGTTTCGCCCTGGTACTGGTTCTGCTGGTGGCCGTGACCGTCCTCGGCATCGCGCGCATGGCGCAAATCCAGGAACGTCTCGATCACGTGATCAATGTCAACAACGTCGTCACCCGCCTGGTGATCGACATGCGTGGCAACGTCAGCGACCGCATCACCTCGCTGCGCATCCTGACCCTGATGACCGACGCGAGCGATATGGAGCCGGAAATGGCGCGTATCAAGACGCAGACCAGCACCTATCAGGAAACGCAGAAGAAGCTCGAAGAGAAATTTGCCGTCGAGTCGACTTCTGAAGAAAAAGCCCTGCTGACCTCGATCAAGGAATACGAAGCCGCCGCCATGCCGGCCATCGCCAAGGCGTCCGCGCTGTGGATGGCCAACGATGCGGAAGGCGCCACGCGCGTGATGATCAAGGAAATCCGCCCGGTACAGAAAAAATGGATGGAAGCGCTGGAGCAACTGGCCGTGCTGGAAGACAAGCTCAATGAGCAGATGCAATCGGACGCCCGCAAGGCCTTCGACAGCGCGCGCCTGTTCATGATCATCCTCGGCGTACTGGCCGTGGCGATGGGCGTGGCAGCGGCACTGGTGATCACCCGCGGCTTGCTGAAACAGCTGGGCGGCGAGCCTGACTACACGGCATCGATCGCCGGCAGCATCGCCAATGGCGACCTGTCGATCGGCATCCACACGCAGCCATCGGACAATTCCAGCCTGCTGGCGGAAATGAAGGAAATGCGCAACAGCCTGGTGGGCATCGTCGGCCAGGTACGTGTCGGCACGGAAACCATCGGCACGGCGTCGCGTGAAATTGCCGACGGCAATATCGACCTGTCGTCGCGCACGGAAATGCAGGCCAGCGCGCTGGAAAAAACGGCGTCGGCCATGGAAGAGCTGACCTCGACCGTGAAACAGAATGCGGACAATGCGCGGGAAGCCAATAAGCTGGCCGCCACAGCGTCGGACGTGGCCCTGAAGGGCGGCTCCGTGGTATCGCAAGTGGTTGACACCATGAGCTCGATCAATGAATCGGCGAAGAAAATTGTCGACATCATCGGCGTGATCGATGGCATCGCCTTCCAGACCAACATCCTGGCGCTGAACGCGGCCGTGGAAGCGGCACGCGCCGGCGAACAAGGCCGCGGCTTTGCCGTGGTGGCGTCGGAAGTGCGCAACCTGGCCCAGCGTTCCGCTGGCGCCGCGAAAGAAATCAAGATCCTCATCGACGATTCGGCCGAGAAGACGGAACGCGGTACGCGCCTGGTGGGCCAGGCCGGCGTGACGATGGGCGAAGTGGTCGACAGCGTGCGCCGCGTCACCGACATCATGAGCGAGATCGCCAGTGCCAGCCAGGAACAAAGCGCCGGCATCGAACAGGTCAACCTGTCGATCATCGAGATGGATGGCATGACGCAGCAAAATGCGGCCCTGGTGGAGCAGGCTGCCGCCGCGGCGCAAAGCTTGCAAGACCAGGCGGCCGAACTGGCCCACGTGGTCAGCATCTTCAAACTGGTCGAAGGCGAAGAAAAGCCGGCAGCGTATGTACCTGCCCCCGTGGCGGCTGTGGCTGCCCCCGTTGCCGCGCGCAAGCCGGCGCCGGCATTGCGTCCGGTGAAATCGCTGGCACGCAAGGCGGAAGCGGCAGCTCCCGTGGCTGCTCCGGCGCCGCGCAAGGCGGCAAGCGCCGGCAGCAATGACGAGTGGGAAGAGTTTTAAGCGCGGCCAACAGCGCACAGGAAGTTGTAATTACCGTATCTGATAATCATGGGGAAGCACATGTTTGAGAATAAGCGTTTGATGAGTGTTGCAGCAGCCTTGCTGGTGTCCGTTTCTTCCGCGGCTTTCGCGGCAGAGGTGCCGGCGTCGTTCGATGCCAAGAATTGCAAGGCCGAGTATCCGAAAGCCTCGCTGATGAACGAAGAGCAGGGCACCGTGTCGATGTCCTTCCTGGTCAATGCCGATGGTAGCGTTGCCGATTCGAAAGTCGACAAGAGCAGCGGCTTCAAGAACCTGGACAAGGCCGCCATCAAGGCCCTGTCCGCGTGCAAGTTCAAGCCGGGCACCAAGGATGGCGCCGCAGCGCAGACCTGGACCAAGGTCGACTACGCCTGGAAGCTGGACTGATCCACCTATTGCCGGGGGCCTGGCTCCCGGCATGAGCTCTCCGCTACGGGCGGCGCCTGCAAGGGTGCCGCCCGTAGTGTTATGTGCGCCAGCCAACGGCACTGTCGCCGCCGATTCTGTTACCCTCGAAACATACCTTCGGGATCTCCCACCACAAGAGGCCTACCATGCAGCGCATCCTGACACTTTCCTTTCTCGCCGCCAGCGGCATGCTGCTTTCCGCCTGCGCCTCGCTGGGCACGCCCGTGGGCTTGCAGGCGGGGCAGACCGTGGCCGTCGTCAATAGCCTGAGCTGGGACAATCCCCTGACGGGCAAGCGCGACGGCGTGCGCACCAGCTGGCCCATCAAGGATGGCAAGATTGCCCCTGAGTATTTTCCGCTGGCGCAGCTGAAGCAATGCGAGGCGGGCGGCAAGCCGTGCGCCTGGGGCGTGATGCGGGCGCAGCGCGGCGCGCCCGCTTTGCAGTATGCGGACGGCGGCGTCGACCTGGCCGTGAGCGTGGCTATCGACGTGGCGCGGCGCCAGGATGCGCGCCTGGGAGAGACGCAGACGGCGATGGCGATTCCGCAGGATGTGGCCGCGCTGGCTGGCAGGCAACAGGTGCAGCCCAGCTGGAAATTGAAGTATGGAAAGGTCGAGCAGGTGGAGCTCGATTACGGCGTGCGCTACCAGGTGTGCGTGCAGCGCTACGATGCGGCCGGCAAGGCCATCGATACCTGCGCGATACCGTTTATTTGAGGCAACATGCCGCGCGCGCCGTTTGTGGCGGCTTTGCGACACTTCATGTTGCGGCGTGCGTCGGGGTGTAACAATCGGTAAAAGCACAGCAAAGCGCGGCGTAATTTCTTATAGTACTTAATTAAGGTAGTACACCAGTATTGGTACCCGAGGAGAATTGCAATGAAAACCCTGTTGGCAGTAATTTCGCTGGCCGCCCTGGGGGGCTGCGTCGTGGCGCCGCCCGGTCCCGCGTATTACGGTTCGCGCGCGCCACAGGGGGCTTACAATCCCTATGAATGGCATACGGTCTCGTCCGAACCGGTGCAGTCATCGCGCGTGGAATACACGAATGAACCCGTGTATGTGCAGCAGCAACCGGTGTACGTGCAGCAGCCCGTGTATGTGCCGGCGCCCGTGTACGCGCCGCAACCGTATTATTACAATCCGCCCGTATCGATCGGGCTGGACTTCATGTTTGGCTTTGGGCGCTACGGTGGACACCGCGGCGGCTGGGGCGGGCACGGACGCTACTACGGCCGCCGCTAGTCAACATCCCACCAAATTTACTGCGCGTCGCGATTCGCGGGCTGCGATGCTCGCTGTACTAAAGTACAGCTGCGCTTCTCCCCCACGACTCACTGCCGCTCGCTACAATTTGGTGAGAGTTGTGACGTAATATGAACTCAGTGGAAATACACGGAACTCTGGTGCAGCACGTCCGCCGAGCACAGGATGTACATCGCCGCCGCTGCCAGACCTATTTGCAAGGCACCAAAGCTGATCGGGATGAGGCGGGACATGTCGTACTCCTGAGTGGTGTGAGGTGTGGTCAGGCTTTCATCATAGGATGACTAGATGCCTTTGGGCATCGGATGAATGTCCGCCACGATGTAGGACAACACCTCGTGCCTGGCGCCCCGCCTCGCTCTCCGACTGCCTGAGTACCCCCCAATAAATGATTCCGATTTCTGACTTTCATAACCGGCGCTCTGCGGTGTTGCCCACTGCTAGCAGTGCTCGCACTGCGTCGCAGCGGGCGCCTTGCATAGCATCCGGTTCTGTTCGTCATAACTTCACAATAATTTCCTGAGGATTACTTAGCGGTTTTTCCAGCGTACTACAGGCTCTTCCGGCGCCGTGTCCGGCACGTTCGAGATCGCCAGCCAGTGCGTCAGGCGTTCCGGATGCTTGAGATTGATGCCCATGCCATCGATGATGCCGACCTGTTCCAGCATGCGCGCATCGATTTTCGCCTTCGACACCGTGGGCGCGCCCATGACCATGCGGTCATACGCCTTGCGCGCCTTGTGTTCCCACTTGTGCAGATTGCTTTCGTCGAAACGGTTCGCTTCGAAATACACGGTCAGGGTGCCATCGAGGTTGCCGAAGCCGACAATGCCCGCGCCCTTGCGGATGGTGGTGGTGTTGTCGATGTCAAATTCCGCCGTGGGCACGAAAATGCCGGCGCGGCCATCGATGTCGGGACGTCCCACGGGCGTTTCCTTGCCGTAGGAACTCGTTTCGGTAATGGTTTTTTCTGCAGACATGGTGCGTGTGGTGGCCGTGCCGGGAGCGCGATCGGGCCCGGCAGCGCCAGTCATCCTGTTCAAAAAATGCGTGCTGATGATCAGGGCGGGGTAGTGGCCCTGGCGGAGCGATGCTTGGCATTGCTTGATACCCCGCTATTGTAGCGTCAATTTAATTCTTTTTGGCAACATTTCCTGGGAATTATGCTTCCGTTTGGGCCATAAAAAAAGCCGCCCGGCCTGGTGGCGGAGCGGCTGTTGCACGACGACTTCAGACTCAGGCGGCAGTCTTGCGGCGTGCCATGAAACCCAGCAAGCCCAGGCCCAGCAGCATCATGGCGTAGCTTTCCGGTTCCGGCACGGCCGTCGTCACCGAGACGTTGTCCAGGTAGGAACCATAGGTTGGCGCGGAGGCCGGGCCGATCGATTCGAAACGCAGCAAGGTGGACGAACCGAGCGCGGTGACGTTCTGGCTGTAGGTTTGCCACACGCCGGTGGTGTTGCCGACCAGGGCCGTTGGCGTCAGCAGGGTCGAACCCCAGTAGACGTTCATCAGGCTGCTTGCGCCGCCTGGCGTATTCGGGCGGCCCGAGTAGGCAAACGACAGCGCATACGTGCCGCCGGCCGTGGTGGCGAGCGATTGCGACACGGACGTCAGGCGCTCGGCGTTGAGTTCCAGGTATTGCGTGCCGGCGGCAGCGACGGGGTTGAAGCCGCTCTGGCCGCCTTGCGTGGCGCCCTTCTGGATTTCAAAGGCCGTATTGCCGCTGACGGACGAGGTCCAGCCCGTCACGGCGCTCAATTGTGCGAATGGGGTGGTGATGGCATTGCTTTCGAAGCTGCCGTTGACGACCAGTTCTGTCGCGGCGTTGGCGCCGCCGGCAGTGATCAGGGAGGCCAGCGCGGCGATCTTGAAGAGGGTAGCAGGCATTTTCATGTGGGTCCGTTCTATTATTTAAAAGTTAATTTCATTTCCTAAATGACATTTAAAGAATATCACTAAAACTCACGAAAAAAACTGCTGCGCGATAAAAATATTTGTAATTGTGAAATCATTCGTGTTCAAAATTGCATTAGTTTCCATGGTGAATCAATTGCAGTGCTGCCGCAGGGTGAGCGCGGCCCTGAGGCTGCTTGCCCTGGAGTATTTTTGTGACATTGGGGCGAAAAAAAACCTGCATCGAAACAACAACGATGCAGGTTTTTTGCGTGCCGCCCGCGTGCGCGCCCGGCTATTGATGCCATAGCCGGGACGTGCGCGGGACTAGAACGCCAGCCGTCCTTGCAGGTAAACCATGCGCGGCGCGCCCACCAGCTTGCCCAGGTTACCGTCCGAGGTGCGCGTGAAATAGCGCTTGTCGGCGAGGTTGTTGACGCCGGCAACCAGTTCCAGGCCGTTCTGGCCCGGTACTTTCCATTTCACTTGCGTGTTCCACGTACGGAAGCCGGGAATGACGCCCACGCTGCCGGCCAGGTTTTCCGCCACGGTGTTGGCCTCGTCGGCGAACTGGCGGCTCTGGTGGCTGCTCGACAGGTCGAAGCCCCAGGCGCCCAGCTGGTAGTGGGCGCCGACGGTGTCCGTGGTGCGCGAATAGAAGGGCACGTCATTGCCCGCGTTCACGCCATCCTGCAAGGTGGCCTTGGTATAGGTGTAGGTGGCGTAGGCGTTCAAGCCGGCCAGCGGGCCGGATCGGTCGAAGTGGTAGTCGACGGCCGATTCCAGGCCCCGGTGATGCGTGGCGCCCACGTTGTAGAAGACGACGTTCTCGCCGCTGCCGACGGACTGGATCTGGTTGTCGAACTTGATGTTGAACAAGGTCGCCTCGGCCGACAGCTGGCCGCTCTTCCAGCGCGCGCCCAGCTCGGCGGTTTTCGCCAGTTCCGGCTGCAGCGCGTTCTTGCTCGATTGCGCATTGAGCTGCGTATTTTGCACGGCGCCAAACGAGCTGTTGTAGTTGCCGAACAGGGTGACGTTGTTGTTGAGCAAGTAGGCCACGTTCAGCGAGGGCAGGGCTTTGTTGTTGAGCAACTCGATTTTCTGGTCGGTCGGCAAGTGGTTGAAGCGCACCGTCTTGATGTGCTCGTAGCGTACGCCCGGCGTGATGCGCCAGGCGTCGATGGCGATCTTGTCGTCGATATACACGGCTTGCGCATCGGTGGAGTTGTTGGCGAAGCGCGTCGGCGCCTGCTGCACGCCGCTGGCGATGACGACGTTGTAGATGCTTTCATCGGCCCGTTCGACCAGATAGCGGTAGCCGACGGTGACGTCCTGCGACACCTTGCCGGTCGTGAAGCGCTGCGTGTAGCGCGGTTCGATGGCCGTCGTTTCATAGTTGCGCGGCTGGTGGCCCAGGTTGTTTCCGCTGATCAGCGTGCTTTCGCGCGAGCTCTTGTTGTAATAGGCGCGCACCTCGAATTCCTGGGTGCCGGAAATGGCATTCAGGTAGCCGATGTCGAAGGCCTTGCGCTCGCCGCTCCAGAAGTCGGTCGGGCGCGTGTTCTGGAACGGGTCCTGCTTGTATTGCGCGGCCGTCAAGCCGCCCGGCGTGCGCGACGTCACGTCATAGTAGGACAGCTTGCCGTACACCTCGGCCGTCGGGCTCAGGTCGTAGCGGAATTTCAGGGCGAAGTCGTTGACCTTCTCATCGCTGCCCACGCGCCAGTCGCTGCCGCGGATGCCGGAATACAGCACCGCCAGGCCCAGGCCGCTGTCGAGCTGGGTGCCGGCAAACACGCTGGCCTGCGTGTTGTGGCCCACTTCGCTGTACGAGTTGTAGCGCACGGTGGCGTCGCCCGTGATGCCTGGCGTGGTGGGCACGCGGCGCGTCTTGAAGTTGATGATGCCGCCCACGTTTTGCGGGCCGAAGCGTACGGCGCCGCCGCCGCGCACCACGTCGACCGTTTCCACATTGGCCAGGCTGACGGGCGCGAACGACAGTTGCGGCTGGCCATACGGCGCGACCGACATCGGAATGCCATCGAGCAAGACCGTGCTGCGCGGCGAATAGCGTCCGGCCAGGCCGCGTACGCCGATATTCAGGGAAATGGCGCTGCCGGCGCTGCCCGAGTTGTCACTGATCTGCACGCCGGGAATGCGGCGCATCACGTCGCTGAGGCTGGTCGCGCCCGAGTTTTCGATGTCATCCTTTTGCACCACCGTGCGGGCGCCCGCAAAATTCTTCGTGCTGGCGGCCATGCTCGTGCCCAGCAGGTTGCTGCTGACCTGGATGGATTCCAGGATGGGGCCGGCGTCATTGGCGGTACTGGCCGTATTGGCGTCCTGTGCCTGCGCGGCAAGGGACGTGCCCAGGCAGGCGAGGGCGATGGCCAGCGCGCACGGGCGCAGCGAAAAAGGCAGTGGGGAAAGTGTGGCGGCCATGCATGGATCTCCGTAGGGACAATGGTTGCGCGGGCATTTTTGGCGGCGCGACAACATCGTGGCGTGGGCATCCTGCGCAAGGGGATAAGAATGATAATGATTCTCATTTTATCCGTCAATTGCGAATATTGCGTAGTGGCGGTATGCCCGCCCGCAGGGTGGGGAAGTGTTGCTGGCGCGGTACAGCAGGCGGTCTTGATTGCCGCTTGGCACCAGTGCTCGGGTGCGGCGGCATTGTGCGCGCTTCTTGTATACTCCCGTTTTTGCAGCCGTCAGACGTGAACGTACAATGAGCCAGACAACTGAAACGACACCAGGCAATCCCCCCGTGGAACGCCGCCAGGGCGACCAGCCGGCAAGTGCTGCGCGCAAATTGAATCTGCTGGTGGTCGACGACAACCAGGAAGTGGGCGAATCGCTGGCCATGCTGCTCGAAGCGCTGGGCCACCACGCGGTGGTGGTGCGCAACTGGCAGATGGCCGTCGAGCAAGTCAAGCTGTGCGTGCCCGACGCCGTCTACCTCGACATCGAAATGCCCGGCATCAGCGGCATCGAAATCGGCCGCCGCCTGCACCACAACCCCGAAACGGCCAACGCCGTGCTGATCGCCGTCACCGGCCACAGCCTGCCCATGTACATGGACGACGCGCTGGCCGTGGGCTTCCGCCACTTCCTCGTCAAACCCGTGCGCCTGGAAGACCTGGCGACGACGGTGCAGTCGGTGCTGGCGGGCTGAAATGTGTGCTATGGTTTGCGGCCCATCCCCGGGCATCCGGACACAGGTACGCAATGACCATGCATTCCCCGCAGCAAGCTGCAAGCACCGACCTGGCCAGCCGCTATCTGGGCGTACTGGCCGATTTTGATACGGCCTTGCTGGATCGCCATGCGCCGCATGCCGATGCGGAAAAGCTCTCGGGTCTCTTTCTCCCCAGTATTCCGCCCAACTGGCTGGAGGCCCGGCAGCGCATCATGATCGTGGGCTGCGAAACGCGGCAATGGAATGTGTTGCCGGTAGGGGAGCGTTTTAGTTCGCTGGAGTACTATGTCGAGCGGTCGATGGCCGTGCATCAGGCTTATTTTGCGCAGCAATTGTCACGCGCGGATATCAAGGGCCGTGCCTTTCATAATTTCACGCGCGCGGTGGCCCGGCGTTCGGGCAGTGATGGCTTGATCTATGCCAATCTGCTGTGCATGGCGTGGAATAAAGGTAGTCCCGTCAAATGTCGGCATTTTGAGGTCATCAAGAAGTACTCCAAACTGCTGCTGGATGTACAAATCGATTTCTTCCAGCCCGAGATCATCATCTTTGCCAATGGCAGCGCCACCGCCGGGCACCGGCGCGATTTCTTTCCGCTGGCCCGCGATGCGCAGGGCAAGGCGCTGGGTTGCGATTACGTCGAGGATGGCATACCGAATGCGCAATTGTGGCAGTTCCCGCTGGACCACAGGGATTGCTACCGCATCCAGCATCCTTCGTCGCGCTCGCCAAGTTCAGCGCGGGCGCGCGAGTTTTTGCTGGGCCTGCTCCCCGCCCGCTGAGAGGACGCCCCGGCAGTGCCATGCCGCCGGGATACCGTTCGTCTGTTAGGGCCGGCTCAGCGACCACTGCTGATTATTCGCATTGGTCAGGTTCCACTGGATGATTTGCGCGTTTTCCAACGTGCTCAGGTTCAGGACGTCCAGGGTCAGGTTGCTGTAGCGGTTGGTAATTGTCTGGTAGCCGGACGCGGGGCTGGCGAAGCGCCATTGCTGGCCCAGTCCGCCCCAGTAGCTCCATTGGGCGATATTCGTGCCCGCCGTGGTCGAGTTGTTGTAGTCGTCCAGGCCCAGCAGGCTGTTCGCATTGATCAGGCTATAGTACCCGTCGCCATGCCCCACCACATACCATTGCTGGTGTTTCCCTCCTGTATAGGTTTGCTGCTGCACCAGCGCGCCATTCGCCGTGCCGGCGCCGGCCACGGCCAGCGCTTTGCCGCTCAGGCGCGAGCGCAGCACCGTGGGGCCGTCCGAGATGCCGCCGCAGCTGGCGACCGTAAAATTGCGCGTCAGGCTGGGCCAGCCATCGCTGTATGTCATCTTTAATATGTCGAGCTTGGCCGCGCCATTGTCGTTGACGTCGTAATAGTGGACCGAGGTGTAGTTGCAGCCATCCTGCTTGAGCACGCCGATATGGCCCGGTCCCTTGTACTTGCCGTCGAGGTTGGGCAGCACCGTGCGCGTGCCGCTGTACGGCCCCGTCACGCTGCTGGCGCGCTGCACTTCCACATAGTATGTGCTGGCGGTGCCCTGGCAGCATTTGCCGCGGTTGACGAACAGATAGTAATACTCGCCGTCGCGCGTGATGTAGGGCGCTTCGATATCCTTGCCGCCGCCACCGAGGATGGTGGTGACGTTGCCGCTCGTCTTGCCTGTCGCCTGGTTGATTTCCGTCACGCCGATGCCGCCGAAAAACGAGCCGTAGGACATGTAGACCTTGCCGTCGTAGTCGCGGAACAGGGCCGGGTCGATGGCATTGATTTCTCCTCCGCCCCCATATGATTGCACGACGATGCCCAGGTCGGTCCAGCTGGGATTTTTCAGCGAAGCCGAGCGGGCCACGCCGATGGCCGACACGGAGGTACCGAAGGTGGACACCGAGTAATACAGATAATAGTAGCCATTCATGTGGATCACGTCGGGCGCCCAGTACGAGCCGCTGAAGTTGGGGATTTTATTGGCGATCCAGGCCGGCGGCGTGCTGAACACGGGCGCAGGGCCGGCCGACCATTTCAGCAGGTCCGTCGAGGTGGAATACCAGATGCCGTCGCCCGTGGTGAAATTGAAATACGTGTCGCCGTCTTTTGTCAGGGTACCGGGGTCGTGCGCATTGGGCACGCCCGTCAGGGTGATCGCCTGCGCATGGGCGCAGAACATCAGGCAGAGTGCTGCCAGGATCTGCTTCATCGTTGTCTCCGTACTGTTTTTATGGGGCGGTCCAGGCCGCACGCCAGAGTAGGGCGATGGTCGAATTTGCACTAATGAATTTTTTGCAGGAAGCGATACCGGGGCCGGTATCGGAGAATGAAGAAAAGCGGCGCCGGAATAGAAAAAGCCCGGTTCGAAAACCGGGCTCTTCTTTATTCTGTGGGGTGGCTGATGGGGCTCGAACCCACGACAACAGGAATCACAATCCTGGACTCTACCAACTGAGCTACAGCCACCACTGTCTTACTTACCTGTTTAGCTGTTTTGCTGAACAGGTGCCGAATTATACAAAGAACTCGGCAAAGTGGCAAATCTAAATGCAGTCTTTTTTAAAGAATCGAAAGATTGCATGAAAACGGTCGTTTTTGCTCACCCAGCTCACACGGACAGGTGTTCGACGGGCGGGTGCAAGTCCAGCAAACCGGCGAAGGCTTTCGCCAGGGACTCGACCTTGGCCGTCGTGTAGCCTTGCAGCCGTGGCGCGTCGTTGTTGATGCGGCGCAAGCTTGCCGCATCGAGCAGGCGGGCCAGCTGGCGCGCCACGGCGTCGCCCGTGTCCACCAGGGTGATCTGTTCCTGCGTGTGGGCGCGCACCGTGCGTTCGATGGCGTCCTGCACGAACAGGTAGTGCGTGCAGCCCAGCACCAGCGTGTCGACGCCTTGTTCCAGCATGGGGGCGATGTAGCGTTCCAGCATGGCGCTGGTGGCGTCCAGCGGATCGGTGCCCAGCTCGCATTGCTCGATGCGGTCGGCCAGGCCGATGCAGGGCTGCAAGATGAACGTGGCGCCCGTGGCGGCGCTCACCTGCTCGCGCAAGGCCAGCAGTTTGTCGCCGCGCAAGGCGCGTTCCGTGGCCAGCACGGCGATCTTGCCGTTGCGGCTGATGCCTGCCGCCGGTTTCAATCCCGGTTCGACGCCGACGATGGGCAGGTCGGGGTAGCGCGCGCGCAGCGCCTTGATGGCGGCGATGGTGGCCGTGTTGCATGCCACGACCAGCGCCTTCGCGCCTTGCTGCAATAAAAAGGCGGTGATCGCCAGCGAACGGTCGATCACTTGCTGTTCCGTCTTGTCGCCATACGGGGCATAGCCGGAATCGGCAAAGTAAATCAGGTCTTCCTGCGGCAGCTGCGCGCGGATATGGCGCAGTACCGACAGGCCGCCCACGCCGGAATCAAAAATGCCGATGGGGGCGTCCGGGCGGGCATTGCTTGCAATAGAAGTCATATAAAGCCGAAGAGGATAAAAAAACGCCGCGCTGTGTTGCCGCGCGGCGTTAATGGTAGTGCTTGTTTAAGCGACCGTCACGGGAATCTTGCTGACGCTATTGAGTTGCTCGATCTTCGCCTGCCACTCTTTCGGGCCCGTGTTGTGCACGGAGGTGCCTTTCGAGTCCACGGCCACCGTCACCGGCATGTCGACGACGTCGAATTCGTAGATGGCTTCCATGCCCATGTCGGCAAAGCCCAGCACTTTCGCGCCCTTGATGGCTTTCGACACCAGGTAGGCGGAACCGCCCACGGCCATCAGGTAGGCCGACTGGTGTTTCTGGATCGATTCGATGGCGACCGGACCCCGTTCGGCCTTGCCGATCATGGCGATCAGGCCCGTCTGTTCCAGCATCATGTTGGTGAACTTGTCCATGCGCGTGGCGGTCGTCGGGCCGGCCGGGCCGACCACTTCGTCGCGCACCGGGTCGACCGGGCCGACGTAGTAAATCACGCGGTTCTTGAAGTCAACCGGCAATTCTTCGCCCTTGGCCAGCATGTCCTGGATGCGCTTGTGCGCGGCGTCGCGGCCCGTCAGCATCTTGCCGTTCAACAGCAAGGTCTGGCCCGGCGTCCACGAAGCGACTTCTTCCTTCGTCAGGGTGTTCAGGTCGACGCGCTTGGATTTTTCCGTGTCCGGCGTCCAGTGCACTTCCGGCCACGACGACAGCGATGGCGGTTCCATGTAGGCAGGGCCCGAGCCGTCGAGCACGAAGTGGCCGTGGCGCGTGGCGGCGCAGTTCGGGATCATGGCGACGGGCTTCGACGCGGCGTGCGTCGGGTGCATCATGATCTTGACGTCGAGCACGGTCGTCAGGCCGCCCAGGCCTTGCGCGCCGATGCCCAGCGAGTTGATCTTGTCGCACAGCTCGATACGCAATTCTTCCAGTTTATTTTGCGGGCCGCGTTGTTTCAGCTCAAACATGTCGATGTCTTCCATCAACACCTCTTTTGCCATCAGCATGGCTTTTTCGGCCGTGCCGCCGATGCCGATGCCCAGCATGCCTGGCGGGCACCAGCCGGCGCCCATGGTCGGCACGGTCTTCATGACCCAGTCCACCAGCGAGTCGGACGGGTTCATCATGATCATCTTCGACTTGTTTTCCGAACCGCCGCCCTTGGCAGCCACTTTCACGTCGACGGTATTGCCTTCAACCAATTCCATGTGCACGACGGCTGGCGTGTTGTCCTTGGTGTTCTTGCGGTCGAAATGCGGGTCGGCCACGATGGAGGCGCGCAGCTTGTTGTCGTCGAAGTTGTACGCGCGGCGCACGCCTTCGTTGACGGCGTCGGTAACCGTGCCGCTGAAACCTTCGAAGCGCACACCCATGCCGATTTTCAGGAAGACGTTGACGATACCCGTGTCCTGGCAAATCGGACGCTTGCCTTCCGCGCACATGCGCGAATTGGTCAGGATTTGCGCGATCGCATCTTTTGCCGCCGGGCTTTGCTCGGCCGCATAGGCGCGCGCCAGGTGTTCGATGTAATCAGCAGGGTGGTAGTAGCTAATGTACTGCAACGCTGCGGCGACGGATTCGATCAGGTCTTCTTGCTTTATGACAGTCATGGTGTTCTCGCGGTAGATAAGAAGGGTAAGACTCTTTACTAATACTAGTTACTGCATTGGAATGACAAAGCCCATGGCCGCTGCTGGCAGCCATGGGCTTCGGGTTTAATGCGGTCGTGCCTGGTTCTGTGTCACCGTCATGATGCGGTCGGTGTACGCGATCGCCATGGCGGAAATAATGAAGACCATGTGGATCACCGTCTGCGCGATGATCACTTCCATCTTGTAGGAGTTGGCATTGATGAAAGTCTTCAGCAGGTGGATGGACGAGATGCCGATGATGGCCATCGCCAATTTCGTCTTCAGCACGGAAGCATTTACATGCGACAACCATTCCGGCTGGTCTGGGTGGTCATCGAGGTGCATGCGCGAAACGAAGGTTTCGTAGCCGCCAATAATGACCATGATCAACAGGTTCGAAATCATGACCACGTCGATCAGTCCTAATACCACCAGCATGATGGTCGCTTCGTTCAGCTTGGTCGGCAGGGCGCTGCCGGGCACGGCGACGGCCGTCAGTACGTGCTGCAGGGCTGCATCATTGCCGAACACGGCGCCGATCAGGTCGGATAATTCCACCCAGAAATGGAAGACATACACGCATTGTGCGAGGATCAGGCCCAGGTACAGCGGCAACTGCAGCCAGCGCGACATGAAGATGAAGGCGGACAATGGATGCAGCTTGGTATGTTTGGCAGACGGTGGTAGGTGGTCGATCATGTAGGGGTTCCTGGGGGAGTAAATACCAATTTTTGGCATGCCCGACATTTTACACTTGCTGTCGATTACTGCGCATGGCCTTGCTCTGTATTATTGGGTTTGATGAAACACAAAGTGGTATTGAAGCTTCGGCGCGCCAGGCATTTTCCCAGTGAAAATACTGTACGGCGTCCCCTTGACGCCCATCGCCGAAGGCGCTTATGGTTAGCCTTGACGGAGGAAAACGCTGCAGAAAATGCGCAATGTAAGGCGTCCGTAAGACATGGCGCTTATCGTGTTAGCAAACAATTACTACACTGGAGACAAGCATGGCCGCTACAGAAAACCAAGGACAGGGCACGCAGCAGCAAGGACCAGAAGAGTCGCGCGTATTTGAACCATCGGCGGCCTTTGCCGCACAAGCTACCATTTCCGGCATGGCCGCGTACCAAGCCATGGTGAAAGAGGCGGAAACCGACTACGAAGGCTTCTGGGCCAAGCTGGCGCGCGAAAACCTGAGCTGGAAAAAGCCGTTCACCCGCACCCTGAACGAAGACAATGCCCCGTTCTACAAATGGTTCGAAGACGGCCAGCTGAACGTGTCGTACAACTGCCTGGACCGCAACATCGAAAACGGTCTGGGCGACAAGACGGCCATCATCTTCGAAGCGGACGACGGCACCGTTACCAAGGCTACCTATAAAGAACTGCACGAAAAAGTCTGCAAGTTCGCCAACGGCCTGAAATCCAAGGGTATCGCCAAGGGCGACCGCGTCATCATCTATATGTCGATGTCCGTGGAAGGCGTTGCTGCAATGCAAGCCTGCGCGCGCATCGGCGCCACGCATTCCGTCGTGTTCGGCGGCTTCTCGGCCAAATCCCTGCAGGAACGCATCATCGACGCGGGCGCCGTGGCCGTCATCACGGGCGACGAGCAATTGCGCGGCGGCAAGAAGCTGCCATTGAAATCCATCGTCGACGAAGCGCTGGCGCTGGGCGGCTGCGATACCGTGAAAAACGTCATCGTGTATAAACGCACGGGCAGCGACTTGCCGATGGTGGCTGGCCGCGACACGTGGCTGCACGACCTGGTCGCAGGCCAGAGCGCGCAATGCGAGCCGGAATGGGTCGATGCCGAGCATCCACTGTTCATCTTGTATACGTCCGGTTCGACGGGCACGCCGAAGGGCGTGCAGCATTCGAGCGGCGGCTACCTGCTGTGGGCCGCGCTGACGATGAAGTGGAGTTTCGACATCAAGCCTGACGACGTCTTCTGGTGCACGGCCGACATCGGCTGGGTAACGGGCCACAGCTACATCGCGTATGGCCCGATGGCCGTGGGTGCCACGCAAGTGGTGTTCGAAGGCATCCCGACCTACCCGAACGCGGGCCGTTTCTGGGAAACCATCAAGAAACACAACGTCAGCATCTTCTACACGGCGCCAACGGCCATCCGCTCGCTGATCAAGGCGGCCGACGTGGACCCGAAAGTTCATCCAGGCAACTACGACCTGACCAGCCTGCGTTTGCTGGGCACGGTCGGCGAGCCGATCAATCCGGAAGCGTGGATGTGGTACTACAAGCATATCGGCGGCGAGAAATGCCCGATCGTCGATACCTTCTGGCAAACGGAGACGGGCGGCCACATGATCACCCCGTTGCCGGGCGCGACGCCGATGGTCCCCGGTTCCTGCACCCTGCCATTGCCGGGCATCATGGCCGCCATCGTCGACGAAGCGGGCCAGGACGTGCCGAACGGCCAGGGCGGCATCCTGGTGGTCAAGCGCCCATGGCCATCGATGATCCGCACGATCTGGAACAACCCGGAGCGTTTCAAGTCCAGCTATTTCCCGGAAGAACTGGGCGGCAAGATGTACCTGGCAGGCGACGGCGCCATCCGCAACAAGGACACCGGCTACTTCACCATCACGGGCCGCATCGATGACGTGCTGAACGTGTCGGGCCACCGCATGGGCACGATGGAAATCGAATCGGCCCTGGTGGCCAACCCGCTGGTGGCCGAGGCCGCCGTGGTGGGCCGTCCGGACGACACGACGGGTGAATCGATCTGCGCCTTCGTCGTGCTCAAGCAAGCGCGTCCGACAGGCGAGGAAGCCAAGAAACTGGCCCTGGAGCTGCGCAACTGGGTCGGCAAAGAAATCGGCCCGATCGCCAAACCGAAGGAAATCCGTTTCGGCGACAACCTGCCGAAAACCCGCTCCGGCAAAATCATGCGCCGCCTGCTGCGCGTGCTGGCCAAGGGCGAGACGATCACGCAAGACGTCTCGACCCTGGAAAACCCGGCCATCCTGGAGCAGTTGAAGGAAGCGTCGTAATGAAAGGCCGGTCCCTGCGGGGGCCGACCATGGCCTGTATTGGGCTGCTGCTTGTCGCTGTGTGCTTTAACTTTTACCCCACGGTAAATAACTTTGGCAGTCCGTAGAATCTTTGCTATAATCTGCGGCTTCGCGACAAGCGAGAAATAGTACGCAATGCGAGCAAGTCGACGCATTGCCTGCAGGAGAGGTGGATGAGTGGTTGAAGTCGCACGCCTGGAAAGCGTGTATAGGTTCATAGCCTATCGGGGGTTCGAATCCCCCTCTCTCCGCCACGGATAGTAATTAAGTAAGATCAGGACGTCTCAGGAAGTCCCTCAAAAACCGCTTAGAGCCTTGATTCTAAGCGGTTTTTTCGTTTTTCAGCGTCTCCGGATGTGCCAAGGCATTTCAGGATATCCAACTTTTTTGAGGGAATGCTCCGGGCCGGATTCCCCCATCCTTGACTACCATTCCCGCATAACTGTCCTATAGTGGTTCCAGACGCATTTGCGAAGGAGACCACCATGGCAAAGCTTATTGTCCCGCTGACCGAACTCCAGGTCAAAAACGCCAAACCAAAGGATAAACCATACAAGCTGTCCGACGGCGGCGGCCTGTTCGTGGAAGTCATGCCGAGCGGGTCTCGCATCTGGCGCTGGAAGTTTCGCCAGGCCAACGGCAAGGAGAACGCACTGACGTTTGGTCCTTATCCGGAAATTACGTTGCAGGATGCGCGGGAAAAGCGCTTGGCTGCGCGGCGCTTGATGCTGCAAGGAATCGACCCCGCCAAGCATCGCGACGACGCCAAACGCCTGGCAAAGGATAAGGCGTCCAACACCTTCGAAAAAATCGCGCGCGAGTGGCACGGCAATAAAGTGCCGACGTGGAGCGAACGCACCGCCAAGAATACCATCCAGCGCCTGCAAGCGGACATCTTCCCAGCCATCGGCCGCATGCCGATCGATGAGATAAAGCACCGCGATCTGATCGCCGCACTGCGCAAGATCGAGGAGCGTGGCGCAAGTGAAGTCGCCCATCGCCTGAGAGCGCTATGTGCGTCAATTTTCAGCTACGCGATTCAATGCGGATTCACAGAGCGCAATCTGGTCACCGATATGAAGGATGTGTTGAAGACCGTCCGCGCCGGACACTTCGCCGCCATCAACGCCGACGAACTACCGCAGTTTCTGGCCATTCTGGACCGCAACGAAGCACGCATGTTCGCGCCGACCCGCATTGCGCTGCGGCTGATGCTGCTGTGCTTTGTGCGTACCAGCGAGTTAATCGAGACGCCCTGGAGTGAAATCGACCTGGAGCGCGGCGAGTGGATCATTCCATGGCAGCGCATGAAGCGCGGCAAGCTGACCGTCAATCCGGATATGACCAACCATCACGTCTGCCTGTCGCGCCAGGCGCTGGAGCTGCTGCGCGAACTGCACGCGATCACGGGCCGCAGCAAGTACCTGTTCCCGAATCAGCGCGACCACGAAAAGCCGATCAGCAATAACACGATACTGGTGGCGCTTGGACGCATGGGATACAAGGGCAAGATGACCGGCCATGGCTTCCGGGCGCTGGCCATGAGCACCATCAAGGAGCGCCTGGGCTACCGGCATGAAGTCGTGGACCGGCAACTGGCACATGCGCCGAAGGACAAGGTGGCCAGCGCCTATGACCGGGCGCAGTTCCTGGCGGAACGGCGCCGGATGATGCAGGATTGGGCCGACTACATCGATGCCGTCAGCGGCAAGGGAGCGCCACCGCAGACGCCAAGATTAACGCTGGTCAGTGGCGAATTCAGCCGGGATGGCGGAACAGGAGGGCACCATGTCTAAGTATGCATTGCGCCTCACGGATGAGCTTATTAAGCAAGCTGCTCCGAAGGACAAAATATACAAACTATTCGATGGGGCTGGTCTGTACATCGAAGTGCAGCCCAGCGGCAGCAAGATCTGGCGCATGAAGTATCTCCAGCAAGGCGGTGGAGAAAGCGTTCTGACTTTTGGCCGGTATCCCGAAGTGTCCATCGCCAAAGCCCGCGAACACAGGCTTGCAGCGCATCAGATGCTGGAGAGGAAGCAGGACCCGAGCACAGAATTCAATCGAGAAAAATTGCATCCACTGCCAAAGCCTATTCCACTCGACGAAATATTCGATGAGCCGGAGTGGGGCCATGTGCAGACCAGTGTTCTGCGGGCGACCCTGTTCGCTATCCGTCACCTCGAAACCGCCTTATTTCCTGCATTGGAGCGCATTTCCGTCAGTGAAGCACAGCACAGTATCCAGCAAGCAGCCATTCGGCAAATTGAACAGGACGGTTTACAGGTCGTTTCCCGACACCTGGAGGGTGTTGCGACGGCGCTCGCTGCCAGCTATTTACGTAACGGCATGAGCATGGACCAATTGGTTAGTGCGATGAAAGAGTCAAGGAGGCGGGTACGTCGCCAGGGAGACAGCATGCAGTAGCTACTTGAGCCTTTGACCGTACTGCAATTCTGCGTACTACGAAAAGCACCCTTGACGAAACGAACCACTTGCAAACGTCGATATCAGGCATAGAATGAAGCTCTCTTATGTGGGAATCGCTCCCACGAGGACATGCATCGAGCATGTCCCTATGCTTAGCGGCATAGGCGTTGCGGTCGTTACCCGCCACCATGATACCTAGCAGTTTCTGCTAGACATATATATCGCCGGGCCATGCAGAAGCATGCACATCTCGGCACGATAAAGCGCTGCCTTCAGCGTCTTCATATCCCACAATCCGCAAGACGGATTGCCTGGATGATTGCGCCCGATGGGCGCTCCTTCAAACAGGAGCAAGACTCCTGCCCTGATTGGTTCGCATGCCCCGCGAGGTAGCGCGCCCTATGAAGCACAGCATGGCTTTGCCGCAAGCCGCACCGTCAGCAGAAATGCCAGCGATGCGATGCCATCGCGGCCGCCGCTAGCGCGTGTGCTTCAGAGTCGCCAGTATCGTCACCGCGAGTGCGATGCTGGCATGTATGCCGTCACATGCCATGGCTACGTGCGCGCGTCGTTACTGGCGGCGTGCTGCCAGTGACGACGCGCCGCCGACGGCATAGGCCCAGGCGGCAAGCACAGAGCGTCCGCGTGACGGTGCTCAGTGACGAGGCCAGATGCCTCTTCATCGCAGGCTAGCCTTGCGATTTCCTTTGCCCGCTACGGGCTGATTAGTAGAAGTTGATCCGTGCACGATGTGCACTCCATGGACCCTGGGTGATTGGTCCCCGCTGCGGCAGCTTCCTCCGGGAGCGCGCAGCGGTGCCACACGCGCATGCGGCGCGGGCAGGCAGTAACAGCAACCGCATACACGGGAGTGGTGTCCCGAGGCCCTTGATTCAACCTTTTCTGCCGAGGCAGTGAGGGTGGCCAGAAACACTTACCAGACAGGATTACACCACGCGGCATCGATGTGAAAACCATGGATCGAAAGGATGACTTTGCCATGCGCGACTTGAACTACCAGCTCAAGCAACTGTGTCACCGCAACCGGGATGGCAGTTTTGCGACGCAGGCCGACCGCGAACGCTTACTAAACCTGTGCGCCAACGACCTGGCGGAACGGGGCTTCCAGCATATGAGCGTGGACAGCCTGAAGCCGAAGCATGTGGCGGCGCTGCTCGACAAGTGGAAGCAGGATGGCGTCAGTACCGGAACGGTCAAGAATCGCATGAGCGCCCTGCGCTGGTGGGCCGAGAAGATCGGCAAGGAGAACATCATTGCGCGCACCAACGGCGAATATGGCATCGCGGAGCGGGTGTTTGTCACCAATGTTTCGAAGGCGAAGGTGCTCGACGCCGACACGCTCGCCCGCGTGAATGATCCGTATACGCGCATGTCCTTGCAGTTGCAGGCGGCGTTTGGTTTGCGGCGCGAGGAAAGCATCAAGATCAAGCCGGGATGGGCTGATGGCGGGAACATCCTGCGTCTGCAGGAGAGCTGGACCAAGGGCGGCAAATACCGGGAGGTGCCGATAGTCACCATGCAGCAGCGCGCCGTACTGGACGCGGCCAAGGCGCTGGCCGGAAAAGGCAGCTTGATTCCGGCGCAGTTGCGCTATCGGGACCAGTTGAACCGTTTTCGTGCGCAGTGCGACAAGGCTGGCATCCATGGCGTGCATGGGCTGCGCCATGAGTATGCGCAGCGGCGCTATGCCGAGTTGACTGGCCGACCTAGTCCAGCCAGTGGCGGCCCGACTTCGAGACAGTTGGATGCGTCGCAAAAATTGGTTGATAACGCTGCGCGGCTGAAGATTTCGACGGAGATGGGGCATGGGCGTGAGCAGGTTACGTCCATCTACCTGGGGAGATGACCGTTCACTTGTATCAGGGGCGCAGCGGATGGAATAGAAGAGATGAAGAAGGGGCAGCGCTGGCGCTGCCGGAATGATCGAGGAGAGTCGGTATGACTCTTCATTGTTTGCTGTTCATCAATCGAAGGAGAATCTTATGACCACGACAAAAAAATTCCTCCGCTTGCCTGCGGTAATCGAGGCTACCGGCTGGTCCCGCGCCACAATCTGGCGCAAGGTGAAGGCAGGCGTGTTGCCAGCTCCAATTCCCATCGGCCCCAAGTCGGTCGCCTGGGATTCGGAGGAAATCGCTCAATGGCAGCAGCGCTGTATTGATGCTAGGCGTGAAGTCGCTTGAGTGGGAGTTAACAGTGGCCCCACCCCGTAAGACGTCACGGGGCGGGCCTACCGGCCCTCTCCAAATTCTCCAACTGCTGCCGCTGCGCGGCAGCCCCGCGCGCCTGCTGCGCACGTCCGTGGTTCTAATTAGGTATTGACTGAGCATGCTTTTACGGCGGTCAGTGCATCAGTCTGTGTCCAAATGGCAGACTTGACCCTGGCGGCTGATAGGGGTGTTTGACCTTAAACATCCCAAGGTGCAATTACCTACATACCATTCCTTGCTTTGACCGACCAATCATCGTTACTTCTTTTCTCTTGTCCCTACGCACAGTTTTGCATATTGAGGAGTGCCCCTAACAACTAGCATGTAAAAATTCAGAAACATTATTAATTATATAAAATGCACTGTTTAAGCATACAGTGTAATGAAGATTGTAAGCGTTAGAATTCTAACCAATTATCACTTCCTGTTGGGTTTTAATGTCGTTTTCATCCTTTATGTATTGATTTAGTGCTTATTAGTTCATCCTGTTGTTAAAATGAAAGTAATTCGCCTTTTTAGCCTGGCGTACAACGGATGACTTATATGTGGAACTATCAAAAAGCATAAATTATGAAAGCTAATAATGCGATGAATCGCGATGACAGCGGCGGAGTCGGAGCGAAAAGTGGTTTTTTATTCCAAGATTATGTGGCAGCTTACTACGTTTTTCAAATGTTGCAGAACAAAAAAATTGCAGCTGTTCGTTGCGAAGTAACCGATGATATTGATGTTTTATATATTAATAATGAAATCGAATATGTCCAGGTAAAGACAACGGAAGGAGATCGAAAGTGGTCTATCACGGAACTTTGTGCGGTTGAAAAAGTAAAAAAAGAGCGCGGTAAGCCCAAGCCTCCTCCGCCAAACGATTCAATTTTGCATAAATCTTTAAACTGCGACGTTGATATTTTCGTAAAAACAATCTTTAAAATAGTAAGTAAGCGAGATGTTTTAAATGCATTAAATTATTTGCGAACTCCAATTGCCGCACGAGTAGACACATCGCCGAAAGTAGAACTTCTTAAGTCATTAAATACAAAAATTGGTTCTTTTCTCTCTCCCGCTGGTAGAGACGTGGAATTCTGGCTAGATAATGCGAGCTGGGATGTTTTTTCATCAATTGATGAGATAGAATTGAAAATCTATCGGGATATAATGGTTTCTGCTCATGATCATGGAATCTTATTGGACCCATCTCGTGATGCAAAAATAATTCTCAACGATGTGCTTTGTACGCTTACGAGGAAAAGTGCTTTATCGCGGAAAATAACATGTGCAGATGATAAAACTTACTTAAGAAGTGACTTCCTAAGCTGGTTTTTTGAAGAGATTAAAATATTAGCTGCTAAAAATAGCAGATTGAATACGAAAGTCTATGTTGAATTTAGTAAAACGCAACCTGTTCTTTTGAAATTTTCTGACTATGGATCTGATCGGCAAGTAGGAATAGGTTTAGAGCAAGGATACGAGTTTGGGAAATATAGGTTTAATTATATCGCCGATTCAATAATTAACTGGATGCCAGAGATTTTGTTAAGGCCTAGCGAATTAGCAGATATATCGCGTGAGAATTTTTTCGCTAAGTCGGCCAAGATATCTAAGCGTTTTCTAGAACAAAGTTCCGATTTTTCTGAGTTTTTGGGACGAATTCTTATGCACTCGTCTGTCAGGTATTATAGTAATAGCGAACCGATTCCGGTAGCATTATATATCGATAAAAATGGAAAAGATTTCAAGGAATTCGAAAACGTGCACATTGTTCGCGCTGATAGTGGGGACGAGCTTTGGATGGGATTCAGCAGCTTATCAGAGAAATTAAGTTTAGCCGAATCAATGGAGCGTGTGTGCGCTCAACTCTATGAGCTTATCACTGTTGATTTTCGCCTTCAGAGGAAAAAGATACTTGAAGTCAAGGAGAATAATTATCTTTTAAAGCACGATATTGACGAATTGCTTGTTGAGTCATCTCCCTTGGATGATCACATTCATCGGTTTAAATTTGTAATGTTTATCGGATATAAATCTGCGCATCTTTCGATTGAAGAAGAGGGTCATGATTATAAAACAGAGCAGTTAATCGAAGCCCAAGAAAATTTTGAAAAAATAATTGAAAAAATATTAAGTAAAGATAAGTATTTTTCACGAATAAACGTTCTTCTTTATCTTTATCCAAATCCATGTATAAAAACATTAGCTGATGTTGTGCGGAAAAAAATTAATGAGGTGATAGATGCTTAGCGAATTCCAAAATATGGTAGAGAGCTTGGAAAGAGAAGACGTAGATCTATTCGGGTATCTTAAAAGTGCTAATGATCTTCTTTCCAACCCGGCTGATGAGTCTCTTGGCAGGGAGCTAGTGATTCGGGCGTTGGATAAAAAGGAAAAGTTTCTTGGTTATACTGGATTATTAAAAAACCTAGTTCGCAAGGCAGGGCTTTACCCTTATTTGAACAGTGAATTTTCTAACCTAACAATAGAAGACGAATACTTGTTGAGTGTTTATCGCTCAACTCATTCTGAGAAATTTATATTTCATTCTATGCAGTTAAAGATTTTCAATTTATTGATAGGTGGGCATAACGTAGTACTTAGCGCACCTACTAGCATGGGGAAAAGTGCTATTGCTGATTCACTTTTGGCAAGCGGAAAGTATAGTCGCGTTGTAATAGTTGTTCCGACTATTGCATTAATTGATGAAACAAGAAGGCGTATTGCTGAAAAATTCAGCGGCAGCTATGAAATTATTTATCATAGTTCACAAATTGCGCGAACTTTTCGGAAGACTATTTATATCCTTACTCAGGAGAGGGTAAATGAGAGAAAAGATATTCTAGATATAGATATTTTCATCATAGATGAATTTTACAAACTTTCCTTTAAACGAGGATCGTACGATGAAAGGGCTGTTTCTCTCAATATTGCACTTAGTAAGTTGTTAGTCTCTTCGAGACAGTTTTTCATGATTGGTCCTAGTATTGATGACGTTACTGGCTTAAGTTCGTTGGGGAAAAATTATTTCTTTTTGCCTTCATCATTTAATACTGTTGCTCTAAATATTTTTAAGTATAATATTGATGCTAACTCAAAAGATTTGAAAAATAATGCTTTAGTGAGTATATTGCGGTCCAGAAATAAGTCCAATCAAACACTGATTTATTGCAAGTCACCTAATGCGGCCGCTGAAATTGCTAATTTGCTGATATCAGAAGGTTTTTTTGAAAACTATGATAGTGAGTATGTTAGTTGGGTCAAGGAGAAATATAGCTCTGCTTGGTCATATTCTAAGGCAATTAATGCTGGCATCGGAATCCATCATGGAGCATTGCCAAGGGCTATTCAACAGTTTACTGTTGATTTATTTAATAGTGGTGTCTTAAATATATTAATATGTACATCAACAATTATTGAGGGTGTAAATACTACTGCTGAGAATGTAATAATTTATGATAATCGGAATGGCGGCGGATCTATAGATCGTTTTACTCATAATAATATTAAGGGCAGAGCTGGACGAATGAATGTTCATTTTGTTGGTAACGTTCATTGTTTAGAGAGGATTCCGGAACAAAAAATTGAAAATCAGGTTGTTGAAGTTCCCTTGGGCGCGCAGGATGAAAATAGCCCAATGAATTTTATAGCAGGTATAGAGGCCGTTCATATTCAGCCTGAGTTGAAGGCTTCTCTGGAGAAATATGTTGCTTCTACCCAAATTCCTTTGTGGATTTTAAAGAAGCATGCGACGTTCTCAATTGAATCTTTACGTGCTGCGAATGATTATGTAAGTTATTTGAGTTTCGTGGATCTGAAGGCTATCTGTGTTCCAAAACTTAACGCTGAAGGGTTGGAAATTATTTGCAATGCATTGAAGGTTGCTGCTTCAGCTGCATTAAGAAATTTGAATTTGCATGGTGATAAATCAGATTTGAAATTAAAAATAAGCAAGTATCTTTTTGCTGAAAGTCATCAAAATTATTTGGATGAAGTAATTGAATGGGTTTTGAAAAACAACGATGGTGAGTTTGAGAAATCTGTTGGTATCGATAGGGAACTGAAAATTATACGAAATATTTTCGGTTTCACGGTTCCTTCAGTACTTTCACTACTCCAAGATCTGATCAATTATCGTAGTGAAACTCAAAATATAAAGCTGATCGCAAATTTTGGTTTTGTAGTGAGTAAATTTGAATATAACCATTTGCCAAAAAACTTTTCCGCTTTAGAGGAAATGGGAATTCCCGTGCAAACCCTTCAGAAGCTCGTTAATGAAAAATTGTCTTCTGTTAGTTTGAATGTTTTGATACGTTATATCCGATGGAATTTTAAGGCTATAAGAAATATAGATAATCTGGATCGGGCGTTTATTTATCGCGCTTTAAAGTATTAAAGAAAATATTGTTTTGAGGCTTGTGAATTGGTTGTAATTTTTTATAATTTATGTCAGCTTGGATGGAATCGTCTATGGCGGGTGTACTAATTTTATGATGCAAAAAGGGATGGGGCCGCAGATGCGAAGGGGTAGGCAATAAATCAGGGGCAGTAATCTAATTGCGCTGAATAATTGAAATCCATTGTTAATATGGGGCAAAAAATTAGTTGAGATGTTCCAGGGAATTAATGGTGCTTTTGAGAAAATATTGAATTTCCCCTTGTCAGCAGCTATTCGTAGGAGCATGATTGGGGGAATACTACAAGCCAAAGCGGGCAGCAACAGGTGGAATAGGGCTGTGTTTCAATGATAGGAATCCCCCTCTCCCCTCGGCAGCCATCTTCACCCCCAGCCCCGTCAACACGCCCACCATCATCCACCGCTACACGGCCACCCAAGTTGGCGGCAGGGTCAGGAATCCTGCAATCGACCCCAGCATCATTGCAATCACCTAATTCACGGCGATGCTGACGATGGTCTGCATGTATCCAAGTTACGCGTGCTGCTAACCCGACCTACAAAACTACCACCTGTCAACAACGAAGACGCAAAAAAGCCCGCCAAAGCGGGCTTTCTCACTCTACAGCCAAACCAAAAACTCAGAACTGGTTCATGGTGTTGTCTTTACCAGCTGCTTTGAGCGCCGCTTCGCCGCTGAAGTAATCCTTGTGATCGTCGCCGATGTCCGAGCCGGACATGTTTTGATGTTTCACGCAGGCGATGCCCTGGCGGATTTCCTTGCGCTGCACGCCGGCCACGTAGCCCAGCATGCCTTGGTCGCCGAAGTATTCCTTGGCCAGGTTGTCCGTCGACAAGGCTGCCGTGTGGTAGGTCGGCAGGGTGATCAGGTGGTGGAAGATGCCGGCTTCGCGGGCCGAGTCGGCCTGGAAGGTGCGGATCTTCTCGTCGGCGGCGATCGCCAGTTCCGTCTGGTCGTATTCCACGCTCATCAGCTGGGCGCGGTCGTAGGCGGACACGTCCTTGCCTGCCGCTTTCATGCCGTCGAAGATTTGCTGGCGGAAGTTCAGGGTCCAGTTGAACGATGGGCTGTTGTTGTACACCAGCTTGGCGTTCGGGATGACCTTGCGGATTTCGCTGACCATGCCGCCGATTTGCGCGATATGCGGTTTTTCCGTTTCGATCCACAGCAGGTCGGCGCCGTTTTGCAAGGAGGTGATGCAGTCGAGCACGCAACGCTCTTCGCCGGAACCGGCGCGGAACTGGAACAGGTTGCTCGGCAGGCGTTTCGGACGCAGCAGCTTGCCTTCGCGCTTGATGATGACGTCGCCATTGCCCAGCGCGTCGGCCGACACTTCTTCGCAGTCGAGGAAGGAGTTGTATTGGTCGCCCAGGTCGCCTGGTTCATTAGTGACGGCGATCTGCTTGGTCAGGCCGGCGCCCAGCGAGTCCGTGCGGGCGACGATGATGCCGTCGTCCACGCCCAGTTCCAGGAAGGCGTAACGGATGGCGCGGATCTTGGCCAGGAAGTCTTCGTGCGGTACCGTGACTTTACCGTCCTGGTGGCCGCATTGTTTCTCGTCGGATACCTGATTTTCGATCTGGATGCAGCAGGCGCCCGCTTCGATGAACTGTTTTGCCAGCAAATAGGTGGCTTCGGCATTGCCGAAACCGGCATCGATGTCGGCGATGATGGGCACGACGTGGGTCACGTGGCCGTCGATCTTCGCCTGGATGGCTTGCTTGGCATCGCCCTGGGCCGCGTCCAGCTGACGGAACAGGCCGCCCAGTTCGCGGGCATCGGCCTGGCGCAGGAAGGTGTACAGCTCCTTGATCAGGGCCGAGACGGCGGTTTTTTCATGCATCGACTGGTCCGGCAGTGGGCCGAACTCGGAGCGCAGGGCGGCGACCATCCAGCCGGATAGGTAGAGGTAGCGGCGGTCGGTGCTGTTGAAGTGCTTCTTGATCGAGATCATCTTCTGTTGACCGATGAAACCGTGCCAGCAGCCGAGCGACTGGGTGTACTTGGATGGGTCCGCATCGTAGGCGGCCATGTCGTTGCGCATGATCTTCGCCGTGTACTTGGCGATGTCCAGGCCGGTCTTGAACTTGTTCTGGGCGCGCATGCGGGCGGCGGACTCGGGATTGATGGCGTTCCAGGCGCTACCTTGTTGGTCTTTCAAACCAGCAACAGCCTTGATGTCGTCTTGATATTGGGACATGTGAATCTCCTAAAAAGAAAAGCTATGTTTGAGAAAATCGCCGAGTGCGCCACAACGTCTTGTCGAAGCAAACTGCATGACTAAATAGTAGGCCGATTCGCGCCGATCTTCAAGTCTTATATAAGACATATAACTTAAATTTAATCGTTCTTTTTCAACGACTTAATTATAATTTTTCAGGATGTGAAATGAATTTTCAAAAAGTGAGAGCATTAATGGATGGGTCTGTCGTTTGAAATCCCGCGATGTGAAACGCCTTTTCAGATTTTGGTGCAGCGCGACAAATCGGGGCGAAAAAAGCCACCCGAAGGTGGCGTAGCGGTACATTTGTTTTAATATCATGCTCCGCTTGTGAAAGGTAACGTCAGCGATGCAGATTAACGGTATGGATTTACCCGTCGAGTATATTGCTTTTGCGGCAAGATATCGGGACGCGGCAGGATTCTGCAATTTGAGGTTGAAGGAGGAGCTCGATTCTTTCGGTCGCGTCCTGCAGACGGAATTGGCGCACATCTATACGGATGCCGTCGAATTGACTGCCCGGACAGCGCAGCTTGGGGCGTATTTCGTCGGCGATGGCTGCTATGGGGAGCCTGGAAGCGGCAGTGCTGGCCCGGGAGCCATGCCGGACATCGTTGATTTTACAGAAATCATTTGTTTCGGCATGGCCGGTGACGGGAGTCCATTCTGTCTCGATTTCAGGGGTGCTCAGGGCGCACCATCCGTCATCTTGTGGGACGATGATTACTGGCGGAAGATTTCAAACTCCTTTGAAGACTTTCTATCGCTATTTTCTTGATCGCTTACCGGGGCAACTGCTGCAGCGCACGAGGCAAGCCCGTGCGCTGCCCGAGGCTAGCTAGCGTCCCACCGTCTGCCGCTGGTCCTTGATGAACAGGGCCGTCAGCATGCCGACCACGCACACGCCGATCACGTAATAGGCGGGACCCAGGACGTTGTTCTTCAGCATCAGGGTCACCACCACGGGCGTCAGGCCGCCGAAAATGGCGTACGACAAGTTGTAGGAAAACGACAGTCCCGAGAAGCGTACCTGGGCCGGAAACGCTTGCACCAGCACGTAGGGCACGGCGCCGACGACGCCGACGAACAGGCCCGTCATGGCGTACAGGGGCAGCAGCAGGTCGGGGCGGGTGCCGACGGTGGTGTAGAAAATGTACGTGGAAATGGCCAGCAGCACGGAACCGACGAAGATCACACGCTTGCCGCCCAGGCGGTCGGCCAGCATGCCGGCGATGATGCAGCCGAAGGCCAGGCAGAGCGTTGCTACGGTATTGGCCACCAGGGTGGTGCGCGGCGCGATGTGGTGGATCTTTTGCAGCAGGGCAGGCGTCATCAGGATGACGACGACGATGCCGGCCGACAACATCCACGTCAGCAGCATCGACACGACGACGGCGCCGCGGTGGCTGCGCAGCACGGATTTCAAGGGCATTTCCGTCGCCAGCGCCTTGCGCTGCTGCATTTCCGCAAACACCGGCGTTTCATGCAGCCAACGGCGCAGATACATGGCGCCGAAGCCGAAGATACCACCCAGCAAGAACGGATAGCGCCAGGCGCCATCGGTGATTTCTTGCGGCGTGTAGACGGTATTCAAGCCCGTCGCCACGAGCGAACCCAACAAAATACCGACAGTCAGGCCGGCCGTCAGCACGCCGCAGGCAAAGCCCGTGAAACGGCTGGGCACGTGTTCGGACACAAACACCCAGGCGCCCGGCACTTCGCCGCCCACGGCCGCGCCTTGGAAGATGCGCATCAACAGCAGCAGCAGCGGGGCGGCCAGGCCGATGGTGGCATACGTGGGCAGCAGGCCGATCAGCAAGGTCGGCACGGCCATCATCAGGATGGAGAGCGTGAACATGCGCTTGCGGCCGAGCAAGTCGCCGAAGTGGGCCATGACGATGCCGCCCAGCGGGCGCACGACGTAACCGGCGGCGAAGATGCCGAAGGTTTGCAGCAGGCGCAGCCATTCCGGCATTTCCGGCGGGAAGAACAATTGGCCGATGGCGTTGGCAAAGAAGACGAAGATGATGAAGTCGTAGAACTCCAGCGCGCCGCCCAGGGCGGCCAAGGACAGGGTCTTGTAGTCTTGCTGGGTGAGGGGACGGCTTGCGGCGTTGCTTGCGGCGGTGTCGGAGGTAGGCATGTGTCTCGTTCTTGTGTGTTATGGGAGATTGCCAGACCTAGCATACGCAATTCCGCCGCGTGAGTAAATGCGGGGGGAGGGGGAGCCGCCTCAGCTGTGCTTAATACAACGCCGCTATCATCGGCGTTGACTTCATTGCAAAGGACACAGTATGCACATCATGATTGTGGGCGCCAGCCGGGGCCTGGGACGCGCGCTGGTGGACGGTTTGCTCGCTGACGGGCATGCCGTCATCGGTGTATCGCGCCAGCAACCTGCCGACTTGCCCGCCGGCCAGGGCACGCAGCTGCAATGGATCGCGGCGGACCTGGCCGCACCTGCCGAGGCGGTCGAACGCATCGCGCGTGCAGCGCCTGCCGCGCTGGACGCGGTGATCTACAACCTGGGCGTGTGGGAAGAAAAGGCCTTCAGCGATGACTACGCTTTTCTCGGCGATGTGGATGACGCCATCGTCGACATGGTCAATACGAATATCACGGCGACGATATTGCTGCTCAAGCGCCTGGTGCCACGCTTGCTGGCCAGCAACAAGCCGCAGCTGATACTCACGGGGTCGACGTCCGGCCTGCGCCAGAGCGGTCGCCCGGAAGTGACGTTCAGCGCGTCGAAATTCGCCCTGAACGGCATCGCCGACGCCTTGCGCGAAGGTTTCCGCGAACAGGGACTGGCCGTGACGGCGCTGCAGCTGGGCTACCTGAATACCTACGATGGCTTATCCGTGCCGCTGGTGGACGCTAGCGCGCGCGGCGAAGGCGAGCTGATACCCGTGCATGACGTCGTTGCCGTCGTGCGCATGCTGCTGAACCTGTCGAATGCTTCGTTCGTGCGCGAACTGGTGATGCCCGCGCTGCGCGACGAGCGTTTCTGACTCTTATGCGTCCTTGCCGTAAACCTCGGACCAGCCGAGACGCTCTTCCAGCCACTCGTCCACTTCCGAGCTATCCATGTGCATCAGGGCGGCGCCCAGCCGCAGCTTGCCCTTGGCCAGGGCCAGCACGGCGAACACGGATTCCAGCATGACGGGGTCGAGCTGGCCCTGCAGGTCGCGCGCGGCGATGGCGGGCAGTTGCGCCCAGGCATCGCGGTAGCTGTCGGCCAGCCAGTCCGGCAGAGGCGGATTGTGCAGGCGGTGGCGCTCGATTTCAATCAGGGCGATGAGCGCATAGAAATCTTCCTCGCGCGCTTGCGCGCCGCCCAGCATGGCGACGAGCTGGGGCACGGCCGCATACGAGGCGACGCCCACATCGCCCTGGTGGTGCAGCTCTTCCCACAGCTCATGCCACACGTCTTCGCCCGCCTGCATGGCCTTGAGCGCCTCGGCCACGTCGTAAGGTACGCGGTAGCCGCCTTCCAGGGTGAGCCAGAGGGGATCGTCGAGTGATAACAGCATGGTTTTCCTTGATGGGACAGCTCGGCTGAGCAAACGCGCACTATACAAGCACCCGGCGCACGCAGAGCGCGTAGCCGTCGAACTCGCGCAAAGTCAGATAGGCGACGCCCGTGTCAAAGTCCTTGCACCAGGCTTCGTCCTCGATGTCGCCCGGCTCGCTCGACCAGTGCCAGTTTGGCCGGAATGCCTCTTTCAATGTCGCATACAGCAAGGTCTGCTCGCGTCGATCCGGCAAGCTGTGGCCGAGGCTGGCGGCCCAGTCTGACGTGGCTTGCCACGAGTTGTACTCCTGCTCGAACTTGTCCGGCTGCAATAGCAGATGGTAGTCGGGCGCGCCATCCTTGCCGAGAATCAGGCCGGCATAGCGCTCGCCCTGCCGCAAGGGGACGGGGGCGGCCGCCGATGGCGCCAATTCGACCCGGCGCACGGCGCAGGCGCGGCCGCTGTAGGTCTTGCGAAAGTTGTATTGGGTGCCGTTATCGAAATCGTGGCTCCAGGCCAGGCGGGGCAGGATGGCGTCCGCTTCCGACGACCAGTACCAGGCATCCGGGAAGGCGTCGCGCAAGTTGGCGTGCAGCAAGGCCAGTTCGCTGCGCGTCGGCAGGCAGGCGCCGCGCGCCGCGGCCCAGTCGAGCGCGGCTTGCCAGGGCAGGGCGCCGCCTTCGCCGGGCAGCAGGAACAGCTGGTAGCCGGGGGCGCCAGCGTGGCCAGGCATGATGCCCGCGTAGCGTTCGCCAGCAATGGCGCCCAGCACGCCAGGGCAATGCTCGAACCAGCCATCGTCTTCTTCCTCGGCAATAAAGGCCGCGATCAGCGCCTGAGGCGCGGGCGGCGCGCCGGCCAGCAGGGAGTTGAAGCAGTTGATGGCCGAGGCGTGGGGCGTACCGGCGCCATTGGCGATACCGACGAGAAACTCGCCCGCCCAGTCGGGCACGGTGGCGATCAGGCGCGGCAGTTCATGCAGCAGTGCCATGCAATACGCCGTCTCGCCGTAGCGCCAGGCGGCGCGGTTGGCTATCTGATAGGCGCCGTAATCGTGTTCGGCTTGGACGGATTGAAAGATGGCCAGTGCGTATTGCGCGCCTTCCTTGCCCGTCAGTGCATCGAGCATGGCGCAGTAGCGCTGGAAGCGCTGCTGGGCTTCATCGGGCGGCGTGGTGCGGTCGTCGTCCTGGATGATGTTGCCCAAAATTAAAAGTTCGGCTTTCCAGTGTTCGAATGAGGATGGCATGGAATGAATGAAATGATCGCGATGAGCTGCAATTATGACCTGTGCCGCCCATGATTTTATTGATGGTGGCAGATTTCTTTTCGATCAAAATGCATCGTCCTTGTTTTCGTGTTTATCAATTCGGCTTCCTGTGGTGACTCATCGTTACAAATGAATTTTATTAGATGGTTGTGGTGCGATATTTTTCTCTGCTTGAAATGGATAATAAGAAGACGGCGCTGGAATTAATATATTTTTATGCCGTTCAATTCAGCGGTTGCCTATCATATTTTTTAGTTATCGTGAATAATTCGGGTCGAGTGAAATGTCATTAACCTGATCGGAATATCACGTGAATAGTAGAATTTTATTTTGTGCGCTGGCTTTTGCTGCCTTGTCGGCCTGTGGCGGCGGCAGTAATGACGCGGCGGACAATAGCGGCGTCGTGGCGCCACCCGTAACTCCCCCCGTCACCGTGGTCAATACGCAGCCAGTCGCGCAAGCCGGGCCCGCCCAAAGCGTGGTGGTTGGCAGCGTCGTGACCCTGGATGCGAGTACCAGCTCCGACGCCAATGGTGATGTATTGACCTACAAATGGGTGATGAGTTCCAAGCCCGTCACCAGTGCCGCCGCCCTGGATTCCTTATCCGCCGTGAAACCAACCTTTACCGCCGATGTGGCTGGCACTTACGTGGCCACCTTACTGGTCAGCGATGGCAAGATCAGCAGCGAGCTGTCGTCGGTGACGGTTGCCGCGTCGGTAGCCAATGCCCCGCCTGTCGCTAACGCGGGGCAGTCAATGACCATTGTTGCTGGTATGGGTATCATGTTGGATGGTAGCGCAAGCAGCGATGCGAATGGCGATATCCTCACCTATAAATGGAGCCTGGTATCGAAGCCTGCCGGCAGTACTGTACGGATCGTGGATGCAAACTCCGTGCGTCCGTATGTCGGCGTGGATTTGCCGGGTGCCTACGAACTGAGCCTGGTTGTCAACGATGGCAAGGTCGATAGTGCGCCTGCTTTCGTGACGACGACGGCGGTTGTCGGCAATGCCCGGCCATTGGCCAATGCGGGCGTGGCGCAGAACGTGCTCAAGGGGAGCACCGTCATTCTTGATGGCAGCGCAAGTTCCGATGCGAATGGCGATGCCCTGACGTATTACTGGACCCTGACTTACCGTCCTGTGGGGAGTACTGCCACGTTGTCGTCCGCAACGCTGGTGAAACCCTCTTTTATCGCCGACAAGGCTGGCACGTATGTCGCCACGTTGCGTGTGTGGGACGCAACGACATCGAGCGATTCAATGAACGTCACGATTACGGCGACGTCCACGAATGCCACCCCGGTGGCGAATGCCGGGGTGGATCAGCGTGTGCAGGCAGGTGCGTATGGTGTGACCCTCGATGGCAGGGGCAGTTCGGATGCGGACGGCGACAATCTCAGCTATAAATGGACGTTCATCTCCGTGCCTGCAAATAGCATGCTGCAGCCGTTTCCCGGCGAATGGTACCGCAGCCAGGCAGTCAGCAGCTTTTGGGCGAATGTGCCGGGAACCTATGTCGTCAGCCTTGTCGTCAATGACGGTACGGTCGACAGTGCACCATCAACCGCCACCATTATTGCGACTGCAAGCTCGACCAATGCGGAGCCGATGGCCAATGCGGGTATGGACCAGGTTGTCGCGCCAGGAACGACCGTGCGTTTGACGGGACTTGGCAGTACAGATGTAGAACGCGATGTCTTGACATACCGCTGGCAATTGAAGAGCAAGCCTTTCGGCAGCAAGGCCGTGCTGTCATCGCTGACTGCCGCGCAGCCGACATTTGTCGCAGATATGGCCGGTGATTATGTCGCGACATTAATCGTCAACGATGGCTCGGTGAATAGTGGCGAAGATAATGTCACGGTAACGGCGACGCCGAATCTGCTCAATTTATACCAGGTGCAGGACAATGGGGCCGGTCCGGTCGACACGAAGGCCGACTTGCCTTACCTCGCCAATGCGACGGTACAGAAGTCGTGCTCGGGATCGTGTACAGCCAACTTTACGGTCGATACCTTCAAGGTGGCCGCCGCCGGGACGAGCTTCATGATTACCAATGTGACGGCCGTCGACAGTACCGGCAAGGTCGTTCCAGCCATCGTCGGTCTGGTGTCGGGCCAGGTCATTCCTGCCGGCAGCAGCGCCACCTTCTCGCTGGTGTCGCCCAAGACGAATGGCGCAACGGCTAAACTGAGCTACAAGTTCTTTGTGGCGGAAACGGGCCAGTCTTTCGTCTATAACGCCGACTTCACGTCAAACTAAGTGATGTAACTCAGTGATGTAACTCAGTGATGTAATATGGCGAACGCCGGGCTCCGGTTCCGCGTTCGCCAGCCTCACTTGCCTCCATGCCCCATGCCCACCTGGACTTCCCCGCCACAACTCGTCGCCCTTGCCGCTTTTTATGCACAGGCGCAAGCCCATCCGGATACCTTCAGTGACGCGGCCTTCCTCGACGCCGTCAAAGCCGCCCACTGGCCCACCAACTGCTGGAGTTACGTGGAAGCATCGTTCGCCATCATCGCGCCCGCCTGCCTGCTGCGTCCGCATCTGACCGCCGAGCTGATCGCCTTGCCGATCGACGCCATGATCGCGGGCGGCCTGGACGATGCGGGGCAAGTCATCGCCATCGGCCTGGCCTGCGCCACGCGCGACGCGCCGTATGTGGCGGTGAGCGCAGAGGGCAAGCGCTGGCTGACGCAGGTGTGGCCGACTCTGGAAGAGCTGGTCGAGGCCGTGTTTCAAGCCAGGCTGCAGGAGGCGCTGGCGGAAGATGAGGACTAGGCAAGCCAGCCCTTGACTTGGAAAGCCCCTTTACGTTAGGGTATACGTAACTACTTACATATATCCCGCCCAACATGTCTTCCAACTTGCAAACCTACGGCTCCCTGATGCTGGCCAGCCGCCTGCGCCGTCTTTCCGATCAACTGTATGCGGGCGTCGACACCAGCTATCTGGCCGCCGGCGTCGAGCTGACGTCGCGCTGTTTCCCCCTGCTATTGCTGCTGCGCGACAACGGTCCGACGGCGATCACGGCCCTGGCCGCGCAGATCGGGCAGACGCATCCGGTGGTGGTGCAGCTGGGACGCAAGCTGCTCGATGCCGGCGTGGTGGCGGAGATGCCGGACGCCAAGGACGAGCGGCGCCGGCTGCTGGCGCTGTCCGACGCCGGTCAAGCGTTGCTGCGCAACATGGCGCCCCTGTGGGACGATGTGCGCGCGGCCGTCGATAGCGTCTTCGAGCAGGGGACGCCGCAGCTGATGGCCAGCCTGGACCGGGCCGAAGCGCGCCTGCAGGCGCAAGGTTTCGGCGAAACGATCGCCGCCTGCCGGCGCCAGCGCGAGCGGGCGGCCGTGGAAATCATCGATTACCAGCCGCAATACGCGGCAGACTTCAAGCGGCTGAATATCGCCTGGCTGGAGCGGTATTTCTATGTCGAGGCGCTGGACGACAAGGTGCTGTCTGATCCGCAGCGCTCGATCCTGGATGCTGGCGGGCAGATCTTCCTCGCGCGCCTGGATGGCCGCATCGTCGGTACCTGTGCCCTGATCCGCGCCGGCGACGCCAGCATCGAGCTGTCGAAGATGGCTGTCACCCCCGAGTGCCAGGGCCTGGGCATCGCGCGCCGCCTGATCGAACGGGCCTTCGACGCCTTCGAGGCCAGCGGCGCGCAACTGCTGTTCCTGGAATCGAACAGCAAGCTGGCGCCCGCCATCCGCCTGTATGAAAGCAGCGGTTTTACGCACGTGGCGCGGCCGGCCGGCGACGCCCATTACCAGCGCGCCGACGTCTACATGGAGTGGCAGGGCCGCTAGTGCACGCGAGGGCGCCACGCGGCGCTCCCCATCGGCCGTCTCCCGCGTTACAATACGCGCATCCATAACGGAACTTAGGTTCCACTATTTCGAGACGCCGACGCCGCATGCCTTCCTTCCCGATGCCCTTCCCGCAGTTGATCGTTCCACCCGAGCCCACCCAGGCGCGCAGCAAGCTGGCTTTCGAGCGCTTGCTGCTGGTAGGGGAACAGTTGCTGGCGGAAAACCGTTTCGATGAAATCGGCGTGGCCGACCTGGCAAAACTGGCGGAAACCTCGGTGGGCACGTTTTACCGTTTGTTGGGCGACAAGGACACCTTGAGCCGCTTGCTGCTGCAGCGCTTTTTTTCCGACATGGTGGAAAAGGTCGAAACCCTGACGGAGCTGCGCCAGTGGGAAGGGCGCAGCCTGGAAGACTTCATCCGCGCCATGGTGGCCATGTTCGTGGCCGTCAACATGGGCCGGCGCGGCGTGCTGCGCGCCCTGATCACGCGCTGCTCGCAGGATGCGCAGTTCCGCGACAAGGTGCACCAGATCAACCATCTGATCTCGCAGCGCACGGTTGCCGTGCTGGCCAGCAAGTCGGCCAGCATCCGCCATCCGAATCCCACGCAGGCGATGATGGTGGTGCCGCCCGTGCTGCTGGGCATCCTGAACCAGCACGTGTTGTCGGGTTCGCTGTCCTTCCTGTCGGCGGCCGCGCTGGAAGACGAGCTGGTACGTGTTGCTTTAAATTACCTGACTTGAGATATTTACCGATTTAACTTGAAATCGGAATTCGGATTCCGTATTATGTTTTCCAACAGCAGGAAAATATATTCCTGCACCTGAACACAAAGCATGTTCAACAGCAAGGAGACAGAATGCGGCGTCACACGACATCCGATGTTCCATTGCATTATCTCGACCTCGGTCCCGGCACACAGGCAGGGCAGGGCGATCCCGTGTTTTTGTTGCACGGCCTCGGTTCCTGCGCCGAAGACTGGCGCCCGCAAATCGACGCCCTCGGCAGCAGCCATCGCTTGATCGTGCCCGACCTGCGCGGCCACGGTGCCAGTCCGGCGCCCAACGGCGACTGGCAGATCGGCGACTTCGCCAACGACCTCTTCAACCTGATGGACCAGCTTGACGTGCCGCGCGCGCACATCGTCGGCTTTTCGCTGGGCGGCATGGTGGGCCTGGAAATGGCCAACCGCGCCCCCGGCAGGGTCGCCAGTTTGTGCCTGATCAATTCCCAGCCGTTCCAGGGCAGCAAACCGGCCGCGCTGCTGTTTGCCTACTGGCTGCGCCGCACGGTGATCGCCACCTTCGGTTTGAAAGCCATGGGCAAGATCATCGGCAAGAAACTGTTTCCCGATCCTGCACAGCAAGCCCTGGTCGAGCGCTTCGCCACGCAGATGGCGGGCATGGACAAGCGCGCCTACCTGGCCGCGCTGGACGCCATTTTCCACTGGGATATCGACATCCATTTCCAGGCCCTGGCCATGCCCGTCCTGATCATGGCGGCGGACCAGGATTACACGCCCGTCGCCAGCAAGCGGGCCTTTGCCGCACAGTTTCAGCAGTGCGAGATCGAGATCATCGCGAACTCGCGCCACGCCACGCCCCTGGACCAGGCGCAGCGTGTGAATACCTTGTTGCAGTCCTTCCTTACCATAAATTCAAAATAAACAGGCCACTCGCCGCACGGGCCGAGGGCCGGAACACAGTCATCGCAGGGCAGGTGCACGCTTTTTGCGCGCGGGTACCGTTACGTCTTGCGATTCTGGAATCCGGCCGTTTTCCCTGGCGGTAAGCAAGCCTGACATTGGAGACGCTATGAAACTTGCTTTGAAATTGATGCCCGCCGCCCTCGCCGTTGCCGGCGCCTTCAGCTTTTCCACCCAGGCCCTGGCGCAGGAGGCCGCCGCGTCCGCCGCCGCCAGTGTCCAGAGCGCCAGCGAAGCCAGCGATGCGAAAGAACGCATGGAAACCGTGACGGTCTCCGCCCGCCGCCGCGAAGAGCGCCTGCAGGACGTGCCGCTGGCCGTCACGGCGTTTTCCGCCAAGGCCCTGGAACGGGCGAATATCCAGAACCTGGCCGATTTGCAGGAACGCGTGCCGAACCTGACCGTGTACGCATCGCGCGGCACGAATACCACCCTGACGGCGTTTATCCGCGGCGTTGGCCAGGCCGACCCCGTCTGGGGCGTGGACCCGGGCGTGGGCATTTATTTCGACGACGTCTACATGGCCCGTCCGCAAGGCGCGCTGCTCGACGTGTTCGACGTGCAGCGCATCGAAGTGCTGCGCGGCCCGCAAGGCACCTTATACGGCAAGAACACCATCGGCGGCGCCATCAAATACATTTCGCGCCCATTGGCGAAGGAAAACGGCGCTTCGGCGGAAGTGGGCCTCGGCAATTACAACCAGCGCAACTTCAAGGCCGCCTTCAACGTGGCCAACGAGAGCGGCACGTGGCGCGCGCGCCTGGCGGCTGCCAAGCTGGACCGCGACGGTTTCGGCCGCAACACGTTTAACGGCGAACAGGTCAGCGACCAGGACAGCACGGCCGCGCGCCTGTCCGTTGGCTATTTCCCGCAAGACATCCCCTTGACCGTTGTGCTGAGCCTGGACGCCACGGACGACAAATCGGGCGTGCGGGGCTTTCAGCGCATGGGCGTGAGCGCTTTCGATCCGCTCAAGCGGCCGCCCAGCACGGATGCGTATGACATCCAGAGCGGCATGCCGGGCAATAACTTCACGCACAACCGGGGCGGTTCGCTGGTGGCCAACTACACCTTGTCGAACGACTGGTCCGTGAAAGTGATCGGCGCCAAGCGGCGCAGCACGTCCGAGCAAACCATCGACTTCGACGGCTTGCCGCAGCCCATCGCCGATGTGTTCGGCGACTCGCGCGACGAGCAGAAAAGCCTGGAATTGCAGGCGTCCTACAGCGGCGACTATGGTGCCGGCGTGATCGGCCTGTACCGCTTCGAAGGCACGGCCGGCGGCGGCATCTACAACAATTTCCTGGGACGCCAGTTCCAGGCCGCCGTCAGCACGGTGGAGACGGACAGCACGGCGCTGTACACGGACTGGACCTGGCCCGTGGGCAAGGCGTGGAGCATCAATGCGGGCTTGCGCCACACGCGCGAGGAAAAGCGCGCCATCGTGCTCAACCGTGCTTTTGCCGACGTGGGCTTTACGCGCCCGATCCAGACGGCGGCCGATTTCGACAAGTCTTTGTCGGTCAGCAATACCTCGCCGAAACTGTCCGTGCGCTATGAAGCGTCGAAGACGACGAATTTCTACAGCAACTTGTCGCGCGGCTTCAAGTCGGGCGGCTACAACGTGCGCGCCAACAACCTGGTGGTACCCGATTCCGCGCGCCCGTACAAGGATGAAAAACTCGACGCGCTGGAAGTGGGCATGAAGTATGCGGCGCCGGATGACACGTTCGACGCCAACGTGGCCCTGTTCTACAACCGCTACAAGGATATCCAGTTGTCCGTCTTTACCAGCTACGTGCAGCCGGGTGGCTTGCCCGGCTTCTATGGCGACTTCACGAATGCGGGCAAGGCCACCGTGAAAGGCGCGGAGTTCGAATTCTCGTGGCGGCCGAACCGCCAGTGGGAAGTCAACGGCTTCCTCGCCTTGCTGAACGCCAGCTATGACGAGTTCATGAGCGGCGGCAAGAACATTGCGGATACGCAAAAGTTCAGCAATACGCCGCGCCGGCAAGTGGGCTTGAACCTGACGCGCACGGACCGCGACGTGTTCGGCGGCGCCCTGCGCAGCATGGTCGGTTACGGCTACCGCAGCAAGGTGTATCCGACCACGGACTTGAGCGAAGTGCTGGCGCAGGGCGGCTACAGCATGTGGACGGCTGGCGTCGTATGGGAAGCGCCGAAGAACTGGACCTTCAGTTTGCATGGCAGCAACCTGGGCAATAAACGCTACCGCACGGACGGCTACAACATTCCTGCGCTGTTCATCCTCGACGGTTTCTATGGCCCGCCGCGCCAGATCATCGCCAAGGCAGGCTACAAATTTTAAGCGCTTGTAGAAGTGCCGGCTTGATATGCATCAAGCCGGTTTGTTGTCGCTGTTTTCGTCCTTAATAATAATCAGGAGACTGGCATGGCACATCTGAATCAGCAACTGCGTCACTTATTATCTTCACTCATCGCCGCCTGCGGCTTGCTGGCCGCGCTGCCGGCCGCAGCCGGCCAGTGGGACTTCGGCCTGTACGCGAGCCTGTGGGGTTCGCGCGAATACCAGGTCTGGCTGCCGAGCAACTACAACGCCAACACGCCGCTGCCCGTCGTGCTGATGCTGCACGGCTGCGGTTCCGAGCCCAACAGCATGGCCGCCGTCAGCCGCTACAACCAGCTGGCCGACAGCGAAAACTTCATCGTCGTCTATCCGCGCCAGAACGTCACGGCCAACCCGATGCGCTGCTGGAATTTCATGTTGCCGCTGAACCAGGAGCGGGGCACGGGCGAACCGGCCGTGCTGATGGGCATATTGAACAAGGTCAAGAGCAAGTATGCGGTGCAGGACAGCCGCGTGTATGTGACGGGCATCTCGGCCGGCGGCGCCATGGCGTCCATCATGGCCGCCTGCTATTCGGACGTGTTCGCCGCCGTGATGGTGCATTCGGGCGGCATGTACAAGGGTGCCACGGGCATGATCACGGCCGCCGATTCCCTGTTCAACGGCAGTTCCTTCGATCCGAAAGTGCGCGGCAAGGATGCCTGGCGCTGCTCGGGGTCGCCGCGCCGGCTGATGCCGACGATGGTGTTCCACGGCACTTCCGACATCGTCGTCAATCCGGTCAACGGCGAGCAAACCATCGAGCAATTCCTGCAAACGAGCGATTACGGCGACGATGGCCTCGACAATGACAGCGTGCGCTACCGCGCCGACAGCATCGTGCGCCAGACGGTGCCGTACGGGCGCAGCTATTCCATCGATACCTACCTGCACAACGGCGCCGTCATCGCGCAAAAGTACACGGTCGAGGGCATGAACCACGCGTGGAGCGGCGGCCCTCCCGGCTGGCCATTCAGCGACGAGCTGGGCCCGGACGCCACCGTGATCAGCTGGAATTTCTTCAAGAATTACCAGCGCTGATGGCGTAGAGAACTGAAGCTTGTAGAATGGGGCGCCGCGATTGCGCCCTATTTTTATTCCTGTGAAAGATTCCATGCCCGCTTGCCGCCTGCTGTCCTGCCTTGCCTGCGTCTTGCTGTCCGCTTGCGCCAGTGGCGGTCCGCCCGAGCCATCGGCCGCCGATGCGCAAGCGTTCGAGCGTGCCGCCCAGCAAGACAGCATGCGCAGCGAATGCGACTGGAACGTGCGCTATGCGTCCGTCGCGCCCAGGGACGCCAGCGTGGCGCAGTTGCAGGCCATCGCTACGGCGCGCCTGGCGGCCTTGCAACTGGCGCCCGCCTGGACCTTGTCCATGCCCGGCAGCGCGGCGAACGCCTTTACGGAGTCGGAGCAGGACCGCGCCGGGCTGCAATTGCTTCTCAGCATCGTCTTGCCGGCCATGGAGCGCTACCCGGCCGGCGTCTTCGCGCGCACGGGCTTGCGCCACGTCGTCCTGGTCAAGGATTTGAGCGTGGACGGCCAGCGCCGCCTGGCCATGCCGGCGCCGGAAATCGACAGCGTCGTCTACGCCGACAACATGCTGGCCGCGATGTGTCCGTCCGGCATGGAGCTGCGCGTGCACCACGAGTACTACCACTTCATCGAATACCGGCTGTTCAACGATTTCTATTACCGCGACCCCGCCTGGCTGGCCCTGAACCCGTCCGGCACAGCCTACGGCCAGGGCGGCGCCACGGCCTATGGCAAGGGCTTCCAGAACCTGGGCCACCCGCAGCCGGGCCTCGTCAGCCTGTACGCAGCCTACGGCCCCGAGGAAGACAAGGCGGAAGTGTTCGGCTGGATGATGACGCCCACGTATGCGTTGCGGCTGGAGCAATGGAGCCTGGCGGATGCGGCGCTGGCGGCCAAGCGGCACGTCTTGCGGCAAGTACTGGACAGCAAGTCAACTGCTGACTGAAGATCGAGCCGGTTTCGCCAGCTTCGGCACCTCCCGATCCCGTACGCTCCTGGTATTTCCTGGTAACTATATAATCTGCGCTTGGGCGATACCCGCCCTTGAACGTCGATTGAAGGAATGCCATGCCTGGATCCATGCCTAGATATATCGTGCGCCCCTTGGCGCTGTGTGTAGTGTCGGCTGTGTGCCTCTCTGCCAGTGCTGCCGAGGCGGTGGCGGTGGATGCGCAGCAGCGCGCGTCCTTGCTGGAATTTTATGCGCAGCAATATCCGGGCGAGCCGGCTGCGCGCACCGTGTTCGAGAGCGTGCCCGTGGTGGGCGGACGCGGCAGCGAAGTGGTGGGCAGCGTGGAAACGTCGCCGTATCGCGGTCATGGCGCACTGTGCCGTACGCAGCGCACCAAGTTCGTGCTGCACGGCGAGGGCAAGTTGGCGCGCTGGCAGGAGGCGGGCATGGAGTATTACGCCTGGCTCGACCGCGGCACTTGCCGCGCCGTGGCCGAACCCGTGCGCATGCTGCAGCGCGTCCCCGATGCGGAACTGGAAGGCGTGTTGCTGTACCAGAAGCCGCTGCTGGAGCGGGCGCGCTTATTGATGGCGGGCAATACGGCCTGCGCTCCGTTGCGCGCGCTGAAGTTCGTGCTGGCGGCCGTCGACGTGGGCGCCGCCGCACCGCGTGCCGAAGAGCGCTATGCGCTCGTGTTCAAGAGCGACCGCGACAGCTACGCCCGTGTCTGGCTGCGCAAGAGCGGCGCCCAGTTTGACGCGTGGAATGTGACTTGCCCGCCAGTGCTGTAAGCTGCGCCCCCTCGATTGTTTTTTTGACTGTTGCAACCATGAACGAAAATTCCACTTCCGCCCGCAGCTGGGGCACCATCGTCACGCATAGCGACGAGATGGCCATCATCTACCGCTATGTCGACACCTTCCATGACGATTGGGACCTATCGTCGCAGCCGGACCGCATCATCATCGCCTGGCGCTATGAGGACGAGACGGGCATGCCCGCGCCGAACGAGCGCGAGCACATGGAAGAGCTGGAAGCGGCGCTGGCGCCCGTGGTGGAAGAGCAAGGCTTCGCCACGCTGGCGCTGGTGTCGACGGGCGAGAACTTGCGCGAATGGATTTATTACACGCAGTCGGGCGAAGAATTCTTCAATCGCCTGAACACGGCGCTGGCGCCGCGTCCAAAGTTCCCGATTGAAATCCGCAGCGCGGCCGACCCCGCCTGGTCCACGTATGCAGGCTTCATGGCTGCGCTGCCGAAGTAATTACGTCAATGCGGCGGCCACGATGCGCGTGGCGGCCGTGATGATGTCCTGGTTCGTGTCGGCTTTTTTCTGTTCGCGCGTGTAGTACACGGCGATGATCAGCGGCGCGCCGCTGGCCGGGTAGGCGACGCCGATGTCGTTGACGCTGCCATACGCGCCCGAACCCGTTTTATCCGCCACCTGCCAGCCGGCAGGCACGCCGGCGCGGATGCGCTTGTCGCCCGTCGTGTTGCCGCGCATCCAGGCATCCAGTTGCTGGCGCTGCGGTGCCGGCAAGCTATTTCCCAATAACAATTGCTGCAAGCTGTGCGCCATGGACGCGGGGCTGGCCGTGTCGCGCACTTCGCCGGGGATGGCGCTATTCAATTCCGTTTCCCAGCGTTCCAGCTGGAACACCGTATTGCCGATGCTGCGCGCAAACGCCGTCACGGCTTGCGGTCCGCCCAATATTTTCATCAAGAAATTAGCCGCGCTATTGTCGCTGTACTGCAAGGTGGCGGCGCACAGGTCGGCCACGTTCATGCCGTCGGCCAGATGCTTTTCCGTGATGGGCGAATACGTGACCAATTCCTTTTTCTCGTAACGCACGTGCTGGTCCAGCAAGCCCGGCTGGCTGACGCTGCGGGCCAGCACTGCGCCCGCCAGCATGGCCTTGAAGGTGCTGGCCAGGGGGAAGCGTTCGTCGGCGCGATAGGCAACGCGCTGTTCGCTGCCGTGGCGCCAGGCGGCAACGCCGAGGCGTCCGCCTGCGGCCTGTTCCAGCGCGGCCAGTTGCGTCTGGGCGGCGGCGATGCCGGTGGCGGGCGCGGCAAACAGCAGCGGTGTCGGGAACAGCAGGGCGGTGCCGCCGGCCAGCAGGAGGTGGCGGCGGACGAGGTTCAGGGATTCAGTCATGGTCGGTCAGTGTTGTTGGAGTGGAAAGGGTGGCCAGCAGTTCGCCGATGGCAAGCAGGTTGGCCGGTTTGGTCAGATGGTGGCCGAAGCCGGCCGCACTCGACTGGCTGCGGTCGTTTTCGGCGCCCCATCCCGTCAAGGCAACGAGCACGACGTTGGCGCCGGCCGGTATCCGGCGCAACGCGCGCGCCACTTCGTAGCCGTTCATGCCGGGCAAGCCGATGTCGAGGAAGATGACGTCCGGTAAAAATTGCGGCGCTACGGCCAGGGCTTGCGCGCCGTCATGGGCCACTTGCGTAACATGGCCCATCATGTCGAGCACGGCGGCAAGGGTATCGGCCGCATCGACATTGTCGTCGACCACCAGCACGCGGAAATGCGGACCGCCGGTCGCGCTGGCGGGCGTGGCCACTGTTGCGGGCGCTGCCGCTGCCTCCGCCAGCAGGGGCAGGCGCACGCTGAAGGTGCTGCCCAGGCCGGCGCCGGGACTGGCCGCCGTGGCGCTGCCCCCATGCAACTCGGCCAGGCGCCGCACCAGCGACAGGCCGATGCCCAGCCCGCCCTGCGCGCGGCCCATGTTCTGTCCCACCTGGGTGAACATGTCAAACACGGTCGTGATCGACTCGGCGGGGATGCCGACGCCGCTGTCCTTGACCTCGATCAATGCCTCATTGCCATCGCGCCGCGCGCGCAAGCTGATCTGGCCGCCGGCCGGCGTGTACTTGGCGGCATTGTTGAGCAGATTGCCCAGTACTTGCGCCAGGCGCGTGGGATCGGCCTCGAGCGGCAGCGCTTGTTCATCGACTTGCACCTGCAATTGATGGCGGCTGGCCTCGATCAGCGGCATGCTCGTTTCCACGGCGCTGGCGATGATGGTTTTCAAGTCCGCGCGTTCCAGCTTGAGTTCGATCTGGCCCCGCGTGATGCGTGCCACGTCCAGTAAATCATTGACCAGATGCACCATCTGATTGACTTGCCGCTCCATTACGTCGCGCACTCTCGCCACGGTGGCGGGTTTGTCGGCGGCCAGGCGCATGATCTGCAAGCCGTTGCGGATGGGTGCCAGCGGGTTGCGCAGTTCGTGCGCCAGCGTGGCCAGGAATTCCGTCTTGCGCCGGTCCATTTCGGACAGGTTGTCGGCCAGCTGGCGCAATTGCTGCTCAGAGCGCTTGCGCTCGCTGATGTCGCTGAACAATACCGTCAGCAGGCGGCTGCCGGGGCCGCCCAGGCGCGCGGCGAAGACTTCGAACCAGCGCTCCATGGCCACGGCTTCGTTTTCGTAGCGCACGGGCTCGCCGGTCTTGACGACCTGGTCGTACATGTCGAACCAGTGCTGGTCATGGTCGGGCACGAAGCTGCGGATGGTCTTGCCGATGGCATTGTCCAGTCCTGATTGCTTGACGAAGGCGGGGTTGCCTTCCAGGTAGCGGAAATCGACGGGGCGGCCTTGCTCGTCGTACAGCATTTCGATGACGCAAAAAGCCTGGTCCATCAGGTCGATCAGGGTGCGGTAGCGTTCCTCGCTGCGGCGCAGCGCATCTTCCACCTGTTTCTGGCGCGTGATGTCGAGCAGGACGCCGGGCAATTGCAGGGGCGTGCCATCGGGCGCGTATTCCGCGCGGCCCCGCGCGATGACCGAGCGGTACTGGCCATCGCCGGCGCCGACGCGGTAGCTGGCCTCGAACGGCGTGTGCGCCTGCAGCGCCTGGGCAATCTGCGCGCTGACTTGCTCGCGGTCATCGGGATGGATGATGTCCAGGTAGCGCGCCAGCGGCGCCGCCGTGGCCGCATCGGCATTGACGGGGAACAAGCGCGCCATATTGCTGTCGGCCGTGACCCGGTCGGCCACGATGTCCCAGTTCCAGGTGGCCACTTCGCCAGCCGCCAGGGTCAGGCGCAGGGTTTCCTCGTTCTGCTTGCTGGTCGTCAAGTCGAGCGAAATGCCGGACAGGGCGATCACGTTGCCGGCGCCATCGCTGGCGCAGGTGCCGCGCATGTGCGCCCAGTGCAGTGAACCGTCTGGCCAGCGCACGCGGATGTCGATTTCGAAATCGCTGGCGTTGGCGATGGCCGCGTGCACCACCGTCTGCCAGTGCTGCAGGTCGCCGTCGAGCATGGCGCCCGTCAGCTGCGCGTAATCGATGGGGCTGTCAGGCGGCAGGCCCAGATTGGCCTTGAAGGCGTCGGAGCCGGCCATGCTGCCGCTGCCCAGGTCGATCTCCCACGTGCCCATGCGGCCGCCCTGCATGGCCAGGCGCAGCCGCTGTTCCGTCTGCCGTTGCTGCGTCACGTCGCAATGCGAGCCCAGCCATTCAATGATGCTGCCGTCGGGCGCCAGCACGGGCAGCATGCGCACGAGCATGTTGCGGTAGGCGCCGCTGACGTGGCGCAGCCGGTATTCCGCTTCGAACACGCTGGTCAAATGCGATGGCATGACGTAAGGCAAGTTGCGGTCGTCCGGATGCAGGGCATTGACCCAGCCGCGGCCCAGCAGTTCGGCCTCGGTCTGGCCCGTGAAGGCGCGCCAGGACGGCTGGTCGGCATCGAACTGGCCGAAGGTTTTCGTGCTCCAGACGATGTCGCAATGGGCGCTCAGCAGCAGATGCGCCGCCTGGGCGGCGACGGTGGAGGACGGGACGGCGTTGCTGGGCTGGCTGGGTTCTGGCATGGAGGCGATCGATGATGGTGCAGGGGGCCGCCGCCGCACTGGAATGGGGCGGCTTAGCAACTTCATTCTGGCGATATTACAACTATTTTTACCCTCGGGGCTGTCTCGCAGGGCAGCAATTCCGCTTTCGGCTGGCCTGGCGAAAAGGTGCGTCAGGCGGCATGGCATTGGAGTAAATAGCAAGGCGAGCACGCTATTGTGGCTGAATAACCACTAGTCTGGCCTTTATGTTGATGAATGAATATTTTACATAACAATATTCTTGCAGCGCATAAGGCGCTTGAATTAAATTGGCGCCTTACTTAAAAGTTGGTGTTCATCAGACATCCCGGAGATGCGGCCAGAACCGCTGTCAGCTTGGACGACAGCCAGGGCAGAGCCAGTGACGCCGAGAGCGGAGAAACATCCGCTCGCGCTGTTGCACCGAAATGGTGCAAACGATCATCCAGCGCCGTACATAACCCGGAGACAGGTTTCGCAATTCTTTTTTAAACTTCTGGGAAACAACATGATCAAGATGTCCAAGATGCACAAGCGTTTGTGCGCCAAAAGCGCTGCTATGCTGGCACTGTCCGCTGCCTTGCCTATCGGCTCGGCTTATGCTGATGAAGTCGCTGCTGATACGACCCCTGCCGCCAGCCAGCTGGAAACCGTGACCGTGACGGCGCAGCGCCGCAAGGAAAATATCCGCGACGTGCCCGTCTCCGTGTCGCTGCTGCGTGATGAAAAGCTCGACGTGCTGGTGTCCGGTGGACAAGACATTCGCGTGCTGGCCGGCAAAGTGCCGAGCCTGAACGTGGAATCGTCGAATGGCCGCACTTTCCCCCGCTTCTACATCCGCGGCTATGGCAATACCGACTTCAACATCTTTGCATCGCAACCTGTTTCCCTGATTTACGACGATGTCGTGCAAGAAAATCCTATCCTCAAGGGTTATCCGATTTTCGACGTGGCTGGCGTGGAAGTGCTGCGCGGCCCGCAAGGCACCTTGTTCGGCCGCAATACGCCTGCCGGCGTGGTCAAGTTCGAATCCGTCAAGCCGAACCTGGACAAGGTTGAAGGCTATTACAACGTTTCCGCCGCCACGCACAACACCACCAATTTCGACGGCGCCGTCAACGTGCCGCTGAGCAAAGAATGGGCCATGCGTGTCTCGACCTTGCGTCAGCACCGCGACGATTACGTCGACAACACGTTTACGGGCCAGAAAAATGCGCTGGACGGCTACAACGAACACGCGGAACGCGTGCAATTGATGTATGCGCCGAACGGCACGTTCAACGCCCTGTTCAATGTGCATCAGCGCAGCACCACGGGCAGCGCGCGCGTGTTCTTCGCCAACGCCATCAAGCTGGGCACGAATGACCTGGTCGACGGTTTCAATCCGACCAAATCCTACACCGATGCCTTGAACTTCCAGGAGCTGCGCACCAATGGCGCCAGCGCCCGCCTGAGCTGGGAACTCGACGGCGTCAAGCTGTACTCGATCACCGGTTTCGAACGCGTGGGCAAGTATGTGTCGCATGGCGACATCGATGGCGGCGCAAAAGGCATGGTGCCAGCGATTCCATTCCCGGTGGAAACTGCTGGCGGCATCAAGAGCGTGAAACAGTACTCGCAAGAATTCCGCGCCGAATCGAAAAATGCCGGTCCGCTCAATTGGCAGGCTGGCGTGTACTACTTCAACGAAGATGCCAACGGCTACACGGATAATTTCGGCGGTAGCGACCATGCGCTCGTTTCGCACCTGGCCAGCCGCCAGAAAAACAGTGCCTGGGCCACCTTCGGTTCCGTCAACTATGCCGTCAACGATGACTTCATGCTGCGTGCCGGCTTGCGTTACACCAAGGACAAGAAGGATTTCAACACCGTTGAAGCGGACCGTATCGTCCAGATTTCTCCGACCAGCGCCGATGTCAGCAAAGCCAAGGTCAACTGGGACCTGAGCGGTACCTACAAATACAACAAGGACGTGAACTTCTACGGCCGTATCGCTACCGGTTTCCGCGCGCCAAGTATTGCGCCAGCCAGCGACAAGGTGTCCGTAACGGTTGCCGACGCGGAAACCATCACCTCGGTCGAAGCGGGCATCAAGGCCGACCTGTTCGAGCGCCGTGCCCGCGTTGCTTTCAGCCTGTATAACTACCAGGTGAAGAACCAGCAACTGACGGTCGTTGGCGGCACCTCGAACGTGACGCGTTTGATCAACGCAGCCAAGACGAACGGCCGCGGCGCGGAACTGGAACTGGAAGGTTTTGTCACGCCTAGCCTGAAGATGTCCCTGGGCGGCAGCTACAACTTCACGGAAATCAAGGATCCGAGCCTGTCGGTGGCCACATGCCGCAGCTGCACCGTGACCGATCCGAAAAACGCCGCCGGCTTCGCCATCATCAATGGCAATCCGTTGCCGCAAGCGCCGAAGTGGACGGTTACCGCCACGGGCCGTTATTCGATCCCGATGGAAAACGGCGAATTCTTCGTCTTCACGGACTGGGCTTACCGCAGCAAGATCAACTTCTTCCTGTACGAGTCCACCGAGTTCACCGGCAAGCCGATGGTCGAAGGCGGCTTGCGCGTGGGCTACACCTGGGATGCCGGCAAGTATGAAATGGCCGTTTTTGGCCGCAACATCACCGACACCCAGCGTATCACGGGCGCCATCGACTTCAACAACCGCACGGGCTTCATCAATGAGCCACGTCAGTTTGGGGTGCAATTTAAAGGCAACTTCTAATTGCCAGACTTCAGGTGCCGGCCATGTGCTGGCGCCTGCATTGCTACCCGCCCGGTTCGCCGCGGCGGGTTTTTTTATGGGAGCACGGGAAGCTGCGCCAGCCGCTGCGCCCAGGCGGGAATGGCTTGCCGCCAGAAGTCCTCCACCTTGTCGGCACGTACATCGAGGCCGAGGAAGCGGGCCGCCGGCAGCAGCGCCGACGCCAGCAGGTCGGCGGCATTGCTTGCCGTATCAAAGGCGAGGGCGCCCGTCTGCTTGGACAGCTTTTCGCCGCTGTCGTTCGTGACGACAGGCACGTGCAGAAAGCCCGGGCGAGGCAAGCCCAGCACATCCTGCAGGTACAGCTGGCGCGGCGTGGAATCGAGCAAGTCCGCGCCGCGCACCACCTGCGTGATGCCCTGCGCGCCATCGTCGACCACGACGGCCAGCTGATACGCCCAGTAGCCATCGCCGCGCAGCACGATGAAGTCGCCCACCTCGTTGGCCAGGTCCTGCCGCTGCGGACCCGCCCAGCGGTCGGCAAACGCGTACACCGCATCGGCGCCCTGCGGCACCCGCAGCCGCAAGGCCCGTGCCGCCTTGCCCGGCGCCAAGCCATGGCGGCAAGTGCCCGGATACACGGCGGCCCCACCCTTGGGCCCGCCCGCCAGCAGTACCGAATCCTGAATTTCCTTGCGCGAACAGCCGCACGCATACACGAGGCCATCGTCCTGCAACTGCTTCAGCGCCGCCTCGTACAGCGGCAAGCGCCGGCTCTGCCACGTCGCCTCGCCATCCCACTGCATGCCACAGCGTTGCAGGCTGGCCAGGATGCCCAGATCGGCACCCTCGACATTGCGGTCATAGTCCAGATCCTCGATGCGCAGCAGCCACGTTCCTTGATACACCTTCGCATCGAGATAACTGGCCATGGCGGCAACGAGCGAACCCATGTGCAGAGGGCCGGAGGGGGAGGGGGCAAAGCGGCCGATGTAGGGGACGGCGAGGTGAGAACTGTTCATTCGTGCTGGCGCAAGCGCTACACAGGTAGTCTGCGCTTGTGAAGTTGGCTATGGTTGGAGTCCAGTATCGGGGAGCGAACGAGGTGTGTCAAATCGGGCGACAGGTTAGTTAATTAGTAAATACTCTACTTTATTGAAAATCTCTGCTATCTCCTCTTTGCAATAGTGGGGATCATTTAATTCTCGCCATTGAATTCCAGATAATTTTTTATTTTCCTCATGAAATTTATCTCTGAAGCTAACTACAATGCTTCCATTGTTTGGCCAGTTATTGTTGCTTATGCTTTTTAGTATATTTCCTTTTTCCATCTCATTTATTAGTGCGATCATTATATTTTTTGGCATATGTTCCAGATGATCTACCCATTCGCATTTTCTATTTTTTATTTTTTCAATATTTCTTTTATTTTCTTCAAGTATTTCTTCTTCACTCCATGATCTAGGATATATGAAGTCGTATGTGGGATTTTCTTTAGTTCCATTGTTTTTCCAGTATTTTTTATTTTTCATCTGAATTTATATCTTTCTTCTTATTCCAGGGGTGAGGCTGCTTATGTCTGATGGAGAAACGTAATATTGTGTTGCGCCACCGCTACCAAATTGTGTATTTGCTGTTGCTATTCCTTTTGCCACGCAAATATCTTTGTTTACGCGATAGACTTGTACTTCTGTCCTCATAGATCGTGGATTGCCCATGCTATCTTTCCCTGCGGTTACCTGGGTTAGCTCATGATACTTCTTTACGTCGCCGGCTGATTTCATTAGGGTATGATTTGTGACGCCAAAGCCTGGTGCTGCTCCTGGTGATAAGGAATATAAAATTGTCCCCTTTTTTAATACCATATTGGTATAAGTATCTACAAAAGCGTAAGGATTGTTTGGGTATGTTGCTGTTCCTTGAGTTGCCCTTGCTTCGGATGCAGGATCCTTCCCAGCGCAAGGGTCGCAAGGTGTATTTTTTTGGCATCCAGCAGACAAACCCAGTGGATCGATCCATTGGGTTGGTGATTGAACATAAGTATATCCGTTCAGCCCTCCTAATAATCCTATCGGATCCTGCGTCAAGTACCTTGCAATTCCAGCGTCATAGTAGCGATATCGGTTATAAAACAGTCCAGTCTCTTGATCCTCATACTGCCCCTGAAACCGCAGCGGCTGCTCGATTTCCCCTTCCACATGCAGCAAGCGCCCCCAGGCTTTGTAGCGCCCGCTCCAGACTACCTTCCCTTGCGCATCCGTCAGCTCGCGTGGCGTGCCCAGGTGGTCGCAGTGGTAGTGGGTGATGCGGTCGTGTGCTGCCGCGTCGTCAGCTGCTGCCTGGATACCTTGCCATGTCGATACATGATGCGCTTCAATGTCCTCCTGTTCTTGCGCAATGGCTGCCTGCAGTTCGGCGTCGTGCAGGGTGGCGGGTAAATCCCACTGTGCGATGCGCGGCAGGTAGACCGCACTTGCCTGGCGGCAGGTTGGCGAACTGATCCTGGCCAGCGGAACGAAGCTGTGCGGCTCGTACAAATATGTGACAGTCTCGTCGTGCCCAAGTTCCTGCGCCAGCGTGTCACCGTCCCAGACGAAGAATGTGGTGGCGGCGCTAGTGCGTGCGGGCTGGTCTTTGGTGATGTCCTGCCGATTGCTCCAGCGTGCTTCTTCTACCTGCTTGGCGATGCGGCGGCTGAAAGCGTCATAAAAATAGCGGGCGCGGTGGCGCGACTGGCGTTCCGTCCTAGTGGCGTGGCGGAGGCGGTTTTCGGCGTCGTATTCAAGCGCCAGGTCGCTCCACGTCGATTCCCTGCCCGGTGGATGGAAGCGCTTGCCGGTGGCATTGCCTTGCTCGTCGTAGTCGTATTCCGTATCGCCGTAGCGTTGCAGGACGTTGCCGGTAGCGGCCGCAGTGTCGACCAGATTGCCGGCCGGGTCGAAGGCGAAGTGTTCGGCCAGGCTCGCTTGCACGGCGGACAGCAACTGTCCGACGGGGTCATAGGCGTAGCTGAGTTTGCCGAGCGGGCCGGCAGCCGTGGAACCCGTTTGGAAAATAGTGGTCAGGTTGCCTTGCGCATCGTAGTCGAAGCGGCGTTCGCGCACAGGGGCGGGCGCATCGGCGCCGCGTGCCAGGGTCAGCTGGGTGAGCCGCGATTGCGGGTCGTACTGGCGCGTGGCCAGCAAGCCGCTGCTGCCCAGCTGCCGCTGCTTTTCCCGGTGCAGCTTGTCGCGCTCCACGTCAACCACGGCCTTGCCTTGCCACAGTACGCCATGCCAGTGGCCGGAACCGTAGCGCAAGGTATCGATGCGGCGACCGTTCGGCAAGACCGTCTGGATGCGGTTGCCCAGTTCGTCATAGGCATGCGTCATGACAAAGCTGGCGTCCGGTACGCGCGGGGCGTTCGGCAACCGTGCCGTCTCTGGCAAGTCTTGCAGGAAACAGGCGCTGCGCTCCTCGATCAGCTGGCCCAGCGCGTCGTGGACAAAGCGCTGTTCGGCTTGCAGGGCGGACACGGCCGTCAGGCGGCCCAGCGCATCGTAGGCGTAGCGCACCACGCCATCCGCCGTGGCCTTGACTTGCAACAAACCAAGCGCGTCGCGCAGCAACTGCGTGCGCAGGCTGCCGCACTCGGTGGCCGTCAGGTTGCCGGCCTGGTCGTAACTGTATTCGGTGCGCTTGCCGTCGAAGCCTGTTTCCGACGTCAGCCAGCCTTCCGCGTGATACGCGAGCCGGTAGCTTTCGCCCTTGGCATTGATCAATTCCGTCAGTTGCAGCGCGCCATCGTAGCGATACTGCAAAGTCTGGCCGATGGCGTCCGTGCGTTCGACGGGCAAGCCCTGGCCGTTGTAGCGGTAGCGCGTTTGCTGACCGGCCGCATCCACGTGCAGGAGCAGATTGCCGTCCTCATCGTAGGCGTATTGCTCCCGGGTTTGATCGGGCGCCGTGAGTCGGATCAGCCGGCCCAGCGCGTCATATTCATAGCGGGTGGCATGGCCCAGCGCATCGCGGGCCGCTACCAGCCGTCCCAGCGCATCGTAGCGGTATTCGCTGGTATGGCCGGAGCAATCCGTGTAGCTGGTCAGCGAACCCTGGCGGTTGTACTGAAAATGCTTGCTGCCGCCCCTGGCGTCGATCAGTTCCACCAGTTGGCCGCGCTCGTCGTAGCGGTAGCGCGTGACGTGGCCCAGTGCATCCGTGATGCTGACGGGACGGCCTGCCGCGTCGTATGCGCGCAAGGTGGTGTTGCCCAGCGCATCCGTGAAGGCGATAGGTTGATTTCCGGCATCGTAGTCGATGCTGCTGCCGTGTCCCTTGGCATCGGTGCTGCGGGTCAGGTTGCCGGCTGCATCGTAGGCATAGCGCATGGCGGCGCCGTTGGCGTCGATATCGGCCAGCAGCATGCCATCGCGGTCCCATTCGCGCCGGCCCAGCGAGGCAGCCTTGCCATCGATGACGCGGCGCACTTCGGTGACCAGCCAGTTGGCGTCGAATGTGTATTCGAGGACGCCGCCGTTTTCCGTGACGCGGCTGGTGTCGTTGTCCACGTAATCGATGCGCGTGTGCTCGCTGCCGTCCTGGGCGCGCGTGGCGATGGCGCGCGCCTGGTAGCTGTTGGCCAAGGAGACGGGGAAACGTTCGGCCAGCTCCGGTTCGCTCAATGGAGGACCGCTCCAGCGGGCGCGCAGCGCGTCCAGGCTGATCCAATCGAGTTCGTAGGCAAAGCCTGTGTAGCTGCTGCACGACGTGAGCAAATGGTGACGGTAGGCATAGCTGCGCGTGTCGCCCAGCGCATTCGACTGGCTGACCAGGTTGTGGCGTGGCGGGACGGGCGGCAGCGCATCGTTCGTCTCGATGGCATAGGCGTAGCGGACGTGGCAGAGGCGGCTGCCGTCTGGCAACACCTCGTCGACTCTTCCGATGTGGATGGCCTTTTCCGACTCCCCGCGCATGGCTTCGAGCACGCCGCCATCGTCGCTGCGCAGGCGCAGCAGCACTGCGCCCGGTTTTGCATCCATGAAGCGGTCGATGCTGATGCCGCGTCCATCGCGCCCTTCGCTACGCACGAGTGCAAAGCGTTGCGTGGCGACGGGAGCGGTCGGGGCCAGCATGGCGTTGACGCCGTCGTAGCCGTGTGGCAGCCAGCCGCCTTCAGCGCGCGCATAACGGTCGATGCTGCCGTCGCGCCACAGCACGGTAAAGGTGTCGGCGCCGTCGTGCGTGAGCGTAAATCCTTCCTTGCGGCTGTCGTGCCGCTGGCCCGGTTCCAAACCAGGCAGGCGCAGGGCGCGGCCGCTGTCGTCGTGGTAGACGATGCCTGCCTCGCACAGCGACAGGCTGGTGCTGTAGGGCGTGGACCAGCGCGCACCCAGCAAGCCCCCGTCTTCGCATTCGGCGCCGGAACGGTAGCAGCGCGTCCAGGCGATGGGGATGCTGCGTTCGAGCGTGAAATCCGTCTGGTACAGGATTTCCTGGCCCGTGCCGAAATGCACGGGCTTGCGGCCCTTGACGGGTTTTTTCGCGGGGCCGCTATCCTTGGGGCAGCAGTCGGACGGCGGCTCCGATTTCGGTTCTTTCTTGCCACGGCTCTTGCCGTCGTCGCCGCCGTTTTTCGGGGGAGGTTTGTCGAGTTTTGGCGGTGGCTTGTCCGGCTTTTTGCCGACCAGCTTGTCCTTCACCTTGTTGATGGTCGGCGCCGCTTTTTTACCGAGGAACTTGCTCAGTATTTTTCCACCGGGAATCTTGCTGAAGAGCGCCGTTTGCAGTAATGTGCCTGCCGCATTCGTGACGATGTCCGAGGCCGTATTGAGTAAATCAGGGGTCTTGCCTGTCAATATGTAATCGGCCGCCTGGTCGAGCACCGTGGCCGACGCTTCCATGGCCGTGCCTGTCACAACGGTCGCCGTGCCGGTAACCGCGCCAGTTGCTGCCGCTGTTTCCATCGCGGCAGCTGCCGGCAGGCCAACGCCGGTTGCCGCAGCGCCCAGTCCGGCGACACCCAGCACGGCACTGCCTGTCAGCACGGTGCCGCCCACGTCTACCAGATCTTCGGCGGCGCCATGCATTTTCTTGGAGCCATGATCCTTGTAGTCTTGTGCCGCTTCCCGTATCGCCGCTCCCAGTTCCTTGAGCACGGGCTTGGCCGCCTCCCCACCCCGTTCATAAATCTTGCCCACGGTATTGCGCGAATTCATCCACACTTCGCGCCCCATCTGCACCAGGCTGGCGCCGTTGGCGCGGTGGATGGGACTGGCGACCTTGGTGTCGACCTGCTTGCCGACGGTGCCGCTCTTGACGCCGCCCGCCTTGCCGGCCGCGTCGCCTTTGACGGTGGGAATGGTGCTGCGCTGGTGCAGGATGACGGGCTCGCTGTGCGACTTGACGTTGGGCGAGGCGTTCTGTGCTTCCGAGAATTCACCGATGATGTTGTAGGGAATAGGGGGCGTGCTGGAGCCGACGGGCGTCTTGCAAATGTCGGGGCTGAGGCTGACACAATAGAAGCGCGAGGCCTTGGTGACGGTTTCATTCGTCATGGTTTCTTGCCTTGCCCGGCGGCTTCGCCTAGCGCTTCCTGCGCTTGCTCCAGCAGTTCGATGCGGGCGATTTGCGCCGGCTCCATCACGTGCAGCAGGCGCGACGCGACCTGGCCCGCGTCGGCCGGTACGATGGCGCGCCACACCAGTTCCACGGTGGCCGCCTCGGGATCGACCAGCACCGTATCGATGGCCAGGCGCCGGACGAGCAACTGGTCGTTCTTGTCCGCCAGCAGCAAACACAGCACCTGCCGAGGCAGGGAAAAGCGCAGCACCGTGTTGCCGCGCGGGTCGATGTGGGCCGAGCGATGGTCGTGACGGCACAGATTGGTCAAGGTGAATTGTTCCAGTCCCGCCAGATGCGGGCATTGCTGGTCGGGCGGCGTGCTGTTCCAGTAGGCGAAATCGAAGTCTTCCGGCAGGGCGGGGATGTCGTCGGCATCCCATTGATCCTTGACGACGATGTTGCCGGCCAGCGCGCGGCGCGGCAGCCAGCCACGGCCGATAACGGCCAGCCCCGCCGGTGGCGGCAGTTCCTTGCCGCCGGCGCCTTGCCAGAACTGGGCGGCCGTGCACGGCAGCGACGGCTGCGTGATACGGGGCGCGGGCACCTCATCGATATGTTTTCCATCCAGGTACCAGTGCCGCGCGAAACCGCGTCCCAGGGGATTGGCCTGGCAGGAGTCGTGCGCCGCCGCGTTGCAGTCATCGGCCTCGATGCGGCATTGCCCGCCGTACGCGTAGCTGTAGTGCAGCGGCAATTGCAGGAACGCTAACGGTGCAGATAGCTGCCACGGATTGGGCTGCAGCAAGCCCACGGTGGCGATGCGGGCGCAGCCTTGCACCAGGCGCGTGAGGACGGCTTTCTTGCGGAAGGCGCGTTCGCCGCACACTTGCAGGGTCTTGTCGATCAGGGTCTTCTTTTCCGACTGCACCTTCAGGTTGACGAGAAATTGCGGCATCGCCTGGCCGCGCGGCGCGTGCGCCACGCCATTGACGATCACGTCGCAGCGCGGTTTATAGGGCGCGAAGTCGCTTTCCTGCACGGTGCCCGCCTGCGTGTCGTCGTCCAGGTGCAGGTCTTGCGTGGCCAGCGGCGACTGGCGCACCATGGGCAGCAGGCTGGCCAGGCCGTCCGCGCCGCAGGGGCCAAGCGTGTAGCCTATGCGCGCCACCACCACATGGAAGGCCTCGCCAAACTGGTCGAGCATGTCGAACTGGCTGGCCGCGTGCGGCGTGCGGTTGTCGAACAGCAGGTTGGGAATATCGAAATGGGCTGTGCCGGCGTCGTTCATCGTCAGCCCGGATTGTTGTCGATGTCATCGCCATGGATCTGTACCTTCGATCTGCCGCGGATGATGATTTCATCGGCAACAAGTTCGATGCGACCCGGCGTGATGGTGATGCTGGATGTGCCCACCGTCATCGTGTGCGAGTCGGCGGCCGTGAGTGTGCTGTCGGCGCCGACGATGACACTTTTCGCCAGGCCGATCTGCTCGGCCTGCGCCAGCACCACGGTGGTGTTCATGGCGCCGATGACGGTGGTCTGGTAGGCGGCGCCGATGGTCAGCACCTTGGCCAGGCCGATGGTTTCGTCCTTGGCCAGGGTCACCCGTTCCGAGCGGTGGCCGTCGATCTGCACCTGCTCGTTGCCGCCCACGTGTTCGCGGCGGTTGTCGCCAATGTCGATGTGTTCGTCATGGCCGACGCGCTCACGGCGGTTGTTGTGCACGGTGATGTCTTCATCGTGGTCCACCGTTTCCGTGCGGTCGCGTTTCACGTGCACGGTTTCATCGCGGTCGACGGTTTTGCGCCGGTCATTGCCCACCCAGTGCGATTCGTCATGCTCGACTTCGATGCGCTGGTCTTTTTCCGCATGCAGCCACAGCTCTTCCGCATCCTTGCGGTCTTCGAAGCGCAAGGCGTTGGCGTGCGCGGTCGAACCTTTCTTTGAGGAACGGCTCAGCATGCCGCTCTGCGTCTTGTTTGCCGGCAGCTCCCACGGCGGCATGTTGCGCGCGTTGTAGACGCAGCCGATGATGAGGGGCATGGCGACGTTACCGTCGAGAAATTGCACGGCCACTTCCATGCCCACCCTGGGCAGGCTGATGTGGCCGAAATTCGGGCCGGCCCAGTTCGATATCACCCGTATCCACGGCGAACTCTTGTCGTCGAAGGTACCCAGGCGGTCCCAGTGGAATTGCACCTTCACGCGCCCGTAACCGTCCGTGTGGATTTCCTCGCCGGGCGGCCCGACGACGGTGGCCGTCTGCACGCCATAGATCTTCGGTTCGCGGCTGTGGAAATTGCGGCCGGGGCGCCAGGGGATGGTGCGGGCGATGCAGGTAAAGGTGTTGCTGTAGTGCGAAGTGGCGCCGTGTCCTTGCTGATAATTGTTGCTGGCGTAGTGGTGCACGGACAGGATCAGGTATTCGCTGGCTGCGTTGTCGAAATGCCCGCCCAGGGTGAACCAGCGCCCTGGTTGCGCCGTGCGATCGTTGCCTTGCGCCTCGAACAGCTGTCCCTGGGCGTCGCGCTCTTCCATGCGGCGCCGGGCCAGCTGTTCTCCATCGTCGATGTTTTTAAAACCGTAGCTGCCCGTGTTTTCATACACTTCCAGCGATGGCACGGCGCCCTGCCGATTCAGCGAGTCGCGGCTGGCGCGGGCGCTGCGCGGATTCTTGAAATTGAAGCTGGCTACCGTCATCTGGCTTGGCGCCATGCGCCGCACGGTGCTCCATTGATGTACGCCATCGTCTTCCAGGGAGCCGGCCTGGTGCTGGAAGGGGATTTCACTCAGCTCACCATCGATGGGCTTGCCGGATGTGCTGTCGTCCGACAGCCACAAGGTGTGGCCGTCAAGGCGGTGTTCGTAGCGGTAGTGCCAGCCCAGTTGTTCCCAGTGGCGGTGCAGCAGGTTGTGGTCGCTCTCGTTGTGCTGGCACGTGTAGGTGATGGCGGGATCCGGGCCGCCGGCGGCCAGCTTGTAGTCGCGCATCAGGTAATCATCGAAGACCTTGTCCGTCAGCGCCGCCACCGTCAAGCCGTGAAAGGCGACATTGTTTTGGCGCAAGTGCAGGTGCGACAGCCACGGTTCCAGCACCATTTCGTAAAACGCGAAACCGCCGTCCGTGCGCAGGAAGCGAAATTCAAATACGTAGCCATTGAAGTAGCGCAAGGTGCCGTCTTCGCGCACCAGGTCGACGGTCACCATCTTGCCCATCACTTTGTCGAGCGCGATGCTGGCATTTTCGGACAGCACTTCCACCACATAGGAAAAGTCGCGCGACAGGCTTTCGCTCGCGGCCAGGCTGTTGGCCAGGAACTGGATACCGGCGGGCCCATCGCCCTGCGGAAAGTGCAGGCGCAGCAGGCGCTGGCCCTGCATGTCGCCCGTTATTGCCGTCCATGCCGCCGTCGTATCGGGGAACTGGCTCATCGTGCATCGCTTCACGGTAGGGATCGTTGGCCGACTGTAGCAATAGCGAACACAAGCGTTTTTGCGCGGCCGCAACGATCAATCGTTAAATGAGGGCATCAATTGCATTTCGTAATGCATGTCATCGCGGTGGCGCGGCGCTGTTGTATCGCCGAGGAAACTGTTGCAACCGAGGCCGTCCTGAACGCCGGGACTCAGGGACAGGCCATGCACCTCGCTGGCGCGCAGCACCAGCACGATGTCGTAGCGCACGAGCGGCTGGCCGAACAGCATCAGCATGCGGCGCAGCGCCTGGCTGGCCGGGGCACGGGGCAGGAAACTGGCGTGCTGCTGCGCCGTGAGCGGGCCGAGACGCAGGCGCACGGCCAGGTCGGGACGGCGGCAGCGCGCGCCGACGAGAGCGCGCTGGCCCAGCACGGCGTTTTCCCTGCCCAGCGCCGTTTGTTCGCGCGGCGCCAGTACATCCATGGCGCCCGTCGCCTCGTCGATGTGGCAGGGCACGCCGAAATGGTCGCTGAGGATGCGCGCCATGACGATGGACGAGACGTCGTGCTGCTGGAGCAAGCCGCTGTACAGGCCGGCCGCCGCCTCGTCCTGGCCCGGGCGGCAAGCGGCCAGGGCCAGCAGGCGCGACAGGAAGTCCTTGGCATGGCCGGCTTGTTCGATGCGGTATTTTTGCCAGGCCTGGTAAAACAGGGCGACGGCGCGGCTGGAAAACAGGTCGAGAAAAGCGCGCGGGCCATTCTCGCGTTCGCTATGCTGGTGCGCGGCGATACGCTCCGAATAGTGGCTGGGCAAGCTGCCCTGGCAACCCAGCAGGCCCATGAAGGCGGGTGTGAGGTGGATGGGCTGGCCGTGACCGGACAGCAACGCTTGCAGCAGGGTATCGGCATCGGCTATGCCGCTGGTCGTGAGCGCCTCGACCTGGCTGGCGGGAAAGCGCAGCGAGACGCTATTGTCGAAGCGCACGAACTTTGCCAGCGCCGTGTGCTCGTCGACGCCGTGTGCGGCCAGCCACGCCAGCAGCAGGCGCAGCGCCTGGAAGCACTCGAAGCGCTGCGGCGCGTCGAGCAATTGCTGGATCACGCTGGCGTGGCGTCGGCGCTGCGTTCCGGGCATCGCAGGATTTCCTCGCCGCTGCGTTGGGACCGCAGCGTCAGTTGGCTAAAGCAGTTGAGCTGGCTGTTCAGGGCGAAATAGCGCTGCAGCACCTGGGCAAAAATATAGATGCTGCAGCCGACGAAAGCTTGCTCGTCGATGCCCAGGCGGATGGCGATGCCGGGCATCAGCGTGGGAAACGGTACGGTGGGCATCCACGCGCGCGTGGTGCCGTGCTCAAGCGTGAGGATGCCCTGGATCAAGCGCTGCGTGGCGGGCGAGCGGGGCAGGTCGTACAGACTGAGCATTTTCTGGAATTCGCCCAGGCCCGCTTGCGTCAGGCTCGAGTAATTGAGCGACAGGTGCGCAATCAGGCGCCAGTGCGTGTCTGCCAGGAAACGCACGCTGGGCGTGGGCTTGCGCAAGAAGCGCGCGGGGATGCCGTCGGGCACGTCTTCGGCCAGCAGGTCGCCGCCGGGCAAGCCGTAATGCAACTGCGTGGGCAAGTCGCGGTTGCTGCACAGCAGCTGCGTCGAGACGGTGGCGCTGGCCGGGCTGTCCGGGGAGAATTGCGGGTCGATCAGGCTCAGGCGCATTTCATGGCCGGGGCTGATGGCGGCCACGGCTTCGTCGCGGCGCGCCAGCCAGTATTGACCATATTCCTGGCCACGTTCCTGGTCATATTCGCCCTGGGCGCCTTGCAGTGAGGCATACAGGGGCAGGAAGGCGCTCAGGCGATCGCCGGCCTGATCCTTGCGCACCACGGTGACGGCTTCGATGCTGTGGATGTCGTAGGCAAACGCATGCGTGGCATCGGCCACCAGGGCGTAGTCGGGCTCGGTATGCGTGAGGCGGATCGGCACACCGGACTTGGCAAACAGGTTGACGACGGGCGTGCAGCCGAGCAGCAGGTTGTCGCGGCTGGCGCCGGACAAGAGCCGCGCTTCGTGGCTGTCGCTGCGCACGCCCTTGAGCGGCAGGTGCAAGGTAAACTGGCGGCACTGTTTCGGCAGCAGGGGTGCCAGCAGCGACCATCCGATATCGATGAAGTGAAATTTTTCCGGAAAGGCAAAGTATTCGGTCAGCAGGCGCAGGGCCGGGTGTGAACGGGCGGAAATGGGAATCAGCGCGTCGTCGTCCGCATAGCCGGCCGGCGCCAGCAAGGTGCCATTGACGGCTTGCCACGGCCCGTGTTCGTCCAGCGCCACGTAGGCACCCGCGCCGTGCAGGAACAGGGCGTCGAGCAGGGCCGCGCGCACGGACGGTTCGCCATCGGCAAACAGGCGCAGGCTGGAAAAGCCGGCCTGGTCCAGGTGGTACTGCTCGCTGCTGCTGGTGAACTGAATGCTCAGCAAGGCGCTGGCGCCGGCGGGCAGGCGCAGGCCGGGCGGCGCGTCGAGGAGCGGTGAAAAATGCAGGCGAGAAATGGTCAGCGGCGCCAGGGTCACGTCATACGCGCTGGTGAACTTGCAAGCCACGCCCTGCACCGGCTGCGAGCGCAGCACCGTGCCGCGCGCCACATGCGCAAGCTGGGCCAGCTGGCCGCCGCCCGGCGCTTCGTCGGCGGCGATGCGCACGATGGAGCACGAGGGAAACGGCCGCAGGTAGTGCGGATACAGGGTTTCGAGCAGGGAATGGGTAAATTGCGGATAGGCGTCGTCGAGGCGCTTGGCGACCCTGGCCGTGAGCAGGGCGACGGACTGGATCAGGCGCTCGATGTGCGGGTCTTCGCACGTCTCGCCAGCGATCAGCAGGCGCCCGGCCGCCTTCGGATAGCGGCTGGAAAACTCGCGCGTGTACTGGCGGAACAGACCCAGCTCACGCTCGTAATACGGCAATAGTTGTTCCACGGTCGCGCTCTCCGCCAGCAGGAAAGCTCCATGCTGGCATCAGGCGCGACCGTGTGTGTTGATGCGTAACAATGAATTTTAGAAATGGTACTCCGCGCGTATCATCGGCGTCTTCGCCGTCTGGCCCACGTTGCCCGTGGTGGCGGGCGAGTTGCCGAACTTGTTCTTCCAGTACTGATATTCCAGGCCCACGCGGAAGGTGTTCTTGGCGCTGCCCAGGGCCGCGCCCACGTCGAACATCACTTGCATGTCGATATTCGTTTCCACCGCCGTCTTACGCCCCACTTCATCGTTGCCTTTTGAATCGATGAGATTGAAGAAACCTTCGAACGAGAACAGCGGCGACAGGGGAATGCCCCAGGCGCCCGTCAGCATGGCGTGCGTTTTATACGTGTAGCGGCCCGTCACTTGCGAGATGGGCGGGAAGGCGCCGCTGGGGGCGTTGCTTTCGCGCAGCAACAGCAGGCTGGTGTTGAAGAAGCCGGGCACGTCCCACATCAGGGTGGGGCCGGCCACCAGCATGCGCTTGCGCGAGTTGTAGCCGACGTCATTTTTCGTGTTGACGTCGAAGCCCAGAGTGACGCCGACGCCGCGCACAGGGCCGAACTTGATGTCGCTGCCGCGCACCTTGCCGATGTCGATGGTGTTGCGGTAGACCAGGTACGCCTCTTGCGCGCCGGAGGTTTTACCGAGCGCGCCAGGGTCCTTGCTGTCGGACAGCAGGAAATCGAGGTTGACGAAGTTGCTGCCGTATTTGTAGCCGCTGGCGTGCGTGATGGCAAAGATGTTTTTCTTGATGTCGTCCGGATTGAACGGCTCGCGGTAGTCATTGCCGGCGCGCCAGCTCAGCGCGGTATCGCTCCATTCGGCAGCCTGGGCAGTCGCGCCCATGCCCAGGGTGGTAGTGAGGCAGAGCAACAGACACGGTATGGTTTTTGGCACTTTCGGCTCCTGATGGCGGTGTTGGAAAACGGGAAATGAAATAGCAGGGGGCGTAGCCCGCATGAAGCGCTGCGATGGGGCATATTGCGCGCCGTTCAATCCATGATGCGAGAAGCGCCGCGTCGGGCGATATGTCTTGGCTGCATACTTACTATCAGTTCTTGCATATAATCATCGCACCTTCTCGCCCTTGCGGGGCAAGGCGGCCGCTGTAAAGCTGATAATTTTTTTCAAAATTGTATACAGGTGTTGTTTTTTTGTGGAAATAGAAATGCGCGCCGCCGCGCCATCCCCCAAGCGCCGCGGATGCCGATACGATAGAGACAAGAGCTTGAATTTCTCCACCGGCGACGATGCCGGCGACCTTGCAGCGAGGCACGAAAAAAACAATGACGGCACGCCTGGAATTACTCGATATCAGCAAGCGCTATCCGGCCGTGGTGGCCAATGACGGCATCTGCCTCACCGTCGCGCCCGGACAGATCCACGCCGTGCTCGGCGAAAACGGCGCCGGCAAATCGACCTTGATGAAAATTATCTACGGCGCCGTGCAACCGGACGGCGGCCGCATCCTGTGGAATGGCCGTGAAGTGGAAATCGCCAACCCGTCGGCCGCGCGCGCGCTCGGTATCGCCATGGTGTTCCAGCACTTTTCCCTGTTCGACACTTTGACGGTGGCGGAAAACATCGCCCTCGGCTTGCCGGCCGGTACCAACATGGCGGAGCTGGCGCAGCGCATCGAAGCGACGGCGCGCCAGTACGGCCTGGACCTGGAACCGCAGCGCCACGTGCACACGCTTTCCGTGGGCGAATGCCAGCGCGTGGAAATCGTGCGCGCCCTGCTGGCCAAGCCGCAACTGCTGATCCTCGATGAACCGACGTCCGTGCTGACGCCGGGCGCCGTGGAAAAACTGTTTACCACCTTGCGCCAGCTGGCGGCCGAAGGCTGCAGCATCCTGTACATCAGCCACAAGCTCGACGAGATCCGCGCCCTGTGCCACACGTGTACGGTGGTGCGCGCCGGCAAGAACGCGGGCGTGTGCGACCCCTCGCAAGAGTCGGCGGCCAGCCTGTCGCGCATGATGATCGGCGCCGAGCCGCCCGCCGTCACGCGCGTGGCGCGCACGCCGGGCGCCGCCATGCTGAGCGTGCGGCATCTGGATTTGCCGAAGAGCCATCCGTTCGCCACGCAATTGACGGATATCAATTTCGACGTGCGCGCGGGAGAAATTGTCGGCATCGCGGGCGTGTCCGGCAATGGCCAGCAGGAATTGCTGGCCGCCCTGTCGGGCGAGGACATGCGCGCGGCCGCCGGCAGCATCGTGCTGAACGGCACGCCGGCGGGACGATTACCGCCGGGACGCCGGCGCGCCCTGGGCTTCGGCTTCGTGCCGGAGGAAAGGCTGGGACGGGGCGCCGTGCCCGACATGGGGCTGGCCGACAATGTGTTGTTGAGCTTGCAGACACCCGCCACCATCCGCCACGGCTTCCTGCGCCGTGACGCGATCGCGCAGCGGGCAGCCGCCATCATCGCCCGCTTCCAGGTGAAGGCGGGCGGGCCGCAGGCGCTGGCCCGCAGCTTGTCGGGCGGCAACTTGCAGAAATACATAGTCGGACGCGAAGTCATGCGCGAGCCCACCGTGCTGGTGGTGGCGCAGCCGACCTGGGGCGTGGACGTGGGCGCGGCCGCGCAAATCCGCGCCGAATTGCTGGCGCTGCGCGACGCGGGTTGCGCGCTGCTGGTCGTGTCGGAGGAACTCGATGAATTGTTCGACATCAGCGACCGCTTGCTGGTGATGGCAAAGGGAAAGATCTCGCCGTCGCTGGACGTGGGCGAAGCCAGCGTGGCGCAGGTGGGGCAATGGATGAGTGGGCTGTGGCCACAGGAGGCCATCCATGGCTAAGTTCGCCTTGCGGCTGGAAGCCCGTCCCACACCGTCGCGCCTGATGTCGTGGCTGTCGCCCGTGCTGGCCGTGCTGCTCACGGTGCTGTGCGGCGCGCTGTTGTTTCTTGCGCTGGGACACGATCCGCTGGCCGGTCTTGCCGTCTTCTTCGTCGAACCCTTGCGCGACGCGCACGGTTGGTCCGAGTTGGGCATCAAGGTGGCGCCCCTGCTCTTGATCGCCGTGGGCCTGGCCATCTGCTTTCGCGCCAACATCTACAACATCGGCGCGGAAGGGCAGCTGACCCTGGGCGCCATCTGCGGCGGCGCGGCCGCCCTGTACCTCGATGATGGCGTGGGCGGCGCGGCCATCATCGGCGTGTCCTTGCTGGCCGGCATGGCCGGCGGCATGGTGTGGGCTGGCCTGGTGGCCTGGCTGCGCGACCGCTACAACGCCAGCGAAATCCTCGTCTCGCTGATGCTGGTCTACATCGCCCAATTGCTGCTCAGCTATCTCGTGTATGGCGTGCTGCGCGACCCGGAAGGGTTTAATTTCCCCCAGTCGAAACTGCTGTCCGATGGCTTGCTGTTGCCGATGGTGATCAGCGATACGCGCTTGCACATCGGCATCGTGTTCGCCTTGCTGGCCTCCTTGGGCGGCTGGCTGTATCTGTCGCGCAGCATTTCGGGTTTCCGCCTGCGCGTGGGCGGCATGGCGCCGGCCGCCGCCCGCTATGCGGGTTTTTCCTCGCGCAAGACCTTGTGGTCATCGCTGCTGATCTGCGGCGCCCTGTCCGGCCTGGCGGGCGCCTGCGAAGTGCTGGGGCCGATGGGGCAGTTGACGCCCACGGTGTCGCCCGGCTACGGCTTTGCCGCCATCATCGTCGCCTTCGTGGGACGGCTGCATCCCGTGGGCGTGATTTTTTCCGGCTTCGTCATGGCCCTGTTTTATATCGGCGGCGAACTGGCGCAATCGCGCCTCGGCTTGCCCAGCGCGATCACGGGCGTGTTCCAGGGCATCTTGCTGTTCGCCTTGCTCGCATGCGACGTGCTGATCCAATACAAATTGCGCTGGAGGAAACATGGATAACCTGGCTTTCACCATCGCGCCCCTGATCGCCGCCAGCATCAATGCGGGCACGCCGCTGATGCTGGCCGCCCTCGGTTTATTGGTGAATGAAAAGGCGGGCGTGGTGAACCTGGGCGCGGAAGGCATGATGCTGGTCTCGGCCATCACGGGCTTTGCCGTGGCCGTCAATACAGGCAGTCCCACCCTGGGCTTTCTGGCCGGGGCAGGCGCCAGCATGGTGCTGTCGGGCTTCTTTGCCTGGCTGACCGTATGGCTGGGCACGAACCAGTATGCGACGGGCCTGGCTTTATCTTTGTTCGGCGCGGGCGCGTCCACGTACATCGGCTTGAAATATGTGGGCAACAGCTTGCAGAACGGTCGCTTCGGCATCCCTTACCTGGAAGACATTCCCGTGCTGGGACCGGCCCTGTTCCGCCAGCATGCCATGGTGTATCTGTCCTTGCTGTTGTGCGTGGCCATCGCCTGGTTCCTGTACCGCACGCGGGCGGGCCTCGTGCTGCGCGCCGTGGGCGAGTCGCCCGCTTCCGCGCATGCGCTCGGCTACCCCGTGCGGCGCATCCGCCTGGCGGCCGTGCTGTTCGGCGGCGCCTGCTGCGGCCTGGCCGGTGCTTTTTTGTCGCTCGTCTACACGCCCCTGTGGGTCGAGGGCATGGTGGCGGGGCGGGGCTGGATCGCGCTGGCGCTGACCACCTTTGCCACCTGGCGACCGGCGCGCGTGGTGGGCGGTGCCTACCTGTTCGGCGGCATCACGATATTGACCTTCCACGCGCAGGCGCTGGGCGTGCCCATCGCGTCGCAACTGCTGTCGATGCTGCCCTACCTGGCGGCCATCGTCGTGCTCGTGCTCATTTCCAGCAATGCCAATTACATCAAGCTCAACATGCCCGCTTCGTTGGGGAAAAATTTCAATCCCGGAAATTAATCACTCACCACAAGGAAAACCATGTCCAAGAAACTAGTATGCGCCGCCGTTTGCAGTGCTGTTTTGATGCCCGTCATGGCCGCCGCTCCCGCGACGGCGCCGCTGAATGTCGGCTTCGTGTATATCAGCCCCATCGGCGACGCGGGCTGGACCACCCAGCATGACCTGGCCCGCAAGGAAATGGAAAAGGCGCTGGGCAGCAAGATCACCACCAAGTATGTGGAAAACGTGCCGGAGAGCGCCGATGCGGAACGGGTGATCCGCGACCTGGCGCAAACGGGCAGCAAGCTCGTCATCACGACTTCGTTCGGCTACATGAATCCCACCTTGAAAGTGGCGAAGCAATTTCCTAATGTGAAGTTCATCCACCTGACTGGCTACAAGACCGCCGTCAACGTGGCCAACACGAATGCGCGTTTTTATGAAGGCCGCTACCTGGCAGGCGTGTTGGCGGGCAAGATGAGCAAGACCCATGTGGCCGGTTATGTGGCGGCGTTCCCGATTCCCGAAGTGTTGCAGGGAGTTAACGCTTTCACGCGCGGCATGCGCAGCGTCGACCCGAAGGCGGAAGTGAAAGTGGTGTGGGTGAATAGCTGGTTCGACCCGGGCAAGGAGCGCGACGCGGCCATCACCCTGATCGGCCAGGGTGCCGACGTGGTCACCCACCACACGGACTCGACCGCCGTGGTGCAGGCGGCGGAAGAGAAGGGCAAGTATGCGATCGCCTACCATTCGGACATGAAAAAGTACGGTCCGAAGGCGCAGCTGGCCGCCGTCACCCACCATTGGGGCGACTACTATACGAAGCAGGCGCAAGCCGTGCTGGACGGCACGTGGAAGTCCAGCAGCACCTGGGGCGGCATCAAGGATGGCATGGTCAAGCTGGAAGGCATCAACGCCGCCGTGCCCGCCGACGTGAAACAGTTTGTATTGGCGCGCGAGAAAGACTTGGTAGCTGGCAAGCTCAATCCTTTCAGCGCGCCGATCAAGGATAACGATGGCAAAGTGCGCCTGGACAAAGGCGTGCTGGACGATGCAGCGCTGACGAAGATGGATTATTTTGTCGAAGGCGTGGCAGGGAAAGTTTCCGGAAAGTAATAGGTTTGAGTATAAACTTGCTGTAATATTGCCGGAAACGGGAGCAGGGCCGGGGATACATGCGCGTTCCCGGCCCACCCACAGAGCAGAGCTTGAACAAGCCCGTACCGGAGATTGACCCATGGATAGACTGGAAGTATTCAAGATTATCGCGCTGCAAGCGAGCAAGGGCGAGCTGACGTTCCCCGCCAACGTCAAGGCCACCTTGAAGCTGCAGGAAGCGCTGGACGACCCCGATTGCCATATCGAAGCGGCCGCCCGCATGGTCATGGCCGAGCCGCTGTTGTCGGCCAGGGTCGTGGCCTTGGCCAACTCGGCTGCCTACAACCGTTCCGGCAATGAAATCGCCAACGTGCGCGCGGCTGTCTCGCGCCTGGGCTTTGCCACGTTAAAGTCGATGGTGGCGTCCGTCATCGTGCGCCAGCTGGGCAGCCAGATCACGGACCCGCAATTGCGCGCCAAGGCGGCCAAGCTGTGGGAACACACGGCCCACGTGGCCGCGCTGAGCCAGGTGATCGCGCGGAAAGTCACGCATGTCGATGTGGAAACGGCTATGTTCGCCGCCATCGTGCATGAAGTGGGCGGCTTTTATCTGCTGTCGCGCGCCGAGGAATATCCGGGTTTGCTGGACGACAATACCGAAGACTGGATCGAATACGGCGAAAAGCTGATCGGCCGCGGCGTGCTGCGCCAGCTGCAGGTGCCCGACATGGTCTTGCAGGCCGTGGAAGGCATGTGGCACGGCGGCAGCCCGTTCCCGCCCCGCACCCTGGGCGCGACCCTGGTGCTGGCCAACGATCTGTCGCCTGTCGGCTCGCCCCTGCATCCGCCGGAAAGCGCCGCGCGGCGCCAGGCGGCCGCGAAGATCGACTTCGGCATCGGTGGCAGCACCTTGCACACCATCCTCGACGAATCGGCGGAAGAGATCGAATCGCTGGCGGCCGCCTTGTTGGTCTGACGCAGCTTCCATCGCCCATCCCCGCCCTTGCCGCGGGGATTTTTTTCGTCCGCATTTTGATCCATCTTTCCCCATGGCATACAATCGCCGGCTCGGCCATCCGCCGGACCGCTTTCCTCCTCTTACCCAAAGGATATTATGCAGAAGCTGTTTTCTTCCCTCGCCTTGACTGCGCTGGCGTTTTCCGCCCAAGCCGCTACCGGTTTGCCCATCGTGCAGGAAGCGCCCCTGCGCGCCCACCTGGCCTTCCTGTCCAACGATTTATTGGAAGGCCGGGGCACGGGCCAGCGCGGCGCCGACCTGACGGTGGCTTACCTGGAAACCCAGGCGCAGATGGCCGGGTTGAAACCCGTGCGCGGCAACAGCTACCGCCAGAGCGTGCAAATTGCCGGCGTGAAATCCTTGCCGCAAGAGAGCAGCCTGCAAGCCGTGGCGGGCGGCAAGGCCGTGCCGCTGGCGTTCGGCCCGGACTGGGTCTGGGCCACGGGCGACTCCGTTGCCGCGCATACCTTCGATGCGCCGCTCGTGTTCGTCGGCTACGGCATCACGGCGCCGGAAGAAGGCTGGAACGATTTCAAGGGGGCCGATGTCAAAAACAAGATCGTCGTCATGATGGTCAACGACCCGCAGCCGACGCAAGCCGAGCCGAACCGTTTCGCCGGCAAGGCGCTGACCTATTACGGCCGCTGGACGTATAAATTCGAGGAAGCCAGGCGCCAGGGCGCCGCGGGCGTATTGCTGATCCACACGAAACCGTCGGCCTCGTATGACTGGAGCGTGGTGCAGAACAGCTGGAGCGGCAGCGAGCGCTTCCAATTGGCGGACCGCACTGCCGGCACGCCGCTGCAGGGCTGGATCGCGGAGGAAGCGGCGCGCCGTCTGTTTGCGGCAAGCGGGCAGGACCTGGACGCCTTGCGCGCGCAGGCGGAAAACAAGGACTTCAAGGCCGTCGCGCTGAACGCCAAACTGTCGGGCGAAATGAAATCGGCCGTGCGCAAGGTGGAGCAATTCAATATCGCCGGCATGGTGCCGGGCACGGACCCGAAACTGAAGGATGAAGCCGTCATCTACAGCGGCCACTGGGACCACCTGGGCAAGCAGGGCAAGGATGACGAAAAAGCGGGCGACACGATCTACAACGGCGCCGTCGACAATGCCTCCGGCACGGCCGGCTTGCTGGCCATGGCGCAGGAAGCCGTGAAACAGCCGGCGAAGCGCACGCAGATCTTCCTGTGGGTGGCGGCCGAGGAGCAAGGGTTATTGGGCAGCGCCGCCTACGCGGCCGACCCGCTGTGGCCTTTGAGCAAGACGGCGGCCGCGCTGAACCTGGACAGCTTGAATTTCGTGGGCGCCACGCGCGACATCGGTGCGCAGGGCAGCGAGCGCACGGAATTGGGCGCGATCGCCGCCACGGTGGCCAAAGCCATGGGCATGCACATCGCGCCAGCCCGTCCCGACCTGGCTGGCGGTTATTTCCGTAGCGACCATTTCAGTTTTGCCAAGGCGGGCGTGCCCGCGTTTTCCATCAATGGCGGACGCGAGTACATCAAGGATGTCGAGGCATCGAAAGCCAAGGCGGCCGCCTACGGTCCCCGCTACCATCAGGTCACCGATGAGTACGACGCCAGCTGGGATTTGTCCGGCATGACGCAGCAGGCGCAATTTACGCTGAACCTGGGGCAAGCCGTGGCAAATGGCGCGAAGATGCCGGCCTGGAAGGCGGGCGATGCGTTCGGCAAGGCGCGCGCGCCGGCGAAATAGGGACGTAAAAAAACCGCTCGGCCGAGCGGTTTTTTTTCGCGCTGGTTCAGGTGGCGCTTGCCCGTTCCAGCCTGCGCTGCGTGTGGCGATACTTGCTCCACACCAGCAGCATCAGCAGCGGCATGGCGCCGCCCACCATGCACAGGGCGGGCCAGCCGCCGGCGGCAAAGCTGGCGCTGGCCAGGGCCGAACCGGCCGAGGCGCCGATGAAGCCGCCCGCGATGAAGACGGTGGTGACCCTTGCCCGCGCGTGCGGCGCCAGTTTATAGATGATGGATTGGTGCGTTACCTGCAGGCCCATCACGCCCATGTCCAGCAGGACGATGCCGATCAACAACAGCACCAGCGAATGGGCGCCAAAGCCGATCAAGGCCCAGCCTGCGATCGATGCGACGGCCAGCAGCCAGGTGGCCTGGCGCGCATAGCCGCGGTCGGCCATGCGGCCCGCCGTGTTGGCCGCAAAGGCGCCCGTGGCGCCGGCCAGGCCGAACAGGCCGATCTGCATTTCCGAGTAGTGATACGGCGCGCCGCTGAGCAAGAAGGTCAGCCCTGTCCAGAACACGCTGAAGGTGCCCAGGCCCAGGCCCGAGAACAGGGCGCGCTGGCGCAGCAGCGGTTCCTGGCGGATGATGTCGGCCAGCGAGGCCATCAATTTTCCGTATTGCAGCTTGCCCCGTGGCGCCTCGTTTGGCAGGATGCGGCGCAGCATGACGAGCAGGGCGGCCACGACGATGGCGGCCAGCACGTAGACGGTGCGCCAGCCGCCGCTGATCTGCGACACCGTGCCGGACACGGTACGCGCCAGCAAGATGCCCAGCAACAAGCCCGTCATGACGGTGCCCACCATGCGGCCCCGGCTGTGATCCGGCGCATACGACGCCACCATGGCCGTGACGACCATCAATGCGCTGGACGTGATCCCCATCAAGACGCTGGCGATGGCAAAGACGATAATATTCTGGCTGGTAGCGGCCAACAGCAGGGCGCCGATCTTGGCGATCAGCATCCACGTCAGCAACTGGCGGCGGTTCAGCACGTCGCTGAGGGGTACGAGGAACACGATGCCCAGCACGTAGCCGATCTGCGTGGCCGTGACCAGGTAACCGGCTTGCGGCACACTGACGCCGAACGAAGCGGCCAGCATGGACGTGAGCGGCTGCACGTAATACAGGCTGGCGACGAGCACGCCGGCGGACAGGGCGAACAACAGGATGCGGGTGGAGCTCAGCAGGGTGCTGGCATCGACGGAGGAGCTTGCAGATTTCATGCGGTACAGCTTTCTTGGAATAATGCTTTTGGATGAGCATGATAGCGGGGCTGCACGTTTCCTGCCGGGCCGGGCCGATTTTGCGGCAGGGGGGCGACAAGACGGCAGGCAAAACGGCAGGGAAACACGCCAGGCAAAAAAATCCCGGCGATCGTTGCCGACGGCCGGGAAAAGGGTATAGGGGGATATACCGGAGGAGAGTTAGAACTTAACGAGCGCCCGCCAGCTCCGCATGCACCTGCGCCGTGATTTCATACGAGCGCAGCCGGTGCTGGTGGTCGAAGATCTGCGAAGTGATCATCAGCTCGTCGGCGCCCGTTTCGGCGATGAAGGCGGCCATCTTCGCCTTGACGGTGTCCGGCGCGCCGATGGCCGTGCACGACAGGACGGAATCGAGCATGGCGCGTTCCTGCGGACCCAATTGCTCCAGGTAACCGGGCACGGGCGGCTGCAGGCGCGACGGGCGGCCCGTGCGCAGGTTGACGAACGCTTGCTGCATCGACGTGGCGCGCAAGTGCGCTTGCTCATCCGTGTCGGCGGCAAACACGTTAAAGCCCAGCATCACGTATGGTTTCGCCAATTGTTTTGACGGCTTGAAGTGTTCGCGGTAATACGCCACGGCTTGCATCATCATCTGCGGCGCGAAGTGCGAGGCGAACGCATACGGCAAGCCCAGGTGGGCGGCCAGCTGGGCGCCGAACAGGCTGGACCCGAGTATCCACACGGGCACTTTCGCGCCCTTGCCGGGTACGGCCAGCACGCGCTGGCGCGGCTCGTCGGACATGTAGTCGATCAATTCCAGCACGTCTTGCGGGAACTGTTCCGCATCGGACTGCAGGTCGCGGCGCAGGGCGCGCGCCGTCGTCTGGTCGGAGCCGGGCGCGCGGCCCAGGCCCAGGTCGATGCGGCCCGGATGCAGCGCTTCCAGGGTGCCGAACTGTTCCGCGATGACCAGCGGCGAGTGGTTCGGCAGCATGACGCCGCCCGCGCCCACGCGGATAGTCTTCGTACCGGCCGCCACATGGGCGATCACGACGGCCGTGGCGGCGCTGGCGATGCCGGGCATGCCGTGGTGTTCGGCCAGCCAGTAGCGGTTGTAGCCCCAGCGTTCGCCGTGCTGCGCCAGGTCGAGCGTGTTCTTGAACGACTGGCTGGCGTCGCTGCCTTCGGCGATGGGGGCCAGGTCGAGTATGGAAAATGGAATCATGGTAGCGATATCGGGACGTGGTGGAAAATCACAATGGACGATTTGTCTATCCCCTGACCCCAGTAGGGTCGGCCTTGGAAGCGGCAGGGATGACAGGCTGTGCACATGATAATGCGAATCGGGAATTTGCGTACTGATCGGTAAAAAACTCGTATCGATTGGAAATCGGTGCGGGCGATGCTAGAGTTGGCCTCCCTACTTTATGCGCCCCGCCATGTTCAAGAAACCCATCCTGCTGACTTTGATGAGTCTGCTGCTGCAGCCCTCCGTTCACGCCGCGCCCGTCAGCCAGCAGGCGCAGGACACGGCCCGCTACGCGCTGGCCGCCTATCCGGAACCGCTGATCGCCAGCCTGGCGAAGATGATCAGCTACAACACGGTGGCCGACCCGGCCGTGCCCTTTGCCGACAATCCACAGCACACGGGCTTCAAGCGCTACCTGGCGGCCGAGGCGCAGCGCCTGGGATTCGATTTCCAGGATCACGGCCACGTGCTCATCATCGGCATGGGCAGCGGCAGCGAACGGGTGGGCGTGATCACGCATGGCGACGTGCAGCCTGTGAACCCCGCGAAATGGGCCCGTTCGCCGTTCGAGCTGGACCGCAGCAGCGAACCTGGCAAGCTGCTGGGACGGGGCACGGAAGACGACAAGGGGCCCATCGCGACGGCCCTGTATGCGATGAAAGCCATCCAGGACAAGCAGGTGCCGCTGAGCAAGCGCATCGAGCTGTACGTGTACATGGCCGAGGAATCGGACTGGGAACCGCTGAAACAATTCCTGAAAACCCATACGCCGCCGCAGGTCAACATCACCATCGATGCGGAATACCCGGTGGTGACGGCCGAGAAGGGCTACGGTTCCATCAAGCTGACCCTGCCGCCGCGCACGGCCTTGCCGGCCAAGGGCGGCCCCGTGCTGGCGAAGCTGGCGGGCGGCTTTTTCGGCAGCCAGATCCCGGAAGACGCACAAGCCGTGATCGACCACGCGCCAGCAGCGCTGGAAGCGGCCATCCGCGCCCGCGCGCAGGGCCAGCAGGGCGTGCGCTACAGCTACGCGCGCACTGGCGATACCTTGACGGTAACGGCGCTGGGCGTGTCGGCCCACTCGTCGAAGCCGGAAGACGGCGTCAACGCCATCAGCATGCTGGCCGACGCGCTGGCCGTGCAGCCGTGGCAGGGCACGCAGGCGGCCGACATGCTGTCGTTCCTGAATGAACTGGTGGGCACCGGCATCTACGGCGAGCGCTTCGGCCAGATCGCTTACCGCGACGGCTTCATGGGGCCGATGACGGTAGCGCCTACCGTGCTCAAGCAAGATGGCGGCGCGCTGGAACTGAACATCAACCTGCGCCGTCCGCAAGGCAAGACGGCGGCCGTGCTGCAGCAACAGGTGACGGCCGCCTTCGATGGCTGGAAGGCGCGGCGCCAGGTGCCCGCTACCCTGCAGGTGCAGATCGGCGAACCGTGGCTGCAGACGGACGCGCCGCAAATTCCCACCCTGCTGTCCGTGTTCGAGCACTACACGGGCATCGCGCATCCGCAACCGGTCGCCATCGGCGGCGGCACCAATTCGCGCCTGTTCCCGAACGCCGTCAGCTTCGGTCCGGCCATGCCGCACACCGTGTACACGGGGCATTCCGAACACGAGTTCATCACGGAAAAACAGCTGCTGCTGAATCTGCAGATGTACACGGCTGTCCTGATCGAGCTGGCGAAATAGCGGCTTGCAAAAACAGAGGGAAGTCATAGACTGCAAGCCTGAGACGCATCCGGGCACTGAACTTTTGATGGGGGCGCCGGTCTTACGTTTCCATGTAGGAAGGGAGCAGCTATGCATGCACAACAGGAGGCCCGGCTGGCGCCAGGCAGGGCAGGTGGCGTGGCGCCGCGCCGGCGCCCGCACGAGGGGCGGTCATGAACTGGCCGCTGGAACTGGAAGTGGCGCACAAGCTGGCGCAGATGCGGGGCTGGCTGGAAGACCAGCGTGCCGGCGCCGTGCGCCTGCGCGGCGGGGACTGGTTTGCGTGGGCCACGGCGGGCGCGTCGAACAGCCACTACCATACGGCCGAGTGCGGCTGCGCAGAAGTGCTGGTGACGCGCGACGCCGCCTATATCTTGACGGACGAAGCGGAAGCCATGCGCATGCGCGAGGAAGAAGTGCGCGGGCCATGGACGTGGCAAGTGTCGCCTTGGATGCAGCCGCAGCTGTATGAATTGCGCGAGCATTTCGTGCAGCATGCGGCCGGTGGCGCGCCGGTCCTGTCCGACCGGCCGGGCTTGCACGAACGCAGCCTGCCCGTGGCCTTGCGCGAAGAGCGTCTGGTGCTGCTGGAATCGGAACAGCTACGTTACCGGCAGGTGGGGCAGCTGGCTGCCCGCGCGGCCGCGGATGCGTTGCGCCAGGCCCGCCCCGACTGGAGCGAGCTGGAACTGGCTGCCGCCTGCGCGCGCGCGCTGTGGCTGCGGGGCTTGCAGGCCGTGCACGTGCTGGTCAGCGGGGCGGAGCGTCAACAGCGTTACCGGCGCGCACCGCCAGCCCAGGTGGAGCTGGGCCCGCAAGCCGTGCTGGCCCTGTGCGCGCGGCGTTTCGGCCTGTGCGCTAGCCTCAGCCGTCAACGGCGCTTCGGCCCGGCGCAGCATCGCGCCGATGGCGCGGCGGTGGTCATGGACGATGCCGATGCGGCCATGCTGGCGCTGGAAGCGGTGGCGCTCGACGCTTGCGAAACGGGTCATGCGCTGAGCATGGTGTATCACGCGCTCGACAGCGCCTACGCGTATGCAGGCCAGCCCGACACGGTGCGCACCAGCCGGCAGGGCGGCATCCACGGCTACCTGGCCCCCGAAGTGGCGGCCGGCGCGCACACGGAAATCATCCTCAAGCGGGGCATGGCGCTGGCCTTCCACCCCAGCCTGCCCGGCAGTACGGTGGAAGACACGTTTTTGCTCGACGGCAGCCAATTGCACAACCTGACGCATGACCCGGCCTGGCCTTCGGCCCTGGTGCAGGGGCGCAGCCGGCCGCTGACCCTGGCCTTGGCTTGAAAATGATAACTGCGTGGCAACTGCGTGCCAAATGCGTATCAAGTGCGCGCCAAGTACGTGCCAAATACGTGCCAAGTGGCGGCCAGGCGTGGAGGAAATCGGCCAGCGCCGGCCAGCGTTGATACCGATCAATATACCGATCAATAGCGCTGCATCACGCCTTTTTGCACGCTGACCCGGTCGCCGATCTGGAAGGCGGGCTGGGTGTTTTGCACAAAGGTGCGCGTCGTGCCGTCGTCCAGGCGCAAGGTGACGCGGTACAGCATGTTGCCCGCCGCCCCCGAAGTGCTGCCGGCCGTGCCCGACGTACCCGCCTGCATGTCGCCACTGCCCTGGTCCATGCTGCGCGGCACGGTTTCTATCGACTGCACCGTGGCCGAGCTGATGTTCATCGTGGACTGGTTCGCGTCGTTGCGCATGTCGTTGCTCATGCTGCTCTGGGCGTTGCTCGTATCGGCGGCCGTGCTGCTGGCGGTGCTGGCCGTGCTGCTTTGCGGCGTCGTGCCGGCCGGCGCGGCATAGGTTTCGCCGCTATTGCTGCGCGCCAGACTGGTTTTGTCCGTGGAATGGCAGGCTGCCAGCAAGGCGCATGTCAGGCCGGTCAGCAGCAGGGTGGTTTTTGATCTCATCTTGGTCTCCTCATGGTCGCACACTCAGGATCGGCACCCGCGGTGATGCGGATGGCGGCGATTGCTGCATGTAAGAGCATGGCGGAACAGGGATGTTCGGCGGCCGTCATTGTCGATTGAGCTAGATCAAGTGTCTAATTGCCGTGCTTGGTATAAACGATGCTGGCAATTACCACTTCGTGCGGCTGCACGTTTCCTCACTGTTCAATCGGGAGAAAAAATGTCATCTGGCCCTACAGCAAAACTGATCGATGAATTGGTGCTGGCCATCGGCGGCACTGCGCACGATGTCCGTGCGCGCCATGTGCTGGCCCAGGCCTTACATGGCCTGGTGCGGCTGGCGCGCTCGGAACAGTTGCTGGAGATGCAGCGCGATACGGCACGCGCCATGGGGGCCGGCAGCCGGCGCGAGACGCGAGCCCTGATGCGGCGCCTGGGCAAGCGGGGCCAGGGACAGTTACGGCTGGCATTGCAGGATAGCGAAGCGGACCGCGCCTGACAGGCGCGAGCCATCCCCCGTTCAGGCTTCGGGCAGCGGCGCGTCCTTGCCAAGGGCAGCGGCGACCATTTTCGGCCACAGGAAATACAGCGGCAGGCAGACCGCCGCCGCGGCCGTGACATCGACCACCCAGTCGCTGACGGCGCCATGGCGGTAGGGCAGGAAACTCTGGATGAATTCGTCCAGCGCGCCCATGGCCGCCACCATCAGCACCGACAGCAGCGCCCGGCGCGCCATGCCGCCGCCCGTGCCGCTGAACAGGATCAGGGCCAGCACGCCATAGCCGAAGGAATGCAGCACGCCGCCCGACGCATACTGGCCCACGTCCGCGCGCACGCCGGGAATATCGCCGATCAGGATCACCAGCACATATAGCACCAGCGCGGTGCGGTAGCGCAGGCGTTCGTAGCGGTCGGCAAAACACAGTTCGGGCAAGGGTGCAGGCATGAGGCGTCAGGACAGGTGGAAAGGACGCCACAATATCATGGGCAGGGCGGGCCACCGTGTTTTTGCGCAAGAGCTTGCTGGACAGGCAAAAAAAAGGCCCGCGGGGGCGCGGGCCAAAAACCCAAATGAAATGGGTCAAGAGTTGAGAGTTGCTCGGTACTTACCATGTCGCGCGCCTTGCGGGCGCCCGCCACGGTCATGAAAGGGGAGTGGTGTGCCATCGCGGCACACCTGTCTGTAGTCAGGCATATCGGTTGCCTGTACAGCAGATGAAGCAAGTATAGGGGGCGAACATGACGGCCTGATGACACGCCGCAACATTTTTTTGCGGCAGCGCAAATTGTCGGAAAGAGTGTGGAGCATGGCAAGAATAGCCATGTTTCAAGACTGATAGCGAAAAAAAAGCCCGCTGGTGAAAGCGGGCTTAAAACTATTTTCTTGGAGGAGAATAGTGGAGACAGGTGCATTATGCTGCGTTGCACGATATGTGTCTAATGATCTTTTCGGATAACCATTATTCTTTTTTGATATAACTTGCCGCGCCTGCCTTCATTCCTTCACTGCCACCGTGTAATTGAGCGCCATGCGCCCGCCATCGACATAGATGGTCTGGCCCGTCATGTAGGTGGCGTCGTCGCTGGCCAGGAAGGCGGCGATGCCGGCCACTTCTTCCGGTTCGCCGCAGCGGCCCAGCGGCGTGCGCGACAAAATCGTGTGGCGCGCTTCCGGGCTCGACAGCACCGCCTGCTTGGCCAGTTCCGTCAGGATGGTGCCCGGCCCGATGCCGTTGACGCGCACGCCGTGCGAGGCCAGGTTCAGGGCCATGACCTTGGTCAACTGGTTGATGGCGCCCTTCGACACCACGTACGGCACCTGGTTCGGAATGGCCAGTTCCGCATTCACGCTGGACATGTTGATGATGCAACCGCTGTTGCGCTTGACCATTTCGCGCGCCACGGCCTGGCCGCACAGGAACATCGATTTCAGGTTGATGCGCATGACCCGGTCGAAATCGTCTTCGCAGACGTCGAGGAAATCGGCCGCGTGCGTGACGCCCGCATTGTTGACAAGGATATCGATGTGGCCGAACTGCGCCAGGGTTTCCTTCAGCATGGCGTCCACGTCCGCCTTCTGGCTGACGTCGGCGCAAAAGAAGCGCGCCTGCGGGCCGAGGGCGGCGGCCGCTTGCGCGCCTTCTTCCTTGATGTCGACTAGCATCACTTGCGCCCCTTCGGCGATCAGGCGGGTGGCGCAAGCCAGGCCGATGCCTTGCGTGGCACCCGTGACGATGGCGGTTTTATTGACTAATTTCATGTGTGCTCCTCGGCGGGGTATCGGGGCCGCGCTGCCAGGAACACCAGCCCGCGCGGCAATGGGCAGATTTTAATCCCTGGGCAGGAATCAGAGGAGGATGGGCTCGTTCGGCAACTGGTTGTCGCGCGTGCCGTTGGCGGGGAAGTGGCTTTGCAGCAGGGTATTGAGCTGCGCCAGCGCTTCCAGGGTGCTGTCGTGGTAATTGCCATCCTTGAACCCTTTGGTCATGGTGCGGCACACGGCTTGCCACTGTTCCGGCGTGACGCGGCGGCCCACGTTGCGGTCGGCCACGATATCGACCTGGTGTTCGGCCAGGTTGATATAGATCAGCACGCCGACGTTGTCTTCCGTATCCCACACGCCATACTGGGCGAACAGTTCGCGCGCCCGCTCGCGGTTGCTCACGCCCTGGTACGCCATGCCCGGCGTCAGGGCCGCTTCGACGATCAGGCGCACTTCCGCCTGGTGCATCGCTTCACCGCCGGCGATGGCCGTCTCGATGGCTTTCAGGGTGCGTTCCGGAAAGGCGTGGCGCGCCGTCGCCGGCGTGCCCCGCAAATGTTTCAAGGCCCGTCCGCAGCGTTGTCCGAATGTCAGTTGTTTCGTCATTACCAATCTCCCGAGGCGCCGCCGCCGTCAAAACCGCCGCCGCCGCCACCGAAACCACCGCCGCCACTGCTGCCACCGCCAAAACCACCGCCGCCGCCGAAGCCGCCGCCGCGGTTGTTCAGCGCCTGGCTGAGGATGCTGCCCAGCACGACACCCGTGGCGCCGCTGGACCAGTTGCTGCCGCGCTGCAGCCGCGTGGGGCCGCCGCGCGAGCGGAACAGGGTCAGCACGACGAGGAAGCCGAAGAACAGCAGCGGCAGCCAAAAGGTCATGCCGCCCGCTTCCACGGTGGCTGGCGCCTTCTGCTGTGCCGCAGCGGGGAATTGCTCCTGGTTCAGCAGGGTGGCAATCGACCCCACGCCGGCCACCAGGCCACCGTAGTAATCGTTTTGCTTGAAATGGGGGGCGATCACGTCTTGCAGGATGCGTTTCGATTGCGCATCCGTCAGCACGCCCTGCACGCCGCGGCCCGCCTCGATGCGCAGGCGGCGCAGGGACGAGGGGTTGTCCTTCGCCACCATCAGCAGCACGCCGTCATCGACGCCCTTGCGGCCCAGCTTCCAGGCATCCGTCACGCGGATGCTGTATTGCTCGATGGCTTCCGGTTCCGTGCTCTTGACCAGCAGCACGGCGATCTGGCTGCCCGTCTTGGCTTCATAATCGGCCAGCACGCCTTCCAGCGCCGCCTTTTGCTTGGCGTCCAGCATGCCGGCGTTGTCCGTCACGCGCGCGGCCAGCGGCGGCACGGGCTGCAAGCCCTGTGCGCCGGCTGGCGGCATCGTCCACAGCAGCAGCGCCGTCGCCAGCGCCGCGAGATAGGACCAGGCTTTCATCTTATTTGCCAAAGTTGACGGTCGGTGCGGTCGAGATGGCTTTTTCATTTTCCACCGTGAACGATGGCTTGACCTTGTAGCCGAAGACCATGGCCGTCAGGTTGTTCGGGAAGCTGCGCGCATGCACATTGTAATCCTGCACGGCAACGATGTAACGCTGGCGCGCCACGGTGATGCGGTTTTCCGTGCCTTCCAGCTGCGACTGCAAGTCGCGGAAGCTGGTGTCGGCCTTCAAGTCCGGGTATTTCTCGGACACCACCATCAGGCGCGACAGGGCCGACGACAGCTGCCCCTGCACTTGCTGGAATTTCTCGAACGCGGCCGGGTCGTTCAGCACTTCGGGCGTGATCTGGAAACTGGTGGCGGCGGCGCGCGCCTTGGTCACCGCTTCCAGCGTTTCGCGCTCGTGCGTGGCATAGCCCTTGACGGTATTGACCAGGTTGGGGATCAGGTCGGCGCGGCGCTGGTACTGGTTGACCACTTCGCCCCAGGCGGCCTTGGTGGCTTCATCCTTGCTCTGGAAGTCGTTGTAGCCGCAGCCCGTCAGGATGCCGGCCAGGACGGTGACGCTCAGCGCCAGGCGCAGCCATTTGGTGAATTGATTGGTGATTTGCATGATGGGTTCCGTGCAGAGTAAGGGAGGTGAGGCAAATATACCTGAAACGGCCCGTAATGTCGGTTTAATAAGCGCCGGCCGCCGGCCCCGACCGCCTAGAGACGCCGTGGCAAGCCTGCGCCGCGTTACAATACGGGGTTTGCAACTGAATATAGAGAAGGTGTGCCGTGAATTTCATCAATAAATTATCCGCCGCGTGGACGGCCAATAATTCCCTGCTGTGCGTGGGCCTGGACCCCGACCTGGCGAAACTGCCGGCCGAACTGCGCGACCTGCCTGATGGAATCACCACCTTTTGCACGCGCATTATCGATGCCACGGCCGACCTGGCCTGCGCCTTCAAGCCGCAGATCGCGTATTTTGCCGCGCTGGGTGCGGAAAAGCAGCTGGAAGACATCTGCCGCTACGTGCGCGAGAACTATCCGCACATCCCGCTGATCCTCGACGCGAAACGGGGCGACATCGGCGCGACGGCCACGCAATATGCGCGCGAAGCGTTCGAGCGCTACGGCGCCGACGCCGTCACCGTGAATCCGTACATGGGCGAGGATTCGCTCGATCCCTACCTGGCGTGGAAAGACCGCGGCGTGATCATCCTGTGCCGCACGTCGAACCCGGGCGGCTCAGACCTGCAATTCCTGAATACGGACGGCGAACCGCTGTACCAGCGCGTGGCGCGCCTGGTGGCCGAAAAGTGGAATAAAAACGGCCAGTGCGCGCTTGTCGTCGGCGCCACCTTCCCTGAAGAACTGGCACAGGTGCGCGCCATCGTCGGCGACATGCCGCTGCTGGTACCGGGCATCGGCGCCCAGGGCGGCGACATCGCCGCCACCGTCGGCGCGGGCCAGACGGCGAACGGCATGGGCATGATGATCAGCTCCTCGCGCGCCATCATCTACGCCACGCCGCAAGCGGGCGAAGATTTCGCCGACGCGGCGCGCCGCGTGGCGATTGAAACGCGCGATGCCATCAACGCGCACCGCGCGTCTGATGGTGGCTGACATAAGCTACTGCGCGTCGCGATTTGCGGCCGGCGATGCTCACTGTGCTATAGCACAGTTGCGCTTCTCGGCCGCAACTCCCATCCGCTCGCTACGCTTCTGTCAGGCACCGTGATGACTGTTGTTTGTCATCCATAAAAAATGCCGGGCTAGCCCGGCATTTTGCATTTAGTCGCGTTGTGGTGCGACGATCTCCGCATAGTCGTACAGCTCGCCCAGAATTTCCTCGCCCCGCTCATCGACGGATTCCGACAGCACGTCGATTTCCGTAAACAGCATTTCGATGGTGCGGGCGCCGGCGTCGCCGTCGAACAGGCGGGCGGCGCGGTGCTGTTCCCAGCGCAGGCTTTCCGCTTCGCTCAGGGTTTGCGGGAAATTGCGGGCGCGGTAGCGGAACAGCAGTTCCTGCAGGCGTTCGTCGGCAAACGAAGGGCGGGCCGTGGCCAGCTTGGCCGGCGTGTCGCGGCGCAGCGATTCGAGCAGGCGGCGGTCATCGTTGCTGACGAAACCATTGTACAAATCTTCATCCACGTCCAGCGCGGCATTCGCGCCCGGGCGCTGGAACACTTCGGCCCAGACGGCATCCATGTTCGGCGCCGTGGCGGCGAATTGCGCGTTGACCCTCGCCGCGTCCAGATCGATGCCCCATTGCGCGGCCATGGCGGGCGACAAGGTCTTTAAATTGCCGACCAGCATGGGCGACTTGTTCAGGTGCACGCTTTTCACGGGCAGGCGCGTCATGCCTTCCGGCATGGCGTCCTTGCGCGTGAACAGGCGCGTGCGGATGGTGTCGGCGTCCAGGGTAAACAGTTCGCGCGGGTCGTAGGCGCAATCCCAGACGAGGATTTCATTTTTATTGCTCGGATGCGTGGCCAGCGGCCAGACGACGCCCAGGCAACCCCGTTCGGCGGGGAACATGCCCGACACGTGCAGGAAAGGCTGGCGCTCGCCGGCGGCCAGGTGCATGCCCATTTCGCTGGCGACCCTGTCCTTCTTGTGCAGGGCCAGGCAGAATTCGAACAGTTTCGGCTGTTTTTCCTTGATCAGGCGCGCCAGGGCGATGGTGGCGCGCACGTCGGACAGTGCATCATGCGCCGCTTCGTGGACCAGACCATTGGCCTTGCTCAAGTGTTCCAGTTTAAAACTGGTCTGGCCATCGTCGCGCTTCGGCCATTCGATGCCTTCCGGGCGCAGCGCGTGCGTCATGCGCACCACGTCGAGGATGTCCCAGCGGCCGCAATGGTTCTTCCATTCGCGCGCATACGGGTCGATCAGGTTGCGCCAGAACAGGAAACGCGTGACTTCATCGTCGAAACGGATGGTGTTGTAGCCCACGCCGATGGTGCCCGGCTCCGAAAAGGCCGCTTCGATGGTGGCGGCGAACTGGTGTTCGGGCACGCCCAGTTGCAGACACTGTTGCGGCGTGATGCCCGTGATCAGGCACGACTGCGGGTCGGGCAGGAAATCATTGGCAGGCTGACAATACAGCATGATGGGTTCGCCGATCTCGTTGAGGTCGGCATCCGTGCGGATGGCGGCGAACTGGGCCGGGCGGTCGCGGCGCGGCTGGGCGCCAAAGGTTTCGTAGTCGTGCCAAAGAAAGGTCTGGTTAGTCATTGATGGTCGTTGCTTGATTGGTTATCCGGGCCGCCAAAAGCGGCCGCTGCTACAGTTTTCTGAAAACCTGCCGATACTACACGAGAGGATGGTCATCATCGCGTTTCCCGCATGGTGGCATACATTGCCCGTTCAAGGAGGTCTATCGTGTCAATTCCCATCGCCGCAAGCGGCAATTCCACCCCTTCCGTGACTTCCGTCAGTACGGGCGTTGCCGGCAAGGACGATAAAGTCCAGCAAAAGGACGGCGTCAACGCTGAAATGAGCGTGAATGACCGCACCAAGCTGCAATTGAACGCTTCCATCATGCAGGCGTCGCTGAACGTGTCGATCGGTTCCGAGAACGAGCCGCTGGCGCTGCTGTACAAGACGGCCATCACCAACATCAATGAAGCGCTGAAGGGCCAGTACGGCGAGGACGCGATCCAGAACGCGGCTTCGCAGGATAACAGCCCCGAAGCGACGGCGAACCGCATTGTATCGCTGTCGACAGGGTTTTTTGATGCTTTCAAGAAACAAAATCCCGGCCTGGACGACGATACGGCCCTGACCAGGTTCATGGACACCATCAGCGGCGGCATGGAAAAAGGCTTCAAGGAAGCGCGCGACATCCTGGGCGGCTTGAAAGTGCTGAATGGCGACATCGCCGGCAATATCGACAAGACGTACGAGCTGGTGCAAAAGGGCTATGCCGACTTCATCGCCGCGCACAGCAGCAAGAAGGATGATGCTGCCAAGCCGGATGCTGGTAAGCCGGCCGACAGCAAGGCTGCCTGAACTACAGCATGACCCTGTTGCGGCCGCCAGCTTTCGCGCGGTAAAGGGCCGCGTCGGCCGCGGCGATCAGCGCATGGTCGTCCTGTTCGGCCGCCAGGCTGGCCACGCCGAAGGAACCCGTGATGTGCGGCAAGGCGCTGCGCATGTCGGCGAAGATGACGGCGAGCTGCATGCGCTCGCACAAGCGCTCGGCCACCCGCAAGGCCACGTGTTCGTTGGTATCGGGCAAGATCACCATCATTTCCTCACCACCGTAGCGCACGGCAAAATCCGTGGGCCGCAGGGCGGCGCCCAGCACTTGCGCGGCGATGCGCAGTGCCTGGTCGCCCGCCTGGTGGCCGTGCGTGTCGTTGAAGCGCTTGAAATGGTCGAGGTCTATCATCACCAGCGACAGCGGCGAGCCGCTGGCGTGGGCCGTGACGATCATGTTGGGCAGTAAATCCGTCAGCCAAGCGCGGTTGTACAAGCCCGTCAGGCTGTCGACCATCGACAGCTGGCGGTAGAATTCGCCCAGTTTCTGGCGCCGGCGCAGCAAGGCATTGGCGGCGCGGATGCGGAAGGACAGCAGCCGCAGCAGGTTGCGCGCCAGGCCGTTCGACTGTTCGATCAATTCCCAGACGATGGCCGCGTCGATCACCAGCAAATCGGTTTCTTCCAGGGCGGAAATGGCGGCCAGGTTGCTCGCTTCATCGAGCACCGATTGTTCGCCCACGCTTTCGCCGGGCAAGACCTTGCTGACGGTGCCGTCATCCATGCCCGTGTGGGTGTCGGCGGCCACGGCCAGCGAGCCGCGCAGGACGATGTACAGGCTGGCGCCTTGCGTGTCGGCAATGGCTTCGCCCGCTTCCAGGCGCATCACGGGGCAGGGCGCCAGCATGGCGGCCGTCTGGCTATCCGCCCCATCGCGAAATAGCTGTAAATCGCCGATGTTGCAGCCTGAAGCGCCGAAGTTGCCGATCTGTTCCACAATCACACTTTCAAAAAGCCGGCGCGCGAGCAGGGAGCCGGTAGCTTCATGATAGCGTAAAGCGGCCTTGGCTGTAACGCCAAAGGCTTGCTTGAGGTCACTTACTGTGAGAAATACGACAATTATTTCATTGCCGCGTCAATACGCAGGAATGCTTGCGGTTTTGTTATGGATGTTGCCGCGCGCGAAAGGCGGGCCGGATGTGCAAAGGCAGCCTTGAACGGCTGCCTTGGTCTCTGGAAATCCTGCGGGTGGGGATTACTCGGCGGTTTCTTCCGCTTCGGCCGTATCGATCACGGCATTCTTGCCGGTGGCGTGGCGCTTGCTGTCTTGCAGGCGGCCCAGGGCGCTATCGATGGCGCGTTTTAGTTTGTCGGTGGCGCCGGCAACGGATTGATGCACGGTGGCGTTCTGTTCGGTCACGGCGATCGGTTGATAGCCAGCAACGCGTGCTTCCATGACGCAGCGGATATCGTCGGCGCCGCCTTTCGGGCCATTCGTGTCGCTGATGTGGACTTCGATGCGGGTCAGGTTGTCGCGGAAGCGGTTCAGTGCGCTTTCAAGTACGGATTGCACATGTTCGTTCAGTCCAGCGGTGTTGGCGATGGTGCTGTCGGTATGAATATTGATTTGCATATGCTTACTCCTGTCAATTCAAAAAAAACCCATCTCAGGCGCCTTGCATGGCAGTGGTCAAACCCGCTGTCGGGGCGCGTCGGCGCCTGGTTCTTGCCTCATGCACTTGATCCCTGTGCATGACTTATCTTACTCCTCTTTCCAGGATTTCAAGAGGGTGCGCACGATTAAGATGAGCTTAACCCTTCAGCCAGGTCAAGTTTCCACTACGAAATTATTTACCCTCAACCATTGATGAGACCGGCCGCGATATTGATCGACAGCCCCAGCACGACCAGGTTGAAGAAAAAGCTCAGCACGGATTGTCCCAGCACGATTTGCCGCATCATGCGCGTCTGCACGGAAACGTCCGACGTTTGCACTGCGACGGCGATGGTGAAGGCGAAATACAGGAAATCCCAGTAGTCGGGGCTTTGCTCGTCGTCGGGAAACTTCAGGGGGCGCAGTGCGGGATCGGCCTGGTAGTACAGGTGGGCATAGTGAAAGCAGAACAGGGTGCCGACGAGGAACCAGGAGCCGACCAGGGTGAGGATCGTCAGGCCGTAATGCAGCGCGCGCTCGTCCGGCGCCATGTCTTTCATCGAGGACAGCTGCGAAACGATGGCTACCAGGCTCATCACGGATGCGACGGACAGGGCCGACAGGACGGTTGCCGCCCGCTCATCCTGGCGCGCCGCCATGGCTTTGACCTTGTGGTGGTTGGCGCGCATCATCATCCAGGCCATCGTCGCCAGGTAGAACCAGACGGCGACGTTCCACGCCGTCAGCAGGCGCGTCATCTGTTGCCAGGATGCGGGCAGCAGCAGGCCGGCCGCCACGCCGATGGCCGTGGCCATGCTCAGGTGGGGGCGGCTGCGGATGAAGCCGTGGAATGGAAGCGTGATTTTCATGGTGCGGGTTCGTCAGTGGGGATAGCGCATCTTAGACCTTATGCGCTTGTCGCGGTGGCCGTCCTGGCGGCCGCTTCCTTCTCGTGGTGGGGGAAGCGGTCCATGCGCGACAGCACGGGGAACAGCACGGCCCAGATACCCGTCACGGCCAGGGTGGCGGCGCCGCCGAAGAGCACGGCGCGCACGAGGCCGAACCAGCCGGCCGTCAAGCCCGATTCGAATTCGCCCAGCTCGTTCGAGGCGCCGATGAAGACGGCGTTCACGGCGCTGACCCGGCCGCGGATCTCGTCCGGCGTTTCGAACTGCACCAGCAAATGGCGGATGTAGACGCTGACCATGTCGCCTGCGCCCATCAGGAACAGCGCCGCCAGCGCCAGCGGGAAATAGCTGGTGCTGCCCAGCACCAGGGTGCCCAGGCCGAAGACGGCCACGCCGCCGAACATCCACGCGCCCACGCGGCGCGTGATGGGAAACATGGCCAGCGCGATCGAGCACAGGGCGGCGCCCGCGCCCGGCGCCGTGCGCAGCAAGCCCAGGCCGCTGGGTCCGGCATGCAGCACGTCATGCGCGAGCGCCGGCAGCAGGGCCGTGGCGCCGCCGAACAGCACGGCAAACAGGTCGAGCGAAATGGCGCCCAGCACGATGGGCTTCGACCAGACGAAACGCAAGCCTTCGAGCAGCGTATGCCAGCTGACGGGTTCGCGTTTCACCACTTGCGGCGCCGGCGTAGTGGCGCGCATCAGCAGGACGGACACGACCAGCAGCGCGGACGAGATCAGATACACGACCTTGGGGCCGAAGTAATACAGCAAGCCGCCCAAGGTGGGGCCCAGGATGATGGCCACGTGGGAACTGGACGAGCTGAGCGCGACGGCGCGGCTGAAGTGTTGCGTGGGCACCATGTTGACCAGCACGGCTTGCGTGGCCGGCATCATGAAGGCGCGCGCGCTGCCGAACAGCACCAGCACGGCAAACACGGGCCACACGATGGAAAGCCCGCTCAGGGTGAACGCCAGCAGGGCCAGCGCGCACGCCAGCTGCGCCGCCAGGCACCAGGCGATGATGTTGCGGCGGTTGTAGCGGTCGGCCACGTGGCCGGCCGGCAAGATGAGCACGAGGAAGGGCGCGAATTGCGCCAGGCCGATCAAGCCCAGGTCGAACAGGCTGCCCGTGATCTGGTACACCTGCCAGCCGATGGCCACGCTTTGCATCTGCACGGCCACCGTGCCCAGCACGCGGGCGGAAAGATAACAGGCGAAGTTGCGGTGACGCAGGATACTGAAGCCGTTGCCGGCAGAGGCGAGAGACATGAAATTTCCAGGAAACAGCGGGGTGGAGCGGCAGCGGATGCCGCGCCAGCAGCACCCCGCTGTCTGGATGCTTACTTGGCCAGGTCGGCTTCCGTGGTGAAGGCGTCCGCGTAAAACTCGTCGGCCGGCAATTGACACAATTGCACGAAATCGCGGTGGGCCGCATCGACCATCACGGGCGCGCCGCAGGCATACACCTGATACGCGGACATGTCCGGCAAGTCGGCGATGACGGCCTGGTGCACGAAGCCCGTGCGGCCTTGCCACGCGTCTTCCGGCAGGGCGTCCGACACGACGGGCACATAGGTGAACTGCGGCAAGTCGGCGGCCCACTGGCGGCACAGGGCGTCCATGTACAGGTCGTGCGGACGGCGGCCGCCCCAGTACAGGGTGATCGGGCGCGGCGACTGCTCGCTGATCATGTGCTCGACGATGGCTTTCAGCGGGGCAAAGCCCGTGCCCGAGGCCAGCAGTACGATGGGCTTGTCGGAATCTTCGCGCAGGAAGAAGGTGCCCATCGGGCCTTCGAAGCGCAGGATGTCGCGCTCCTTCATGCTGCCGAACACCTGGTCGGTGAACAGGCCGCCCGGCAGGTGGCGGATGTGCAGGGTCACGGGGCCGCCGTCGGCGGGCGCGCTGGCCATGCTGTAGCTGCGGCGTTTGTTGTCGCGCAACAGGATTTCGATATACTGTCCGGCGCGGTAGTTGAGGCGTTCGCTGGCCGGCAATTGCAGGGTCAGCACGACGACGTCGGGGGCGACTTTTTCGATGGTGGTCACGCGCGACGGCATTTTCTTGATCGGGTAGTCGCTGCTGCCCGCCACTTCGCGCGCTTCGATGACGAGGTCGGCGCCTGTGGTGGCGCAGCAGAACAGGGAAAAGCCGGCCGCTTCCTCTTCCGGCGTCAGGGCGCGCTGCTGGTGCGCCTTGTGCTGGACGGTGCCGCTGACTACTTTGCCCTTGCAGGAACCGCAGGCGCCATTTTTGCAGCCATACGGCAAGCCCACGCCGGCGCGTATCGCCGCCGCCAGCACGGTTTCGTCCGCTTCGCAGCTGAACTGGTGGCCGCTGGGCTGAACAGTAACTTGAAAAGTCATACAATCCTTGAGATGAAAAATATGTTAATGCACTCTTTGCGCAAGCCTTCAGGCTTGCCGCGCTTGCTGATCCTGGGCTGCGGCGACGTCGGCATGCGGTTGCTGCCCCTGCTGCGCGCGCGCTTTCGCGTCTTTGCCGTCACCAGCCAGCCGGCGCGCTGCGCGCAGTTGCGGGCGGCCGGTGCCGTGCCCATCGTGGCCAACCTCGACGAGCGCGCCAGCCTGAAACGGCTGGCGGGACTGGCGACGATGGTCGTGCACCTGGCGCCGCCCATGTCGTCTGGCTTGCTGGACCGGCGCACGCGCAATCTGGCCGCCATTTTACCCGAGCATGCACGCATGGTGTATGTGAGCACCAGCGGCGTGTATGGCGATTGCGCTGGCGCCTGGGTCGATGAGACGCGGCCGACGGCGCCGGCGAATGCGCGCGCGAAGCGGCGCGTGGACGCCGAACAGGTCTTGCGCGGCTGGGGCGCGCGCCGCGGCGCCAGCGTGGCCATCCTGCGCGTGCCGGGCATCTATGCGCAAGACCGCCTGCCGCTGAAGCGCTTGCGCGAAGGCACGCCAGCCCTGGAAGCCAGCGACGATGTGTACACCAACCATATCCATGCCGATGACCTGGCGCGCGTCATCGAGCGGGCTCTGTGGCGGGGCAAGCCGGGCCGCGTGTATCACGCCAGCGATGACAGCGAACTCAGGATGGCCGAGTATTTCGATGCCGTGGCCGATACGTTTGGCTTGCCGCGCCCGCCGCGCCTGCCGCGGGCCGAGCTGCGGCAAGTGGTCACGCCGATGCTGCTGTCGTTCATGTCCGAATCGCGCCGCCTGCACAATACCCGCCTCAAGCGCGAGCTGGGCGTGCGCCTGCGCTACGCGCGCGTGGCCGATGCCTTGCAGGCGATGGCAGCCGATGGCGCCGGCATCGGGTAAAATGGCCGGTTATCTGCGCACTTTGCTGGGCCGGCGCGCAGCGCGCCGTTCCCGCGCTGCGCCACTCACTTAAGGACTACAGCATGAGCACCCTCACTTACGAAGAATACCTGGACGAGGTCACCACCGTCCTGACGGAACTGTACGACCTCGACGACGAGGCCGCCATCAAGTTGGTCGTGGCGGCGCAGGACGCCGAATTTTTTGTCCCGCACGATGCGCATGAGGAAATGCGTACCGTCGAACAAGCCAAGAAAGATGCGGTCACCTTGTTCGAGCGCAAGCAGAATCGCCAGCAAACGCAGGAAAAGCAGCAGCAGCGCGTGCGCCAGCAAAAGAAATAAGAACGTGGGCCTGGCCGCCGGGGCCATGGCGCAGTACGGGTCTCGGCGCAACACCGGGGCCGTGACCTTTGACGCAGCGCAAACGCGTCATGGCGCGCTGGCGATATGGTGAGCAATGTCGTCACGCGTCTGGGCTCTTGTGGCGGGCTCTGCATAGCGTGACGCTGTTTCCCGTCAGCAGGAGCGAGCCATGCGAGCTACGAGTCACCCCAGCAAGGAACAGGTACGCGCTTACATGCGCCGTCGCGAACGTGCGCTGCAGCCGCCGCCGCCGCCCGATGAAATCCGCCGGCAACTGGCCTGGTGCCGCGTGGATGCCGTTCCGGGCACGTGCCCGCTTGCCACGCCGGCCGGCGTGGCCGCGCAAGGCTGGCATCTATCTGCCGAAATGGCGCGCCTGAGCACCCTCATGGCCATAGCTTGGCTCATGCATAGCGGTGTTGCTCATCGTAAAAATTGATGACTTGCAGCAAATTTTTCCAATTTGAGTTATCCTCTAGCACATTCCAAGTGCGTCAATTCTCTTCAATTATCACAATTTTGCGTTAAGTTACGCAAAAATCAACAATAGCGTGTATTATATTGTTTGCGGCGTAAAAGCCGCATAAGTGATGGCGCTTTTTAGTGTGTTTACCCTGAATTATTGCAGAAGAGACATTCGGTTTCTTTTTGCTCTAATACAACAAGTACGGATTTTCGATCATGTCTCTCAAACAAATTACCTCTTTGCCTACCTACAACCCGAATCGCGTCCTCGATGCGATCATCGACAAGCTGCAACTGAAAAACGATGCCGCCTTGTCGCGAGCCCTGGAAGTGGCGCCACCGGTCATCAGCAAGATTCGTCACAATACCTTGCCGATCGGCGCCACGATCCTCATCCGCATGCATGAAATCAGCGATTTCAGCATTCGTGAACTGCGCGAGTTGATGGCTGCCTAAGAGCGCCTGACAGACGGCAAACTGAGAGGTGCCGTCTGGGTACGTCAGGCTTGCCGCGTGCGGCAGCCACATCTGTTTTCCGCTTTTCTATTGCGGGTCGCGGTTCAGCACCGGACGATCGACATAGAAGCGCCCCATTTCCAGGCCAGTCGAGGACGACTTGACCACCGCTGCGGCCAGTGAGGCAGGGGCGCTGGAAAATGCGGTGTTGGCAGCCCCGGTCGCGCGGCCCGAATACGCCGTCGCCTGTACTGCCGCACTGGAAAACGCCGTTTGCACGGCCCGGCCCGAGTAAGCAGTCGCTTGCACCGCCGCACTGGAAAACGCCGTTTGCACGGCGCGGCCCGAGTAAGCCGTCTCCTGCACCGCACGTCCCGAATACGCTGCCTGTACGGCGCGCCCCGAATACGCCGTTTCAGCGCGGATATAATCTTCCCCGAACGTTTGTTCATACAACTGCTTCATGCGCTCGCCCACGCGATGGTGCGCCGCTTCGTCGTCCTCGCCGCGCAAGCCGATGTAGGGGAAGTGATGGAGGAAGTAGCCGAACACCTGTTCGCAGTCGGCCGCATATTTCAGGGTGTCGAGGATGTGGTAGTGCCAGAAGGTATCGACGTCCATCAGGGGCGCCGTCTCTTCTTGCGGAAACTGTTTCATCAGGATCAGGAAGCGGCGGTATTCGAATTCCACCGCGTTGGCCTTCTCCAGACTCCATCCTTCGCCTGACTCCCGGTGCATCAGTTTGACCTTGATCGCGTCCAAATTCAAATCGGCAATAGCCTTGAAACTGTCGTTCGTATCCATGAATGTCCTTTGGTAAAGAGCGTTGTGGGAAATACGGTGAAACAAGGGAAAGCGGCGGGTGTGTACTCCTGGCAAGTAGTCGAGGAATGCCTTGCCCATGGCGGGCAGGCGCTAAGTTGTTCTACATCAATATTGCATCTTATTACGAAATATGCAAGCTGAGCTTGATTCATGCGGGGGCGCGCCTGTCAGCCGCTGGCCCGGCTTTCTTCCTCGTAGGGAAACGCGGTGGCGTCCGCGCCCAGCGGCACGCTGACGTGCACGCTCATGCCGGCGCCGGGGCTGCTTTCGATGTAAAAAGTGCCACCCAGCAACTTGATGCGTTCCTCTATCCCCACCAGGCCAAACGAACCGAGCTTGTTGCGCCCGTCGATGGCCGCACCCACGCCGTTGTCGCTGACGCTCATCGACACCGTATCGCGGCACTTTTCCAGCTTGACTTGCACGCGGCTGGCATTCGCATGCTGGGAAATATTGCTGAGCGACTCTTGCAGGATGCGGAACAGGGCCGTCGCGCATTGGTCGCTGAGGCAAATGTCGTCATGGCTTTCGCTCACTTCGCAGGCGATGCCCGTGCGCTGGCGAAATTGCGCCACCTGCCATTCGACGGCCGCATTCACGCCCAGGTCCAGCACGGTAGGGCGCAAGTCGTTGATGATCTGCCGCACGCTCTTGATGGTGGCGTCGATCTGCTCCAGGGTCGAACGGGCGCGGGCATTCAGGCGCGGGTGGCGGCGCTGCGTGCGCGAGGCCAGCATGTCGGCGTCGATGCGCAGGACGAGCAGGTTCTGTCCCAGGTCGTCGTGAATTTCGCGCGCGATGCGCTTGCGCTCTTCTTCCTTGATCTGGTCGGCGTGCGCGGCCAGGCGGCGCAGTTTCTGGTGCGACAGCTGCAATCGGATCTGGCTGGCGCGCAACTCCTCCGTCATGCCCGTCGCCATCTGGATGGCGCGCCGGCGCGACGACGCCAGGGTGTGGAACAGCACGTACAGCAGCATGGTGCTGGCAAAGCCGATCAGCAGGGCCAGCCACGGCAGGAAGGCGTCGAAGCGCGAATACAGGTCGCTCTTGCGCACGCTGAACAGCGCTTGCCAGGCGCGGCCATTGTGCTCGATCAGCAGCGTGCTGCTCAGGTAGCGGCCCGAACTGCCGGGCTGCCACCATGGCGCATGCATGCCCGCCGCCGTGCTGTCGAAGATGGGGCGCATGTCGTGCGGCAATTGCAGCGGCACGTCCCGCTGTTGCAGCGCCTGCGGGCCGATATCGAACAGGGTCAGGCGGACGTTGCGTACCGGCATGTCGGCCAGCGCGCTGCGCATCATCGTCACCAGGTCGTAGCCGATGCCGACGGAGCCCTGGTAAGCGGCGCGCCTCTGCTCCACGGTATCGACGGGCATGCCGAAGCGGTACACGGGCAGGCGCATGGCCATGCCCGTCAGCTGGGGACGGCCGTCCATCGGCACGGGCACGCCGGAATTGCTGATGTGGCCGGAATCGCGCGACTGCGCCAGCGCTTCGGCGATTTGCGGGCGCGAGGCGATGTCGTAGCCATACTTTTCCGGGGCGCTGGCGATCGGCTCGATGTATACGAGCACGGAATACTGGGCGCGCGGGCCGGGCGGGTGGATGGCAAACGCCGGATAGCCGTCGCGCCCGGGCGGATAGTCGCGCCGCATGGCCGCTTCGTAAGCGGGGCGCTGCGTCTCGTCGAGTTCCTGGCTGTAATTGAGATTCATCACGCCCGGGTAGTTCTGTTGCAGGGCGATGTTAGCCACGTAGCGGTGGAATTGCTCGCGGCTCACGTGGTCGTTGGCCTGGAACAGGCTGGCCGTGCCGCGCAGCAGGTTGGCATACGACTTGGTGCGCGATTCGATGTTTTTCTGGGTGTTGCGCGCCAGATTGTTGAATTGTTCGCTGGCATCGCTTTCGATCGACAGCGAAGCGGCCATGTAGAACAGCAGGCCCACCATCGTCGACACGACAAAGCCGAACAGCCACAGCGGTCTTTTTTCAGCAGCTAAGGGGTGTTCGCCGGCAGTAGAAGACATCGCCATCCGCATCAGGAAGAGGAATCGGGTGCCGCCTGTGTGGTGGTGGCTGTACTCAGTTGCACAAGGACTATCGAAATTGCAAATTGCTCAATAGCTGCCTAATATACAAAACTATCGTGAATATAGTCAACAGGCAATATTTCTCTTTGAAACGAAAAAAAACCGCCGCAGCGGTTTTTTTCGTGTGCCGTCGAGCCCTTATTTGGCGGGCTGCCAGCTGTCTTTCAGGGTGACGATGCGGTTGAAGACGGGCTTGCCAGGCTGGCTGTCTACCCGGTCGGCCGCAAAATAGCCGTGACGCTCGAACTGGAAGCGCTGTTCCGGCTGGGCCAGTTCCGCGCCCGGTTCCAGCCACGCTTGCACGACTTCCTTGGCCAGCGGATTCAAGGCCAGCTTGAAGTCCTTGCCGCCCGCGTCCGGCTGCGGGTCCGTAAACAGGCGGTCGTACAGGCGCACTTCGGCGGGAATGGCCGTCGGCGCGCTGACCCAGTGCATATTGCCCTTGACCTTGTAATTGGCGCTGCCTTCCGTGCCCGACTTGCTGTCCGGGAAGTAGGTGCAATGCACGGCGATGACCTTGCCGTCCGCATCCTTGTCGTAGCCCGTGCACTCGATCACGTAGCCGTAGCGCAAACGCACCTTGCTGCCCGGCTTGTCGTCGATCGGCGGATACAGGCGGAAATAGCCCTTGTTCGGCACTTCCATGAAGTCGTCTTCCTCGATCCACAGCTCGCGCGAGATGGGGAAGGTGCGCAAGCCGCGCTCCGGGAAGTGCGGGTGCACGGGCGCCGTGCATTCCACGCTGTCGTTTTCAGGGAAATTGTCGATGATCAGTTTCAACGGACGCAGCACGGCCACCGAACGGGGCGCCTTCGGATCCAGGTCTTCGCGCAAACAGCCTTCGAGCACGCTGTAGTCGATCCAGCCGTCGGATTTCGTCACGCCCGTGCGTTCGCACATCAGTTGAATCGCTTCCGGCGTGTAGCCGCGGCGGCGCATGCCCACCAGGGTCGGCATGCGCGGGTCGTCCCAGCCGTCGACGATTTTTTCTTCCACCAGTTGGCGCAGCTTGCGCTTGCTGGTGACGATGTAGGTCAGGTTCAGGCGCGAGAATTCGAACTGGTGCGGCACCGGTTGCCGGAAGAAGCCGCCGGCCGACAGGGTTTCCAGCAGCCAGTCGTAGAATGGGCGGTGGTCCTGGAATTCCAGGGTGCAGATCGAATGCGTGATGTTTTCCAGCGCGTCCGAGATCGGGTGCGTGTAGTCGTACATCGGATAGATGCACCAGGCGTCGCCCGTGCGGTGGTGGTGCGCATGGCGGATGCGGTAGATGGCCGGGTCGCGCAAGTTCATGTTCGGCGAACTCATGGCATCTTCGCTCATCTTCGCGCGCAGAATGTGTTCGCCATCCTTGAACTGGCCCGCCTTCATGGCGCGGAACAGGGCCAGCGATTCGTCGCGCGGACGGTCGCGGAACGGCGAATTCTTGCCGGCCTGGCCGAAATTGCCCCGGTTGGCGGCCATGTCTTCGGCGCTCTGGCTGTCGACATAGGCAAAGCCGGCCGTGATCAGGTATTCGGCCATCGCGTACAGCTGGTCGAAATAGTCGCTCGCGTAGTGCAGGTGGCTCTGGCCATCGGCATGCTTCGGTTCCCAGTCAAAGCCCAGCCATTTCACGCTGTCCATGATGGTGTCGACGTATTCCTGCTCTTCCTTTGCCGGGTTGGTGTCGTCGAAACGCAGGTTGCACTGGCCGGCGTAATCGCGCGCCAGGCCGAAGTTGACGCAGATCGACTTGGCGTGGCCCACGTGCAGGTAGCCGTTCGGCTCCGGCGGGAAACGCGTGATCACCTGGGGCAGGCCGGGACGCACATGGGCGCCGGCAGCCAGGTCGGCTTCGATGATGTTACGCAAGAAATTGGGCGCCAGCGCCGGCGCGGCGTTATTCGGTTTATCGTTGCTCATTGATCAATGCGGAAGAGTGACAGTAAAAAGCATTTTACCGTACCGCAAGCGCTTTATAAGCACGTATTTGCCCCCATTTCCCAGCATGCAAGCGACGCGGGCGCCGTTCTATAGGATAATTCGCCTTTAATTAGTAGAAAAACGTGACCCCGGAGCCTTTTATGGAAAATTTATATAACGTCCTCGGTGTCGCGCCCAATGCCAGCGACGATGAAATCAAGAAGGTTTACCGTTCGCTGGCCATGCGCTTCCACCCCGACCGCAACCAGGCCCCCGGCGCCGAGGCGCGCTTCAAGAGCGTCACCAAGGCGTATGAGATCCTGGCCGACCCGGCCAAGCGCGCCGAATACGACCAGAGCGTGAACCACCGCATCATCATCGATCCGGAAGCGGAAGCCTATGCCCTGTGGTGCGGCGTGTTCCGCCTCCACGGTACAGTATTACCTGCCGATTAACTCGATGCGGCCCGCATCAGCCGGCCAGAATTACTTGAAAAACAACAACAACGGCGCTGTTAATCCAGCGCCGCGCATTACATTGGAAAGCACAGCATGAGAAGAGTACACCCTGAATTCGCGTATCAGTCGCGCGAGCTGGAAGGCCAGATCGAAGGCATCCTCGGCGACCCGCCGAACCGCAAGAACTACAAGAGCATGGTCGACGCGCTGGTGGGCGAATACGCGAGCGGCGGCGGCATCGAAGACGTGAACATGCTGGCCTTCGCGCTGGTCGACCACATCACCTTCAGCGACCCGAAAGGCTTGCTGGCCGAAAGCGAAGACTACGAATTCGGCGATACGGCCCGCGTGTTTTCCATGGCCGCGTGCGCCGCGCCGGAAGCGGCCAAGATGTACGCCGCCATCGAGGAAAGCTTCCCCGACCTGGCGCGCCAGGCCATCATCACGGCCTTCCTGCACAAGAATCCCCGCCTGTGGGACGACGACGACCAGTCGCTGGACCAGCTGGCCGCCAATGACGACGGCGACGACGAGCACGATGAAGACGAAGCGACCGACGATTTCGCCCAGATGTTTGACCAGGATGGAGATGACCATGGCAGATAATGACAAGCAAAATGCGGATCAAAAGAGCAATCTTCCCGCGCTGACGAAACAAGTCACGGAATTGGTGCTGTCCGGTTCGCTGGGCCACGCCGAGCAGGCGTTTGCCGACGCGGCCGACCAGTACGGCGATCTTGCCGTGGTGGAAGTGCTGAATGCCATCCCGCCGCAAGTGACGGCCCTGCACCTGGCCGGCTTCGACGGGGGCAAGATGTCGCTGGCGACCTTGCTGGTACCGCCGAAAGCCTGGGCCGACAGCCTGGCCTTCATCGCCGCCACCTGGAGCGACGACCAGATCGAGGATGATCCGGAACGCATCGCCGAAGCCCTGTTCGCGCACATCCACGGCGTCGTGTTTTCCACCGACGACGCCGAGCGCCGCCGCGAGCTGCTGCTCGAAGCGTCCGCCACCGACTGGGGCGCCACGGCGTTCGCCATCCTGTTCTCGATGGCGCCGAAGGAAATCCTCGAAGTGGCGGGCGAGATCGTCATCAAGGGACCGTATGTGACGGGCGTGACGTCGTCCGACAACGACGTCGTGCCGCTGGCCATTGAGCTGGCGCAAGCGAATGAAGACGGCTGGGACCGTTCGCTGTTCGAACTGTTCCCCGACTTCCGCCACAGCGCCGACCTGGCCGACGCGGAATACTCGGACGACCCGGATGAAGAGCCGACCATGTTGCAGCGCAGTACCAAGGAATTGCTGTACCGCCTGCGCAAGCAAGTGCCGAGCACGCGCAGCGCGCCGCGTTCCAGCACGCGCCGCAGCCTGGGCACGGGCATTTTCTCTTGATGAAAGCAGGGAACGTCTAATGCTGCCAGCAATTGTTGTAGAGAATCTTCCGCGCCTGGTGCGCGCCATCAAACTGTTGCCGGGCGACCCGCGCGAAGACGCGGCCCTGAACCTGGCCGATGAATTGACGGGCATCACGGCCATGGTGGCCGAGAAGTTCACGAATGAACGCACGGCCGACGGCATCCAGAAAGCGCTGTATTTGACGGTGGGCGGCGTGTCCTTGGGCCTGGAACAGGCCGTCTCGCATGAAGGCGACCAGGCCGCGCTCGATTTCCTCGTCGAGCACGGCGCCGAACACGCGTTCCAGGTGGGCTTTCGCCTGATCAAGGAATTGTCGCAGCTGCCGGAAGACGCCCTCGTGGGCGAGTACGACCAGGACCCCGTCTACCTGCAGCGGCGCCTGCGCGAGCTGTTCATCGATATTTGCCAGGCCGACCCGAACCAGAACTGGGCCGGCTATGAAAAGTATGCGTTGCAGTTGCAACAGCGCAAGGAAGTGCAAGCCGTCGTGCGCCTGGCCGGCTGGCTGCGCCGCCACCACGACAATGGCCCCGTCAGCGACAGCGACTTGAATGCCGAGGGCGTCATCGCCCTGGCCATCATCTTCGCCATCGAAGGCGGCGGGCGCGTCATCGCGCGCACGGGGCAGAAGGAGTTCGAGCGCTTCGTGCGTTCCGTGCGCAAGAACAAGCCCGACTTCGAGGAAGGCTGGGCCGCCCTGGTGGCCAAGGTGCCCGTGCAGCACCATCCGGTGTTGCTCGACCGCATCGCTTCGTACCGCCGCAGCTGCACCGTCGTGCATAAGATTCTCACGCGGGCCAGCATGAAGAGCCTGTTCGAGGACCTGGAAAACTACGCGGGTTCGGAGCTGGACGCCGACTACTCGTAATGCAGTACGTGGGCCGGCGCTTGCCGGCCTACGCTCCCCCTTCCAGCGCCGCTTCCTCGGCCAGTTTCACGAACGCCGCCACCAGCGGCGACGTTTCTTCTTCCCTTTGCGCCAGTAACAGACTGGTCGTCGCCTGCGGGTCGTCGATCGGGCGGTAGCACACGCCATCCATGCGGATGCGGTCGAACGAGGCGGGCAGGACGGAAATGCCGCAGCCGGCCGCCACCAGGCCGATGATGGTCGACGCCTCGCCCGCTTCCTGCGCCACCTGGGGCACGAAGCCGGCCGCCTTGCACAGGCGGAAGATCTGCGGATAAATCCCCGTGCCCGCATCCTTGGGGTACATGACAAAACCTTCGCCCGCCATGTCGGCAATGGCAATCGCCTCCTTGGCCGCCAGCGCATGGGCGACGGGCAGCACGAGGAACAGCGGGTCCTGGCGCAGTTGCGTCAGCTTGATATCGGAGGGATACGTCGTTTCCGGCGGGCGCACGAAACCCAGGTCCATGGTCCTGCCACTGATCGCTTCCAGCTGATGCAATGTCGCCATTTCGTGCAGGGTCAATGTGACGTGCGGAAAGAGCTGGCGGTAGCGGTTGATGACGGTGGCGAAATACGGCGTAAACGGCGTGGAAAAGGTAAAACCGATGCGCAATTCGCCCGCTTCGCCCCGCTGGGCCCGGCGCGCCGTCACGGCCGCCTGCTCCGACAGGGCCAGGATGCGCCGCGCATCGTCGAGGAACAGCGTGCCCGCCTGCGTCAGCCGCACGGAGCGCTTGTTGCGCTCGAACAACTGGGCGCCCAATTCCGCCTCCAGCGCCTGGATTTGCTGGCTTAGCGGCGGCTGGCCGATGTGCAGGCGCTCGGCCGCGCGCGTGAAGTGCAACTCCTCGGCGACGGCGACAAAATAACGCAGGTGGCGCAGTTCCATATTCGTCCAGTAATCGTTTTAAAGTATGAGTTGGGCCTTAAATATATATTGGACGATATGAGTTGGCAATCCTAAGATGAAGACTCGCTTCTTTCACGAACACGGCCATGTCTGATTCATCGCTTGCTTATGCCTCCGCCGCCACTCCGGCGCTTTCGCCTGCCGCTCCCGCTCCCCGCACGGCCATCGCCAAGGGTTCCATCGAATTCAAGCGCAGCAACCGCGCGCTGTTCTTTGGCGGCTTTTCCACTTTCAGCTTGCTGTATTGCATCCAGCCCCTGTTCCCGCTGCTGTCGCACCAGTTTCATCTGACGCCGGCGCAAAGCAGCTGGTCCCTGTCCGTGTCGAGCGGCTTGCTGGCCATCTCGCTGGTGCTGCTGAGCGCGGTGTCGGACCGGGTGGGCCGCAAGCCGCTGATGGTGGCGTCGATGTTTTCCGCCGCAATATTGACCATTTTGTCCGCGTTCGCGCAGGATTATGCGCAGTTGCTGGCGATCCGCGCCGCGCTGGGCGTGGCCCTGGGCGGCATGCCGGCCGTGGCCATGGCGTATCTGGGCGAGGAAATCGAAGGGCCGTCGCTGGGCCTGTCGATGGGACTGTATATCGCCGGCAGCGCGTTTGGCGGCATGTCGGGGCGGCTGGTGGCATCCATGCTTAGCGATTTCCTGTCGTGGCGCTGGGCCCTGGGCGTGCTGGGCGTGGCCGGCGTGCTAGCAGCGGCGGAATTCTGGCGCAGCCTGCCCGCGTCGAAGAACTTCGTGCCCAGCACAAAGGGCTGGAATGCCTTGCCGCACGCGATCAGGCAGCATTTTTCGGATAAGGGCTTGCCGTGGCTGTTCTGCCTGGCGTTCGTGCTGATGGGCTGCTTCGTCAGCCTGTATAACTACATCGGCTACCGTCTGCTGGCCGCTCCCTTCGGCTTGCGCCAGAGTACGGTCGGCTTGCTGGCCTTTTTGTACCTGATCGGCATCTTCAGTTCCGTCTGGGCGGGCCGCCTGGTGGACCGCCTGGGGCGCCGGGGCGTGCTGTGGATCATGCTGTCGGTGATGCTGTCCGGCATTGTATTGACCCTGTTCGATTCGCTGCCGCTGATCGTCATCGGCATGGCGCTGGCCACCTTCGGCTTCTTTGCCTCGCACTCGATCGCCAGCAGCTGGGTCAGCCGCCGCGCCCGCGCGCCGCAGGCGCTGGCCTCGGCCTTTTATTTGCTGTTCTATTACCTGGGTTCCAGCCTGATCGGGTCCGCCTCGGGCATGATGTGGGGCTTCGACGGCTGGACGGGCGTGGTCGTCATGCTGGGCGTGTGCCTGGGCGGCGGCGTGCTGATCGCCTTGCGCCTGCGCCATTTGCAGCCGCTGGGGGCGCGCGAAGCGGTAGGCTGAGGCAGCTATTTGGGACACATGCCGATCATCGTTTCCCCCTGCTTGCCCGCGCGCGTGGTCACGCACAAGGTACCCAGCGCGCTGGTGATTTTATAGGTGCGGCTGCCCTTGGCCTCGTTCGCGCCGATCTCCTCGATCCTTGACGCTTCATACCATTTCGGCGGCACGGCCGCGTAGGCCTCGGCAAATCCCTGCTGCATGCGCTTGAAGCCCGTGTCGTCGAATTTCTCCCCACCCCGTTGCGGGAATTCCTTGCGTAGCTCCTTGTCGATCTTACCCACGTCGCGCTTGGCTTGCGCCAGGATGTCGGCCGCGCTGGGCGGCGCGGCGAGCGTGATCGCTTCCGGCATTGCCGGCGCCGGCGCCTGTTCGGCGGCGGGAACGGGCAAGGGGCGGCTGACGGGCGCCGGCATGGGCAGGTGCGGCGGGCGTGCGGCGGCCGGTTTTGCGTCGGGCAACGGTACGGGGACCGGCTTGGGCGGCGCCGGGAGCGTGTGGCGCAGCCAGGCGATGGCCGGACCCTGCGGCAAGTGTTCATCCATGACGGCGCGGGGCCGCGACTGCAAGACGATGTACGCAAAGCCAAGGTGCAGCAGGACGATCAGCAGCAGGCTGGGAGCGCGGCGGGGCAGGGTAGTAGGCGAGGTCATGGATGACATGGTGGTTCAGGTACGCCAATGTATCTGAAGGATTTGATAATTATCTAAAATGTCACCAGTGCTTACAAAAAAGTGCCAGGTGGAAATTTCGATGCCATGGCGGCTGGCGGGGAACCCTGCGCCAGTCTGGTGATCCAACCCGGACACCACGCGAACAGGAGATCATCATGATGCAAGTAAAGGAAGTGGCACGGCGCTTTGGCGCCATTGAACATGCGATCGGCCAGGCGGCCCAGCTGTGCGGCAAGCAGCAGGGCATGCCGATGGACTTGAAGGATTGCATCAACCAGCTGGACCAGCAAAAGAACGCCGTGCGGCAAGCCATCGACACGCAGGACGATGCGCGCATCCGGCAAGCCGTCGACCAGATGGAATCGCTGGGCGACCGCGCCAAGCGGGCATGCGGCACGGCGGCCAGCGTGACGCCGGAAATGAAGAGTGCCGTGCTCAAGGTGCATGATGAATTATCGGACCTGAAGCATCAGCTGCACTAACGGTTTTACATCTGGCGGAACAAATGGGCATATAAAGGGCTGACGCGCAGTTGCGCCGGATGCTGGCGCAGGGTCAGCGACAGCTTGCCGGCCTCGTCGCGCACGGCCGTGGCGATGGCGCTGGCGTTGACGATGGTGCCCCGGTGGATTTGCCAGAATTGTTGCGGGTCCAGCTGGGGCAGCAACTCTTTCAGGCTCGTGCGTATCAGCGCTTCGCTGTCCTGGCACACGACGTTGATGTATTTGTCCAGCGCTTCGAAATACACGACATCGGCCAGGGCGATCATGCGCACGCTGTTGCCGACGGCGGCACGTATCATTTGCAGGCGCGGCGCGGGCGGCAGCATGGCTTGCAACTGGCTCAGCAGGCGGGCCATGTTGCCGTCGCTGGCGGACTCGGCTGCCGACGCTGCCGTGGCGGCTGGCGCGGTCGCTGGCGTTGGGCTTGCTGTAGCCGTAGCTGTAGCTGTACCGTTGCCGCCGGCGCTGTCGCGCAAGCGTTGCTGCAGGCGTTCCACCGTCTTGCCCAGGCGCGCATCGTTGACGGGTTTTAAGACGTAATCGGCGGCCGCGTGTTCGAAGGCCGCCAGCGCGTATTCGTCGTAGGCGGTGACAAACACGATGTGGGGGAAAGGCACGCCGTCCGGCCACTGCTCCGCCAGCTCTTCGGCCGCTTCCAGGCCCGTCTTGCCCGGCATCTTGATGTCGAGAAATAATATGTCGGGTTGCAGCGCCAGGCCTTGCCGCAAGGCTTCCACGCCGTTGGGGCAAGTGGCAACGATGTCGAGCTCCGGCCACAGCCGTTGCAAGGCGTGCGCGAGGGCGGCGGCGAGGATGGGTTCGTCTTCGGCGATCAGGGCGCGCGGCGCGCGTGGGATATGTGGGCTCATGCGAGGTGGCTCGTGATGGTGGGTGGAAGGGGAAGTGTCAGGCGGGCGGTCGCGCCTGCCGGATGGTTGGCGGTCAGCGACAGGCTGGCGGCATCGCCATGCATGCCGTGCAGGCGTTCGCGGATATTCGCCACGCCCAGGTGGGTACCCTTGGTCTGGCCCGGATGGTCGAGGCCCAGGCCATCGTCGCTGACGGTGAGCAGCAGCACGCCAGCGTCCGTGGATGCCTGCACGTGGATGTGTCCGCCTTCTATCTTCGGTTCCAGGCCGTGCTGGATGGCGTTTTCCACCAGCGGTTGCAGAAGCATGGGAGGCACCTTGATCTGGCGCAAAGTGTCGGGCAAGTCCAGCGTAAAGCGCAGGCGCGCACCCATGCGTATCGACATCAGGCCCAGGTAGGCTTGCATCAGGGAAAATTCCTGCTCCAGGGTGGTGGACCCGGCGCGCGAGGAAGAGAGGGTGGCGCGCAGATACTGGATCAGCTGGTCGAGCAGCAACTGGGCGCGCTCCGGGTCAAAGCTGATCAGGCCTTGCAGGTTGGCCAGGGTGTTGAACAGCATGTGCGGCTCGATCTGCGCCTGCAGCAGCTGCAGCTGGGCTTGCATAGCCTGGCGCGCCACGGATTCGGCGCGGGCTTTTTCCTGGGCGGCTTCCATTTGCAGGCGGGCAATTTTTTCGCGGCTGGAGAAGAACAGCACGGCGCCGCCCGTGGCCAGCAGGGTGAATACGAGCGTGCTGATCATCTGGGTAGGCAGCAGGCTTTCGAAGCCGCCCACGTCCACGCCTGTCAGCCAGCTGAACAGGGTCAGGCCCAGCATTTGCGCCACGGGCACGGAAATGAGGATGATGAGCATGAAGGGCAGGAATTTCGGCCGCTGGCCTTCGCCCCACAGGGTCAGGCGCATGCCGTCGATCAGCAAGAAGGCGATCGTGCCGATGCACATCGAGGCGATCAAGTTTTGCCCGAAATGGCTGCCCGGATTGAGGATGAAGGTAATGACCAGCGCGCAAATCACGTTCAGCGCCAGCGCATAGCGCGCGTCGGGCAGCATGCGGTAGTACGGAGACCTGGCCTTGGCTGCTGGCGCTGCGGCGGATGTTGCGTCGGTTTTCATGGTGGTGTCTGCTGGTAGCGATGGGGCATTGTGTGCCAGCGCAAGCCTGGGCGCAACCGGGCTGCGACGAAACGGGGCTGGCGCGCCGCCATTCGCGGCGGAGGATCGCCAAACGGGGCCGCTTTACTTTTCAGGGCAGGCACGCAATAGTATGGCAAGACAGTCCATATCCATGGAATTGCTATAAAGGAAGCATCATGTGGCCTTATCCACGCACCCTGGCGCACCGCGGCGGCGGCACCCTGGCGCCTGAAAATACCCTGGCCGCCCTGCGCTGCGGCCTGGCCTACGGCTACCGCGCCGTGGAATTCGACGTCATGCTGGCGTCCGACGGCGTGCCCGTCGTCGTGCACGACCCCGAACTGGGCCGCACCGTGGCCGGCAGCGGCCTTGTCAACGATTACACGGCCGCGCAGCTGGGAGCGATGGAGGCGGGCGCCTGGTTCGGCCCCGCTTTCGCGGGCGAAGGCGTGCCCACCTTCGCCGCCGTCGTGAACTATTGCAAGGCGCAGCGCATCTGGATGAATATCGAAATCAAGCCGGCGCCCGGCTTCGACGTGCCCACGGGCAAGACCGTGGCGCTGGCCACGCGCGATCATTTTGCGCAGGAAATCGCTGCAGGTGAATTATTGCCGCTGCTATCGTCGTTCAGCATTGCGGCGCTGGAGGCGGCGCGCCAGGCGGCCCCGGAACTGGCGCGCGGCTGGCTGGTCGAACAGATACCGGATGGCTGGGCGCGGACGGCCCGCGAACTGGGCGTGGTGGCGCTCCATTGCGACCACCAGCAGCTGACGCGCGCGCAGGCGCTGGCAGTCAAGGAAGAGGGATTGGGATTGTTTTGCTACACCGTCAACACCCCCGAGCGGGCCAGCGAGCTGCTGGCCTGGGGTGTGGACGGGTTTTGTACGGACAGGATCGATCTGATCAAGGCAAGCTGACAACATTCAGCTCAACAGCGCCTGACAGAAGCGTAGCGAGCGGAAGTGAGATATGGCCGAGAAGCGCAGCTGTGCTACAGCACAGTGAGCATCGCAGGCCGTATATCACGACGCGTAGTAGCTTATGTCAGGTGCGACTAGAACGTCACGCGCACGCCTGCTGCAATATTGCGCCCCGTCAAAGGCGCCGCATTCTTGATGAACGAGGTGTGGCTGTACGCCAGTTCATTCGTCAGGTTGTTCGCCTTGATGTAGAACTGGGCTGGCATCGTGCCGATGCGCGTGTCGTAGTTGGCGGACAGGTTCAGCATGTTGTAGCCCGGCGTGGCCGTTTCGAACGCTGCCACTTTATCCTGCTTGCCCACGCGGTAGAACTCGGCCACGCCGCTCCATGCCTGCCAGTTGGCGTCGACCTTCACGCCGACGCGCTGGGCCGGGATGCGCGGCAGGTTGCCTCCGCCGTCGGCCAGCTTGGCCCGCACGTAGTCGCCGAACACGCTGGCGCCGAACATGGGGTTCAATTGCTGGCGGATCTGGCCTTCCACGCCCGTGAAGGTTGCGTCGCGCTGCGCGTACTGGATCAGCTGGAAGCCTTCGTGGCTGTCCAGGGTGGAGCCGAAGATGTAATTGTCCACCTTGTTGCGGTAGGCGCTGGCCGAGAAGGTCGTGGCGCCCGCGTATTTGCGCAAGGTCAAATCGATATTGTTCGACGTTTCCTTGCCCAGGTTTTGATTGCCCAGCTCATACGTGGCCGTGGCCATGTGCACGCCGTGCGCATACAGTTCTTCGGCGCTGGGCAGGCGGTGCGTGCGGGAAATGGTCGAACCGAGCGAGTACTGGGGCGCGAATTTCCACACGGCGCCCAGCGAGATCGACGTACCCTTGGCGCTGCGGTCTTGCAAGGTGGCGCTGTCGACCGTGATGTCTTGCCATTCGTGGCGCAAGCCCGCTTCGAAGCGCCATTGGTCGAGCTTGTATTCCTCGACCAGGAAGGCCGCGTGCTTCTTCGTTACCGTCGGCGCCACGTACGCTTCTTCGCCCAGGGCGGAGAAATCGCGCTTCGACGTTTGCAGGCCCACCACGCCGCGCCAGCCGAAGACGGGATGGTGTTCCATTTCCAGGCGCGCATCGTGGCCCTTGTTCTTGAAGGTGGTGGCGATTTCCGTGCCTTCGATTTCATCGTGCTTGTAATCGGTAAACGAAGCACGCAGGCGCAGCTTGGCGAAGCCGGGAACCGGATCGCGCAATTCGCCGCGCACGTCCCAGCGCTCGCTCTTCAGCTTCACGTACGGCACGCTTTCATGCTCGTGATCGTGGTCGTGTTCCTCTTCATCGCCATGGCCGTGGCCTTCGTGGCCGCCGCAGTGCAGATGCGTGCCGTGCGGGTGGCAGCTTTCGAATTCGTGGTTGTGGCCAGGCAAGCCGTATTCCGCATGCTGGCTCGTGAAGGCCAGGCCCAGGAATCCGCGCGCTCCCACCCACGACACGCCCACGCTGCCCGTGTCCGTCTTGTTGTAGCTGCCGGCCACTTTCGAACCGCCTTCCCAGCCGCTGCCGACCTTGTATTCCTTCGCGTCGCGCTTGACGCCTTCCGCGTGGAAGGCGATGTTGCCGGAGCCGCCAGTGACTTCAAAGGCGCCCGCCTTTTCGCGCGCGGCCGAGTTGGCGCGCACTTCCGCGCTGCCTTCAAAACCTTTCGCCGGCACGCGCGTGGGGATTTTCTTGTCGATCACATTGACCACGCCGCCGACGGCGCCGCCGCCGTAGGCCAGCGCGGACGGGCCGCGCAAGACTTCGATCTGTTCCGACAGCATCGGTTCGGCCGCGACGGCATGATCGGGGCTGATGGTCGACGCGTCCTGCACTTCCGCGCCGTCGGACAGTACTTTCACGCGCGGGCCATCCATGCCGCGGATGATGGGACGGCTGGCGCCGGCGCCGAAATGGCTGGACGTGATGCCCGGCTGGCCGGCCAGGGTTTCGCCCAGGGTCGCTTCGCGGGCGCGCACCAGTTCCTCGCCTTCGAGCACGGTGACGGGCGTGCTCATGTCGTCGCTGCCCAGGGCCAGGGCGCTGGCCGAGACGGTCACGGCGGGCAAGGTTGTCGCTTGCTGCGCCACGGCGCTGGCAGGGGCGGCAAAGGCCAGCATGATGGCCAGCGCGAGGGGAGTGGGTTGGTGAGGACGGACGGACATGGGCAAGAATTCCTTTATCGGCGATCGGTTTGACGGGTCGGGGCAGGCCATTGCCGGATGGGGTGGCTGCCAGAAGATGATAATGATAACCCATTATCATTACTGTGTGACAGTTTTTCCGGGCAGGGGAGTCAGGCGGATGGTGTATTCTGTCGGCTATGGAACGCACAACACGTCAAAAAACCGCTATTCAAGCCGCCATCGAGTCGGCCCAGCGCCCCTTGTCGGCGCAGGAAATCCTCGAACAAGCCAGCTTGCAGGTGACGCAGCTGGGCATCGCCACCGTTTACCGCAACTTGAAATCGCTGGTGCTGGAAGAAAAGGTGCACGTGGTGACCTTGCCGGGTGAAAACCCGCGCTATGAGTCGAACACGGCCGCCAATCACCACCACCACCATTTCCAGTGCACCACGTGCCAGCGCGTGTTCGACGTGCATGATTGCCCGGGCGACTTGAAGCGCATGGCGCCGCAAGGCTTTGTCGTCGAGCGCCACGAACTGACCCTGTACGGCCGCTGCGCCGACTGCAATGCGGCCGCCGGCCCTACGCCATCCGCTGCGGCGGCCAAGGCCGCGCCTGCACCGCACGCCTGCGCCAGCCACCACGACCCGGCCTGAGCGGGCAGGTTGTCGATGTTGGCACGGGCGCAACAATGCCCTGGCCCGCCGTCATTGCCGCACCCCATATCACGTATAATCTTCCCTTTAAAGCTGCCGCCACTCTTTGCCAAAAAAACATGAAATCAACTGAAATCCGCGACAAGTTCCTCAAATTTTTCGAGTCCAAGGGCCATTCCATCGTCCGTTCCAGCTCCCTGGTGCCAGGCAACGATCCGACCTTGCTGTTGACGAACAGCGGCATGGTGCAATTCAAGGATGTGTTTACGGGCACGGACAGCCGTCCGTACACGCGTGCCACTTCCGTGCAGCGCTGCGTGCGCGCCGGCGGCAAGCACAACGACCTGGAAAACGTCGGCTACACGGCGCGCCACCACACCTTCTTTGAAATGCTGGGCAACTTCAGCTTCGGCGACTATTTCAAGCGCGACGCGATTCAATACGCGTGGGAATTGCTGACCAAGGTATATGGCTTGCCGGCCGATAAGCTGACCGTCACCGTCTACATCGAAGATGACGAAGCGTACGATATCTGGGCGAAAGAAATTGGCGTGCCAACCGAGCGCATCATCCGCATCGGCGACAACAAGGGCTCGCGCTACGCGTCGGACAATTTCTGGCAGATGGCGGACACGGGCCCATGCGGTCCATGCACGGAAATCTTCTACGACCACGGCGCCGACATTCCTGGCGGCCCGCCGGGCTCGCCTGACGAAGACGGCGACCGCTTCATTGAAATCTGGAACCTGGTGTTCATGCAGTTCAACCGCGATGAAGCGGGCGTCATGCACAAGTTGCCGAAGCCATGCGTGGACACGGGCATGGGCATGGAGCGCCTGGCCGCCGTGCTGCAGCACGTGCATTCGAACTATGAAATCGACCTGTTCCAGCACCTGATCAAGGCTGCCGCGCGCGAAACGGGCGCCACCGACCTGGAAAACAAGTCGCTGCGCGTGATCGCCGACCACATCCGCGCCGCCGCCTTCATGATCGTCGACGGCATCATCCCGGGCAGCGAAGGCCGCGCGTATGTGTTGCGCCGCATCATCCGCCGCGCCTTGCGCCATGGCCACAAGCTGGGCCAGACGAAACCATTCTTCTACAAGCTGGTGGCCGACCTGGCCATCGAGATGGGCGGCGCCTATCCCGAGCTGGAAGAAGCGAAAGACAACGTCGCCAACATGCTGAAGGCCGAGGAAGAGCGTTTCGGCGAAACCCTGGAAACGGGCATGAAAGTGCTGGAAGCGCAGCTGGCCAAGGATGCCACGGGCATCGACGGCGCCACCGCCTTCACCCTGTACGAAACCTACGGCTTCCCGCCGGACCTGACGGCCGACATCTGCCGCGAACGCGACATCACGTTCGACCAGGCCGGCTACGACGCGGCCCTGAAGGAAAGCCAGGAACTGTCGCGCAAGGGCGGCAAGACGCACAAGGACAGCAAGGTCGAGTACACGGGCGAGAAAAACACCTTCGTCGGCTACGATCAATTGACGTTCAGCAGCAAGGTCGTCGCGCTGTACGCGGCCGGCACGCAGGTAGCTGAACTGAAAGCCGGTGAAGCGGGCATCGTCGTGCTCGACACGACGCCGTTCTACGCGGAATCGGGCGGCCAGGTGGGCGACCAGGGCGTGATTTCCTCGGGCGCGGGCAGCTTTGCCGTCAGCGACACCCTGAAAATCCAGGCCGACGTCTTCGGCCACCACGGCGTGCTGGAATCGGGCGCGCTGAAGGTGGGCGACGCCGTCTCGGCGCAAGTCGATACGGCCAAGCGCGCGCGCACCATCCGCAACCACTCGGCCACGCACTTGATGCACAAGGCCTTGCGTGAAGTGCTGGGCAGCCACGTGGCGCAAAAGGGTTCGCTGGTCGACCCCGATAAAACCCGTTTCGACTTCAGCCACAATGCACCGATGACGGCAGAGCAAATCGCCGCCGTGGAAACCATTGTCAATAAAGAGATCCTGGAAAACCGCGCCACGCAAGCGCACCTGATGTCGTTTGACGATGCTGTCAAGCATGGCGCGATGGCCCTGTTCGGCGAGAAATACGGCGACGAAGTGCGCGTGCTCGACATCGGCAGCTCGAAAGAGCTGTGCGGCGGTGTCCACGTGCAGCGCACGGGCGATATCGGCTTGTTCAAGATCATCGCCGAAAGCGGCGTGGCCGCCGGCATCCGCCGCGTGGAAGCCGTGACGGGCGAGGGCGCGCTGACGCTGGTGCAAACCATCAACCGCCGCCTGGTCGAGGCAGCCAATGCCCTGAAGGCGCAGCCGGAAGAGCTCACTGCCCGCATCGGCCAGGTGCAGGACCACGTGAAGGCGCTGGAGAAGGAACTGGCCGCGCTGAAATCGAAACTGGCGTCGGGCCAGGGCGATGAACTGGTCACGCAAGCCGTCGATGTCAACGGCATCAAGGTGCTCGCAGCCGTGCTGGACGGCGCCGACGTGGCCCGCTTGCGCGAAACCATGGACAAGCTGAAGGACAAGCTGAAAACGGCCGCCATCGTGCTGGCCAGCGTGGCCGACGGCAAGGTCAGCCTGATCGCCGGCGTCACGGCCGACGCGACTGGCAAGGTCAAAGCGGGCGAGCTGGTGAACTTCGTTGCACAGCAAGTGGGCGGAAAAGGCGGCGGACGCCCCGATATGGCGCAAGCGGGCGGCACCGATCCGAGCGGCTTGGCGAACGCCCTGGCCGGCGTGCCGGCCTGGGTCGGCGAACGCGCGAAATAAGGCGTAAGCTAGGCTCCATGCGGGGTTTTCGCCCCACAGCCCCTTGAAAACGGCCCGCAGACGGTGTTTGCGGGCCGTTTTGCCGTGTGGAATCTCGTTGTGACACCACAACAGCCGATGAACTATTTTGGTGCAGCGCGTCAATGCCCCTGATTTAGAGTAGTATGTCGAAAATCAGTACAACAAAAATGGCGGGATATTGATGATGAGCGACACACTACTTGATACCGAGATTATGGAATTTCATAAAGAACTCGACGCGCGGGGCTTGAATTGCCCCTTGCCGATTCTGAAGGCGAAAAAGGCTTTGTCAGAGCTGCAGAGCGGGGAAGTGCTGCGCATCATGGCAACCGATCCTGGTTCCGTGCGCGACTTCCAGGCTTTTGCCAAGCAAACGGGCAATGCCCTGCTGTCGCATGTGCAGACGGGTACCGAATTCGTCTTCCTGATGCAACGCAAATAATTCTGCCAGCCGGGGCCGCCGTGGCGCGGCCTGGTGAATACCCTGCCGTGTGCGTCACTTCCGTGCCCTTTTGCTGCCTTGCAGCGTAGCGGCGGACTCCCCTGAAATCCTCAAAGCTGGACAGTTTAGATGGATTGCTCTAACAAAAAATCGCACGATCGTGCTTAAATTCGGTTCAAGATTCAAATTTCTCTTATAATCGAACGCACAATCAGCACTTGATCCGTCATTTTTATAATTTCCCAAAGGCATAGCTATGAAAGTCTTGGTACCCGTCAAACGCGTGGTCGACTATAACGTCAAAGTCCGCGTCAAGAGTGACGGCACTGGCGTCGATACCGCCAACGTCAAAATGTCGATGAACCCTTTCGATGAGATCGCGCTGGAAGAAGCGATGCGCCTGAAAGAAGCCGGCAAGGTCACTGAAGTGGTCGCCATCTCCTGCGGCGTGACGCAGTGCCAGGAAACCCTGCGCACGGCCATGGCCATCGGCGCCGACCGCGGCATCCTGGTGGAAACGACGACTGAACTGGAACCGCTGGCCGTGGCCAAGCTGGTCAAGTCCCTGGCCGAGAAAGAGCAGCCGCAACTGATCATCCTGGGCAAGCAAGCCATCGATGACGACAGCAACCAGACCGGCCAGATGCTGGCAGCCCTGCTGGGTTGGCCGCAAGCCACGTTCGCCTCGAAAGTCGTGCTGGAAGACGGTAAAGTCACCGTCACGCGCGAAGTCGACGGCGGCCTGGAAACCCTGGCATTGACCTTGCCAGCGATCATCACCACCGACCTGCGCCTGAACGAGCCACGCTATGTGACCTTGCCGAACATCATGAAGGCCAAGAAAAAGCCGCTCGAGACCGTCAAGCCGGAAGACCTGGGCGTCGATGTTGCGCCACGCCTGAAGACCCTGAAAGTCGTCGAGCCAGCCAAGCGCTCGGCCGGCATCAAGGTCCCGGACGTCGCTACCCTGGTCGCCAAGCTGCGTACCGAAGCCAAAGTCATCTAAGCGGCTTTGCCGTCTACCCAGAACAATTACAGGACATATCATGGTCGCATTAGTTATTGCTGAACACGACAACGCTACCTTAAAGGGCAGCACCCACCACACCGTGACCGCGGCTGCCCAGTGCGGCGGCGACGTGCACGTGCTCGTCGCAGGCTCGAACGCATCGGCTGCCGCCGCTGCCGCCGCGCAAATCGCCGGCGTGACGAAAGTCATCGTCGCCGACGCGCCATATTTTGCCGACGGCCTGGCCGAAAACGTGGCCGAGCAAGTGCTGGCCATCGCCGGCAACTACAGCCACATCCTGGCGCCAGCCACCGCCTACGGCAAGAACATCCTGCCGCGCGTGGCCGCCAAGCTGGACGTCGCGCAAATCTCGGAAATCACCAAGGTCGATTCCCCGGACACCTTCGAGCGCCCGATCTACGCCGGTAACGCCATTGCCACCGTGCAATCTGGCGACAAGGTCAAGGTCATCACCGTGCGCACCACCGGTTTCGACGCCGCTGCCGCCACCGGCGGTTCGGCTGCCACGGAAACCGTTGCCGCCGTCGCCGACGCGGGCAAGTCCGCCTTCGTGGGCCGCGAACTGGCCAAGTCCGACCGTCCTGAACTGACCGCCGCGAAAATCATCGTGTCGGGCGGCCGTGGCATGGGTTCGGCGGAAAACTTCCACATCCTGGAACCGCTGGCCGACAAGCTGGGCGCCGCCATGGGTGCTTCGCGCGCCGCCGTCGACGCCGGCTTCGTGCCGAACGACTGGCAAGTGGGGCAGACGGGCAAGATCGTCGCGCCATCGCTGTACATCGCCGTCGGTATCTCGGGCGCGATCCAGCATCTGGCCGGCATGAAAGATTCGAAGACCATCGTCGCCATCAACAAGGATCCGGAAGCGCCGATCTTTGCCGTGGCCGACTACGGCATCGTGGGCGATCTGTTCGAGATCGTGCCGCAACTGGTCAAAGAACTGGGTTAAGTCACACCCCTTCCGGTTTTGTTACTGACAAAGCCACGCCGGCCCGCCCCACACGGCGAGCCGCGCGTGGCTTTTTTCTTGGAGAAAAGAAGATGAGCTATCAAGCCCCGCTGAAAGACATGTTGTTCGTGATGAACGAACTGGCCGGCCTGGCCGAAATCCACACTTTACCCGGCTGCGAAGACGCCACGCCCGACACGGCCGAAGCCGTGCTGGAAGAGAACGCCAAGTTCTGCGGCGGCGTGGTGGCCCCCTTGAACGGCCCCAGCGACAAGGAACCGAGTTTCTGGCACGACGGGCAAGTCACGACGTCGAAAGGCTTCAAGGAAGCGTTCAAGGCGTATGGCGAAGCGGGCTGGCAGGGCGTGCAGCATCCGACGGAATTCGGCGGCCAGGGCTTGCCCAAGCTGCTGGCCACGCCGTGCATCGAAATGCTCAACTCGGCCAGCATCTCGTTCGCCCTGGTGGCCCTGCTGTCGGACGGCGCCATCGAAGCGCTGCTGACGGCCGGCAGCGACGAGCAAAAGGCGGTGTACCTGGAAAACCTGGTGTCGGGCAAGTGGACAGGCACCATGAACCTGACGGAGCCGCAAGCGGGATCCGACCTGGCCGCCGTGCGCACGCGCGCCGTGCCGCAGGACGATGGCACGTATAAAGTCTTCGGCACAAAGATTTTCATCACGTATGGCGAACACGACATGGCGGAAAACATCGTCCACCTGGTGCTGGCCCGCACGCCGGACGCGCCCGCCGGCGTGAAAGGCATTTCCCTGTTCATCGTGCCGAAATTCCTCGTCAACGCCGATGGCAGCCTGGGCGCGCGCAACGACGCCCATTGCGTGTCCATCGAGCACAAGCTGGGCATCAAGGCCAGCCCGACGGCCGTATTGCAATTCGGCGACCACGGCGGCGCCATCGGCACCCTGGTGGGCGAGGAAAACCGCGGCCTCGAATACATGTTCATCATGATGAACGCGGCCCGCTTCGGCGTGGGCTTGCAAGGCATCGGCCTGGCCGAGCGTGCCTACCAGCAAGCGGTGGCGTTCGCCAAGGACCGCGTGCAGTCGCGCGACCTGGCCGGCTCGCCGAGCCCCGTCTCCATCATCCACCACCCGGACGTGCGCCGCATGCTGATGTCGATGCGCTCGCAAACGGAGGCGGCGCGCGCGCTGGCCTACGTGGGCGCGGCCATCAGCGACGTGGCGCACCACCATCCGGACGCGGAAGTGCGCGCGGAAAGCCTGGCGACGTATGAATACCTGGTGCCCGTCATCAAGGGCTGGGCCACGGAAATGTCGCAAGACGTCACGCGCGACGGCGTGCAAGTGCATGGCGGCATGGGTTTCATCGAAGAAACAGGCGCCGCCCAGCATTACCGCGATGCCAAGATTCTCACCATCTACGAAGGCACGACGGCCATCCAGGCGAACGACCTCGTGGGCCGCAAGACGGTGCGCGACGGCGGCGCCGTGGCGAAAGCCATCATCGCCCAGGTGCGCGCCACGGAAGCCCAGCTGGGCGAACTGTCCGGCGCCGACTTCCAGGCCATGCAGCGCCACCTGGCCGAAGGCAGCGCGGCCCTCGAAGCGGTAGTCGAGTATGTGGTGGCGAACATGAAGACGGACATCAAGGCCGTGTTCGCGGGCAGCGTGCCGTATTTGAAACTGGCCGGCATCGTGCTGGGCGGCTGGCAAATGGCCCGTGCGGCCGTGGTGGCGCAGCAAAAGCTGGGTGAGGGCAGCGGTGACGCTTCGTTCTACAAGGCGAAAATCGCCACGGCGCGCTTCTTTGCCGACCACATCCTGTCACAGGCGCCAGGCTTGCGCGCCACCATCATCGACGGCAGCGCCGGCGTGATGGCCTTGTCGGAAGAGCAGTTTTAAGTTGAAACTTGGCCGGCGCAAGCTGGCTGAATGCAAAAAAGCGCTGGAGATCACTCTCCAGCGCTTTTTTTACTCTTTCAAAAGCTTATCTTCTGGCAATGCCGTTGCCCGAGTTGCGTACGAGGTCGCCAGCGGCCAGGCCAGGGTCCTGGTCAAACGCGAAGTCGGCCTTGGCGCCCGTTTCGTACTGCACGGTAACGGTCCACACCTTGCTGTTTTTCATGTGGCCTTCGACTTGCTTGCCCGCGAAAGCGCCGCCGGCGGCGCCGGCCAGGGTGGCCAGGTCCTTGCCGCGTCCGCCGCCGACCTGGCGGCCCAGCAGGGCGCCGGCCACGCCGCCGCCGATCATGCCCAGTGCGCCACCTTCGCCCGCTTTTTCAGCGACGTTGACTGCCAGCACCTTGCCGCACTCGGCGCAGATCTGCTGCTGGGCTGGTTTGCTGTTCTGGCCCGCATACGAATTGCCCGCCTTTTGCGCGGCCTTGGCATTGATGATGGCCTGGTCGTATTCGCCCTTGGCGTCGCGCAGGCATTGCATGCGGGCTTTCGAGCTGGTTTCTTCTGCGCACAGTTTCTTGTCGTCCGCATAGCGCGTGTTGGCTTGCTTGGTGTCGTACGCGTATTGCGCTTTCGGCGACAGGTTTTGCGCGAAGGCGGAGGTGCTGAACAGGGCCGTGACGGCGACTGCGAGGATGAGTGGGCGACGAATCATGATCTTCTCCTAGGGGGTGTTGAATGTGCCAGTAATGTCGGCATTGTGAATGCAGTATAGAGGAAAATCATGATTGCTTACCAACACTTACATGTGCGTGCGGCAGGCGCGATCCGATGCTATTTCCGGGTGGAAATTAACCGTAGGCGCCGCCTGTGTACAGCAAGTCGAACAGGCGCGCCATGGTGGCGATCAGCACGCCTGCGCCTAGCATCAAGGTAGCGACCAGCACCACGGCCAGGGGCCAGCCCGTGTCCGACTGGCGGCTGGAGGAGGCGTTGTAGCGCGCATCCCACTTGTCGTCCGGCATCAGGCCCAGCACCAGCGCTTCCAGGAAACCGCCCAGGGCGGACAGGGTCAGCGGCAATATCTGGTAAAACCAGTCCGCTTCGGGAAACAGCTGGCGCAGCAGTAGCGAGGCAGGCAGGGCGGCCAGGTGTAGCCAGCCCCAGCGGTCCTTGGCGCCGTGCAGGTAGAAGCGGTGGGCGCCCAGCATGCCCAGCAGGAAGGCCAGCAGGGTCGTGAAGGCCTTGTTCTTGTGCGATTGTTGCAAAATGGTAGCGGTGGTCATGGGACTCCAGAGTTGCTCATCGGTAAAGATTGCCAGTATCGGTCATTGCTTGCCGCAACGATAGCACTTTCAGGCGGCGTTCAGGCGATGCTGTCGTGCAATATCATCGCCTGGACGTGGCATGGCAGGCACGATAGACGCACGCGCCTATTGCGTCTTCGGCCATGACTGGTCATAATGTTTGATTAGCCCAAATTACACGCCCGTCATCATAACGCTTGCTGCCTGGCGGTAAAGCGCGCTATAATTTGCGGCTTTTTCCGCCTCAGCACACTTTTTGGAAATATTATGGTCGTTATTCGTTTAGCTCGTGGAGGCGCCAAGAAGCGCCCGTTCTTCAACATCGTCGCTACTGACTCGCGCAATCGCCGCGATGGTCGCTTCATTGAGCGTATCGGTTTTTACAACCCGATGGCGCAAGGTGGCGAAGTTCCACTGCGTATCACCGCAGACCGTCTGGCCTACTGGCAAGGCGTTGGCGCACAATTGTCGCCAACCGTTGCTCGCCTGGTAGCTAGCAACAACAAAGCAGCAGCTTAATTAGATCACTGGTTTGACGGTCAAGACTGCATCCGGGGTGAAAGTCCCCGATGACCTGGTACAGGTAGGCTATGTCTCCGGTGCTTATGGCATTGCTGGCGGGGTCAGGATCACTCCTTTCTCCGACGACGCGGATGCATTATTAAGCGTCAAAACCTGGTGGTTTGATAAACCGACCTTGCATGATGTTCAAGTCAGGCAAGCGAAGTTACACGGCGGCGACGTCGTGGCCCAGCTGGTGGGTGTGGTCGGGCGGGATGCCGCAGAAGCGCTGAAAGGCGTGTCTGTGCAAATTCCGCGTAGCCATTTCCCGACGCTGTCGGCCGATGAATTTTATTGGTCCGATCTGATCGGACTGACAGTCGAGAATTTGCAAGGCGAGTGCCTCGGCACAGTGCACGACATGATGAGCAATGGTCCGCAGTCGATCTTGCGCGTTACGCCCGTCGCCACTGCCGATGAGACCGTTGAAAAGGCGCCTGAGCGCCTGATCCCGTTTGTTGGCCAGTTTGTCATTAGCGTTGACAAGCCTGCCAGCAAGATCACGGTCGACTGGGGCCTCGATTATTAAACCGCCTGCGCTTAACTTTGCGCCGGGCAAACTTTGCAGGATGGTGAACGATGCAATTTGATGTCGTGACCCTGTTCCCGGAAATGTTTGCCGCGCTGACGCAGTCGGGTGTGACCCGGCGCGCCTTCGAGCAGGGGAAATGTGGCTTGTCGCTGTGGAATCCCCGTGATTTCACCACCGACAATCACCGTACCGTGGATGACCGCCCGTATGGCGGCGGCCCCGGCATGGTGATGATGGCCCGTCCCCTCGAAGCGACAATTAATGCCGCGAAGCAACGTCAGACCGATCTCGGCCTGGCGGCGCCCCGCGTGGTGTTCATGTCGCCGCAAGGCCGTCCGCTGACGCACGAGCGCGTCACGCAGTTGAAAGCCGAACCCGGTTTGGTGATCCTGTGCGGCCGCTATGAAGCCGTGGACCAGCGTTTGCTGGACCGTTGCGTCGACGAAGAAATCAGCGTCGGCGACTTCGTCCTGTCGGGCGGCGAGCTGCCCGCCATGGCGCTGATGGATGCGGTGATCCGCCTGTTGCCGGGTGTCTTGAACACCGAGGCATCGGCCATCGAGGACAGCTTCGTCAATGGCTTGCTCGATTCGCCGCACTACACGCGGCCGGAAACATATGAAGGTATGGCCGTGCCGCCCGTCTTGATGGGTGGCAATCATGCCGAGATCGTCAAGTGGCGCCGCCAGCGCATGCTGGAAGCGACCGCGACAAAGCGGCCTGACCTGCTGGTCAGTGCGCGCGCCGCCGGCTTGCTCAGCAAGACCGACGAAAAATTCCTGGCCAGCCTGTAAGCCGTTCTCGGACGGCCGGCAGGGTGGCTTTGCAGTGCCGGGCATGTTGCCCAAATTGGTAATACCCATCCTCTACCGGGCGGATAGCACGCTATCCACAGTGCGCCGGCATGATGGTTTTCGGAGTTATAAAAATGGACTTGATTCAACAATTAGAGCAAGAAGAGATCGCCCGTCTGGGTAAATCGATTCCTGACTTCGCACCAGGCGATACCGTTATCGTCAGCGTCAACGTAGTCGAAGGTACGCGCAAGCGCGCCCAGGCTTACGAAGGCGTCGTTATCTCCCGTCGTAACCGTGGCCTGAACTCGAACTTCATCGTTCGCAAGATCTCGTCCGGCGAAGGCGTTGAGCGTACGTTCCAACTGTACTCGCCGCTGATCGCTTCGATCGAAGTGAAACGCCGTGGTGATGTTCGCCGCGCCAAGCTGTACTATCTGCGTGAGCGTTCGGGTAAATCGGCGCGTATCAAAGAAAAATTGCCAAATCGCCGCGTTGTGGCGAAAGCAAGCGCGTAATATCAGCGTCTGCGTTGGGAAAAGGGGTGCCTCTCGGCGCCCCTTTTTTATTCTGAATTGCTATTGAGGCAAGCTGCCATGGCCACCGTCGCATTTGATCCCAAACAACTCGCCATCGATTCGATCGCCGGCGAGGCGGCGCTGGACGCCGAACGCCTGACGCCGGACTGGCTGCGCCGGCGCTTGGCCGAACAACCCGACTGGCAGCCCGAGATTACCCAGGATTTCCTGTCCGCCCGCGCCGTGCCCGTGCGCGCCGCCGTGCTCATTCCGCTGGTGCAACGGCCACAGGGCTTGACCATCTTGCTGACCATGCGCACGGACCACCTGAGCAGCCATGCGGGCCAGGTCAGCTTTCCCGGCGGGCGCAGCGAACCGTTCGACGGTTCGCCCGTGGCCACGGCCCTGCGCGAAACGGAAGAAGAAGTGGGCCTGGCGCGCGAACACATTGAAGTGCTGGGCTGCCTGCCCGACTACCTGACGGGCACCGGCTACCAGGTCACGCCCGTGGTGGGCCTGGTGACGCCGCCGTTCGAGTCGCGCGCCGACCCGTCGGAAGTGGCGGAAATCTTTGAAGTGCCGCTGGCCTTCCTCATGGATGGCCTCAACCACCAGCGCCTGTCGGTGGAATTGCCCGGCGGACGGCGCTCGTTCTACGCCATGCCCTACGAGCGCTTCTACATTTGGGGCGCCACCGCCGGCATGCTGCGCAATCTGTTTCACCTCTTGCGCGCGTAAAATGGCACCCCGCACGTAATAAGTTTGATTCCAGCACTGCACTGCGCTATCGTAGCGGGCATTGCGGTATTGCTGAAAAAGACAAAAAGGACCATTGATGACATTTCTCTCCATACTTTGCGCATTGCTGATCGAGCAGCTCAAACCTTTGCGCGCGGACAATCCGATCTACGCCGAAATCAAGAGCCTGGCAATGCGCATGGAGACCTGGTTCAATGCCGGCCACGCCAACCACGGCCGCATGGGCTGGTTCCTCATGATCGGCGTGCTGATGGTGCCGACGGCCGGCGTGTACTGGCTCTTGCGGCATTACCAGCTGACCCCCCTGGCCTTCGTCTGGAATGTCCTCATCGTCTACCTGACCCTGGGTTTTCGCCATTACAGCCATTACTTCACGTCGATCCAGCTGGCCCTGAGCGCCGGCGACGAGGCGTCCGCGCGGACCTTGCTGGCCGAGTGGACCAAGCTCGACACGGTGGGCATGGAAGCGAGCGAAATCGCCCGCATCGCCGTGGAAAAAGCCCTGATCACCACGCATCGCAATGTGTTTGGCGTGTTCTTCTGGTTCCTCATGCCGCTGGGCCCTGCCTGCGCCGTGATGTACCGCGTGGCCGAATACCTGGCGCGCGCCTGGAACGAGCCCGAGCACATGCGCAATGAAGCGTTCGGCCAGTTCGCCGCGCGCGCCTTTTACCTGATCGACTGGATTCCCGTGCGCCTGACGGCCGTGGCGTTTGCCGTGGTCGGCAATTTCGAGGATGCCATCTACGCCTGGCGCAATTTCGCCCAGCGCTGGCAGGACGAGGCCATCGGCATCATCCTGACGGCCGGCGGCGGCGCCATGGGCGTGCGCCTGGGCACGCCGGCGGAAACGGCGGCCCGCGTGGTCGTCACGCCCGACATGGCCGTCGACGACAGCGACAGCGAAAGCGATATCCTGCCGGGCGAAGAGCCGGGCGCGCGCGCCTTGCAGAGCACGGTGGGCCTGGTCTGGCGCGCCTTGCTGCTGTGGATGCTGCTGCTGTTGTTGATGTCGGGCGCCGTTTTCCTCGGCTGACGCGGGCGCACACGCGCCATCCATGCGCCCGGCGCGTGGAACAAGGTTAAAATAGGGGCTGGCGCGTTACGCGTGCCGGCCCCTGTTTGCATCGTCAGGGCAGATCGAGGTAGAACCCAAGTCTTCTATAAGATATAATACTGGCTTACCGCAGCAAACGTAGTTGAATTACCAGCCCGGCTTACCCGCCGGGGCCATTCACGCAATCCAGTCCCGACAAGCCACATGGCCGAGTTATCTCAAAAAACAGGGGAACTCTCAGACGAGTTCTTCATCCTTGGTCTCACCAGCAATGGCAAGCAATTCCGACCCAGCGATTGGGCCGAGCGCCTTTGCGGAGTGATGTCCTGTTTCAATCCCGAAGGCGGCGGGCGCAATGCGCACCTCCAGTATTCGCCCTACGTGCGTCCGACCGTCGTCAACGGCGTCAAGTCGGTGGTCGTCAACACGAAGTTGCGCGAAATCGAGCCGATGGCGTTTCACTTCGTGCGCGAGTTCGCCAAGGATAACGACCTGCAGATCGTCGAAGCCTGCTTCCTGCCGCCTCCCGAAGAAAAGTAAGTACCGCTCCATTGATTTGCCTCAAGCCCGCCACGGTGGGCTGGCGTAGCGTGGACACTCTGCCTCAAACGGAGTGGCGACATGCGCATCGGCGACATCTGTACCCTGCACACCATCCATTGCCTGCGTGACACCAGCGTGCAAGACGCGGCGCTGCTGATGCGCCAGCACCACGTGGGTGACCTGATCGTGGCCGAACAGCCGAACGGCGAGCGCGTCCCCATCGGCATCCTCACCGACCGCGACATCGTCATTTCCGTCATCGCCCTGGGCCTCGACCCCGCCAGCCTGCTGGTGGGCGACATCATGAGCGCGCAACTGCTCACGGCCAGCGAAGACGAAGACGTCTACGATATCATCGAACGCATGCGCGTCAACGGCATCCGCCGCTTGCCCGTGGTCAACAGCCTGGGCGCGCTTTCCGGCGTCGTCAGCATCGACGACTTGCTCGCCTTCCTGGCCCAGGAAATGGCCGAACTGGCGCGCATCAGCAGCGGCCAGCTGGTTTACGAAAAGCGCACGCGCAAATAAGCCCGCATTGCGCAATTTCAGTCAAATCCTCGTGATCTGAAAATGCTACAGTCGCAGCTCGTTCAACGGGAAGCGTCCATGCACTATCTGGCCAAGGCACTCTGGTATATCGAATCGCATTATGCGGAGAATATCTCGCTCGGCGATATCGCCCACGTGGGCGGCGCCTCGCCGTGTCACCTGACGCGCGCGTTTGGCCTGGCCACGGGCCATTCCGTGATGCGCTATGTGCGGGCGCGCCGGCTCAGCGAGGCGGCGCGCGTACTGGCGCAGGGCGCGCAAGACATCCTCGCCGTCGCCCTGCAGGCTGGCTACAGTTCCCACGAGGCGTTTACGCGGGCCTTCCGTGAGCAGTTCCAGCGCACGCCGGAAATGGTGCGGGCCCAGCGCCATGTTGCCAACCTCGCGCTGGTGGAGGCCATCAAACTGGATGTGGCGCCTGGCGTGGCGCTGGAAGCACCCCGTTTCGAGCAGGGCCCCGCCTTGCTGGTGGCGGGCCTCGTCGAACGTTATCGCGCAGAAACGGCTGCCGGCATCCCCGCCCTGTGGCAGCGTTTCCTGCCCCATGCGGCGCCCGGCCAGCTCGTGTATGGCGTGTGCTGCAACAATGACGATGCGGGCAATTTCGATTACCTGTGCGCCATGCCCGTGAACGACTTTTCCCAGGCCCCCGACGGCTGGACGCGGCTGCGCATCGCCCCGCGGCGCTATGCCGTGTTTCATCACCGCGGTCACATTTCCACGATCCGCGCCACCTGGCACACGGTGTGGAACGAGTGGTTGCCCCGGTCCGGCCTGGAAGTGGCCGACGCGCCCGATTTTGAACGCTACGACCAGCATTTCGATCCCGTCAGCGGCAGCGGCGGCGTGGAAATCTGGCTCCCCTTGAAGGCATGACCATGCTCCATACCTTGTCTGCGCCGGCTGCCGGCGGCACCGCGCTGCGCCAGCGCTTGTTGCAAACTGCCGCCGCGCTGGCGGCGGGCCTGCCCCTGTACTGGGTGCTGGGGCCGCAGCCGCTGGGCTGGCTGGCCTGGTGCGCGCCGCTGCCCGTGCTGTGGCTGGCCCTGCGCTCGTCGCGCCGCGATGCGGCCTGGATGACGTTTTTGGCCGCCTTGCTGGGCCTGTCATCGAACGTTGCCTATTTTCGCCTGCTCATGCCCTTGCCGGCCGTGCTGGCCGTGATGCTCGTCAAGGCACTGCTGTGGCTGCTGGTGGTGCTGGCCACGCGGCGTCTCGTGCTGCGCTACCGCTCCGGCTGGACGGTGCTGGCGTATCCCGTGCTGTGGGTGGCCATCGATACGCTGATGGCGGCTTTGCTGCCGGACGGTAACTGGGGCAGCCTCGCGTATTCGCAGGCGGATAACCTTGCCGTGCTGCAGGTGGCGGCCCTGGCGGGCGTGCCTGGCCTGCTGTTCTTGCTGTGCCTGGCGCCATCCGCGCTGGCCTTGCTGCTGGCGGGCGGCCGCGCATATGCGCCAGCGGCTGGCGCGGCCGCGCTGCTGCTGGCGGCCGCATTCGCCGGCGGCGCCTGGCGCGTGCAGGGCGCGCCGGCCTTGGCGCCGGCAGGGCCGCTGGCGGGGCTGGTGGCCATCGATGACTTTATCGGCCCGGCCACGCCGCCCGCGCGCGCGCAAGCCGTCTGGGACCAGTACGCGCGCCATGTCGGGCAACTGGCCGGGCAGGGCGCCACGCTGGTGCTGTTGCCGGAAAAGATAGCCGTGCTGGCCCCTGCGCAGGCGGACGCCGTGCGGCAGCGTTTCCAGGCGCTGGCGCGCAGCACGGGCGCGTGGATTATCCTCGGTATCGGCGTGCAGGACGCTGCCGGCCGGCGCAACCTGGCCTGGCTGTTCGCGCCCGATGGCACCGCGCCGGTCAGCTATCAGAAGCATCATCTGGCGCCGCCCGAGCGCGAGTTTCTTGCTGGCAGCGCGTATGCCGTGCAGCCGGTGGCGGGGCAGGCCATGGGGCTGGCCATTTGCAAGGACATGCATTTTGCGCCCCTGGGGCGGGCATATGGCGTGGCCGGCGCGCAAACGATGCTGGTACCGGCCTGGGATTTCCAGCTGGACGCCTGGATGGGCGCACGCATGACCGTGGTGCGCGGCGTGGAAAACGGTTATGCGGTGCTGCGCGCGGCGCGCGAGGGCGTGCTGACGGTCAGCGATGCGTATGGGAACGTGCTGGCGGAGCGGGCCAGCAGCGCCATGCCGGGCAGCACCTTGCTGGCGCCGCTGCCGGCAGCGAGGCCCGTGGCCACGTGGGCCGGTTGGCTGGGGCCGCTGTTCGGCTGGCTGTGCGTGGCGCTAAGCGTGATCCTGCTGTGCGCGGGCCGCCGCGCCGCGCCCGCCGTTTGACGTATAACGCCACGTTTTGTTGCAATGCGCAAAACCGTATTGCACAGCTTTCTTTTATATTCTGCGCGGGCGGCCACATAATCGCCGTTGATTATTGCACCATTGCCGTGCATATATAGGCGCGATGCCGGCATATATATTGCACTGCAATAAGTGGTGTTATCTGGTATTGAGAAATTCGCGCATCCGGTATTAATTGGTACTTAATTCAGCCACGAAGTCATACATATCGCCGCGGAAGTAGGAGCGGCAAAATTCCACGGCGCGGCCATCGCGCAAAAAGCCCAGCCTTTCCACCGACAAGCCCGCGTCGCCTTCCTCCGCCTGCAACAGGCTGGCCTGCTCCCCCGTCAACAACAAGGCGCTGAGGCGCTGCAAGGCGCGCACGGGCCGGTTGCCCGCCTGTTCCAGCGCGTCATACATGGACACGTCGACGGCGTCGAGGTTCGGCAGGCAGCTGGCGACGATGGTCGCGTATTCCAGGCACATCGGCACCTCGTCCGCATAGCGGATGCGGTGGAAGCGGTACACGGGCGCGCCCGGCGACAGCCGCAGGCGCAAGGCTTCTTCCGGCGTGACGGTGCCTTCTGCGCGCTTGAGCCACACGCTGCGGGGCGTGCGTCCGCGCGCGCGCATGTCCTCGGAAAACGAGGTCAGCTTGGCGAAGTTTTTCTCGATGCGCGTATTGATGAAATTGCCCGAGCCGGGGCGCCGCACCAGCAAGCCCTCGTTGACGAGGCCATCGATGGCCTTGCGCACGGTGATGCGCGAGACGGACAGGTCGCTGGCCAGCTGGCGCTCGGCCGGCAAGGCTTCCTCGGGGCCGAGGATGCGCTTGTCGATCGCTTCGCGCAGCGCGCGCTGCAGTTGCTGGTACAGGGGCAGGCTACTCGTCTGCCCCAGGCCTTGCATGATGTGAGCGAGGGTTGTCATACGCTGAGGATCTCCGTTACGGCGCGTTGCAGACGCGCTCTGTATCTGTTTTGTGTCGCTGGATAATACCAAAAAAGGCCGTTATAAAACCAATTTGAATTATCAGGCCAACAATTTATGCCTGGCTTCCCCCGTATTTAAGCCGCTCATACGGGCTACGGATTGATTTAGATAAAGTGGTCTGTGTGATTCAAACAACGTTATAAAAAAAAAGTTGCAACTGGTAGTGTTCTGGTATTGGATAGTAGTATATTGGCGTTGAATTGGTTTTGTAAGTGGTTGTGCCGAAGGGTCTGCAGCATGCCGGCGAGAGTGGGCGGGCTGGAAAGAAGACCTACGTTAAAAATGAAAAGGTTCCAATCCTGGAGCCTAAATCAAGGGGGAGTACATGAAACGCAATTTGACAGCTAGCGGTGTAACGCGCCTGACGCCTATCGCGGCAGCCGTGGGGTTGATGGTACTGGGTGCGAGTTTTACCGCCCAGGCGCAGGAAGCAGTGCAACCGGATTCAAGTGTCGTAGTGGTGACCGGCGTGCGCGCCGCAATGGCCCAGTCGCTCAATCAAAAGCGTAATTCCGACTCCCTGGTCGAAGTCGTCACGGCCGAAGACGTGGGCAAGATGCCGGACAAGAGCGTTGCCGACTCGCTGCAGCGTATTCCCGGCGTGTCCGTCGCCACGGCGGGCGGCTCCGAAGGCGGCTTTGGCGACAATGACCGCGTCAGCCTGAAAGGCACGCCATCGAACCTGACCTTGACCACCCTTAACGGTCACACCGTGTCGAGCGGCGACTGGTATATCTCGAATATCACGGGCGGCGGCCGCAGCGTCAGCTACTCCATGTTCCCGTCCGAGCTGATCGGCCGCGTGACTGTTCACAAGAGCTCGCAAGCTGACCTGATCGAAGGCGGCGCCGCCGGCAATGTCAATATCGAAACCCGCAAGCCCTTGAGCTTCAAGAAGAATCTGACCCTGATGGGTTCGATTGAAGGTGCTTACACGGAATCGGCCAAGAAAACCGATGTGCAAGTCAGCGGCTTGATCAACTGGAAAAACGAAGCCAACGACCTGGGTATCTTGCTGCAGGTGTTTGACGAGAAACGCACCTTGCGCCGCCAGGGCCAGGAATTCCTGTGGTGGGAAAAGCTTGACAACTCGAATGCCAAAGCCTGGATTGCCGCCAATCCTGCCATCGAGGGCAAGTACCTGTCCTTCCTCACGGGCTCGTCGCTGTTCGAGCAAAAGCGCGAGCGCAAGGGCGGCTCGCTGGATATCGAATACAAGGTGTCGAACGACCTGAGCTTCAACGTCAACGGCTTCTACACCCGCCTCGATGCGGACAACGTCAATACCAACTTCATGCTGGCGCCGTATCAAGTCCTGTCGAATAACTGGACCAACGTGGGTGGCGCCATCCCGTCGTCGTATACGCTCAAGGGCAATACGATCACGTCGATCGCCTTCCCGTCGAAGTGCCCGGTCGCCGACTGTTCGGCCATGGGCGCCTCGGTGCAGGACATCATTGCCCGTCCAGGTTCCTACAGCGATTCGAAATTTGTCGACTTTAACTTCAAGTATCGCGCCAACGCCAACCTGAAGTTTACGGGCCAGGTCGGTACCACGCGCGGCACGGGCCACGCCCGCGACTACGCGTATGAAGGCTGGCTGGCCTATTCGGGCAGCAGCCTGACCGTGCATGGCATCGATGCGCCGGCCAATATGGTCATCGACAATGCCGGGACCTTGAATCCGCGCACCGGCGCCCCATTTTTCACCGGTTGGGCAACGGACGTCACCACGCGTGACAAGGAAAACTATGGCCAGGTCGACGGTACCTACAGCACGGTGTGGGATGCCGTGCCGACCATCCGTTTTGGCGCGCGCACAGCCAAGCATGACCGTTCCCTGACCTGGCTCGAAGGCAGTTATCCAGCCGCCGCCGGCCTGCTGGAAAATGCGCCGAAAGGCTTGACGCGTTATCCGACCAGTCCCTTGTCCAACGTGCTGCAGAATCCCTGGACCTTCAGCGGTCCTTCGATGAAGGAGTGGGGCGAAAAGTACGCGACGTATAACAAGCATGCTTACCAGAGCGAATTCCAGATGACGGAAAAGGCCAATGCCGCCTACGTCATGGGTGACCTGAACTTTGCCGACGTGCAAGGTAACTTCGGTGTGCGTTATGTCAAGACCCAGATCGACGTGGCCAATGCATCGCCGAACGACGTGTGGAAGCCGACTCTCAGCTCGAATACCTACAATAACTTCCTGCCGAGCGTGAATCTGCGTACGGACCTGGCGAAGAATGTCGTGTTGCGCGGCGCGGCCAGCCGCACCATGGCGCGTCCTGACTTTGGCGCTCTGGGTGCCTTGAGCCTGAACGACTTGACGATGTCCGGTTCCGGCGGCAATCCGAACCTGAAGCCGATCATGTCGAACAACGTCGATGCGGGCGTGGAATGGTACTTCATGCCGAAGTCGCTGATCGCGGTGAACCTGTATCAGATGAAACTGGCTTCGTATGTCACCTACGGTTCGTCGGTGGCCCAGTTCTACAACGCGACTCTTGGCCGTGTAACGGACTACAACATGAGCGCCGCCATCAATACCAAGGCGCGCGTGCGTGGCGTGGAACTGCAGTACACCCAGGACCTGAGCAATGGTTTCGGCTTCAGCGCCAACTACACCTATGCCGACGGCAAGGAAACGCAAGCGGCGCCAAAATCGGCTTGCGCCGATGAAGGCAACTGCGACATGGTCGGCACATCGAAGAACTCGTACAATCTGTCGGGCTTCTTTGAAAACGCCAAGTGGAGCGCGCGTCTGAACTACAGCTTCCGTTCCGCCTTCCTGAATGGCTTGGATCGCAAGAGCGCCATTTACCAGGATGACGTCGGCACCGTTTCCGCTTCCATCAACTACAACATCAACGAGTTCCTGACCCTGTCGCTGGAAGGCAAGGACTTGAACGATCCGCTGTTGAAGTCGTATGCATCGACCAAAGACCAGCCGCGCGCGTTCTACAAGAACGGCCGCCAGGTATTCTTCGGCCTGCGTGGCAAGATGTAAGACGTTTTACTTGGTTAATGCCGCCCGGCGGACACCCGGGATGGCATGACAATGGCGGAGCGCAGCTGGCTCCGCCATTTTTTTATTGCAAGATGGTTTTTTTATATGGTGGGATACATCCGATGACATTACACGCAATGCTGGCTTGCTTCGCCTGCGCGCTGCCGTTGGCAGCCACCGCCGTCCCCGCAGCGCCTCCCCTGGCGCCGGAAGTGGTGGCCTATTATCCCGGCTGGAAATCGGCCGATTTTCCCGTTAACGCGCACAATATTCGCGCCGGCAATGTCAGCCTGATCCAGTACGCGTTCGCCGACATCTGCTGGGATGGCGAACATGGCAATCCCGCGCCCGATGGCGGCGGCGTGAGCGCCTGCCTGGATGCGGACGGCAAGCCGTCCCGGCCGGCCAATGGCAGCATCGTGCTGCCGGCACCGCAAGCCGATGCCGAGAATTTGCGCAAGCTCAATGCGCTCAAGCAAAGTCATTCGCGGCTGCGCGTCCTGCTGTCGGTGGGCGGCTGGATCTGGTCGAACCGCTTTTCGGACGTGGCCGCCACGCCGGCCGCGCGCCAGGCGTTTATCGCTTCCGCGCTGGACTTGGTGCGTCGGCATGGCCTCGATGGCGTCGATATCGACTGGGAACATCCGGCCACGGGGGGGATTCCCTGTATCGAAGGCAAGGTCTGCCACCGCGGCGACGACAAGGAAAACTATGTGCACCTGGCTGGCGAACTGCGCAGCGCCTTCGACCAGGCTGGCAAGCAGGCAGGCGGCCGCCATTACCTGATCACCATCGCCGCCGGCGCGCATGCCAGCCTGACCGACGACAGCGACGCCGCGCCTGGCTGGATCGTCCGCCTGGCGGCGCAGCTGGACTGGATCAACCTGATGACGTATGACTACCGCGGCGTGTGGGATGCCGAAAGCGGCCAGCTGGCGCCCCTGTATGCTGATCCGGCCGACCCGCAGCGCGACAAGCACCTGTATGCGGACGCCACCGTGACGCGCTTCCTGCGTGCTGGCGTGCCGGCTGCCAAGCTGGTGCTGGGCGTACCCTTCTACGGCTATGGCTGGAAGCAGTGCGCCGCCGGTCCCCGCGGCGATGGCCTGTACCAGCCTTGCCAGGGGGCGGCCAGCGGCAATGACGGTACGCCGACATTTACTTACCGGCACTTGCTCGAGCAGGGCTACCTGGCCGAGGGCAAGGGTGCGCGCGGCTTCCAGCGCCATTGGAATGCCGCGTCGCAAGTGCCGTATCTTTACAACCGCGACAGCGGCGTCTTCATCAGTTATGAAGATGCGCAATCGGTGGCCCATAAAGTGCGCTATATCCGCGACAAGGGCTTGCGCGGTGGCATGTTCTGGGAATTGAGCGGCGATGCGCAGCAGGTGCTGGGCACGGCCATGGTACGCATCCTGAAGGGGACGCAGCCATGAACCAGCGCTACCTCGCCCTCGACGTCCTGCGCGGCCTGACCGTGGCCGTGATGATCGTCGTCAATACGCCCGGCGACTGGGGCAGCGTGTACGCCCCGTTCCTGCATGCCGAATGGCATGGTTTTACCCTGACGGATCTGGTCTTTCCCAGCTTTTTGTTTGTCGTCGGCAATGCCTTGGCCTTTGCGCTGGGCAAGTATGAAAACCTGGGCCATGGCGCCGTGCTGGCCAAGCTGTGCAAGCGCAGCGCGCTGATCTTTTTACTGGGCTTCCTGCTGTACTGGTTCCCCTTCTTCAAGATCGACGACGCGGGCCAGTTCGCCTGGTCGCCCCTGTCGCACACGCGCATCCCCGGCGTGCTGCAGCGCATCGCCGTATGCTACCTGGCCGCCGCGCTGATCCTGCATTACTGGAAGACGCGGGGCGCGCTGGCCTTCAGCGCCTGCGCCTTGCTCGGCTACTGGGCCATCCTGGCATGCTTTGGCGACTACAGCTTGCACGGCAACGCGCCGGCCAAGCTGGATCTGATCCTGCTGGGCGACAGCCATTTGTACCACGGCGAAGGCATCGCCTTCGATCCGGAAGGCATCCTCGGCACCTTGCCGGCTATCGTCAACGTGATCGCCGGCTACCTGGCGGGCAGTTTCCTGCGCCAGACGCCGCCGGCGCGGCTGCGCGCCAGCTTGTATCAGCTGGCCGTGGCCGGCGCCATTTGCGTGGCGGTGGCTTTGTGTTGGAACGAGGTGTTTCCGATTAATAAGAAGCTGTGGACCAGCTCTTACGTGATGCTGGGCATCGGCCTGGACTTGCTGCTGCTGGCGCTGCTGATGTTCATCATTGATGTACGTCAAATGACGGGCTGGACCTACTTCTTTGAAGTCTTCGGCAAGAACACCCTGTTCATCTACCTGGTGTCGGAAGTGCTCGTGATTATCGCGTTTACCGTGCGCATCGGCAGCGGCAACCTGTACCAGTGGCTGTACCAGCAGTGGTTTACGGGCTGGGCGCCGGCGCGCGTGGGGTCCATGCTGTTTGCCGTCAGCTTCATGTTGCTGTGCTGGCTGATCGCCTACGGCATGGACAAGCGCAAGATCTATATCAAGGTCTAAAACTTCAGCTTCAGGCCGTAACGCGTGGCCAGGGCGGTGAACAGCAGCATCAGGGCGGTGACGGCGCCGGCATTCCACAGGCCGGCCGCGCCGCCCGTCTCCAGGTAGGGCCACCAGAAGCGCGGCAGGTGCAGCACGGCCGCCAGTTGCTGCCACAGGTCGGGCACGATGTAGGCGAACAGGGCATTGGTGCCGGCAGGCAACAGCACCACCGCCCAGGCGCGCCAGCGCCATACGTCGATGACGACATAAAACACGAGGAACAGGGCCAGGATGAGGGCGCTGCACACAAGCGTGTAGGATTCCGTCGCCGCGATCTTGTTGATGTGGTGATATGGCCGCAGCAGCAGGCCGGCCGCCAGCAGGCCCAGCGCAAACCACGCCATGAAACGTATCCTCTGGACATGGTTCAGGGCCGCGCCGCGCAGGAATAGCCGGCCCACCAGCGTACCGGCCAGCACATTGGCCGCCGTCGAACCCAGCACCTGCGGCACGTTGACGAAGGCGTTCACGCCTGCCGGCAGGAAATCCAGACTGCCCGCCATGCCGCCCATGTACAGCACGATCAGCAAGGCAAGCGTACCCATCAGCGCCGTGCCGCTGCCCTGGCACGCCAGGTACAGCAAGCTGCACAGCAGATAAGACCAGCCGATCATGCCGAGGATGCCCCACCATGACGGTTGCAGCCAGGTGCTGGAAAATTCCGCATTCAATTCGCCGCGGAACGTCGCCAGCAGGAACAGCATCAGGGCGCCGCCTGCGGCCAGCTCGAACCGGCCCGCGCCCTGGCGCCACAGCAGGATCATGGCCGCATAAAACAGCAAGAAATAGACGGCGTGCGGCAGCAGCGCCGCCTGCGCATCGTAGCGGTAGGCATTCGCCAGCACGACGCCGGCCAGCATCAGGCTGGCGGAGCGCCACAGCAGGCGTCCCAGCAAGGCTGGCGTGACGTGGCCGCAATGGCGCTGCAAGGCCAGCGGAATGGCCATGCCCACCATGAACAGAAATCCGGGAAAGACCAGGTCGGGCACGGTGATGCCGTCGGCGCGGGGACCCGCATGTTCGAGCCACCAGGCAATGCCGGGCATGCCGGCCAGGTAGTTGACCCAGATCATGGTGACGATCACGAAGCCGCGAAAGGCGTCCAGGCTGATCAGGCGTTCGGTGGCGGAGGCGGTGGCTGGCGGCATGGAAGGATGAAAGAAGGTCGAAAAAAAAGCAGCCCCGGCCTGAGCCGGGAACTGCCTTGCGTCTGCTTGAGGGCGCAGGAATTACTGTGCCGCTGCTGCCGGTGCCGCCGCTGCCGTGGCAGGACGGTTCAGCCACAGGATCCAGTAGCGGGCCAGGTCGCCCACGCCGTCGCCGCCCTTGACCGTTTCCAGGACCTTGATGGCGTCGTCTTTCTTGCCGGCCATGGCATAGGAGTAGCCGAGGCGCAGCTTGGCGTCTTCAGCACGTTTCAGGCCGCCCTTGGCGATGCCTTTCTGGATCAGGTCGATACCTTTGTCGAACTGGTCCATCGTCACGAAAGCGTAGCCGAGGTTGATCAAGCCCGTGCCATCCTTGCTCTTCATGGCCGACGCTTCGCCGCTGGCGATGTTTTTCGCATCGTCGGCGGCAGCCTTGTTGGCCTGGTCGCGCAGTTTCTTGTGCTTGGCAGCATTTGCGCCCGTGCCCAGCACGCCTTTGGCAAAGCCGGCGTCGAGGACTTTTTTCGCTTCCGTCGGGAAAGCGTTCTGCAAGGCGATTTCAGCCATGTCGCTGTAATCTTGCGGCGACATGGTGCCGACGGCCTTGAATTGCAGGCGCAGCACGTCCAGCGCGAAGCGGTCGGAGTAGCCTGCCTTGCCTTGCAGACGGCCCAGCAGGTCGGTCCAGTAGTCATCCGACGGGTAGTAGCGCACCAGGTTTTCCATGGCGATCAGGTAGGTGGCCGGATCCTTGCTTTTCGAACCCGTGTTGGCCAGCAATTGCAGTTCTTCGATGGTCGGCGTCTTGCCCGCTTGCTGCTTGGCCGTCACGTCGGCCAGCAGTTCCTGTTTGGCGCGCGCGAAATCATTGCTGAAGTAATACGCGCGGATGATGTAGGGGCGCACGCCAGCGATGTCACCTGTTTCCGTCTGGTAACGGGTGAACCATTTGATGGCGTTCGGATAATCCTTGGCGTTGTAGTGGTAGTTGGCCAGCGCCTGGATGAAGTCGCCCTGGGCTTTCTTGTCCAGCTTGCCCGATTCGATCACCGCTTCCAGCGCCGTCATGGCCATCGGTGCATTGTTGGTGGTCGACGCCAGCGCCACGCGCAGGCGGTTCAGTACGAACAATTCATAGGGCGTCAGGGCGGGAATGGCGGCAGTCTGGTCGATGCGGCTTTGCACGTCGGCGTAGTTTTTCGCATCCATCGAGGCTTTCACGGCGGCAGGATCGAGCAGCTTGAACACTTCAGGACGTACCGTGTCGGCGGGCACGGCGGCGGGCGCACCCGCAGCGGCGGCTGGCTTGGCATCCTGCGCGTGCGACAGGGATGGCAGGACATTCAGGCCGATTGCGGCCAGGAGCAGGCTAAGACGGGCAAGACGGAATTGGGACATGGGTTATCCTTCAATCAATAACAAAAATACGCACCTGCACTGGCAGCCGCAACATCGTGCAGTGGCATTGCCAGAGGGGCAAGGAAGCTCGAAAAAACACATTTCTGCCGTTCTGCCTGCATAAGTCAAACAGAAGCGGCATGATACGAAGCGGCTATTGTCACATAAACGGCTGAGCGGGTGCGGCAAACGTGCGCGCCAGGGCTTGCCCTGCGGCATCGAACAGCAGGCAGCGCTGCGCCGGCAGATGCAGGCGCATGGCGTCGCCCGCCTGGCGCAAGCCTTCCTCGGCCGGCAGCTTGACGGCCAGCATCTCGGTCACGCCCGGCATGCTGGCGTAAACGATGGCTACGTCGCCCAGGTATTCGACATGGCTGACGGCCGCGTCGATGACGTTCTCGCCTGCAGCGTCCCCGTCCTGCAGGACGACGTGCTCGGCGCGCACGCCCAGGGTCAGCTGGTCGCCCGGCGCCACGCTCCCGCCCTGCGCTTCGACGTCGATCACGGCGCCGCCGGGCAGGCGCACGGCCACCGAACCGGGGCCGCTGGCGACGGCTGCGCAAGCGATGAAGTTCATCTTCGGCGCGCCGAGGAAGCCGGCCACGAACAGGTTGCCGGGATTGTTATACAGCGCGTGCGGACTGCCCACCTGTTCGATGCGCCCGCCGTTGAAGACGACGATGCGTTCGCCCAGGGTCATCGCCTCGACCTGGTCGTGCGTGACGTAGATCATGGTCGTCTTCAATTCCTGGTGCAGGCGCGAGATTTCCACGCGCATCTGCACGCGCAGCGAGGCGTCGAGGTTCGACAGCGGTTCGTCGAACAGGAATACCTGCGGCTTGCGCACGATGGCGCGGCCGATGGCGACGCGCTGGCGCTGGCCGCCCGACAGGTCCTTCGGCTTGCGTTTCAACAGTGGCGTGATCTGCAGGATCTCGGCCGCGCGCTCGACGGCGGCGCGCACCTCGGCCTTCTTGTGCCCCGCCAGCGAGAGGGCGAAGGCCATGTTTTCGAATACCGTCATGTGCGGGTACAGGGCGTAGCTCTGGAAAACCATGGCAAGGCCCCGCTCGGCCGGCGCGATATCGTTGGCCAGCTTGCCGCCGATATGCAGCTCGCCGTCCGTGATGTCTTCCAGCCCCGCGATCATGCGCAGCAGGGTTGATTTACCGCAACCGGACGGCCCCACGAAGACGACGAATTCGCCGTCGCGGATATCGAGGTCGATGCCGTGGATGACCGGGTGCTTGTCGTCGTACAGCTTGACGATGTTCTTTAACGCGATATGTGCCATGAAGTGGTTCTATCCTAGCTGGCGCTGGCTGGCGCGGACGTGGCGCCCGTGTCAGTCTGGCCGGAGGCATCCTTCGGTCCGATGCGCATGAAGCGCGACAGGATCAATACGGGCACGGCCGACACCAGCACCCACAGGAAAAAAGTCTTGTAGCCGAGAGCCGTCTGGATGTCGCCGCTGATCATCTTGAACAGCACGAAGCCCAGCTGCATCACGCCGGTGGCGAACGCATAGTGGGCCGTCTGGTACTTGCCGACGGAGACCACCTGCATCATGAACAGGATCAGGCCGACGAAGCCGAAGCCATAGCCGAACATCTCCACGCTGAGCGCGGCCGTGATCAGGGTCAAATCGGTGGGCATGCTGTGGCTCAGGTAATAAAACACCAGGTTCGGCAAATTCATGGCCAGGATCAGGAAGAACATGGCGCGCTTCAGGCCCAGCCACGAGGTGAAGTAGCCGCCGCCGATGCTGCCCAGCAGGAATGCGACGGTGCCGGCCGTGCCGTACACGGCGCCCACTTCCGTCGTCGACAGGCCCAGTCCCCCCAGTTCGCGCGCTTCGCGCAGGAACAGCGGGCCGATGGTCTGCACTTGCGCCTCGCCCGCGCGGAACAGGATGATGAAGGCGATCATGCCCCAGATGCCGGGTTTTTTCAGGAAGTCCACCAGCACGTCCCACAGGGTGCGGCTGATGCCGGCCACGCTCTTGTCGGCCACGGCCGCGTTGCGCACCTGCGGCAGCGCCCACAGGTGGTACGCGGCCAGCGACAGCATCATGGCGCCGATGATCAGGAAGATCACCGACCATGCGGGCTTGATGCCGATTTTTTTCTCCAGGTAGCCGGCCAGGATCACCAGGCCGCCCAGCGAGATGAATTTGCCCGCGTTGAAGAAGGCGCCTTGCCAGCCCGCGTAAGCCGCCTGCTGCTTGTCCGACAGGCTGGCGATATACAGGCCGTCGCAGACGATGTCGTGCGTGGACGAGGCCAGCGCGGCGACGAACAGCACGGCGATACAGGCGGCAAACCACAGCGGCGTTTGCAGGGCCAGCGCGATCAGGCCCAGGCTCAGGCCACCGGCGAACTGGAACAGCACCACCATGGTCTTCTTGCTCGACGCCAGTTCCAGGAAGGGACTCCACAGCGATTTGAAGACCCAGGCAAAGCCGATCAGGCCCGTCCAGCGGGCGATCTGGTCGTTCGGCACGCCCATGCTCTTGAACATCAGGCCGGCCACCAGGGCCACGGCGTAGAACGGCAGGCCCTGGGCGAAGTACAAGGTCGGCACCCAGGAAATCGGGCTGCGTTTGCCAATGTTGGTGCGCTTGTCGTGCATGGAGGCTTCCTTATCGAGAGACGTTTTCATTTGACTGCGCCGTCCATGCCGCGCATGAAGAAGCGTTGGGTAAACAGGAAGGCGAGCAGGGTCGGCACGATGGTGATCAGGGTGCCGGCCGCGATCACGCGCGTGCTGCTGCCGAAGGTGCCGCGCAAGTACAGCACGCCCACCGACAGGGGGAATTCATCGGGTTTGCTCATGACGATCGACGGCCAGATGTATTCATTCCACGATTCGACGGCCGTCAGGATGCCGACGGTAGCCAGCCACGGCGTGATCAAAGGCAGCATGATGCGGCTGAAGATCACCCATTCGGAGGCGCCATCGACCCTGGCCGCGTCGATCAGGTCTTGCGGCACTTCCTCGAACGCCTGCTTGAGCAGCAGGATGGCCACGGCCGTCACCACGTTGGGCAGGATCACGCCCGTGTAGGTGTCGACCAGGCTCATTTGCGTGATGGTGATGAAGTTGACGAGGAAATTCACTTCCGACGGCAGCACCAGCGTGGCGAGAATCAGGCCGAATACCAGTTTGCGGCCGCGGAATTTCAGGCGCGCCAGCGGATACGCGGCCAGTGAGCACAGCAGCAGTTTCCAGAACACGGTGAACACGGCGATCAGCACGGAGTTCCTGAAGAACGACCAGATCGGGATCGCATTGAACACTTCGATGAAGTTGTCGAAGGACGGCGCCTTCGGCCAGAACGTGGGCGGGAAGGCGAAGATATTGCCCTCCGTGGAAATGGCCGTCACCAGGGTCCACCAGAAGGGGAAGACGCAGACGACGGCGATCGCGCACAGCACGGCATAGTGGCCCAGTATTTGCAGGCGGGTTTTCAGGGGGCGGGAACGTTTTTGCATGGTCATTCCCGATCAACGGTGCTTGGGTTTGAGGTAGCGCAGGCACAGCAGGGCGATGCCGATGCAAAATAGGGACACGACGAAGCTGGCAGCCAGCGCGCGCGGCAGTTTCAAGTGCTTGAGGCCCTGGTCGTACGCGTAGTACAGCGCCGTGAAGGTGGAATTCATCGGGCCGCCCTGGGTCAGCACGTCGACTTCCTGGTACGCCTTCAGGGCCGCCAGCACGGACAGGATGGAGCACAGCATGATGGTGGGGCGCAGCATGGGCACGGTGATCTTCCAGAAGCGCTGCCAGCGGTTGGCGCCGTCGAGCATGGCCGCTTCCTGCATGTCCGACGGAATCGATTGCAGCGCCGCCAGGTACATCACCATGTACCAGCCCAGGCCGCGCCACAGGGTGACGAACATGACGGCAAACAGGGCCAGGCTGTCGTTCGACAGCCAGCCCACGGGCGCGTTCACCAGTTTTAACGTCATCATCACGTAGTTCAGCGCGCCCTGCTCGTGGAACATGAAGCCCCACATGATGCCGACCACGGACACGGTCGTCACCACGGGCACGTAGAAGGCGGCGCGGAACAGACGGATGCCGGGCAGGCGGTTGTTCACCAAGACCGCCAGGGTGATGGCGCCCACCTGCACGAAGGGCACCATCAGCAGGAACATCAGTGAATTCTTCAGGCCCGAGACGAACATCTCGTTATTGAAGATGTAGCGGAAGTTATCCAGGCCGACGAAGCGCGTCTCGCGTATCAGGCTGTAGTCGGTGAAGGCCAGCACGGAGCCGTAGCCGACGGGCCAGAAGGAAAAGGCGGCCAGCAGCAGCAGGGCGGGGGTCAGGAACAGCCAGGCTTGCAGAGTGTGGCGGTGGGAGAATGTCATGGTGTCCTCAGTGGCGCGGCAGGGTGGCCAGCTTGCGGTTCCAGATGGCGACGGCCTGGTCCAGCGCCTGCTTCACATCCTGCTTGCCCGTCACACCTGCCTCGACGGCTTTCACCAGCGAGCGGCGCAGCTCGTCGTAGTCGTCGATGCCGGCCACGTACAGGGTGCGCGAGTGGCCCATCGACAGGGCGCCGGCGGCGACCGCCTTTTCGGCCGCGCCCGCGTTGGTCGGCGTGGCGAGGAAAAACGGATCGGCCGCCGCTTTCACCGTGGTGGGGAAGACGCTGGCCTGGCGCGCGAACGCCAGCTGGTTCTCGTCGTTCGTCAGGAAGCGCGCGAACTTGCCGACCGATGGCAACTGGCGCGCCGGCACGCCTTTCGGAATGGCGAAGTGCACCAGCCAGCCGCCGTCGGCGATGCCGGTGGGGCCCAGCGGCGCGGGCGCCACGTCGGTGATGGCGTAGATGTCTTTCGCGTCGCCGCGGATGCGCTGCATGGCCGTCGGCGGCGCCAGCAGCATGCCCAGGCGGCCGCCCTTGTAGGCGTCGATCACGGCGGGGAAGTTATCTTCGGCGAACAGGCTTTCCTTCAGCAGGCCGCCCACCTTGTAGGTGTCGGCCAGCTTCTGCACCAGCGCCACGTGCTGCGGCGAATTGAAGACGGCCCGGTTGTCGGTGATCACGGCCAGACCCTGCTGCATGAACAGGCCATCGATTTTCGACAGGGCAGGGGCGATGCCGGCCTTGCCCGTGCGTTGCGCGATCTGGCGCGCGAACGCCAGCTGTTCATCGAGGCTGGCGGGGCCGCGCGCGAGGCCCGCCTGCTTGAAAATGGCGGTATTGAAGGCGATCACCGCGACATTGCTGTACATGGGAAAACCGTAGGTGCCGCCCTTGAAGCGCAAGTCCGCCAGGGCGCTGGGAATGTAGCTGGCGCGCGCCTCTGCGATCAGGCCATCGACGGGCGTGAGCAAGCCGTCGCGCGCGAATTCGTCGGCCCAGGGCACGTTCAGGCTGACCAGCGCGGGCGGCGTGCCGGCCACGATGCGCGTGACCAGCTTGGTCTGGATGACGTCCCACGGGAAGTCGATCCATTCGATCTTGACGCCGGGATTCTGCGCCTCATAGCGCGCCACCACCGCATTGAAATACGGCGTGAACTTGGGCTTCATGCTGAAGGTCCAGAATTCGATTTTCTCGGCAGCCCATGCCTGCGGCGCGAGCAGGCCCGCGCAGGCAACAACCGCCAACAGTCTCTTGATCGTCATTTTTATCCTGGAGCGCGAGGCTCCAATGTCCATGAGTCCGCGGCGCGGGTACATGCCCTTGCCGTCGCTTATATTCGGGTGCTACGGACGGCAGCCGCGCCCCGTGCCGGGGGCGCAGCTGCCGCTTGCTGCTTAATTGGTTTTGGTGACCTTGCTCAGATGACGCGGCGCATCCGGGTCCATGCCGCGCGCGGCCGACAGTTTGGCCGCCATCACGTAGAAGGACTGGATGGCGACGATCGGGTCGAGGTCCGGCGTGGCCGCCACGGGCAGGGTCAGGTCGCGTTCGGCCACGTCGGCGGGGGCCGCCAGCAAGACCTTGGCGCCGCGGCCGCGCATCTCGGTTGCCAGCTGCAGCAGGCCGGCCTGGGTCGGGCCGCGCGTGGCGAAAATGAGCAGCGGGTAGCCGTCTTCGATCAGGGCCATCGGGCCGTGCTTGATTTCGGCGCCGCTGAAGGCTTCTGCCTGCAGGGCCGAGGTTTCCTTGAATTTCAGCGCCGCTTCCAGCGCAACGGGGAAGCTGATGCCGCGGCCGACGACCATGATGTTGCGGACCGGCGCCAGTACGTCGATGGCGGGCGACCAGTCGACGCGGGTCGCTTCGAGCAGCGCTTCGGGCAGCGCTTCCAGGCCCGCCTGCAGCTCGGGGTCGTTCTGCCACTGGGCCACCATGCGCGCGCCGGCGACCAGGCTGGTGATGAAGCTCTTGGTGGCGGCGACGCTTTGTTCCTTGCCCGCGCGCAGGGGCATTGCCCACTCGGCGGCGTGCGCCAAAGGCGAATCGATGTCGTTGACGAGGGCCACGGTGGTGGCGCCGCCGTCGCGGAAGTAGCGGATCGGCTCGACCACGTCAGGGCTCTGGCCCGATTGCGAGATCGAGATGGCCAGCGTATCGCGCGTCACCAGCGGCGACTTGTTCAGGGTCACCAGCGACATCGGCAGGGACGCGACGACGCGGCCCAGGCGCGCCATGATCAGGTAGGCGACGTAGTTGCAGGCGTGGTCCGAGCTGCCGCGCGCGATGGTCAGCGCGGTCGAGAACGAGGTGCTCCTCAATTTGCGGCCCAGTTCCGCGTAGCGTTCCGTGTCGCTGGCCAGTTGCAGGGCGACGCATTCGGCGGCGGAAATGGCTTCTTTAAGCATCATTGAGGTCACAGATTTCTCCTTCTATATACACAGCTTTGAGTTTGAGATCGCGATCGAGTACCACCAGATCGGCGTAAGTACCGGGGGCCAGCCGGCCGCGTTCTTCCAGGCCCAGGTAATCGGCGGCGTTGGTCGACACGCGCTTGGACGCGTCGGCCAGGTCCAGTCCCAGTCCCACCAGGTTGCGCAGCGCCTGGTCCAGGGTCAGGGTGCTGCCCGCCAGGGTGCCGTCGGGCAGGCGCACGCCGCCCATGCATTTCTGCACGGCGTGGCGGCCCAGCATGTATTCGCCGTCCGGCATGCCGGTGGCGGCGGTGGAATCGGTGACGCAGTACAGGCGCGGGATGGCGCGCAGGGCCACCTTGATGGCGCCCGGATGCACATGCAGCAGGTCGGGGATCAGTTCGGCGTATTCGGCGTGCGCCAGGGCGGCGCCGACCATGCCCGGCTCGCGGTGATGCAGGCCGCTCATGGCGTTGAACAAATGCGTGAAACCCATGGCGCCGTGTTCCAGCGCGGCCACGCCGTCTTCGTACGAACCGAGCGTGTGGCCGATCTGCACGCGCACGCCGGCGTCGGCCAGGGCGCGCACCAGGTCCAGGTGGCCGGCGATTTCCGGCGCCACGGTGATGACGCGCAGCTTGGCCAGGGTTTGCAGGCGCTCGATTTCAGCCAGATTGGCGGCGCGCGCGTAGTTCGGCTGCGCCCCCAGCTTGCCGGAATTGATGTACGGGCCTTCCAGGTGGGCGCCCAGCACGCGCGCCGTGTTCGGGCGGCGGTGGTTGGCGGCGATGCCGATGGCCGTCAGGGCCATGTCGATGTCTTCCGGCGGCGCCGTCATGGTGGTGGCCAGCAGGCTGGTGGTGCCGTGGCGCGCATGGATGCCCGCGATGGTATAGACGGCTTCGCCGCCTTCCATGATGTCCTTGCCTGCGCCGCCATGCACGTGCAGGTCGATAAAGCCGGGCAGGATGTAATCGTCGCTGTTGCCCGACGGGTGGAGCGAATCGCCCGTGATGCTGTCGACCCGCTCGCCGAAGGCGATGGCGCCGTGGATCCAGCCGCCGGGGGTAAGGATATTGCCTTTGATAGTGCTGCTCATCTGCGCGACTCCGCTACGAATTCATAATAATCACTGCGGCAATACGAGTGGGTCAGTTCCACCGCTGCGCCGTTGTCGAGATAACTGACACGGGTGATGTGCAGCATGGCTTCACCCGTCTTGATATTGGCCAGCTTGGCCTGTTCCGCCGTGGCGTTGACGGCGCGGATATGCTGCAGCGCGCGCATCGGGATGGTGCCGCGCGACTCCAGGTAGCCGTACAGCGAATCGGTGACCTGCTGCGGGTCCGGCATGTACAGGGCGGGGATGGTGGTCGTTTCGATCGCCATCACCACTTCGTCGGCCGTGCGCAGGCGGCGCAAACGCGCCACCGGCATGTGCGGCGACAGTCCCAGCGACAGCAGTTCCAGCGGCGCGGCCGCGCCGATGTCGCGCTGCAGCCAGCGCGAGCCGGCCGTGAAGCCCCGCTGGCGCAATTCTTCCGAAAAGCTCGTCAGGCGCGACAGCGGTTGCTCCAGCTTGGGCGTGATGTAGGTGCCCGAGCCGCGCTTGCGCGTCAGCATGCCCCGGTCGCACAGCATGTCGATGGCCTTGCGCGCCGTGACGCGCGAGATTTCCAGGATGTCCGACAGCACGCGCTCGGAAGGCAAGGCCTGGTTGGCGCGCCAGTCGCCGCTGGCGATGCCGTCCGACAGCATGTTCGCCAGCTGCATGTAGAGCGGCGTGTCGCTGGCCGGATTGGGTTTGAAGGCGGACAGTTTGGCCAGCATGGTCATTGCTCCTGCAAGTGCTTGCGTATCAGGCGCAGGCCGCCTGCGGCCGAGTCGCCCTGTGCCGGCACGACCAGTTGCAACAGTGCCGCCGGCAGGTAGCCCGACAAGGGCGCCGCCAGGCCGCCGCACAGGGCCACGGGCAGGGCGCCGGCCGGGTCGAGGGCCCTGGCGATGAGGGCGATCTGCTGGCCCGCGTCCACCAGGATGGCGCGCGCCACCGCATTGGTGGCCGCGTGTTCGAGCACCAGGCGCGCCAGTTGCGCGAAATTGGTCTGGCTGGCGGCCGCCAGCCACACCTGCATGGCGTCGCGCTGGCCGCCGCAGGCATCGATGATGGCCGTGGCAAAGGCGCTGCCGGGCACGCGGCCGTCGGCCACCTGCTGCGCATGGTTGATGGCGCGCATGCCGATCCAGGCGCCGCCCGCTTCGTCGCCGGAGGGGAAGCCCCAGCCGCCCACTTCATGGCGGCTGCCGTCCGCGTGCAGCACTTCGCCCACGCTGCCCGTGCCGATGGCCACGATGGCGCCCGGCTGGCCCGCATGCGCGCCCAGCAGGGTGGTCAGGGCGTCCGATTCGAGCGCGACGGCGGCATAGCCGGGATTGTGTTCGATGAAGCTGGCGGCCCACTGCTTGTTGTGCACGCCGGCCAGGCCCAGGCCGATGGCCATGCGCTGCAGCGGCGGCTGTTCCAGTGCGGCGGCGCGGAAGGCCAGGGTGACGGCATGCGCCACGGACGTCCAGGCCCGTTCGATGCCCAGTCCCAGGCCGGATGGGCCGCTTTGTCCCTGCGCCAGTTCCTGGCCGTCGAGGCGCGCCAGGCGTACGCGGGTTCCGCTGCCCCCGCCGTCGACGCCGATTATGTATTCGATCATGTTGTGCAGTCCCGCGTTTGGTTGATTGCGCCTGTCTCGGTTCTTTTATTTGTCGGGCGGCGAAAAAGCTGAAGGCACTATATTGTCGCCCCGATGGCTTGTCAACAGGTATTTAAGTGGTATTAACAAATGCGTTGCGCGCTGTCGCCGCATGCCCGAGGGCGTGATTGCAAGTGATTGTTAATAAAGGGATTTTTATACTTGCCGAATGGTATTGAAATTGGCCTTGTTTAATGCCAATTTTTTCAGACTGGTCTGCGCCGCGCGCGGTAGTGTTGCTTCCGCGCATGCTTGGCAAGGGACGCCATGAAGAGTAAAGTCCGCCTTTTACACCTGAGTTGGAAGAGCATGATGAACGACAAGGCAGCAAAGAGCGATTACTGGGACGACTGGCAGCAAGAGGCGCTGGCCGCTGGCGTGTCGGCGCCGCTGGCTGCGCTGGGCATGGAAATGATGCGCACGCACCGCAAGAACCGCTGGCCGAAGGATTTCCTGGGCCGCGAAAGCGATGGCCCGGTCATGATCGAAATGTGCCTGGAAGACGAAGCGGAAACGGAATTGTTCTTCATCGAGAACCTGTATCCCTACGATGCGGCGCTGATCGAAAAGACGCGCCGCCGCCTGTGCCTGCACTGATGGTGCGCTGACGCGCGACTGGAACGGCCGCCTTGTGCGGCCGTTTTGCTTTTCGGGTGGCATTTTCATGGGGGAGTGTCATAATGGCCCAGGCATTTCCGCCCAGGTATGGAGTAGATAATGAGCAAGGCACAGGACAGCAAGAAGGAAGCCAAGAAGGAACCGGCCAAGACCATGAAGGAAAAGAAGGAAGCCAAGAAGGTCAAGAAAGAAGAGCGCAAGCGCTGATCATGCGCCTGCGTCGCTTACTGTCGCGCCCGTGGCGTGCACCGGCCCTGCTGGCGGCGTTCGCCCTGCTGGCCGTGGGCACGCCCGTGTCCGGCGTGCTGGCGCAGCAAAAGCCGCCGCCATCCACGTTCGGGCAAGTGGTGGGCAACGCCGTGCTGTGCATCGACCAGATCGACAACAAGGCCTTTTATGCGTATCTGCTGACGGCCTTCGGCCCCGCCTACAAGCATGAAGGGGGCGCTTACTGGTTCCGCACGGACGCCACCTTGTGGGGCGCGCCGATTACCGACGTGATCGTCAGCGACGACACCAGTCCCCTCGTCTTCATGGGCGTGGTGGCGGACGCGACGCCGGAAAAGCTGGAACCGGCCATTCGCGGCGTCTCGGGCCTGCGCTTCAATAAGCTCGACAATTCCGCCTTTCCCGTCCGTGGTTCCGTGCCTGGCAGTAAAATCGTCTACTTCCGCAGCAAGGCGAAAGTGTATTGCGCCAAATACAAGCCGTTGCCGCCCGCCCGCACCCGATGAGGGGTTCGGCTTGCCGCCGCGCATTTTGATCGTTTCATCCGCAGGGTCTCCATGTACACGCATTATTTCCAGCTCAAGCAATCGCCGTTTTCGATCGCCCCCGATCCGCGCTACCTGTTCATGAGCGAACGCCACCGCGAAGCGCTGGCGCACCTGCTGTATGGCGTGGGCAGCGGCGGCGGCTTCGTGCTGCTGACGGGAGAAATCGGCGCCGGCAAGACCACCGTGTGCCGCTGCTTCATGGAACAGATTCCGGAAAATTGCCAGCTCGCCTACATCTTCAATCCGAAACTGTCCGTCGAGGAATTGCTGCTGTCGATCTGCGAGGAATTCCGCATCGCCCTGGCGCCCGGCGTGGCCAGCGTGAAAGGCTATGTCGACGCCATCAATGCGCACTTGCTGGCCAGCCATGCGCAAGGCAAGAATAATGTGCTGATCATTGACGAAGCGCAAAACCTGTCCGCCGCCGTGCTGGAGCAGCTGCGCTTGCTGACCAACCTGGAGACGAGCGAGCGCAAGTTGCTGCAGATCATACTGATCGGCCAGCCGGAATTGCGCGCCATGCTGGCCCGGCCGGAACTCGAACAGCTGGCGCAGCGCGTGATCGCCCGCTATCACCTGGGTTCGTTGACGGCGGACGAGACGGCCAGCTATATCCGCCACCGCCTGGCCGTGGCGGGCAGCACGGCGCAGACGCCGTTCGCGCCGCGCTTGATGGCGCAGATCCATGCCTTGAGCAAGGGAGTGCCGCGCCGCATCAACCTGCTGTGCGACCGCGCGTTGCTGGGCGCCTACGTGGAAAACCAGCCGCAGGTGACGCGCCAGATACTGCGCCGCGCCGCCGAGGAAGTGTTTGCGGAAGAGGGGAAGTCGGCTGCCGGACGGGGCCTGCGCTGGCCGCACGTGGCCGGTGGCGTGCTGGCCGGCGCCGTGGTCACGGCCGCGCTGGCCTGGCATTTCATGCCGCGCCCGTCCGTTGTGCCCCCTGTGCCTGCCGTGGCCGCCTCTGTGCCGGCCGCCTCCGTCGTGGCGGTTGCCGCCGCATCTGCCCCCGCACCGGCCAGCGTGCCGGACCGCAACGCCGTGCTGCGCCAGTTGGCCAGTCTGTGGGGCGAGCAGTTGCCGGCCGGTGACGCTTGCCAGGCGGGCGCCCGCGCCGGCCTGCGCTGCCTGCACAGCCGGGGCGGCATCGCCGAGTTGCGCGTGCTGGACCGTCCCGCCGTGCTGGCCTTGCGCGACGGGGAGGGTGTGGAGCAGCTGGCGCTGCTGACGCGCGTGCAGGACGAGAACGCCACCGTGCTGCTCGATGGCAAACCACAAAGCGTGCCGCTGGCCCAGCTGGCGCAGCGCAGCGATGGCAGTTTCACCACCTTCTGGCGCGCCCCGCGCAGCTGGCGCGACGAAGTGCCGCTGGGCGCCCGCGGCGCCGACGTGGACTGGCTGGCGCAGCGTCTGGCACAGCAGCAGGGTTTGCCTGCGCCGGCCGCCAATCTGCCGCTCGATGCCGAAATGCAAGGTCTGCTGCGCGCTTTCCAGCAGCGCCAGAACTTGCGGGCCGATGGCTTGGCGGGCCCGAAAACATTCATACGCCTGATGCAGCTGGGTGACAACTCGGAGCCGCGCCTGAGCAGCGCGGCTCCTGCCGTGGCAGCGCCCGCTGCGACGGCGATGGTGGCGGGGAAATAAGATGTCCTACATACTTGAAGCACTGAAAAAATCGCAAGCCGAGCGCCAATTGGGCGAGTTGCCGTCGATCCACGCACCGCAAGTGCAGCTGCACGATGCCGCCGCATCCGGCGCCGCGCGGCGCGCGCCCGTGTGGCTGGCGCTGGGCGGCGTGACGGTGGCAGTGGCTGCCGCGCTGCTGCTGTGGCAGCAGTGGCAAGCGGGCGCGGCAGCACCTGCGGCCGTCGCCCCTGCCGTGCTTGCCCAGGCCGTGCCCGCGCCGGTGCCGGCAGCGCCGCCGCCGGCTGTCCCCGCGCCCGCGCCTGTGGCTGTGCCCGTACCCGTGCCACCGGCGGCCACCGCCGCGCCCGTGCACCACGCGAGGCCAGTGCCGGAACCGAAGCAGGAGACGCCAGGCCAGGCCGCTCCGCCTGTCCCCGCTCCCGCTCCCGCTCCGGCCATGCCCGCGCCCGCGCCGTCAGCCGAAGAGACCGTGCCCGGCATGCGCGACTTGCCCGAGCCGATACAGCGGCAAATCCCCGCCATCGCCATCGGCGGCTATATCTATTCGAAGAATCCGGCCGACCGCCTGTTGCTGATCGACAAGGTCTTGCGCCACGAGGGTGAAGAATTGGCGCCCGGCCTGGTGCTGGAAAAGTTGCAGCCGAAGGCGGCCATCTTCAGTTTCAAGGGTTACCGCTACCGCGTGCCATATTGAGTTGTTGTGCATCAAGGCCGGGCCGCCATAGCTGAACCATACTGGCGGGGCCTGGTCGAACCAGGGGCGCTGCGACCGTGTGCGCGGCCGGGGAGGTCCGATGATTGCTGCCGCAACTGCTGGCGAGGGTGTGCTTGATGCGCAGGGCCTGGGAAACCTGGCGCGCATCGACCATATCGTCGTGCTGATGATGGAAAACCGCTCGTTCGACCACATGCTTGGCTACCTGAGCCTGGAAGGCGGGCGCACCGATATCGATGGCTTGCAGGCAAGTCATGCCAACGTGCATGCGGGCGTGCGCTACCCCGTGCACCATTTGCGGCGCACGGCCTTTGGCCCGCAGCAAGACCCGTCGCATACGGGCATGTCGGTGGCGCAGCAATTGCAAAACAATAACGGTGGCTTCGTTGACGATTATGCGCAAACGCATCCGGGCGACCCCGACATCGACCTGGTCATGGGCTACTACAATGGGGCCGACTTGCCCATGTACGATTTCCTGGCGCAGCAATTCTGCGTCTGCGACCGCTGCTACAGTTCCGTGCCGGGCGCCACCTGGCCCAACCGCCTGTATGCGGTCAGCGGCAAGGCGGCCGGCAGCAAGGACAGCAAGCGCGTGCCCCTGTATGCGAACAAATCCTTCGTGCGCCACCTCGAGCGGGCCCAGGTCAGCTGGAAGTTTTATTCCGCCTGGAAACCCTGGAGTCTGGCGCTGACGGACGACCATTACCGCTCGTCCGACATGTACGAACCGTTCGGCTCCAGCGCCCGCCGCTATGGCTTCATCGGCGATGCGCTGGCGGGCGCCTTGCCCTCGGTCAGCTGGATCGATCCCCATTTCTTCGACAATGACGACCACCCGCCGGCCGATATCCGCGCCGGCCAGGCGCTGGTGGCGCAGGTCTACCAGGCCCTGTCGCGCGGTCCTGCCTGGGCGCGCACCTTGCTCATCCTCAGCTATGACGAACACGGCGGTTTTTTCGACCATGTGCCGCCACCCGTCGCCGTGGACGACGACCCCGCGTTTCGCCGCTACGGCGTGCGCGTGCCCATGCTGCTCGTGTCGCCGCTGATCGCGCCAGGCAGCGTCAGCCACGAGGTTTACGATCACGCGTCGATTATCAAAACCATCCTGCAGCGCTTTTGCCGCGCCGCCGATGGCGCCTTGCCCCAGATGGGCGCGCGCGTGGCGGCCGCCAGCGGCCTGGGCGCCGTGCTGACCCTGGCGCAGCCGCGCGCTGCGCCTGCCGTGCCCGCAGCCGTGCAGGCGCAGCGCGCCGCCTGGGAAGCGGATGTGCGGGCGCAGGATTTCGCCCCGCCGGCGCTTGCCTCCCCGCCGGATGGCGCGCTGGCCGCCGCTGCCGCCGTTCCCTTCCAGTCCGATGCGGAGGCGGGCGCGATCGCCGCCCACCGGCAATTGGCGCGCAGGGCGAGGAATGCGCAGGCGGTGGATGGTAAAACGGCGAGTAAAATGGTGAGTCAAACGGCAAGTCAAACGGCGGGAACGGCAGCGCCGAAGCCGGTGGGCAGGCGCCGGCGGCAGGGCGGCAAGCCGGGGCCCGCCGGTGCACGGAATGGCGGAAAACCCGGAGTGGCTTGACCTGGGCGATGGGCTGGGCAATGCGCAGTGCCTGCGCAGGACGGTGGCGCCGGTGGGCTGCGTATAATCATTCCTTCTCAATCAAGGAGTGACCATGCACGATGCGATGCCCGCACACCCGGTACTCGGTGTGATCGGCCGTTCCGGTAGCGGCAAGACGACCCTGCTGGAATTTGTGGTGAAGGAAATGGCGGCGCGCGGCTTGCGCGTCAACCTGGTCAAGCACAGCCACCATGACCTGGCGCTGGAACCGCCGCAAAAGGACAGCGCCCGCCTGCGTCTGGCCGGCGCGGCGGAAGTGCTGGTGGCGTCGCCGTACCGTTTTGCCATCGTGCATGAACTGCGCGGCGCGCCGGAACCGAGCCTGGCGCAGCAATTGGCCCGCATGGGGCCGGCAGACCTGACCCTGGTCGAAGGCTTCAAGACGGACCCGATTCCCAAGCTGGAAGTATTCCGTCCGGAAGTGGGGCAGGCGCCCCTGTATCCGCATGACCCGCATGTGATCGCCGTCGCGTCGGACAGCCCGGCGCCGGCCGATTTGCGCGAGGGCGTGCAATGGCTGGACTTGAATGCGCGCGAACACGTGCTGGCCTGGCTGCTGCTGCAGTTGGAAAATAAGCTGGAAAAATAAGCTAAAGGTTTGCCGGCGGCATCCGTTAACAAGGGTAGAACCTCATTGGAGAAACGTATGGACGTCGGAAGCATTGCTCAACTGTCAACCACGATGGCGGAGACAGGCACGCGGCAAGCCGTCGGCTTGACTGTCCTGAAAAAAGCCCAGGATATCCAAAGCTCGACCGCCACGGCCTTGCTGGCAGCGTTGCCACCGGTACAGTCGGCGCCAAGTCTGCCGGCTCACCTCGGCAACCGCATCAACACGACCGCCTGAGCGCAGTCCCGCGGCGCCCGTCTGGCGCTCGCATTACTTACGCCCACACCACCGTCATCGACGGTGGCGCGTGGGCGTTTTTGTCTGTCTTCCTGCCTTCCTTCCGTTTTCTCCCCGCCTCTGTCAAGTTGATTAATTGACCATGGTTCGCCATGGCACGGCCGATTCAGTAGAATGGCGTCCATCACCTCGCGTTGCCCATCGGCGCAGCCCGGGGCGTGCCATTACTTTGACCCATGCAAGAGGATTTCCCATGAACAAACGTCAAGCTCTCATCGCCGCCGCCCTCGCGGGCATCTGTGCCGGCACCACCCTCAACGCGGCCGCGCACGATGGTCCCGCCCCTGGCGACAAGGAAAAGTGTTATGGCGTGGCCAAGGCCGGGCAGAACGATTGCGCCTCGTCCGACGGCGCGCATTCCTGCGCGGGCCAGGCGGAGGCGGACAATCTGCCGACCGAATGGACGTATGTTGCCAAGGGCACGTGCGAACAGGCGGGCGGTTCCGTCAAGCCCATCAAGGCCGGCAAGGCGGCAAAGCCGGCCGCGCAGCCGTAAGCATCCGCCGCCTGCCCATGCCGCCGCCAGTTCAAGCGCTTGCCGGCGTCGGCTTGCGCGCCGCGCACTACCGCGACTTCCTGGCGCGCCGCCCCAGGGTGGGCTGGCTGGAAGTACACACCGAAAATTATCTGCAGCCGTCGGGCTGGGATAGCCATGTATTAGACACCTTGCGCCAGGATTACCCCATCAGCCTGCATGGCGTGGGCCTGGGGCTGGGATCCGCGCGCGGTTTTTCCGAGAGTCACTTGCAGCGCGTGCGCGCCGTGGTCGAGCGCATCGAGCCGGTCCTCGTGTCGGAACACCTGAGCTGGGGCGCCGTGGCGCAGCAGCAACTCAATGATCTGTTGCCGCTGGCCTTGAATGGCGCCGCCCTCGATTTGCTCTGCGCCAGGGTGGGGCGCGTGCAGGATGTGCTGAAAAGGCCGATCTTGCTGGAGAATGTCTCCACTTACCTGCGTTTTGCCGACGATGCCATGAGCGAGGCGCAATTCCTGGCGGAGCTGGCGCGGCGCAGCGGTTGCGGGCTGCTGCTCGATATCAATAATCTATATGTGAATCAGTGCAACCACGGCGAAGACGCTATGACGGCCATGCAGTCCATCGCGCCGGGCAGCGTGGGCGAGCTGCACCTGGGCGGCCATCTGGTAACGCCGCATGCCGTGATCGACCACCACGGCGCCGCCGTGGCCGATCCCGTCTGGGACTTGTATGCGGCCGCCTTGCAGCATTTCGGCGCCGTGCCCACGCTCGTCGAATGGGATACGGACTTGCCCGCCATCGATGTCTTGCTGGGCGAGGCGGACAAGGCGCAAGCCATGCTGGCGCGCCATGCGCCGCCAACGCCATGGCAGGGAGTCACGCTGCCGTCCCCGCCGCCGCCCGCGTCGCTTGATGTGCTGGTTGCCGGCCAGCAAGCGTTTGCCACGGCCTTGCTGGATGTTGAGGCAAACTTGCCATCGTTCGCGGGCGAGCAGGTGCCGCAGCGTTTCGCACTTTACCGCGGCAATATGAGCGCCACCTGGCGCCGCACCCTGGCGCACGCCTATCCCGTCGTGCTGGCGCTGGTGGGCGAGGAATTCCTGGGCGGCCTGGCGCGCGCGTATGGGCGGCAGATGCCATCCGATAGCGCTGATTTGAACCAGTTTGGCGCCCGTTTCGCCGATTTTCTGGCCACTTTCCCGCATGTCGCCGACTTGCCCTATCTGCCGGACATGGCGCGCCTGGAATGGGCCGTGCACCTGGCCCATTACGCGGACGATGCGCAGGGCCTGGCGCCCGAGTCGCTGGCCGCCTTGCATCCCGATCAGCTGGAAGCGCGGCGCTTCAGCTTGCATCCCGCCTGCGCCTTGCTGGCATCGGATTGGCAAGTGGCGGCCCTGTGGCAGGCGCATCAGGAGGGGGAAGGGCAGGGGATGTTTCCGCAGGATATGCAGGTGGCGAGCTGCGCGTTCGTATGCCGGACGCGCTGGAAGGCGCAGGTGCTGCTACTGGATGCGGCTGCGCATGCCGCCTTGCTGGCGTTAAGGCAGGGGCAGACGTTTGGCGCCGCGCTCGATGCGGCGTTCGAGCTGGACCCGGCATTCGACCTGGCCGCGCACTTGCGCCAGTGGCTGGCGCATGCGGTGTTGACGGCGTGAGGGGTTATTCGAAGGCCCGCAGCAGGCGCGCTTCGCCCGTCTGATCGCGGTACAGGGCATTCGCGGCCAGGGTGGCGTCCATCATGCGCGTGACTTGCTCTTCTTCAAAGCGGGCGAGCTCGGCCGTGGCCGCGACGAGGGCCAGTTCCAGCCTGGCGCGCGCGCTCTGGTACAGGCTGCTGGTGTATTTGTCTGTGTTACGCAGCAATTCTTCCGCGTTTTCTATTACCTGGCGCAAGTCGCCGATCAGGCGTTCCTGGCTGCGCGTACCTTGTTCGGGATGGTCCATGGCGCTTCCCTTCTGCAATCGATATTTATCTGACAATAACGACGTGTTTGCAGCTTGATCCAGGCAGCCGGCTGGCAGGGCGCCGGCTGGACGCATGGGGCTGCTTTCGCGCCCCATGCCGGGGTCAGACGGGAGCGACGACCGTGATACGGATATCGCCCACGCTGACGACCTGGCCGGCGCGGATCTTGGCGGTCTTGCGCAATTCCTTCTTGCCATCGACCTTCACCACGCCGCTATCGACCATGACCTTGCCTGCGCCACCGCTGTCGCACAGGCCGACCAGCTTCAGCAGCTGGTTCAGCTCGACGAACTCGGATGTTAAATCAAAGCTTACTTTTTGCATTGTATCCCTTATTGCAACGATGTGTTTTAAACACTTAATGACGGTGTCAACTAAGGTCATAGTTTACATGAAGCCAGGAGGAATGCAGGCTGAGCCTTAACTTTTGTTGGGCCGCGTCATGTCCAGGGGCACGATCCACGCACCGAATTGCTCTTCCGTCACAAAGCCCAGGGCCAGCGCCGCTTCCTTCAGGGTCGTGCCTTCATGCTGGGCCTGCTTGGCGATTTGCGCCGCCTTGTCGTAGCCGATGTGCGGCGCCAGCGCCGTGACCAGCATCAGGGAGCGCTCCATCAGTTCGGCGATGCGCTCGCGGTTCGGCGCGATGCCGTGCGCGCAATGCTCGTCGAAACTGCGCATGCCGTCGCCCAGCAGGCGCGCGCTTTGCAGGAAGTTGTGCGCAATCAAGGGCTTGAAGACGTTCAGCTCGAAATTGCCCGAGGCGCCGCCCACCGTGATGGCGACATCGTTGCCGAATACCTGGCAGCACAGCATGGTCAGCGCTTCGCACTGCGTGGGGTTGACCTTGCCCGGCATGATGGAGCTGCCCGGCTCGTTTTCGGGGATGGTGATTTCACCGAGGCCGGAACGGGGGCCGGACGCCATCCAGCGCACGTCGTTGGCGATTTTCATGAGGGCCGTGGCCAGGGTTTTCAGCGCGCCATGGGCGGCCACCAAGGCGTCGTGGGCCGCCAGCGCGGCAAACTTGTTGCTGGCCGTCTCGAACGGCTGGCCCGTCAGGCGCGCCAGTTCCGTCGCGATGCGGCCGGCAAATTCCACGTGGGCATTCAATCCCGTGCCCACGGCCGTACCGCCGGCGGCCAGCTGCAGCAGCGGCGGCAACGATGCCGTGATGATGTGCTCGGCAAAGTCCAGCTGCGCCACGTAGCCGGAAAATTCCTGGCCCAGGGTCAGCGGCGTCGCATCCTGCAAGTGGGTGCGGCCGATCTTGACGATGTCGGCAAATTCCGTGGCCTTCGCGTCCAGCGTGGCGCGCAGCTGGCGCAGCGGCGGCAAGACGGTGTTGGCGACGGCCAGGGCGGCGGCCACGTGGATGGCGGTGGGGAAGATGTCGTTCGAGGACTGGCCCAGGTTGACGTCGTCGTTCGGGTGCAGCAGGCGCCCCTCGCCCCGCAAGCCGCCGATCAGCTCGGAGCCGCGGTTGGCCAGCACCTCGTTCATGTTCATATTGCTTTGCGTGCCAGAACCCGTCTGCCAGACGGCCAGCGGGAATTCCGCGGCATGCTTGCCGGCCAGTACTTCGTCGGCCGCCTGCGTGATGGCGATGGCTTTCTTGCCATCCAATAGACCCAGGTCCAGGTTGACGTGGGCGGCCGCGCGCTTGACGGTGGCCAGGGCGGCGATCAGTTCGGGCGGCATCTTTTCCGTGGAGATATGGAAGTGCTCGAGCGAGCGCTGCGTTTGCGCTCCCCACAGCCGGTCGGCGGGTACGTCGATCGGGCCGAAACTGTCGCGTTCGATTCTGCTACTCATGGCATCCCTTTCATCGATGGAGGTGGATCGAGTGTACTCCAGGCGTCAAAAAAGCACAGGATGATGCTGTATTGCATCATTTTTGCCCTGACCCATCTATATTTTTGCGATTTCCTGCCGTTAAAGACAGGCGAGTTCCCCTTCCTATCCTGTTATCAAAGCGATCAGTCCATGCAGAGCAGCATCTTTCCCCGTTGGTCCCTGATCGCGTGCGCTGCCGCCAGCCTGGCCTTGCCGCCTGTCATGGCGGCCGAGCTGGGTGACATGGCCGTGCTGTCGCACGTGGGTCAGCCCTTGCTGGCCGAGATCGAACTGACGGCCCTGGCGCCCGAGGAAGCCAACGGCGTGGCCGTGCGCCTGGCTTCGCCCGATGTGTACCGCGGCGGCGGCATCGGCATGGATCCGGCCCTGCAAACCTTGACCATCAGCCCGCTGGAGCGCGGTGGGCGCCATTATGTGCGCGTGACAACGCGACAAGCGATCCAGGCAGGCCACGTGCATTTGTATTTATTGCTGGGCAGTGGCAATGGCGCCGTCGTGCGCCTGGGCACCTTGTGGCTGACGCCGGCCCCGCCCGCCGCCGCCGTCGCCCCTGTCAGCGCGCCAGCCAGGCCCGCCGTTCCGGCGCCCGCGCCTGTGCCCGTGCCGCAACCGTTGCCATTGCCGCGCGCCGCGTCCGCCGCGCCGTCGCCCGATGCCGCCGCGCTGGCGGCCCGCGCGCGCGCCGAGGGCCTGGTGCGCCCGGCGCGCGTGTTCGTGCCGCCGCCCGCCGCGCCCGCGCCGGCCGCTGCCGCGCTGCGTCCGTCGCCGTTGCGCCGCGCCACGGCGCCCGTCGCCGCTTGCGCGCCGCAAGCCAATATTGAGCAGGCGCAAGCGTGCGTGGCGCTGGATGAGAAAAACGCGGCCCTGAATGACAAGCTCGGCGAATTGGAAGGCAAGATCGGCGCCTTGCAGCAGGCGCTGGCTCAGCCTGCCGCCGCTGCTGCCGCCGCTGCGCCGGCTGCCGCGCCGGCCGAGGCGCAGGCGCCGCATGCCAAGCCCAAACCCCTGCACGCGGCACCCGCAGCCGAGAAGAAGGCGGGCGGCAACGGTTTGCTGTGGCTGGGTATCGGCACCCTGGCCTTCCTGTTGCTGACGGCCCTCATCGTGTATGTCGTGCGCAAGCGCAGGCAGGCGGCGGGGCCTAGTGCGCCGTCGAAATACTGGGTCTTGCTGCGCAAGCCATTCGGCCGCAAGAAGAAGGAGGCGCCCGTGCTGACGGAGGCGGTGGAAGAGGGGGCGGCGGACGAGCCGGAGCCGGAGCCGTTCTCGCGTTGATGATGTTGCAATGGCTGCGACAAGGCGGCGCCGGAATTTGATATAAAAAAAGATATTGAAAAAAGACAGAAAAATGCTTGTATCGCGTGTTGCCTGTTTCTTAAATATGGTGATATGATTAATTCAGTGGACTTGCTCTACGACAAAACAGCCCCAGCCTGGCGCAGTCACCAACGATAGTGTGGCGCGGCAAACAGGTGTAGCGTTGCATAAACGCCTGGGTCTGGAAGCGGTTCGCGATGCCGACGATGTGCTCGCGAACGCCGGATGCAACCGGCAGCGAGGCGACGCCAGGAGATACCTGGGGCTCGCCTTCCAAATTCCCCTCCTTGTTTCCCGAGCGCACGCAGATGGCGTGCTCTCCGGCAAGGCGGCAGACGTAAAAAAAAGCACCCGCGGGTGCTTTTGTCGTTTCTGGCGCTGCAATATGACTTACATGCGGGCGCGCGAACCTTGCATGGCGTTCGGCAGCTGCGTCATCCACGGTTCCGTGATGGTGCGGATTTCGCGGTCGTTGGCCAGGATTTGCTTGAGCAAGTCGATCTTGCGCAGGCGTGAGGCGCCGGCCTGGGCGGGCACCTTGCCCGTCATGACCGTGCTGGCGGCGCTGGCGCACTGGTTTTCCAGGGCATCCAAGTCATTCCAGTCGCTCGAACGTGCGGCCACGACCATTTTATTGGTCATTCCTGCAATATTTTCATACATCGAGAGAACGTCGTTGGAGGTCATGAGCACACCCGTAACTAGTGAATGGATTACCGCTTGTCTAGATTAACGGCGTGCTTAACGGGAACTTGAGGGTGTTTTTGAAAAAAAAGTGAAAATAATTTGGATAATTTTGGCGATCCGCCGGAATCACCCGTAAACCCGCATGGATGCAGGGTCGGCGATGCCGGCAGTGGGGGATTTATTTGACGAGTTCTTCCAATCCCGCGCTCAGTTCGGCTGGCGGCGGCATCTTGTCGACCAGTACCGAGGGCGGTAAACCCAGCGCTTCGGCCACGTTGCCGGGGTAGCAGGCGATGATTTCTTCATTGCTCAGGGCGTTTTCATCGATGCGGGCGCGCCAGGCTGCCAGGTGGATGATGGCGGCCAGGCGGTTCAGGGGCGCCTTGGCCAGCGGGTCGGGAAAGGCGGCGATGGCGTCGACAAAGGCGCCGGGGAATTTCCAGCGGCGCGCCAGTTCGGCACCCACCTGCGCATAGTCATAGCCCAGCGAGACCCGCTCCGCGTCGAGCCGGCGCGCATCGAGAGGTGGCGCGATCTTGTCGAGCTGCATGGCTTGCTCGGGCATGGCGGCATGGATCACCAGTTGTCCGATCGCATGCATCATGCCGATGGTGAACGCCAGGTCCTGGTTGTCGCCCGTCTGCCTGGCGATCCAGCGGGCCGACACGGCGCTGTGCAGGCTGTAGCGCCAGAATTGCGGCAGGTTCAGGCCGGGCACGGCCTTGAAGCCGCTGACCAGGCCCGAGCTGATGACGAGGGTGCGCACGGTAACAAAACCGAGCATGAGCACGGCGTCTTCCACCGTGCCGATGCTGCGCGAGACGTGGTAATAGGCTGAATTGGCCAGCCGCAGCAGCTTGGCGCTCAAGGCCGGGTCCGCTCCCAGCTGGCGCGCGATGTCTTCGGTGGCGATGGCGGGGTTGTCGAAACTGCGCACCAGTTCATCGACGATCTTCGGGGCGGCAGGCAGGGCGTGGGGTTGCTGGAACAGCGCTTCCAGTTGCATGGCAATCTCCTTGGCGTACACGCGGCACGGGGTCGTAAAACTATAGGCCGATTTTTTGTCCGCATGCAAAAAAGTTCCGGGATGCTTTTTGCATGGGAAACAGGCTATGATTTTGACTATTCCATCGAAAGGATCGCCATGCACGGTTTGCGTTTTTCCTGGTCCCGGACGCCAGTCCAGGCCGCCATCGTCCTCGCCCTGGCCGGCGTTTCGCTGACGGGCTTGCCCGCCCGGGCGCACGGCCAGCCGGCCGCCGCCGATGTCGCTGGCGCCGCCGTCCCCGCTGCCTTGCCCGGCGACGACTTCTATGACTACGTGAATGGCGACTGGCTGCGCGGCACGGAGATTCCCGCCGACCGCAGCAGCTGGGGTTCGTTCGCCATCCTCGCCAATGCCACCAACGAGCGCATCATCGCCCTCGTCGAAGGCCTGGCGGCGGCGCCGCAGGCCGATGCCTCCGCGCGCCAGGTCAGCGATTTTTACCGTTCCTGGATGGACGAATCGGCTATCGAAGCGAAAGGCTGGGCCCCGATCAAGCCCTTGTTGAGCAAGATCAATGGCATACGCGACCAGGCAGGGCTGGCCCGGGCGTTGGGCGAGAGCTTGCGCGCCGATGTCGACCCGCTCAATTCCACCAATTTTTATACGGAAAACCTGTTCGGCCTGTGGGTGGCGCAAGACTTGAACGACACCACGCGCAATGTCGCCTACCTGCTGCAGGGCGGACTGGGCTTGCCCGACCGTGCCTTTTACCAGGACGACAGCGCCCGCATGCAGGGCTTGCGCGCCGGTTATCAGGCGCATATCGCCGCCATGCTCAAGCAGGCCGGCTACGGCGATGCGCCGGCCCGCGCCGCGCGCGTGTTTGCGCTGGAACAGCAAATTGCCGCCAGCCACGCCAGCCGCGAGGATTCGGCCGATGTCGCCAAGGGCAATAACGCGTGGCGCGCCGCCGACTTCGCCAGCAAGGCGCCGGGCCTGGACTGGCAAGCCTTCTTCCAGGCGGCGGGCCTGGGCAAGCAGACGGATTTCATCGTCTGGCATCCGTCGGCCATGACGGGCAGCGCCGCGCTGGTGGCGAGTGTGCCGCTGGCCACGTGGAAGGATTTCCTGGCCTTCCACGCCATCAACCATTTCAGCACCACCTTGCCGAAGGCGGCCGCCGACCAGCGCTTCGCCTTCTATGGCAGCGCCCTGAGCGGTACGCCGCAGCAGTCGCCGCGCAGCAAGCGCGCGCTGGCCGCGACGAATGCGGCCCTCAGCGACGCCGTCGGCAAGCTGTACGTGGAACGCTATTTCCCGCCGGAATCGAAAGCCCGCGTGCAGGAGATGGTGACGAATATCGTCGCCGCCTTCTCGCGCCGCATCGACAAGCTGGACTGGATGGCGCCGGCCACCAAGGCGCAGGCGCAGGAAAAACTGCAAACCCTGTACGTGGGCGTGGGCTATCCGGAACGCTGGGACAGTTATGCTGGCTTGCGCGTGGTGCGCGGCGATGCGCTGGGCAATGTGCAGCGGGCGGAACAGTTCCACTATCGCCAGGAACTGGCCAAGCTGGGCCAGTCGCCCGACCGCAAGGCCTGGGCCATGCCGGCGCAGCTGGTCAACGCCGTCAACCTGCCGCTGCAAAATGCGTTGAACTTCCCGGCCGCCATCCTGCAGCCGCCATTCTTCGACCCGCAGGCATCCGACGCGGCCAATTATGGCGGCATCGGCGCCACCATCGGCCACGAGATCAGCCACAGCTTCGATGACCAGGGCGCCCAGTTCGACGCCCAGGGCAAGCTGCGCGACTGGTGGACGCCGGCCGACCTGGCGCATTTCCAGACGGCATCCAAGCAATTGGTGGCGCAGTTCGCGGCCTACAAACCGTTCCCCGACCTGGCCGTGAATGGCCAGCTGACCCTGAGCGAAAACCTGGCCGACCTGGCCGGCGTGGCGGCAGCGCATGATGCGTTCACCCTGTCGCAGCAGGGCAAGCCGCTGCAGGCGGGCGCCGACCGCGATTTCTTCACGGGCTATGGCGTCAGTTGGCGCAGCAAGGCGCGCGAAGCGGCGGCGCGCCAGCAGATACTCACGGATGGCCACGCGCCGGCGCAATACCGCGCCGCCACCGTGCGCAACCTCGACGCCTGGTACCCGGCCTTCGACGTCCAGCCGGGCCAGCAGCTGTACCTGGCGCCGGAGCAGCGCGTGCGCGTCTGGTAAGAGTGCTGACGCTGCCGGCCGGGGAACTGGTCGGCAGCGTAAAATGGCGGAACATATCGACAGGACCGCCATGCAGCCAAGCCCACCGCAAGACCCCATCCACGCCATCACGGGGCGCACCCTGGCCCATTACGACGCCAGCGCCGAGCAGTTTTTCGAAGGCACGCGCGACCACGACGTCAGCCAGAACATCGCCGCGCTGCTGGACGCCATCGGCAAGCCGGCGCCGCTGGCCATCCTCGACCTCGGTTGCGGCCCTGGCCGCGACCTGAAGGCGTTCACGGCCATGGGGCATCACGCCACGGGCGTCGATGGCTGCCCCCGCTTCGTCGAGATGGCGCGCGCCTACAGCGGCTGCACCGTGTGGCAGCAGGATTTCGTCGACCTCGATTTGCCGGCCGCGCACTTCGACGGCGTGTTTGCCAATGCCGTGCTGTTCCACGTGCCCAGCGCCGTCTTGCCCGGCGTGCTGCGCGCCTTGCACGCTTGCCTGAAGCCCGGTGGCGTGCTGTTCAGCTCGAATCCGCGCGGGCAGAACCAGGAAGGCTGGAATGGCGCCCGCTACGGCAGCTATCACGACGAGGAAACGTGGGCCGCCTACGTGCAGGCGGCCGGTTTCAGCCTGCTCGACCAGTACTACCGCCCGCCGGGCTTGCCGCGCGACCAGCAGCCGTGGCTGGCCACCGTGTGGCGCAAGCCCGCGTGATCGCCGATATTGGCGCAAATTGAGCATGTGTTAGGAACCGTACAGAGCTTTGATCCCCCGCCCCGTAGTATGGACACATCGACACGCAGCAAGCAGTTTGCAACAGCGTGTGAGCCGCAGCACCGGCCCTTCGGGGCCGGACAACAGATGTACCAACTACAGTGAGGATCCATCATGAACAAAGATCAAGTCGAAGGTAAACTGAAGGAAGTCGGCGGTAAAATCCAGGAAGCCGCTGGCAAGATCGTCGGCAGCGAAGAACAGCAAGCCAAGGGCCTGGCAAACCAGGTCGAAGGCAAAGTGCAGAAGAAAGTCGGCGACGTCAAGGACGCGGTGGAAACCGTTACCCGTAAGCCGTAATCTGGCGCACGCATAAAAAAACCGCCGCCTGTCGCGAGACAGGCGGCGGTTTTTTATTTGATGCCGGTCAAACTTATTTCACTGGATTGGCCAGGTTCTGCTTGAAGAACATCTCGATTTTCTTGTACACGTGGCGCTGGCCCGCGCGCGACGAGATGCCGTGCTTGGCGCCAGGATACGTCATCAGGTCGAACTGCACGCCGCGGTTCACCAGCGCGTCGATCAGGCGCGTGCTGTTGCTGAACAAGACGTTATCGTCGGCCATGCCGTGCACCAGCAGCAGCGGCGACTTCAGGCCGTCCAGGTGGGCGAACACGGTGCTGGCCTTGTAGCCATCGACGTTTTCCTTCGGCATGCCGAGGAATTGCTCCGTGTAGTGGGTGTCGTACAGCGACCAGTCGGTCACGGGCGCCACCGAAACGCCCATGGCGATCTTGTCGGACGCGGCCGACAGCAAGCGCAGGGTCATGAAGCCGCCGTAGCTCCAGCCGAACACGCCGATGCGTTTTGCATCGACGAAGCTTTGCTTGGCCAGCCAGTCGATGCCGACCAGCTGGTCCGCCACTTCCGCCGCGCCCAGGTTGTGATAGATGGCGTCCGTGAACGCGCGCTCGCGGCGCGACGAGCCGCGGTTATCGAGGCGGAAGACGACAAAGCCCTGCTGCGCCATGTACTGGTCGAAGTTGTTGCCCCAGCGGCGAGTCACGTGCTGCGAGTGCGGGCCGCCATACGTCGACAGGTAGACGGGATAGCGCTTGCCCGCGTCGAAGTTCGACGGCTTGACGATCGAATAGTGCAAGGTCTGGCCATCGTTGGCCTTCAGGGTGCCGTATTCGGTCGGCAGGTGGTCCGCCTTGTACTTGGCGTACGGGTGGCTTGCGTTCAGCGCGTTTTCTTCCAGCCAGCCTACCATGGCGCCGTCCGGGCGGCGGATGCTCACTTGCGGCGGCGTGGCCGGGTCCGAGTACGTGTCGACGAAGACTTCGCCATTGCGCGAGAACGTCGTGTCGTGCCAGCCATCGGCCTTGGTGACGCGCTGCGGCTTGTCGGCCGTGCTGCCGTCCAGCGCCAGGGCGTAGGTCTGCTTGTCGATGACGGCGTCGCGGTTCGACGATACATACACCTTGCCCGTCTTCTGGTTCACGGCCAGCACGCTGTCGATGCCCCACTCGCCGGAAGTGACCGGGTGCAGCAGCTTGCCGCCCATGTCGTACAGGTACAGGTGGTTGCGGCCCGTGCGCTCGGACGACCACAGGAACTGGCCGTTCGGCAGGAAGCGCAGGTCGTCATGGATGCTGACCCAGGTCTTTGACGTTTCCGTCAGCAAGGTGCGCTGCGCCAGGGTGGCCGCATCGACGGCGACCAGGTCGAGGGTCTTCTGGTCGCGCGACTGGCGCTGGTACACGAGCGACTTGCCGTCCGCGCTCCAGTCGGCGCGCACCAGGTAGATGTCCGGGTTCGTGCCCAGGTCCACCTGGCGCTGCGCGCCCGTTTCCGGCGAGACGATCAGCAGCTGCACCAGCACGTTCGGGTCGCCCGCGGCCGGGTAGCGCTGCTCGACGACGTCGGTGCGGTCGGCGAAGATTTCGAAGCGGCGCACGACGGGCACGGGCGCTTCGTCATAGCGTTTATAGGCGATGGCGGAATCGTCGGGAGCCCAGTAGTAGCCGGTGCGCTGGCCCATTTCTTCCTGCGCCACGAATTCGGCTTCGCCGTTGCGGATGGTGCCCTTGCCATCGGTGGTCAGCTGGCGTTCCTTGTTCGTCTTGAGGTCGATCACATAGATGTTTTGATCGCGCACAAACGATACGTAGCGGCCTTTCGGCGAGATTTTCGGATCGAGTACATTGCCCTTGGCGACCAGGCGCGCCTTGTCCGGGTGGGCCGCGTCGACCAGGTACAGATTGCCGGCCAGCGGCACCAGCAGCTGCTTGCCGTCCGGCGACCAGCTGTAGCTGAGAATGCCGTTCAGGCTGGCCGTGCGCTCGCGTTCGCGGCGCGCCTGCTCTTCGGGCGAAATCGTTTCATTCGGCACCAGCGCCTTCGAGTCGACTAGGCGGTGCGTGCTCTTGTCCTTCAGCTTGAATTCCCACAGGTCGAGCTGGAACTGGTTGTCCGCGCGGCCGCGCAGGAACGTGACGCGCTCGCCGTCGGGCGAGACCTTCAGGTTGCGCACGCCGGGGCCGGCCAGCGCCGGATCGGCGTGGATGCGTTCCAGGGTCAGCTTTTCAGCCGATGCGGGAACGCTGGCCATCGCGGCCAGAAAACAAAGAATAAAACGCATGGATGTCTCGGTGATTGTAAAGGGATGTCAAGAAGATGCTTGACAGCAAACGATACCAGAGCACGGCGTTTAATGCGATAGGGCCAGCCACGGAATAATCCGGAAATTGCCTTCTTTACTTTGGCGGAAAGAGTGCGGCGCTGGGGCTTTGTATGGCGAAGCAGGGAGGGCGGCACGCATAAATTGCGCGCCGCCCTGTGTTCCATGCATTGTTTCAATGCGCCGCGCGCAGGCGCTGCAGCGACAGCCGGTTCAAGTACCAGGTCAGCAGCACGGCGGCGACCGTCAAGCCCGTGACGAGGCCGATCCAGAAACCGGCGGCGCCCATCGGCTCGGCCGGCGACCAGGGGAAGCCGGCTGGCGCGAGGCCCAGCACGTAGCCGATCGGCAGCGAGAAGCCCCAGAAGGCCAGCAGCTGGATCAGCATCGGCTGGCGCGTCACCTTGTAGCCGCGGATGGCGCAGGACGTGGCCACCTGCGTCGCGTCGGACAGCTGGAACAGGGCGGCGAACAGCAGCAGCTGCGCGCACAGGGCCTGCACTTGCGGGTCGGACGTGTAGGCTTGCGCGATCTGGTGGCGGAACACGGTGATGACGGTGGCCGAGACGATGGCCGCCGTCAGCGACATGGCCACGCCCACCCACGAAATGAAGCGCGCGCGGCGCAGATTGGCTTCGCCCACGGCATGGCCCACGCGCGTGACCAGCGCGATGCCGAACGTGAGCGGCACCATGAAGACGACGGACGAGAAATTCAGGGCGATCTGGTGCGCGGACACCTGGATCACGCCGAAGCGCGCCACCAGCAGGCTGATGACGCCAAACGCGCTCACTTCGGCAAAGTAGGTCACGCCGATGGGTAGGCCCAGGCGCAGCATGGGGCCGATGGACGACAACTGCGGCCCTTCCCAGTGCGTGAACGGGTACGTGGCGCGGTAGGCGGGCGCGATCTTGATCCAGGCCAGCATGGCCAGCAACATCATCCACACGCAGCAGGTGGTGGCCACGGCGCAGCCCACGCCGCCCATCTTCGGCATGCCCCAGTGGCCGTAGATCAGCAGGTAGTTGACGAGGATATTGAGGCCCAGCGCGGCCAGCGCGATGACCATCACGGGCTTGGTCTGGTTGATGCTGGTGCTGTAGCCGTACAGCGCGCGGTAGGCGGCGAACGGCGGCAGCGCGCAGCTGATGATGTGCACGAACAGCTTGGCCTTGGCCGCGACAAGGGGTTCGAGCATCAGGTGGTCGAACACCAGCGCCGCCATGTTCGTCAGCAGGCAAGCCACGAGGCCGACCAGCAGCGCCTTCCACAGCGACTGGCGCACGATGTGCGGCACCCGGTCGTGGCGCGCGGCGCCGATTTCATGCGCCACCAGGGTATTGATCGCCATCATGATGCCGCTCACGGTGACGAGTACGATGGACCAGATGGCCGCGCCCAGCGAGACGGCGGCCAGTTCCTCGGGATTCGTATGCCCCGTCATCGCCACGTCGGCCGCGCCCATGCCGACGGTGGCCAGCTGGCCGATCAGGATGGGCCACGCCAGCTTCCACAGCGAAGAAATTTCAGTACGGACGGCGGGCAGGGTGAACGAGGTAGTGTGTGGCATGGTCGGCAAGCTTGACTAAACACAAGATTCTACCGGCATTCACCGTGCTTGTCCGCCGTGGCATCCCTGGCGCCCGGGCACGGTAATCATTTGTTACAGCTAAGTGGGCCAGTCGCGGATAGACTGCGCGCTCTATTTGGCAAAATGACCAAATAGTCAACCGCAGTACCCTGACTATGGAGTAAGACCATGTTGAAGAAAGCTTTGAACTGCGCCCTGCTGCTGGGCGCCGCCATGACGGCCGAACTGGCCGGCGCCGGCGAACTGACCCTGTATTCGCGCGACGATTATCACGGCCGCTCGCACACCGTGCGCGACGCCGTCGCCGACCTGGAAGAGGTCCGTTTCAACGACACGACGCAAAGCATCCGCGTGCGCTCGGGCCGCTGGGAAGCGTGCGAGGAAGCCGATTTCCGCGGCGCCTGCTTCCTGCTTGAGGCGGGCGAGTATCCGTCGCTGGACGGCCATGCCAACAAGATCACCTCGCTGCGCGAAGTGCGCGGCGGCTGGGATGGTTATCCGGGCCGCGACCGCGACCGGGGGCGCGACTGGGACGGACGCCGTGACCGCGACCGCGAGCGGGGCCATTTGCCGGGGCGCTCGCTGGGCGGCGAACTGACCTTCTATACGCGCGACGATTTCGCCGGCCGCAGCTTGACCGTGCGCAATGCCTCGGCCGATTTGCGCGAACGCGATTTCAACGACACGGTGCAAAGCGTGCGCGTGCGCTCCGGCTATTGGGAAGTGTGCGAGGACGTGGATTTCCGCGGCCGCTGCCGCACCCTGGAACCCGGTGAATACGCGAGCCTGGAGCGCCTGAGCAACCGCATCTCGTCGGTGCGCGAAGTGCGCTGACGCGGGGCAGCGCGTCAGCAAAATGGCAATAACCGGCTCCCGCAGGGCCGGTTATTGCTTTTGGTAACAATTTGTTGTCCTTTTCTCATACTTTGTTACACCGTTTTTTCTACGGATGGCTACACTGACATCAGTTGTCATGTCGATCACTTGCCTTTGCCGCCACCGGAGACCGCCCCATGAATCGCCCGTTCGCTTTTGCCCTGCTGTGCGCCAGTTCGCTGTTTGTCCACCTCGCGGCGCAGGCCGGCGAGATCCGCCTGTACACCGACGATAATTTCAAGGGCAGGGTGGTGGTCTTGCGCGATACGACCGATGACCTGTCGCGCGTCAATTTCAATGACACTGTGTCGAGCATCCAGGTCGAGTCGGGCAGCTGGGAAGTGTGCACGAATTCCGATTTCAAGGGCGATTGCAAGACGCTGGAGCGCGGCGACTACCGCTCGATGCCGGGCATGAACGACAAGATTTCATCCGTGCGCGAAGTCGGCGGCAGCGGCAGCGGCGGCCGCCGCGCGGCGCTGGAACTGTATGCGGACGGCGGCCAGCGCGGCGCGTCTACCGGCATCAACGCGGACCGCGACGACCTGGTCGACATCCGCTTCAACGACCGCGCCAGCAGCGCGCGCATCGAATATGGCTACTGGCAGCTGTGCAGCGATTCCAACTACCGCGGCAGCTGCCGCGTGTTCGGGCCTGGCAGCCACGATGACTTGGGCAGCCTGAGCGGGCGCGTGTCGTCGGCGCGCCTCGTCGATCCGCGCGAAGAGAACCGTCCGCAGAATAACGAGGGACTGGTGGTGCTGTACGGCCGCGCGTTCCTGAATGGACCCGGGCTGCAGGTGAACCGCGACGTCAGCGACCTGGTGCGCCTGAACTTCAACGACCAGGCCGCCTCCATGACCATCCACGAAGGCACCTGGGAAGTGTGCACGGACTCGCAGTTCAGCGGCACCTGCGAGCGCATGGGACCGGGCAAGTATGAAACCCTGGGCGCGACGCTGGAAAAGCGCATTTCCTCGCTGCGCCGCCTGTATTGAATGCGCGACCGGGCCTTCGCCGAGGCCTTGTATTTGTTACACTAACACCCTGGCGTTTTGGCCAGGCGAATCATCACCAAAGAATGAAGAATGGAGTTAATCATGACGGGCCCTTTCAAACACGCGCTGGCATGCGCGGCGACCTTGCTGCTCTCGCTGGGGGCGCATGCAACCGCCCATGCGGGCGATATCACCTTGTTCGAGGATGATAATTTCCGGGGCCGCGCCGTGAACCTGCGCGAGACGACGGACGATTTGTCGCGCTTTGGCTTCAACGACAAGACATCGAGCATCCTGGTGCGTTCTGGGACCTGGGATGTGTGTACCGATGCCGGCTTCCGCGGCAATTGCAAGACCCTGGGGCCGGGCGAGTACCGCTCGATGCCGGGTATGAACGACGCCATCAGTTCGGTGCGCGAATCGGGGCGCGGCGACGGCTACAATCCGGGACGCCCCGGGCGCGATCCGGACCGAGGCCATGGCGGTTATGGCCGTGGCGGCACCCTGGAAGTGTATTCGGGCGCGGGGCAGAATGGCGGCTCGGCGCGCCTGAACCGCGATACGGACGATTTCGTCAGTATCGGCTTCAACGACCGCACCACGAGCATCGTCATCTATAACGGCTACTGGCAACTGTGCAGCGATTCGAACTACAACGGCGTGTGCCGCATCTTCGGCCCTGGCCGCCACGACGACCTGGGGCGCGGCCTCGATGGGCGCGTCTCGTCGGCGCGCATGGTGGACGAGCGCGAAGCGCGCCGCCAGCAGCAGTATGAGCAGCAGTACCAGCGGCCGCAATACGAGCAGCAGTATCCGCAACAGCAGTATCCGCAACAGCAGTACCAGCAGCGCGGCGCCGTCCTGCTGTTCCCCGAAGCGGGCATGCGCGGCGAACCGCTGGCGCTGGACCGCAATGCGGAAGACCTGGTGCGCTACAACTTCAATGACCGCGCCTCGTCCATCGTCGTCAACGAGGGCCAGTGGGAAGTGTGCAGCGATTCGAACTTCCGCGGCCGCTGCGAAGTGATCGGGCCGGGAGAGTACGGCCGCCTGAACAGCATGGAAAACCAGATTTCCTCGCTGCGCCGCGTGCGCTGATCGCGTCTTGACGCGGTACTGACAGGCCGCCTGCCGGGTTGATCCCGCCAGGCGGTTTTTACATTCCCTGCCGTGTGCTGACATTTGCTTGCCCTTTGTTACACTCGCCGCCTGCCGCCTGGACTACACTGGCGAAAATGTCTCAGTATTGGAGTTGTCATGGTTCGATCTTTCCGGCCCGCGCTGCTGTGCGCCGCCACCTTCCTCGCCCCCCTCGCCGCATCGGCGGGCGAAATCACCCTGTTCGAGGATGCCGGTTTCCGCGGCCGCCCGGTCACCCTGCGTTCCGATACGGGCGACCTGTCGCGCATGGGCTTTAACGACAAGACCTCCAGCATCATCGTGCGCTCGGGCACCTGGGAAGTGTGCAAGGACGCCAATTACCGGGGCAACTGCCGCACCCTGGGACCGGGCCGCTACGACACCATGCCGGGCATGAACGACGCCGTTTCCTCCGTGCGCGAAGTGGGCCGGCCGGGTCACGGCGGCGGCGATCACCGTCCCTACCCGCCGCGGCCGAACCGCCCGTATCCGGAGCCGGAACGCCCATACCCTGGCCACGGCCATGGCGGCGGCCACCGTCCCGACATGAATGGCGCCGTGCTGATGTTCCCCGATGCGGGCATGCGCGGCCGGCCCGTGCGCCTGGACCGCGAAGTGCGCGACTTGAGCCGCTATGGCTTCAACGACCGCGCCGAGTCGATCGTCGTCAATTACGGCCGCTGGGAATTCTGCGTCGATGCCAACTTCCGCGGCCGCTGCGTGGTGATGGGGCCAGGCAGCTACGGCCGCCTGCACCATGGCCTGGATCGCCGCATTTCCTCGCTGCGCCGCGTGCGCTAGACCTTTTCCGCTGCCCTTGCACCGCCCGCGCGACCCGTGTCCCGCGGGCGGTTTGGTTTGTGCGTCCGCTGTCCTTCGGCCAATTCGTGTACTCTTCCCATAGGCACTTCAACCATGGGGAGCAGGCACGGTGGAATACAAGGATTATTACAAGGAACTTGGCGTCGAAAAGACGGCGACCGAGGCCGAGATCAAGAAGGCGTACCGCAAGCTGGTACGCAAATACCATCCCGACGTGAGCAAGGAGCCGGACGCCGACAAGCGCACCAAGGCCCTCAACGAAGCCTACGGCGTGCTGGGCGACGCGGAAAAGCGCGCCGCCTACGATGAACTGGGGCGCAGCGCGCAGGGTCATCCCAAGGGAGAACCCTTCCGACCGCCGCCGGACTGGGGTGCGGGCTACGAATCGTCGGGCGCCGACGACAGCGACTTCTTTGCCGACCTGTTCGCCCACGTGGGCGGGCGGCGCCGCGCCAACAGCACGTTCCAGATGCAGGGCGAGGACAGCCACGCCGCCATCACCATCGATTTGCAGGACAGCTACCAGGGCGCCAAGCGCCATATCGTCATGCGCGTGCCCGAGGCGGATGCGCAAGGCCACGTGGTGACGCGCGAACGCACGCTGGAAGTGACGATACCGAAAGGCGTCACGGAAGGCCAGCAGCTGCGCATGAAGGGGCAGGGCAATCCGGGCAGCGGCGGCGCGCCCGCCGGCGACTTGTACCTGGAAATCCGCTTCCGGCCCGATGCGCGCTACAAGGTGGAAGGGCGCGACGTCTTCGAGACGGTGCCCGTCACGCCGTGGGAGGCGGCGCTGGGCGGCGAGATCGACGTGCCCACGCCATCGGGCACGGTGTCCGTCAGCGTGCCGCCCAATTCGCAGACGGGGCGCAAGCTGCGCCTGAAGGGACGCGGCATCCCCGCCGCCCAGCCGGGCGACCTGTATCTGCTGCTGGAAGTGGTGCTGCCGCCGGCGAACGATGACAAGGCGCGCGAACTGTATGCAACCATGGCGCGCGAGATGGCTTTCAATCCGCGCCAGAAGCTGGGAGGGTAAATCATGACAAACAAGGTTATTGGCGAATTGCTCGAAGACCGTGCCCTGAGCCTGGAAGAACTGGCGCGCGCCTGCGCCGTGGAGCCGGACTGGGTGGTGCAGCACGTGCAGACGGGCGTGCTGCTGCAAAATGGCCCGCCGCCGGGGCAACTCACGGCCTGGCGCTTCACCAGCCTGGACCTGGTGCGCGCGCGCCGCCTGCACGAAATCGAATCTGTGTTCGACGCGAACGCCGAACTGGCCGCGCTGGTGGTCGACTTGTCGGAAGAAGTGGCGCGCTTGCGGCGCCGCCTGCACGTGCTGGGCGTCGATTAGACCTTATGCCGGCTCGCCGTGCCGTTGCACGGTGAGCCGGGCAATATAAAACTGCCCGTCGACGACCACCCGGTGCGGGATGCCGGCCACGTCGAAGCCGGGGCCGCCGTCCTCCATCCATTCCTGCGCCAGCGAATCGAATTGCTGCGGCGTCATGCGCAGCATCTGCGCCGTGATGACGAAGCGCGCGCCAGGTTTTTGTTTGTTGACGAAGTCGTCGATGCCGGCCATGTGGTTCCTTATTAAAGTGTTACCCGCATCATACCTGTGTCAATTGTGAACTCACAACGCCTAACAAAACCGTAGCGAGCGGCAGCGATTTGTGGCTAAGAAGCGCAACCGTACTTTAGTACGGTGAGCATCGCAGGCCGCAAAGCGCGACGCGCAGTAGGTTTTGTTTTGCGTTTAAAACCCTTGGGCCAGTAGCGGCAACTGTTCCGCAAACCGCTCCGTCAGCCACTTGCCCGCCTGGCCCGGCGGCGTGTCGGCGCGCTGGATCAGGTAAATCGGGTAATTCTCGCCATTGTCGACGGCCAGCGGCAGGTGCACCAGGCGGCCTTCCGCCAGGTCGTCGCGCACCATCGCTTCGGGCATGTTGCCCCAGCCCAGGCCCGCGCGCAGCAGCGCGTGCTTGGAACCGAGGTCGCCCAGGCGCCAGTTGCGCAATCCCAGCACGCCGAAATCCTGGCCTTCCGTCAGCATGCTGCGGTCGCTGAGCACCAGCTGCACGTGTTCGCGCGCCACGTTGGAGGTGATCGGGCCTGCCAGCTGCGCCAGCGCGTGGCTGGGCGCGGCCACGGGAATCAGGCGCACGTGGCCCACGGCCAGGCGCTCGAAGACGCTGGCCGTGGCCGTCATCCAGCCACCGAGGCCGATATGGCAGCTGCCATCCATCACCAGTTGCGCCACGGCGCCCATCGCCTCGATGCGCAGGCGCAGGGCGACGGTGGGGAATTGCGCCTGGAACGCTTCGAGCACGCGCACCAGCACGCAGGTGGGAAACATCACGTCGACCACTACCGACACTTCCGCCTCCAGCCCGCCGGCCAAGGCCTTGGCGCGCGCGCGCATGCCGTCGACCTTCAGGGCCACGGCGCGCGCGTCGGCCAGCAGGGCCTTGCCCGCGTCCGTCAGGGTGGGCTTGCGCTTGCCGCGGTCGAGCAGCACCACGTTCAGTTGTTCTTCCAGGTTGGCGATGGTGTAGCTGATCACCGACTGCGTGCGGTGCAACTGGCGCGCCGCGTGGGCGAAACCGCCCGCGTCGATGACGGCGACAAACACGCGCAACTGGTCGAGCGAAGGCTGGCCCGGTTCTCTCATGCTGACTCCATATCTAGAAATTCGATGCTAATCATTTATATTTACACGGTTTTCTCGATGGTAGACCCGAACTATGCTGTGTGCAAGGGCTGCGATGCGGCCATTCCCGTCACCCGTTTTCACAGGAGCACTTCATGAGCAAGGTCTTATACATTAATAGCAGCGTGCGCAACAGCGGTTCCCTTTCTCGTCAATTGTCCGGCGAATTCGTCGCCAAACTGGCCGCGCAAGGGGCCAGCGTCGTCGAGCGCGACCTGGCGGCGCAGCCCGTGCCGCACTTGACGGAAGAGGTGATGGGCGCCTTCTTCACGCCGGCCGACCAGCGCAGCGCGCAGGCGGCAGCGGCCGTGCAATTGTCCGATACCCTGGTCGACGAATTGCTGGCGGCCGACGTGCTGGTGCTGGCCGCGCCCATGTACAACTTTTCCGTGCCCTCGACCCTGAAGGCGTGGATCGACCACGTGGCGCGCGCGGGCCGCACGTTCCAGTACACGGCGACGGGCCCGGTCGGCCTGGCCACGGGCAAGAAAGCGGTCATTTTCACGGCCAGCGGCGGCGTCTACAGCGAAGGCCCCGGCGCCGCGTATGACTACCTGAGCACTTATCTGCGCACGGCGCTGGGCTTCATCGGCATCACCGAGATCGAGTTCGTGCAAGCCGAAGGCGTGGCCATGGGCGAGGAAGCCGTCAGCAGCGCGATCGCCAAGGGCCGCGCGTCGATCGAGGCCCTGGCTGCCTGAATCAGGCTCTCCTCTAGTTCCAAAGGGGGATTGCCAATCTGCCATGGTTGACATAAGCTTGCCGGCGGCACGCCCCGTGCCGGCCCGGCGAGCGGTTCGCCATGAAAGTCCCTCATGCACAAGTTGGCAAGCGCAATATTGTTCGGATGTTCTTTGTTTTCAGCAGGCATTGCGCTGGCGCAAACTGCGCCCGTGGCGCCGCCCCACGTGGGCCGCCACGCTTCCACGCCCGAAGATATCCGCGCCATCGAAAAAGTCGTCGCCGACTTCCAGGCGGCCCTGATCGCCAAGGATGTCAAGCTGCTGTCGTCGCTGCTGCTGCATACGAACATCCTGTTCGCCTCGCCGGCCGACGACGATTTCATCAAGAAAATGCGCGACACGACGGACGTCCACTTCGACGGCGTCGGGGCGGCCGGCTATGTCGGTTTCGCCAACTTCATCAAGCGCGAACCCCAGCGCACGGAAGAAAAATTCTACAACGTCAAGATCACCCAGGACCGCCATGTAGCGTGGGTCAACTTCGACTACGAATTCCTCGTCGGCAATAAATTGTCCAACTATGGCGTGGAAGCGTGGCAAATGGTCAAGCGCGATGGCGAATGGAAAATCCTCAGCGTCGTGTGGTCCATGCATTCCGCGGCCGAGGCCGGAAAGTAGCGGGCCGGCGACGCCGTGTCAGTCGCGCGGCAGCTCGCGAATTTCCACCGTCCCCCCTGCGTTCAGTACGGGGTTTCCGATTAACAATTTTTTTGCATCGTCTATACTTTCAGCTTGTACACGTATATAACCTGACAAGTGTGGCGTCACTGGTTTGGCCTGGCCGGACCGGTGCACGCAGATACCGGGACCGATGGAACTGCCGCCGCAGAAGCGGCCGCTGGCCCTGAGCATGGCGAAGTAATCTTCCCAGGCCGGCGTGGCGACGTCCACCGGTGTTTCCGTGTCGTCGTGCATGAAGATGAGGTAGTCATTCATCCATTTTCTCCTGTGCCGCGTTATAAAAACAAAGCCGCATCGGGTATCCCGAGCAGGCGTGAACGCATGGTTTTACCTTTTTACCGCGTCAGTCCGTAGAGACAAGCTGTCCGGCCATGTCATTTTTGGAGCGAACATCGTGCCGATAAAGTATGTTGATTTTTATGAGGTGAATTACACGGCGGAACCCTTGCGGGGCTGCAAGCTATGGGGCGCCTACGTCGCCATCTATGCCCCGTCGCGCAACCCCATGCACCGGGTCAACCTGGTGAAAAAGCGCCGGGTTTCGGCCGACCACCAGTTTACAACGGAAGCGGACGCCGTGGCGGAGGCGGGCGAGGTGGCCGTCAAGCTGGTCGAGCGGCGCCAGCGCCGCTATGTCTTCCATCCCTGAAGCGTCGCGTGGCTTGTTTCGGCGCAAGTTATTGCGAGTGAGCACAGTCCGGGCGTAGCCGGTGCAGGCGCGCCGGCGCAGTTGCCCGTATCATGCGAACTATTGCCACGCCAGAGGACCGCCATGAAACGCCAGTTGCACCTGCTCGTCATCGATCCGCAAAACGATTTTTGCGACTTGCCCGCCGCCTGGCTGCCGCCAGACGCCGCACCGGCGCTGGCCGTGCCCGGCGCCCACCAGGATATGCTGCGCGTGGCGCAACTGATCCGCGAAGGGGGCGGCGGTTTGACGCAGATCAGTATCACGCTCGACGCGCACCACCGTTACGACATCGCCCACCCCGCCTTCTGGCGCACGGGCGATGGCGGCGCCGTGCCGCCATTTACGCAGATCAGCGCGCAGCAGGTGCGCGACCGCCTGTTCCTGCCCGCCGCCAGCGGCGCCTTGCCGCGCGCGCTGGCTTATCTGGATGCCTTGCAGCAAGCGGGGCGCTATCAATTGATGGTGTGGCCCGTGCATTGCGAGATCGGCAGCTGGGGGCAGAATGTCCACGCGGCCGTGCGCGCCGCCTACAACGCGTGGGAAGTGGAGCGGCTGCAAGTGGTGGCCAAGCTGAGCAAGGGTTCGAATCCATGGACCGAGCATTACTCGGCCGTCATGGCGGAAGTGCCCGATCCGCAGGATGCGGCCACCCAGCTCAACCGCGCCTTCCTCGATACCTTGCTGCCGGCGCAGCAGATTTATGTCACCGGCGAAGCGGGCAGCCACTGCGTGAAAGCCAGCACGGAGCACATCGCCGACTACCTGCAAGCGCAGCAGGGACCGCAGGCGCTGGCGCGCCTGGTCTTGCTGACGGACTGCATGAGCCCTGTCACGGGCTTTGAAGCGCAGCAGCGCGACTTCCTGGCCGCCATGCATGCGCGCGGCGCGCGGCTGGCCACGTCTGCCGACGTCTTGCCCGAACTGCAGGCGAACGCGATTGCCTGAGCCATTGTCGATTGTGTCCTGCTGAAATGCTTGCAGTGGCGTACTATTCTGGCTTCAGGAAGTTGGAGAAAACACACATGACCCCGATAGTGCGCAGTTTGCTGGAAACCGATCTGTATAAATTTACAATGTGGCAAGCATTGCTGCACGGTCATCCGAATACCCATACCGAATACGAATTTGTCTGCCGCAACGCCACGGCCTTTCCCCTGGCCGAACTGAAGGGCGAGCTGGAAGAGCAGCTAGACCATTTATGCTCGATGTCGTTTGCCGACGACGAGCTGGCCTATCTGCGCACCCTGCGCTTCATGAAGAGCGACTTCGTCGACTTTTTGACGGTGTTCCGCTTCCAGCGCAAGTTCATCGAAGTGAGCACGGATGGCGACACCTTGCTCGTGCACGCGGCCGGGCCGCAAGTGCACGTGATGGGCTTCGAGATTTTCGTGCTGTACATCATCAACGAACTGTATTTCCGCCGTTTCGACCTGGATGCGGCCATGCGCGAAGGGCGCCACCGCCTGGGCTTGAAAGTGGCGGCCGTGAAGGAATTCGGCAAGCTGCCAAGGCGCAAGCATCCATTCGAGTTTTCCGACTTCGGCGTGCGCCGGCGCTTTTCCGGTGCCTGGCATGACGAGGTGGTGCAGCGCCTGGCGCGCGAGGTGCCCGAGTATTTCAAGGGCACGTCGAATGTCTACCTGGCGAAAAAGCTCGGCATCGTGCCGATCGGCACCATGGCGCATGAATACATGCAATCGTTCCAGTCGTTTGGCGTGCGCCTGCGCGACTTTCAAAAGGCGGCACTGGAAGACTGGGTGCAGGAATACCGGGGCGACCTGGGCATCGCCCTGACGGACGTGGTGGGAATGGACGCCTTCCTGGCCGACTTCGACCTGTATTTTGCCAAGCTGTTCGACGGCTTGCGCCACGATTCGGGCGACCCCGTCGAGTGGGGCGAGAAGGCGCTGGCCCACTACGCGGCCCTGCGCATCGACGCCAATACGAAGCGCCTCGTGTTTTCCGACGGCCTGGACCTGGACAAGGCGTTTGCCCTGTACCAGCACTTCGCCGACCGCATCATGACGGGTTTCGGCATCGGCACCAATCTCACCAACGACGTCGGTTTGACGCCGCTCAATATCGTCATGAAACTGGTGCGCTGCAATGGCCAGTCCGTGGCGAAACTGTCGGATTCGCCGGGCAAGACCCTGTGCAAGGATGAAACTTTCCTCGCGTATTTGCGGCAAGTGTTTCACCACCCTGCCGTTTAAGGCGCCGGCACGGACATTTACAGCCCGTGCCGCTTGCCGATATTAAAACCCGGTCACCACCGTGTTCATGTGCTCGACCTGGGGCGGGGCGGCGAAGAATTCGCCCACCAGGCCGCGCCACGCCTGGAAGTCGTCGCTGCCGCGGAAATGCACGGTATGGTCTTCCAGCGTCGTCCAGCCCACGACGAGGCGGTAGGCGTCGCCGTTTTCGATCGAGCGCTCCAGGCGCATCGACTCGCAGCCGCGCGCGCGCTGGAACAGGGGGATGGCTTTCGTCACGGCCGCTTCGAAGGCAGCGTGCGTGGCCGATTTGATCTGGATGTGGGCAATTTCAAAAATCATGGCAAGTTCCACTGAGGAATGAAGGAAGCTTGATCTTGCCATAATTTGACCGCGCGGGGGAGGGCGTCAGCCGGCCAGCGCGTGCGCGCCTGCGCGCCGCCCGCCCGCGTGGCTGGCCGTGCGCTGGTCGATATCGCAGCCGTGATGCGCCTGCACGATGGCGTGCGCCCGTTCCCGTTCCTGCGGATTGCCGATGGCCACGACGAGGCGGAACATGCCGCGCCACGCGGCCTTGCCCTGTATGGGGACGGTGGGAACGGCCTCGTCGTCGACCGTGTCGAGCTGCACGGCGTGCGCGGGGAAACCATCGTCGAGCAGGGCGCTGCGGGCCTGCTGCGCATCGGCAAAATGGTCGAAGATACGGATCAGGGCAGGCGCAACAAGGGGGCTGGTGGCGGTGTGCATGGCCAGGCTTTCGAGAGGGGGCGTCCGAGTTTGACCTGCCAGCCTGTAAAAAATTCTGCCTCAGCCTGTAAAATCCTCGATCAAGGCGCAAAAGTTTGATAAATATCCAGTATGGTTGCCAAGTCGCGCTAAGATACGCCTTGCGGTGCGTCTTGCTGGCAGGGATGCGGGATCAATCTTTCATAGGAGAACTAAATGGCAGCGAAGAAAATTCTGTTTTTGACCGGCGATTTTGCAGAAGATTATGAAACGATGGTGCCGTTCCAGGCCCTGCTGATGCTCGGCCATACCGTGCATGCCGTGTGTCCCGGCAAGAAGAGCGGCGAGACGATCAAGACGGCCATCCACGATTTCGAGGGCGACCAGACCTATACGGAAAAGCCGGGCCATTTGTTCACCCTGAACGCCAGCTTCGACGACATCGACCCGGCCCACTATGACGCCGTGATGATCGCCGGCGGCCGCGCCCCCGAATACCTGCGCCTGAACGATAAGGTCATCGCCGCCGTGCGCCATTTCGCCGACGCGGGCAAGCCTGTCGCGGCCGTCTGCCACGGTGCGCAGTTGCTGGCCGCCGCCGACGTCATCCGCGGCAAGCGCATTTCCGCCTATCCCGCCTGCGCGCCGGAAGTGAAGCTGGCGGGCGGCACGTATGCCGACATCGCCGTCACGGACGCCGTCACGGATGGCCAGTTCGTCACGGCGCCCGCGTGGCCCGCGCATCCGGCCTGGCTGGCGCAGTTCGTCAAGCTGCTCGGTACCGAGATCCATTTGTAACCTTTACCAGCCCGGCAAGCCGCAGCGCTTGCCGGGCGCACCACTTTTCAGATTCGAGTTCTTCATGCATGCGCCGCGCAGTCAATCTTCCCGCAAACAACTTCCAGCGTCGCGCTGGCGCCAGCGCCGCCTGGCGCAAGCCGAGTCGGGCCTGAGCGCCGCGCAGGAACGCCAGCTGGCCACCCTGCACGAGATTTCCACCTTGCTGGCGGGACAGCACGCCATCGATGCGCTGTGCCGCGGCTTCCTGCGCCACGTGATGCAGTTCGCGCAGGCGGAAGGGGGCACCGTGCGCATCCTCGATCCGCAGCACGATACCGTGCACATCATCGTGCACGAGGGCATTTCCGATGCCATGGTGGAAGAGGAACACTGCATCCGCAACAACGATTGCCTGTGCGGCGCGGCCGTGGCGCAGGGCGTGATCCAGATCCGCGATTTCCGCCAGGTCGATGCCTTGCAGCGCTACCGTTGCCAGGATGAAGGATTTATCGCCATCGCCGTCTTCCCCATCCTCGCGCGCGACCAGGTGGTGGGCAGTTTTTCGCTGCACTTTGCGCGCCCGCAAGCCGTGCATGCGCAGCAGCAGGGCTGGCTGGAAACGCTGGGCCAGAGCCTGGGCATCGCCATCGAAAACCAGCGCCTGATCGCGCGCGAAAAGGAATTCGCCGTGGCGCGCGAACGCAGCCTGCTGGCCGAAGGCTTGCATGACAGCATCGCGCAAAGCCTCAACTTCATCAGCCTGCAAGTGCAGATGCTCGACGATTCCGTGCGCCGGGGCCAGCTCGACGAAGCGGCTGAAGTGTTGCCGCTGATGCGCATGGGCGTCGAGCAAAGCTACCAGGACGTGCGCGAATTGCTGGTCAATTTCCGCACCCGCTGGCATGGCAGCGACCTGGAAAGCAAGCTGTCGGAAGTGCTGGCCAAGTTCGAGCTGCAGACGGGCGTCGTCGGCACCCTGGACATGAGCGGCAATGGCGCGCCGCTGGCGCCCGAGCAACAGTTGCAGATCCTGTTCATCGTGCAGGAAGCGCTGTCGAATATCCGCAAGCACGCGCAAGCGAGCAACGTGGCGCTGCGCGTGGTCAACGGGCGCGATTTCGCGCTGCAGGTGCGCGACGATGGCGAAGGCTTCGCCGCCAACCTGCGCGACAAGAAAACGGAATTGCAGATCGGCTTGCGTATCATGCAGGAAAGAGCCGAGCGGCTCGGTGCGCAATTTGCCATCGACAGCACGCCCGGCGGCGGCACGACGATCTCGCTGGCCTTGCCGGCAGCCCGGCGCCAGGCCGCGTAACAGATGACTTATCCCTATCAGGCCACAAACATAGTGAACGCACCAATCAAAATCCTGCTGGTCGACGACCACACCTTGCTGCGCAGCGGCGTCAAGCTGCTGCTGCAGCGCAATCCTCAATTCCAGGTGGTGGGCGAGGCATCGAACGGGCTGGACGGCGTGCGCCTGACGGCCGAACTGCGGCCCGACGTGGTGCTGATGGACTTGAACATGCCCGGCGTGTCCGGCGTCGAGGCGCTGCAGCTGATCTTGCAGGACTTGCCGCAGATGGTCGTGCTGATGCTGACCGTGTCGGAAAACGCGGCCGACCTGGGCGCGGCCCTGCGCGCGGGCGCGCGCGGCTACCTGCTGAAAAATATCGAAGCCGAGCAGCTGGGCCAGGCCATTTGCCGCGCCGCCGCCGGCGAATCCGTGATCGCCGACGCCATGACGGCCAAGCTCGTGTCGCAGTTCCGCGCGGGGCAGAACGCGCCCCAGGCCGACTATGACAAACTGACGCCGCGCGAACGCGAAGCCATGGCTTGCCTGGCGCAAGGATTGAGCAACAAGGAAATCGCGCGCCAGCTCGATGTGGCCGAAAGCACGGTGAAAATCCACGTGCAAAACATCCTCAAAAAGCTTAAGCTCAGCAGCCGCGTGCAGATCGCCGTGTATGCCGTCGAGCGTGAGTTGAGCAAATAAAGATCAAACAAAGTGCAAATAGTGCGCAAGGAATGCGCGATTGTTTGATCTGCATGGCGTTCCGGCCTAGACAACCCTAGTTCCTTTGACGTATGGCCTTGACCGTGCCTGCGCATTACACTCTTAGTCATTCGCTAATCTAATAAGAGAGTGTCATGCATAAGGTCAACGTCGATGGCTTGCTATCGAGCCAGGCTCTGTTTCGCCATATTTCCCCTTCGCAATTAGAGCAATTGCGCCAGGATGTCGTGCGCGTCGAAGTGGAAAAAGGCAAAGTGCTGTTCCGCAAGGGCGAAGTGGCGGAAGGCGCCTATGTGGTGGTCTTCGGCCTCGTCAAGCTGAGCGTGTTTTCCATGGAAGGTACGGACAAGGTACTGGAACTGATCCGCCCGGGCCAGAGTTTCGGCGAAGCCATGATTTTCCTCGATGAACCGTATCCGTTCTGCGCCGAAGCGCTCGAGCACTGCCTGCTGCTGCGCATTCCGCCGCACGCGCTGCTGCGCCTGCTGGACCAGTCGCCCCGTATCGCGCGCCAGATGATGAACAGCCTGTCGCATCACCTGATGGGTTTTATCCGCAACGTGGAGCGCTGCTCCGTGCAGAACGCCACCCAGCGCGTGGTCGAGTACCTGCTGCAAGCGTCGGACCAGCAGCGTTCGAACGAGGTCAAGCTGGACCTGAAGAAAAGTCTGTTGGCATCGTTCTTGAACCTGGCGCCCGCCACCCTGTCGCGCGTGCTGCACCAGTTGACGGACTTGCATTTGATTAAAGTCAGCGGTTCGCTGATCCAGATTCAGCCGGATGCCTTGAAGACGTATCGCCATGGTTCCGCCACGGCCATGCTGAACTAAGCACCTAACATAACCTACTGCGCGTCGCGATTTGCGGCCTCCGATGCTCACTGTGCATCCGCACAGCTGCGCTTCTCAGCCGCAACTCACTGCCGCTCGCTACGGTTCTGTTAGGCGCTCTCAGTTTTTTCAGCAGGCAAGGTCAGTCGCCAGAACAGCAGGGCGAGCAAGCTGACCGCCGCGCCCAGCGCGCATACCCCATGCCAGCCCGCCAGCGCATACACGCTGGTGGCGGCAATCGCACCGAGTCCGCTTCCCACCGCATAAAACAGCATGTAGCACGCCACCAGGCGGCTGTGCGCATCGCTGTCCTGTTTGAAAATCAGGCTCTGGTTCGTCACGTGGATGGCCTGGCCCGCCAGGTCCAGCGCGATGATGCCGACGACCAGGGGCCACAGGGACGCGCCCGCAAAGCCGAGCGGCAGCCACGCGGCCAGCAGCAGCAACAGGGCTGCGCCCGTCGTCCACTGCGCGCGGCCATTATCGGCCAGCGCCCCGGCGCGCGCCGCGCCCAGCGCCCCCGCCACGCCCACGAGGCCAAACGCGCCGATGGCCGCATGGCTATAGCCTTGCGCCGTCAGGGGCAGCACCAGGGCGCTCCAGAAAATATTGAACACGGCAAACATCAGCAGGGCCAGCGTGCCCCGCACGCGCAAGACCTTGTTGTGCATCAACATCCCCGCCATCGAGGCAAGCAGGGCGCCGTAGGCCAGCCGTTCGCTGGCAGGCTGCGCCGGCGGCAGCTTGCGCCACAGCAGCAACAGCAGGGCGCAGGCGATGGCCGCCGACACAAAGTACACGGCGCGCCAGTCGGCCACATCGGCCACCACGCCGGACAGGGTGCGCGCCAGCAGCAAGCCGATCACCACGCCGCCCTGCGCCGTGCCGACCACGCGGCCCCGCTCGTGGCTGGCCGCCGCGCTGGCCGCATAGGCGATCAAGCCCTGCGTCATGGCCGTCCCCAGCAAGCCGACCAGGAGCATGCCGCCCAGCAAGGCGGCCGTGGAGCGGGCGCAGCCCAGCGCCGCCAGGGAGATGGCCAGCAAGCCCAGCTGGAACAGGGTCAAACGGCGCCGGTTCAGCATGTCGCCCAGGGGCACCAGCAGCAGCAGGGCCAGCGCGCAGCCGAGCTGCGTGGCCGTGATGACCATGCCGCTGGCCGCTTCCGTCATGCCGAATTCCTGCGCCAGGGTGGCGAGCAAGGGCTGGGCGTAATACACATTGGCCACGCTGAGGCCGGCCGCCGTGGCAAACAGCCAGACGAGGGCGGGGGGAAGTGTGGTGGTGAGGGGAGTCGTCGTATCGCGCATGGGTCTGTATGTAAGTAGTTTCAAATTAAAACCAGTTGGAGTCTACGCCGGGAAGTTTTAAAATGCAACCACTCAATCCTGGAGAATGCCCGTGGCCAAGCGCAAGAGCCTGAAAACCGACCCCTGTCCCGTGGCGCGCGCGCTCGACGCGATCGGCGAGCGCTGGTCGCTCCTGATCGTGCGCGACGCCTTCGACGGCATGCGCCGGTTCGGGGAATTCCAGAAAAGCCTGGGCGTGGCGAAGAACATCCTGGCCGACCGCCTGCACACGCTGGTGGAAGAGGGCATCTTTACGGTCGCGCCCGCCTCGGACGGCACGGCGTATCAGGAATACGTGCTGACGCCCAAGGGACTGGCGCTGTTTCCCGTCGTCGTTGGCTTGCGCCAGTGGAGCGAGGCGCAATTGTTCGCGGCGGGCGAGGCGCATTCGACCTTGCTGCAGCGCGGTTCAGGCTTGCCCGTGCGCAGGATGGACGTGCTGGCGCCGGACGGCAGCGTCTTGCAGGCGGGCGATACCGTCGTGCACAAGGTGTCGCCACCATGACGCGGGTGGCCGTGCTGGGCGCCGGCATCACGGGCGTCACGACCGCTTACGCGCTGGCGAAACGGGGCGTCAATGTCACCCTGATCGAGCGCCACCGTTATGCCGCCATGGAAACGTCGTATGCGAACGGCGGGCAATTGTCGGCCTCGCACGCGGAAGTGTGGAACCACAAGGCAACGATTTTGAACGCCCTGAAATGGATGGCGCGACGCGACGCGCCCCTGCTGCTGCATCCATGGCCCAGCTGGCACAAGCTGAGCTGGTTTGCGCAATTCCTTGCCGCCATGCCCGCCTACGAGCGCAACACCATCGCCACGGCGCGCCTGGCGATCGCCGCGCGCGCACACTTGTTTGCCTGGGCGCAGGAAGAGCATATTGATTTCGATCATCGCCGTGCCGGCATCCTGCACGTCTACCGTGACCAGCGCGGCTTCGAGCGGGCGGCCGGCGTGTCGCGTTTGCTGGCACAGGGCGGACTGGAGCGGCGCGCCGTCACGCGGCAGGAAATGCGCGCCATCGAGCCGACCTTGCAGGGCGACTTTTATGGCGGCTACTACACGGACAGCGATTCCACGGGCGACATCCACAAATTTACCAGCGGCCTGGCCGACGCCTGCCTGCGCCTGGGCGTGGCTTGCCGCTACGGTGCGCAGGTCACCGCGCTGGCGCGCGAACACGGCAAGGTGCGCATCAGCGTGGGCGCGGGCGAGGACAGCACCTTGTTCGACGCCGTCGTCATCTGCGCGGGCACGGCCAGCCGCGCCATGGCGGCAATGCTGGGCGACCACGTGAATGTATATCCCGTGAAAGGCTATTCGATTACCGTGCAGCTCGACGACGCAGCCAGCCGCGCGGCGGCGCCGAAGGTCAGCCTGCTCGACGACGCGACCAAGCTGGTCAGCAGCCGCCTGGGCGAAGACCGGCTCAGAGTGGCGGGCACGGCGGAATTCAATGGCTTCAATGACGACATCCGCGCCGACCGCATCCGCCCGCTGGTGCGCTGGGTGGAGCAGTGTTTTCCCGGCGTCAATACGCGCAAGGTGATCCCGTGGGCGGGCTTGCGCCCCATGCTCCCGGACATGCTGCCGAAAGTGGGGCCGGGCAAGGCCCCCGGCGTGTACTACAACACGGGCCACGGCCACCTGGGCTGGACCCTGGCGGCCGCCACGGCAGAGATGGTGGCAGAGGTGCTGCTTAGTTCTTCGGCAGCAAATCGCTGAGCGCGGCGCGGCCCTTGACGGTGAGGAAGGGGCCGACCTTGCTGTAGGGCAGCAAAAAGTCGTTTTCGCAGCCGCTGCCGTTCGAGTCTTCCCAGAACGACACGCCTTCCGGCTTCAGGGACAGGTGGAAGCGGCCGCGGCCGTCGTAATCCGTGCCCTTGCATTCGGCATCGATTTTCACGTCCTTGAACAGGGCCTGGCGCAGGCGGTCCGGCAATTCGGCCTTGTCGTCGCCATCGCTGGCGCTGGCGCCAAACCAGTTCCACACGTCCGTTTCCTGGCCCGTTTTGACGTCCCAGGTACGGAATTTGATGGAGATGCCGTTGGCGCCATAGCCTGCCGCCCAGCGGTAGAACTTGACCGTCACCCAGCGCGGCGACCAGTAGGTCGGCTCCGCATACACTTCGTCTTCCGTCGTGAACCCGTTGCGGCCCAGGTATTCGCGGCGCGTGGCATAGAAGTCGGCCAGGTCTTTTTTATTTTTTGCCAGCACGGCGCGCAACTGCGCATTGATTTTTGTCACGCCATCGCCGGGCGCGATCAATTCCACGGTGATGGTGTCGCCCACTTGCAGGTTGCGGTATTGCTTGCCTTCGAAGGCGATCGGCTTGCTCGTCTTGGTATTGGGAAAATCTTCCAGCGCCAGGTTGTAGGCATCGCTGGCGCAGGATGGATGCTCGCGGTCGCCCGCCGCTTCCAGCAGGGTCAGGGCCAGGGGCAGGGTCTTGCCGCTTTTCGGGTCCGCCCAGGTGCCGGTGACTTTGCCGTCTTGCGGCGCATTCAGGGACCAGGTGCCCGTCGTGTCGCCCTTGGCGTCGAGTTCCTGCCACAGCGTCTTGCCGTTCGGCTTGGCCAGCATGATCGGCGTCTTGTAGCGCGTGTAGTAATAGTTGCCGCTGCGGTCAGACCCTTGCGTGGGGCTGGGCTGGTTGAAGCAAGCCACGATATTGGCCTTGCCCACGGTGCCCTGCCACACCCCTTGCACGGGCGGCTCGGCCGCCATGGCGGCGTGCAGGGCGGGCAGGGTCAGGCAAGCAAACAGAAAGCGGCGCATCGGTTGTTCCTCTCGTGGGCGAAGGCCGATTCTACATGGCCCCGCCCACGAGATGCCACACGTCAACTTATTTGGCGGGACGCTCCTGCGCCACCACGGCCATCGCCGCGCCCAGGTATTGCAGCATGGCCCCGTCGACGAAGCTGCCTTCCATCAGACGCGGTTCCTGCTGGTGCGCCTGGCGGAATTTCAGCTGCGTGGCCGGGTTCGTGCCCGCATACGAGCGGAACAGTTCCAGCCACTGCCGCGCCAGCTGCAGCACGGCCGGGTCGGTGGGCGGCGTGCGCGCATCCATGGCGGCGCGCACGGCGGCGATCAGGGCCGGCCACTCGCCCGAACGCCTGCCGTAGTTGGCCACCAGGTACGCATATTCCTGCTCATCGAGGAAAGGTCGATACAGCGCAATGCGCGAGGCATTGAAGGCGGCGATGATGAATTGCATCACGTCCGCATCGACGCTGCTCGTCGCTTGCATCGATGGTTCCTGCTCGTGCATGCTGTTCAGGCGCGCGAACAGGCCCGGGTGGGCGCCCGTGTCGCGCACCAGCTTGACCATCCATTCCGTGGCCAGCGCTTGTGCTTGCGCATCGCCGGGGCCGGCGCCCGCCTCCTTGACGGCGCGCACCCTCGCTACCAGTGCTTTCCATTCCTGTTCCACGGCGCTATCTGTCAGCAGCGGCAGCTGTTGCAGTTCTTCGGGACTAAAGTATTTGTCGTACATGGTCATTAACTCCATAGTTGTGAGCCACTCGGCCAGTTCCGGCGCCTGCCCCTGCGCCAGTTGCGCCTGCAGGGTGCGCAGGCGTTCGCGCAGGGTGGAAGCTTGCGCGATCTGGCGTTCCAGCATGGCGATCTGCTGCGCCACGATGGAATGCAAAGGCAGGTCCGGGCCGGCGAGGGCGTTGGCGATATCGGCCAGCGACAACCCGAACTTGCGCAGCGCCATGATCCGGTGCAGCCGGTCCATGTCGCCGTGCTGGTACAGGCGGTAGCCAGCTTGCGTGCGCGCCGAGGGCGAGAGCAGACCGATGCTGTCGTAGTGGTGCAGGGTGCGGATGCTCAAGCCTGTCATCTTGGCCAGTTCACCGATTTTCAACAGCATGGGGTACTCCTTTCCGGGTGCGTGCAAGCAGAATCGCACCTGACGTAACGTCAGGGTCAAGCGGAATTTTCAACTGAATCAACTGAATCAACTGATCGTCAGCCGCTGCCGCAGTTCCTGCAGCAGGGTGCCTGTTTTCGGCGTCAGCTGGCGCGCTAGCGGCCACGCCAGGTACAGGGGCAAGCCTTGCGTGGCCAGTGCCGGCAGCACCGCCACGATGGCGCCCGTGGCCAGGTGCTCGTGCACCAGCCACGTAGCCAGCTGCGCCACGCCCAGGCCGGCCAGTACGGCGGCCGTGCGCGCTTCCGCGTCGCCCACCGTCATGCGGGGAGATGCCAGGCGGTGCTCGACCTGCCCGCCCGTGGCGACGTCAGGAAAGACCCACGGCATGGGCGAACCGTCGCCGCGCCCGTAGGCGATGCAGTCGTGGCCATCCAGATCCGCGATGGACGCGGGCGTGCCGCGCCGCGCCAGATAGCTGGGCGCGGCGCACAGGATCAGCTGTTCGTCGCCCAGGTGCATCTGGCCCAGCGCGGCCGGCCAGTGCGAGGGGGCGCCGATGCGCACGGCGATGTCGATGCGCTCCTCGAACAGGTCGACGAAGCGGTCGCTGAAGGCGATCGACGGCTGCAAGCGCGGATACTGCGCGCACAGTTCCAGCAGCGCCGGCATCACGCGCAGGCGCCCGTACGAGGCGGGTACGCCGATGCGCACCTTGCCCGCCAGCTCCGTCGCGTGTTCGGCCAGCACGTCTTCCGCATCCATCAGTTCCTGCAGCACGCGCTTGCAGGTGGCGTAGTAGGCGCGGCCCGCGTCGCTCAGTTTCAGCCGGCGCGTGCTGCGCTCGAACAGCAGCACGCCCAGCCGTTCTTCCAGCCGCGCCACGCTCTTGCTGACGGCCGAGCTGCTCAGGTGCAGGCGCTCGGCCGCCCTGGTAAAACTGCCCGCGTCGGCCGTGGCGAGAAATGGCGTGAGGCCCTTGAGATGTTCCGATGAAAACATGATCCGCGAATTTTATTCATGAATAGGGAGAAATAGTATCGCGGATAAGAATTGATGTCGCGGATATGATGTTTTTTTCTTTCGGAGGCTTTCTCTCATGCAAAAACACGCTCTCATCATCGGCGCCAGCGGCATCATCGGCAGCAATCTGGCCACGCACTTGCTGGCGCAGGGCTGGCAAGTGACGGGCGTTTCGCGCGGCCGCACGCCCGTGCCGGCAGGCTGCACTTCCCTGCAATTGGATGCCACGGATGGCGCGGCAGTAAACGCCGCCCTGGCGGGCCTGGACGCCAGCCACGTCTTTTTCACGGCCTGGGCACGCCAGGCAAACGAGCAGGAAAACATCCGCGTCAATGGCGCCATGGTGGCCAATGTGCTGGCCGCGCTGGGACCGGCCGGCCACTTGCGCCATGCGGCGCTGGTCACTGGCCTCAAGCATTACCTGGGACCGTTCGATGCGTATGGCAAGGGCAGCGTGCCCGTCACGCCATTTCGCGAAGAGCAGGGCCGACAAGCGGTCGAGAATTTCTACTATGCTCAGGAAGACCGGCTGTTTGAAGCGGCCGCGCAGTACGGTTTTACGTGGAGCGTGCACCGCCCGCATACCATCATCGGCTACGCGCTGGGCAATGCCATGAACATGGGCCTGACCCTGGCCGTGTATGCGAATTTGTGCAAGGCCGGCGGCCAGCCCTTCGTGTTTCCCGGTTCGCCCGCGCAATGGCACGGCTTGTCCGACATGACGGACGCGGGCCAGATCGCGCGCCACCTGGCGTGGGCGGCCGACAGCCCGGCCGCGCGCAACGAGGATTTCAATATCGTCAATGGCGACGTCTTCCGCTGGAAGTGGCTGTGGCCGTGCCTGGCCGCCTATTTCGGCGTCGCGGCGGCCGACCTGCCCGAGGTGATGGCACCGCTGGCCGAGCGCATGCAGGATGCCCCCGCCCAGTGGCGCGCCATCGCGCAGCAGCATGATCTGGTCGAGCTGGATGTCGGCCGCCTCGCTTCCTGGTGGCATACGGATGCCGACCTGGGCCGGCCGATGGAAGTGATGACGGACATGGGCAAGAGCCGCAAGGCCGGCTTCCTTGATTACCAGGATACGCAAGACGCCTTCTTCCAGCTGTTCGAGAAGTTGAAGGCGGAACGCGTCATTCCGCGCTGACGGACTCCGCGGCAGCCGGTGGCGGGGTTGTCGCGGCTGCTGCCGCTGCCGCCGCATTTGCCGCATTTACTTTATGCTGCTGCGCCCGCTGCCATTCCAGGCCCGGGCGGTCGACGCGAAATTGCAGCAGCCGTCCCTGCACCACTTCCGTCACGTACGCCGTGCGGCCATCGGGGCCGCCGAAGGTGATGTTACTCGGCTTGGCGCCGGGCACGCTGATCTCGCGCAAGATGCGGCCCTGCGGCGATAGTTTGACCACGCTGCCCTTGCCGTAGCGCGTCACATACAGGTTGCCGTCGACGTCCACGCGCATGCCGTCCATGCCGAAATCGTCGAACTCGATCAGCAATCGCTTGCCGCTCAGGCTGCCGTCCGCGGCGATGTCGTACATCCAGATATTGCGCTGCACGCTTTCATTCACATACAAGATATTGCCGTCAGGACTCACTTCGATGCCATTGGCCGTGCCCATGGTGTCGAGCGCCAGGGTCACCGTACCGTCTTGCGCGATGCGCCACACGCGGCCCGTGTTTTCCTTCCAGTTCGGGTCGCTCGCATACAGTACGTCGTCGGCCGTGATGGCGATGTCGTTCGGCTGCGTCATGCGCGGTTCGCGTGCGTGGATGGCGAGCGCGCGCGTGGCCGGGTCGACCAGGTAAATCGTGTGTTCCATGTAGTCGGCCAAGTACATCTGCCCGCGGCTGCCGAAGCGGATGCCGTTGGCGATGCTGGTGCCAGGCAGGGTCAGGTACACCTCGCCCATGCCGCCGGGGCTGACCTTGCCGATGGTTTGCTGGCGCGCAAAGTTGACGGCGTAGATATTGCCATCCGCATCCACGGCCGGGCCTTCGACGCCCTTGGTGAAGGAGTGCGCGGGCGTGAGGATGGTGGCGAGGAACAGCGTTTCGTGCGCCGGCGGGCTGGCGCAGGCGGACAGGTTGGCCAGCGCGGCGGCCAGCACGGCCGTGCGCAGCGACGGCAGGGCGTATCGGGAATGGGGCATCGGGTGTTCTCTGTATGGCGAAGGTGGCGTATGTTACCCGACGCGCGCCGACGCAGGCGCCTGGCTAGGTTGCCACCTAGGCCGCCACCACGACGAGGTCGGGGAAGTCGTCTTGCCAGCCGTCCCAGTCGTCTTGCAGATGGGCATGCATGCCGGCCCGGTCTTGCGCCTGATCAAAGGTGTCGGCGCTGGCCAGCAGGAAGCGGGCGATGGCGCGCAGGGTGGCCGGGTCGGCGTGGATGGTCACGTCGGAGCAGGGCAGGGGCCGCTCGGCGGCGACGTCCTGCAGATAGCAGTGCAGCGATAAATGTGTGCTCATGGGTGTCGGTGGCTGATATAGGCGCCCAGCATGGCGTGTGCGTTCAGCGCGGTGCGGGCGGCGTCCAGTTCCTCGGGCGGCAGATACCAGAAAGTCAAGCCGGCATGCTCTTCGCAGCGGCCATACGCCTGCATCGCGTCGCGCAGCGCTTGCCGGCGCTCGGGCGGCAGCGCATCCAGTCTGGCTTGCGTGAAACCGTTGATCGGATATACATCGCGCAGGTGCGAATCTTGCAGCCCGCGCCGCTTGATGGCGGCCCAGTTATTTGCGGGGCAAGGAGTGCCAAAGGTCATCGGATGGGCTTCATCGATCTGCCGGTAGCCGAGTGCGTAGCCGGTGCCATAGCCCTGCGTTTCAGCGTAGCAGTACACATATTCGCAATGCTCAAACAGGCCGGGTATGGCCCGGGCACCGTCGAACAACGGCATCAGCGCAAGCTTGCTGGCGCGTATGGACAGAACCAGCTCCGAGCCCGATGAATACATGGCCTGCGCGTCGCAGTTGACGGCCTCGTCAGCTTCGTCGGGCGGCACGAGACGCGGCGAAAGCAGTCCGATGCCGTCGGTCTCTGGCGCGAACAGCATCTTCTCGTAATTTCGCTGTGAGAACTTGACGATCTTGCCGCGCTTGTTGCCGTAGCGCTCGACGGGTTCGCCGATGTGCGCGAACCAGGCGAACAGCTGTGCGCTGGCCGCGGCGGCAATGAAGGGGGTATTTTTCTTGAATTCGCCTACCAGGAAGTGATATTGGTCCATGTGTCGCCAGAGTGAATGGGTAACGCGCATGATGCCATGTGCGGGAACGTGCGGCTAGCGCGCACGCGAGGAATGGCGCAGGTCTGGATGCACGGTGATGAAGCAGGACGGGTGGAATGGAAAAAGATGCGCGACAGGACGGCGCAATGGCCGGGTTGAGGCGTATGATGGAAATACGGATGTGGTTGCCGCAATGCAGTGCGACCGGCATGGGCCGCACGTCTTGCAGGTTTTTTTCGTGGTTTTGGCAGCAATAACAACGAGGAGACATCATGGACAAACCCGAATTCATCCTGGCCGCCAAGGCCATGGAAACCCTTGAGATGTATCAAACGTTTTACGGGCACTCCAGCGAATACCAGGCGCACCAGCAGGAAGTCTTGAAACTGCTGCGCCACAAGGGCGCCTCCCTGCTGGTGTCGGACCATGGCCCGGCGAAGTTCTTGCTGGCGTTTGCCGATGCGCTGGAGGTGGCCAGCTTGCCGGGGGAATACGTGCCGCTCAGCCGCAGGTAGGGCGGGCGCTGCCTGTCAGCCGCGTGTGTCGTCGAGAAAAGAGCGAGCACCATGGCGCAGCAGGCAAAATAATTATTCATCCATGCTCCCTGGCAAGTGCAGTGGTAATTTTTTTGTATCTTGTTTGTGACGATGTGTGAGTATGTTGCTGCCTATTTGGTGCACACTTTGCGGCATGTCAATCCGGGAGTGTCGCCATGATCAGGTCACGCAGCTTGCCGCCACGCTTGTTGGGAGCAGGTTTCCGTGGTTTTTCCTTGCTGCCGCTGGCCATCTCATTTGTCGTGCTGGTGTGCCTGTCGCTCCTGGCGATCCAGTTCTGGATGACCTTGCGCGCACGGGAAGTACAGCTGAGTGAGGCGGCCCGCGAAAGCGCCAATCTGGCGCAATCTGTTGCGCAGCATGCCTATGACACCATCAAGGAAGCCGATACGGTGCTGGTCGGACTGGTGGAGCGGGTGGAAACAGACGGTGTTTCCGATAGCGAATTGGCCCGTGTGCACAAATTGCTGGTCGCCCGTGTCGCCGAGCTGCGCCAGTTGCACGGCATCTTCATCTATGCGAGGGATGGCAGCTGGCTCGTGAATTCGCAGAAAACGCTGTTGAGCAATCTGAATAATTCTGATCGGGATTATTTCAACTACCATCGAACGCATGAGGACCGGGGGCCCTATGTCGGACCTCCCGTGCGCAGCAAATCAACGGGGCAATGGATAGTCACGGTATCACGGCGAATCAATATGCCCGACGGAAGTTTCGGCGGCGTGGCGCTGGCGACCATCGACATGAATTATTTCAGGCTGTTTTATGAACGTTTTTCGATAGGGGAAAAAGGCGCCATTTTCATTGCGAATGGAAAAGGCATTCTTTTATTGCGGAGGCCTTTCGATGAAAGCCTGTTGGGACGCGATATTTCGCAATTCCCCGTATTCCACGATTATTTGCCCAAAAGTCCCGTTGGCACGGCCGTGATCAAGTCGGGCGTCGATGGCGTGACGCGTATCAATAGCTATCGAAGGGTCGAGGAATACCCGCTGGTTGTCTCTGCCGCACTGTCACAGGATGAAGTCCTCGCTTCGTGGCGTCTCGACACGATTTTGCAGAACGCGGTGGGTGGCGTGCTGGTGCTGCTGATTGCCTTCATCGGATACCGCGTGGTGCGGCAAATCGATTTGCGGGTCAAGAGCGAGGCTGGATTGCTCGAGGCGCGCAATGAACTGGAATTGATCAATGAAACCCTGGCCCGCCTTGCCAACCAGGATGGATTGACGGGGCTGGCGAACCGGCGCCACTTCGACCAGTCGCTGCTTGCCGAGTTCAGCCGTGCACAGCGTGAAGACGGCTCGCTTGCGCTGGTGTTGATCGATGTCGACTTCTTCAAGCAATACAACGATATCTATGGCCATGTGGCCGGCGACGAGTGCCTGAGAAAAATCGGCAAAGTGGTCGGCTACAGCATGCGCAGGCCGGGCGACCTGGCGGCACGCTATGGTGGCGAGGAAATGGTCATTTTATTGCCTGGAACGGATTTGCCGGGCGCCCTGGCGGTGGCGGAAGGTGTTCGCCAGGCAGCGCAATCGCTGGGCGTCGAACATCGGGGCAATCCCCTGGGCGTGGTGACGGTCAGCGTCGGCGTGGCGGCTTTCATGCCGACGCACCTGGAAAACCAGGCGGTCGAACTGGTTGAACTCGCTGATACGGCACTGTACAAGGCCAAGGCATCCGGCAGAAATCAAGTCTGTTATGCCTCGCCTTGCGAGCCGGCCGAGCAGGCCGCGACTGCTTTTGCGTTTCGATAGCGATTGCTGACGGCTGAGGAAGGGGCGCGCGTGCGCCAGCCTTGTCCATGTACAATCGGCAACATCCGGATCGACGTATCCGCCCCTTCATTGCGGAGTACGCCTGAGCGTGACACAAACATTGCAAACCTGGCTGCAGGCCTGGCGGGAAGCCTTCACGTGCATCGGCCTGGGAGTGCGCGATGCGCGTCATGCGGGGCTGTGGTGGCGCTCCGCGCTGTGGTGCATGGCGGTCGTGGCCCTGTGGCTGGGGCTGTATGGCTGCTTCGGCCGTTTTTTTGTCGAGCTGAGCGCCATGCTGGCGCTGGTGTCGGTTACCGGCTTGCTGGGCCTGGGCGTGATGGATGGCGTCGGGACACTGGCCAACGGGCCTGCCACGCTCTCGCAGATGGGCAATGTCGCTGGTAGCCTGGGCAGCGCCGCCAAGGCCCTGCTGTCGATAGGCCAGATCGCCCTGGCCTTGCTGGCGCTGGCCACCTTGTTCTATGTCATGGTCTTTATCGTCGGCGCCATCGGCACGGCGCGCTTGCCGCTGCGCTGGCTGTTGCTGGAACGGGCCAAGGCTGTGGCGGCACGCCGCTATGCCTCGTGGCAAGCGCCGGCCGGCCTGGAGCTGTCCGCCCCGCCCCCCGTCTGGCGGCGCCTGTTGCTGCTGCTTTCCCTGCTGATCCCCGTGTGGGCCATGTGCGTGCTGGTGTCGTACCTGCTGGCTTGGAATGTCCGGATGATCTACGGCGCGGCGGCCGAAGACGTGCTCGGCGCAGAACAGTAAGCGGCGTTGCGCCGCGCGCAGCGCCCGGCGATTGCTGCCCTGGGTCTGCTGCTGTGCTTGCTGATGCTGATACCGGTCCTCAATTTACTGGTGCCAGCCTTGCTGTGCAGCAGTGTTTGCCATTTGCAGCGCCGCGGCTGGCGTGCAACGGGGTCAGCAACCAACATGGAGTGAACAAGGAATAAACATGAGTGAACACGCAAGACGCGGCACCCTGGAACGCGCGATTGAAATCGCCGCCGCCGCCCATGCCGGCCAGACGGACAAGGGCGGCGCGCCATACATACTCCACCCCTTGCGCGTCATGCTGCGCGTCGCCCCTGGCGCCCAGCAAATTGTGGCCGTGCTGCATGATGTTGTGGAAGACAGCGATGGAAAAATCACCTTCGACGACCTGGCGCGCGAAGGATTTTCCCGGGAAGTCATCGACGGCGTGCGCGCCGTGACCAAGATCGAGGGCGAATCGTACGAGGATTTCATCGCCCGCGCGGCCCTGAATCCGGTCGGCAAGGCCGTCAAGCTGGCTGATCTGGCTGAGAACAGCGAGTTGTCGAGGATAGGGGAGCCAACGCAGAAGGATTTGGAGAGGGGGGAGAAGTATCGGAGGGCGATGGGATATTTGCTGGGGGAGGTTCTTTAGTCTCAACGTGGCACTGCGCGATCTTGCGCTTGTTCAATGTCATGGCTGCAATTAGCGATAACGCCATTAACGTACAGGGATTTGATCCTTCGCAATGCTCAGAAGATGTATAACGGCAAAAATTGTCGAGTGTGCAGATTTCTTTGCGTGGCGCGAGGATTCCTGCCAGGGACGTCGGTGCGTAACATCTGCATCGAGATGTGCAGCGAGCACTGTTTGTTGCCATGGTTTGAACTGAGCGCTGGGATGTTACATTCAGGAGCACGCATGCTGGAATTGCAGCCAAGGGATGCACGCGGCTACTTTAATCTTCCGCAAAGGCCGGAAGGCGCGGGATATTACACCTATGGCACACCGCCCAATGGCGCCGGACAATATGCCCATCCCAAGTTACTTTCGCTACTATTTTTGGTCGAGCATCAATGGCAAGGTATCGATAGTCGGAAAATTGGTTTTGGAAATATCAGCTTGGCTGATGGCGTTGTTTACCATGACCATGCGAGCCATCGAAGCGGAAAAGACGTCGACGTCCGATTGTTTCGCAAAGATAAAATGGAGCGCGCGGTGACAAGGTTTGACACGCAATATGATCGCGATGCAACGGCGCAGCTAATCCGCATATTTTTTGAATTCAGCTTTGTCCAAGTTATTTATTTTAATGACCCTACTATCCCCCGGATAAGACCACTCATACATCACGACGACCATTTTCACATCACGATTAAATAGCGGGACGGATGACATGAAACGCCTTCTCGCTGTTTTTCCGCTCCTTGTCGTTGCTATGGCCATGGCTCAGTCCGCTCCCAAATGGTTATTTTCGTATCAGTCATTCAAAGGCCGCTATGCCATCTATAGCGGAGGCTTGAGCGATCCGCAACCGTCGACCAGTAAAGACAAGCGCATCGCGTTCTGGATCGACGGCAAGGCGGCAAAGCAGCTATTCGATGCGATGGGGCCGGACTTGCGCAACGTGTGCGGTATGGACGGCGAATATCGCCTGCGCCAGCGGGCGGAAGTGCGCTGCTCCTATCATCCCCGTGATGGGCACCATTGCGACTTCGGTTTTGATCTGGTGACCGGGCGCAGCATCGGCGGCTCCGTATGCTGAGGCGCGCCAGCCTGCTATTCGTCGCGCTGCTGTGCTTGTTGTTGGCGCATCAGGCCAGGGCCGTATGGGAATTCGTGCAAAAGGATTTTTCAGGGGGCTACGCGATCTATGGCGCATATCTCGACGATGCAGTGGCACCGGTTGCGGGCGATACCAAAGTTGCGTTTCGTTTGACGGGAGGCGCTGCAAAGGACATGTTCGACGCCATCGGGCCGGATATGCGCGATGGCTGCCCCGATCCGCAAATACGCATTCGCAATCGTGACATGCTGCTGTGCCGGCACCGTCCGAAAAATGGCTATCGCTGTGATTTTGGTTTCGATTTGTCGACGGGCTTGAGTATCGGGGGAGCGGTGGGTGGGGCGGTGTGTGGGGAGTAATGGGGGCGACCGGTCACCGGGTACGAGCAAGAGCTTTGCGGATGGCTTGTTCGGCGGGGCGGTCTATCAGCGCCAAAACGATGACCATGACAGCGGTAACGATCAGTCCGGCCAGCAAATCAGGGTCAGGGAAAAGTTGCTGATTGGTGATGGCACCGGGCACTGTTGCTCGTTTCCAGACAAGGAGCAACAGTGCGGCACCCGCGGCGAGAAGCATGGCCGGTCGACGATGGTGCAAGCGGGCGATTTGTCCCATCAGCAGCAGCGCGATACCCCACGCAAAGGGATATAAGCCGTGGTCGAACAAGATCATGCGCTCATCGTAGTATGCGCCCGTGTACCAGGTAAAACGGGAGACGCCGAAAAGACCATAGGCGACGAGGGCCACGGCTAGCACGAGGAAACTGGAGGAAAGGAGGCGAGCAATTTTCATGGTTGGGGTTTCTTTACCAATGCCTCGATATTGTGCCCGATCAGGTGGCCTTGCTGCTTGGTTACTTTGATGGTCTTGTCTTTGCTGAATATGGCTCGCTTGCCGTGTTTGTAGTCTTGCTTGCTATTTTTTTCTCGCCGCCGGCGTGGCTCGCCGGGCCACCTTTGCGTATGATTTTACCGGCTAAAGGACGAGGGGCACGTCCGCCATTCGTACACGGCCTGAGAAGTTGATGTTGTCGTTAGGAAAAACCGCCTGCGGCGCAAAACCTAACCAGACGAATCGGAGGGGGTTGCGCTTGCAAGCGCAACCCGGTTTTGCGGCGCCGAGCTGCGCTCGCCGAAGCCCCGCAAAACCCCCGCGTCCGTACCGGACGCGGATTCGACGCCCGCGTTCTGCATGCATGGAATAAATAAAAAGGGCCTCCCCGCCAAAACGGGGAAGCCCTTTTATTTATTCAGTGGTGGAGACGGCGGGAATCGAACCCGCGTCCGCAAGCACTCCACAGACAGTTCTACATACTTAGCACTATCATTTAATTTAACTCAGCCAGCACGGATGTGCACGTTATGGGCAAGCGAGTTACCTATTATTTAGTCGGACGCTAAGTAACCCAGCATACGACGAGTCCCTGTAAATGACTCTAGAGCTTTTGACGGCCCACCCCAGGGACGAGGTGTTCTAGAGCTAACAGCGATTAAGCTGCCAGTGCGTACGAGTTATCGTTTGCAGTTAAGTTTTTTCAGGTTGTATTTACGAGGTAGCCCGCCCTCGGTATGCCCTGCGCTGCTTTGCAACCCACGTCGAAACCAGGTCGTCCCCACAGAACCTTCATTGTAGCGCAATCCGCCCACTCTTGCATGGTGCATTCGCTTGCTGGTGTGCCAGATCAAGCGCGGGCCGATTTATGCCGCCAATTGCCGCGCCTGCGCCGCCTTCACTACCGCGCTGATCAGCTCGAGCAGCGCATGCGGGGTATCCAGCAGGTGGTCGGCGTTCCAGTGCTGCGGTTCGACGGGGCCGCAGTAGCCCCAGGCGCAGGCCACCGTGCGCATGCCGGCGGCGCGGCCGGCCTGGATGTCGCGCAGGTCGTCGCCCACGTACCAGCAGTCTTGCGGCGCCAGGTCCAGGCGGCGCGCCGCTTCCAGCAGGGGGGCGGGGTGCGGTTTCGGGTGCGCCATGGTGTCGCCCGAAATCACGCAGCCGGCGGCGCCCAGGCCGATCTGGCCCACCAGCGGGTCGGTGAAGCGGGCGGCCTTGTTGGTGACCACGCCCCAGGCCAAGCCCAGGGCTTGCAGGCCTTCCAGCAGGGCAGGGATGCCGTCGAACAGGCGGCTTTCCACGGCCAGGGCCGCTTCGTAATTGTTCAGGAATCCGTCTTTCAGGGCTTCGTAGCCGCTTTCGCCGGGGCCGATGCCGTAGGATGCACCGATCATGCCGCGCGCGCCGGCCGAGGCCGTGGGGCGCAGGACGTCATACGGGGTCGGCGCCAGGCCGGCGCGCGCGCGCAGCAGGTTGATGGCCGCCGCCAGGTCGGGCGCGGTGTCGGCCAGGGTGCCGTCGAGGTCGAACAGGATGGCGCGCGGGGCTGGCAGATGGTCAGTGATCATGGCGGAAAAAGTGTGTCAAGTAGGAATGAAAAATGGCGGCCGCAGCCGCCTTGTATTGTGCGTGATGGTTACAGCGGCCGGGTGCAGGCCACCAGATAATTGACGCTGGTATCGCTATTAAGTGAGTAAATCTTGGTCAGCGGATTGTAGCCCATGCCGCGCATGCTGTTGACGTCCAGGCCGGCGCTGCGCACGTATTGCGACAGTTCGGACGGGGTGATGAATTTGTCATAGTCATGCGTGCCTTTCGGCAGCAGGCGCAGCAGGTATTCGGCGCCCAGGATGGCGAACAGGTACGCTTTCGGGTTGCGGTTCAGGGTCGACAGGAACACGTGGCCGCCCGGTTTCACCAGCGCGGCGCAAGCCTTGACGATGGCGGCGGGGTCCGGCACGTGCTCGAGCATTTCCATGCAGGTCACGACGTCGTACTGGCCGGCCTCTTCCTCGGCCATGGCTTCGGCGGCGATCAGCTTGTAGCGCACCTTGGCGCCCGATTCCAGGCTGTGCAGGTCGGCCACTTTCAAGGCCTTGTCGGACAGGTCGATGCCCGTCACATCGGCACCCTTGCGGGCCATCGATTCGGCCAGGATGCCGCCGCCGCAGCCGATGTCGATCACGCGCTTGCCGGCCAGCGGCACTTTCGCGTTGATCCATTCCAGGCGCAGGGGGTTAATTTCGTGCAGGGGACGAAACTCGGAAGTGGGGTCCCACCAGCGGTGGGCCAGCTCACTGAATTTTTGGATTTCGAGAGGGTCGGCGTTCATAGGTCGAATAATAGCGGCAATTTTACAATTGGGCAGCCACGGACGAAAAAAAACCCCGCCGTGGCGGGGTTTTTCATGCTGTTCTTGACTTGCGCGATGACTTGCGGCAAGTCCAGGGGTTCAGCTATTACTTGTTGCGGGTACCAACAACTTCGATTTCCACGCGACGGTTTTTCGCACGGCCTTCGGCAGTTTTGTTATCAGCAACAGGTTGTTTCTCGCCTTTGCCTTCGGTGTACACGCGGTTGCTTTCAACGCCTTTGGTGACCAGGTAGGCTTTGACAGCATCAGCACGACGTACCGACAGTTTTTGGTTGTAAGCATCGGTGCCGACGGAGTCGGTGTGACCCACAGCGATGATGACTTCCAGGTTGATGCCGCCCAGTTGTGCGGACAGCTCGTCCAGCTTGGCTTTGCCTTCTGGCTTCAGCGTAGCTTTGTCGAAATCGAAGAATGCATCAGCAGCGAAGCTGACTTTTTCCGAGGTAGGAGCAACTACGACTGGTACTGGTACGACAACGACTGGTGCCGGTGCTGGTACGACTGGTGCTGGAGGAGCCACGCATTTGCCGTCTTGCAGGGTTTCTGGCTCTACGCACAGTGGCACGTCGCAACCTGGCACTGCGTCAGCAGGTGTCCAGTAGCCGGTACGCCAGCACAGGCCGAATGGGTCACGCACGATCACGCCGCGGGCATCTTGCACGTAAGCGCTTTTTGGGCTTGGTGCTTTGATGTCAGTGGTAACTGGCGCGAATGGTGGGGAGGTTGGGGTTTGGGCCGAAGCCGAGCCAGCAATCACTGCGGATGCAGCGAAAAACAGCGTTACAAATTTATTCATTCTTTTTTCCTTTCGGGGGGTGATATCCGCAGAACAACACTGCGCTACTGGTGCTACGTGCCAAGATTTTATCATGTAGACCATATGCGCTCGTTTCAGATTGCGAAACTAGCAATTAACTTCCCAGTCATTTTGCCACACGCATCAGGGGCGCACGACCGTGGTTAAATCAAAGCTTGCCCGATTTTAGACCGCGCGTTGTTTTTGCGCAACGAAAATGCCCATTTGTAACGCGTCTGTAACAATTGATCGCTTTTTTTGCCTCTTTTAAGGGCAGGTATCTTGAACTGGTATTGCCATTGTGCATTATCGAGAGGTCAGGCTGCACGGCTCCGGTGCAAACTGCCAATCTTGTTGGTATGGCCAATTTGTGCAGGTAGCTGGGCGCGCATGCTAAAATCGTGCGCTTGACTGTTAAGAGTGTCGGGCAAATGCCCACGGCGGCACTGCATGGCCAGCTCGTACCACTGCGGTGCACGTACTGGCCGTGCCGCCAGCCCGCCGATTTGTTCCGGTACTCTGCGACATGGAAGCCGGGCCGCGCCAGCAGCGCGCGGCGCGGCGTCCACGACGACAGCCACCCAGGATATGCAGTATTGCGTCATACATTGCGTAACAGATAAGTTAACCACAGCCTGAGATCAGTCGAACCGCCAATGGATCAATTCGCAAAAGAAACAATTCCTATTTCCCTCGAAGAAGAGATGCGCAAGAGCTACCTCGATTACGCCATGAGCGTGATCGTCGGTCGCGCCTTGCCCGATGCGCGCGATGGCTTGAAGCCAGTGCACCGCCGCGTCTTGTTCGCGATGCATGAAATGAACAACGTGTGGAACCGCCCTTACGTCAAGTGCGCCCGCGTGGTCGGCGAAACCATGGGTAAATACCATCCCCACGGCGATGCCTCGATCTACGACACGCTGGTGCGCATGGCGCAGGATTTCTCGCTGCGCTACATGCTCGTCGATGGCCAGGGCAACTTCGGTTCCGTCGACGGCGACGGCGCCGCGGCGATGCGTTACACCGAGTGCCGCCTGGACAAGATCGCCAGCGAGTTGCTGGCCGATATCGACAAGGACACCGTCGACTTCCAGCCCAACTACGATGGCAAGGAAAAGGAACCGACGGTCTTGCCGACGCGTATCCCGAACCTGCTGATCAATGGCTCGTCCGGTATCGCGGTCGGCATGGCGACGAACATTCCGCCTCACAACATTACCGAAGTCATCGACGGTGCGCTGCACGTGCTGCGCAACCCCGAGTGCACGATCGATGAATTGATCGAGCTGATCCCGGCGCCGGACTTCCCGACGGCCGGCATCATCTATGGCGTGTCCGGCGTGCGCGACGGCTACCGCACGGGCCGCGGCCGCGTCGTCATGCGCGCCAAGACCCACTTCGAAGAATACGGCAAGGATGGCGGCCGCATCGCCATCATCGTCGACGAGCTGCCATTCCAGGTCAACAAGAAATCCTTGCTGGAACGCATCGCTGAAAACGTGCGCGACAAGAAGCTCGACGGCATTTCCGACATCCGCGACGAATCCGACAAGTCGGGCATGCGCGTGGTGATCGAGCTGAAACGAGGCGAAGTGCCGGAAGTGGTGCTGAACAACCTGTACAAGCAGACCCAGTTGCAAGACACCTTCGGCATGAACATGGTGGCCCTGGTCGATGGCCAGCCGAAGCTGCTGAACCTCAAGCAGATGCTGCAATGCTTCCTGTCGCACCGCCGCGAAGTGGTGACGCGCCGCACCGTGTTCGAACTGCGCAAGGCGCGCGAACGCGGTCACGTATTGGAAGGCCTGGCTGTCGCGCTGGCCAACATCGATGACTTCATCGCCATCATCAAGGCCGCGCCGACGCCGCCGATCGCCAAGGTCGAGCTGATGGCCAAGGCCTGGGACTCGTCCGTCGTGCGCGAAATGCTGGCCCGCACGGGCGACGGCTCGACGCCAGGCGGCATCGACGCCTACCGTCCGGAAAATCTGCCGAAGCACTATGGCATGCAGGGCGATGGCCTGTACAAGCTGTCGGACGACCAGGCGCAGGAAATTCTGCAAATGCGCCTGCAGCGCCTGACCGGCCTGGAACAGGACAAGATCGTCAACGAGTACAAGGACGTGATGGAACATATCGCCGACTTGCTCGACATCCTGGCCAAGCCGGAACGCGTCACCGTCATCATCACCGACGAAATGACGGCGGCGAAGAACGAATACGGCGCCGGCAACAAGGACGTGCGCCGCTCGCAGATCGAGTTGAATGCCACCGACCTGGAAACGGAAGATCTGATCACGCCGCAGGACATGGTCGTGACCCTGTCGCACACGGGCTACATGAAGGCCCAGCCGATCACCGAATACCGCGCGCAGAAGCGCGGCGGCCGCGGCAAGCAGGCGATGGCGACGAAAGAGGAAGACTGGATCGACCAGCTGTTCATCGCCAACACGCACGACTACATCCTGTGCTTCTCGGATCGTGGCCGCATGTACTGGCTGAAGGTGTGGGAAGTGCCGCAAGGCTCGCGCAATTCGCGCGGCAAGCCGATCGTCAACATGTTCCCGCTGCAGGACAACGAAAAGATCACCGTGATCCTGCCGCTGTCGGGCGAGAACCGCACGTTCCCGGAAGACCATTACGTGTTCATGTCGACCAGCCTCGGTACCGTCAAGAAGACGCCGCTGAAGGACTTCAGCAATCCACGCAAGGCCGGCATCATCGCGGTCGACCTGGACGACGGCGACTTCCTGATCGGCGCGGCGCTGACCGACGGCCAGCACGACGTGATGCTGTTCTCCGATTCGGGCAAGGCAGTGCGCTTCGACGAAAACGACGTGCGTCCGATGGGCCGTACGGCGCGCGGCGTGCGCGGCATGAACCTGGAAGAAGGCCAGCACGTGATCGCCCTGCTGGTGGCCGAGAACGAGCAGCAGTCGGTGCTGACGGCCACGGAAAACGGCTACGGCAAGCGTACGCCGATCACCGAGTACACGCGCCATGGCCGTGGCACGAAAGGCATGATCGCCATCCAGACCAGTGAGCGCAACGGTAAAGTGGTTGCCGCGACCCTGGTCGATACCAGCGATGAAATCATGCTGATCACCACCGGTGGCGTATTGATCCGCACCCGCGTGTCGGAAATCCGCGAGATGGGCCGCGCGACGCAGGGCGTGACCCTGATCGCCGTGGAAGACGGCACCAAGCTGTCCGGCCTGCAGCGCGTGGTGGAGACGGATATCGACGAAGTCGAGCTGACGACGGAGGCGGGCCAGGAGGCTGCGGCCGCGCCGGCAGCGGCTGAACCGGCCGATCCTGTCGACCCGGCGCAGCCGGAGTAAGATGATTGGGGCTCTTTCGGGAGCCCCAATTGCTGTTGGCGTGCCAGTTGCGGCGCCAGCCTGCGTACCCCCAGATAGTTCCCCGCTTTTGTAAAGTCCCGCATGCCATGAGAAAAATCGTCGCCACCTTCTTCGCCGCGTTTTCGCTGGCCTTCCTTGCGACCCTGCCGGCCCTGGCCCAGAGCACGCAAGCCACGCCCGCCCGCCAGGCGGCGCCCAGCCCCGCCATGAAGGTGGCCGTGCGGCGCATGCTCGACGCGATGCAGTTTCCGCAACTGACGCGCAACATCTTCGACCAGATGCTGCAATCGGTGCCGGCCATGATCCGCCAGTCGGCGCAGCAGCAAATCAGCAGCAACCCGAACCTGGACGAGCAGCGCAAGGCGCGCGCGCTGGCCAGCGCCGAGGAAGAAATCCCCCTGGCCATCGCCACCCTGACGCAGGTGCTGGCCGACCCGACCCTGATCGACGAACTGGCCGCCGAAATGGTGCCCCTGTACGCGCGCTTCTACACGGTGCCCGAAGTCGAGCAGCTGACGACCTTCTACAAGACGCCGCTGGGGCGCAAGATGCTGGCCACCATGCCGCAACTGTCTGCCGAATCGATGGCCATCAGCCAGCGCGTGCTGATCCCGCGCGTGAATGCGGTGCTGGACCAGGTCATGCGGGCGGCCACGCAGGCACCCCAATAAGATTTCCATTTTGCCAAGGACCGTATCGTGACCCATATCTACAATTTTTCCGCCGGCCCCGCCGTCCTGCCCAAGGAAGTGCTGGCGCAAGCGGCTGCCGAGATGCAGGACTGGCATGGCAGTGGCATGTCGGTGATGGAAATGAGCCACCGTGGTCCCGAATTCATTTCCATCTACCAGCAGGCAGTGGCCGACCTGCGCGAGCTGCTGGCCGTGCCCGAGAACTACAAGATCCTGTTCCTGCAGGGCGGTGGCCTGGGCGAGAACGCCATCATCCCGATGAACCTGGTGGGCCTGGCCGCGCAGCAGCCGGCCACCGTGGACTTCGTGCACACGGGCTCGTGGTCCGGCAAGTCGATCCAGGAAGCGGCCAAGTACGCCAACGTCAACGTGGCCGCGTCGTCCAAGGCCGCCCGTTTCACGGGCGTGCCGCCGGTCGCCGAATGGCAGTTGACGCCAGGCGCCGCCTACCTGCACATCTGCACCAATGAAACCATCGACGGCGTGGAATTCCAGCAGGCGCCGAACGTGCCGGCAGGGACCACCATCGTGGCCGACATGTCGTCGCACATTCTGTCGCGCGTTATTGATGTATCGCAATATGGCGTCATCTTCGGCGGCGCGCAGAAAAATATCGGTCCGGCCGGCCTGACCCTGGTCATCGTGCGCGAAGACTTGCTGGGCAAGGCGCTGCCGATCTGCCCGTCGGCCTTCGACTGGAGCATCGTGGCCGAACATGAGTCGATGTACAACACGCCGCCCACCTACGGCATCTATATCGCCGGCCTGGTTTTCCAGTGGCTCAAACGCCAGGGTGGCGTTGCAGCCATGGAACAGCGTAATATTGAGAAAGCGGCGCTGCTGTACGCGGCGCTCGATGCGGACGACTTTTACCAGAACCGGGTCGCCCCAGAATACCGCTCGCGCATGACCATCCCGTTCTATCTGCGCGATGAAAGTCTGAACGACGCATTCCTGGCCGGCGCGAAACAGCGCGGCCTGCTGCAACTGAAGGGCCACAAGTCCGTCGGCGGCATGCGTGCATCGATTTATAACGCGATGCCGATCGAGGGCGTGCAAGCCCTGGTCAACTATTTGAACGAGTTTGCCGGACGCTGAGTCGCCTAGACGACCGCGCCGGCCCGCCGCCGGCGCAGGCCGCGCGGCCATGATTGAAGTACAGCTGACGAAACAAACCAACCATGACCGATAAATTGAAACCGCTGCGCGAACAGATCGATGCGATCGACGCGCAAATCCTCGAACTGCTGAACCGCCGCGCGCAAATCGCCCAGCAAGTGGGCCACGTGAAGGCTGAAACGCAGGCGCCCGTGTTCCGCCCCGAGCGCGAGGCGCAGGTGCTGCGCGGCGTGGCCGAACGCAATCCCGGCCCCATGGGCGACCGCGAAGTGCAGACCATCTTCCGCGAAATCATGTCGTCCTGCCGCTCGCTGGAAAAGCGGGTCACCGTGGCCTACCTTGGTCCGGCCGGCACTTTCAGCGAACAAGCCGTGTACCAGCAGTTCGGCAGTGCCGTGGAAGGCTTGCCATGCGCGTCCATCGACGAAGTATTCCGTTCCGCCGAGGCGGGAACGGCGGATTTCGGCGTGGTGCCGATCGAAAATTCCTCGGAAGGCGCCGTCAACCGCACCCTGGACATGATGTTGCAGACGAGTCTCATCATCAGCGGCGAGGTGGCGATCGCCGTGCACCACAGCCTGATGACGAAGAGCGGCAACATGGATGGCGTCACCGCCATCTGCGCCCATTCGCAGGCGCTGGCGCAGTGCCAGGTGTGGCTGAACCAGAATTACCCGCACATCGCGCGCCATGCCGTGGCCTCGAACGCCGAGGCGGCCCGCATGGCCGGCGAAGACGGCACGGTGGCGGCCATCGCCAGCGAACTGGCGGGCGCGCAGTACAAGCTGGGCGTGGTCAAGGGCCATATCCAGGACGACCCGCACAACCGCACGCGCTTTGCCGTCGTTGGCACCTTGCAGACGGCGCCGTCGGGCAAGGACCAGACGTCGCTGGTGCTGGCCGTGCCGAACAAGGCGGGCGCCGTGTACCAGTTGCTCGCGCCCCTGGCGAAACACGGCGTGTCGATGACGCGCTTCGAGTCGCGCCCGGCGCGCATGGGCAGCTGGGAGTATTATTTCTATGTCGACGTGGAGGGCCACGTGCACGACGCAGCCGTCGCCCAGGCGCTGGCCGAGCTGCAAAGCAATGCGGCGTTTTTCAAGGTGCTGGGGTCATATCCTGTCAGCCTGTGAAGCTGTAGCTATTCTTACAATCACCCACTTTTTTAAAGAACACCATGTCTAAAAATATCGGTCCAGAATACGTCCGCGCCATCGCCCCTTACCAGAGCGGCAAACCGATCGCGGAAGTCGCGCGCGAATTCGGCCTCGACGAGGCAGCCATCGTCAAGCTGGCGTCGAATGAAAACCCGTACGGCATGCCGGAATCGGCCAAGCAGGCGATGATCGCCGCCATCGATGACCTGGGCCGCTACCCGGACGCCAACGGCTTCGACTTGAAAGCCGTGCTGTCGAAGCGCTATGACGTGCCGGCCGACTGGATCACCCTGGGCAACGGCAGCAACGACATCCTGGAAATCGCCGCGCACGCGTTTGTGCAGCATGGCGAATCCGTCGTGTACTCGCAGTATTCGTTCGCCGTGTACGCGCTGGCCACGCAAGGCCTGGGCGCGCGCCACATCGTCGTCCCGGCGCAAGCCTATGGCCATGACCTGGACGCCATGGCGGCGGCGATTGCCGACGACACGCGTCTGATTTTCATCGCCAACCCGAACAACCCGACCGGCACCTTCCTGACGGCGGCGCAGCTCGAAGCCTTCCTGCAGAAAGTGCCGGCGCATGTCGTTGTCGTGCTGGACGAGGCCTACAACGAATTCCTGTCGGCCGACGAGCAGTACGAATCGACGGCGTGGGTGCGCCAGTATCCGAACCTGGTGGTCTCGCGCACCCTGTCGAAGGCCTACGGCCTGGCCGGCCTGCGTATCGGCTTCGCCATCGCCCAGCCTGTGCTGACGGACCTGATGAACCGCATCCGCCAGCCGTTCAACGTCAACTCGCTGGCGCAAGCGGCTGCGATTGCCGCCCTGAACGACAAGGCATTCCTCGAGCAAAGCGCGCGTAACAACGCGGCCGGCTACCAGCAGTTTACGGAAGCGTTTGCGCAACTGGGCCTGGAATACGTGCCGTCGCACGGCAATTTCGTGCTGGTGAAGGTGGGCGACGATGATGAAGCGGGCGCGCGCGTGAACCTGGCGCTGCTGAAACAGGGCGTGATCGTGCGCCCCGTGGGCAGCTATGGCTTGCCGCAATGGCTGCGCATTTCCATCGGCCTGCCGCAGGAAAACGCCATCTTCATCGCCGCGCTGACGAAAGCGCTGGCTTGACGCCATGACGACGCCTGCACTGAAGAAGGTCGTCATTTTTGGCGTAGGCCTGATCGGCGGCTCGTTCGCGCGCGCCTTGAAACACGCGGGCGCGGTTCAAACCGTAGTCGGCATGGGCCGCTCGCCCGCCTCGATGGTGCGCGCGCTCGAACTGGGTATCATCGACGAAATCGGCGGCGACATGGCGCAAGCCTTGCATGGCGCCGACCTGGTGCTGCTGGCTGCGCCCGTGGCGCAGACGGGTCCCATCCTGGCATCCATCGCGCCGCACCTGCAGCCCGGCACCATCGTCACCGATGGGGGCAGCACGAAGAGCGACGTGGTGGCGGCCGCGCGCGCGGCGCTCGGCGGCAAGGTGGGCCAGTTCGTGCCCGGCCACCCGATCGCGGGGCGCGAGACGAATGGTCCCGACGCCGCCATCATTGATCTGTATCAAGGCAAGAAAGTGGTGCTCACGCCGCTGGCGGAAAACGCCGCGGACGACGTCGAGCGCGTGGCAGTCGCCTGGCGTGCCTGCGGCGCCATCCTGCACACGTTGACGCCCGAAGAACATGACAAGGTATTTGCCGCCGTCAGCCATCTGCCGCATTTGCTGGCCTTTGCGCTGGTCGACGACATCGCCAACAAACCGCACGCGGGCCTGCTGTTTCAATACGCGGCCAGCGGCTTTCGCGATTTTACGCGCATCGCCGGCTCATCGCCGGAAATGTGGCGCGACATCAGCCTGGCCAACCAGCCGGCGCTGCTGCACGAACTGGACGCCTACCTGGCGCAGTTGACGACCTTGCGCGCCCACCTGGCCGCGCACGACGGCGCCGCCATCGAGGGCGTATACGCGAACGCCCAGCACGCGCGGCAGCAATGGATCGAGGCGATCGAGATGGCGGAAACTCCCGCGCCCGCACAATAAATACTCAAGGATTCCAGCATGACCCAGACCAAGCACTACCCCCACCATATCGACTTGAAACCGGTGATGCACGCCGAGGGCACGGTGCGCTTGCCCGGCTCGAAAAGCATTTCCAACCGCGTGCTGCTGCTGGCCGCGCTGGCCAAGGGCACGACGAAGATCGTCGACTTGCTCGCCTCCGACGACACCTTCGTCATGCTGACGGCCCTGACGTCGCTGGGCGTCAAATGGACGCAGGACGAGTTGCAGGGCGACCCGGCCACCGCGCACCAGATCCACCACGTGGAAGGCTGCGGCGGCGTGTTCCCGCACCACGAGGCTGACCTCTTTATGGGCAATGCCGGTACGGCGATCCGCCCGCTGACGGCGGCGCTGGCCGTCATCGGCGGCGACTACACCTTGCACGGCGTGTCGCGCATGCACGAACGCCCGATCGGCGACCTGGTCGACGCGCTGAACGCCGTCGGCACGCAGATCGAATACACGGGCGAGCAGGGCTTCCCGCCGCTGCGCATCCGCCGCGGCCACATCCACGCGCAGCGCATCGCCGTGCGCGGCAACGTGTCGAGCCAGTTCCTGACGGCCCTCTTGATGGTGGCGCCGCTGATGGCGCGCGATCATGCCGTCACCATCGATGTCACGGGCGAGCTGATTTCCAAGCCGTACATCGAGATCACGCTGAACCTGATGCGCCGTTTCGGCGTGACGGTCGAACATGACGGCTGGCAGTCGTTCACCGTGCAGCCGGGCCAGCAATACCAAAGCCCGGGCACCATCCACGTGGAAGGCGACGCTTCGTCGGCCTCGTATTTCCTGGCGGCCGGCGCCATCGGCGGCGGCCCCGTGCGGGTGGAAGGCGTGGGGCGCGACAGCATCCAGGGCGACGTGCGCTTCGTCGAAGCCTTGCAGCAGATGGGCGCGACCATCACCATGGGCGAGAACTGGATCGAAGCCCGTTCGAACGGCGTGCTGAAAGCCGTCGACATGGACTTTAACCACATCCCCGACGCGGCCATGACGATCGCCGTGGCCGCCCTGTACGCGGACGGCACTTCGACCTTGCGCAATATCGCCAGCTGGCGCGTAAAAGAGACGGACCGCCTGGCCGCCATGGCAACGGAGTTGCGCAAGCTGGGCGCGGAAGTGGAAGAGGGCGCGGACTACCTGCGCGTGACGCCGCCGGCGCAGATTCTTGCCGCCACCATCGACACGTATGACGACCACCGCATGGCCATGTGCTTTTCGCTGGCTTCGCTGGACGGCGCCGCGCGCCGCGGCAACGAGATGCGCATCAACGACCCGAAATGCGTGGCCAAGACCTTCCCCGAGTATTTCGCCGCCTTCGCGGGGATTGCCAAAGACACTTTGATTTAATTGATTGCTAACACTATGCCGACCTCCAACATCCCAGTCATCGCCATCGACGGCCCCACCGCTTCCGGCAAGGGCACGGTGGCGCACCGCGTGGCCGACAAGCTGGGCTTTCATTACCTGGACTCGGGCGCGCTGTACCGCCTGACGGCCTTGAGCGCGCTGCGCCGCGGCACGGACTTGCGCGACGAGCACGCGCTGGCCAAGCTGGCCGAGCACTTGCCCTGTCATTTTGCGGGCGGCGAGATCCTGCTGGCGCATGAAAATGTCACGGAGCAGATCCGTGCCGAAGAAGTGGGGAATACGGCGTCGAAAATTGCTGTTTTACCAACTGTCCGCCATGCCTTGGTCGGTTTGCAGCTGGGCTTTCGCAAGACGCCGGGCCTGGTGGCCGACGGACGCGACATGGGCACGGTGATCTTCCCGCATGCCCCATTGAAGGTGTTCCTGACCGCCAGCGTCGAGGCGCGCGCGCAACGGCGCTACAAGCAATTGATAGACAAGGGTTTTTCTGCTAATATGGAAGACCTTCTGATGGATTTGCAGGCGCGGGACGAACGTGATACTCACCGTGCGATTGCGCCGCTGGTCCCCGCGGAAGGGGCGCATGTCCTCGATACCTCGGCCATGACGGCAGATGATGCCGTCGAAACCGTGTTGAAATGGTATGCCGCAGTTGCAAAATAAGCAGCAAAATAGCGTGTATTGATGTGTAGTGCATGCTATGTGGTGCCCGTTGACGGCTCCTGGCCTGTCCGGGTGTGTCAAAAACCTAACCCAGTTTAAGTCGCATCGTGCGATCTCTGCTGGATAACCTGTGTGAACCCTATGTCTACTGTTACAACTAACGAATCTACCGGTATGGAAAGTTTTGCTGCGCTCTTCGAGGAATCGTTGTCGCGTCAAGATATGCGCTCCGGCGAAGTTATTTCCGCTGAAGTCGTGCGCCTCGACCACAATTTCGTGATCGTGAACGCTGGCCTCAAATCCGAAGCATTCATCCCTGTCGAAGAATTCAAGAACGACCACGGCGAACTGGAAGTCAAAGTTGGTGACTTCGTTTCCGTGGCGATCGAATCGCTGGAAAACGGTTTCGGCGATACCATCCTGTCGCGCGACAAAGCCAAGCGTCTGGCTTCGTGGCTGGCTCTGGAAAAAGCGATGGAATCGGGCGAAATCGTCGTCGGTACCGTCAATGGTAAAGTCAAAGGCGGTCTGACCGTGTTGACCAACGGCATCCGCGCATTCCTGCCGGGCTCGCTGGTTGATACCCGTCCTGTCAAAGACACCACCCCATTCGAAGGCAAAACCCTCGAATTCAAAGTGATCAAGCTGGATCGCAAGCGTAACAACGTGGTTCTGTCCCGCCGCGCCGTCATCGAAGCTTCGATGGGCGAAGAGCGTCAGAAACTGATGGAAACGCTGAAAGAAGGCACGGTCGTGACCGGCGTCGTCAAAAATATCACCGACTACGGCGCGTTCGTGGATCTGGGCGGTATCGATGGCCTGCTGCACATCACCGACCTGGCATGGCGCCGTGTACGTCACCCGTCGGAAGTTCTGACGGTTGGCCAGGAAATCACCGCCAAAGTCCTGAAATACGATCAAGAGAAAAACCGTGTTTCGCTGGGCGTGAAACAACTGGGCGACGATCCTTGGACCGGTCTGTCCCGTCGTTACCCACAAAGCACCCGTCTGTTCGGTAAAGTAACGAACCTGACCGACTACGGCGCGTTCGTTGAAGTGGAACAGGGTATCGAAGGTCTGGTACACGTTTCCGAAATGGACTGGACGAACAAAAACGTTGCTCCTAATAAAGTTGTCCAACTGGGCGACGAAGTAGAAGTGATGGTTCTGGAAATCGACGAAGAGCGTCGTCGTATTTCGCTGGGCATGAAACAATGCAAAGCCAATCCATGGGACGACTTCGGTGTTACCCATAAGAAAGGTGACAAAGTCCGCGGCGCGATCAAATCGATCACCGACTTCGGCGTGTTCATCGGCCTGGCCGGCAACATCGACGGTCTGGTGCACCTGTCCGACCTGTCCTGGACCGAAACCGGCGAAGAAGCCGTGCGTCGCTTCAAGAAAGGTGACGAACTGGAAGCCATCGTTCTGGCCATCGACGTTGAGCGCGAGCGCGTTTCCCTGGGCGTCAAGCAATTGGAAGGTGACCCATTCAACAACTTCGCAGCCATGAACGACAAAGGCTCGCTGGTAACCGGTACCGTTAAATCGGTTGAGCCTAAAGGCGCCGTGATCCAACTGTCCGAAGAAGTTGAAGGCTACCTGCGCGCTTCCGAAATCTCGCGCGACCGCGTTGAAGATGCTGGTACGCACCTGAAAGTCGGCGACACCGTCGAAGCAATGGTGTTGAACATCGACCGCAAAGCCCGTGGTATCCAACTGTCGATCAAAGCGAAAGACAACGTTGAAACCCAGGAAGCCATGCAGAAGATGGCAGCTACCGACAACAACGCAGCTTCGGGCACCACCAGCCTGGGCGCCTTGTTGAAAGCTAAGTTCGATAACAAGAACTAAGACTGCGGATACGGCAGATGACAAAGTCCGAGCTGATCAACCGCCTCGCTGAGCGTTATTCTCAGCTGGTGGCGAAAGATGCGGAGTATGCCGTCAAGACCATTCTCGATGCGATGACCAACGCCCTGGCGACCGGTCAGCGTATCGAGATCCGCGGTTTTGGCAGTTTTGCCCTGAACAGCAGGCCCCCGCGCATCGGCCGCAACCCGAAATCCGGCGACAAGGTGATGGTTCCCGAGAAACGGGTACCCCACTTCAAGCCGGGCAAACAGTTGCGCGAGCGGGTGGACGCGATGGTCGGGCAACCGATCATCGAGGATTAATCGTCTGCTGGAAGGCGACACAAAGAGCGGCGTCCTTGGATGCCGCTTTTTTTTGTTAATATGTTCTAAGTTTATGCCCTGTCGGCATTCACACCACCTTGTGTAGCTTTCTTTGGACCTATCGATGAAAATCATCTCCACCATCGTTGGCTGTGTTCTCTTCGTCCTGTTCTTCAGTTTCGCGCTGAAGAATGCGCAGGTTGTCGACCTGCATGTTTTCCTCAATTATGAAATTCGCGGCCCCCTGGTCCTGATGCTACTGGGCTTTTTTGTCGCCGGCGCCAGCCTGGGCGTACTGGCCCTGACGCCGACCGTGTTCCGTCACCGCCGCGAAGCGAGCAAGCAAAAAACCACCATTGCCGCGCTGCAGACCGTTGGCGTGGCCAGCAATGTCCAGCCGCAACCGGACAGCGTGAGCGCGCAGTAAGCGGCGCCATCGCTCCTATCTCTCTTACTCGAATAAAAACAATCGCATGGATTTTGAACTCTGGTGGCTCTTGGGTATCCCCGTGTTTTTCGCGCTGGGCTGGATTGCCGCGCGTGTTGACATTCATCAACTGGTGTCAGAATCGCGCAGCCTGCCGCGCAATTACTTCAAGGGCTTGAATTTCCTGCTCAATGAGCAGCATGACAAGGCCATCGACGCCTTCATCGAAGTCGTCAAGCTGGACCCGGAATCGGCCGATATGCACTTTGCGCTGGGCAATTTATTCCGCCGCCGCGGCGAGACGGAGCGCGCCATCCGCGTGCACCAGAATTTGCTGGCGCGCCCGGACTTGCCGCTGGAGCAGCAGGGCCATGCCGCCTATGAACTGGGCATGGATTACCTGAAGGCGGGTCTGCTGGACCGCGCCGAAGAAACCTTCAACAGCCTGGTCGACACGCAATATGCGGCCCAGGCGCGCCGCGCGCTGCTGGAAATCTACCAGCGCGAAAAGGAATGGCCACGCGCCATCGAAGCGGCCGTGGGCTTGCAGGAATCGGGCGCCGGCGCGCGCCAGAAGGAAATCGCCCAGTTCTATTGCGAACTGGCGCATGACGCGCTGGTGCACATGAAGCCGGACGAAGCCATGCCGCTGCTGGAAAAAGCCTTGCAGACGGACCGCAAGAGCGTGCGCGCCACCATCCTGACGGGCGACGTGCTGCTGGCGCGCGGCGACGTGGAAGGCGCGCTGACCACCTGGCGCCGCGTGGAGCAGCAAAGCGTGCCGCACGTGGCCCTGGTGGCGCAGCGCCTGATGGATGGTTATACCAAGCTGGGCCGTCCACAGGAAGGCGTCAACCTGCTGCGCTCCTACCTGGAAGAGGCGTCGTCGATCGACTTGATCGAAGTCGTCTTCAAGGCCGTCATCGAGCTCGACGGCGTGGAAGCGGCGAAACAGTTGGTCAGCGCCGAGCTGCGCCGCACGCCGACCCTGCTGGGCCTGGATAAACTGCTGGAAGCGCGCATGATGGATGCGCCGGCCGCCATCTGGTCGGAGCTGTCGATGGTGAAAAACCTCGTGCACGGCTACACGCAGAAGCTGGCCCGCTACCAATGCAGCCACTGCGGCTTCAAGGCGCGCCAGTTCTATTGGCATTGCCCGGGCTGCAACAAGTGGGAAACCTATCCGCCGCGACGCACGGAAGAGCTCAACGTCATGAATTAGTCGTGCCCACCACAGGGCCCATGGCTGCGTTGCAGCGCCTCGCCGTACTATTCGTACTGTCTTCGGCGCCGCGCCTCGCCCTGAACCCTGTGCTGTGCACTTGCAGGTCAGATATATATATTACAAATACGGCACAACCATGAAAATCACCATTATCGGCACGGGCTATGTGGGCCTCGTGACGGGCGCCTGCTTGGCGGAGCTGGGCAATGACGTCTTTTGCCTCGACCTCGACGTACAGAAGGTCGCCTTGCTCAACAGCGGCGGCATCCCCATCCATGAACCGGGCCTGGAAGAAGTCGTGGCGCGCAACCGCGCCGCCGGGCGCATGACCTTTTCCACCGACGTCGAGGCTGCTGCCGCGCACGGCGTGATGCAATTCATCGCCGTCGGCACGCCGCCCGATGAAGACGGTTCGGCCGACCTGCAATACGTGCTGGCCGCCGCGCGCGGCATCGGCAAGTACATGACGGACTTCAAGGTCATCGTCGACAAGTCCACCGTGCCCGTCGGCACGGCCGAAAAAGTCCGCGCCGCCATCCAGGGCGAACTCGATGCGCGCGGCGTGGCCGCCACGTTCTCGGTGGCGTCGAATCCGGAATTCCTCAAGGAAGGCGCGGCTGTCGAAGACTTCATGCGCCCGGACCGCATCGTCATCGGCGTCGACGCCACGCCGGACGGCGAACGCGCGCGCGAATTGCTGAAAAGCCTGTACGCGCCGTTCAACCGCAACCACGAGCGCACCTACTGGATGGACGTGCGCTCGGCCGAATTCACGAAATATGCGGCCAACGCCATGCTGGCCACGCGCATCTCGTTCATGAATGAGCTGGCGAATCTGGCCGACAAGGTGGGCGTCGATATCGAAGCCGTGCGCCACGGCATCGGTTCCGACCCGCGTATCGGCCACAGCTTCCTGTATGCCGGTTGCGGCTACGGCGGTTCCTGCTTCCCGAAAGACGTGCAGGCGCTCGAGCGCACGGCGCGCGGCCACGGCCAGGAATTGCTGATCCTGCGCGCCGTCGAAGCCGTCAACGACCAGCAAAAGCAGGTGCTGGGCCGCAAAGTGGTCGCTCGCTTCGGCGAAGACTTGACGGGCAGGCATTTTGCCGTCTGGGGCCTGGCCTTCAAGCCGAATACGGACGACATGCGCGAAGCGTCGGCCCGCGTGCTGCTGGCCGACTTGCTGGGGCGCGGCGCCACGGTGGCCGTGTACGACCCCGTCGCCATGGCCGAGGCGCGCCGCGTGCTGCAACTGGACTTGACGCCGGAGCAACTGGCGAAGGTGCGCTTTGCCGACAGTCCGAAGGATGCGCTGCAGGACGCCGATGCGCTGGTCATCGTGACCGAATGGAAAGCCTTCCGCAGCCCCGACTTCGAGCAGGTCAAGGCGCGCCTGAAGCAGGCCGTCGTCTTTGACGGGCGCAACCTGTTCGAGCCGGCCGTCATGGCCGAGAATGGCATCGAATACCACGGGATCGGCCGCTCGATCCTGACGCGCGCATGAGCGCCCAAGAGGTGGTCGCCTTGACGGCGCCGGCCGCATTGGCCCAGGTACGCCTGCTGGTGGTGGGCGATGTGATGCTGGACCGCTACTGGTTCGGTGACGTCAGCCGCATCTCGCCGGAAGCGCCCGTGCCCATCGTGCGCATCGAAAAGCGCGAGGAACGCCTGGGCGGCGCGGCCAACGTGGCGCGCAACGCGGCCGCGCTGGGCGCGAAGACGAGCTTGCTCGGCGTGGTGGGCGACGACGAGGCCGGCAGCCAGGTCGAGCGTCTGCTCGAAGGCGGCGGCATCCACAGCTATCTGCAGCGCGACGCAGCCATTTCCACCATCATCAAGCTGCGCGTGATCGGCCGCCAGCAGCAGATGTTGCGCATCGACTTCGAGGATGCGCCCAGCGATACGGTGCTGCGCGACAAGCTGGCGCAGTTCAACGCGCTGCTGCCCCATTATGACGTGGTGATCCTGTCCGACTACGCCAAGGGCAGCCTGGTGAACGTGGCCGAGATGATCAAGGCGGCCCGGGCCGCCGGCAAGATCGTCATGGTCGACCCGAAAGGCGATGATTTCAGCCGCTATTCAGGTGCGTCAGTACTCACTCCGAACAAGTCCGAACTGCGCCGCGTGATCGGCAGCTGGAATACGGAGGAGCAACTCACGGAGCGCGCGCAGCAGATGCGCGCGCAACTGGGGCTGGACGCCTTGCTGCTGACCCGTTCCGAAGAAGGCATGAGCTTGTACACGGCCGATGAGGTGCTGCACATGCCGACCGATGCGCGCGAAGTGTTCGACGTCTCGGGTGCCGGCGACACGGTGATAGCCACCATGGCAGCCATGCTGGGGGCCGGCATGGCCCTGGGCGACGCCGTGCGCACGGCCAACCGCGCCGGCGGCATCGTCGTCGGCAAGCTGGGCACGGCCACCGTCACCCGCGACGAGCTGTTTTCGCAGTAATATGTTGTATCGCCTGCGCCGGACCGTTTGATCTGGCGCAGGTTTTCCCGCAGTTCCGCAGTCCCATCTTGTCAACCGTATCACGCTACAGCCGTTAAAGCCGTTAAGGCGCTGTTCCTCCCTTGCGTTCGAGTCATCTTGAAACCACATCACGGAGAGATACCCATGTTCAAAAAAATACTGCTGGCCATCGCCACCCTGATCGCGACGATGGGCTTTGCCTTTGCCCAGGTCGATGTCAACAAGGCGGACCAGGCGGCACTCGACAGCGTCAAGGGCATCGGCCCCGTCACGTCGAAAGCCATCGTCGATGAGCGCGCCAAGGGCGGTGCCTTCAAGGATTGGGCCGATTTCGAAAGCCGCGTAAAAGGTATCGGCCCGAAAAGCTCCGTGAAACTGTCGGAAGCGGGCTTGCAAGTGAATGGCCAGGCCAAGTCCGGCGCGCCAGCGGCACCCGCTCCGGCGGCGAAAGCTGCCCCGGCAAAAAAGGATGCTGCAGTGAAGGAAGTTGCAGCGAAAGAAGCCGCACCGAAGCCAGCTGCTGCGACCGACACCGCTGCGGCACCAGCCAAGTCGGCCGCTGAAGCGAAGAAGGAAGCTGCTGCAGCCAAGAAAGAAGCCAAGGCCGCTGCCGCTGCCGCCAAGAAAGAAGCCGCCGCCAAGGCAGTGCCTGCTGCTGCGCCGGCTCCCGCTGCTGCCGCGGCCGATGCCGCCCCTGTGAAAACGGCTGCCGAGACGAAGAAGGAAGCCGCTGCCGCGAAGAAAGCGGCAACGGCGGCCAAGAAAGAAGCCAAGGCTGCGGAAGCGGCTGCGAAGAAGGAAGCCAAACTGGCTGCTGCCGACGCGAAGAAGGCAGAAGCCGAGAAAAAGTAAGCGTGTTGCTGTAAAGCGTGTTGCGTGGTGGTGCCGCGCAGCACGAGAAGAAAACCCCGCGTGGTACCGGCCGCGTGGGGTTTTTTTTATTCCGCGGCCGGAACTTCCCGCTTGTCGGTGGGCCGGAATGGCGCAGCCAGTTGCCCTGCCAGCGACTTCGGCATGTACGCCTCGATGCCGCAGGCATCGGGCCATGTGCGCGGCAAGTGATGGGTGCCGAACACCCGGTCCAGCACGGGCAGGGTTGACGCATAGTTGCGGTTGATGTGTTCGAACTTACTGTGGTGCCAGTGGTGGAAGGCGGGTGTGGCCACCAGCCATTCCAGCGGGCCGAAGCGCCAACGCAGGTTGGCGTGGATGAAGAAACCCCAGACGGTGCCGATCAGCAGCAAGAGCACGGGTGCCGCGCTGCCTGCCGCGCCGGGGCCGGCCAGGCCCAGCAGATACAGCGGTGTCAGGCCGAATAGGCGCGTGATGACCATGTCGACGGGATGGGTGCGCGTATTGGCGAGGAAATACAGCTGTTCCGTGCTGTGGTGCACGGCATGGTAGCGCCACAGCCATGGAATTTCATGGCTGAGCCTATGCCCCCAGTAAGTGCCGACTTCGCCGATCAGCAAGCCCAGCAGAAGCTTGCCCCACAGGGGCAGGGCAGACATGGTGGCGGGGATGGCGTCCGGCAGCAGGTGCTGGCCGGCGACGGCGAGCAGGGCCAGCGGCGCGGCCAGCAAGGCGGCCGGCAGTAGGCTGCTGATGAAATAAAAGCCCAGGTCGCTGAACAGTTCCGTGCGGGAGCGCCCCGCGTGGCGTTCGCCAAAGAAGCGCTCGAGCGGCACGAAGATCACGGCCAGCAGCACCAGCCACAGGCTCAGGCGCAGCACATCGACGGCGATGCCGGGCAGGTGGGTTTGCAGGGTGTGCAGCAGGCTCATTTCATTCCATCAGGTAAGAAACAAAAAAATCCGGACAAAGCTGGGCTGGTCCGGATTCTGTCACGCGCGCTGGCGGCTCAGACTGCTACAGCAGCCTTGCGGCGGCGTGCCATGAAGCCCAGAAGGCCCAGGCCGCCGATCAGCATGCCCCAGGTCGACGGTTCCGGCACGGCCGACACCAATGAGACGCCGTCGAGCAGCATGAATGGCGGCGCGCCGGACGGGCTGCCCTTGGCCATGAACGACAGCAATTCGCTGCTGTTGGCGGCCGTGAAGGTCATGCTGGCCTGGTGCCAGCCCGTGAAACCCTGGCTGACGTTGGCCAGGGACGCCGTCTGCTGTTTGCTGTTGCCCAGCGACACATCCCAGTAATTGACCAGGTTATCGCCACGGAAGCCCACTTGCTGGGCCGCGCCGTAGGAAAAGCTCAGGGTGTAGGCCTGGCCGGGGATCAGGCCGCTGACTTGCTGCGTGACGGGGCCGGGAAAGTAATCCCAGTCGGCCGCCAGCACATTGCCGCCCGTCGGACTGGCGCCCAGACCGTTTTGCGGGCCGTGGCCGCTGTACGAATTCGGACCCCACAAGGCCAGCGCCGTCGCGGCGTTGGTGTCGTCGATGTTGTTACCGTTCAAGACGAAGTTATAGCCTTTGCTGGACCAGTCGCTCAGGTAGGTGCGGTCCGCGCGCGCGTACGTGCCTTCGTTCAGCTGTTTCGAGGTACCGTTGCTGGTCAGTTCGAAATCGCCATTCTTGACCAGGTTGGTCGTGGCGGCCTGGGCGGCGGTGACGCACAGGGAAGCGACGGCCAGCGCCAGCAAGGTAGATGTTTTACGCATGATAAAGCTCCAAAAGTGACAGGGTAGTGTTGCAGTCTGTCGGCGAGCTTTTGGCCAACGTTTATTCAATCGCGGAAGGGGCGAGAAGGGTACTTCAAGGACAGCGGTGGTGTCCCGTCGAAGCGATTATAGCAGCGTTTGGCAAAACAGCATCTAACATGTCTCGAAAACAACAAATATTTTTAGATGGCAATCTTGCCAGGATTAAAGTTTTTACATGCCGCGCACGCCTACAGCTGCGATTCGATCGGCAGCCAGCGCATCACGGATACCAGCGTGCGGCGCCAGAAGCCTGCTTCGGGATCGTGCGTCCACACTTTGGCGGGTTCCTCGGTAGCATCGGACCAGCGCAGGGCGCCCTTGTCGAGGAACACGCGGTAGCTGGTGTCGCTGGCCGTCGAATGCTGGAACAGCGCGCGCATGTCGGCCGCCAGCGCGGCATCGTCGAACAGCACGCCCATTTCCGTATTCAGCTGGGCCGAGCGGGGATCGAGGTTGAAGGAGCCGACGAAACCCCGCTGGCCATCCACCACGACGGCCTTGGTATGCAGGCTGGCGCGGCTCGAGCCCATCAGGCTGATGCGCTTGCGGTGCAGGGTCTTCAATTCATACAGCTCGATGCCGCCGCCCAGCAGCGCCTGGCGGTAGCGCGCATAGCCTGCATGCACGAGGGCAACGTCGGTGGCGGCCAGCGAGTTGGTCAGCACCTGGACCTGGACGCCGGCGGCAACCTTTTCACCCAGGGTCTGCGTCAGTTCCGCGCCGGGCACGAAGTATGGCGAGGTCAGCAGCGCTTCCTCGCGCGCGTCCGTCAGCAGCGGCAGCAAGCTGTGCATGAGCCAGTGCTCGCTGCGCTGCAAACTGGCCACGGGCGCGGCTTTTTCCGGCGGGTCCGACAATACTTGCACGTGCGTGCTCCAGTGCAGGCGCAGGCGGCCATCGAGGTGGGCTTGCAGCTGGCCCGCATCGGTCAGCTGGCGCAGGTAGGGCGAGGCGTCCAGTTCTCCGGTCAGCGCGTCGAGGCGGGTGCGCACGGCCTGTAGCTCCGATGCGCCCGTGTTCTTGCCAGCGTGCAAGGCGCTGATGGGAATGACGGCGCGGCTGTTCCAGAAGCGGTCGAAGATGTCGCTCGTCTGCTGCACGGCGGGTCCCACCAGCAGCAAGTCGGCATCCTGGAAATTGACTTGCTCTGCGGCATCGAAGTATTCATCGCCGATATTGCGCCCGCCGACGAGGGCGACCCTGCCGTCGACGATCCAGGCCTTGTTGTGCATGCGCCGGTTCAGGCTGACGGCGCGCAAGGCCATTTCCATGGCGCGCAACCAGATGCCGTCGCGGTTGCGGCCCGGATTGAAGATGCGCACGTCGATCAGCGGGTGGCTGTCGAGCGCCAGGATGGCGGCGTCCTGGCCCCGCGCGTTGATATCGTCGAGCAACACGCGCACGCGCACGCCACGGTCGGCCGCGCGCAGCAGTTCGCGCACGAGCAGGCGTCCCGTGACGTCGTTATGCCAGATGTAGTATTGCAGGTCGATGCTGCGGCCCGCTTCGCGCGCGCTCAGGGCGCGCAGGGCGAACGCTTCCAGGTTGTCGTCGATCAGCGCCGTGCCGCTGTGGCCCGGGCGTTGCGCCAGCTGCGGCGCCAGCACGCGGTCGAGCAGGGTGGCATCCATCGCCACGGGCAAGGCCATTCCTGGCGCACCCAGCGACCGCTCGGCGAAACGCCCGTAGCTGTACAGGGCAGCGATGCTGAGCACGGTAAACAAGGTGGCCAGCAGCAACAGTTTGACGAGCATGCGGCGCACCGTCAGCGAACCGCGGGCATGCTGCGGCGCGAGGAAAGCTTGGCGGTGTGGGGCATGCGGACTCTTTCAGCTGGATGGCAACAGCCGATTGTAGCAGTTTCTACAATGCACGATTTTCAGGCGGAGCCCGCCGGCAACCGCGCCAGGAAGCCGTGAATCTGCGACACCACGGCCGCCCCTTCGCCGACGGCGGCGGCCACGCGCTTGGTGGAACCGGCCCGCACGTCGCCGATGGCGAACACGCCCGGCACGCTCGTTTCCAGGGCGGCCCGCTCCGGCAAGTCCGGCGGCGGGTAGGCTAAATGCGCCGCATGGCCATGCGCGCGGCATTCGGCGCGCGTGACGTCGAAGCCCGTGCGGATGAAGCCCTGTTCATCGACGGCCACGGCGCAGTCGTGCAGCCAGTCCGTGTTCGGATCGGCGCCGACGAAGAGAAACACGCGGCGCACGGCGCAAGCGGCTTCCTCGCCCGTGCGGTTGTTGCGCCAGCGCACCTCCGTCAAGCCATCGTCGTCGCCTTCGAGGGCGATGATTTCCGTGTGCGTGTGCAAGGTGATGTTGGGCGTGGCGGCGATGCGCTCGATCAAATAGCTCGACATGCTGGCCGCCAGCCCTTCGCCGCGGATCACCATGTGGACCTTGGCGGCATGGCCGGAGAGAAACACGGCCGCCTGGCCGGCCGAATTGCCGCCGCCGACCAGGATGATCTCTTCCTGCCGGCACAGCTTGGCTTCGATGGGCGAAGCCCAGTAATACACGCCCCGTCCCTCATACGTTTTCAGGTTCGCCAGCGAGGGGCGGCGATAGCGCGCGCCGCACGACAGCACCACCGTGCGGGCCCGCACCTGCGTGCCGTTGCACAGGTTGACGCGCAGGGGCCAGGTGTCGCACAGCAAGTTGGCGGCGCTGGCCGGCGTGGCGATTTCGACGCCAAATTTTTGCGCCTGCACATAGGCGCGCCCCGCCAAGGCGCGGCCAGAGATGCCGGTGGGAAAACCCAGGTAATTTTCGATGCGCGCGCTGGCGCCTGCCTGGCCGCCGTACGCGCGCTGCTCCAGCGCCAGCACGGTGAGACCTTCGGACGCCGCATACACGGCCGTGGCCAGGCCGGCAGGGCCGGCGCCCACCACTAGCACGTCAAAAATCTTGTCGCCGGACAAATCGGGCAGCATGCCCAGACAGCGCCCCAGTTCCGCATTGCCAGGATTCTTCATGATCTTGCCGTCCGGACAGACCACCAGCGGCCATTCCTGCGGCGTGGGCTGGTAGCGCCCGGCCAGCGCGGCGGCGGCCGCATCCGTGGCCGGATCGAGTACCGTGTGCGGATGGCCATTGCTAGACAGGAAACTTTGCAGGTGGAACAGATTGCCGTTGCCGCGCGGCCCCACCAGCACGGGGCCGCCCGAGTTGGATTCGATCAGCGCCACGCGGCGCAGGATCAGGGCGCGCACGATGCGTTCGCCCATCTCCGCCTCGGCTACGATCAGCGCGCGCAAGGATTCCGAGCTGATGTCGAGCAATTCCACGGCGCCCACGGCGCTGCCGTTGACGAGGGTGGGGCGGCCGGACAATTGCGCCACTTCGGCAATGAAGTGGCCGACGCCCACTTCGCGCAGCTGCGACGCCTGCCCCAGCACTTCGTGACGCTTGATGCTGACCCGCCCGGACAATATCACCAGCATGCCGAAGCTGCTGCTGCCCGCCTCGAACAGCGTATCGCCATCGGCAAAGCGCCGCCGCGTGCCATAGCGCTGCAAGCGCTGCAGTTCGAGCGCGGTGAAGACGGGCGAGATCTGGTGGCTGCGGCCCTGCAAGTCGAGCGTGGCAAACTGGACGGGATCGTCCTGCGTCGTTTCGGGAATGAATTCGGGTGTGTTGCTGGCCATGGCGAGTCCGTTCGGAGGCTGAATAAGCAAATAACAAAAATAACTAACAGTGGCGAGTCTAGCGCATGCGGCGCGCGCCTGCCGCAATCGCCCTTGTACACGCCCGGAAACGGCAGCGCGGCAGGCGCCGTGCGGCATGCGGCGGCGCAGCCGGACGCGCGCGCAGGCCCGGATGCAGGCGCCGATGAGCGATACGCCACCCAGCATCTCATATTAGAATGGGTCTTTGTTGAATCTACTCAAACAGACACGATGGCTTACAAGACACTTGAAGATACGATAGGCAATACCCCGCTGGTGCAGCTGACGCGCTTGCCGGGTGCCGATGCGCTTGCGCGCAACAACGTCATCCTTGGCAAGCTGGAGGGCAATAATCCGGCCGGCTCCGTGAAGGATCGCGCCGCCATGTCCATGCTCAAGCGCGCTGAAGAGCGCGGCGTCATCAAGCCGGGCGATACCCTGATCGAGGCGACCAGCGGCAATACGGGCATCGCGCTGGCCATGGCCGCCGCCTTGCGCGGCTACAAGATGCTGCTCCTGATGCCGGACAATCTCAGCGTGGAGCGCCGCCAGAGCATGGCCGCCTACGGCGCCGACATCCTGTTGACGCCGAAGACGGGCGGCATGGAATATGCGCGCGACCTGGCCGAGCAGATGCAGAAGGATGGCCGTGGCGTGATCCTCGACCAGTTCGCCAACGAAGACAATTCGCGCGCCCACTATGAAAGCACGGGGCCGGAAATCTGGCGCGATACCAATGGCCAGATCACGCATTTCGTCAGCGCCATGGGCACGACGGGCACCATCATGGGCGTGTCGCGCTATTTGAAGGAGCAGAATCCCGCCATCCAGATCATCGGCGCCCAGCCCGAGGAAGGTTCGCAGATTCCCGGCATCCGCAAGTGGCCGGAAGCGTACTTGCCGAAAATATATGACAAGTCGCGCGTGGACCAGGTGGAATACGTGAGCCAGGGTGTGGCCGAACGCATGGCGCGCAGCCTGGCGGCGGAAGAGGGCTTGTTCTGCGGCATCTCGGCCGCCGGCGCGTGCGAAATCGCGCTGCGCATCTCGCAAACGGTGGAAAACGCGACGATCGTGTTCGTCGTCTGCGACCGTGGCGACCGCTATCTGTCGACCGGCGTGTTTCCTGCTTGATAGTTGATACGGGAAAATAATATCGGCCAGAACGGCCTGAGAACTGCTGGAAATACCCCCTCCCCATGGCGGGGAGGGAAAACCTGCGCAACTGGCAGGATCAGCCTTGTGGCGTTTCGCCTTCTTTTGGCTTGAATTGCTTGTCGCTGATGCGGAATTTGTTGCGACGGTCACCCATCAGGTAACGCAGGTCGCGGATGCTCAGGTCGCTAACTTCGTGCATGCGGATCAGCAGCGATGCGCCGACCGGCAGGCGGTGGTGGCGGATTTTGCTGATGACTGGCGGCGCTACTTCCAGCGCGCGGGACAGGGCTGCGTCGTTTTTCAGGCGCAGGTTTTCGATCAGGGTATCGAGCAATCTGTTTGGGTTGTATTGAAGCAGATCGTCGGAGTCCGAATCGCTGTTCATATCAATGCCGACTTGGTTTGTCATGATGTTATTGTTCCTTCTGTAGTTGCACTGCAAAGTAAAAAACACTCGGAGCTCGCTCTTGCTGCGTTCATGTTCATTCTTTACTAAAAGGAACGAATTCACACACGGTACGATCCGGGATACAGTTTTTCGTAATATATACACAATTGTACAACAGGATTCAATTTCAGGCCGGAAAGCCCAGTAATCTTGCTTTGTACAAAATAGGTGTTGTCTTGTTGCAACACCTATTTATTCTTTATTATGCTCTATGATAGAACAAAAATTGTACTTTGACAAAAGTTAAGTATAAAACCATTTCCGTATTCCGTGCCGCACAAAGGCTGGCGAGCAAGGCTGGCACATGTTATCGGCCCTACCATAGACTTGTTTTCTGGTCGCTTCAACATCCCTTACGCTTTCTTACAAGTAATATTATAACTTTACACCGACTTTCAGTTAGCGTGCGCGCACTTGACTGATGGCCTTGCCCAAGTCGATCACTGACATGGCATAAAAATAACTTCTGTTGTACTGAGTTATAGCAAAGAAGTTATTGGTTGCCAAGTGATACTCAGTTGCTTCTGAACCATTTTGCAGATCGATCAGGCCGAACAACATGTTCTGCGGCGTGGACGGGCCAGCGCTCACGCCGGCCTCCTGCAATTCCGCCAGCCGGTACTTGGCTTGCAAGCCCTGGCCGATGAATTTTTCCCAGGCGCGGCTGGCAGAGACGGTGACGGGATAGGTGCTGATGACGGGATCGTCGCGCCGCCAGCCGTGCTCGACGAGGAAATGCGCGACGCTGCCGATGGCGTCGGCCGTGGAATTGCGCAGGTCGATGTGACTATCGCCATCGAAGTCCACCGCATATTTCATGATGCTGCTAGGCATGAACTGGGGCAAGCCGATGGCGCCCGCATACGAGCCGAGCAGGGTCAAGGGATCGATGCCATCCTTGCGCGCGTACAGCAGCGCGTTTTCCAGTTCTCCCTTGAAAAACTCCATGCGCGCGGCGCGGGTCGGGCTTTCCGGATAGGAAAACGCCAGGGTGGTCAGCGCGTCGAGCACGCGGAAGCGGCCCGTGTTGCGTCCATACACCGTTTCCACGCCGATGATGCCGACGATGATTTCGGCCGGCACTCCATACTCGCGTTCGGCGCGCGCCAGCGCTTCCGCATTTTCTTCCCAGAATTTCACGCCCGCATTGATGCGCACCGGCTCGATGAAGCGGGCGCTGTACGCTTGCCAGTTCTTCGGTTTGCCCGGCGGGGCCGGCTTCATCAGTTGCACGGTCGATTCGACATAGCGCACCTTGCCGATCAGGGTATCGAGTTCGGCGCGGTTAAAGCCATGCTTGGCGGACATGTCGTCGAGGAAAGCGCGTACTTCTTTCCAGTTGGCATAGTCGACAAATTCGCCTTCGAAGTCGAATTTCGCCGGCGCTTTCTTCGCCGCTGGCTTGCCGGCAACCTTCTTGACGGGCTGGGCCTTGGCCGCGCGCACGGCGCGGGCGCGGTCGGCGTCGGAAATATTGCTGTTTTCGCCAGCGTGCGCGGTGGACAGGCACAGGGGAAGGGAGAGGAGCAGGGACAGGGCGGAGGTTTTGATCGGTAACAAGGAGCGTCTCATCGGCATTGGGTTAACAGGCGGCGCAAGCTGCGCCGCGCGCGGAGTTGTTCGTCTGGGTTGGCATTACCATACTTCATCGCGGCATAGATTGCCAGAAACTGTGCGATGGCGGCGTGCGCTTCTTGTGTGGCCTTGCCTGCGGCCAAACGGGCAGCATAACCGTGCGGGCCTTCATGCGGCGCACGGCTGTAGCCGCGCCGCGCCTGCCGGTGGCAAAACTGCGCGTACAGGGCGTCGAGCGGATCGCCTTGCCGCGTCTGCCGCCACCAGACCAGTGCGCCGGCCAGGGCGGACAGCAGGGCCAGCACGGCGCAAGCGGCTGCCAGTTTCTTTGCCGGCAGGTTTTTCAAGCCATCGAGCATGGCGCGCCGGCGTTGCGGCGTGGTGTCGAGCACCCAGCTGCTCCAGGCTTGCTCGGCTTGCTGCCATTGCTGGCGCCACGCGGCCAGCGCTCCGTGCGCGCCGCCGTCGAGGCCAGCCAGGGCGCGCCATGCCGTCAGCGGCGATGGGGCCGGCGGCAGGGCGGCATCGAGGTTGCGCTCCGTGCGCAGGGGCGCGACGGCGCTGGTGGGATCGACGCGCACCCAGCCCCGGCCCGCGAGCCACACTTCGCTCCACGCATGGGCGTCGGACTGGCGCACGCTCAGGCTGTTGTCTGCCGCGCCATGCAGGCCGCCCTGGTAACCGGTGACGACGCGCGCGGGAATGCCCATGGCGCGCATCAGCACGACAAAGCTGCCCGCGTAATGTTCGCAAAAGCCCGCTTGCGTGGCAAACAGGAAGTCGTCGACGCCATGCTTGCCCAGCAGCGGCGGCTTCAGGGTGTAGCGGAAGGGTGCGCGGCGGAAGTGCTCGAGCACGGCGGCGATGGCGTCGGCGGGCGCCAGCGCCTGCGCGCCATGGCCGCGCAATGCGCGGGCCCAGGCCACGCTGCGCGGATTGCTGCCGGCAGGCAAGGCCAGCCAGGGCTGCTGCTGGGCAAAAGTCAGGCTGGCCTGCAAGCGGTAGCGGGGCTGGGAACTGACGCGGTAACGGACGGTCGAAGTAATGGGCTGTATGGTCAGCACTTCCAGCGCGGACGACACGACGTACGGATTGCCGGGCAAGCGTTCGATGCTGCGCGGCACGTCGAGCGCGAAGATGCGCCGCTGGCCGCTCGCTTGCAACGTCACTTCGTACTGGCTGGGCTGGCCTTCCAGGGCGATGTCTATCCGGCTGTCGCTGGCAGGCGTGCGCTGGCCAGCGCCCCTGCGCGTCCAGGTGGCGCCGTCGAAGTCGCCCAGCACCACGCCGCGCCAATACAGCTGGTCTTGCGGCGGGAGCGGTGTGCTGAAACGGGCTGTGAAGACGGGTTCGCTTGACAGGGCCAGCGAGGCGATGGCGCCCGGCTGCATGCTGTCGGACAAGCCCGTGCGCGCCTGCGTGCCTTCTGGTGCCGCGCCCCACAGGGGGCCGTCGACGCGTGGCACGGCAAGAAACATCACGGCCGACAGGGGAAGGGCCAGCGCCAGCATGCGTCCCAGCAAGCCCAGCCTGTGCGCCAGGCGTGGTTGCACGGCGCCATACTGGGACGACAGCAGGCCGGCCAGCAGGACGATGACGGTGGCCAGCATCCAGGCGGCGCTGACGATGCCTTGCGCATGAAAGAAGTTCGCCAACAGGAGGAAAAAACTGAGGAAGACAAAGACGAAGATGTCGCGCCGGCCATGCATTTCCAGCGATTTCAAGGCCAGCAGCAAGGCCAGCATGGCCACGCCCGCATCGCGTCCCAGTACGGTGCCGTAGCTGACATAGACGGCGGCGATGCCGAGCAAGGCCAGCGGCGCGAGCACGGCCAGCCGCGGCTGGCGCCGGCCCCGCAGGGTGATGAAGGCGCGCCACAGCAGGGGCGCGGCGGCCGCGGCCGACAGCCATGGGGGCAGGTGCAGCGCGTGCGGCGCCAGCACCATGGCGGCGGCCAGCAACAGCAGCAGGATGTCGGCCTTGTCGCGCGACAAGTTAGCTAGCCATTGCCTCATGCCATGGCCTCATCCTGTGGCAAATCGTGCAGGGCCAGCGCGCGCAGGCAGGCGTCGCGCTGGTGGGCGCCCAGGGCCGGCGCCACGGTCAGCGTGCCCAGGCGCAAGCCGTATGGCAGGCCCGTGCGTTCCGCCTGCAACACCCAGGCGGCCAGGCGCGACAATCGCGCTTCCGGCGCCAGCGCGTGCAGGGCGGCGTGCTCGAGCACGATGCTGTCAGGGGCGGCTCCCGTTGGTGCGTCGGCGGCTGGCTGGAATTGCTTGCTGAATAAATGCTCGCCGTCATGGCGGGCGATCTGGCGCCAGGCCAGGCGCCGCAAGGGGTCGCCCGCTTGGTAGGCGCGCACGCCCGCCAGTTCCACTGCCAGTTCCAGGGCGCCATCGGACGTGCGTGGCCGTGTTTGCTGCCGTGTCTGCTGTACCGTGCCAGCCGGCAAGGGCAGCGGCGGCGCGTTGTGCTCGGGTTGCGGATACACGAGCACGTGCGCTTCGGGCTGCCAATGGCACCAGGCGATAAACAGGCCCAGCGGGAAACTGCCGGACAGGCGCACCGGCGGGGCAATCACCCATCCGCGTTGCCGCGCCGCAACGACGATGGTGACGGCCGTTTCCCCGTGGGCGGCGATGTCGACCGGGCCGGGCGCCGCCGCCGAATCGCGCATGGTCAGGTGGATCGCATGGCGCGGGCGGGCGCTGCGGTTGATCAAGCGCAAGGTGAACGTGGCCTGACTGCCCGCGAACACGGGATTGCCCGGCGTGGCGGCCAACGCCAGGCCCGCCAGGTTACGGCTGGCAAACAGCATGTCGGCGATGGCGCAGGCGGCCGCGAAACAGGTCAGCGCGTAGCCCAGGCCCAGGCGGTAGTTGACGGCGGCGATCCACAGCGCCAGCAGCAGGGCGGCAAACGCCAGGCCCGCGCGCGAGGGACGGATGTGCACGCGCTGCGCGCCCAGCCAGGGGCGCGCCGGCAGCCAGCGGATGGTACGCAGGCGCACGGCTGTCAGACGGGTGTCGCCAGCAGCAATTGCTGCAGCAGCGTGCGGCTGTCCGTGACCCCTTGCGCGGCGTGCAGGCGGTGGGCGCAGACGGGAATGAGTACGGCTTGCACATCGTCGGGCGTGACGTGGTCGCGTCCGGCCAGGGCGGCCCAGGCGCGCGCCGCCTGCAGCAAGGCCAGCGCGGCGCGCGGGCTCAGGCCATCGGCAAACACGCCCGGCACGCGGGTGGCATGCACGAGGGACAGCACGTAGTCGACGACGGCAGGTGAGGCGTGGATGGCGCGCAGGCCCGCTTGCGCCTGCAGCAATTCTTCCGCGTTCATGACGGCCGGCAAGGTTTGCAGCATGGCGCGGCGGTCGGCGCCCAGCAGCAGCTCCCGTTCGGCGGCCGCATCGGGGTAGCCCAGGGTGACGCACATGAGAAAACGGTCGAGCTGCGATTCGGGCAGGGGGAAGGTGCCCAGCTGGTGCGCGCAGTTTTGCGTGGCGATGACGAAAAACGGCTGCGGCAGCGCGCGCGTGACGCCATCGAGCGTCACTTGCCGCTCTTCCATCGCTTCCAGCAAGCCCGATTGCGTCTTCGGCGTGGCGCGGTTGATCTCGTCGGCCAGCAGCACCTGGGTAAACAGGGGGCCAGGATGAAAGATGAAACTGCCACTGCCACGGTCATACACGCTCATGCCGGCCACGTCGGCGGGCAGCAGGTCGCTGGTAAACTGCTGGCGCTTCCATTGCAGGCCCAGCGAGATGGCCAGCGCATGCGCCAGGGTCGTCTTGCCCACGCCGGGCACGTCCTCGATCAGCAGGTGGCCGCCGGCCAGCACGCAGGCGAGGGTCTGGCGGATCTGTAACTGTTTGCCGACGAGAACTTCGCCGATCTGCTGTGCGGCCTGGTGTATTTTCGAAAACATGCTATTTCTATCACAGTAAGACGGATTATTTAATTTACAATCGCTTTGGCCAGGTCAAACCACGCCGCCCGTCGCCTGCGCGCTCGTGGTAGATTAGCGTGACAGCAAAGGCGGCAAGGGCGGCACAGACCAGCCAGTGATTTTATGCGAGAACGGGCCAGGCAGGCAGGAATGCTCTGCAGTGATTCCGGCATGCGTTCCCGGTATGGATAGAGAGCAGAGACAGAGGTAACCAGTACAGCGCATGAGCACAGCCATTTATACCCATCCCGATTGCCAGCGCCACGAAATGGGCGACTGGCATCCCGAATCGCCGGCCCGCTTGCAGGCCATCAACGATCAATTGATCCTGGCGCACATCAGCGACCTGGTCGAGCACCGCGACGGCGTGCGCGCGCAATTGTCCGATATCGAGCGCAACCACAGCGCCACGGCCATCGGCCTCGTGCGCGACAACGTGCCGCCCGCGGGCGATTATTACCCGCTCGACGGCGACACCCTGCTCAACGCGCACAGCTACGACGCGGCGCTGGCTGCGGCCGGCTCGGCCGTGGCCGCCACGGACGCCGTCATCGACGGCGAGATCAGCAACGCTTTTTGCGCGATCCGCCCGCCCGGCCACCATGCGCGGCCCAGCGAGCCCATGGGCTTTTGCCTGTTCAATAATATCGCCATCGCCGCCAAGCATGCGCTCGACGTGCGCGGGCTCGAACGGGTCGCCATCGTCGACTTTGACGTACATCATGGCAATGGCACGGCCGAATCCGTGGCGCACGATCCGCGCATCCTGATGGTCAGCTTTTTCCAGCACCCGTTCTATCCGTACAGCGACGTGGAATCGTACACGGACACGCGCGTCAACGTGCCCGTGCCGGCCCGCTCGAAAGGCGACGCCGTGCGCCAGCTGGTGCTCGACCACTGGCTGCCCGCGCTGCACCGGCAGCAGCCGCAGATGATTTTCATTTCCGCCGGTTTCGACGCCCACCGCGAAGACGACGTGGGCGGCATGGGTCTGGTGGAGGCCGACTACACGTGGATGACGCAGCAAATGATGGCCGTGGCCCATCAGTATGGCAAGGGCCGCATCGTCAGTTGCCTCGAAGGGGGCTACAACCTGTCGTCACTGGGCCGCAGCGTGGCCGCGCACGTGAAGGCGCTGGCGGAGCTGTAAGGAGTGAGCTTGAACTACAGCAGGCTGGGGCGGCTGCGGGAATTCGTGTGGCGGTGCGTCTGGTAGTCGAGCGCGTCGCCAGCCATGAAGCGGCGCCAGGCTTGCGTGTAGACGAGCGATGATTTATCCGCGTCAAAACTGTCGAGCTGCAACATGTCGCGGTGGTGCTTGATTTCATTGACCAATTGGTCATACAGCACTTGCAAGCCATAGCTGTCGGCGCTCTGGCGCTTCAGGCGCTCTTCCAGCTGCGCCACTTGCCCCTGCAATTGCCGGCATTCCTTCTTCCACTGCAACAGGCTGCCATTGCGCGGCACGCGCTTGGCCGCCGCCTTGGCCGGGCGCGCGCTGCCACGTTCGCATTCCACGTGTGCCGCTGGCGCCTTGCCAGTGTGTTCCATCACCATATCGAGCCATCCCTATCGCCTATCTCCCTGCACCCGGCGCTAGCCAGCCTGGAAAATAATTGCTTTTCATTTAAGAGGCGATATTAGAACATACTTCTTTATTTCTTTCAGTAAATATAAGAATCCATGTGGAAATATTTGACCTGGCTGCGCGGGCGGCGCCTTACTGGCGCTGCGCTGCCGGCGAGGGCGCTGCCAGGGCGGCTCCCGCCATTTTTCCGTCGTCGGCGTAGGTCAGGGTCAGCAGGGTATTGTCGTCCCAGTTCAGGTCATGCAGCGGCGGCACGAAGCGCTGCCGGTCTTGCGTGACGCGGATGTCCAGCGTGCGCTCGCCCGAGCGCGCCTGCACGGCAAGCAGCTTGCGCACCACGGGAAACGGCACGTGGATCAGCGACGAGTGGCATGGCCCGCCTGCCAGGCGGAACAGGTTGCGCCGGACAAAGGACAACTCATCCTGCTCGACGGCCCAGCGGATTTCGCATTCCAGGCGCAAGTCGCCCAGGCGGCGCACGTTCTGGGGCAGGCCCGGCGTATGGATGTCGGCGCGCCAGCGCAAGGTGTCGCGCTTCTTGTTGCTGACCAGGTCGGCATTCGCATCGTAGGCGGTCTTGTCGCGCGACAAGGTAAAGCCGCCGTCCGCCGCCAGCGGCACGGGGATCGACAGGTTGTCGGCCGACAAGTGCAAGGTCACGCCGTCGAGCCTGGCCTGCGGCGTGGCGGGAATCAGCATGAAGCGCAGCGGCGCGCCCGGCGCCAGGCGCTGGTGGTCGGCATACGCATCGAGTCCCTTGAGCATGGTGCGGTAGGGGCGCAGGTCGGGATCGCGCGTGCTTTGCACGTCGACAATCTGCTGCATTTCCTGGCTTGCCGCGTCGCCCCGCGCCGCCGCTTGTTCCTGGGCCATGGCGGGCAGCAGGCTGGCATAAAGGGAGGCGAGGAGGCAAAAGCGGGGAAAGTGCATGGATTGCGTGCCAGGTTAAGCTTGCGATGGGAAACCGTCCAGGCTGGACGGACTGCGAATCTTATCATTCATGTAACTGCCAAATTATCACCAATTGTCTCGTTCGTGTCGCACGGCTGGCATTGGCGGCGGAAAATGGGACGTCGTGGCGGCAACCACGTAAAATAGCGGATTGACCGAACGATTTTGAAAGCAAGAGCATGGCGATACAATGGTACCCAGGACACATGAACGCGGCCCGCAAGAAAGCGGCCGAGACCATGGAAAACACCGATCTGGTGATTGAAGTGGTGGACGCGCGCCTGCCGGCAGCCAGCTGCAATCCCATGGTGGACGAGCTGCGCCTGTTCCGCCAGCGCCCTTGCCTGAAGATCCTCAACAAGACCGACCTGGCCGATCCTGCCGCCACGGCCGCCTGGGTGGCGTATTTCAACGCCCAGGAAGGCGTGACCGCATATGCGATGACGACCAAGAAGCCGGGCGACGTGGCGCGCATCCCGGAACTGGCGAAATCGCTGGCGCCGCACCGCGGCGTGCCGACGAAGCCGCTGCGCATCATGATCATGGGCATCCCCAACGTGGGCAAGTCGACCCTGATGAACGCGCTGCTGAAAAAGCGCGTGGCCAAGGTGGGCGACGAGCCGGCCGTCACCAAGATGCAGCAAAAGTTGTACCTGGACAAGAACACGATTTTGGTCGACACGCCCGGCATGCTGTGGCCGAAGATCGCCATCCCCAGCGATGGCCTGATGCTGGCGGCCAGCCACGCCATCGGCTCGAACGCGCTGATCGAAGAGGAAGTGGCCGTGTTCCTGGCCGAGGAATTGCTCAAGCGCTATCCGGACTTGCTGGCGGCCCGCTACGGCACCAAGGTCGATGAAGTCGACGCCATCGGCGTGGTCGAGGGCATCGCCGCCAAGCGCGGCTTCCGCATCAAGGGCGGCGACTACGATTTCGAGAAAGCCTCGCATACCCTGCTGCTCGACTACCGCAGCGGCATCCTGGGACGCATTTCGCTGGAAACGCCGGATACGCGCGCGGCCCTGCTGGCCCAGCACGCGGCCGAGATGGCGGAAAAAGCGGCCAAGGCGGCGGAAATCGCCGCCGAGAAGGCCAGGAATGCGGCGCGCGGCAAGCGCGGCACGTAAGTTACCGCTTCACCATGCAAAAAGCGCCGCGACAGCAATGTCGCGGCGCTTTTTGCATGCGCTGGCCGATTAGCCGAATTTGAAGCTGGTGACGGCCAGCGCGCCAAAGAAATCCTCCTCGTGGTACACCACCTGCGCCGCTTCCTGCTCGGCCGCGCCCAGCGCCACCATCAGTGGTAGCAGATGGTCTTCCTGCGGATGAGCCTGGCGCGCGCCCGGCGCCTGGTCCCAGGCCAGCAATTGCTCCAGCCTTTGTTCTGGCGGCAAGGCCATGGCCTGGCGCAGCCAGGCGTCGAACTGGTGCGAGGCGACGGCGCCCGCCTGGCCGAACTGGCGCAGGTTGTGATAACTGAGGCCGCTGCCGAGTATCAGCACGCCCTGGCGGCGCAGGCTGGCCAGCGCGCGGCCCACCTCGACGTGCGTGAGCGGGTCGTAGCCGTGTTTCAGCGACAGTTGCACCAGCGGCATGTCCGCCTGCGGGTAGATGGGGAACAGGGCGCTGAAGGTGCCGTGGTCGAAACCCCGCTCGTGGTCCAGGCGTGCCGGATGGCCGGCCGCGTCGAGCAACTGTTTGACTTGCGCCGCCAGTTCCGGCGCGCCCGGCGCCGGGTACTGGATCTGGTACGTATGCGGCGGAAAGCCTGAATAATCGTAGATCATGCCCGGACGGGGGCTGGCCGAAACGAGGAATTGCGGCCCTTCCCAGTGCGCCGTGACGACCAGCACGGCCTTGGGACGCGCGCCGACCTGGCGCGGGATAGCCTGCAGCGACGCTTCCAGCACGTCGTAGCGGCCGCCGAACTGGTCTTTCATGAACGGCCACGGGCCGCCGCCGTGCGACAGGAAGTAGGTGGGGAAGGTGTGCTCTTGCATGGCGGCTCCTGGTGGGAATGGCTAACGATGGAACCATGATAGTCATGCGCAGTCAGTTGATCAAGATCGCTATTATTGATATATCATTTCCATTTTGTTGATGATTGGGTCGTCATGGATACCTTGCGCAGCATGCGCGTGTTTCGCGCCGTGGTGGAGCTGGACAGTTTTGTGCGCGCCAGCGAGCGCCTGGACCTGTCGCCGGCCATGGTCAGCAAGCATGTGATGCACCTGGAGCGCCACCTGGGCGCGCGCCTGCTGAACCGCAGCAGCCGCCACCTGAGCCTGACGGAAATCGGCAAGGTGTATTTCGAACAGTGCCGCGATATGCTCGACAATCTCGACGAGGTGGAAGCGACCGTCGGCCGCACGACGGTAGTGCCGCGCGGCATGCTGCGCCTGAGCGCGCCCGTCTGGTTCGCCAACGCCATCTTTACGCGCACCCTGGCCGCCTACCGCGAGCGCTTTCCGGAGGTGACCTTCGACATCGACCTCAGCGGCCGCGTGGTGAACCTGGTGGAAGAGGGCTTCGACCTGGCCCTGCGCGTGAGCCAGGCCCCATCGCCGACCCTGATCGCGCGGCCCATCGGCAGCATCGAATTCCACCTGGTGGCCGCGCCCGCCTATCTGGCGCGCGCGGGCCACCCGCACCTGCCGCAAGACCTGGCGCAGCACGCCATGATCAGCTATTCCTTGTTGGCAAACGGCAATGAACTGGCCTTCGACGGGGCACAGGGGCGCGAGACGGTGAAGTTTTCGCCTGTCCTGCAATGCAATAACGAAAGCCTGCTGCACGCGGCCGTGCTCGACGGCATGGGCATCGCGCTGCTGCCGTCGTGGCAGACGGATGCGGACCTGGCGGCGGGGCGGCTGGTGCGCCTCTTCGACGATTTCAAGCTGGCGGGCGGCAAGGTGTACGCCGTGTACACGAGCCGCCGCTACCTGTCGTCGAAAGTGCGCACCTTCATCGACTTCCTGGCCGATGAAGGGCGCCTGGGGGCGTGATTACGCGAGCGAGCGCTTGACGTCAATCAAGGCGAACAGGCGCGCGCTGCGCATCCACGCCAGCACCAGCGCGGCCAGCTGCGTCACCAGCAAGCCGGCCACGATGGCCAGCGGGCCGGGCGCTGCCAGGTTCAGGCGCGCCACGCCCAGCAGCGCATACAGCGCCAGCCCCAGCAGGGTGATGACGAGGTAGATGGCCAGGCTGGCCAGCGGACGCCGGCGCAGCATGCCCAGTCCCCGCCACCAGGCCTTGACGGCCGACGTGCGGCGGCGGTCGACGGCCAGCGCCGCGCGGCCCGCGTCGAGCGTGGCGCAGGCCAGCAGGAACAGCAAGCCCGTGAGCAGCAAGGCCAGGTGGCGGGCCAGGTCGGCGTCCGCTTCCAGGATGGCCTTTGCCGCGTGCTTGTCGGCCAGTTTCAGCGCGCCGGCGCCGATCGCCAGCGCCACGCCCAGCGGCACGATGCTCCACAGCAACATGCGCAGCATGCGGCCGTATTCGCTGAAGGCACCCGTCAGCAGGGGGCCGAAGCCGGGTGGCGCAGGCGCGCGCGCGGCCGTCACCACCAGGCCGCTCAGCAGCGGCGACAGCAGCAGGGCCAGCACGACGCCGGTGATGGCGGCCTGGCTGATGGCGGCGCCGTTGCGTCCCGTGTTGGCCACCAGGTCGGCCAGGGTCATCAGGTCGAGCTTGTGCGCCAGGGCCGCCGCATGCACGGCGTTATCGAGGCTGGCGCTCAAGGTGCGCCAGAGGGGTATGACGGCAAGGATGGCGGGGACCAGCAGCAGGCCCGCCCACAGCAGCAGCAAGCGCCATTGCAGGGCGGCGCGGCCGGCGCGCGTGGTCAGGGTCAGGCCGCTGGCCCGTGTCGTGGAAGTGGCGCTCATACGGTGGCAATCAGGGAAAGGAGGTATTGGAAGACGGCGGCAAGGTCGAAGCTCCAGCGCCGCGCGGCCGAGGTGTCGGCTTTCAGGGTGCGGCTGTCATCGAGCTTGTTGACGTCGAGGTAGTGCACGCGGTCGGGATCGAGTTCGGCCGAGACGGCCTTCACGGGCTTGCTCCAGGTGTAGCGCTGCCACAGCTGCTCGTTATCCCACACCACGCGTTCGGAGCTGCCGTCGGCGAATTTCACCAGCAGCACCTGCGGCACGGGCGCGCCGCGGCGGCGCAAGACCACGCTGGTGAGATAAGGATACGGGCCCGTGCCGGGCTTGGCGTCCGGATGCGCCTTGTCCCACGCCTCGCGTACCTTTTTCTCCTCTTTTTCCAGCGCTTCGGCCGTATGTTCCACGCGCTTGCCGTTCACCACCGCCATGCCGGCCAGCGGCGTCTGCTCTTCGCTGGTGAAGGTGCCGATGCGGTCGTCGATATTCGCGCTGGCATAGACCTGCTGCGCGAAGACCTGTTCCACGATGCGGCGCTGGCCCGTCGCCTCGGCCAGCGTTTCGCGCAGGTCGGCCACGCTCGGGTGGCGGAATTTCCACTGTTCGTAATAGGCCTTGAAGCCCCGTTCCATGGCTTCGCTGCCGATGCGCGCCTCCAGGTCGCGCATGGTGATGGCCGTGCGGCTGTAGACGGGGCCCACGCCCTGCAGGCGGTTCCACGCGTTCTGGCCCAGCGGGTCGGCCGCATCCTGGCGCGGGGCGGCCATGCGCTCGAATTCGAAGACCTTGAAGACGGGATCGAAGCCCAGGCGCTTGAGCAGGGGCGTGGTGGCGTGGATGTCCTGGCCGCGCGCGCGCAGCATGCGCTGATCCCAGTATTCGTTCAAGCCTTCGTCGAGGAGGGGTTCCTCGAACTCGTTCGACGCCAGGATGCCATAGAAATAGCCATGACCGAATTCATGGATGGTGACGAAATCGAGGCCGAATTCGGGGATGGTCTTCGGCTGCAGGTTGGCGTAGCTCGAGGCCGTGATGAAGGTCGGGTATTCCATGCCGCCCGCTTCGGCCGCGTTAAACGGCGGAATCACCACCGTCAGGGTCTTGTACGGATACGGGCCCAGGGTGCGCGAGAAATACGTGAGCGAATCCTTCGCCGCCTGCAGCGCGGGCGCCGCGTTCGACGCGTATTCGGGCGGGTACAGCACCTTGATGGCCACCGGCGGGCTGCCCGGGCCGCTCCAGCTGCCCGTCAACGGCTGCGCGCTGCGCTTGTCTGCCGTCCAGGCGAAATCGTGCACGTCGCCCTGCACATAGTGATGCGTGAGCATGCCGTTCTTTTCCTGCGGCGCGGCCTGCAGTTCGCCCGTGGCGCCCACCGTGTACTCCTTGGGCACGGTCAGCTTCACGTCGTAGTTGCCGAAATCGGCGTAGAACTCCGAATTGAGGTGGAATTCATGCGCGTTCCAGCGCGGCGCGGTGGCGCCCCGTTCGCCGGGCAGTTCCAGCACGGCGATCTTGGGGAACCACTGGCCCACCAGGTGGAAGCTGCCGAAATAGCCGGTGCGCGCGATGACGCGCGGCAGCTGGTCGAAGAAGCGGATGTCGAGCGTCGTCTCGGCGCCCGGCGCGACGGCCTGCGGCAAATCGACGCGCACGACCGTGCGGTCGGTGGCCGGGCCGTTGTCCGGCTGGACGAAATGCCAGGGCGCCTTGGCGCCGTTCTGCGTCATGCTGCGCAGTTCGATGTAGCCCCACTCGCCGTCGCGCGTGTCGACCCCCGAGCGGAAACCCGTGTCGAGCTTGCGCTTTTCGGTGAAGAAGGTCGAATGTTCGCCTTCGAAGGCATTCAGGTACAGGTGCAGGTACACGCTGCTGACGGCTTGCGCGCTGCGGTTGCGCCAGCGCAGTTTCTGCTGGCCGTCTATCGTGTGCTTGACGGGATCGAGCGTCGCTTCGATCTGGTAATCGACGACGCGGTCCGACAGGGTCGCTTGCGCGCCTGTGCGCGCACCGCCCCAGGCATTGCTGGCGCTGGGCGTGCTGACGGCCGACGCATGCGGCGACGCCAGGGCGATGCCGTCGGCGGACGGCGCCAGCGGCGTGGGCGCGCCGGCCGGCTTGCCTTGGCTTGGCTGGGCGAACAGGTCGGCCTGCAAAGCAAGGCCGGCCAGCAGCATGGCGGTGATGGAAAGGGCTTTGAGCTTGCCCGAGATGGGGAAAAAACCAATGCTGCGGCGCGTGCCGCGGGGACTTGGCGGCCCCCGGCGCGTTGTGCTACGACTTTCCATGCGTGACTCCCACAGTGACTTCTTATTGTTGATTTTTAAATGCAGTCGGCTGCGCCCGGGATCGCCGGGCGCACCTTAATATACCTACAAAAATGCCAAATAACCAATAAAATATTGGCATAAGGAAAGTACCGCCGGGCTGGCGCTTGCGGCGCCGTGCGCCGTGCGTATAATGATTCGCTTTTGCCATCCCTCCGTTCCACCAGCGCGCGTCCGCGCCGCGGTGACGCCTCAAGCCTGCCGCCATGATGCCTGCCCCTCCCATCCTGACCATCGCCACGCGCACCTTGCTGCTGTGCGCCCTGGCCATGCCGGCGTGCGCGCAGGAAGGCGTGGATGCCGGCGCGGCCGGCGTCACGCATGGCGACGTGTCCGCCGAGCTGGCGCAGGGCGGCCAGCACAGCGTGCGCGGCGCCCTGTCGCGCGAACAGGACGGCATGACGCTCGATGTGGCCATGGATGGGCTGCGCAATGGCAATTACCGCGATGGCAGCGTGTTTCACCAGCGCGGCTTCAACGGCGGCGCGGAATGGAAGGCGCGCCAGGGCCGCTTCGGCTTCAGCGCCGACCAGCTGAAGCAGGACACCCGCTATCCCGCGCCCGAGGCGCCGTTCCTGGCCTTGCTGTCGGCGCGCCCGGAAGACCTGTACCGCTATGAGGTGCGGCGCGCCAGCGCCTTCGTGCAGCGTTATGTGGGCAGTTTCGAGCTGGGCGTGGAACTGTCGCAGCGGGAAAAGCGCGCCACGGCCCACTATGCGGGCGAGTACGGCAGCAGCGAATCGAGGTACAGCAGCCGCCGCCGGCAACTGGCGCCCCGCCTGCGCCATTACGGCAAGGTGGGCGGCGTGGGCACGGATACGGAAGTGGGCCTGGACCTGATGCAGTGGCAGCGGCGCTCGGACCGCGATGGCGACGGACAGCGCCGCCAGTATTCGCGCGCGCTGCTGCTGCGCGAAGAGCTGGCCTTCGGCGGCCCGTATGCGCCGCGCCTGCTGCTGGGGCTGCGGCATGAACAGTTCCAGCTCGATCCGGCCGACCTGCCCGCCGGCGGCAGCGACTGGGAAAACCAGAATGCCTGGGACTTGCAGGGCAGCCTGCAATTGCGCCCGCAATTGAGCGTCTACGCCAAGGCCGCGCGCAGCTACCGCATCGACGACGATGGCTATACCCGCGCCGGCTACCGCCCCCTGGCGGGTCAGTTGCGGCGCGAAATGGAAGTGGGCGCCACCTTTGGCGACGCGGCGCGCAGCGCTTCCGTGCGCGTATTCAGCGAGCGCCTGAGCAACCAGATCGTCTTCGACCAGAGCCTGGGCCAGCTGGGCTTTGCGGGCAACCTCGACCCCTCGCGCCGCGACGGCATCGCCATCGAGGCCAGCATGGCGCTGGCGCGCGACTGGCGCCTCGACGGCCAACTGCGGCAAGTGCATGCGCGCTACGACGATTACGCCTATGACGGCCCGGATATCGCCCTCGTGCCGAAAACCCTGGCCAGCCTGCGCCTATACTGGACGGGGCAGGGCGGCGCCAGTGCCGACGCGGGCGTGCAATGGCTGCGCGCGCTGCGCTATGGTCCCGATTTCGCCGGCAGCTGCCTGGCGCAGGTGCCCGCGTTTGCAACCGTGGACGGGCGCTATGTGCACAAGCTGGGCGCCTGGGAGCTGGAACTGGCCGGCAGCAACCTGGCCAACCGCCGCCATTTCGGCGATGCGCCCGGCTGCCGCTCCAGCATTTACCTCAAGGATGCGCGCCAGCTGCGCGTGTCGGCGCGCTACCATTTTTGAGGCGCGGGCGCAGCGGGGCTTAAATACGGCTTAAGCTGGCGCAAACCGGGGCGATAAACACGGCTTTTTTCCGCCCGGGCCTCATCGCCTGGCGCAAAAAGTGGTAATCTCGCCCCGTTCACGACCATTTATGATGAAGGATTATTATGCGTTTTCTGCGTTTCTTGCGTCCCCTGCTTGCCGCTGTCACCCTGGTGGCGGCCACCGGCGGCGCCATGGCGGCCGATACCGGCTTTACCACGCTCCCGACGCCAGTGCGCACGGACACGGGCAAGAAGGTGGAAGTGGTGGAGTACTTCATGTATTCCTGCCCGCATTGCTACGCGCTCGATCCGCTGATGCACGACTGGGTCAAGAAGCAGGGCGACAAGATCGCCTTCCGCCGCATCCACCTGGCCTTCTCCGGCCCGAAGGATCCGCAGGCGCACGCCTACGCCACGCTGGAGGCGATGGGCCAGCTGGACCAGTTCCACGACAAGATCTTCCGTGCCATCCACGTCGAGCGCAACCGCCTGAACCGCGATGACGCCATCCTCGACCTGCTGGTGAAGAACGGCATCGACAAGGCGAAATACCTGGACATGTTCAATTCCTTCGGCGTGCAGACCAAGCTGAAACGCAATGAACAGCTGATCACCGCCAGCAAGATCGACAGCGCGCCGACCATCGTCATCGATGGCCGCTTCGTGACGTCGCCGGCGCAGCTGTCGCGTCCGGGGCAGTCCGAGCCGCAAACCCAGACAGCGACCCTGCGCGTGATGGATGAACTGGTGGCGCGCGTGCTGAAAGAGCGCGCCCCCGCGCCAGCGAAGAAGTAATACAGGAGAACGTCATGAAACAGCTGCCCTGGACCCTGTGCGCGCTGGCTCTTGCCCTCGTGGCCTGGCTGGCGATTGCCATCGTCAGCGTGGAAAACCAGCGCAATGCGCTGGCCACCAAGGCGTGCGTGGACCCCGCGTTCAAGAACGAGGTCGACGCGAAATGCCTGGCGTCCGTGCAGTCGCGCGAGCACTGGTGGCAGCATCTGACTTACGCCATGACGCATTTCAGGCCATAGAACGCCGGATAAAATCTACTGCGCGTCGCGCGTCGCGCTTTGCGGCCGGCGATGCTCACCGTAATAAAGTACGGTTGCGCTTCTCGGCCACAAATCACTGCCGCTCGCTACGATTTTCTCCGGCGTTGTGACGATAAGGAATAGACAGACAAACTGCCCGCCTTGCGCGGGCTTTTTTACGCCTGCAGCTTACAGGTATCATGAAGCCACAACCATTCAGGAGGGGCGATGAAGGAAGTGATCTTGATTACCGGTAGCAGCCGCGGCATCGGCGCGGCGACGGCGCAGCTGGCGGCGCGCCAGGGCTATGCCGTTTGCGTCAACTATGTGCGCGATGCGCAGGCGGCCGAGGCGCTGTGCGCGCGCATCGTCGCCGGCGGGGGCGAGGCCATCGCCGTGCAGGCTGACGTCAGCGATGAAGCCGACGTGCAGCGCCTGTTTGCGGAAGTCGACGCGCGCCTGGGGACCTTGACGGCGCTGGTCAACAATGTGGGCGTGCTGGAGCAGAAATGCCGGCTGGCCGACATTTCCGTGCAGCGCCTCGAACGCGTGCTGCGCACCAACGTGATCAGTTATTTCCTGTGCTGCCAGCAAGCCGTGCGGCGCATGTCGACGGCCAATGGCGGGCAGGGCGGACGCATCGTGAATGTCTCGTCGGCAGCCGCGCGCCTCGGCTCCCCGGGCGAATACATCGATTACGCGGCCTCGAAAGGCGCCGTCGATACGCTCACCATCGGCCTGGCGAAGGAAGTGGCGGCCGAGGGCATCCGCGTCAACGGCGTGCGCCCCGGCATCATCTACACGGACATCCACGCGTCGGGCGGCGAACCGGGACGGGTGGCGCGCCTGGCGTCCGGCGTGCCCATGCAGCGGGGCGGCCAGCCGGAAGAAATCGCCGACGCCATCCTGTACCTGCTGGGACCGGGCGCCACGTATGTGACGGGCAGCATCCTCGACGTGGCCGGCGGCCGCTGATTTTCAACTACTGCAAGCAAGTGATTCAATCTTGGGGCCAATTATCAAATAGGGCAAGCGAGTCCAGAATGACGGGGTGCCCTATGCAGCAGGCACGCCGATCAACCCACCTGGATTCATTATGCCCGCACCTGTTCTTGCCCCCGCCATCCTGGCCCTTTCTCTGCTGGCCGCTGCCGCGCCAGTCCATGCCGCCGACGTGGCGCCTTCACTGCCCATGCCGGCCCACCTGGCCGGCGCCGCCGCCACCGACAAGGTGGTGCTGGCCGCGCGCCGCTATGCCGCGTTCTGGCAGAGCGGCGATCCGGCCCTGGCGCGCCTGGCGCTGGCCGACGATTTTACCGATCGCAGCTTGCCCGCCGGCCGCCCGCAGGGACTGGCCGGCCCGCTGCAGGCGTCACAGGTCTTTCACGCGGCCGTGCCGGATTTGCAGGTGGCCATCGACGACATGCTGGTGGCCAGCGACCGTGTCACCTTGCGCCTGCATTTCACAGGCCGCTTCACGGGCGTCTTCCCCACGCCGCAGGGCGAGGTGCGCGGCAAGGGACAAGCCATCGACTTTTACGCGTTCGATCTGTACCGGGTCAATGCGCAGGGGCGCATCAGCGACAACTGGCACCTGGAAGATAATCTGACCCTGCTGCGCCAGCTGGGCGTGCTGGCGCCCTGACCGTGGCCCGCTAGCGCTGCGCCGGCAGGGCGGCGAATTGCTGCAGCAGGAAGTCGGCCAGCAGGGCCACGCGCGGCGGCTGGAAGCGGCTGCGCCGGTACAGCAGGTTCAGGGGGACGCTGTCGGCAAAGTAATCGTCGAGCACCGTGTGCAAGCGCCCCGCGCGCAGGTCGTCGCCGATGTCGAGCAGGGATTTGTAGGCATAGCCATGGCCGGCCACGGCCCAGCGGCGGATGATTTCGCCATCGTTGCTGTGCCAGGCGCCTTGCGGGCGCAGGCTGTGGCGCTTGCCATCCTCACGGTAGCGCCACTCCTGCGGCGCGCCGTCACCCGCCGTCAGCACGAGCGTCGGCAGCAGCGCCAGGTCGCGCGGTGTGGCCGGCACGCCCACTTTGGCGGCCAGCGCGGGCGCCACGCACACGACGCGCCGGCCCGGGTGCAGCAGGCGCGCCACCATGTCGCTGTCGGGCAGCTCGCCGTAGCGGATGGCCAGGTCGATATCGTCCTGCACCAGCCTGGCCGTGGCGTCCGTCAAGGTCAGCGCATGGCGCACCTGCGGGTGCAGCGCGGCAAAGCGGTCGAGCATGGGCAGCAGCAGCTGGCGGCCGATGTCGGACGGCGCCGAGATGCGCACCACGCCGCGCACGGCGGCGCCGCCTGCAGGCAAGCCGTCTTCCGCCTGCGCCAGCAAGTCCAGCGCCTGTTCGCTGTAGTGGCGGTAGTGCAGACCCTCTTCCGTCAGGCGCAGCTGGCGCGTGGTGCGCTCGAACAGGGTGACGCCCAGCGCCGTTTCCAGGCGCGCGATGGCGGCGCTGGCGGCGGCCGGCGACAGGCCGTGCTTGCGGCCGGCCGCGGAAAAGCTGCCCAGCGCCGCGGCGTTGAGGAACAGGGCGATTTCCGCCAGGCGTCCGGCGCCGCCGCGGCTCATGCCGGGTGCGCGGCCGCTGGCTTCGGCGCCGGTGCGGAATGCGCCGAGTGGGGCGTGATCACCACGGTGCACGTGGTGCCGGCCACCAGCAATTGCCCCTTCGGCTGCTCGTCGATGTGGATGCGCACGGGCACGCGCTGCGCCAGGCGCACCCAGTTGAAGGTGGGATTGACGTCGGCCAGCAATTCCCGGCCCGTGGCGGCGTCGCGGTCGGTGATGCCGCGCGCGATGCTCTCGATGTGGCCATGCAGGGTGCCGCCGCTCATCAGATTCATTTCCGCCTTGTCGTCCTGCGCCAGCATGCCCAGCTTGGTCTCTTCGAAGTAGCCGACGACGTAGTACGAGGCGCTGTCGATGACGGCCAGCTTGGCCGCGCCGACGGCGGCGAAATCGCCCTTGTGCACGTTCAGGTTGGTCACGTAGCCGCTGACGGGGGCGCGCACGGTGGTGCGCTCCAGATTCAATTGCGCCAGCGCGCGGGCGGCCACGGCGGCCTGCACTTGCGACGAGGCCGAGCTGGCGGCAAAGGCCGCGCTTTCGCGGCTTTCCGTCGAGATGATGCTGGCGTCGAGGCCTGCGCGGCGCTGCGCTTCCTTGCCGCGGCGGCCCATCTCCGTTTTTTGCGCCGCCAGCACGGCGTCGGCCTGCGCCAGCGCGCTCGCATAGCGTTCCTTGTCGACGACGAACAGCACGTCGCCTTTTTGCACCACCTGGTTGTCGCGCACCAGCACGTCCGTGACGGTGCCGGCCACGTCGGCGCTGATGTTGACGATGTCGGCCTTGATGCGGCCGTCGCGCGTCCACGGCGACTCCATGTAGCGGTCCCAGACGGTCTTGCCTATCCACAGGGCTGCAGCCAATAGCAGCAGGGTGATTGCATAGCGGGTCAGTTTGCTTACCATGTCGGCAGCCTTTCCTTGATTGGATTGAACAGTTTTTTTTATTTGTAAAGCGATAAGGCCAGCGCGCCGAAGATGGCGATGAAGATGCACAGCCGCGCCAGCGACGGGTGCCACACCATGCGGTACACGCCCAGCCAGCCCAGCACGCGGTCGAGCAGGGTTTGCAGGCCGATGCTGAGGATGAACAGGGGCAGCAGGGTAGGAATCAGAATTCCGAACAGGGCGAATTCACGCGGCATGGTGGTCTCCGGCGCCAGGCGCCATGTGGTCGAGTAAAGAGGTGTAGATCGAATGCAGGTCGGCCAGCGCCGTCTGCAGGCGCGCGCTGCGCTCGGGTGTGACGCCGGCTTCGTTCTGCGCCGCGCGCACCACGGCGCCCGCCTGCAGGGTCGCCGCCAGGGCCGCCTGCAGTGCCGTGTCGCCGCGCGTGCGCAGCCAGCCGGCGATGTGGTCCACGCACTGCTGCAGCGCGTGGCGCGTGGCGCCCGGCCGGGCGGTCGCGATCAGTTCGCGCAATTCGATCACCGAGTGGCCGATTTCCAGCAGGGTCAGGGCCTGGCGCACGACGGCGCGCGTGGCCTCGCCAGGCGCCGGGCCGGCCGCCGCATTGAGCTGGCTGAGCAAGTCGCGCACGCGGTTGTCGAAACGGTGTTTCACGCGCCGCGCCGGCGCCGTGCACGCATGCAGCGCTTCGCGCCACAGGGCGCGGCCGATATGGTCCTTGTGGCCCATCGTGTGCTCGGGCAACAGCACGGCAAACACGAGGGCGGCCAGCATCAGGCCGACGATCAGCGCCATGCCCGTGTTGAGGAAGGCGGCGCCGTCGACATGCATCAGATTTGTCGGCGCCATCTGCGTGATGAAGGTCGACACGCCCAGGCCCACGCCCAGCTTGGCCGGATTCGTCATCAGATACAAGCCCACGGCGAGGAAGGGCGCAAAACTCAGTACCAGCATGGGGAAGCCGTCGCCATGCACCAGCACGAAGTACACGCAGACGAGCGACAGCGGCATGGCGATCAAAAAACCCGCCAGCACTTGCCGGATCATCAGGATGGGGCGCGGCGAGGACGAGGCCAGCGCGCAGAACACGGCCGCCATCAGCATCGCCGTGCTGGCGTAGGGCCAGGCGAGGAAGTAGGCGCCCAGCGCCAGCAGGGCCAGGCTGATGGCCGCGCGCGCGCCGCTGGCGATCACCAGCGCGGGCGGCGTCTTCGGCGCGTAGGCCTGCGGCGTGCTGATTTCCAGTGGCGTATCGTGCGCCAGGCTGAAATACACTTCGTGAAAGCGGCTCATGTCGCGCGCGAAGCGCTCGAGCAGCTCGCACACGGTGTCGAAATCGATGCGCTGCGCATGCGCGATGGGGGCGCCGTCGATGTCCGCGCGGGCCTGCCCCAGCGCCGTTTGCAGGTGCTGCTGCATGGTGTCGAGCGAGTCTTGCGACGGCGTCGTTTGCAGCGCTTCGGCGACGATGGCGTACAGGGGCGCGCAAGCCTGCATGACTTGCGTCTCGTCGTCGCGCTGCAGGCGGTCGAACAGGCGGTGGAAGGTATAGAAGGTGGTCAGCGCCGTCATGAAGGTGGCGTTGAAGGCATGCAGCTTGCGGTTTTGCGCGCGCACGTGGCTCACTTTGCTGGTGACTTCGAACAGGGCGGCCGAGCGGCCCAGTTCCAGCGCCGCCACGTCGGCGGCGAATTGCAGGTGCGTCAGCTCCACCTGCGCCGGCGTGAGTTTTTGCTGCAGCACGTCCTGGCAAAAGGTGAGGAATTTGCCGTAGCGCGCTTGCACCGTGCGCATCACCTGCGTGCCCTGGTGGCGCGGCAGCAGCACGCTGGAGACGGCCGCCGAGCAGATGATGCCCAGGCCCACTTCAGCCACGCGCGTGACGGCCAGCGCGAACACCTGCATCGGCTGCTCGATGGCGGGCAGCACGATCATGCAGGCCGTGTAGCCGGCCAGCACGTACACATACGATTGCGCGTTGCGGTGCAGGGCCGAGCCGCTCGTGCACAGACCCACCCACAGGGCCAGGCCGGCGAACAGCAGCACGGGCTGCTGCGGGAACAGGCCGATCAGGGTCAGCGCGGCCGTGCATCCGAGCAGGGTGCCGCACAGGCGGTAAAAGCTTTTTTCCAGCACCATGCCGCTGCTGGGCAGGGCCAGGATGATGGTCGTGGTCATCGCCGTGCTGGGCGAATCGAGGCCCAGGCGGTAGGCCAGCCACAGCGCGCAGAACGAGGCGATGAGGGTCTTGCCGACGTAGATCCAGCGTTCGCCTTCCGTCGAGCGCCAGTCCTGCAGCGCCAGCGCCAGCCAGTGGGCCGCCCGGGTCAGGGGGCCGTATATAGGTTTTGTTGCTGTGGCTGGCGTCATCGATAGGCTATCAGTTCTGGTTGTTGAGATTGTTGAGGTTGCGCAACTGGCGCATGTACAGCTTGTCCAGCACTTGCAGCTCTTCGTCCGTGAAACCTTCGTACAGGGCCGAGGTTTCCTGGTACACGTCCGGCAGCGCCGTTTCGATCAGGGCGCGGCCCTTGTCGGTCAGCGAGATCATCACGGAGCGGCGGTCGCCGGGGCGCGTGCCGCGGTGGATCAGTCCGCGCGTTTCCAGGTCGTTGCACACGCGCGTCAGGTTGGCCGGCTTTTCATGGCACGCCATGCCCAGGGTGCAGGCGTTCGAGGTTTCGTCGTCCGTGCCGTACAGCACGGCCAGCACCATGTAGCTGGCATCGACCAGGTCGTGCTTTTTCAGCGCGGCATTGGTCAGATCCTTCATGCCTTTTTGAATGTGGTACGTCATGCGCAACAGGCGCATCAGTTCCATGGGGAAGCCTGGCATGCGCGTGCGGATGTTTTGCAGCCGCTTGGAGGTGGCGTCAAAAGCGGTCATGTCATATTCCTTCATGTGTGAATAAAGTTCCGATTGTATCTTGTTGGGCTAGGGCAATGCCAGGATTGCAAGCTCAGATGCCGCCTCCCAGTGCATTCATCAAGGAAACGTACAGATCGAGCTCGCGCGCCCCATTTTGCGCCTGCTGCTGTTCTTCCGCCAGCAGCGCCACTTGCGTGTTGAGCATGTTGATGGCGTCGCTCATGCCCGCCTTGTAGGCCTTTTCCGCCAGGTCGCGCGCGCGCTGCGCCGTGGCCAGCGCCTGCACGGTCAGCTGGTGCTGCTTTTCCAGCGACTGGGCCTTCGTGACGGCGTTGGCCACGTCCGACATGGCGTTGATGACGGTGGCGTTGTATTGCTCCACGGCACCGTCGTACACGGCCGTCTGGCTGCCCAGCTGGGCGCGCAGGCGGGCGCCGGCGAAGATGGGCAGGCTCAGCGCGGGCGAGACGCCGCGGATGTCCGAGTTGGCATCGAGAAAATGGCTGAAGCCGAAGGCCTGGAAGCCGGCAAAGGCCACCAGGTTGACGTTCGGGTAGAACTCGGCCTTGGCGGCGTCGATGCGTTGCGCCGCCGCTTCCACGCGCCAGCGCTGGGCGGCGATGTCGGGGCGGCGGCCGATCAGGTCGGCTGGCAGGGCGGCGGGAATGGCCAGCGGCTGGTCCAGGCGCAGCACGGGCCGCGTGAGCGCCGCACCGGCTGCCGGACCCTTGCCCGATAGGGCCGCCAGCTGGTTGCGCAGCAGGGCCAGCGACTCGGCCGACTGTTCCAGCTGGCGCCGGCCGGCGGGCAAAGTGGTTTCTATTTGCGCTACATCAATATCGGTGCCGATGCCGGCTTGCTTGCGCTGGCGCGTGATGTCGAGGATGCGGGCGCGCTGCGCCAGGCTGCGTTCGATCACGTCCTGCAGCTGGAATTCATACGACAGCTGGATATAGGTGCGCACCAGCGCCGTTTCCAGCGCCAGGCGGGCCATCTGCGATTCGGCCGACGCCATCTGCACGTCGCCCAGGGCGGCGGACAGGGCGGCGCGGTTGCGGCCCCACAGGTCCAGGTCGTACGAAGCCGTGACGGTGGCCTGGTTGCGCCAGGCGTAATTGCCGGCCAGGGGCGCCGGCGTGCTGCCATGCTGCGAATACAGTTCGCGGTTGATCGAAACATTCGCGTCGGCCTGCGGGCGGGTCTTGTCTTCCGCCGCGCCCGCCAGCGCCTCGGCCTGGCGCACGCGCGCCTGGGCCCCGCGCAGGGTAGGGCTGTCGGCCAGCGCCTGCTCCATCAGGCGGTTCAATTGGGGGTCGTGCAAGTCTTGCCACCATTGCGTGCGCGGCCATTGTATGGCGGCGCTGGCGGCGGCATCCATGGCCTGGCTCGCCTGCAGCTTGTTGGCGTCGAGCATGGCCGATTGCGGCGCGATATGGCCCATGTCGGCGCAGGCGCTCAAGGCAAGGATCAGGCTGGCGGCAAGCAAACGGCGGTGCAGGGACATGCAGGGACTCCGGGAAAGATCGTGTTGGGGGTGCTGCTGACAGCTCGCCGCGGTGAGCTTCGGGAGTGGCCCGAGTGCTGCGCCGCAACTGAGGTGTGTTACTGACTGAAACCGGCTGACTGGTTTCTTATTTCACGACGTGCTTGGTCGTTTGCGCGACGTCAAAGTCTGCTTCCGTTTGCGGGATCAGGCCAGCCTTGCGGGCGGCGTAGAACTCGGCCATGACTTCTTCGCGCGTCACTTTGCTGGCGGCGGTGGCCGGCGTTTTCGGGTAGTCGACTTCGCTGGTGGCGATTTCGCCGGCGTTGCGGGCACGGATGTATTCGGCCGTGACGTCAGCGCGCGTAAGTTGCTGGCTGGCAGCGGCAGGCGCGGCGCTTTGGGCGAAAGCCGACGTGGCGGCGGTGATGGCAAACAATGCTGCGATGAGTGATTTGGCTTGCATGATAAAACTCCAATATGTGCATGATGGCTGGGTGGATGGGCCGGCTCGCCACGTACCGGTCGGTTCGGCGGCATGGCGCTGGTGGGCGCCGTGCCGCCGATGAAGCAGTTTCTGGATGAGAAGATGCTTACTTGAATTAACTATATCAATGAATAGTACATTTGTGAAGTAATTTCTGAAAATAGTTGTGCGCCGCCGCATTTTTCCCACGGAAATGCCGTGCAGGCGTGCGCCGCAGGCCAGGCCAGCGGAGTAAGCTGGTTTTTTATGAACGGGAGGCCGCCATGAGCAGCAGCACACTCGATCCGGACAATTTGCCCGTCACGCCTGACCGCGTCCTGGGCAGCGGCCATGGCAAGGGGGCGCTCGGTCCCAGCGACAGTTCCGACAGCGGCAGCGACATGCAGGGCGTGCCGGGTCAGGATGCGGAAGCGCTGGAGAACGACAGCGATGCGGCCGGCACGGGCGAGCGGGCCGGCGTGGAGCCGCGCAATACGGTGCCCGACGGCGGCGACATCGACGTCGATCATGTGGAAAGCGTGGCGCCCGTGCAGCCGGCGCAGGGTGGTGATGGCGAATTGCCCCCATGAATTACCGCCTCTCCTGCGCCATCGGCGTAAAATGCAGGCAAGGCGGCGTGCGCGCCGCCATGGCCAGCCGGCCGGTACAGGATAGGATGTCAGAGGATGCAAACGCAGATGTCGGAAGAGAAAGAAAAAGACTTGATGTCGATGTACCGCGAGACGCGGCCGCGCGAGTTTTTTGGCGAAAAAAGTAACACCAATCACCTGGCCTGGAGTTCGCTGGTGGTCTTGCTGGCGCTGGCGTTCTGGCTCGTCGTGGCCCTGGCGGCGGCGGAGAATCAGCGTTACGCGCTGGAAACGAAGGTGTGCCAGGATCGTGTCTTCCCCGCGGAAATCGACACGTCTTGCCTGAAACAGATCAAGTCGCGCGATCACTGGTGGCAGCACGTGGGCCATGCGCTGGTGCGGATGGGCGCCTGAGCGGCGCAAGCATATCCTGAAGGACGCGCCGCTGCAGCGATGACGCCGGCGCCCTTCCTGTTGCGGGAGGCGAGATGCCACGCGATACTGCACGGGAACAGCCGCAATGGCTGTTTACGCGCCACAGTGCCTTGACGGTGCGCCAGTTGCTGCGCGCCTATGGTGTGCTGTGCCTGTTTTCCACCGCCATCGCCGCCGCCTTTGCGCTGCGCGGCTACTGGTACATTCCCGTCTTTTCATTTGCCGAACTGGTCTTGGTGGCCATTTCCCTGCTGTATTACCTGCGCCATGCCCGCGACTACGAGCATCTGGCCCTGCGCGACGGCGTGCTGGTCGTCGAACAGGTGAGCGCCGGCCGGCGCCAATGCAGCAGCTTTCGCCCCTGGTGCACGCATATCGTCGTGCCGGAGGGGCCGCGCCAGCTGATATGCATCAGCTGCGGCGACACGCATGTGGAGGTGGGCGCCTTTGCCACGCCGGAGCGGCGGCGGCAGGTGGCGCAGGAGTTGCTGGCCTGGCTGCCGCCGCCCTTGTAGCCGTCGTGATTGCGTTACACGGCCCGCGACGGACCTTCCCACAGATTGATATGGCCTTCGCGCGCCTGCACGTCGATGGCGGCCAGCTCGTCGGCCGTGAATGACAATTGCTGCAGTGCAGCCACGTTTTCGCGGATTTGCGCGCTGCTGCTGGCGCCGATCAGGGTCGAGGTGACGCGCGGATCGCGCAGCACCCAGGCCAGCGCCATCTGCGCCAGGGTCTGCCCCCGCTGCGCGGCGATCTGGTTCAGCGCGCGCACGCGGGCCAGGTTTTCCGCGCTCAGGTGTTTTTGCAGCAGCGAGCCGCCGCCGGGGCGGTTGACGCGGGCATCCTGCGGCACGCCGTCCAGGTATTTGTCGCTGAGCAAGCCCTGCGCCAGCGCCGTGAACGTGATGCAGCCCATGCCTTCTTGCTGCAGGGTATCGAGCAAGCCGTCTTCCTCGATCCAGCGGTTGAGCATATTGTAGGCTGGCTGGTGGATCAGACACGGCACTTTCCACTCTTTCAGCAGTTTGGCTGCCTCGGCCGTCTTTTGCGGCGAATACGAGGACAGGCCCACGTACAGCGCCTTGCCCTGCTGCACGGCGGTGGACAGCGCGCCCATGGTTTCTTCCAGCGGCGTGTCGGCGTCGTAGCGGTGCGAGTAAAAGATGTCGACGTAGTCGAGGCCCAGGCGCTGCAAGCTCTGGTCCAGGCTGGCCAGCACGTATTTGCGCGAGCCGCCGCCCTGGCCGTACGGGCCCGGCCACATGTCCCAGCCTGCCTTGGTGGAAATGATCAGTTCATCGCGGTACGGTAAGAAATCGTCGCGCAGCAGCTTGCCGAAATTGCTTTCCGCGCTGCCATATGGCGGGCCGTAGTTGTTTGCCAGGTCGAAATGCGTGATGCCCAGGTCGAAGGCCGTGCGCAGCATGTCGCGCTGCGAGGCCAGGCTGTTGCTGTCGCCAAAGTTGTGCCACAGTCCCAGGGACAACAGCGGCAGTTTCAGCCCGCTGCGCCCGCACGTGCGGTATTGCATGGTGTCGTAGCGGTTTTCGGCGGCGTGGTAGGTCATGGCATCTCCTGGTTGAATGAAGCGCCTATTTTCGCGCAAAATCAAGGTCGGTGCGCGTGCTCCTTGTATGTGGCTGGACGCGCCTTACAATGGGCGTTCAGGAGTCTCGCGAGGAGCGGTCATGGAAATCGAATTGAAATTGTTGCTGGCGCAGCAAGATGTAGCGCGCCTGCGCGCGCACCCGTTGCTGGCGCAGCAGGCGCAAGGAGAGGTGCAGCTGCTGCAGATGCACGATATCTATGTCGACACGCCCGATTTGCAGCTGTGCCGCCACCAGGCGGGCTTGCGCGTGCGCCAGGTGGACGGGCGCTGGGTGCAGACCCTGAAGGCCGGTGGCACCGTCAACAGCGGCTTGCACAGCCGCCACGAATGGGAAGGCGAAGTTTCCGGGCCGCAACCGGATCTCGCCGCGCTGGATTCGGCCATCGGCCGCAAGCAGCCCATTCGCGCGCTGCTGCGCCGGGACGCCGTCCGCGACGCCTTGCAGCCTGTGTTTACCACGCGCATGGAGCGCACCGTATGGCAGCTGCGCACGCCGCAGGGCGACGAGATCGAATGCGTGCTGGACCAGGGTGTCATCGAAAGCGGCGCGGATGGGGCGAATGGCGCCGTCCGCAGCGTGCCCGTCAGCGAGATCGAACTGGAATTGAAGCAGGGGCAAGCGGCCAGCCTGTTCGACGTGGCGCTGGCCCTGCTGCAGGACGTGCCGCTGCAGCTGGGCCACATGAGCAAGGCGGAACGCGGTTACCGCCTCGCGGCATCGCAGCCTCTGCAGGCGGTCAAGGCGCAGCCCCTGGCGCTGGACGCGGCGATGTCGGTGGAGCAAGTGTTCCTGGCCATCGCCGGCAATTGCCTGGAGCAGGTCAGCGGCAACCAGGATGGCGTGGCGGCGGGCGAGGATGTGGAAAGCGTGCACCAGATGCGCGTGGGCCTGCGCCGTCTGCGCTCGGCGCTGGGCATGTTCAAGTCGCTGCTGGCGCTGCCGGACGCCTTGAAGGTCGAACTCGACTGGATGGGCGGCGCGCTGGGCGAGGCGCGCGACTGGGATGTGTTGGCTGGCAATACCCTGGCGCAGCTCGATGGCGAGGCGCAGGCGGATGCGGCGGCGCTGGCAGAGGCGGCGCACGCGCAGGCGCGCCTCAAGCATGCGCAAGCGGCCCAGGCCGTCACGTCGGCGCGCTACACGGCTTGCATGCTGGGCTTGCAGCGCTGGCTGCAGGCGCGCGCCTGGCGCGACAGCTGTTCCGCGCGCCAGGTGCGGCGCCTGGATGCGCACGTCTCGCCGTTTGCCCGCGCCACCCTGCGCAAGGACCAGCGCCGCCTGGTGAAGCGCGGCAAGCGCCTGCTGCATGCCACACCGCTGCAGCGCCACCGGGTGCGCATCGCGGCCAAGAAGACGCGCTATGCGACGGAATTTTTTGCCTCGCTGTTTGCCGCGCGCGCCGTGCAACCGTATGTGGGGCGGCTGTCGGTGCTGCAGGATGAACTGGGCTGGCTCAACGATGTGCAGGTGGCCGACCGGCTGCTGCAGCAATTGCCTGATGTTCAGACTGGCCAGGCTGACCAGTCCGCCCAGGATGGGTTGCGGCAGCACGCGGCCTTCGTGCGCGGCTACCTGGCGGCGCGCGCGCAGGCGCAGGGCAGCGATGGCCGCATGCACAAGGCCTGGCGGCGCTTCAAGGCGGCCCGTTTGCCGGCCTGAGCCGGTTTGCCTGAGCCTGGCTTTGCCGGGGCGCAGTGCCTGGTCAGGCTAGGCCAGCGGGCGTTGCAACTGGCGCTCGAGGATGGCCAGCGGCGACTTGTCGGGGGCGGCCATGGCACGCACGGGCAGTAGCCAGGTTTGCTCCAGCGCATGCTGTCCCCGCAGGGCCGCGTGCGATACGGCGTCGCTGAAGATGATCCACGTCTGGCCCGGCGCGAAGGCATGCGTGTGCTGTTCCACCTGCGCCTGGTAGGCCAGGTCGGCCTTCATGGCGTCGTGCAGCTGCAGCATGTAGTGATCGTAGGCCGTGCGCCGCGACTTGGTGATGCGCAGCCATTGCAGCAGGGTCGCCAGCACGGGTTGCGGACGCTGCGCGACGGGTAAAAAATGCTGCGCCACCTGCTCGAAGGGCGGGCCCAGTTTCCACACGCGGGGCGCGTCACGCGGATGGATGTTGGTGAAGACGCGCAGGATGCGCCGGCCCTGCGTGGGCGAGGAGGGGAAACTGTCGATATGCAGGCGCGTATCGTCCTTGCGCCAGGACGTTACCCTGCCGGCGATTTCCACGGGGCGAAAGCTGCCCTTGCCTTGCTGCAGATGCGCCTGGTAGCTGGGCAGCAAGCCGGCCAGCAAGCTGCGCGTCTGGCGTGCGTAGCGCTGCATCAGCGCCGCCAGCAGGGCCGCATCGCAGGCGTCGCCCTGGCCGCGTACGCCGCGCGCGGGATCCCAGCTGATGTTCTTGGCGCCGCTGGCGCTACCCGCCGCGCCGTTCAGCAGCCCATGTTCTTCCGGGTATAGGACGAAACCCAGGCGGGGCAGCAGCAGTACGTGCCCATCTTCGAGGGCTTGCAGCGCCGCCGCCTGCTGCGCGGGGCTGCCGCTGGCGTCCCATTGATCCAGGGAAATATCGATGAGTTTGCTCATGGCATAAACGGAAAGACCTCCGAGTGGCCAGTATGGGTGATTACCGCCCGCTCGTGTTTGCGCTGGCGCAGCTTCAGCTCACAGTTTGCTGTTCTGGCAGCCGGCGCTCACGCATTCGCGCACGCGGTCCTGCAAAAATTGCGCGCGTTCGATGGTGGTCTGGGTGGCGCAATCGAGGTTCACATAGAAGCCCGAGGATTCGCGTTTCGAGCAGTTCTGGTTGCGTGCGCTGATCCACGCCAGCTGGCCCGTTTTCAGCTTTTGCTTGCCGCTGGCGTCGAGCTGGGAGCTCAGTTTCTTGTAGTTGGCGTTGAGTTCCTTGTCCGCTTCCTGGTACACCTTGTTGAGGCAATACAGGCCGTCGAAGTCGTTGCGCGGCGTGTCGCAGGCCGAGTTGGCGAAGGCGGAACCGGAGGCGCAGAGCAGCAGGGCGAGCATGAATCTTTTCATTTTTTTCTTTCAGCAAGGAAACGGGGACAGGGCGCATGGAGGAGCGCAGCTCTTGCGCATCTTATAACATTCCGATTGCCATACCGGTTCGCTTGACAGCGCGTGGCGGGCACGCGTGTTCTGCAGGGGCAAAAAAAAGAAGCCCGGCTCGCAGGCACAGGCTTCTTTTCAAGACGGGTCACTGCGGCACATGCCGCAAGCGCGTCCGTTTTACGTTGTCAGGAACGCGCTTACGCGAAGTTCTTGGCAACGAAGTCCCAGTTGACCAGGCCCCAGAACGTTTCCACGTACTTGGCGCGCAGGTTGCGGTAGTCGATGTAGTAAGCGTGTTCCCACACGTCGCAGGTCAGCAGCGGCTTGTCGCCGGTGGTCAGCGGGCAGCCGGCGTTCGAGGTGTTGACGATGTCGACGGAGCCGTCGGCTTTTTGCACCAGCCAGGTCCAGCCCGAACCGAAGTTGCCCACGCACGACTTGGTGAATTCTTCCTTGAACTTGTCGAACGACGACCATTTGGCGTTGATCGCGTCAGCCACGGCACCCGCAGGCGCGCCGCCGCCGGCCGGCTTCATGCCGTTCCAGTAGAAGGTGTGGTTCCATACTTGCGCTGCATTATTGAAGATGCCGCCCGACGATTTCTTGATGATGTCTTCCAGCGACAGGTTCTCGAACTCGGTACCCTTGATCAGGTTGTTCAAGTTGGTGACATACGCCTGGTGATGCTTGGCATAGTGGTATTCCAGGGTTTCTTTCGAAATATGCGGCGCCAGAGCGTCCATTTCATACGGCAGTGGTGGCAGAGTATGTTCCATGTGATGTCCCTTTGTGGTGAGTGTTCGGAGTCTTCCAGCCTGCGGCCGGAGGGTTGAGCCAAGCTTGCTTGAAGCAGGCATTCTTGCTGAACGAGCCACTATTGTAAAGCGGATGCGCCATTGCTGCAGATTCCGGCACGCGTTGCGGATACTGGTAGCGTATTGATTCTCGTTCAGGAAAATAGTGGTATATGGTGAAGCGTCAGCACCTTGAGAAACCGTAGCGAGCAAGCCCGATATCGGGTTGAGTAGTGCAGCTGTACAAAAAGTACAGCGAGCAACGCCGACCCGAGAGTGGGCTGCGCAGTAGGTTTATCATGGTGCAATCCTTAGCGGATGCGGCGCGTAGTCTCGCGCACGATCAGCGCCAAAGGCGGAATGGCGGCCTGCACGGCTTCGCCATTGATCAGCCCCAGCAGCGCTTCGGTGGCGATGCGGCCGATGTCGTACAGGGGCTGGTGGATGGTGGTCAGCGGCGGCGTCGTGTAGGACGAGCCGGGCAAGTCATCGAAGCCGACGAGCGAGATATCGTCGGGCACGCGGATCCCCTTGCGGTAGAGGCACAGGCGCACGCCATAGGCGGACAGGTCGTTGGCGGCGAAGACGGCGCTGAATTGCTGCTGTGTATCGAACAAATGGTTCATGGCCAGCATCCCGCTTGCTTCGTGGAAATCACCTTCCACCATCAGCTTCGGGTCGATGGGTATGTCCGCTTCGCGCAGCGCGCGCTGGTAGCCCGTCAGGCGTTCGGCCGCATCCGTGTTGTTGGCGGGGCCGGCCACGAAGGCGATGCGCCGGTGGCCCAGTTCCACCAGATGGCGCACGGCCAGGTAGGCGCCGTATTCGTTGTCGAGCTTGAAGCCGATGGCGCTTTTCGTGGCGAGCAGGCGGCCCGTCGAGACGATGGGCCGCTGCTGCGAGAAATCGAGCACGCTCTCGTCCGAAATGCGTCCCGACAGCAGGATGATGCCGTCGACCTTGCGCGCCAGCAGCAGACGGATGCGGTCGGCCTCTTCCTGCGCATTCCAGTGTCCGCTGACGATGACGGATGCGTAGCCCGTGTCTTTCAAGCCGTCGTCCACCCCGCGCAGGCTTTCGTCGAAGAAGGGGCTGGAAATGTCCTGCACCACGATGCCGATGGTCATCGAGCGGCCTTTTTTCAGCCCCTGCGCCATCTGGTTCGGTGCGAATTTCATCTGCGCAATGGCCGCCAGCACGGCGTCGCGCTTGTCGTCGGAGACCCTGGCCGTGCCGTTCAGGATGCGCGAGACGGTGCTGGGCGACACGCCGGCCTGGCGGGCCACGTCGAGCAGGGTGGAAGGGGGAGCAGCGTGGGCGCTATCGTTCAAGGTGATTCCTGGGTATCAAGATGGCTGGTTGTCAGTGCTCTGAAAACCTTTTCATCGAAAGATTACCATAAATGGCCATAGCTGATAGCGCAGCGGGTCGGGTGCAGCGCGGCCTGGCCCGCAGGGTGTAAGCCGACAGATTGTGGGCGGTGCACGTCGGATGATGCCACCGCACCTGGGCGGCCCTGCTTATCGACCCTTCCTTGAAAACGTTTTCACAAAAAACAACAGCGCTAACGGCAGCCCGTATTTTCGCCTCTGTCATAGGGGAACACGCGCCGCGGCATGCCGCTTGACAGGCTCCCCTCAATAAAAATGACAACTTTTTCGGTTGACTTGATTTTCTTTGCGGTGTTAAATGGACACATGTTGTGAAAACGTTTTCAAGATAGAAGACGCTCAATAATCGGAGATGAAATAATGAAGTCAAGCATCCTTGGCGCCGCCCCGCTGGCAGCGCTGACCCTGGCCTGTGGCGTGGCCGCCGCGCCTGCAGTCGTCCCGCCGGCGGCACCGTTGCCCGCGCTGGCCCCCGCCACGATTACCGTCGCCTCGTTCCCCGACCTGGACCGCGCCGTCAAGACGGCCTTGCCCCTGTGGGAGAAACTGTATCCGCAAGTGAAGGTCAAGCTGGTCAGCCTGCAGATCGACGACCACCATAACTCGATGACGACGGCGCTGGCGGCCGGCGCGCGCCTGCCCGACGTGATGGCCATCGACTTCCGCTATGTCGGCAGCTTTGCCGAATCGAAGGGCATGGAAGACCTCTTGCAGGCGCCGTACGGGGCAGGGCAGTACCGCGCCCAGTTCGTGCCGTTCACCTTCGTGCAGGCGACCAGCTCGCGCGGCACCCTGGGCGCCATGCCGGCCGACCTGGGGCCGGGCACCCTGTTCTACCGCAAGGACTTGATGGACAAGGCGGGCATCAAGGAAGCCGACCTGACGCAATCGTGGGAATCGTACATCGCCGCCGGCAAGAAGCTCAAGGCTGCCACCGGCACCTATCTGCTGGCCGGCGCCAGCGACCTGGCCGACATCGTTATCCGCGCCAACCTGAAGGATGGCGAGGGCATTTATTTTGGCGACAAGGGCCAGGTGCTGGTCGACTCGCCCCGCTTCGTCAAGGCGTTCGAACTGGCCAAGGCGGCGCGGGTGGCCGGCATCGATGCGCGCACCGTGGCCTGGACGGGCGAGTGGGCCGAAGGCTTCAAACGCGACAAGGTGGCCAGCCAGATGATGGGTTCCTGGCTCAGCGGCCACCTGGCCAAGTGGCTGGCGCCCGATTCGAAGGGCCAGTGGCGCGCGGCGAACTTGCCGGCCGGCGCGCTGGCGTCGTACGGCGGCTCCTTCTACGGCATCCCGAAAAAGGCGGCGAATAAAACCCAGGCCTGGGAATTCATCAAGTTCATGACCGTCAACAAGGATATCCAGCTGCACTCGCTGAAGGAAATCGGCGCGTTTCCCGCCCTGAAGGCCGCCTATGCGGATCCCATGATGGACGAGCCGCAGCCGTACTTCGGCGGCCAGAAGACGCGCTTGCTGGCGCGCGACACGGCGGCGAAGATTCCCGTCATCCGTGTCGACAAGTTCGACGCCGTGGCGCGCGATATCGTCAACATGGAGCTGGAAAGCGTGCTGGCGCAAAACAAGGATATCAAGACGGCGCTGGCCGACGCCAAGGCCCTGATCACCCACCGCGCGCGGCGCTAGGAACAGCATGACTACCTCCATGCCTTGTACCGAGGGCGCGCCCGCTGCCGCTGCAGCGCGGCCCGCCAGGAAACGCTTCAACATGAAGAAATGGGCGCCGTACATCTTCATCAGCCCTTTCTTCATCCTGTTTGCCGTCTTCAGCCTGTTCCCGCTGCTGTTTTCCATCTATTTGTCGTTCAACCAGTGGGAAGCGGCCAGCGGCGTGGAAGCCATGCAGTGGGTGGGCCTGGATAACTACAAGTACGCCTTGAGCGACCCGTGGTTCTTGCGCTCGCTGGGCAATACGGTCTGGCTGGCGCTGGCTTCGGGCGTGCCGCAGCACCTGGTGGCCATTCCGCTGGCGGCCTTCATCCACAACAGCTTCAAGCGCTCGCGCAACCTGGTGATCGGCATATACTTTTTACCGTTCATCACCTCCAGCGTGGCCATCGCCATGGTCTTCAATACCCTGTTCTCGCGCGACTATGGGCAGATCAATGTATTGATCGAATGGTGCGCCAGCCTGTCGCTGGTCGGTGGCTTGTTCCCGGCCGAATCGATCGACTGGCTGGGCAGCTCGCTGTTCATCAAGCCGGCCGTCGCCTTCGTTATTTTCTGGCGCTACCTGGGCTGGAACCTGGTGCTGTACCTGTCCGCGCTGCAGGTGATTCCGAAGGATTTGTATGAAGCGGCCACCATCGACGGCGCCTCGAAACGCCAGCAATTCTGGTACATCACCCTGCCGCAGCTGCGCCCCATGATCTACCTGGCTGTCACCTTGACCATCATGGGCAATTTGCAGCTGTTCGAGGAACCTTTCGTGCTGGTGGCCGAATCGAGCGGCGTGAGCCAGTCCGTGATGACGACTGCCATCTTTGTCTACAAGACGGCGTTTTCCTCGGGCGACTTCGGCACGGCGTCGGCCATTTCCTGGCTGCTGTTCCTCATCATCGCCAGCACCACCTGGGTCAACAACCGCATCTTCAGCCGCAATGAACGCAAGGAGGTCCGATGAAAACCACCCGCTGGACGGCCTACGCCATGGTGGCCATCGGCACCCTGATCATGGTCGCGCCGTTCTACTTCATGTTCGTCTTCGCCACGCACACGAGCGCCGAGATCTACAGCCTGCCGCCGCCACGCTGGTTCGGCACGGCCCTGCTCAACAACCTGGAACTGCTGCAGGAGCGCCTGCCGTTCTGGCGCAATATCGGCATCAGCCTGTACGTGGCCCTGATGACCACAGCGCTGACTTTGTTCTTTTGCTCGCTGGGCGGCTATGCCTTCGCCATGTACGAATTCCGCTTCAAGCGGCCCCTGTTTACGCTGGTGATGGCGTCGATGATCATCCCGTCCTTCATGAACATGATCCCCACCTTCATGCTGATGGATTTCCTCGGATGGCTGGACCAGCCGCGCGCCCTGTACGTGCCGGGAGCGGCCGGCGCGCTGGGGATTTTCCTCATGCGCCAGTACATCGGCACGGCGATTCCGAAGGATTTGATCGAGGCGGCGCGCATCGACGGCTGCGGCGAATTCGCCATCTACTGGCGGGTCGTGCTGCCGCTGATCGGTCCCGCCATGGGCACCCTGGGCCTGATCACCTTCATCAACTCGTGGAACAATTTCATCACGCCGCTGGTCGTCATGCGCTCGGTCGAGAACTATACGATCCCGCTGGCCCTGCGCAGCATGCAGGCGCCGAACAACACGGAGTGGGGCGCGCTGATGACGGGCGCCGCCATTGCCGTGCTGCCGCTGCTGCTGATGTTCTTTGTCGCCTCGAAGCGCCTGATCGAGGGCCTCACGCAAGGCGCCGTCAAAGGCTAGCACTCTCTTTAATCCACTCACACTGACATGACCACCATGCATAACGACGACATTGATATCAACTTTCCCGCCACTTTCACCTGGGGCGTGGCCACCAGCGCCTACCAGATCGAGGGCGCCGCCGCCATCGATGGCCGCGGCCCATCCATCTGGGATACCTTCAGCCACACGGATGGCAAGATCATCGACGGCAGCAATGGCGACGTGGCCTGCGACCACTATCACCGCTATGCCGAGGACGTGGAGCTGATCGCCAACCTGGGCGTGAACGCCTACCGCTTTTCCATGTCCTGGTCGCGCGTGCAGCCCACAGGTTCCGGCGCCTGGAACGAGGCCGGTTTCGCTTTTTACGCGCGCCTGCTCGACGCCCTGGCCGCCAAGGGCCTCGACGTCCACCTGACCCTGTATCACTGGGACTTGCCGCAAGCGCTGCAGGACGAGGGCGGCTGGCTCAATCGCGCCACCTGCTACCACTTCGCCGCCTATGCGGCCGAGGTGGCGCGCCGCTTCGGCCACAAGGTCGCCAGCATCGCCACCCACAACGAACCGTGGTGTACGGCCGTGCTGGGCCACGGCACGGGCCAGTTCGCGCCCGGCATGGCCGATCCGGCCGCCGCCGTGCAAGTGTCGCACCATCTGCTGCTGTCGCACGGCTTGGCCATGCAAGCCATGCGCGCCGTCAATCCGCCCGCGAAACTGGGCATCGTGCTCAATCAGTGGACGGCCACGCCGGCCACCGACAGCGCTCAGGACCGCGAGCTGGCCGAACTGGAATATGCGCGCTCGGTGCAGTGGTATATGGACGCCATCTTCAAGGGCCGCTACCCGGCCCTGGCCCTGAAACACGCCGACGCTTCCGCTTTGTCCATCTTTGAAAACGATTTCATAGATATCAAGCAGCCTATCGATTTTCTTGGCGTGAACTACTACACACGCGCTTTCATGAGCGCCGAGACGCCGCCGCGCAAGCCCGAATGCAAGCTTGGCGTTAACGACATGGGCTGGGAAACCTATCCGCAAGGCTTGACGGAACTGCTCGTGGGCCTGCACCGCGAATACCGGCTGCCGCCCGTCTACATCACGGAAAACGGCATGGCCGTCGCCGACAAGCCCGTCGGCGGCAAGATCCACGACGAGGCGCGCATCGAATACGTGCAGCTGCACCTGGATGCCTTGCGCGCCGTGATCGCGCAGGGCATCGACGTGCGCGGCTATTTCTACTGGAGTTTGATGGACAACTTCGAGTGGAATTCGGGCTACGCCAAGCGCTTCGGCATGCTGTACGTCGATTACGCCACGCAGCAGCGCAGCTTCAAGGACAGCGCCCTGTGGTACCGCGACTTCATCGCCGCCCAGCGCGCCGCGCATGCCGACGCACCGGCCCTGGCAGGGGAGCACTGACATGGCCGCCATCTCCCTGCGCGGCATCCGCAAGACCTACGGCGACGGCCCGGAAATCGTCAAGGGTCTGGACCTCGATATCCACGACGGCGAATTCATGGTCTTCGTCGGACCGTCCGGCTGCGGCAAGTCGACCCTGTTGCGCATGATCGCGGGACTGGAAGACATCAGCGCGGGCCAGCTGCGCATCGGCGACTTGCTGGCCAACGACGTGGCGCCGGCAGAACGGGGCATCGCCATGGTCTTCCAGAGCTACGCCCTGTATCCGCACATGACGGCGCGCGACAACATGGGTTTTGCCCTGAAACTGGCGGGCAGGCCGGAAGCGGAGGTGCGCGCGGCAGTCGGCAAGGTGGCCGAGATCTTGCAGATCACGCACCTGCTCGACCGCAAACCCAAGGCGCTATCGGGCGGCGAGCGCCAGCGCGTGGCCATCGGCCGCTCCATCGTGCGCCAGCCCAAGGTGTTCCTGTTCGACGAGCCGCTGTCGAACCTCGATGCCTCGCTGCGCGTGCAGACGCGCATCGAGCTGGCCAAGCTGCACCAGGAACTGGGCACCACCATGATCTATGTCACGCATGACCAGGTTGAAGCCATGACCCTCGGCGACAGGGTCGCCGTCTTCCACGGCGGCCACCTGGAGCAGGTGGGCGCGCCCCTGGAGCTGTACCGCCACCCGGCCAGCCAGTTCGTGGCCGGCTTCATCGGCGCGCTGCGCATGAATTTTTTGCCGTGCGCCGCCGTTCCCGCGCTGGCCAGCCAGCTCGGTGGCGAGGCGGGCATGCTGGTCGGCATACGCCCCGAACACCTGCGGCTGGTGCCGCGCAATGAAGGCTACGGCGCCACGGTCACCCTGATCGAGCAGCTGGGCGATGCGCAAATCATCCACGCCACGCTGGACGCCAGCGCCCATACGGTGGCCATCAAGCTGCATGGCGAGGCGCGCCATGCGCTGGCGCAGGGCAGCGCCATCGGCTTCGCGCCGGAAGAAGGCCATGCCTTTCTATTCGACACGGCCGGGCGCGCCGTGGCTACCCATTGACCCCGCACGGAGGCGACATGACTTCAGATTGACACCCAAAAAATGTGCAGCAGTAGCCAAAGAGCTATGTGATCATCATTCAACCAGCGGTACAGGAGACAACCACAATGCAACAGCTCAAACGCAATACCATCGCCCTCAGCCTGGCGCATGCGACCTTCGCCCAGTTCATTTTGCTGGGCAGCGGCGCCGCCATGGCACAGGAAGCGGCCAGCACCGCGGCAGCCACCGACGCGGCAAAACCGGCCGCCGAGCAGATGGACCGCATCGTCGTCACGGCCACGCGCCGCAATACCTTCGTGCAGGAGACGCCGCTGGCCGTCACCGCCTTCAACCAGGACACCCTGCAAAACAACCAGGTCAAGGACCTGGCGTCGCTGGCCACCATGGTGCCCAGCCTTGTCGTCGAGCAGCATGGCGACTCGGGCGGCGTGCACGTCTACATGCGCGGCGTCGGCTCGGCCAATCACACGGAGCTGGGCGACCCGGCCGTCGCCTTCTATGTCGACGGCGTGTATTCGCCGCGTCCGCAGGGCGCCACGGCGCTGATGTATGACTTGAGCCACGTGGAGGTGGCGCGCGGACCGCAGGGCACCCTGAACGGCCGCAATTCGACGGCCGGCGCCGTCAACCTCGTGTCGGCTGCGCCGAGCACGGCCAAGTTCATGGGCTCGGCCGGCATCACCGTGGGTGACAAGCGCCATCTGCAGACGCAGGGCATGATCAATATCCCGTTTTCGGACGACGTGGCGCTGCGCATCGCCGCCATCAAGGATAGCCATGACGGCACGGTGGACTTCCGTCGCGGCTCGAACGTCATGCCGGGCACGGCCAAGTATGGCGCCGGCGACCAGATGGGCGTGCGCGCCTCCCTGCTGTGGAAGTTCACGCCGCAGTTGCGCGGCACGTTCATCGCCGACTACTTCCTCGACCAGGGCGCCGGCAACGTCTACCTGGCGGCCGAACCGAAAGCGGGCGAGAAGCTGCGCTCGGCCCTGATCGACACGCCGGGCACCCTGGATCAGTCGATCCTGACCTACAAGGGCAAGCTCAATTACAAGCCGACCGATGCGCTCGACTTTACTTACCTGGGCAGCTGGAGCCGCTACAAGCGCCAGAACAGCAATGATGCCGATGCGGGCCTGTTCCCCGGCTTCAAGTCGGAAAACCGTACCGACTGGGCGCAGTTCGACAGCTATTCGCACGAGCTGCAGGCGCGCTCGGACGACGATGCGCCGTTCCAGTGGGTGGCGGGCCTGTTCCTGTTCAATGAAAAGAACAAGGTGCGCTTCGATATCGACCGCAGCCAGATTTCGCAGGCGGCCGTGCAGCAGGATATCGCCAACGGCGCCGTGATCTTCGTGCAGCCCACCGTGGGCCAGTATGCCTCGGCCATGTCCTTCATCCAGGGCGACCGCCAGCTCAAATCGAAAGCCGTATTCGGCCAGGTCAGCCAGCAGGTGACGGATCAGATCAAGCTGACGGCCGGCGCGCGCTACACGAAAGACCATAAATTCGATATCGGCGGCAAGAACTGGGCTTGTCCGAACTGGCCCGCCAACACGCCGCTGGGCACCACGGTCCTTACTGCCGACCAGCTGCGCCAGCTGGTCACGCCCGGCACGGGCCTGGCCAACACGCACAATATCGGCCCCGGCGGCGCCATCACGGCCGCCAGCTGCGGCAATACGCCGGGCGACAACACGGCCGACCTGAAATACGGCCAGGCCACCTGGCTGGGCCGCATCGAGTACAAGCTGCGCCCGGATATTTTGCTGTTCGGCTCCGTGACGACGGGCTTCCACTCGCCGGCCATCGGCGACGGCGGCGCCACCACCAAGCCGGAAAAGCTGACCAGCTATGAAATCGGCTTCAAGTCGGACTTGCTGAACCGCGAACTGACCCTGAACCTCGACGCGTTTTTGATGAAGTACAAGGACAAGCTCGAGTCGCAGGTGGTCAACAGCGTGCTGGCCAACTTCAATGCGGCCGGTGCCACCGTCAAGGGCCTGGAAGCGGAATGGGTCTGGCGGCCAACGAAGGTCGACCGCCTGACGGGCAACGCCACCTGGCTCAAAGCCGTGTATGACGACTTCATGTCGTGCGACGTCGATGCGGCGCGCGCGAATGGGCAGTCCTGCGGTTCGACGGCGCCATTGGTGAACGTGGGCGGCAGCACCATGAAGCATGCGCCGAAGTTTTCCACGACCGTCCAGTACGAGCATGATTTCAATGTCGCCGGCGGCCAGCTCACGCCGCGCGCCTCGGTGCACTACGAAACCATGTCGTATGTCGGTGCGGGCGCGTTCAACGGCGACGTGCCGGGCCATGCCGGCGTCAAGCGCCAGGAAGCGTATACGACGCTGGACCTGAGCCTGCGCTTCCAGCCGGCGAACAAGGCCTACACGGTGGAAGCGTTCGTGCAGAATGCCACCGACAAGGCCGTCAAGCTGGACGTCAATGAAATCTGCACGGACGTAGGCATGCCATGCCAGCCCACGCAGCAGATCTACGGCGCCTTCTACAACGCGCCGCGCACCTTTGGCGCGCGCGTGTCGATGAAGTTCTGATGGCGTAGGGTGAAAGAGCAGTTGCAGTAGCAGTCCACTCAGTAGGGAAGGTGTTGGGCCGGGGTTCTTCCCCGGCCTTTTTTGTTCCAGCGTTTATTCCAAACTCGCTTGCACGCTGGCGATGCCGATCTGCGCGCTGCCTTCGGCCAGGCGCACGTTGACGTTCTGGCGCGCCTGCAGCTGCGCCGGCGAGCGCACGATCGCGCCTTTTTCATCGCGCAGGATGGCGTAGCCCCGTTCCAGGGTGCGCTGGGGATTGAGCAGTTCCAGCTGCGCCGCCAGGCCGTCGAGGCGGTGGCGCCGCTGCGTCAGTTGCTGCGCCATGGCCGCGCCGCCGCGCCGCTGCATTTCCACCAGGCGCGCGCGCGGCGCCGTGACGTCGGGCCGCAAGGCCGTCCAGCGCGCACGCAGGCGCTCCAGCGCGTACTGCGACTGGGTCACGGGCGCGCGTGCCGCATGCGTCATGGCCGTCGACAGGGCCAGCAACTGCAGGCGCTGCTGCTGCAGCTGCGCCTTCGGGTTGAGCAGGCGGCGGCTGTGGCGGTCCAGGGTCTGCGCCGCATCGTCGAGGCTGCGGCGCATGGCGCGGCGCAGGTCCGCCGCATCGGCGCGCAGGGACGCCATCCAGTCGGCGCGCGGCGTGGCCGCCAGTTCGGCCGCCGCCGTCGGCGTGGCCGCGCGCAGGTCGGCCGCGAAGTCGGCGATGGTGAAATCCGTCTCGTGGCCCACGCCGCTGATCACGGGCATGGAGCAATCGGCGATCGCGTATGCCACGGCTTCATCGTTGAACGACCACAAATCCTCGATGCTGCCGCCGCCGCGGCACACCAGCAGCACGTCGCACTCGGCCCTTGTTGATGCCGTGCGGATGGCGTGCGCGATCTTTTCCGGCGCCTGCTGGCCCTGCACTGGCGTGGGGTAGAGGATGATGTTGACGTGCGGCGCGCGGCGCTTGAGCGCGATCAAGACGTCGCGCAGGGCGGCCGCCTGCGGGCTGGTGACGATGCCGATGCTGCGCGCGAACATGGGGATGGCGCGCTTGCGTTCCTGGTCGAACAGGCCCTGCGCGGCCAGCTTTTCCTTCAGGCGCTGGAACGCTTCATACAGGGCGCCCACGCCGGCGCGGCGGATGGCTTCCACGTTGATCTGGTAATCGCCGCGCGCGCCGTACAGGGTGACGAGGGCGCGCACTTCGACCTTGTCGCCTTCGCGCGGCGTGAAGCCGGCAAACTGGGCGCGGCCGCGGAACATCACGGCGCGCACCTGGGCGCCATCGTCCTTCAGGGTGAAATACCAGTGGCCGGAAGCGGCGCGCGTGAAGTTGGAAATCTCGCCGGCGATCCAGGTCAGGGGAAACGAGCGCTCGAGCAGGCGCGCAACGGCCTGGTTCAGGGCGCTGACGGTCAGCACGGGCGGGGCGGCAAAGCCGCTGTCAGTCGGGGTGTCGGTCATCATCAAGCTGGGGGAGGTGAGGGAACTGTCCACATATTATCGGCGAGGTCATGCTTATGTCATATATCGTGCAAAACAACAAGTTCTATTTCTAAGTATTTGATTTCATGATGAATTCCCATATGCCTGATTTGCGTGCACAGGGAAAAAAACCTTTAATATCAAGCACATCAGTATAGCCCCCGCCACTTACGCACAAAGTTATCCACAGAAAGTGTGCGGAACTTTTTGCCTTGGACAAACATGGCCCGGCAAGCCGGCATTGACCGATAAAAATGCCTTGCTACATTTTTGCGCACGGAAATAAAGAGCATAGGAATCAAGCGCTTAGTATGCCATGCATGGCCTTGCGCACAATCTTATCCACAAAAAATGTGCAGAACTCTGGCCCGGCGCCGGATTTATCCACCGGAATGCCCATGGCATGGCTTGCTTGAATTTTGCGCAGCATAAAAATAGCCATATAAATCAATGGTGTAGCATCACATCGTAGGCCTTGCTCACAATCTTATCCACAGAATATGTGCAAAACTGCATAAATCATTTCGCTTTTTCGCTTGCTTTTCCACCGCGCGGCCAGGCCGTTGCGCTGCCTCATTTTTCAGCATTGAAAAAAACTCCTTTAAAATCAATGACCTTGAATGGAGTCAATCCGCTTGCTCACAATCTTATCCACACTTTATGTGCGAAACTGCCTGCGCGGTGGAAAACTGCCGTTTCGAAGCGCAATCGGACCGATAAAAGCCCGCTTTTCAGCGCTTGCCACATTTTTATGCATGGCAATAAAAACGATATAAATCAAAGTACTTAGCGCGTATCCTTGCGCTTGCACACAATCTTGTCCACAGATTGTGTGCAGAACTTTGACGGTCTCTCTGGCATCGATTTCGCGCCAGCTGCCACTTTTTTACTCATTGATTTAATTTCCTTTAAAATCAATGGTTTAATTGAATTCCTCGGCTTTGCGCACAATCTTGTCCACAGTAAATGTGCAGAACTCTTGAACTCTTAATTTTATGACATTGACTCCTGTCGATAAGCTGCTATGCCTGTATTTTGCGCAGTATAATAATTCGCTTGTAAATCAACGGCTTGCATGCTGGACTTCATGCTTGCTCACAATCTTATCCACACAAAGTGTGCAAAACTGGGTGCGCTTGGCGCCCGCCCGCCGCACCGTGTGGACAAGTGCCATGCGGGCGCCACTTGCCGCCGGCGCGGCAACGCGCTACATTGCGCCATTCCCGCGCGGACGTACAATCGGTCTTCGGCGCTCGGTACAATACAGGCTGTTCGGGCGGTTCATCGCCTTTCCTCTATCAGGAGTTTCTTTTGCTCGCTATATTTCAAGCCGCTGGCTGGCCCATCTGGCTGTTGTTGATCGCTTCCATCGTTGCCCTGGCCCTGATCATCGAGCGCCTGTTGTATTTGCGCCGCGTCAAGATACTGCCCCGCAAGCTGTTTGATGAAGTGGTGCAGGTGTATCGCAGCGGCAAGATCACGCCGGACACGGTGGCCAAGCTGGAAGGCAACTCGCCGCTGGGCGTGGTACTGGCCGCCGCCCTGCGCAACGTCGACGCGCCGCGCGAGGTGATGAAGGAATCGATCGAAGAGGCGGGCAGCGGCGTGGCCCACACGCTGGAACGTTTCCTGACGACCCTGGGCACCATCGCCACCCTGGCGCCGCTGATGGGGCTGTTCGGCACGGTGATCGGCATGATCGAGATTTTTGCCTCGCCCGGCGCCACCGCGTCGAACGCGGCGCTGTCGCACGGTATTTCCGTCGCCTTGTATAACACGGCATTTGGCCTGGCCATCGCCATGCCGGCCCTGATTTTCTACCGCCACTTCCGCGCCCTCGTCGACAGCTTCGTTATTGACATGGAGCAACAAGCGGTCAAATTCGTCGACATCGTCCACAGTGGCCGCAAATGAACTTCCGCAAAGGCAAGGGGCGTGAAGACCCCGAAATCAACCTGATTCCGTTCATCGACGTGTTGCTGGTGATCCTGATCTTCCTCATGGTCAGCACCACCTACAGCAAGTTCACGGAGCTGCAGATCACCTTGCCGACGGCCGATGCCGAGCAAGCGAAGGACAAGCCGCAGCAGCTCGACGTCACCATCGATGCCAAGGGTAACTACACGGTCAACCGCGAACCCGTCTCGTTTCGCGACGTGGCCGGCCTGGCTGACGCCTTGCAGGATGCGGCCAAGGCGGCCAATGGCGGCAAGGCGCCGGCGCAGACGCCCGTCGTGGTGGTCAACGCCGACCAGTTCGCCATGCACCAGATGGTCATCCACGTCATGGAAGCGGCGCGACTGGCCGGTTATGAAAAGCTGACGTTTGCGGCGCAGGCGGGCGGCAAGTAAGTTTCGACCGTTACCGGCAACAAAATTGGGGACTGACCCGCCGGGTCAGACCCCAGCCCTTTACCCTTCACCGCATGCCCACTTCCTCCCCCCTCAAGCTTGAATCCACTCTCACCCGCGCCTGGCTGACGCGCGGGCCGCTGGCGTGCGCGCTGTGGCCCGTGTCGCTGCTGTTCGGCGCCTTGAGCAGCGTCAGGCGCGGCCTGTACCGGGCCAACCTCCTGAAATCGGCGCGCCTGCCCGTGCCCGTCGTTGTCGTCGGCAACATTTTCATCGGCGGCACGGGCAAGACGCCGTTGACGATCTGGCTGGTGCAAGCCTTGCGCGACGCGGGCATGCGCCCGGGCGTCATTTCGCGCGGCCATGGCAGCGCCGACCGCTTGCCGCGCGCCGTCAGCGCCGCCTCCACGCCGCAACAGGTGGGCGACGAGCCGCTGCTGATCTTCCAGCGCGGCGGCTGCCCCGTGGTGGTGGGGCGCGACCGCGCGCAAGCGGGCAGGGCGCTGCTGGCCGCGCACCCGGAGGTTGACGTGCTGGTGACGGACGACGGCTTGCAGCATTACGCCCTGCGGCGCGACGTGGAAATCGTGCTGTTCGACGGCCGCGGCGCAGGCAATGGCTGGCTGCTGCCGGCTGGCCCGCTGCGCGAATCGCCGCGCCGCCGGCGCGACGTGACGGTGATTAATGCGCCCGAGCTGGCGCCGGCACTGGTGGACCAGGTCGCGCCGCGAGGTGGGCTGGTGGTGCAGATGCGGCTGGCCGGCGGCGTGGCCGAGCGCCTGCTGAACCGCGGCGAAAGCATGGCCCTTGCAGACCTGGCGGCCAGCGGCCGGCGCCTCGTGGCGGCGGCCGGCATCGGCAATCCCGGGCGCTTCTTTGCCATGCTGCGCGGGGCCGGACTGGACTTCACGGAACTGCCCCTGCCCGACCATCACGACTTCCTCGACCAGCCATTTGCCGCCCTCGACACGGATGTGATCTTGATCACCGAGAAGGATGCAGTAAAATGTGCGCAAATTGAACATCTCAAAGATGACCCGAGACTGTGGGTCGTCCCCGTCAGTGCGCGTATCGATAGCGCGCTGGCCCAACAAATTGTGGAGAAATGTCGTGGACGCTCGACTGCTTGATATCCTGGTCTGCCCTGTTTGCAAGGGTCCGCTTGAACACGATAAGAAGGCGCAGGAACTGATTTGCCGCGCCGACCGTCTGGCCTATCCTATCCGCGATGGCATCCCCATCATGTGGGCGGACGAAGCGCGCACCCTGCAAGACGCAGTGGAATAACGATGGCGTTCATCGTCATCATCCCGGCCCGCCTGGCCTCGACGCGCCTGCCGGGCAAGCCGCTGGCTGACCTGGGCGGCAAACCCATGGTGGTGCGCGTGGCCGAGCAGGCGCTGCTCTCGGGCGCTGCGCGCGTCATCGTCGCCACCGACCATGACAGCATCCGCGAAGCCTGCGCCGAGCATGGCGTGGAAGTGTGCATGACGCGCAGCGACCATCCGTCGGGCACGGACCGCATCGCCGAAGTGGCGCGCACGCTCGGGCTGCCACTGGACGCCGTCGTCGTCAATCTGCAGGGCGACGAACCCTTGATCGATCCGGCCCTGCTGGCCGCCTGCGCGGCGCAGATCAGCGCCGCCGTCCCCATGGCTACCTGCGCCCATCCGCTGCATGATGTGGCCGACGCGTTCAATCCGAACGTGGTCAAGGTCGTGCTGGACAAGAACGGCCGCGCCTTGTATTTCTCGCGCGCCACGATTCCCTGGCACCGCGACGGCTTCGCGCAGTCGAAAGACAGCTTGCCGGCAGGCTACGTGCCCCTGCGGCATATCGGCCTGTATGCGTACAGCAATGCGTTTTTGCAAGAATATCCGCAATTGTCTGCCTCGCCGCTGGAAGCCATCGAAGCGCTGGAGCAGTTGCGCGTGCTGTGGCACGGTGTTGCCATCGCCGTCCACGTGACCGATAGCGCCCCGGCCGCCGGTGTCGACACGCCGGAAGATCTTGCCAGGGTGCAAGCCCACTACGGCGCCCTGTAAGCGCTACCCGCAAAACGGCAGGCGTGCAAATATAATTTTGTGCGCCTGCAGTAAAAACCACATTTTGAAACGTGCGCCGCGCGAATTGCTGGCTTTGATCAATCAGGGCATAGCAATTCGATAGCAAACTGGCGTTCCGGGGATTTTTTGTGGTAAGTTTCGTAGGGAAAGATAGCCTTAGCAACACCATCTAAAAAAAATTACACATACCACCATCCAAAATCTGTTTTTTAGGAACTTTTCAATGCGTCTGATACTTTTAGGAGCACCCGGTGCCGGCAAGGGCACCCAAGCTAATTTCATCAAAGAAAAATACAACATTCCACAAATCTCCACGGGCGACATGCTGCGCGCGGCGATCAAGGAAGGCTCCGAACTGGGCCTGGCCGCGAAAAAAGTCATGGATGCGGGCGGCCTCGTGTCGGACGACATCATGATCGGCCTGGTCAAGAATCGCCTGCAGGAAGCCGATTGCGCCAATGGCTATCTGTTCGACGGCTTCCCGCGCACCATCGCGCAGGCGGACGCCATGAAAGACGCCGGCATCAATGTCGACTACGTGCTGGAAATCGACGTGCCTGACGCTTCGATCATCGAGCGCATGGACGGCCGCCGCAGCCACCCGGGTTCGGGCCGCGTGTATCACGTCAAATTCAACCCGCCCAAGGTCGACGGCGTCGACGATATCACCGGCGAACCGCTGATCCAGCGCGACGACGACAAGGCGGAAACGGTCAAGAAGCGCCTGGACGTGTACCACAACCAGACCAAGGTCTTGTTGGGCTACTACAATGATTGGGCCAAGTCCGGCCTGCCAGGCGCACCGAAATACCGCCGCATCGCCGGCGTCGGTCCGGTCGAGCAAATCCGCGACAGCGCATTTGCCGCCCTGGCGGAATAAGCAGTTTATGAAAAGCGGACCTGAGTGTCCGCTTTTTTTGTGCCCGCTTTTCAACAGCGGTGCCGCATCGTTTTCGTAGTTCAGGTTTTTTGCAGGTCGTGTTTTCCTGGCTGCGCGTGCCTACCCGGTGCGGTCTGCAGCTGTTGGCAATGACGTCGGATAAAAACAGAAGGGGACGATATGGCAGCCAGCTTGTGGTTTGCGGTAGCCTGCGGCGTGGTCGCAGTCATTTACGGTTTGGTGTCGCGCAGCTGGATCCTGAGGCAGGATCCCGGCAACGCGCGCATGCAGGAAATCGCCCTGGCCATCCAGCAGGGCGCGGCCGCCTACCTGGCGCGCCAGTACCGCACCATCGCCATCGTCGGCGTGGTGTTATTGATCGCCATCTATGCGCTGCTTGGCCTGCACACGGCGCTGGGCTTCTTGATCGGCGCCGTGCTGTCGGGCGCCTGCGGCTTCATCGGCATGAATGTCTCCGTGCGGGCCAATGTGCGCACGGCGCAGGCGGCCACCCTGGGTATTAACCAGGCGCTGAACGTGGCCTTCAAGGGCGGGGCGATCACCGGCATGCTGGTGGTGGGACTGGGCCTGCTGGGCGTGACCCTGTTCTACTGGCTGCTGGCGACGACGGGCGCGCCCGGCCTCACGCAGCATGACCTGATCAAGCCCCTGATCGGCCTGGCCTTCGGCGCCTCGCTCATTTCCATCTTCGCGCGCCTCGGCGGCGGCATCTTTACCAAGGGCGCCGACGTGGGCGCGGACCTGGTGGGCAAGGTCGAGGCGGGCATCCCCGAGGACGATCCGCGCAACCCGGCCGTCATCGCCGACAACGTGGGCGACAACGTGGGCGACTGCGCCGGCATGGCGGCCGACCTGTTCGAAACCTATGTCGTGACCCTGATCGCCACCATGCTGCTGGGCGCACTGCTGATGGCAGAGGCCAGCAGCACGGCCATCATCTACCCGCTGCTGCTGGGCGCCGTCTCCATCCTCGCGTCCATCGTCGGCTGCTCGATGGTGAAGACGGCCCCCGGCAAGAAGATCATGTCGGCCCTGTACACGGGCCTGTGGTGGGCGGCCGGCCTGTCGCTGGTCGGTTTTGCCGTGGTCACGTGGCTGCTGTGGCCCGACGACGCCATGCGCTACAAGATGCTGGGCGCCACCGTCGTCGGCATCGTCCTCACGGGCCTGATGGTGTACATCACCGAGTACTACACGGGCACGGATTTCAAGCCCGTGCGCCACATCGCCGAAGCGTCGACGACGGGCCACGGCACGAATATCATCGCCGGCCTGGGCGTGTCGATGAAGTCCACGGCGTATCCGGTGCTGGCCGTCTGCGTCGCCATCCTCGTTTCGTATCAATTGGCGGGCCTGTACGGCATCGCCATCGCGGCGACATCCATGCTGTCGATGGCGGGCATCATCGTCGCCCTTGACGCGTATGGCCCCATCACGGATAACGCGGGCGGCATCGCGGAAATGTCGGGCTTGCCCGACTCCGTGCGCGCCATCACCGATCCTTTGGATGCCGTCGGCAATACGACCAAGGCCGTCACCAAGGGCTACGCCATCGGCTCGGCCGGGCTGGCTGCGCTGGTGCTGTTCGCCGACTACACGCATGCGCTCGAATCCGTGGGCCAGCACATCACCTTCGATTTGTCGAACCCCATGGTCATCGTCGGCCTGTTCATCGGCGGCTTGATACCGTATCTGTTCGGCGCCATGGCGATGGAAGCCGTGGGCCGTGCGGCCGGCGCCGTGGTGGTGGAGGTGCGGCGCCAGTTCCGCGACATCAAGGGCATCATGGAAGGCACGGCGCGGCCAGAATACGACAAGGCCGTGGACATGCTGACGGCGTCGGCCATCCGCGAAATGATCGTGCCGTCGCTGCTGCCCGTGGTGGTGCCCATCGTCGTGGGCATGCTGCTGGGGCCTGCGGCGCTCGGTGGCTTGCTGATGGGGACGATCGTCACGGGCCTGTTCGTGGCCATTTCCATGACCACGGGCGGCGGCGCCTGGGACAATGCGAAGAAATACATCGAGGATGGCCATTTCGGCGGCAAGGGTTCGGACGCGCACAAGGCGGCCGTCACGGGCGACACGGTGGGCGACCCGTACAAGGATACGGCCGGTCCGGCAGTGAACCCCTTGATCAAGATCATCAATATCGTGGCCCTGCTGCTGGTGCCGCTGCTGCCGGCCACGGGCTGGCTGGCCGTCAAGGCGCCGGTGCCCATCCACGCGCCCGCGCCGCCCATCCTGGCGCCGGCGACACCCGTGCAAAGCTTGCCCGCGCAATAAACTGCGCCATCCCTGCAGCCCCGTGGCCAGCGCCGCGGGGCTGTTTGTATTTTGCGTAAATGAAACTTTCCTGCCGTCCATATCCTCGGCGTATCAAAGGTGAGCAATTGTTACGGCGCCTTTGCTTGTGCTGGCTCTCTGTCAATAATGGAATGAGCGTCACAGTTGGGCATGAAGGCGGGAGGATGTCATGGACAGCATCAGCAGGAAGGGCGGCGCGCTGGCGGCGCTGTTGGTATTGGCGGTCACGGCGGGAGTGGCCCAGGCGGCGCCGGGCCGGCATGGCGGCTTTCACGGCGGCCACGGCCACTTCCATGGTCGTTCGCACGTGGGCGTCTGGGTGGGATATCCCTGGTGGTATGGCTACGGGCCTGGCTGGTATGGCGACCCGTGGTATGGCTATCCCTATCCATATGGGCGCACCCTGGTCGTGCAGCCGCCGCCCGTGTACATCGAGCAGGGCGGCGAGCCGACGGCGCAGATGTGGTACTACTGCGCGAGACCGCAGGGCTATTATCCCTATGTGAAAAATTGCAGTACGGCATGGCGTGCCGTGCTGCCGACCAGCGTGCGCTGACGGGGAGGCGAAGATGAACACGAAAGCCTTGATGGGGCGTGCCGGCCTGCTGGCGCCCCTGCTGCTGGCCGCCTGCACGGCGATGCCGGAAGGGCCGTCGGCCACGGCCTTGCCCGGCACGGGCAAGAGCCCCGAGCAATTCCGCGTCGATGACGGCAGTTGCCGTGGCTACGCGCAGGCGCAGCTGGCCGGCACGGGCGCGGCCGACAGTTCCTCGCATGGCATGCAGCGCAGCTACGATGATTCTTATCAGAAATGCATGTATGCGAGCGGCCACAAGGTGCCCGCGGCCGGGTGGATGCTGGGCAGCGTGCCGGCGAATGCCGCCACGCCGCCGCCCGATACGCCGCCGCCCCGGTACTAGGTTGTTACAATGCCTGGCACAAGCGTAGCGAGCGGAAGGGGGATGCGGTTGAGACGCGCAACTGTACGGAGGTACAGTGAGCATCGCAGACCGCAACCCGCGACGCGCAGCAGGTTTTGACAGGCGTGTTTAGAAGCGCGACGTCAGGCCGACGAACATGCGCCGTCCCGGCACGTAATAGTCGACCAGTCCATCGGCCATCGGACCCTTCTTGAACAGGTTTTGCACGCCGCCACGCACGGTCCATTGCGGCGTGACCTTGTACGACACGACGGTGTCGACGATGGTGTAGGCCTTGTCGGCCAGCTTGCCGGCGTCGAGTTCCTTGCCCGTGTACTGGGCCGAGACTTCGCCGAACAGCTGGTCGTTGACTTGCCAGCCCAGCGCCGAGTACCACGACAGCTTCGGCGTCGACAGCAGGTTGGCGCCCGTGGTCAGGTTTTTCGCTTCCGCCATGTAGGTGACGTTGTTACGCCAGTTCAGGTTTTTCGTCAGCGGGATGGTGGCCGTCGCTTCCAGGCCGCTGGTGCGCGCTTTCTGGATATTCGTCATCTTGGTCCACCACTGCTTCTGGTAAAAGCCCAGCGGCGCATAGTCGATCTTGTTCTTGAAATCCGTGTGGAAGTAGGTCAGGCCCACGTCCCAGCCATTCTGTTCCCACGCCACGCCGATCTCGCCGGCCGTGCTCGTTTCCGGCTTCAAGTCCGCATTGCCGGCCATGTAGCAGCCGCCCGTGATGTAGCCCAGCGGTTTCAAGCTGCCGCAACCGCGTCCGCCCGACTGCGTGGCTGCCGCCGGCGAGTTTTCCTTCAGGCTGGGGGCGCGGAAGCCTTGCGAGACGCCGCCCTTGATGGTCCAGGCGGGAGCCGGGTGGTACACCAGGTACAGGCGCGGGCTGTAATGGTTGCCGAATTTGCTGTGATGGTCGAGACGCAAGCCGGCCGTGGCCGTCAAGTTTTCGCGCAGGAACAGCTGATCTTCCGCAAACAGGGCCGAGGTAGTGCCCGACAGGGTGGCGCCGCTCACGGGGTTGCCCAGGTAATCGGTGGGGATGGTGCCGATGGTGTCCGTATTCGTCAGTTCCTGATGCTTCCACTGGCCGCCCATCACCAGCATCTGTTCGATGCCGCCCCAGCCGACCCGTTTTTCCAGGCTGGCATCGAGGGTGCTGTCCTTGGATTTGGCCACCGTGCCGACGACTTCGTTATCGAAATCGTTGTGATACAGGTTGACCGTGGTCTTGCCGAAGTCCCAGCGGCCCTCGTAGCCGAGGCTGGCGCTCTTGCGTATCAGCTTGCTCGCGCCCCAGGCGCCGAACAGCGGGTAGCCGTCCGCATCGAGCGTGGTCGAATCCGTCGATTGCTGCTTGCCGTAGCTGGCGTCCAGCGACAGGTTCTGCTTCTTGCCCAGCGCCCAGTTCAGCTGGCCCGAGACAGTCTGGTTGCGTTCGCCGCCCATGCCGCCCGCCTTGCCGGCGGCTTTTTCATCGGGGTTCTGGCGCGTCTGGCCCACGCCCAGACGCATGCCCACCGTGTCCGACAGGGGGCCGGCCAGGTTCACGCCCAGCTGGTGCGCCGTGCCGCGGTCGCTTTCCTGCGGTTGCGTGTAGTTGGCCGTGGCCGAACCGTTCCACTTGCCCGGCACCTTGCGCGTGATGATGTTGATCACGCCGCCCATGGCGTCCGAACCGTACAGCGACGACATGGGCCCGCGCACCACTTCGATGCGCTCGATCATGTCGGGCGAGATCCAGTTCAAGTCCTGACGGCCCAGGTCGGGACGGTAAGCCGTGTCGCTCGAGCTGCCCACGCGCTTGCCGTCGACCAGGATCAGGGTGTATTTGTCGGGCAAACCGCGCAGCTTGATCTTCGACGCTTCGCCTTCGGGGCCGGTGCCGCCCGTCACGCCGGGGATACGGCGCAGCAAGGTATTCAAGTCATACACGGGCTGGCGCTCGATTTCCTCGCGCGTGATGACGCTGATGCTGGCCGGCGCATCCTTGATGTCGATGGCCGTGCCGGACGCCGTGACGACTACCGTGTTCATGGTGGGATCGGCGGCTACATTGCCTTCGGCCCAGGCGTTGCTGACGGCCAGTGAGAGCAGGCAGGGCAGGAGCAGGGCGGCGGAATGCATGGAGCGGGCGGGAGTGGAAACGGGGGCTGCGAAGGCGGGACTACGCTTGGTCATGGTGAACTTTCCGGATGTTGTTATTTCCTGGCTGCCTTCCGGGTGGCTCGGGTATGAATGAATGAAAAGAGTAAAAAATGCGCTCCCATCCTGCGAATGAGAATAAGAATCGTTCTTATTGTAATGCCATACTAGCAAGAAGGAAAGTGCTGGAAGGAAATAAAACACCGTTACGCTGTGCGCATGGCAGGTACAAGCGTGACAAATTGTTACCCGCGCTGGCATCTGGCGCGGCGTGTGCCAATAATGAAAGTTGCGATGGATGCTTGGGAGGCGGCATGAAGAGGCTGGCAAAAATGATATCGGCACTGGCATGCGCCGTGCTGCTCGCTGGCGGCCATGCCCGGGCGCAGGAGCAGGCGGCGCCTGCCGAGTCCTTGACTGAGCCTTTGCCCGTGTGCCAGCTCGACCCGCGCGACAGCGGTAAGCTGGCGGTGGAGCCGTGCCGCCCGGCGCCGCCCGTGCAGCCGCGCCGTTCCGTGGCGCAGGTGATCGGCCGCATGCCGGCGCAGCCTGCGTCACCGGTCGTGCCCATCGCGCCCCTGCCTCCCAGCCCCGCCGTGCCGATGCCGCGCGCGCCGCAGCCCATCGGCTCATGCGATTCAGGCGGTTGCCGCGATGCGGCAGGCGCGCGCTACAACGGCGCGGGCAATGCCACGCTCGATGCCAATGGGCGCATCTGCCACCGCAATGGCGCTTTCATGCAGTGTTTTTAACTTTCTCATTCGCCAGCGCTGCAAGTTTTCGCTCGGTGACCATAAAAATGGCTACAATTGTCGCCGACATTACGTTTACGTAAACGTAATGATGGCATCATGTATCAACCATCAGGCGCCGGGAACACGGCCCTTATCACTCAGGAGATTTCATGCAGATTCAGGACAATGTATTCATCATCACGGGCGGCGCATCGGGTTTGGGCGCGGCCACGGCGCGCATGCTGACGGCGGCCGGCGGCAAGGTTGTGCTGGCCGACGTGCAGGCGGAAGCGGGCCAGGCGCTGGCCGCTGAACTCGGTGGCGTGTTCGTCCAGTGCGACGTGACGTCGGAAGAGGACGGCCTGGCCGTGGTGGCGGCAGCCACGAAGCTGGGCACCTTGTGCGGCTTGGTCAACTGCGCCGGCGTGGCGCCTGCCGTGAAAACCGTGGGCAAGGATGGCCCGCATCCGCTGGCCCTGTTCCAGAAGGTCGTCAACATCAACCTGGTGGGCACCTTCAATATGTGCCGCCTGGCGGCCGACGCCATGGCGAAACAGGATGCGACGGCCGAAGGCGAGCGCGGCATCATCATCAACACGGCTTCCGTGGCGGCCTACGATGGCCAGATCGGCCAGGCCGCGTACGCGTCGTCGAAGGCGGCCGTGGTGGGTCTGACCCTGCCGATGGCGCGCGACCTGTCGCGCAACGGCATTCGCGTGATGACGGTGGCGCCCGGCATTTTCGAAACGCCGATGTTGCTGGGCATGCCGGCCGAAGTGCAGGATGCGCTGGGCAAGATGGTGCCGTTCCCTTCGCGCCTGGGCAAACCCGGCGAATACGCGCAACTGGTGAAAGCCATCGTGGAAAACGTCATGCTCAATGGCGAGACGATACGTTTAGATGGCGCCATCCGCATGCAGCCCAAATAAGCCTAGCGTGATTTGATGTAGGATACCCCCGTATGGGGCGTACAGCCTTGCCTGGCTGTGCGCCCTTTTTTTATCGGAGAATCCATGATCATATTGAAGCCGCTGGCACTGAGCCTGACCTTGCTGGGAGCCCTCGCTGCCAGTCCCGCATTTGCCGAAGTGCCGCAAAAGGCACCGGAAATCGCCACTGCGTATGCGGAAAAATCGGGTTGGGCGGCACAGAAATTCATGGTCGCCGCCGCCAATCCGCTGGCCGCCGATGCCGGCTACCAGATGCTGAAAAAGGGCGGCAGCGCCATCGACGCGGCCATCGCCACGCAGCTGGTGCTCACCCTGGTCGAGCCGCAATCGTCGGGCATCGGCGGCGGCGCCTTTTTGCTGTACTCCACGGCCAAGGGCGTGCAAGCGTTCGACGGACGCGAAACGGCGCCTGCCAGCGCCGATGAACACCTGTTCCAGAATGCCGACGGCAGTCCCGTCTCGCGCGCCACGGGCGTGGTGGGCGGGCGTTCCGTGGGCGCGCCGGGCGTGCTGCGCATGCTGGAACTGGCGCACAAGGAGCACGGCAAGCTGCCGTGGGCGACCCTGTTCGGCCCCGCCATCAAGCTGGCGCACGGCGGCTTTCCCGTCAGCCAGCGCCTCAACGGCCTGCTGAACTGGGACCAGGCCCTGAAGCGCGACCCTGTCGCCGCCGCGTATTTCTATGACCCGGACGGCAAGGCCTGGCCCGTCGGCCACGTGCTGAAAAACCCGCAGCTGGCGCGCACCCTGCGCGAGATCGCCCGTGGCGGCGCCGACGCGTTTTACAACGGCCGCATCGCGCGCGACATCGCCGCCAAGGTGGCGGCGCATCCGACCAATCCGGGCAAGCTGACGGCGCAGGATATCGCCGGCTACCGCGCCAAGGTGCGCGAACCCGTCTGCAGCGATTACAAGGCCTGGACCGTGTGCGGCATGCCGCCGCCATCGTCGGGCGGCATCGCCATCGCGCAGATGCTGGGCATGCTGGAAGTGAAGGATATCCGGCCGTATGCGCCCGTCGACGGTGTGCTCGATGCGCGGGCGATCCACCTGTTCTCGGAAGCGGGGCGCCTGGCTTACGCGGACCGCAACCGCTACGTGGCCGACACGGACTTCGTGCCGCTGCCGGGCAATGGCGTCGCTTCGATGCTCGATAAAACCTACCTGGCGCAGCGCGCCTCGCTGATCGGCGAGAAATCCATGGGCCGCGCCTTGCCTGGCACGCCGCCGGGCATGCAGGTGGCGTGGGGCATGGACAACGCCTTGCAGCGTCCGTCGACGTCGCACCTGGTGGCGGTGGATGCTTTTGGGGGCGGCCTGTCGATGACCACCAGCGTGGAAGACGCGTTCGGTTCGCGCCAGATGGTCGACGGCTTTTTGCTGAATAACCAGCTGACGGATTTTTCGTTCGATTCGCGCGATGCGGACGGCCCCATCGCCAACCGGGTCGAAGCGGGCAAGCGTCCGCGCAGCGCCATGTCGCCCACCCTCGTGTTCGAGAAGGGCACGCACAAGCTGGTGCTGGCGACGGGTTCGCCCGGCGGTTCATCCATCATCAACTATGTCGCCAAGGTGCTGGTCGGCACCATGGACTGGGGCTTGAACGTACAGCAAGCCATCAGCCTGCCGAACTTCGGCAGCCGCAATGGCCCGACGGAGCTGGAAAAGGGCCGCGCGCCTGTCGCGCAAGTCGAGGCGCTGCAGGCGATGGGCCACGAGGTGCGCGTGATCGAACAGAATTCCGGCCTACAGGGCATCATGCGGCTGAATGCGCACGGCAAGGATTTCTGGTTTGGCGGTGCCGATCCGCGTCGTGAAGGCATGGTCAAGGGAGATTGAAACTTTTCCACAAAGTATCAAGACCCTGCTAATCTGCCGGCATGGGAATGCAAAATAAAACAGGCTTGATACTCACGGGAGGAGGCGCCCGTGCCGCCTACCAGGTGGGCGTGCTGCAGGCGATTTCGGCGATTTTGTGGGAAGCGGGCTGGGCGCCGGCGCGCAACCCGTTCGACATCATCTGCGGCACCTCGGCCGGCGCCATCAACGCCACGGCGCTGGCCTGCCGTGCCGACAACTTCGGCGAAGGCGTGCAAAAGCTGCTCGACGTGTGGCAGCACATCGAAGTCGAGCAAGTCTACCGGGCCGATTCGCTGGGCGTGATCCGCTCGGGCGCGCGCTGGCTGTCGTTGCTGTCGTTCGGCTGGCTGCTGCGCCAGTGGCACGCGTCGCCGCCCAGTTCCCTGCTCGACAATACGCCGCTGGTCAGCCTGCTGCACCGCATGCTCGACCTGCCGCGCCTGGACGCGGCCCTGGCCGACGGCCTGCTGCATGCGCTGGCCGTGACGGCGTCGTCGTACTCGGGCAGCCGCCACATGACGTTTTACCAGACGGCCGAGGATATCGCGCCCTGGGTGCGCACGCAGCGCCTGGCCCTGCCGGACCAGATCGGCGTGGAGCACTTGCTCGCCTCGGCCGCCATCCCCTTCATCTTTCCCGCCGTGCCCCTCTACGTGGGCGGCCAGCGCGAGTATTGCGGCGACGGTTCCATGCGCCAGCTGGCGCCGATCTCGCCGGCGATCCACCTGGGCGCGAACAAGGTGCTGGTGGTGGGGGCGGGACGCATGACGGAACCGGCGCCCGCCGCGTCCGAAGCGGCACGCTACCCGAGCCTGGCGCAGATTGCCGGCCACGCGCTGTCGTCGATCTTCCTCGACGGCCTGGCCGTCGACATCGAGCGCCTGAACCGCATCAACCTGACCCTGTCGATGTTGCCGCCCGAATTGCTGGGCAAGACGGCCTTGCGGCCTGTGGAGTTGCTGGTCATCGCGCCGTCCGAGCGGCTCGACGCCATCGCCAGCCGGCATATCGGCAGTTTGCCCCGCCCCATCCGCACCATGTTGTCGGGTATCGGCGCGGCCGAAGCGCGCGGCGCGGCGCTGGCATCGTATTTATTGTTCGAATCGACGTATACTAACGAGCTGATCCGTCTTGGACAGCGCGATACGCAAGCCCGCAAGGATGATGTCCTGGCGTTCTTTGGTTCCTGAGACGGCCCCTGGAGCGGTGTGCGGGTTTTTCGCGTTTTTTTTGACAGGACGATTGTGCTGGTATTTCGACGTGTTTGCGATGTTGCTTTACTGTTAATTCTGCTGCTGGGCGTCCCGGCCGCGGCGGCGCCTGCGCCCACCCTGCGTTTCGACCAGCTCAGCGTCGATCAGGGACTGGCGCAGGAATCGGTGCTGGCCATCGCCCAGGACCGGCAGGGCTATATGTGGTTCGGCAGCCAGTCTGGCCTGAGCCGCTACGATGGCTACCGCATGGTCGTCTACAAGAATATCGAGGGCGACAAGACCAGCCTGGCCGACAATTGGGTGGGCGAGCTGCATGTCGATAGCCAGGGCCAGCTGTGGGTCGGCACCGACAATGGCCTGGACCGCTTCGACGCCGCCAGCCAGACCTTCATCCATTACGTCCCGGCTGAAAAGAGCAAGCGCGGCAACGGCAACCGGCATATCCACGCCATCCTCGACGATGGCGCGCGCGGCTTCTGGATCGCCACCTCGGACGGCTTGCAGCATTTCGACCCGGCCACGGGCACCTTCCGCACCTGGCACCATGAAGAGGGCAACCCGCACAGCCTGGGCGACAATGAAATCAAGGCGCTGGCGCTGGACGCGCAACAGCGCCTGTGGATCGGCACGGTAACGGGCCTGGACATGCTGGCGCCGGGCAGCGAGCGCTTCGAGCATTTTGCCGTCGATACGGAGCCTGGCTCGAAATACAACGTGATCCAGTCGCTGCTGATCGACCGCCAGCAGAACCTGTGGATCGGCACCATGGCCGGCGCCGAGCGCTGGCGCCTGGGCGGCGCCGGACAGCCGCCGCAGGCGCGCGTGCGCTTCGGCGAGAAGCATGGCTTTTCCGCCATCCGCGTCGCCAGCCTGTACCAGGATGTCGACGCCACTGTCTGGCTGGGCAGCAATGCCGATGGCCTGTTCCGCTGGCTGCCCGCGAGCGACACCTTCCTGCAATACCGGCACCAGACGGGCGACAAATTCAGCGTCGCCGACAACCAGCTGTCGTCCTTGTACCGCGACCGCGCCGGTACCTTCTGGGTCGGCTCCTGGTACAGCGGCGTGAGCCGGGTCGACCTGGGCAGTGGCGGCTTTTCGCGCATGGCGCGCGCGCCCGGCGACGTGGGCGCGCTGGCGGACAAGAAGGTGCGCGCCGTGGCCGATGCGGGCGATGGCAAGCTGTGGCTGGCCACCAAGGGCGGCCTGAAACTGTACGACACGCGCGACGGCAGCTCGCGGCTGTTCGACTTGCGCAGCTCGCCTGGCATGTCGCGCGACGAGCAGGTCACGACGCTGTACAAGGCGCCGGACGGCGTGCTGTGGGTGGGCGGCTCGACGGGCTTGCACCGCTTCGATCCGGCCCTCGGGCGTTTTTTTACCATGCGCTTTGCCGCCGGCGACCCGAACAGCGACACGATCCGCAATATCGTGAGCGACCGCAGCGGCATGCTGTGGGTCTCGACGCGGGGCGGCGTGCACCGTTTCGACCCCGTCAGCCGCCGCTTTACCACCTACCGCCACGACCCGGCCAACCCGAACAGCCTGTCCGACAACATGGTGCGGCCCGTGCTGGAAGACGGCAAGGGGCGCTTGTGGATCGGTTCCTTCCACGGCCTGGACTTGCTGGACCGCGCCAGCGGCCACTTTCGCCATTTCCGCCACGATCCGCAAAACCCGCATAGCCTGAGCCACGACGAGGTGCACTACCTGCACGAAGACAAGCGCGGCGTGCTGTGGGTGGGCACGGCCAATGGCTTGAACCGCATGGACGTCGACGCCAAGGGCGAGATCCGCTTCCGGCGCTTCGTGCGCAAGGATGGCATGGCCGACGACGCCGTCGCCAGCATCCTCGGCGACGACAACGAGCAGCTGTGGCTGAGCACGAACAGCGGCATCACGCGGCTCGACATGCGCAGCGGCCTGTTCCGCAATTACGACAGCGCCGATGGCACGGTGGAAGGCTCGTACTTCGATGGCGCGGCCCTGCGCGCGGCCGATGGCACCATGTATTTCGGCGGCTTCAACGGCATGACGGCGTTTGTGCCGGAGGATATCCACGACAACCGCGTGCCGCCGCTGGTGGCCATCACGGAGCTGCAGATATTCAACAAGCCGGTGGCCATCGGCCGCGGCGAGTTCGCGCACGTGCTCAAGGCGGCGATCGACCATACGCGCAACCTGGTGCTGACCAGCCGCGAAAGCGTCTTTTCGCTGGAATTCGCGGCCCTGCATTTCGCCGCGCCCCAGCGCAATATGTTCGCCTACCGGCTCGAAGGCTTCGACCAGGACTGGGTCATGACGGATGCGGGGCGGCGCTTTGCCACCTATACCAACCTCGATGCCGGCAACTACGTGTTTCGCGTCAAGGCGGCCAACAAGGACGGCGTGTGGAACGAGAGCGGCGCCACCCTGGCCATCACGATCCTGCCGCCGTTCTGGAAAACCTGGTGGTTCCGCACCCTGATGGCGGCGCTGCTGCTGGGCGTCATCTATGGCGCGTACCGCCAGCGCGTGCGCGCGCTGCGGCATCAGCAGAATGAATTGGAAAAGCAGGTCAGCGAACGCACGGCGGAGTTGCAGAGCAAGGAAATCGAAGTGCTGGCCCAGTCGGAAAAGCTGGCGCAAGTCAACAGCAGTTTGACGAAAAACGAGGAAAGCCTGCGCCAGGCCAAGCGCAAGGCCGAGGATGCGACGCGCCAGAAGTCGGAATTCCTGGCCAACATGAGCCACGAGATGCGCACGCCCCTGGCCGGCGTGATCGGCATGCTGGGCTTTGCTTTGCGCGACGAGCAGCTGCACGACGCCACGCGTGAGCAGATCCTGCGCGGCCAGGCCAACGCCCAGTCGCTGCTGGTGATCATCAATGACTTGCTCGATTTTTCCAAGATCGAGGCGGGCAAGCTGAGTATCGAAAACATTGACTTCGCGCTCGGCGCGGCGATCGAGACGGTCGTCACCCTGTTCGAGGAGCAGGCGGCCGCGCGCAGCATCGGTTTCGCCATCGATTTCGCGCCCGACCTGCCGCCCTTCGTGGTGGGCGACCCGACCCGCTTGCGCCAGGTGCTGGTCAACCTGGTCGGCAATGCCTTCAAGTTCACCCAGCGCGGCGGCGTCAGCGTGAGCGTCGAGCGGGCCGGCGTGGCCAGCGGCAGCGGCGGACGCAAGGTCAACCTGATCCGCTTTACCGTCAGCGACAGCGGCATCGGCATCGATGCCGATGCCATGGCGCGCCTGTTCCAGAAATTCGAGCAGGCTGACGCCAGCACCACGCGGCGCTACGGCGGCACGGGACTGGGCCTGGCGATCTGCCGCCAGCTGGTCGAACTGATGGATGGCCAGATCGAGGTGGCCAGCACGCCGGGGCAGGGCAGTACCTTTGCCTTCACCTTGCCGCTGGCCGATGGCGTGGCGCCGCCGCTGGTGCCGCAGGTGGCGCTGGCGCCGCACAGCCACCAGTTGCGCGTGCTGTGCGCGGAAGACTTCCCCACCAACCAGATCATCATTCGCGTCATGCTCGAAGAGCTGGGGCACCGGGTCGACGTGGTCGCCAACGGCGTGCTGGCGGTGGCGGCCTGCGTGCATACGCGCTATGACCTGATCTTGATGGACGGGCGCATGCCGGAGATGGACGGCGCCACGGCGACGCGCCTGATCCGCGTGGGCGGCTGGCCGGACCAGCCCGTGCGCGACCAGGAATTGATGATCGTGGCCCTGACGGCGAACGCCAGCGAAGAAGACCGCAGCCGCTATCTTGGCGTCGGCATGGATGATTTCCTCAGCAAACCCGTCGATGAGGCGGTGCTGCATGGCTTGCTGGCGCGCGCCATCGAGCGCCAGCTGCAGCGCGGTTTCATGTTGCCGCGCATGCCGTCGAACGCGCCGCGCGGCACGGCGCGGGGACAGGCCGAACTCGACGCCCTGTTCGGCATCGCGCCGGCAGTTCCTGTCGCGGCGCCTTCCCAGTCCATCCGCAGCGGCGAACTGCAACGGCGCATCCGCGTCGCCTTCGTCGCCGACCTGGAAGGGCGTTTGCGTGAACTCGACGACGCCCTGGCGGCGCAGGACAAGGACAACGCCGGGCGCCTGCTGCACGGTTTGAAGGGCAGCGCCGCCTATCTCGATGAAACACAGCTGCACATGCTGTGCACGGAAATGGAGGAAGCGGCGGACGGCGGGCGCTGGACGCAGGTGTCCCTGCATTTGCCGCAATTGCGCGCACTGTTGGCGCAAATAGCCGTTTCGGGCAAGGAAATGTAAAATAGGCAATGCCGGCCATGGAGCGCGCGGCGAAACTGGGTAGAATACGGCCAGGCACCGAGACGCTGCCGCCAATGGAGAAAGCAATGAAAGTACTGGTGGTTGACGATGATGTCGTGTCGCGCATGGTATTGATGCATTTGATCGACAGCTGCGGCGTGCACGATATCGTGGAAGCCGAAGATGGCGCGGCGGCGTGGGAACAGCTCGAAGGCGGCTTGCGCCCGTCGCTGTGCTTCTGCGACCTGCGCATGCCGCGCCTGTCCGGCATGGAGCTGCTGCAGAAAATCCGCTCCGACAGCGCGCTCGATGCCATGCCGCTGGTGCTGGTGTCGTCGGCCAATGACCAGGACACGGTGCGCGACGCCGTGCAGGCCGGCGCCGCCGGCTACATCGTCAAGCCTTTCCAGCCGGAGCAGGTGCGCCAGCATATCGACGCCTGCTTCGACGTCTCGGCCTTGCCGGCCGAGGCGCCGCGCGACACCTTGCAGCGGCTGGGCATCGACAGCGAACGCCTGCTGGCGTATCTGACGGGCTTCCAGGGACAGATAGTCGCCGCCGGCGAACAGGTCGACGCCTTGCTGGCGCGCGGCGAACCGGCCCAGGCGCGCCAGCAGCTCGAACGGCTGCACCTCGGTTGCCGCACCCTGGGGTTGCATGGCGCGGAAGCCGGGATGATGGCCCTGCTGCAGGCCTCGGTGCTCGACGGCGACCAGATGCAGACGGCGCTGGCCGCGCTGGCGCGCAGCGTGGCGCAGCAGGCGCGCTTGCTGCGGCAACAGGACGGGATCGACTGAATCTGCCGTTTTTCGCTTGCCGGGGAAATACTTTAGGTTTAAAGTATCTGCTTCCGGGCCTTGTGCACGCGCCCGCTACCAGCCAGGATGAGCATGAGCAGCGACCCTTCGCCTACCACCGCATCTCCCCAGGATGACTTTGCGCGCGCGCATTTGCCGCCGCGCGCACTCTGGCCGCAACTGTGCCTTGACTTGCCCGAGCTGCAGTATCCGGCGCGCCTCAATTGCGTCGCCGCGCTGCTCGATGCCGCCGTGGCCAATGGCGGCGGCGGGCGCACCGCCATCCTTGCCGACGGCCAGCGCTGGACTTACGCGCAGCTGGCGCGGCAGGTCGACCGCATCGCCCACGTGCTGCGCAGCGACCTGCGCCTGATCCCCGGCAACCGCGTGCTGCTGCGCGGCGCGAATACTCCCATGATGGCCGCCTGCCTGCTGGCCGTGCTGAAATCCGGCTGCATCGCCGTGCCCACCATGCCGTTGCTGCGCGCGCGTGAACTGTCGACCATCCTGGCCAAGGCGGAAGTGAACGCCGTGCTGTGCGCGCAAGGCTTGCGCGCGGAACTTGACGCGTTAGCGTCCCTGCCGCCCATGCTGTGCTTTGGCGCCGAGGGCGCCGAACTGGAACAGCGCATGGCGGTCCACGATGCGCCCTTTGCCGCATGCGATACGGCGGCCGACGACGTGTGCCTGATCAGCTTTACCTCGGGCACGACGGGCGTCCCCAAAGGCACCATGCACATGCACCGCGACCTGCTGGCCATCTGCGACTGCTTTCCCCGCTCCATGCTGCAGGTGCGCGCCGACGATATCTTCATCGGCACGCCGCCGCTGGCGTTCACCTTCGGCCTCGGCGGCTTGCTGCTGTTCCCCCTGCGCTTTGGCGCTTGCGCCGTGCTGCTGGAAAAACTCACGCCCGAGGGCTTGCTGCGCGCCATTGAGGCCTATCACGCCACCATCTGCTTCACGGCGCCCACCTTTTACCGTCAGATGGCGCCCCTGGCGGCCAGCCACGACCTGCGCAGCCTGCGTTTGTGCGTATCGGCCGGCGAGGCGCTGCCGCTGGCCACGCGCGACGCCTGGCAGGCGGCGACGGGCCTGGCCATGACGGACGGCATCGGCGCCACCGAGATGCTGCACATCTTCATTTCCGCCACGGGCGAGGGCATCCGCCGCGGCGCCATCGGCAAGGCCATCCCCGGCTACCAGGCATGCATCGTCGATGACGCCGGCGTGCCGCAGCCGCCCGGCGTGACGGGCCGCCTGGCCGTGAAAGGCCCTACCGGTTGCCGCTACCTGTCCGACCCGCGCCAGCGCGAGTATGTGCAGAATGGCTGGAACCTGACGGGCGACACCTTCGAGATGGATGCCGACGGCTATTTCTATTACCGCTCGCGCAGCGACGACATGATCGTTTCGGCCGGCTACAACATCGCCGGCCCGGAAGTGGAGGAGGCGCTGCTGCGCCACCCGGCCGTGGCCGAATGCGGCGTAGTCGGACGCGCCGATGCCGAGCGTGGCCAGATCGTCGAAGCGCACGTGGTGCTCAAGGAGGGCTGCCAGGCCAGCGACCTGCTTGCGGCCGAACTGCAGGACTTCGTGCGCCAGCAGATCGCCCCGTATAAATACCCGCGCGCCATCCATTTCCTGCCGTCCCTGCCGCGCACGGAAACGGGCAAGCTGCAGCGCTTCAAACTTCGCACGGACACCCCATGAATATTGTCTGCATCGGCGGCGGTCCCGCCGGCCTGTATTTCAGCCTGCTCATGAAAAAGCAGGACCCCGCGCACCGCATCACCGTCATCGAACGCAACCGCCCCTACGATACCTTTGGCTGGGGCGTCGTGTTTTCCGACCAGACCCTTGGGAACCTGGCCAACGCGGACGAGCCGACGGCGCGCGCCATCCTGCAGGCGTTCAACCACTGGGACGATATCGAGATCCACTTCAAGGGCGAGACCGTGCGCTCCGGCGGCCATGGCTTTTGCGGCATCGGCCGCAAGCGCCTGCTCAACATCCTGCAGGCGCGCTGCGAGGAACTCGGCGTGCAGCTGGTGTTCGAGACGGAAGTGCAGGACGACCAGGCCATCGCGCGCCAGTACGGCGCCGACCTGGTGATCGCCAGCGACGGCTTGAACAGCCGTATCCGCACGCGCTATGCGGCCAGCTACCAGCCCGAGATCGAGCAGCGCCATTGCCGCTTCGTCTGGCTGGGCACGCGCAAGAAATTCGAGGCCTTCACGTTCGCCTTCCGCCAGACGCCGCACGGCTGGTTCCAGGCGCATATCTACCAGTATGACGGTGACACCTCGACCTTCATCGTCGAAACGCCCGAACACGTGTGGCGCGCGGCGGGCCTCGATGCCATGAGCCAGGAAGAGGGCATCGCCTTTTGCGAAGCCCTGTTCGCCGAGGAACTCGATGGCCACGGCTTACTGAGCAATTCGCCGCACCTGCGCGGCTCGGCGCAGTGGATCACCTTCCCCCGCATCGTCTGCCGCCAATGGGTGCACCGCCAGGGTGGCGTGCCCGTCGTGCTGATGGGCGACGCGGCCCACACGGCGCATTACTCCATCGGCTCAGGCACCAAGCTGGCGCTGGAAGACGCGATCGAACTGGCGCGCTGCTTCGGCCAGCATGCCGACGCCGCTGCCGGTACGAATGCTGCGCTGACCGCCTACCAGCAGCTGCGCGCCATCGAGGTGCTCAAGATCCAGAGCGCGGCGCGCAATTCCATGGAGTGGTTTGAAAACGTCGAGCGCTACAGCGCCATGGAAGCGCCGCAGTTCGCCTATTCCATGCTCACGCGCAGCCAGCGCATCTCGCATGAAAACCTGCGCCTGCGCGACCCGGCCTACGTGGCCGATTACGAGCGATGGCTGGCGCGGCGCGCGGGCGAGCAGGCTGGCGTGGCGATGCGGGACGAGGCCTTGCCGCCCATGCTTACGCCATTCCGCTTGCGTGGCGTGCTGCTGAAAAACCGCATCGCCGTCTCGCCGATGGCGCAGTACAGCGCCGTCGATGGCGTGGCGGGCGACTACCATCTGATGCACCTGGGCGCGCGCGCCATGGGCGGCGCGGGGCTGGTATTTGCCGAGATGACGTGCGTGTCGGCCGATGCGCGCATCACGCCCGCCTGCCCGGGCATGTACAGCGAAGCGCACACGCACGCCTGGCGCCGCATCGTCGATGTCGTGCATGCCAACAGCGATGCGAAGATCGCCCTGCAGCTGGGCCACGCGGGGGCGAAAGGCTCGACGCGGCCCATGTGGGATGGCATCGACCTGCCCTTGAAAGAGGGTAACTGGCCGCTGATCTCGGCCTCGGAGCAGCAATACCTGGCTGGCGTGTCGCAGGTGGCGCGTGCGGCCACGGAAAGCGACCTGGCGCGCATCGAGCAGGATTTCGTGCGCGCCACCCTGGCGGCGGCCGTCGCCGGTTTCGACTGGCTGGAGCTGCATTGTGCGCACGGCTATTTGCTGTCGAGTTTTATCTCGCCGCTGACCAACCGCCGCACGGATGAATATGGCGGCAGCCTGGAAAACCGCTGCCGCTATCCGCTGCGCGTATTTCGCGCCATGCGGGCCGCCTGGCCGCAGGATAAACCCATGAGCGTGCGCATCTCGGCCCACGACTGGGTAGAAGGCGGCATCACGCCCGACGACGCCGTCGTCATCGCGCGCCTGTTCAAGCAGGCGCGCGCCGACTTGATCGACTGCTCCTCGGGTCAGGTCAGCAAGCTCGAACAGCCCGTGTACGGGCGCATGTTCCAGGCGCCGTTCGCCGACCGCGTGCGCAACGAGGCGGGCATCGCCAGCATGGCCGTCGGCTCGATTTTTGAAGCCGACCACGCCAACAGCATCATCGCCGCCGGGCGCGCCGACCTGTGCGCCGTGGGCCGGCCGCACCTGGCCAACCCCGCCTGGACCCTGATGGAGACGGCGCGCATCGGCTACAGCGGCGCCGGAGCTGTCTGGCCGAAACAGTACCGGCCGGGCCAGCAGCAGCTGGAACGCAATCTGCAGCGCGAGCGCCAGCTGGCGGCCGCCAATACGGGTCTCACCCCGCAACAGGTAGCCGCACGGCTGCTGGAAGGATGACATGAAGACGCAAGCGATAATCGACAGGCACGCGCTGGTGACGGGCGCCGGCAGCGGCATCGGGCTCGCTTGCGCGCGCGCCTTGCTCGATGCGGGCGCCCGGGTCACCCTGGCCGGGCGTGACGGCGCGCGGCTGGCGCGTGCGCGCATGCAGCTGGAAGAGGAGGGCCATGCGGGCAGGGTGGCCATCTGCGTGCTCGATGTGGCCGTGGAAGCGTCCGTGCAGGCGGGTTTCGCGCAGGCCGCCGCGCATTTCGGCCGCATCGATATCTTGATCAATAACGCGGGCCAGGCGCATGCGGCGCCTTTCGGCAAGACGGACGCCGCCATCTGGCAGCAGATGCTGGCCGTGAACCTGACGGGCGTGTTCCACTGCTGCCAGGCGGCCATGCCGGGCATGCTGGAAGCGGGCTGGGGACGCATCGTCAACGTGGCGTCGACGGCGGGCTTGAAAGGCTACCGCTACGTCAGCGCCTATGTCGCCGCCAAGCATGGCGTGATTGGCCTGACGCGCGCGCTGGCGCTGGAAGTGGCGCCGCGCGGCGTCACCGTCAACGCCGTCTGCCCCGGCTACACGGAAACGGACATGGTGGCCCAGGCCGTGCAGAATATCGTGCGCAAGACGGGGCGCGGCGAAGATGCGGCGCGCGCGGAACTGGCGGCCAGCAATCCGCAGCAGCGGCTGGTGCAGCCGCGCGAAGTGGCCGATGCGGTGGCGTGGCTATGCATGCCCGCGTCGGCCGCCATGAATGGACAATCGATCGCCGTCGCCGGCGGTGAAGTCATGTAACGGAATGAAGACCATGGATAAAGAACCCGACAATGTGCAGGACGAACCCGTGCTGGATCTGGCCAGCCGGTTGACGCAGGACCACCACCAGTCGCTCAAGCTGTGGCTGCGCATGCTCTCGTGCACGGTCAAGATCGAAAACAAGGTGCGCACGCGCCTGCGCGCCACCTTCGGCATCACCTTGCCCCGCTTCGACTTGATGGCGCAGCTGGAACGCTTTCCCGAAGGTTTACGCATGGGCGAACTGTCCAAACGCATGATGGTCACGGGCGGCAATATCACGGGCATCACCGACCAGCTGGAGCAGGAAAAACTGGTGGCGCGCGTGGTCGACCCGAAGGACCGCCGCTCGTACAGCGTCAAGCTGACACCGGCGGGCCGGCGCGCGTTCGACGAAATGGCGCGCGTGCACGAAGGCTGGATCGCCGAACTGCTGCACGGCGTGACGCCGGACGACAAAACCCGATTGATCGACCTGCTGTCGCACATGAAGCAGCAGTTGAATAACACCTCCCTAAAGGACTGAGCATGCGCCATCTACCCGGCCAGCCGCAAGACCTGCCAGGCAACCGCGCCAGCCTGGCCGGCTACGCCGCGCGGCATTTCCTGTTTTCCGTCGACGCAGGCGTCGCCACCCTGACCTTGCACCGGCCCGAGCGCAAGAATCCGCTCACCTTCGATTCGTATGCGGAGCTGCGCGAGCTGTTCCGCGCGCTGGCGCATGCGGACGATGTGAAGGCCGTGGTCATCACGGGCAGCGGCGACAATTTCTGTTCGGGCGGCGACGTGCACGACATCATCGGCCCCCTGACGCAGCTCGACATGCCCGGCCTGCTGGCATTTACCCGCATGACGGGCGACGTGGTGAAAGCCATGCGCGCCTGTCCGCAACCCGTCGTCGCCGCCATCGACGGCATTTGCGCGGGCGCTGGCGCCATGCTGGCGCTGGCCTCCGATATCCGCATCGGCACGGCGCGCAGCAAGACGGCCTTTTTGTTTACCCGCGTGGGCCTGGCCGGCTGCGACATGGGTGCCTGCGCCTTGCTGCCGCGCGTGATTGGCCAGGGCCGCGCCGCCGAATTGCTGTACACGGGGCGCTCCCTGCCTGGAAGCGAGGCCGAGCGCTGGGGTTGGCTCAACCGCCTGGTCGAGCCGGAAGAATTGGCCGAGGCGGCGCAGCTGTTCGCCGCCGGCCTGGCCGGCGGCCCCACCTTCGCGCACGGCATGACGAAAAAAATGCTGCAGCAGGAGTGGAACATGGGCGTCGATGAAGCCATCGAAGCGGAAGCGCAGGCGCAGGCCATTTGCATGGCCACCAACGATTTCCACCGCGCCTATCACGCCTTCGTGGCGAAGGAGCAACCCCGGTTCGAGGGCGATTAAGAAGATGAAAAATACACGCGACACCACTTATCTGGACTGGCCGTTTTTCGAAGCGTGGCATGCCGAACTTGAACGCGAACTCGATGCCTGGGCCGCGCAGCACCTGCAGGAAGCCCATGGCGCCGATGTCGATGCCGCCTGCCGCGCGCTGGTGGCGCAACTGGGGCAGGGCGGCTGGCTGGCATACGCCACGGGCACCGATGGCAAGATCGACACGCGCGCCATTTGCCTGATGCGCGAAACTCTGGCGCGCCACGACGGCCTGGCCGATTTCGCCTTCGCCATGCAGGGACTCGGTTCCGGCGCCATCGGCCTGTTCGGCAGCGCCGACAACAAGGCGCGCTATCTGCCGGACGTGGCCAGCGGCAAGCGCATCGCCGCCTTTGCCCTGTCCGAGCCGCAGGCCGGCTCCGACGTGGCGGCCATGGCGTGCGCGGCGCGACGCGATGGCGACGATTACGTGCTCGATGGCGAAAAGACGTGGATCTCGAACGGCGGCATCGCCGATTTTTATGTGGTGTTCGCCCGCACGGGCGAGGCGCCGGGCGCGCGCGGCATCAGCGCCTTCATCGTCGACGCGGACAATCCCGGCCTGGAAATCGCCGAGCGCATCGCGGTGATCGCGCCGCACCCGCTGGCGCGCCTGCGTTTCAATGCCTGCCGCGTGCCCGCCACGCAGCGCCTGGGCGAGGCGGGACAGGGCTTCAAGGTGGCGATGGCCACGCTGGACGTGTTCCGCACGTCGGTGGCCGCTGCTGCGCTGGGCTTTGCGCGGCGCGCATTTGACGAGGCGCTGCGCCACGCCATGGCGCGCCAGATGTTCGGCCAGACCCTGGCGGACTTCCAGCTGACGCAGGCAAAATTAGCGCAGATGGCCACCGGCATCGAGGCGGCTGCCTTGCTGACCTACCGCGCCGCCTGGCAGCGCGACCAGGGCCGCAAGGTGACGAAGGAAGCGGCCATGGCCAAGCTGACGGCCACGGAAACGGCGCAGCAGGTGATCGACGCGGCCGTGCAGCTGTTCGGCGGCATGGGCGTGGTCAGCGACCATCCGGTCGAGCGTCTGTACCGCGAAATCCGCGCCTTGCGCATCTACGAGGGCGCCAGCGAAGTACAGCAATTGATCATCGCGCGCGAACTGCTGCGCGAGGCGGGGCATGTATGAATAACCAGGAGAACGCAATGCAAGTGCTGCAACCACCGGGATGGACCAGGCCGCGCGGCTATGCGAACGGCGTGGTCGCCAGCGGACGCACGGTGTACGTCAGCGGCATGATAGGCTGGGATGCGCAGGGCCAGTTCCATACGGACGATTTTGCGGGGCAGGTGCGCCAGGCTTTGCAGAATATCGTCGCCGTGCTGGCGGAGGCGGGCGCCTTGCCCGAGCACATCGTGCGCATGAACTGGTATGTGCTCGACAAGAAGGAGTATGTGGCGGCGTATCCGCAAATCGGCGTGGCGTACCGCGAGCTGATCGGCAAGCACTTTCCTGCCATGACGGCCGTGCAGGTGGCCGGCCTGATCGAGGATCGCGCCAGGGTGGAAATCGAGGTGACGGCGGTGCTGCCGCCATGATGGCTACAATAAACTATTGCCTTAACTGCATTTCAATTGAAATAAATTAATGTAATTAATATATCACCCTGTGCTATATTGATATGCCGAAAATTCGCGGCATATATACAGGGGGAGCGATGCAACAACAAATCATGCTGAAAATCAAGGCGGTGCGGCCCGTCACCTTGCTCGCCGGTGCCTTGCTGTGCATCGGCAGCGTTCCTGTCGCCTCGGCGCAATCCTTGCTCAACGGCGCGCAGGAAGCGCAGCTGTCCGCCTGGCTGGGCGAAGGGCCGCTGGCGCTGACGGCCATCTACACGAAGTCGGCGGGCGACACCTCGCGCGACTTCCACCTGGCCGCCGACGGCAAGGGACGCACGTTTTCCGTGATGCAGGCGAGCAACGCCGCCGGCCAGACCTGGCTGGTGGGCGGCTACAACCCGCAAAGCTGGAATTCGTCGGGTACTTACAACATGACGCCGGAAGACCGCGACCGCACGGCCTTCATCTTCAACCTGACGTCGGGCCAGTATTTCCGGCAGACGCCGAAAACCTATGCGCTGGACTCGGTGGGGGCGTATCAAACCTTCAATGATATCGACGCCGGCCCCACGTTCGGCATCGGTGCCGACCTGGGCATGTCGGCGGACCTGAGCACCAATGGCATTTCTTCGCGTTACTCGTACATCGACCCGGTCAATGGCATCTTTGGCGCAAGCTTGCTCGATGGCGCGCCGTATGGCTCCTATCCGAACGTCACGTTTGGCGCCATGCAAGTATTTAGCGTCAGCGCCGTGCCCGAGCCCGCGATGTTGCAACTCATGCTGGCCGGCTTGTTGCTGGTTGGTGCAGGCGTCGCGCGGCGCAGGAAATTCAGCGTGCCGCCGTTTGCCACCATGGGTGTCAAATAAGGCAGGGCGCTGGTACGGGTTCGGCAGCGTGGCGGGAAATGGTACACAGGAATGGCTGACGGCGACGGCGCGCCTGGCCGTGACTGTCCGGCGCATGCCCGCACGTTGTGCGGGCAAGAGTTCGTCTCGTCACCATGTTCAGAATAATAATAAACAAAACTCAGCGTTAAAAGCATAAACTTGCCATTGCTGGCTGCCAACGCGTTACGTATAAGCAACTTTATGGAATTGCACCGTGTTATTTAATTCATTTCCGTTCTTTCTGGTGTTCTTGCCGTTGGCGTTGCTGGGATACTTTCTCCTGTCAAAATACTCGCTGCGGCTATCCATAATTTTCCTGTTGCTGGCCTCGCTTGCATTCTATAGCTACTGGGATGTCGCCTACCTGCCGCTGCTGCTGCTGTCAATCTGCTGTAACTTCAGCATTGGCCGAGTCGTTTCGAAACGTCAAGAGACGGGCCGCAAGCGCGAGGCAAAGCACTGGCTGTGGCTCGGACTCGCCTTCAATTTGTCGCTGCTGGTGTTTTTCAAGTATTTTGATTTTTTTATCAGCAATATTGCCACCCTGACGGGGGCGACATTCCAGCCGCTGGGGATTACCCTGCCGATCGGCATCTCGTTTTTCACCTTCACGCAAATCGCCTACCTGGTCGATTGCCACGCCGGCAAGGTCAAGGATTACCAGCCAGAAAGCTATGGTTTGTTCGTCACCTACTTTCCGCACCTGATCGCCGGTCCGATTCTGCATCACAAGGAGATGATGCCGCAGTTCGTGCAGGCCGAATCGCATGTCTTCAGCCGCGGGCGCCTGATCGTCGGCCTAACATTCTTCACGATTGGCCTGTTCAAGAAAGTCATCTTGGCCGATGGCATCGCGCGCTACGTCGCACCCGTCTTCGACCTCCATCACGCCCATTTGAGCATGCTGGAGGCATGGGCCGGTGCGCTGGCCTATACGTTCCAGCTGTATTTCGACTTTTCGGCCTACTGCGACATGGCGTATGGCTTGTCTTATATGTTCGGCATTATCTTGCCGATTAACTTTCTCTCGCCATACAAGGCGACCTCCATCATCGATTTCTGGCGCCGCTGGCACATCACGCTGTCCAATTTCCTGCGCGATTATCTGTATATCCCCCTGGGCGGGAACCGCAAGGGCGGATTCTTGCGCTACCGCAACCTCCTGATCACGATGCTGCTGGGCGGACTGTGGCACGGCGCCAACTGGACCTTTGTGGTCTGGGGCTGCTTGCACGGCGCTTATCTGATCGTCAACCATGCCTTGCGCCATCTGCTGGGCCAGCGCAGCAACCTGGCGATACGGGCCGGCGGCGCACTGGCGACTTTTTTTGCCGTGGTGCTGGCCTGGGTGTTTTTTCGCGCCAGTTCCCTCGAGGTGGCGCTGGACGTGCTGCAAGCCATGGGCGGCGGCACGCTGACGCCCGCCATGCAGGAAAGCATGCTGGGCGTGAACCGCATCATGCAGCTGAGTTCCTGCCTGTGGTGGCTGGGCGTCTGCGCCGCCATCGTTTTCTTCCTGCCGAACGTGTATGAGCTGCTGGGGCGAGGCTTGCGCCTGTCGACGGAGCAGCGCCTGGACAGTGGCCGGGGCAGCGTCTTGCTGGGGGCCATGTTGATGCTTTGCCTGGTCTTGCTGGCAATTAGCGAGACGCGTGGCGTTTCTGAATTCTTGTACTTTAATTTCTGACAAATCATATGCGCTCCATATTTGCGATAGGCCTGGGTGTGCTGGTCACGGCACTGGCGTTGGAAGCGTTCCTGCAATGCATGCCGGTGGTGTCCGGATTGCGCATGGAGCAGAGCAGCGAGCAGCGCCCGTATGCCCGTTATCTGCCGCAGCAGGACTACGTGTATTCGCACGGCTGGGCCCTGGCGAATGCCCGGCATGGCCGCACGAATCGGCAGGGCTTTACCAACTCCCCCGATTTCAAGGATGGCGCGGCCGTGCTTGTCATCGGCGACAGCTTTATCGAAAGCCTGATGCTGGAATACCCGGAAACCCTGCAAGGCCGGCTGAGTCAAGCCCTGGGCGGCGGCGTGTATGCCGCCTCTGCCTCGGGCAACGGCTTTGCCGACGCGCTGGAAGTGTTCCGTCATACGCGTGCGCAGCTGCATCCGCGCACGGTGGTGATGTTCGTCGAGCCGATGGACATGCAGGACATCCTGGCGCCGGCGCAGCGGGGCCACAGCATGTTTGTCAGCGAAGGGAACGATATCAGGCTGGTGCATGTTCCCTATGTCGAGTCCAAGGCCAAGCGGCTGGTCGCCTATTCGGCCCTGGCCCGTTATATCTATTACAACTTGAAATTTCCTGACTGGTTGATGAGCCAATTGCGCCGCAGTCCTCCTGCCGCGGCGCAGGAGCCGGCCGCCAGCGCGCCTGATGCACGCCGCGCCGCCGCGCTCGAGTACTACATGACGCAATTGCGCGCGCTGGGCGGCGCTGGCGATACGCGCTTTATCTTCCTGGTCGATGCGGACCGGAACATGCTGTACGCGCCGCAGAAGGCGGTGCCCAACTGGAAAGCGGGCGATCGCGCATTTTTCATCCAGACGGCCCTGCGACACGGCCATCAGGTGGTGGACATGCAGCCGGTATTCGCGCGCCATTGGGCGCAACAGCGCGAGCGCATGGATTTCCTGCCGATGGACGGCCACTGGAACCCGGTGGCGCACGATCTGGCGGCGCAGCAAATCCTGCCCTTGTTGCCTTCGGCATCGCCTGCGTTGCCGGCGCCATTGCGGCAGGTGGCAGGGCACTGAGGCGCCGGCCCCACGCACGCGCTGCCGGACTGTCAATGGCAGGAACTAGCCTGTATAATGCCGCTGCGCGTGTCGCCATCGTACAATGGATAGTACAAGGTCCTCCTAAGACTTAAATGCAGGTTCGATTCCTGCTGGCGACACCACGTTTCCACGCAACGCGCGTCGGCAGCCTGTGATCATCCAGGCGGTAATTACTGGTCGATGGCGATTGAAGTCCGAGTTATCGGTACAATGCGTGCTTCATTCATCCAATCGGCGGCTGTTTTGCACACCACGCGGTGTGCGCGAGACGGCGCCCGAGCACTCTTACTCATTATGGCTGTCATTTCTCTTTCATCGGCGCAACTTGCGTTCGGTCACGTCGCGCTGCTCGATCACGCGGAATTTTCACTGGAAACCTCGGAGCGGGTCGGCTTGATCGGCCGCAACGGCACGGGTAAATCGTCGCTGTTGAAGGTTATTTCGGGCAAGTTCAAGCTCGATGACGGCTTGTTGGTAATGCAACAAGGCATCAAGATCGCGTATGTGGAGCAGGAACCGCAATTCGACCCGGAAATGTCCGTGTTCGACGCCGTCGCGTCCGGCATGGGCGAATCGCAGGCGTGGCTGAAGGAATACGATGCGTTGACGGGCCAGTTTGGCCAGGGCAATGACGACGAACTGATGGAACGCATGCACGACATCCAGGTCAAACTCGATGCGGCCGATGCGTGGAGCTTGCCGAACAAGGTGGAAACCGTACTCGACCGTCTGAACCTGACGGGCGACATGGCCATGAAAACCCTGTCCGGCGGGATGCAGAAGCGCGTGGCGCTGGCGCGCGCGCTGGTGTCGGCGCCCGACGTGCTGCTGCTCGATGAGCCCACCAACCATCTGGACTTCAGCTCCATCCTGTGGCTGGAAGGCTTGTTGCGCGACTTCAAGGGCAGCGTGCTGTTCATTACCCATGACCGCTCCTTCCTCGACAACGTTGCCACGCGCATCATCGAGCTCGACCGCGGCCGTTTGCTGTCGTATCCGGGCAACTTCACGGCGTATCAAGTGCGCAAGGCGGAGCAGCTGGAAATCGAAGAAGTGGAAAACGCCAAGTTCGACAAGTTCCTGGCGCAGGAAGAAGTGTGGATACGCAAGGGCGTCAAGGCCCGCCGCGTGCGCGACGAAGGCCGCGTGCGCCGCCTGGAAGCGCTGCGCCTGACGCGCAATGCGCGCCGCGAACAGCAGGGACAAGTCAAGTTGGACGTCTCGGCTGGCGAACGCTCGGGCAAGATCGTGGCGGACCTGGAAAACGTCTCGAAGATTTACGGCGACAAGGTCATTGTCAAGGATTTCAGCGCCACCATCTTGCGCGGCGACAAGGTCGGCCTGATCGGCGCCAACGGCGCCGGCAAGACCACCCTGCTGAAGATGATCCTCGGCGAAGAGCAGTCGGACACGGGCACCATCCGCCTGGGTACCAAGCTGCAAGTGGCGTATTTCGACCAGATGCGCACGCAGCTGAACGAAGAGGCGAACCTGATGGAAACCATCGCGCCGGGCAGCGACTGGGTCGAGATCAACGGCCAGCGCCGTCACGTGATGACGTACCTGAACGACTTCCTGTTTGCGCCGGAACGCGCCCGTTCGCCCGTCAAGTCGCTGTCCGGTGGCGAGCGCAACCGTTTGCTGCTGGCGCGTCTGTTCGCCAAGCCGGCCAACGTGCTGGTGCTCGATGAACCGACCAATGACCTGGATATCGATACCCTGGAATTGCTGGAAGAGTTGCTGGAAGAATACACGGGCACCGTCTTCCTCGTCAGCCATGACCGCACCTTCCTCGACAACGTGGTCACGCAGGTGATCGTCGCCGAAGGCGAGGGCAAGTGGCGCGAATTCGTCGGCGGCTACACGGACTGGGAGCGCGTACGCACCTTGCCGATCGCCACGGCGCCAGCCAGCAAGCCGGCCGTGAAGGTCGAGGCTGCCGCGCCGGCCGCCAAGCAGAAAAAGCTCAGCTACAAGGAACAGCGCGAGCTGGAAGAGTTGCCGAAACTGATCGCCAAGCTGGAAGACGAGCAATCGGTGCTGGCCGCCGAACTGTCGCATCCAGACTTCTACAAGAAGACGCCAGCCGAAGGCAAGCGCCTGAATGCGCGCGTGGCCGAGATCGAAGGCGAACTGCTGGAAGCGCTGGAAAAGTGGGAGCAGATCGAGGCGCGCGCGAATAGCTGATGCTTTTTTGCATACCCTGTTGTAATTAAGTCAGGATTATTTGCCACGGCAACGGTTCTGCTTGATATAATTATATAATTATATTTATTACATCGGGGGATGCATGTTTGTCATGAAAAACATGCGCTCCGGACCACCGCGTCCGGCGCGCAGCTCCTCCTCCGATGCGTGGCAGCATGTTTGACCGCGCCGCCTTGCCCCGGGTAGCGCCATTCCTGGCCTATCTCTCCTTCATTGCCATTGCCGACATACTCGGCCGCCTGGGCGTTGCCGCGCAGGACTTGCGCTGGCTGTATGTCGTCAAGATCGGCGTCGTGCTGGGCTTGTTGTTGTACTGGCGCCGCAGTTACACGGAATTACGGTGGACGCCGTTGGGCGCGCGTGCCATTCTCGGGGCGCTGGCAGGCGGTGTTGTTGTTTTTTTGCTGTGGATCAATCTCGATGCCAGCTGGATGAGCATCGGCAAGCCGGACGGTTTCGACCCCCGCACCGATGGCCGCATCGAGTGGAGCCTGGTGGTGCTGCGCATTGCCGGCGCGGCGCTGGTGGTGCCCGTGATGGAGGAGCTGTTCTGGCGCTCCTTCCTGCTGCGCTGGATCGACAAGCCGGACTTTTTGCGGGCCGATCCGCGCCTGGCCAGCGCCAAGGCCTTCGCCATCAGCGTGTTGCTGTTTGGCTTTGAGCATAATTTATGGCTGGCCGGCATGGTGGCCGGTGCGGTCTATAGTTTGTTGTACATGCGTAGCCAGTCCCTGTGGTCGCCCATCCTCGCGCACGGCGTGACGAACGGCGTGCTGGGCCTCTGGATTATTTCTGGTGGGCACTGGATTTACTGGTAGTATTGCCTATCAACTGTGTGATCTTTCAAAGACAAAATCCATGTTGAATTCCTTGCGTAAAAAAGCCGTTGCCGCCGCCTTCACGGCCAGCCCACGTTTGCCGGTTGCGCTGTTACTCTTGGGCACCCTGGCCAGCGGCGGCGCCGTGGCCGATATCAGCGACACCATCAAGCCCTTCGTTGCCACGTCCTATTCGTACGACGACAACCTGATGCGCCTGCCGGACGATGTGCGGGGTTTTTCCGGCCCCCGTTCGGATACGTCGAGGATGCTGCAGGCGGGCTTCCTGTTCAACCGTCCCATCGGCCGCCAGATACTGACGGGCCAGGCCAAGTGGTCGAAGGTGAGCTTCAACCGCTTCAGCCAGTTCGACTACGACGGCAAGGATTACCTGGCCGACCTGGAATGGCACATCGCCAACCACCTGGAAGGCCATGTGGGCGCCAGTTATTCGCAGACCCTGACGCCGTTCAGCGACTTCCAGAGCTCGGTGCGCAATCTGCGCACGCAGCGCCGCGAGTACGTGAATGGCGCATGGCGCTTCCACCCCAGCTGGCGCGTGCGCGGCGGCCTGTCGCGCGACCGCTACTCGTATGACTTGCCATCGCAGGCGTTTTCCAACTGGGTGGAAGACGCGACGGAATTTGGCGTCGACTACCTAGCGCGCAGCAATAGCCGCGTCGGCGTGCAGCTGCGCCACCTGAATGGCAAGTATCCGAACCGCGGCGCGTTCGACGCCAGTGTGTACGGCAACGGCTATAGCCAGGACGAGGTCAAGGCCAATGTCCTCTGGGATTTCAGCGATATCACGCAGATGGAATTCCTCGGTGGCTGGGTGCGCCACCGCAACAACTTGCTGTCCGGGCGCGATACCAGCGGCACGAATGGCCGGCTGAGCGTGTACTGGAAGCCGTTGGGCAAGGTCAATTTCACGGGTATCGTCTGGCGCGAATTCGGTTCCGTCGACAATTCGCTGGTGACAAGCAGCCTGAACACGGGCGCCAGCCTGGGCGCGACCTGGACGGCCACGTCGAAGGTGCGCGTGGATGCGCAGCTGCGCCAGGAACGGCGCGATTTCGAGGCCGTCAGCGGCCTGGTGCTGCCCGGCGACGGGCGCGACACCACGCGCACGGCTTCGCTGGGCGCGACGTATGCGCCGCACCGGAAAATCCAGCTTGGCGTGCGCGTGTTCCACGAGCGGCGCGAAGGCGTCGCCATCATCGATAGCGGCAGCTACCGGGCCAAGGGCATTTCCTTCAATGGCAGCGTACAGTTTTAAAGATCAACATGACTGTCAATGATATACCCCTGATTTCGTTTTTCCAGCGCGTTCTCGACCCGATCATCATCATGGGCTTGCTGTACCTGATGACGGTGTTGTCGGGTTCGACCTTCACCGGCTATACGCTGGTGCTGATGATACTGGCTGTCTTCATTTCATCGACGGTCTACCAGCATGTCGACCCCTACCGTACCTGGCGCAGCGGCCGCATGCTGGCGTATGCGCGCGATATCCTCGTCGGCTGGACGATCGTCGCGCTGATCCTCACCTTCCTGGGCTCGGCCACGGGCCTGGCCTATCATTTCGATACCGAAGTGGTGCTGGCCTGGTTTGTCCTCACACCCTTCGTGCTGCTGGCCGGGCACCTGGCCGGGCGCAGGTTCAGCCTGCGCCCGGACGGCGACAGCGAAGTGCGCTCGGTGGTCATCATCGGCGCCAACGACGCCAGCCTGAAGTTTGCCGCCACCGTCGAGCGCAATGCCAACCTGTTCATGCACGTGCACGGCTTTTTCGATGACCGCACGGACGACCGCTGGCCGGAAAAGATGCGCGAGCCCATGCTGGGGCGCATGGATGATATCGCCTCCTATGTGCGCGAACACAACATCAAGATGATCTTCATCAGCCAGCCGATTTCGGCCCAGCCGCGCATCCGCAAGATGCTCGACGAGCTGGAAGATACGACGGCTTCCGTGTATTTCCTGCCGGATATTTATATCTTCGACCTGATGCAGGCGCGTTTCGACAACGTGGGCGGCATGCCCGTCATCGCCATCCGCGAATCGCCGTTCACGGGCTTTAACAGCATGGTCAAGCGGGGCAGCGATATCGTGCTGGGGCTGATGATCCAGATCCTGCTGCTGCCGGTGATGCTGGTCATCGCCATCGCCGTCAAGACCACCTCGAAAGGCCCCGTGATTTTCCGCCAGCGCCGCTATGGCCTGTATGGCGAGGAAATCGTCGTCTACAAGTTCCGCTCCATGACGGTGGGCGAAGATGGCGACACGGTGGTGCAGGCCACCAAGAACGACCAGCGCGTGACGCGCGTCGGCGCCTTCCTGCGCCGCAGCTCGCTCGACGAGCTGCCGCAATTCCTCAACGTCCTGCAGGGCCGCATGAGCATCGTCGGGCCGCGCCCCCATGCCGTCGTGCACAACGAGCAGTACCGCAAGCTGATCAAGGGCTACATGCTGCGCCACAAGGTCAAGCCCGGCATTACGGGCTGGGCCCAGGTCAACGGTTTGCGGGGCGAGACGGAAACGCTCGACAAGATGGAGGCGCGCATCCATTTCGACCTCGATTACCTGCGCAACTGGTCGCTGTGGCTGGATCTGTGGATTATCGCGCGCACGGTCAAAGTGGTGCTGGCGCGCGAGAACGCCCATTGAGCGTCAGTATGCTGCCCGCAGGAAAAAATAGCGTTTGAATATACTTTGCACGGAGTCAATACGCGTTAAAATGGAGCATCTATAGAGCACCAGCGCATTACGCGACCACTCCGCGCTCACCTTGCCACGAGTCGTGCCGGCCATGCGCCATTACTTTCCTCTTGGAAAGGGTTCACGATGTGAGCAGTATCCGGCCTTGCCCCTGCCGGACGTGCGTCACCCTGACGGGAAGCCGTCCGGGACGGCACGCGCCAACTATCGATTTTAAAGTCGGTCTGAACCACGCAATACATAATTTTTTGCAATCAAGTAGACTGTGGAAATAGTTGTTTTTATATCTCATTAGTAGATTTTTAAGCAAATATTTTGCTTGTCGTCATGCATTATGTGTATTATGTTTACAATATTGTTAATTATTTGACGAATAACTATTTTTCGGGGCATCCGTGCAGTGCAGCCTGGCCATGGCCCGTTATACTGCGCCGGATTTTCCACCCCCGTCATACCTGTCATCCGAAGGAGCACGCTTGAATCATTTTATTCACTCCCGCCCCGCGCCACGTTTGTTGTGCGCCGCCCTGGTCCTGCTGGCCGCTGCTGGCCTGTCCGCTTGCGGCAACAAGGAAAAAAAGGCTGGCCAGGCGCTGGCCAGCGTGAACGGCGAAGAAATCACCGTCTTGCAGTTGAATGAAGAGTTGCAGCGCGCCGGCGTGCAGGCGCCGCAGCAGGCCGCGGCCAGCAAGCAGTTGCTCGAGTCGCTGATCGACCGCCAGTTGCTGCAGAACGAAGCGGCCAAGGAAAAGGTCGACCGCGATCCGAAAGTCATGCAGGCCATCGAGCGCGCCAAGGCGCTGATCGTTGCCCAGGCATACATGCAAAAGCGCATCGGCGCGGCCACCCGCCCGAGCAAGGCCGAAGTGGAAGAGTATTTCGCGAAAAATCCGCTGTTCTTCAGCCAGCGCAAGCAATTCGATCTGCGCGAGCTGGTCATCCCGACGGCGGTGTTGAACGATGAGCTCAAAGCCGTCATGGACCGCGCCAAGTCGCTGGAAGACGTGGCGCAATGGCTCGAGGAGCACAAGATCGCGTTCGGCCGCACCCAGGTGTCGCGCACCAGCGCCGACCTGGCGCCCGAACTGAGCAGCAAACTGCAATCGATGCCGAAGGGCCAGCTGTTCATCGTGCGCGAAGGCGAGCGCAGCCTGCTCATCGCGCTGGCCGATATCAAGGACAGCCCGGTGGGCCTGGACGCGGCGGCGCCGCAAATCGAGCAGTTCCTGGCCAACAAGAAGAACAAGGATGCGGCCGAAGCGGAACTGAAGCGTCTGCGCGCCAGCGCCAAGATCGAGTATTTCAACAAGGATGCAGCGGCTACGGCCTCGGCAACGGCCAGCGCACCTGCGGCAGCGGCGCCGGCGAACAGCGCGCATGAAGCCAACGAGCGCGGCGTGGCGGGCTTGAAATAAGTGACTTATCGACAAGTAGTTAAACATCAGCAATCTACCAACGGGAATCTGTAATCATGAAACGACTCGCAAACTGGATGATGGCGGCCTTTCTGGCCCTCGCCGCAGGCATGGCCGGTGCAGCCGATGTCCCCCTTGGGGCTGGTGACGTGCTGAAAATCTCCGTCTACGGCAACCCGGACCTGGGCCTGGAGACGCGCGTGAGCGAAGCGGGGGAAATCACCTTCCCGCTGGTGGGCGCGGTGGCCGTCGGCGGCCTGTCCACGTCGGCAGCGGAAAAGAAACTGGGCGGCCTGCTCGAGAGCGGCGGCTTCCTGCGCAAGGCGCAAGTCAACATCATCGTCACCAGCCTGCAAAGCCAGCAGGCGTCCGTGCTGGGCCAGGTCAACCGTCCGGGCCGCTACCCGGTGGAAGGCAAGCGCAGCGTGATGGACATGCTGGCCATGGCCGGCGGCGTCAGTCCTGACGGCGCCGACCAGATCACCGTGATCCGCAAGCGCGGCGGCACTGCCACGCGCGACGTGGCCGACATTCTCGACATCGTGCGCAACGGCGACCTGAAGGGCGACATGGAAGTGGGCGGCAACGACATCATCTACGTGGAACGCGCGCCGCGCTTCTACATCTACGGCGAAGTCCAGCGTCCGGGCGCTTTCCGCCTGGAACGCAACATGACCGTGCTGCAAGCCCTGTCCGTGGGCGGTGGCCTGACCTTGCGCGGCACCGAACGGGGCGTGCGTGTCAAGCGCCGCAATGCGGAAGGCCAGATGGAAGTGTTGTCGGTCAAGCATGACGACCTGCTGCGCGTCGACGATGTCGTGTATGTCCAGGAAAGCCTGTTCTAAGAGCAACTGGCTCCCTACCTTTTTGTATTGAAAGTTTCCAAATGAACCTCACCCAACTATTGCTGATCCTTCGGGCGCGCAAGAAGATTGTGCTGCTGACCTTGATGATCACCGTGGCGCTGGCGCTGGGCGTCAGCCTGGTGCTGCCGAAGACCTACAAGGCCACCAGCACCCTGCTGCTGAACTACAAGGGCGTCGATCCCCTGACGGGCATGACCATGCCGGGGCAGTTGCTGCCTGGCTACATGGCGACCCAGGTCGATATTATCGGCAGCAAGAACGTGGCCTTGCGCGTCGTCGACCAGCTGGAACTGGCGCGCAGCCCCGCCGTGATCGCCCAGTTCAATGACGCGGCGCAAGGCAAGGGCACGGTGCGCGACTGGCTGGCCGACTTGCTGCTGAAGAAACTCGAAGTGATGCCGTCGCGCGAAAGCAGCGTGGTCGATGTCAGCTTCAAGGGCGCCGACCCGCAATTCGTCGCGGCCGTGTCGAACGCCTTTGCGGAACAGTATCAAAAGGTCAGCATCCAGCTGAAGGTTGACCCGATGCGCAAGGCGACGACGTACTTCGATGACCAGACCAAATTGCTGCGCGACAACGTTGAGCGCGCGCAAAGCCGCCTGTCGAAATACCAGCAGGACAATGGCATCGTCAGCGTCGACAACCGCCTCGATGTGGAATCGAACCGCTTGAACGACCTGTCGGCACAACTGGTGCTGGCGCAGGGCCAGGCCATGGAAGCCAATTCGCGCCAGCGCATGGCGCAGGGCGGCAACCTGTCCGAATCGCCGGACGTCGCGTCGAATCCGCTGATCCAGAGCCTGAAGTTGGGCCTGGGCAATGCCGAGGGTAAATTGGCCGAACTGGGCCAGCGCCTGGACCGCAATCACCCGCAATACCAGAGCGCCAAGGCGGAAGTGGACAAGCTGCGCCGCGACCTGGCCGAGCAGACGCGCGCCACCTCGCAAAGCGTGGGCAACAATGCGCAGATCCTGCAGCAGCGCGAAGGCGCGATCCGCGCCGCACTGGCGGCGCAAAAAGCCAAGGTGCTGGAATTGAACCGGACGCGCGATGAAATGGGCGTGCTGAGCAAGGATGTGGAAAGCGCCCAGCGCGCCTTCGACGTGACTTCGCAGCGCCTGTCGCAGACGCGCATCGAAGGCCAGGCGGAGCAGTCCGATATCGCCATGCTCAATCCGGCCACGGCGCCGATCGAGCCGGACAGCCCGAAGATTCTCCGCAACGTGCTGCTGTCGATCTTCCTCGGCCTCATGCTGGGCTGCGGCATCGCGCTGCTGGCCGAATTGCTGGACCGCCGTATCCGTTCCGACCAGGACCTGAGCGAAGTGCTGCAGATTCCCGTGTTCGGCGTGGTCGACTGGAAACCTAAACAGCGTCGCATGCGCGGCATGCTGCCGCGCCGTTTGCGCCTGAACTGAGATGGAACCTATCATGACTTCAAGTCCACACCTCCTCAATACCACTGCGCCGCTGGCGCGCGGCACCGATTCCAGCATTGGCGGCCTGTTGCTCGAATCAGGCAAGATCACGCCGGAAAACGCCGAACGCGTGCTGCGCATGCAAAAGGAACTGGGCATCCGCTTCGGCGAAGCGGCCCTGCGCCTGGGCCTGATCACGGAAGCCGATATCGAGCAAGTGCTGGCGCGCCAGTTCGACTATCCCTACCTGCAGCCGGGCGCCGGCAAGTATCCGCAGGAACTGGTGGCCGCCTACCAGCCTTTCAGCCACCAGGTGGAAACCCTGCGCGCCGTGCGCAGCCAGCTGATGCTGCGCTGGTTCGCCCGCGGCAGCAAGTCGCTGGTGGTGCTGGGCATGGAGCCGGGCGACGGCGCCAGCCTGTTCGCGGCCAACCTGGCCGTGGTGTTTTCCCAGCTGGGCGAGCACACCTTGCTGGTCGACGCCAACCTGCGCGCGCCGCGCCAGCAGGAAATCTTCGACCTGAAGACACGCCAGGGCCTGTCCGACGTGCTGGCCGGCCGCGCCGAACTCGATATCATCGCCAAGGTGGAATCGTTTGTCGCGCTGTCGGTGCTGTCCGCCGGCACCTTGCCGCCGAATCCGCAGGAACTGCTCAGCCGTACCTCCTTCGTCACGCTCAACAAGCAGCTGGAAAGCCGCTACGACGTGGTGCTGTACGACGTGCCGGCGTATGCCACCGGTTCCGATGCGCTGGCCGTGGCGGCGCGTGCGGGCGGCGTGCTGCTGGTGGCGCGCAAGAACAAGACGCCGATGGCGGAAGTGGCGGCCATGGCCGAGCAAATGACGCATAGCGGCGCCCAGGTGGTCGGTTCCGTGATGGTCGACTTTTGATGGCTGCGCCAGGCCACGCCATGCCGCCGGCGCAGGCCGGCCGCTCCGCCGTGCCGGACTGGCTGCCGCTGGCGCTGGGTTTCCTGGCCATGCTTGCACCCAGCCTGGTCGGGCTGTTCCGCGGCATCTGGTCCACCGAAGAGCAGGCGCACGGCCCCATCATCCTGGCCCTGTCGCTGTGGTTGATCTACCGCAAATGGCCCGAGATGCTGGCGCAGAGCGCCGGCGCCCGTCCGGCCCGCGCCGGCTGGCCGCTGCTGGCCGTTTCGCTGCTGCTGTATGTGCTGGGCCGTTCGCAGCATATCCTGTCGCTGGAAATCCTCGCCCTGATCGGCACCGGCCTGTCCCTGCTGCTGCTCAAGCGCGGCTGGATTGCCGCGCGCATTCTGTGGTTTCCCTTCTTTTTCATGCTGTTCATGGTGCCGCTGCCGCTGCCGCTGGTGACGACCCTGACCATGCCGATGAAAATGGCGGTTTCGTATGTGACCGAACACCTGCTTTTCCTGGCCGGCTATCCGATCGCCCGCAATGGCGTGATCCTGCAGATCGGCCAGTACCAGCTGCTGGTGGCCGACGCCTGCGCCGGCTTGCAGACCCTGCTGACGCTTGAAGCGCTGGGCCTGTTCTACCTGAACCTGGTGCGGCATACTTCGCCGTTCCGCAACATCGTGCTGGCCCTGCTGATCGTGCCGATTTCCTTTACCGCCAATGTCATCCGCGTGATGGTGCTGACCCTGATTACGTATTATTTCGGCGACGCGGCCGGGCAGGGCTTCCTGCACGGCTTCGCCGGCATGGTGCTGTTCATTTCCGCGCTGCTGCTGATCCTCAGTGTCGACAGCTTGCTGCAGTGGATCGTGCGCAAGCGCCAGGCGGGCCGCGCGCCAACCGTGGGAGCGTCGACATGAACGCTGCAATGCGCATGAATATGCTGCTGGGCGCCTTGCTGCTGGGCGCGGCCGTCCTCAGCCACGGCGTGGCGCCGGGCGTGAAGATGGCCGACCAGCGCCCGAGTTTTTCGCTGGAAGCGGCGATACCGCAAGCGTTCGGCGACTGGCGCGTCGACAGTTCCATCGTGCCGCTGCAGGTGGATCCGGAAACCCAGGAACGCCTGAACAAGATCTACAACCAGACCTTGTCGCGTACCTACATCAATGGGCACGGCGAACGGGTGATGCTGTCGATCGCGTACGGCGGCGACCAGAGCGACAACATGGGCGTGCACAAGCCGGAAGTGTGCTACGCGGCGCAGGGTTTCCAGGTCGAGCGCGACGAATACGGCGAGCTGGCCTCGGCCTACGGCAGCCTGCCCGTGAAGCGCTTGCTGGCCGTGAATGGCAACCGCAGCGAGCCCATCACGTACTGGATCACCATCGGCGACAAGATCAGCAAGGTGGGCATGCAGCAGCGCCTGGAGCAATTGCGCTATGGCCTGACGGGCACCGTGGCCGACGCCATGCTGTTCCGCGTGTCGAGCATCGATACGGATTTGCCGCGCGCCTACCGCTTGCAGGCCGATTTCGTCAACGGCTTGCTGGCCAGCATGCCGGCAGCGCAGCGCAGCCGCCTGATCGGCGCGCCGCCCGGATGAGGCATGGCTTGAACGATGACAAAGCGCCGGCGGGCGCGGCACGGCGTGGCGGACAGCGAGAATCATGAGCAGCGACATCAACAAGAAAAGCGTCAGCGCCGTCAAGTGGGCGGCGATGGGCACGGTCCTCATGTTTGGCCTGCAGCTGGTCACGCAAGTGGTGCTGGCGCGCCTGCTGGGGCCGGAAAACTACGGCTTGTTTGCGATGGGACTGATTGTGCTGACATTTAGCAACTTTCTGGCCGATTTCGGTTTTTCCTGGGGGCTGGTGCAAAACCGCACGCTCAGCGAGGAAGACGTGCGCTTCACGGTGACGTGGCAGGCGCTGACGGGCCTGGCGGCCATGAGCTTGCTGTTTTTCATGGCGCCGTGGATCGCCGCGTACTTCAAGGAACCGCGCATCGCGCCCGTGATCGCCTGGATGAGCCTGACTTGCCTGCTGAATGCGCTGACGGCGCCGGGCAGCAGCCTGCTGCGGCGCGCCCTCGATTTCCGCTGGCTCAACATCATCCAGGTGATCAGCTACATCGTCGGCTACCTGCTGGTGGGCTTGCCGCTCGCGTATGCGGGCGCCGGCGTGTGGACCCTCGTGTGCGCCTGGCTGGGACAGGCTTCCACGGCGCTGGTGCTGACGTATGCGCGCACGCGCTTTTCGCTCAAGCCGCTGCTGTGGTACGAGGGCGCGCGGCGCTCGACGAATGTGGGCGTGACGGTGTTCGTGACGAATCTGTGCAACTGGTGCCTGAACAATATGGACCGCGTGTTCCTGGGCCGCTTCCTGAATGCCCACGCGGTGGGCGTGTATGCGGTCGGCTACAACCTGGCCAATACGCCCAACTCGCTGTTCCTGAGCGCCTTGCAGCCGGCCTTCCTGGCCACGGGCGCCAAGCTGCAGGACGATCTGCCGCGCCTGCGCGACACGTATCTGTCGGTGCTGGCGACCATCTGGATCATCATCCTGCCCCTGTTCGTGCTGCTGGCGATGACGGCGCCGGACTTGATCGGCGTGTTGTACGGCAAGGTGTGGCAAGAGTCGGGCATCGTGCTGAGCATCCTGGCGCTGGCCATGCCCGCGTACATCACGTGGGGCATGTCGACGCCGATCTTGTGGAATACGGGCGGCAAGCACCTGGAAAGCCTGCTGCAGCTGCCGCTGATCGTGCTGGCCGGCGCGGCGCTGGTGCTGTGGGCGGGGCAGGGCGGGGCGGTGGTTGCCATGATCGCCGCCGGCACCTTGCTGGCGCGGGCGCTGGTGGTGGGCACGGTGGCGTGCCTGCGCCTGCAGGTGGGGCTGGGCGATCTGGCGCCGCTGGCCGCGCGCGGCCTGGCCATGGGCTTGCTGGCCGCCGCCGGCAGCTGGGGCGGCGCCATGTTGGGCAGCCTGGGCGGCAGCCATCCGCTGCCGGCATTCCTGGGCGGCGCGCTGTTCGGCGGCCTGACCCTGCTGCTGGCCGTGCTGGCCTGGCCTGAACTGCTGGGCACGCGCGCGGTGGGCATGCTTGCCCGCTTCAGCCCGCCGCTGCCGGCCAGGGTGGTCTCTTATTTGCGCGCCCGCTGTGGCGCGCGCGACAACTTACTGGATACGCGAGAACTACATGAGTGAAATACTGTTTGGCCTGTTTGCCGTGGTCGCCGCGCTGGTGGTGGTGTTCGTGATCGCCTTGAGCATCCATTGGGGCAGCAAGCGCGAGACGGGACTGGTGCCGTACGTGTTCTATCCGGTCTTCCTGTCGATCGCCGTGGCGGCCATCCTGTCGAACCGCGATGTCTCGGGCGATGAACTCCAGATGGGCATGCAGGCGCTGGCGCGGCATCCGGCCAGCTCCTGGTTTGGCCGGCTCACGTCCCTGTTCGTGATCTTTGCCTGCGGCGAGCGCATTCTGCACCGCCTGACTACGCGCGACAAGCTGCAGCCGATACCGATGCTGCTGTTCTGGGCGCTGTTCGTGTATTTCCTCAGCAATATCGTCAGTCCGGCCGTGCTGGGGCGCCATACCAATGTATCGCATGAATACCTGTACATGTTCCTGGCCGGCTATGCGGCCTTGCTGATGACGCACAAGGAGGTCGACCTGAGCGTCATCTCGATGCGCAACGCCACCTTGCTGTTCCTGGTGCTCAGTGCCGCCGTGTTTGCCTGGAAGCCGAACATGGTCGTCAACCGGAATTACCACGGCCTGATTCCCTTCCTCAGCATCCGCTATACGGGCCTGGCCAATCACGCCAACAGCCTGGGACCGATGGTGGTGGTGTTCCTGCTGTGCCTGTGGCGCAAGCCCTATGGCTGGCGCCCGTTGAATTTGTTCGCCTGGGGCCTGGGCCTGGGCAGCCTGCTGCTGGCGCAATCGAAAACCAGTTGGATCGCCTGCTTCCTGTGCTTTGCCTGCGTCGCCTATTTCGGTTTCCGCGAACAGATCAAGGAGCGGCTGTTCGATTACCGCCGCCCGCAATTGTCGATCGTCGGCATCTTCTGCTTCATCCTGCTGTGTACGCTTGGCATGTTGTATGTGATGTTTGGCAATATCGATGCCAAGCTGGCGCACTTTGCCACGAGCAGCGAAGGCTCCGACTTGATCAGCTTGACGGGCCGCGACGTGATCTGGCAGGTGGCGCTGCAGGAATGGCACAAGAATCCCGTGTTCGGCTACGGCTTGCCGCTGTGGGATGACGCATTCCGCATCAGCATCGGCATGCCATACGCCACCCATGCGCACAGCCAGTTTTACCAGAGCCTGGCCAGCGCCGGCACCATCGGCGCCATCGGCCTGGTGCTGTATGCCATGGCGCTGCTGTATGCGTGCGCGCGCACGGCGCGGGCCAGCCAGGGCCTGTCGATGGCCTTGTTCGTCCTCATCGCCATCCGTTCGATCAGCGAAGTGCCGCTGTCGCTGACGGGCTTTGCCGCCGAGGCGATGACGCATTTGCTGCTGCTCATTATCGTGACGGCGTATTTCCCGGTGGCCGACAAGCAGGCCGTCAGGGCGCGCAAGGTGCGCGTGCCGGGGATGGCTTGATGCTGTGCTCGGTTATTGTTCCCCTGTATAACAAGGGGCCGTATATCGAAGCGGCGCTGGCCTCGGTGCTGGCGCAAACCCATGCCGACTGGGAAGTGGTGGTGGTCGATGACGGCTCCAGCGATGATGGCGCGCAGCGCGTGCGGGCTTGCGCCGATGCGCGCGTGCGGCTCGTCAGCCAGGCCAATGGCGGCGTGTCGCGCGCGCGTAACCGCGGCATCCTCGAAGCGCGCGGCGACTTGATCTGTTTTCTCGATGCGGACGACTGGTATGGCCCCGTGTATCTGGAAACCATGGTCGGCATGGCGCGCGCCTATCCGTCCGGCTCGTTTTTCGCCTGCGGCTTCGAACGCATACCGGACAGCCGCGCCGCAGCGCTCAGCTACCAGGGCGCGGCCGTGCGCGAGACGCGCCTGCTCGACGACTTTTTCGAGCGCCGCCGCCGTGGCGGACCGTTTTTCTGCACGAATTCAGTGGCCATCCGGCGCAGCGACTTGTTGCCCTTGCAACCATGCTTCCCGGAAGGCGAGTCGGCTGGCGAGGACCAGGATCTGTGGTTCCGCCTGGCCGAGCGCCTGACGCTCGTGTTTACGCCGGCACAGCTGGTGGCCTACCGTGTCGAGGTGGCCGGCAGCCTGTGCGCGATCGAGTCGGCCGATGTGCTGGCGCCCACGTTCGAACGGCTGGAACGGCGCGCCCTGGCCTGGCCGGCGGCCAATCCGGCGCGCCGTTCCGCCTTGCGGCTGGTGTCCGATGCGCGCGTCAGCGTGGCGCGCGCGGCGCTGGCGCGGGGCCGCCGCGGCGAAGCGCTGGCCGGGTTGCGCCGCGCCGCCGGCGGCGGCATGTCGCGCCACTGGTGGGTGGCCCTGGCCTTGTGTTGTTTGCTGCCGACCCGGCTCGCCGTCAAATGGCAAATGTGGCGCGAAACGCACATTAATAGCTGAGCTGCAACTAATATTAATGTTCGGAAGAATACTTTAGGTATATGCTTACAGGTATTCGCAGTGCCTTCCGCAGTGTCTTCGCCTTTTGCCCGATTTTGTACGGCGGGCCGTCCTGTGTCTCGCAAGCAGCCTCGACAGGAGGCGTATGATATGCCCCACGCAGCGGCGGTATCTTGCTCGATAGTTGATGTTAAGAAGGTAATCTATGAAATTCGCTAAATATACGCTGGTCAAAGTGGCGCTGCTGCTCGTCTGTTCAGCCTGCGGCCAGGCCCAGGCCGACTGGGCCCTGGCGACCGACCCATTGGCCGTCCGCACCTTGCCGGACAACCGCCAGATCCAGCCGCAAAATCCCCCCAGTTTTACCTGGTCGCGCCATCCGCTGTCGCCGGCGTCGTATGTCATTGAAGTCAAATTGGCGGGCGCCGTGGTCAGTACCTTCACGTCGGCGCGCAACTGGTATCTGCCATCCAAGAAATTTGCGGCAGGCACCTATAGCTGGCGCGTGCGTCCCAGCACGAGCAATGAGTGGTCGAGCCCGCGAACCTTTGTGATCGACGCCACGTCGAAAGTGTTCGAAGTGCCGGAAAGCAGCTCCTTGCGCGCTGCCATCGTCTTGCGCCCGCGCCCGCGCGGCCTGGAGGATAACGCGACCTTTTTTGCGAGCTGGAGCGCGGCCAAGCGCGCCGACCGCAGCCAGGTGCTGACCTGGCTGAGTACCGAGGTGATACGTAATATGACGGCGATCGCGCCCGTCTCCGACGCCGAGTGGCCATTGTCTCCAGGCAAGGTGCGCACGGCCGCCAACGAGGCGCAGAATGCGCGCGTCATTTCGCGCACGAATCAGAGCGCACGCCAGCTCGAAGCGGCCTCGCTGCTGTACCGCGTGACGGGCGAGAACCAGTATCTGGTGGAGGCGATCGCGCGCGGCGACCAGGAAGCCGCGCTCAGCCCGAACGGCGGTACCAGTTTTGTCAACCATGACCAGGGCAACCGCGCCATTGCGCAAAGCCTGATCAAGGCGGTCGACAACCTGGGCAGCGCCCTCGATGCGCCGCGCCGCGCCGCGTGGCTGGAAATGGTACGCGTTCGTACGAATGCGATGTACCTCGACCTGGCTGCGCAGACGGGGCGCCTGGACCAGTATCCCTACGATTCCCACGCCGCCAGCAATATCGGTTTCCTGACGCTGATTTCAACGCTGTCCCTGGGCGATATCCCGGAGGCGAAGGACTGGTTCGATTTTTCGTTCCGCGCCTTTGTCAGTTCCTACAGCGTGTGGAGCGGTCCGGAGGGCGGTTTTGCCAACGGCACGGCGTATGCCGAGTATGAAGCCGACTATGCGCTGCAGATCTGGCCGGCGCTTGCCTACGCGACCAAGGTCGACCTGTTCACCAAGCCCTGGGCCAGCGGCTTCCTCGATTACCTGATGCATTTCGTGCCACCCGGTTCGCAGACCCATGTGTTTGGCGACGGGCACGAGACGCTGCCTGAAATCCGCATGATGAAGGGTTTCGCCGCGCATTTCGCCACGCCTGCCGCGGCGTGGTATTACAAGAACCTGATCCGCACCGACGATTCGCTGGCCACCTTGCAGGCGCCGTACCCGTTGCCGGTGGCGACGGTGGCCACGCCAGCGCCGCCAGCCAACTCGGCGTATTACCCCAGCATCGGCTGGGCCGCCATGCACAGCGACATCGGCAATCTGCAGCGCACCTCGGTGTATTTCAAATCGAGCCCTTACGGTTCGTTCAATCACAGCCACGGCGACCAGAACGGCTTTGTGCTGGCCAGCGCGGGCGTGCCCCTGCTGACGGAAAGCGGCTGGTACGACTGGTACGATTCGCCGCTGTGGAGTTCCTGGTACCGCCAGACCAAGGCGCACAATGCCTTGACGTTCGACAATGGCCAGGGCCAGCTGGTCGACGGCTATGAAACGACCATGGCGCGCAACGGCCGCATCACCGCCTTTGCTCCCAAGGCCACCGTCGACTATGTGGCGGGCGACGCCACGCTGGCCTATGGCGGCCAGCTGACATCGGCGCTGCGCAAGCTGTGGTTCCTGCGCACCACGGACGCCGTGGTGGTGCAGGACCAGGTGACCTCGGCCACGCCGCGCGTGTTCGAGTGGAACTTCCATACGTATGCGCCTATCGTGGTCGACGCCGGCGGCGCCATCTCGGTGACGAATCAGGGCCGCAAGGTGTGCGTGGTGCCGGTCAGCACCGGTGCGCGTTTCGAAAAGCGCACGGGACCTCCGCCGCAGCCCGGTACCTATGAAGAACATGGGGTATTCATCAAGTCGGCCGCGGCGCTGAGCGGCGAATTCCTCACGGTGCTCGATGTCGGCTGCAAGAAGCCGCTGATCAAGCTGGGCAAAAGCGGCACGGCCCGCACGCTGACGGTCGGCAAGCAAGTGGTGACATTGCCGAACTGACCGCTGCTTCAAGGAAAATCCACTGTCGTTGTTGCGGCAGTGGATTTTTTAATTGGCGAGCAGAAATTGTTCGATTTCCTGGCCCGGTCCGCCGCGCTGCTCCATCCGGGCACAGGCGCGCGACACTTGCTGGGCCAAGCCTGCGCGGAAGGCGTCGTCGGACAGGGCGCGGCGCAAGCCTTCGCGCATGGCGCCGCTGTCGCCGGCGGCAACGAAACCGGCATAATCGCGTCCCAGGTACGCTTCGATGGCTTCGTGGCGCGTGGCGATCAGCGGTTTTCCATTGCGCAATACCCGCAGCAGCACGCTCTGGCCACAGGCTTCGCCCTGGCTTTTCAGCGGCATGGCGACCACCCGGCTGCTTGCCAGCAGCTTTTCAAACTGCGCTTCCGGCAAGTCGAGATGGACCGTGGTCTGCGCCGGGTCTTGCGCGGGGATCTGGTTTTGCGCCGACGCCACGATCACCAGGTGCGCTTCCAGCCCGTGCGCCGCGTCCAGCAGCAGGTCGTAATCGCGGTTGGAAAAGCCGCCGGAGAAGATGCTGCCGTCATCTTGCCGCTGGGACGCCGTGGTGGCGCCGTCGAGATGCTGGCGCCACAGGTGGAAATGCACGGCGGAGGGTGCGATGCCGACGTTGTCGGTCAGGTTGCGCGTTTCTCCGCTGGAAAAAGTAATGAATTCCAGTCCGGGGAAATTGAGCAGGCGCCAGGCCCGGTTGATCACGTTGCGGGCCCGCGTGCCATGGATGAAACAAGCCATCACCAGCAGGCGCTGCGGGCGCGGTAGCAGACCCAGGCGTATCAGCGCCAGCACGGGCAGCGCTTGCCAGCCGACGACCAGCAGGCGGTCTTGCTGGCACCATAATTTGCGCGTGCGCAACAGCGACGGCGACAGCATGGAGGCCAGAATGGACAGTTTGCTGCGCATGTGCGCCTGCGCGTCCGGCCCGATATGCGTCACGCGCGCGCCGCCCGCCGCCAGATGCTCGACGATGTCGTGGTAGGTTCCCGCTTCCGACAGCAGCACGTGGATCATTGTTGCGCCTTATTAAAAATGAACATTATCACATTAAAACAACAGCCAAAGCCGTTCCGGTGCTCGTTGTCACACAATTAATGATTGGCAATCGACTGCATTATTACAATAGCATTAAAATGGACGTTTATGCATTGTTTCAGCGTGAGGTCTGTCATGCTGCGGCCAGCTTGCCGCATGCTTGCCGCTCATTAATGGCGCAAGCTTGGTTTGATGCTACTAATGCAATATAATTAATTATTTCGTAAGGGCATGATATGCTTCGGCGCATGGCGTATTGTATCTGCCTCAACCTTTTTTTGCCGTCGAACCGCCTATGTCCCTGAAGATTTTGCAACTGGTGCCGGAAAGCCTGCCCACGTTTCGCCCCGATGTCGCGGTACTGTTCGGCAAGTACCTGCCGCGCCACGGCGTCGAATGCGATATCGTCGGCATGCCGTCGCAACAGCCGCCGCAGGCGCAGGGTTTCCGTTCGGTACGCCACGGGCGTTTCCTGGGCAGCCGCCTGTTGCGCGAACTGGCTTTCCAGTGGCTTTGCCTGCGCGCCCTGGCGGGCGCCCGCCGCGCCGGTTGCGATGCGATCCAGGTGCGCGACATGGTGCCCACGGGCCTGCTCGCCTTGCTGGTGGCGCGCCTGAAGGGCATACCGTTCTATTACTGGGTGTCATACCTGATCAGCGAGGGACGTATCGAACGGGCGCGCAGCAGCCTTGCGCAGCGCCGTACCTTGCGCGCGCGCCTGGTGCTGTGCAAGGGTTTGCTCGAACAATGGTTGCTGTACCGCATTGTGTTGCCGCGCGCTAATCATGTGTTCGTGCAAAGCGACGCGATGCTGCGCATGATGCAGGCGCGCGGCATCGCGCCGCAGCGCCTCACTGCCGTGCCCATGGGGGTCGACATGGAAGTGTTGCAGGCGCAAGCCATCGCGCCCGTCCGGCCGGAGGGCTGGGAGGCGGTGCCCTTGCTGGCCTACCTGGGCACGCTCGACCAGTCGCGCCAGCTGGAACGCTTGCTGGACGCCTTGCTGATCGTGCGCCAGCGCATTCCCGCGGCCTGTTTGTTGCTGATCGGCGCTTCCGATACGCCATCCGACGTCGATGACTTGCTTGCCTATGCGCAGCGCGCCGGCCTGGCCGGGGCCGTGCGCGTGACGGGCTGGCTGCCCTCGGACCAGGCCTGGCCCCTGCTGGCCGGGGCCGACGCCGCGCTGTCGTATATTCCCCGTGGCGCCCTGTTCGACGTCAGTTCGCCCACCAAGCTGCTCGAATACCTGGCCTTGCGCATGCCGGCCGTGGGCAATGACAGCCCGGACCAGGCCGAAGTGCTGATGGCCAGCGGCGCAGGCTGGCTGACGGCCAGCGAACCGGCCGCCATGGCCGCGGCGATGGCGGCCATCTTGTCCGATGTGTCCGCAGCGCGCGCCCGCGCCCAGGCCGGCGTCGCCTATATCGAGGCGCGGCGCAGCTACCGCGTGCTGGCGCAGGCACTGGCGCAGCGCTACCTGGATCTGGCCGGCGCGCGCCGTTGATGCCCGTGGCTGGAAGCACAGGCAAGAAGTTGTTGCCGAACACGTAAACGGCGCTCAGAATGCACCATGGGTGGTGTTCCCTGGAAGAAAATTGTTGTAGATGTTAGCGCAATGCAGCAAATATATTTGTCTTCGCGTCTAAATTACAAAAGTACAACATATAATACCAATATGACTACGATAATGCTGCTAGGACCTGCACTTAATGCGGTGAGCGGGGTAACCACCCATTTGAATCAACTATTTCACAGTTCTTTGTCGCAAGACTACAAGCTTGTGCACTTCCAGGTCGGCAGCGAGGGCCGCAACGAGTCGCGCCTGCACAAGCTGCTGCGTTTTGCCTGGAGCCCCGTGCAGTTCGTGCAGGCCGTGCGCAGGCAGCGCCCGCAGATCGTGCATATCAACACGTCCATGGAGTGGCGCAGCTATTGGCGCGACATCGTGTATCTGCTGCTGGCCAAGGCCATGGGCAAGCGCGTCGTGTACCAGGTGCATGGCGGCGCCTTGCCGCAGGTGTTTTTCAACGGCAAGCCATTGCTGACGGGTTTGCTGCGGCGCGTGCTGCGCGCGGCCGATGTGGTGGTGCTGCTGGCGCAATGCGAACTGCAGGGCTATCGCGATTTCGATCCCGCGCTGGCGCTCGACGTGATACCCAACGCCATCGATGCGGGCAGCGACCCCGGCGACAGGCCGCTCGTGCCGCAGCGTCCGCTGTCACTCGTGTACGTGGGGCGCCTGGCGGAAAGCAAGGGCCTGTTCGACTTGCTCGAAGGGCTGCGCCTGGCGCGCGCCGCAGGCGTGCAAGCCACGCTGGCGCTGGCCGGCAGCGGCCCCCAGGAAGCGGCGCTGCGCGAGCGCGTCGCCGGGCTCGGCTTGCAAGAGGCGGTGCGCTTTCTCGGCCCCGTCTTTGGCGCGGAAAAGGAAGCCGTGTGGCGCCAGGCCGACCTGTTCGGTTTTCCCACCTTGCACCAGGAAGGCTTGCCGTATGCGTTGCTGGAAAGCATGGCCGCGCGCACGCCCGTCCTGGTGTGCCCCGTGGGCGCGATAGCCGACGTGATGCAGGATGGCGTGCATGGCGTGTTCTTGCCGCGGCGCAATCCCCAGGCGCTGGCGGACGCCATCGCGCGCCTCGACGGTGACCGCGCCCTGTTGCGGCGCATGGGGCAAGCGTGCCGCGAGCGCATCGAAAGCGCCTATACGGTCGAGCGCCTGGCGCAGGATTTTCGCCGCGTCTACCGCGCCTTGCTGGCGCCGCCGGCAGTCTAGCCGAACCCTTTTTTAAGCGAGCCCATATGTGCGGTATTGCCGGTTTGATTTTCCCCTCGTCCGTCGCCGGCTTGCCCGCGGCGCTCGACGCCATGGGGCGCGCCATCGCGCACCGCGGTCCCGATGACACGGGCGTGCTCAACGCGGCCACGGCCGACGGCGCCTGGCAGCTGGGCTTGCTGCACCGCCGCCTGTCCATCATCGACATCGCCACGGGCCACCAGCCGCTGGGCAATGAGACGGGCGATGTGCAAATCATCTTCAATGGCGAAATCTACAATTTCCAGCCCCTGCGCGACGAATTGATCGCGCTGGGCCATCATTTCCGCACGGCATCCGACACGGAAACCATCGTGCATGCCTACGTGCAATGGGGCGAGGAATGCGTGCAGCATTTCCGCGGCATGTTTGCGTTTGCCATCTGGGATGCGCGCAACGACCGCCTGTTCATGGCGCGCGACCCGTTCGGCAAGAAACCCCTGTTCCTGTGGCAGCACGAGGGAAAACTGGCTTTCGGCTCGGAAATCAAGGCGCTGCTGGCCTTGCCGGACGTGGCGCCGCAAGCGGACGAGGCCGCCATCTGGGATTATTTCGCCTACCGCTACGTGCCGGGCCCGGCCACCTTGTTCCAGGGCATCCGCAAGCTGGCGCCCGGTTCCACGGCCACGTGGGAAAACGGCGTGCTGCGCGAGCGCGTGTATTACACGCCGCCCGACAGCCGGCCCCGCCTGGCGGCCCCGCTGCCGGCCGACCCCGTCGCCACCTTCCTCGACAAGCTCGATGAATCGGTGCGCATCCGTATGATTTCCGACGTACCCTTCGGCGCCTTCCTGTCCGGCGGCATCGATTCGTCGGCCGTGGTGGCGCTGATGTCGCGCCATGCGGGCGTGCCCGTGAAGACTTTTTCCGTCGGGTTCAAGGAGGGCGGCTTCAGCGAGCTGGCGTACGCGGCCGATATCGCGCGGCAATTTTCCACGGAACACCATGAGCTGGAAGTGTCCGTCGACCAGGTCATCGCCTTGCTGCCCGACCTCGTGCGCTTCCGCGATGCTCCCGTGGCCGAACCATCCGACATTCCCATCTACCTGCTGGCGAAGGAATCGCGCAAGACGGTCAAGATGGTCTTGACGGGCGAAGGTTCCGATGAAATCCTCGGCGGCTACCCCAAGCACGTGTACGAGCGCTATGCGGGCAACTACCAGATGCTGCCGGGCCTGCTGCGCCGGGGCTTGATCGAGCCGGCCATCGGCGCCTTGCCATACCGTTTCCGCCGCGCCAAGACGGCCATCGTCAACCTGGGCCTGGAAGCGTTCGACGAACGCATGCCGCGCTGGTTCGGCATGATGTCCGACCAGGAACGCGCGCGCCTGGTGGCCATGCCGGCGCCGGCGCGCCAGCGCGATCCTTCGCTGGGCTGCGGCAGCGCCGGCAACAGCGCCTTGCGCCGCATCCTGTGCTTCGACCAGCTGAGCTGGCTGCCCGACAACCTGCTCGAGCGGGGCGACCGCATGACCATGGCCGCGTCGCTGGAAGCGCGCATGCCCTTCATGGACCACGAACTGGCGGCGTATGTGGCTAGCCTGCCGGACGAGTACCGCGTGCGCGGCCGCGCCACCAAGTGGATCTTGCGCGAAGCCATGAAGCAGCTGTTGCCGCAAGCTATACTGGAACGGCCGAAAGTGGGCTTCCGCGTGCCCGTCAACGAGTGGTTCCGCGGCCCCATGAAGGATTACCTGTACGAACACTTGACGGGCGCCGGGTCGCGCACGCGCCACTATTACCATACACAAGCCCTGCAGCAGGTGCTGGCCGAGCACGTGGCCGGACGGCAAAACCACGAGAAACTGCTGTGGAGCTTGCTCACCCTGGAAATCTGGCACCGCCAGTATCTGTGAGGCGTCCATGCTGAGCAACCTGTCCTGGAAACTGAACCGCTTGCGCGCCATGGGGGCGCCCGAGGTGGCGCATCGCGTGCGTGATGCCTTGCAGCAACGGCTGCAGGCGCGCGGCTACGGCCTGGCGCAGGTGCCGCCGCCCGCCGTGCGCCAGCGTTTCGGCGCGCCCTGGCTGGGCATGCCCATCGACACGGCGCCGCACCTGGCGGCGGCCGAGCGCATCCTCGCGGGCCGTTTCGATGTGTTCGCCCTGCGCGATACGGAGCTGGGTTTCCCGCCGCAATGGAACCGCGATCCGAAGACGGGCACCGTCGTGCCCTTGGATTTTGGCAAGACGCTCAATTACCGCGATGAAACCGTGGTGGGCGATATCAAATGCCTGTGGGAACCGAACCGCCACCTGGCCGTGGCCGACCTGGCGATGGCCTACCGCCTCGGCGGCGACTTGCGCCATGCGCAAGGTGTGCAAGTCTTGCTTGAATCGTGGTGGCAGCAATGTCCGTATCCGCTGGGGCCGAACTGGAGCAGCGCGCTGGAGCTGGCCTTGCGCCTGGTCAGCTGGTCGCACGCGTGGCACTTGCTCGGTGGCATCAACAGTCCCTTGTTTGAAGGCGCGCAGGGGCAAGCCTTCCTGCAGCGCTGGCTCGACAGCATCTACCAGCATTGCCACTTCATCGCAGGACACTTTTCGCGCCACTCGTCGGCCAACAACCACCTGTTTGGCGAATTGACGGGCTTGCATATCGCCGCGCTCACATGGCCTTGCTGGCCGGAAAGTGCCGGCTGGCTGGCGCAGACGGAACGCGAGCTGGAAGCGCAGGCGCTGCAGCAGAACGGCCCCGATGGCGTGAACCGCGAGCAAGCCATTTATTACCAGCACACGGTGGCCGATGAAATGCTGCTGTGCGTGCTGGCGGGCCGCGCCAATGGCCGGCCCCGCTCGGCCGCCTTTTTGCGGCGCCTGGAAGCCATGCTGGAATTTATCGCCGCCATGACGAACGTGGCGGGCGAGGTGCCGATGCTCGGCGACGCCGACGACGCGTTGCTGGCGCACTGGGACAAGGCACCGGGCGCCAATCCCTACACATCGCTGCTGGCCAGCGGCGCGGCCCTGTTCGGCCGCGCGGACTTCAAGGCCAAGGCGCGCACGTTCGACGAGAAAAGCGCCTGGCTGCTGGGCGAGGCGGGAAGCCAGGCGTTTGACGCCTTGCCGGACGCTGCGCCCGATACCTTGCCGCGCGCCTTCCCCGATGGCGGTTATTACGTGATGGGCGCCGGCTTTGGCACGCCCGATGAAGTGCGCCTGATTGCCGATGCCGGCCCGCTGGGCTACCTGGGCATCGCCGCGCACGGCCACGCCGATGCGCTGGCGCTGACCTTGTCCGTGGCGGGCCAGATGGTGCTGGTCGATCCGGGCACCTATGCCTACCATACGCAAAAGCAGTGGCGCGATTATTTCCGCGGCACCAGCGCGCACAACACCGTGCGCATCGATGGCCGCGACCAGTCCGAGTCGGGCGGCAACTTCCTGTGGCTGCGCAAGGCCAGGGCAGCGTGCCTGGCGTGGCGTGACGATGCCGATGGGCAATTCTGGAGCGCCAGCCATGACGGCTACCTGGGCTTGAAAGATGGCGTGCTGCACCGGCGCGACGTGCGCGTGGCGCCCGGCGCCGCGCTGATCGTGGTCGATGACGTGCTCGAATGCCAGGGCGCGCATGAGGTGGAATTGTTCTGGCACTTTGATCCCCGCTGCCGCGTGCAGCTGGATGGCCAGGTGCTGCGCGTGGCAGGCGACGCCTTTGCGCTGGAGATGCATTTACCGCCGTTGCCGGATGCTTCCGTGCAACTGGTATGCGGCAGCGACCATCCGCCGCTGGGCTGGATTTCGCACCGCTTCGATGAAAAACAGGCTGCGCCTGTGTTGGTCTGGCGCGGGCGCCTGCAAGGCGCAGCCACCTTGCGCACAGAGTGTCACCTGAGTTTGGCTACCCCTGATCTGTCAGAAAATACGAGGAAAACATGAAAATTAGCATATTTGGTTTGGGTTATGTGGGTGCCGTCTCGGCTGGTTGCCTGGCAACGGATGGACACGAAGTCATCGGCGTCGATCCGAACAGGACCAAGGTGGAGCTGATCAACCAGGGCACCACGCCCATCATTGAAAAAGACATCGGCGAAATGATCGCCGCCACCGTGAAGAGCGGCCATTTGCGCGCCACGTTCGACGTGCGCGACGCCGTCTTCGGTTCGGACATGTCGCTCATCTGCGTGGGCACGCCGTCGCAGCTCAATGGCAACCTGGACCTGAGCCACGTGCGCAAGGTGTGCCAGGAAATCGGCGCCGCCATCCGTGAAAAGGATACCTTCCACGTCGTCGTGGCGCGCTCGACCATGCTGCCCGGCTCCATGCGTTCGCTCGTCATCCCGACCCTGGAAGCGGCGTCGGGCAAGGTGGCTGGCGTCGATTTCGGCGTGTGTAACAACCCGGAATTCTTGCGCGAAGGCACGGCCGTCTACGATTACTACAATCCGCCGAAGACGGTGATCGGCGAATCCGACGAGAAGGCCGGCGCGCTGCTGGTGCAGCTGTATGAAAAGATGGATGCGCCGCTGGTGCGCACGGACGTGGAAACGGCCGAGATGGTCAAGTACACGGACAACACCTGGCACGCCGTGAAAGTGGCGTTCGCGAATGAAATCGGCAACATCTGCAAGGCCGTCGGCATCGATGGCCACAAGGTGATGGAAATCTTTTGCCAGGACACCAAGCTGAACCTGTCGCCGTACTACATGAAGCCGGGCTTCGCCTTCGGCGGCTCGTGCCTGCCGAAAGACGTGCGCGCGCTGACTTACAAGGCCCGCAGCCTGGACCTCGATTTGCCCTTGCTGAACTCTATCCTGCCGTCGAACCAGCGGCAAGTGGAAAAAGGCATCAAGATGATCGTCGACAAAGGTGCGCGCAAGGTGGGCATCCTGGGCTTCTCGTTCAAGGCCGGCACGGACGACTTGCGCGAATCGCCGCTGGTCGATGTCATCGAGTATCTGCTGGGCAAGGGCTACGAGCTGAAGCTGTACGACAAGAATGTCAACCTGGCCGCCTTGACGGGCGCCAACCAGGATTACATCCTCAATCACATCCCGCACATTTCCAAGCTGATGGTGACGAACATGCAGGACGTGCTCGATTTTGCCGACACCATCGTCATCGGCAATGGCGCGGCCGAATTCAAGACCGTGCCCGCCAGCCTGCAGCCGCACCAGCACATCGTCGACCTGGTGCGCATCAGCAAAGAACAAAGTGGAGAGCAATATGACGGCATCTGCTGGTAACACCGTGGCAGGACAGCCGCGCCGGGTGCTGATCCTGGTGGAAAACCTGCCGTCGCCGTTCGACCGGCGCGTGTGGCAGGAAGCGACCACCCTGCATGCGAACGGCTATGAAGTGTCGATCATCTGCCCGACGGGCAAGGGCTACGAGTCGCGCTATGAAGCCATCGACGGCATCCATATCTACCGCTACAACCTGCCGCTGGAAGCGGAAGGGGCGAAGGGCTACCTGGTCGAGTATTCGCTGGCGCTGTTCCACACTTTCCGCCTGGCATGGAAAGTGCATTTCGCGCGTGGCTTCGACGTCATCCACGCCTGTAATCCGCCCGACCTGCTGTTCCTCATCGGCGGCTTCTTCAAGTTGACGATGGGTAAGCGTTTCCTGTTTGACCACCATGACATCAATCCGGAGCTGTACGAAGCCAAGTTCGGCCGGCGCGATTTCTTTTACAAGCTGATGGTGCTGTTCGAGCGCTGGTCGTTCCAGAGCGCCGACGTGTCGATCGCCACCAACGAATCGTACAAGAAGATCGCCATCGAGCGGGGCGGCATGAAGCCCGAGGATGTCTACGTGGTGCGCAGCGGACCCAAGCTGGACCGCCTGCGCGTGCTGCCGCCCGTGGCGGAACTCAAGAAGGGCCGCGCCTACCTGGTCGGCTACGTGGGCGTGATGGGCGCGCAGGAAGGCATCGACCTGCTGCTGCAGGCGGCGCAATACATCGTGCAAACCCTGAAGCGCGAAGATGTGCAGTTCGGCCTGGTGGGCGGCGGCACCTCGCTGGAACAGATGAAGCAGATGGCGCAGGACCTGGGCATTGCCGACTACGTGACGTTTACAGGGCGCGTGCCGGACCAGCAATTGCTGGAAATGCTCAATACGTCCGATGTGTGCGTGAATCCGGACGTGGCCAACGACATGAACGACAAGTCGACCATGAACAAGATCATGGAATACATGGCGCTGGGCAAACCGATCGTGCAGTTTGATCTGGTCGAGGGCAAGGTTTCCGCGCAGCAGGCATCCTTGTATGCATTGAAGAACGATCCCATCGACATGGCGCGCAAGATCGTCGAATTGCTGGACGACCCGGCCCGCCGCGAGCAGATGGGGGCGTTTGGCCGCCATCGCGTGATCAACGAACTGGAGTGGGAATATGAAGCGCCGAAGCTGCTGGCCGCGTATGCGCGCCTGTTTCCCGCCGCCGCGCCCGCCGCTCCCGTGACCTTGAGCAAGGATGGCCGCTGAAGTGCGCCGCCTGGCCAGCCATCCCCAACCCTGATGGAGCAGTTTGACGATGAAAGCGATGATATTGGCAGCAGGCAAGGGCACGCGCGTGCAGCCCCTGACCTATGATTTGCCCAAGCCGATGATCCCCATCCTGGGCAAACCCGTGATGGCTTACCTGGTGGAACACCTGGCGCAGCATGGCGTGACCGACATCATGGTCAACGTCAGTTACCTGCATGAAAAGATCGAGGAGTATTTCGGCGAAGGCCACCAGTTCGGCGTGCGCATCGGCTATTCCTTCGAAGGCTATACGAACGATGCGGGCGAGGTCGTGCCGCAACCGCTCGGCTCGGCTGGGGGCATGAAGAAGATCCAGGAGTTCGGCGGCTTTTTCGACGATACGACGATTGTGCTGTGCGGCGACGCCTTGATCGACCTCGACCTGGAAGCGGCCCTGCGCGAGCACCGCAGCAAGGGCGCGCTGGCGTCCGTCATCACCCTGGAAGTGCCATGGGACAAGGTGTCGAGCTATGGCGTGGTGGTCAGCGATGCCGACGGGCGCGTGCGCGCCTTCCAGGAAAAGCCGGCGCAGGCTGATGCGCTGTCCAATTGCGTCAGCACCGGCATCTACCTGTTCGAGCCGGCCGTGCTGGACCTGATTCCCGCCGGCCAGCCCTTCGATATCGGCTCGGAACTGTTTCCCCTGTTGGTCGCGCAAGGCTTGCCCTTCCATGCGCAAAAACGCCAGTACAACTGGATCGACATCGGCAGCATCAAGGATTACTGGGAAGTGCTGCAAAGCGTGCTGATGGGAAAAGTGGCCCATTTGCACGTGCCTGGCACCCAGATCGCCGATGGCGTGTGGGCCGGCCTGAACACGAGCATCGACTGGAGCGGCGGCACGCGCATCGAAGGCCCCGTCTACATCGGCTCGGGTTGCCGCATCGAAGCGGGCACGACCATCATCGGGCCGGCCTGGATCGGCCATGGCAGCCACGTCTGCGGCGGCGCCGAAGTGGTGCGCAGCGTGCTGTTCGAGTACACGCGCGTGCTGCCTGGCGTGGTGCTTGATGAAATGATCGTCTTCAAGGATTATAGTGTCGACCGTGCCGGCCAGATGCGCCATGTCTCCGACTATGAAAAAGATGCCTGGGGCAATGCGCGCGACCGGCGCAGCCTGCGCCGCGACGAAACGCCGCCGGCCCTGTATGCTGCCCAATAAACTGTTTGCGAAGTGAAACCATGAAAATTTATCCAGTCATCCTGTCCGGCGGTTCGGGCACCCGTTTATGGCCGCTGTCGCGCGCCGTGTTGCCCAAGCAACTGTTACCGCTGGTAACGGACAAGACCATGTTGCAGGAAACGGCGTTGCGCGTGACCAGCCTGCCCAACCGCCGTGCCGGCGATAGCGGACTGGCCGGTTTCGACGTCATGCCGCCGCTGGTGGTGTGCGGCAACGAGCACCGCTTCATGGTGGCCGAGCAACTGCGCGAGATCGGCTTGCCGCCGCTGGGCATTTTGCTTGAGCCCGTGGGGCGCAACACGGCGCCGGCCGTGGCCGTGGCCGCGCAATTCCTGCTGGGCATCGACCCGCAGGCGCTGATGCTGGTCTTGCCGGCGGACCATGTCATCACCGACGTGGCCGCGTTTCACCAGGCGATCGCCGAGGCGGCGCTGCTGGCGGCCGATGGCGCGCTGGCCACCTTCGGCATCGTGCCGACGGCGCCGGAAACGGGCTATGGCTACATCCGCAGCGGCGCACCCGTCAATCCGGGCGCCGCGGGCTGCAAGGTCGAGCGTTTCGTGGAAAAGCCGGACCTGGCCACGGCGCAGTCGTTCCTTGCTGCCGGTAATTATTTCTGGAACAGCGGCATGTTCATGTTCCGCGCCGAACGCTATCTGGGCGAACTGGGGCAATTCCAGCCCGCCATGCTGGCCGCCTGCGAAGCGGCCGTGCGCGACGGCTACCGCGACCTCGATTTCTGCCGCCTGCAAGAGCAGGCCTTTGCCGCCTGCCCATCCGATTCGATCGACTATGCCGTCATGGAGCATACGGCGCATGCGGTGGTGCTGCCGGCCGCCATAGGCTGGAGCGATGTCGGTTCCTGGTCGGCCCTGTGGGAAGTGCAGCAGGGGGACGCCAACGGCAACGTGGTGCGCGGCGACGTGTATCTCGATGGCGTGAGCAATTGCCTGGTGCGCGCCGAGCGCCGCATGGTGGCCGTGCTGGGCGTGCAGGACCTGGTCGTGGTGGAAACGGACGATGCGGTATTGATCGCGCACAAGGACCAGGTGCAGCGCGTGAAGCAGGTGGTCGACCACTTGAAGCAGGCGGGACGCAGCGAACACGTGCAGCACCGCAAGGTGTACCGCCCGTGGGGCAGTTATGAAGGCATCGATATCGGCGAGCGCTTCCAGGTCAAGCGCATCACCGTCAATCCGGGCGGCAAGCTGTCCCTGCAGATGCACCATCACCGCGCCGAACACTGGGTGGTGGTCAGCGGCACGGCGCAAGTCACGTGCGGCGAGAAGGTGACCTTGCTGACGGAAAACGAATCGACGTATATTCCCATCGGCATGACGCATCGTCTGGAAAACCCGGGCAAGCTGCCCTTGCACCTGATCGAAGTGCAGTCGGGCAGCTACCTGGGCGAAGACGACATCGTGCGCCTGGAGGATGTCTACCAGCGCGCCTGATGGCGTTCTCATCGCAGGGCAGCCGCGCCCCTGGCCGGCTGCCTCCGATCCCTCACTTACCGGTGTACCGACCCTTGCGCAACTTCCTTTGTCTTTCGCTGGCGCTGGCCGCCGGCGCCGCCCATGCCGACGCGCCAGCCGCCGCTGCCGCAGCCGTGGCGCCGCCCGGCTTGCAGGCGTCGCAGCTGGCCATCGTCATCAATGACGCCGAACCCAACAGTGTCGAGGTGGGCGAGTATTACCGCAAGGCGCACGGCATTCCTGCCGCGAATGTGGCGCACGTGAATATTCCCAACCGCCCCCGCAAGCTCAGCATCGACCAGTTCGCGCAGTTGAAGGAGCGCATCAATGCGCAGCTGAAACCCGAGATCCAGGCCGTGCTGATGGTGTGGAGCGCGCCGTATGCCGTCGAATGCAATGCCATCACCGCCGCCTTCACCCTCGGTTATGACGGGGATCAATGCGCGAAGACGTGCGATCCCGGCAAGCCCAGCAAGTATTTCAACAGCGAGGCGGCGCAGCCCTACACGCAGCTGGGCTTGCGCCTGTCGATGCTGCTGCCTGTCGATTTCGTGGAAGAGGCCAAGGCCGTGGTGGACCGTGGCGCCGTCAGCGGCTTTTCCGTGCCGGCCGCCAGCGCCTATTATTTGACCACCAGCGACGCGGTGCGCAACAGCCGGGCCGGTTTCTTTCCACCCGCCGGCGTCGTGCGCCAGCGCAAGCTGACCGTCAAGAACCTCAAGGCGGACAGCCTGGAAGGGGCGCAAGACATCATGGTGTACCAGACGGGGCAGGCCAAGGTGGCCAAGCTGGAAACCCTGCATTTCCTGCCCGGCGCCCTGGCGGACCACCTGACCTCGTTTGGTGGCGACTTGCAGGGCAGTAGCCAGATGAGCAGCCAGCGCTGGCTGGAGGCGGGCGCGACGGCCAGCTACGGCACTGTCAGCGAACCGTGCAGTTATTGGCAAAAGTTTCCCAATCCAACCGTGTTGCTGCGCCGCTACCTGTCCGGCAGCACGGCGCTGGAAGCGTACTGGGGCAGCGTGCTGTGGCCGGCCCAGGGCCTGTTCATCGGCGACCCGCTGGCGGCGCCGTATGCGGGTTTCCGGCGCTGAAACCGTATTCTTCCAGACAATAAAAAAGGCCCTTGCGGGCCTTTTTTCATGGTGCAGCGTGACGGTTACTTGCTTTTGCGGCGGCGCGCCAGGGCGACGAGGCCCAGTCCGGCCAGCAGCATGGCATAGGTTTCCGGTTCCGGCACGGCCGGGATTTCCGGCGTCACGGGGAGGATGCTGCCGCCCGTGAAGCCGCCACCCGAACCGCCGCCGCCGACACCGTTGCTGCCTGTGGGCAAGTTTTCACCCAGCGACGACGAAACGATCAAGGGCGCCTGGGTCTCGCCGCTGCGGGCCTGGTACGAACGGCCCGGGCCACGGTAGCCGGCCGCGTCATCGAAAGGACGGTTTTCTTCGGCGGCCACGAAGTCGCGCGTGATAAAGCTGAAGTCGCGGTCGTCGCTGGCACGCACCTTGCGCGGTTCGCCGGCACCGGCACCGTCAGGCAACTGGCGTGCGGTCAGGCGGTGATTATTCTCGGCCGATGACGAGTTGCGGAATTCCTGGTCAGACACGATGCCGTCAAATTCCGGCGTCTTGTTCGAGCCGTCGTTGGTGCGCGTGCCGGAGCCGATGAAGCCATTGGCCAGGCTGCAGGCGCTGTAGGTGCCGTCCAGGTTGGCGTCTTTCGTATTGCCATTCGCCGATTGCGTGCTGGCCTGGCAATTCTTTTCATTCTTTTGCGCAGGCGCGGCCGTTTGTGCCTGGGCGCTGGCGCCGAAGAACATCAAGGCCGCGGCCAGCAGCAAGGGACGGGAAGAGGCTGGCGTGAAAATTGGTGTTGGCATGATCGATCTCTCAAAAAGCATGGAAGGGTGCGCCGCTGGGCGCGTGTGTCCGCATGCGATTGTTGCCGCTCCCGTCCAGGCTACTGTTGCGAGCAAGGCAGGGAGTGCGTTTCAAGGTCAGGCATGGATGGGGCCTGCACTACTGGGTCTGGTGTTGCCGTTCAATTTCTTATCAGGAACTAAACTTATTTGTTTGAATTATATCATATTGTGCAGCGGCATAACGACCTGGCTTGCTTTGTATAGCCTGGCGTTGTTGAAAGGATACTTTCGGCAGGCAGCCGCCAGCCTGGATCCGTGCTGCGCATTACTCCGTTCAGCTTAATGAAATGTCATCAACTCGTCATGCACACTGTTTAGTATGCAAATCATAAGTTCGTCATCATTTTGTCAAGAACAGCCTGCCAGCGCCTGTCCGGGTTGGCGTCATCTTACCGACCAGGAAAACCATGAATGTCCACCTTGCCGTCCCGTCCGTCCCGCGCTCGTCCCTGCGTAAACCGTTGCGCCTGACGGTCATGGCCGCCGTGCTGGCCAGCCTGTCCTTGCCGGCCCTGGCCGTGTCCGATATCGTCATCAGCCAGGTGTATGGGGGCGGCGGCAACACGGGCGCCGTGTACCGCAACGATTTCATCGAACTGTTCAACCGTGGCGCCAGTCCCGTCAACCTGAGCAACTGGAGCGTGCAGTACGGCGCCGCCGCTAATACGAGCTGGTCCGTGACGGCCTTGCCGGCTATCGATTTGCAACCTGGCCAGTATTTGCTGGTCCAGCAAGCCAAGGGCACGGGCGGCACGCAGGACTTGCCGACGCCGGACGCCACGGGCACCCTGGCCATGTCCGGCACGACGGGCAAGGTACTGTTGAGTAATAGCAAGACGGCCCAGGTGGGCGCCAGCCCCACGGGCGCGGCCGTCATCGACCTGGTCGGCTTCGGCACGGCCAACGGCTTTGAAGGCGTCGTGGCGCCCGCGCCCTCGAATACCCTGGCGATTCTGCGCGCCAATGGCGGCTGCGGCGACACGGACGATAACAGCGTGGACTTTGCCACCGGCAGCGTGACGCCGCGCAATACGGCCTCGCCGCTGAATGTCTGCGGCGGCCCCGTCGTGCACAAGATCATCACCAGTTGCCCTGCCAGCCTGGCCTTGGCCGTGGGCAATGGCGGCAGCGCTGTGCTGGGCGCGTCCGACGCGGATGGCGTCGTGAACGCCGCTATCTTGAGTTCGCCGGCCGTGGCCGGCATCAGCCTGGCCAACTTCAGCGCGGCTGGCGTGGCGGGCGAGAGCGCCATGGTCAGCCTGCTGGTGGCCGCTGGCGTGCCGGTGGGCAATTATCCCGTGATCGTCAGCTTCAGCAATGACCAGCAGCAGACGGCCACCTGCAAGGTGGACGTCGCCGTGCAAGGCCTGGCCGCCGTCAGCCACACGATTCCGCAAATCCAGGGCAGCGGCGCGGCCAGCCCCTACGCCAATTCCGTGCAGACGACGGAAGGCGTGGTGACCCTGAAAGTGGGCACGGGCCTCTTCATCCAGGACGCGGCCGGCGACGGCGACCCATCGACGTCGGACGGCATCTTCGTGTACACGGGCGCGACGGCCACCACCGTGCAGCCGGGCGAACTGGTGCGCGTGACGGGCACGGTGTTCGAATACACGCCCACGGGCGCCAAGAATTCCTACACGGAATTGAAGGACGTGACGGCCATCCTCACGCAAAGCGCGGGCCACGGCATCGTGCCGACGAATGTGACCTTGCCGAACGACAAGCTGGCCGCCGTGGAAGGCATGCTGGTGCGTTTCACCCAGCCCCTGACCGTGTCGCAAAACGCCTACCTGGGCGCGCGCGGCGAGCTGACCCTGTCGGCGGGCCGGCGCGAAGTGCCGACCAACCGTTATCCGGCCGGCTCCGCCGAGGCGCAAGCCTTGATCGCCGCCAATGCGAACAACCTGATTGTGCTCGATGATGGCATTTTCGTCACGCCGCCCACGATTCCCTACATCGGCCAGGACAACACCGTGCGCAGCGGCGACACGGTGGCCGACCTGACGGGCGTGGTCGATTTCGGTGCCATCGGCGGTGGCGGCGCCGCGTATAAATTGCAGCCGACGCAGACGCCGCAGTTTTCGCGTGACAACCCGCGCATGGGCAGCCCGGAACTGCCATCGGGCAACGTCAAGGTGGCCAGCGCGAATGTGCTGAATTTCTTCACGACCTTTACGAATGGCAACAATATCTTTGGGCAGACGGGGCAGGGCTGCACCTTGGGCGCCTCGACCACCAAGTCGAACTGCCGCGGCGCCGACAACCTGGCCGAATTCGAGCGCCAGCGCGACAAGATCGTGGCCGAACTGAAAGCCATCGATGCGGATGTGGTGGGTTTGATGGAAATCCAGAACAATGGCGAAATCGCCGTCACTTACCTGGTCGACCAGCTGAACGCGGCCATCGGCGGCGTCACGTACGCCGTGGTGCCGAAACCGGCCGCCACGGGCACGGACGCCATCCGCGTGGCCATGATCTACAAGCCGGGCAAGCTGGGCCTGGTGGGCGGCGCCTTGTCGGACGCCAACGCCATCAACAACCGGCCACCGATGGCGCAAACTTTTCTTGCGAGCAATGGCGAGAAATTCTCGCTGATCGTCAACCACCTGAAATCGAAGGGCAGCTGCCCTTCGAGCGGGCTGGACGCGGACCAGAACGATAGCCAGAGCTGCTGGAACGCCACCCGCGTGCAGCAAGCCCAGCGCCTGGTGGGCAGCTTCGTGCCGCAGGTGGCGGCCGCTGCCGGCGACGCTGACGTGCTGGTCATCGGCGACTTGAATTCCTATGGCGCGGAAGACCCGATCCAGGTCATCACGGGCGCCGGCTTCGTCAATGAACTCGAGCGTTTCGTGCGGCCGTCCGGCATGCCGTATTCGTATGTATTCGGCGGCCAGAGCGGCTACCTCGACCACGCGCTGGCCAGCGCGTCGCTGAGCCCGCAAGTGGCCGGCGTGGCCGAATGGCATGTGAATGCGGACGAGCCGGAAGTGATCGACTACAACATCGATTCGGCCAAGCCGCAAGACTTGTACAACGCCTTGCCTTACCGCGCCTCGGACCACGACCCGGTCGTCATCAGCCTGGATTTGCAGCCCGCCTACCGCGACATCACGGCCGCCGTCTCGACGGCCAGCTCGGGCCTCACGTACAACCGCGCGACGCAAAAATACACGGGCACGTTCTCGTTGACCAACACGGGTACGAGCGCCTTGAGCGGCCCGTTCCAGGTGGTGTTCGGCGGCTTGCCGGCCGGCGTCAGCCTGGCCAATGCCACGGGCACCCATGCGGGCGCCGCATATGTCACCGTCAACGCCGCCAGCCTGGCGCCGGGCGCGACGGCCTCGTTTGCCGTCAGTTTCACCAATCCGTCGAAAGTGACGATCACCTACTCGGCCAGCATCTATGCCGGCAACTTCTAAGGACACCATCATGTTGACAACAAAACTCCATCCGGCCCTGCGCCGCGCCGTGCTGGCCGCCGTGCTGGCCGCCAGCTCCAGCGTGGCGCTGGCGGACCCGCTGGCCTATCGCGTGGAAATCGACACGAGCGCCTTTTCCGGCGCCGGCTTCCTCGACTTCGCCTTTATCGCCGGCAACAGCCCCGCGCCGGGCGCCAGCGCCGTGCTCAGCAATTTTTCGGGCGCGTTCGGCGCGCTGGAATCGCTGGAAGGCAATGTCAGCGGCAGCGTGCCCGGTACCTTGACCTTCGGCAATAGCGGCGCCTACAACGACTGGTTCCACAACGTGACTCTGGGCGGCAAGTTCGGTTTCAACGTCGTCTTCGGCGGCGACTTCCTGAACACGGCCGGCAACGCGGGCACGACGTTTGGCGTGGGCTTGCTCGACTACACGGGTATGTCTTACCTGGGCAATGCGAATGGCAACGTGGTGCAATTCGAGCTGACCCCGCTGAACGGCGGCTTGCCTGCCAGCATTACCGGCAGCAGCTACGCCAGCATCGCGACGATCTCGGCCGTGCCGGAAGCGTCGGAATGGATGATGCTCACGGGCGGCCTGGCGCTGATCGGTTTTGCCCTGCGCCGGCGCCAGTTCGTCACGCCAGCATAAATAGTCGTTGTTCCGTCTGAACACAGCGCGCCTTCGGTGCGCTGTGTTTTTTTTCGCCTATTTATTCGGAATAGCTATAAATCAGGAAACTAAATTGTATTAGTCACCGTTTTACGCTTGATGCATAGTCAAAAACTTGTCGTGCCGTCTAGTTTTTCAGGGAGGGCCGCCCACTTTTTTCGGGAGGATGCATCGATGCGCCGTCATATTCTGCTGCTGGATCCTGCGCCAGCCTCGCAAGCCTTGCTGGTGCATAACCTGCAAGGCGCCGGCTACCGGGTCAGCTGCGCCGTGGATGCGCGCGGCGCGCTGGCCTTGCTGGCCGCCGATCCGCCCGACGTGCTGCTGCTGGAGTGGGAATTGCCCGATGCGTCCGGCATCGCGCTGCTGCGCCAGGTGCGCCAGGATGGCCTGCTGTGCGACTTGCCCATCATCATGGTCAGTGCGCGCGACAGCGAACAGGACAAGGTGCTGGCCCTGGAAAGCGGCGCCGACGATTATCTGTGCAAGCCCGTCGGTCCCCGTGAAATGCTGGCCCGCGTGCATGCGCTGCTGCGCCGCCGCGCGCCAGCGGCCTTGCGCGCAGGCTCAGGCGCGGACGGCGCCGCCTTGCGGCTCGATCCGCACACCCGGCGCGTGACGGCCGGCAGCGTGCCCGTCAGCCTGGGCCGCGTGGAATTCAAGCTGCTGCATTTTTTGATGGATCATCCGGGCCGGGTGCACAGCCGCGCGCAACTGCTGGACCAGGTGTGGGGCCATGCCGCGTATCTGGACGAACGCACGGTCGACGCCCACGTGGGACGCTTGCGGCAGGCTTTGCTGCCGGGCGGCTGCGGCCACCGCATCGAAACCGTGCGCGGCAGCGGCTACCGCTACCTGGCGTTTGACACCGCCGTGTGCGCCTGATGCTGCTGACGGGGCGGGAACAGGAATACTTGCTGCACGCCATACTCGGCGCGCATGGCATCGCCGCGCCCGGCGATTTCTTTTTGTGGAGCCAGGGGCCGCTGCAGGCGCTGCTGCCGCATGCCGTCCTCGTCTGCGCGCAACTGGGCGCCGATGGCGGCGTGGTGCGCAGCGCGGCCTGGCATAGCGCGGTGCTGGCCGAGGCGGTGGTGCGGGACTTCAGCGACCCGCGCCACGGACAGGTGGCCCGGCTGGCGCATGCCTGGCGCGCAGGCGGGCGGCGCGTCGCCTTCATTGACGGGGCCCTCGTGCATGGCAGCGCGGGCGCTGGCGGCGGCAGTTTCTTCGCCCTGTTCCGCGCCCCCTATGCCTCCTGGCCCGACCCGGCGCGCCAGGCGTACGTGCTGGAATTGCTGCTGCCCTGCCTGCATCTGCATTGGCTGGCGCTGCCGGACGGCGCGCAGGCAGCTCCCGCCGGCGCGGCGCGCGCGGCCAGTGCGCGCGAGCTGGAAGTGCTGCACTGGGTCAGCATCGGCAAGAGCAATGAAGAGGTGGGGCAAATCCTCGGCATCAGCGGGGGGACCGTGAAAAGCCACTTGCAGCGCATCTATAAATTATTGGGGGTGAGCAATCGCACGCAAGCCGTCTCGCGCGGCATCGCGCTGCGCCTGCTGGCCGCCTGATGCCGCTTAGCGCTGCGGCCGGGGTGCGGCGGTCCGGTGCGTGCCGCCATCGTTGAACTGATCCTCGGTGCCGGGCGCCACCCGCGCGACGAGGGGGCTGGCGCGCAGGCGCTGGACTTCGGCCGGCGTCAGCAGGGCGGCAAAGCCGTTCAGCGCGGCCGTGTAGTGATATTGCACGGTGGCATCGGGCACCAGCGCCAGCACGGCGCGCCGTCCCGCTTCCCGCTGGGTTTCCCGTTGCGCTGCGTCAGGCGGCGTCAGCTGAAGGCGCAGTTCAACAACATAGGGCTGCCGCTGCTGCGGCGCCGATGCGCCGGCAGGCAGCACGCTGGCGGCGGCCAGGATGGCAAGGCTGAAACGGATTGCAGACATGCAGGCTCCCAAGGCAGGCGGCGTGGCCGCACATGCGCCGATTGTACGCCTGCCGCAGGGCAGGTGGCGCGCGACTTGCGTTAGTGCAAACGCGATGGTTTCCCCTGGGATTTTGTTGTTTTCAGTACAAACAAAAGATTGTATTAACCATAAGCGGCATGGTAGCCTGCTAGGCATCAGGCAGGCGCGCGCCGCCTGTGCGCGGCCACCAGCGGTGCACATGGCGGCAATGTATTGAAGGTAGGCAATAAGGAGTTACCGGATGCATGCAGCACACAGGCAGAACCTTGCAGCAACGCGCCATGCGCGCGGCTTTACCTTGCTCGAATTGCTGGTCGTCATCGTCATCATCGGCTTGCTGGCGGCGTATGTTGGCCCCAAATATTTCGCCCAATTGGGCAAATCCGAAGTGACGGTGGCCAAGGCGCAGATCGAGGCGTTTGAAAAATCGCTCGATACCTACCGCCTCGACGTGGGGCGCTACCCGACCACGGAAGAAGGCCTGGCCGCGCTGCTGGCCGCGCCGCCCGCCGCCGGCACGCGCTGGAATGGTCCCTACCTGAAAAAGGCCGTGCCGCTCGACCCGTGGGGCCATGCCTATCAATACCGCGCCCCGGGCAGCAAGGGCGAATATGACATCGTCTCGATGGGCAAGGATGGCCAGCCGGGCGGCAGCGGCGAGAACGCCGACATCAGCTCGCAATAACGCCAGCACCATTCTTTTTCCTACGGACAAGCCATCATGCAGTTTGAAGTACGCGCGCTTTCCACGGACCAGGCCGTAGCAACCTTGCATACGTGCGTGATCGACGGCCGCGACGAAGCCGACGCGCGCCGCCAGGCCGAGGCGCGCGGCCTGTTCGTCAGCGCCATCCGCCCGCTGCGGGCCACGCCGTTCAGCGCGGCCGGACGCCAGCGCGCGCGGGCCTTGCCCCTGCTGTTGTTCAGCCAGGAGTTGCTGGCGCTGCTGAACGCGGGCCTGGGCATCGTCGAAGGATTGGAAGCCTTGCTGGAAAAGGAAGCGTCGCCGGCCACGCGCAGCGTGCTCACGCGTCTGCTGGAAGGCTTGCGCGAAGGTAAGCGCTTTTCCGCCGCCCTGGCGGAGCAGGCGGAACTGTTTCCTCCCTTGTATATCGGCATCGTCAAGGCGGCCGAAGGCACGAGCGACTTGCCGCGCGCCTTGTCGCGCTACATCGATTACCAGCAGCGCATCGATACGGTGCGCGGCAAGATCGTCAGCGCCGCCATCTATCCCGCCATTTTGCTGGCCGTGGGCGGCGGCGTCAGCGCCTTCCTGATCAGTTATGTCGTGCCCCGCTTCGCCGAGGTGTACCAGGGCGCGGGACGCAACTTGCCGTGGATGTCGCAAGTCATGCTCAGCTGGGGCCAGTTCGTCACGCAGCATGGCGTGCTGCTGTTGCTCGGGCTGCTGATCACGGGCGGCGTCGCATGGTCGGCCGTGCGGCGCGTGCTGCGCCATGGCGGCGTGGCGCGCCTGCTGGCGAAGTTGCCTGGCATCGGCGAGCGCGTGCGTATCTATGAATTGTCGCGCCTGTACCTGACGCTGGGCATGCTGGCCGAGGGCGGCATCACCATCGTGCAGGCGATCGCCACCGTGCAGGCGATGGTGTCGCCCGGCATGCAGGCGTCGTTGCAGCAGGCGCGCGGCGCCATCGAGGCGGGCCAGCCCCTGTCGTCCGCGTTTGAGCAATATCAACTGACCACGCCCATTTCCCTGCGCATGCTGCGCGTGGGCGAGCGCACGGGCGACATGGGGCCCATGCTGACGCAGTCGGCGGCCTTTTATGACGGCGAAATCAGCCGCTGGATCGACCGTTTCACGCGCACCTTCGAACCCTTGCTGATGGCCGCCATCGGCCTCGTCGTGGGCGCCATCGTGATCCTGCTGTACATGCCCATCTTTGACCTTGCCGGCGATATTTCATGATGCAGAGCGCAGCCGAATCCCCCGTGGCCGGCGTGGCCATCGATCCCGCGCTGCTGCAGCGCGCGCGCCTCCTGTGCCGCCAATCGAAGCGCAGCCTGGTCGAGGAATTGCAGCAGTTGAGCGGCATCGAGGCGCGCGCCGTGGTGCGCGAACTGGCGCGCCCGTTCGGCCTGGACGTGCTGGAAACGGCCGACATGCTGGCGTTGTCTCCCGCCTTCGACGTGCTGCCCCTGTCGCAGGCGCTGGCGCGCCACAGCGTGCTGCTGCGCGCCGCCGACGGCCAGCTGGTGGGCGTGATCGCCGACCCCTTCGACCTGGACCTGCAAACCTGGCTCGGCGCGCGCGCGGGGCAGGGCGCCCTGAGCATCCGCCTGGCGCTGCAGGCCGACATCGGCGCCTACCTGTCGAAGCAGGAAGAGTCGGCGCGCGCCGTCGACAGCCTGCTGCCCGGCGCCGCCACCGATGCGCGGCGCGACGGCAAGACGGCCGCCGTGCTGTCGTTCGCCAGCGTATCGGAAGCGGCCAGCCCCGCCGTCAAGCTGGTCAACTCGACCTTGTATGACGCGCTGAAGGCGGGCGCTTCCGACATCCACCTGGAAAGCACGGCCGGCGGCCTGGCCGTCAAGTACCGCGTCGACGGCGTGCTCGATCACGCCACGTCCGTCAACGGTATCGAAGTGGCGGAACACATCATCTCGCGCCTGAAAGTGCTGGCCGAACTCGATATCGCCGAGCGCCGCGTGCCGCAGGACGGCAGCTTCCGCGTCGAATCGGGCGGGCGCGAAATCGATTTGCGCGTCTCCATCATGCCCAGCATCCATGGCGAGGACGCCGTCATCCGCATCCTCGACAAGCGCGCCATGATCGAGGCGTACGGCGCCCTGACCCTCGAAGCGCTGGGCTTTGACGCGCCGTCGCTGGAAGCCCTGCGCGCGCTGGCGCAGGAAGCCTACGGCATGCTGCTCGTGACGGGCCCCACGGGCTCGGGCAAGACGACGACCCTGTATGCGGCGCTGACGGAAATCCATAACGGGCGCGAAAAGATCATCACCATCGAAGACCCCGTCGAATACCAGCTGCCCGGCATTCTGCAAATCCCCGTCAATGAAAAGAAGGGGCTGACCTTTGCCAAGGGCTTGCGCTCGATCCTGCGCCACGACCCCGATAAAATCATGGTGGGCGAGATCCGCGACCGCGAGACGGCGGAAATCGCCGTGCAGTCGGCCCTCACGGGCCACCTGGTGCTCACCACCGTGCATGCGAATAACGTCTTCGACGTGTTCGGCCGTTTTACCCACATGGGCATCGATCCGTATGCGTTTGTCTCGGCCCTGAACGGCATCTGGGCGCAGCGGCTGATCCGCACCAACTGCCCCCATTGCGCTACCGAATATACGCCGGACGATTCTGAACTGGCCAGCGTGGGCCTGGCGCGCGCCGACGTTGATGCATATCAATTCAAGCAGGGCAAGGGGTGCGGCGACTGCCGCGGCACGGGCTACAAGGGGCGCCGTTCGATCGCCGAAATCCTCGTGCTGACCGATGAAATCCGCGAACTCATCGTCGACAAGAAGCCGATCCGCCAGATCAAGGCGGCCGCGCATGCGAACGGCACGCGCAGCCTGCGCCTGGCGGCGCTGGAACTGGTCAAGCGGGGCGCCACCACCATCACGGAAATCAAGAGGGTCACCCTGCATGCGTAGAGCTTATGGACTGGGACTGCGCCTGGGCGTGGCGGCGGGCAAGGTGAGCCTGTGGCGCAGCAGCCGCTGGCGCGCGCCCGCCTGGACACCGCTGGGCGAAGCCGCGTATGTGCCGGGCGACACGCTGCACGGCGACTTTGCCGCCCTGGGCCAGGCGTTGGAACAGATTCTGCCGGCCGGCGAGTACGCGGGCTGGCCCCTGTCCGTGGTGCTCGACGATGGCTTGGCGCGCCTGTGGCAAGTGGACATGCCGCACGGCGCCGCGCGCCTGGCCGATATCGAGGCGGCCGCCGCGCTGCGCTTCCAGTCGCTGTATGGCGATCCTCCCGGCCTGTGGTACAGCAGCAGCGCCTGGGATGCGCGCGCGCCTTTCTTTTGCGCCGTGCCCCGTGCCCTGCTGGCGCAGCTGACGCGCGTGGCGGCCGCGCGCAAGCTGGCCCTGATTTTCACCACGCCGCAATTCGCGCGCCACTGGAACCGCTGGCACGGCGCGCTGAAACCGGGCGCCTGGTTCGGCCAGCTGCAGGAGAATGCCTTGACCCTGGGCGTGCGGCACGATGGCCGCCTGCGCGCCGTGCGCGCGCTGCCCGTGCCGCCCGGCGCGGGCCAGGATTGGCTGGAACATACGCTGGCGCGCGAGGCGCTGCTGCAAGGCGTGCCCGCACCGGCGCTGCTGCAGCTGTGCGGCGCGCCGCCAGCGCTCTGGCTGGCGCCGGCGGCAGCGTTCCGCTGCCAGATTTTTTCCGCGCCGGACGGGGAAGGCGCCTTGTCGCCGGCCGCCCGGCTGGCCCGCAGCGGAGGCGTGGCATGACGCGCCTCGATTTCGATTTCGCGCCGCCCGGCTGGCGCCGCAGCCTGCACCGCGTGCCCGCATGGGCGTGGATGACGGGGGCGCTGGGCGTGGTGCTGGCCGTCACGGCGGCCTGCAGCGGCAGCGCCGCACTGCAGCGCCAGCAGGCAAGCGAAGCACGCTGGCATCTGGCGCAGCAGCGCGTGATGGCCGCCATGCAGGGCCCCGCGCCTGCGCCGCAAATCGCCATCGCGCCCGCGCAGGCGGCGGCCGTGAATGCGGCCATCCTGCAATTGAACCTGCCGTGGCGCGACTTGCAGGATGCGCTGGCCAGCGCCACGCCGCCCGCCATCGCGCTGCTGGCGCTGGAACCGGATGCGCGCAAGCGCGTGCTGAAGATCACGGCCGAGACGACCGGCAGCGACGCCATGGTGGCCTACATCGCGCAACTGAAGCAGCAGGAGCTGTTTGGCGCCAGGGTGCAGCTGCTGCGCCATGAAATCAATGCGCTCGACCCCAACAAACCCTTGCGCTTCCAGCTCGAAGCGCGCTGGGGCACGCCATGATGGCCATCGACATCAATAGCCTGCGCCTGCGCGCGCAACTGCTGCTGCGCCGCCTGGGCGCGCCCGCCTGCATCGCCGTGGCCTTGCTCGCGCTGGGCGTGGCCGCCTGGGCGTGGGCCTGGCAGCAGCGGGCCGTGGCGGCGCAGCTGGAAGCGCGTCCGTTACCTGTGCCATCGCTGGCCGTGGCCGTCGCGGCGCCGCCGGCGACGGCCAGCGAAAACCTGGCGCGCTTTTATGCGGCCCTGGGACAGCAGCGCCACGCGGAGCAGCAGGTCAAGCAGCTGTTCGACCTGGCCGCGAAGAACGGCTTGCTGCTGGCGCAGGGCGAATACAAGAGCGGCTACGACAAGGCCAGCCGGGTCGCCACGTATCAGGTGACCTTGCCGCTGAAGGGCAGTTACGGGGCCGTGTGGCAGTTCGCGCTGCAGGCGCTGCGCGCCTCGCCCTTCGCCTCGCTCGACGAGCTGAGTTTCCGCCGCGAGCAGATCGCCGATACGCAACTGGAAGCGCGCTTGCGCCTGACGTTTTATCTGACCGAAACGCAGGCCGATGCGGGAGGCGCGCCATGACGCCGCGCCATTGGCTTATGCTGGCCGGCGTGCTGGGCGCGGGCGCCTTGCTGCTGTTCGGCGAGCGCCAGCCCGTGGCCGACGTGGCCGAAGCGGTGGAGCGGGCCGTCGCGCCCGCGCGCCATGCGGCCGCCAGGCCGCAGGCCGCACAGCCGGCCATCCTGGCCCTGCTGCCGCGCAGCGAAGTGGCGGGCGAGGAGGGCGAGACCTTTGGCGGCGCCGACGGCGTCTTCCAGAGCCAGAACTGGAATCCGCCGCCGCCGAAAATGGCGCTGACGGCAGCGCCGCCGCCACCGCCGCCGATGGCGCCGCCGCTGCCCTTCGTCTACCTGGGCAAGGCGGCCGCCGACGGCGCCTGGGAAGTGTTTTTGTCGCGCGCCGACAAGACGTATATCGTGCGCGCCAATACCGTCGTCGATGGCGCCTACAAGGTCATGACGATCGCGCCGCCCGTCATGACGCTCACTTATCTGCCGTTGAACCAGGTTCAGCAGCTCAACATTGGAGTTTCCGAGTGATGTCTCGTTCCTTTTCATCGGCGCTGCTGCTCTTGCTGCTGTCCGGCTGCGCAGGGCAGCAAGCCTACCGCGACGGGCGCGAGCTGATTGCGCAAGATCAAGTCCCGGCCGGCCTGCAAAAACTGCAGGAAGCGCTGCAGCAAGACCCCGGCAATGCGCAATACCGCAGCGCCTATCTGCAGGCGCGCGAGCGGGCCACCAGCAGCCGCTTGCAGCAGGCCGAACGCCAGGCGCAGGCGGGGCAGGGCGAGCTGGCGCGCGCCTCGTTCATGAGCGTGCTGGAAATCGATGCGCAGAACGAGCGGGCCAACAGCGGCTTGCGCGCGCTCGAACGCGAGCAGCGCCAGGGAAAATTGCTGGCCGATGCGCGCACGGCCCTTGAGGCAAAACAATACGACCCCGCGCGCCAGCGCTTGAACGCCATCCTGACGGAGCAGCCGAATCACGCGGGCGCGCGCGCGCTGCTGCGCGAGGTCGATGAAAAGACGGCGCCGCCCATCGTCGAATCGGGCCTGGCCAGGTCGTACAAGCAGCCCATCACGATCGAATTTCGCGACGCGCCGTTAAAACAGGTGTTCGAGCTGATCGCGCGCCGTTCCGGCCTCAATTTCGTCTTCGACAAGGACGTCAAGGCGGATGCGAAAACGTCGATCTTCCTGAAAAACAGCACGGTGGAATCGGCCGTCTACTTCCTGCTGGTGACGAACCAGCTGGAGCAGCAGGTGATGGATGCGAACACCATTTTGATCTATCCCAATGTGGCGGCGAAATTGAAGGAATACCAGGAAGTGCTGGTGAAAACCTTCTTCCTGGCGAACGCGGACGCCAAGCAGGTGGCCAACACGCTCAAGACCATCCTCAAGACGCGCGACGTGGTGGCCGATGAAAAACTCAACCTCGTCATCGTGCGCGACACGCCCGAGGCGATCCGCCTGGCCGAGCGCCTGATCGCGCTGCAGGACGTGCCGGAGGCGGAAGTGGTGCTGGAACTGGAAATCCTCGAGGTCAAGCGCAGCCGCCTGATGGAGCTGGGCGTGGCCTGGCCATCGAGCCTGACCTTGACGCCGCTCAGTACCTCGGGCGGGATCGGGCTGACCATCAACGACTTGAATAATCTGAATCAGCGTACTCTCGGCGTGAGCAACCTGGCCGTGACGGCGAACGCCAACAAGACGGACGGCGACGCGAACATCCTGGCCAATCCGCGCATCCGCGTGCGCAACCGGGAAAAGGCGAAATTCGTCATCGGCGACAGGGTGCCCGTGGTGACCACCACGATTTCGCCGGGCACGGGCGGCTTCGCTTCCGAATCGATCAGCTACCTGGACGTGGGCCTGACGGTGAACGCCGAGCCGACCATTTATTTGAACAATGAAGTGGGCATCCGCATCTCGCTCGAGGTGAGCAACCTGGGCGCGGCCACCACCACCCGGAGCGGCTCGACCCTGTACCAGATCGGCACGCGCCAGGCGTCGACCATGCTGCAACTGAAGGATGGCGAAAACCAGGTGCTGGCGGGCTTGATCAACAATGAAGAGCGCAGCTCGGGCAACAAGGTGCCGGGCCTGGGCGACATTCCCGTGCTGGGCCGCCTGTTCGGCAGCAGCAAGGACGATAGCCAGAAGACGGAAATCGTGCTGTCGATCACGCCGCACCTGGTGCGCACGGTGCAGCGTCCGGAAGCGAAGGAGTCGGAATTCTCGGCCGGCACGGAAGGCAGCTTCCGCCGCCGGCCCGATATGGCGGCCAAGGCGCCCACACAGATGCCGGGCACGGTGATCGTGCGTTCCGGCCCGTCGGCCGTCGGCATGCAGCCGGCGCCGGCGCAGCAGCTGATGACGCCGGGCCAGGTGCCGCCCGCCTTGCCGCAGAGCGTGCCCGCGCCGGAAGTGGCGCCATCGCCCGAGCCGGCCGCCTCGCCCTTGCCGATCTCGGCTGGCCAGCCCGTGCCGCTGCAGGCATCGCCCTTGCCGCTGTCATCGAGCCAGCCGGTGCCGGTGGCGCCCGCCAAATGAGACTGGCGCATGCGCAGGGCGGGCCAGGCGGCTTCACCCTGATCGAGCTGCTGGTGACCCTGGCCATCCTGGGCGTGCTGGCCACCCTGGTGATCCCCGTCACGCAGGTGACGGTGCAGCGGCGCCAGGAGCAGGAATTGCGGCGCGCGCTGCGCGAGATCCGCCAGGGGCTCGACGCTTATAAACGGGCCGGCGACGAAGGCCGCGTCATGCGCACGCCCGACGCCAGCGGCTATCCGAAAAGCCTGGAGCTGCTGGTCGAGGGCGTGCCGGACCAGCGCAACCCGAAGCGCAGCAAGCTGTTTTTCCTGCGCCGCGTGCCGCGCGACCCGTTCAATGCGGATGCGGGCCTGAGCGATGCGCAAACGTGGGGCAAGCGCAGCTACGCCAGCGAAGCGGCCGAACCGCGCGAGGGCGACGATGTGTACGATGTGTACTCGACTTCCAACAAGACCGGCCTGAACAACGTGCCTTACCGTCTATGGTGAACCATGCCTGTCCCTGACCGCGCGCGCGGCTTTACGCTGATCGAGCTGCTGGTGGTGCTCGGCATCGTGGCGCTGTTGCTGACCCTGGCCGTGCCCCGCTACTTTCCCAGCCTCGACAAGGCGAAGGAAACCGTGTTGGCGGACAACTTGCGCAACCTGCGCACGACCATCGACCAGTTCCACGGCGATACGGGACGTTATCCCGATACTTTGGAGCAACTGGTCGAAAAGAAATACCTGCGCGCCATGCCCATCGACCCCATCACGGACAGCGAATCGACATGGCTGATCGTGCCGCCGCCCGACGATACGCCGGGCCAGGTGTATGACGTGAAAAGCGGCGCGCCCGGCAAGGACCGCAGCGGCACGCCGTTCGCCGACTGGTAGCGGCCATGCACCGTCCTGCGCGCCGCCAGCGCGGTGTTACGTATCTGGGCCTGATCATCCTGGTCGCCATCCTGGGCCTCGTGGGGGCGGCCGGGCTGAAGATGGGCTCCTTGCTGCAGCGCCAGGCGGCCGAGCAGGAGCTGCTCGACATCGGGGCGGAGTTTGTCGATGCGCTGCAGAGTTACACGGGCGCCACGCCCGCCGGCCAGCCGCAGCATCCGCCGACCCTGGCCGCCTTGCTGCGCGACCCCCGCTTTCCGCAGGTGCGCCGCCATTTGCGCAAGCTGTATGTGGACCCCGTCACGGGACGCGCCGAATGGGGCTTGTTGTACCAGCCCGGTGGCCAGGGCATCATCGGCGTGCATAGCCTGTCATCGTCCGCGCCCTTAAAAGTGGGCAATTTCGACGCCCGCTTCACCGGTTTCGAAGGCAAGTCGCACCTGTCCGAGTGGCAGTTCGTTGCCGGCGGGCCCGTGCCGCCGGCGGGACTGGTCCTGGCGCCGCCAGACGCTGGCGCGCCGCCCTCCGCCGCGCCGCCCGTCTTGTTCCCGCCGCCGCATCCGGCTGCGCCAGCGCCCGAACCATCGGCGCCCGAGGCGGTGGAGCCGGAGGAAGAGGCCGGCGCGCAAGCGCGCAATCCACTTTAACCATAAGTCAACGATGAAGAATACAGGGATAACTATTTTCACCTGGAAATTCATCTTGACCTCGAACCATTTCATAGAGGAAATACTTTCAATAAATGAAATTTCAATAAAATAATTACAAGTAATTTGATGTCTTTATGCTACCATCCTTCCTGGTACTTTCAGTACTAAAGCGATGGCTGGCCCACCTGGCGGCCATAAATTACTTTTAAGGGATAATTTATGAAATTGAAATTTATCGCGGCAGGCATTCTGGCTGCAGCATCGTTCAGCGCATCGGCGGCCACCTACAATCTGGGCATCCTGGATCCAAGCGGCTTCGATACGCGGGCATCGATCACCACCAATTTCGCCGCCAATTCGGTGGTCGATGATTTGTGGACCTTCAAACTGCTGACCCCGTCGTCGACCTCGTTTGGCGCATTGCAAACGTTTTCCGTTGCCGAAGGCGCGATCAGCAACTTCGCCGCCACCCTGGTGGGCTATGGCGACCTGACCCTGACGTCGGTGGCCGGCATCCAGAGCCTGAGCTGGGCCGGTTCCCTGGCGGCGGGTACCTATGAGGTGCGTGTTTCGGGCTTGACCGGTTTGCAGAATGGCCAGTACGTGGGCACGGTCTCGGCCTTGCCTGTGCCGGAACCGGAAACCTACGGCATGCTGCTGGGTGGCCTGGCGCTGGTCGGTTTCGCCGCCCGCCGCCGCGCCCGCAAAGCTGTTTGATTTTTGCTGGCAAGAATGACAAAACCCGCCGAGGCGGGTTTTTTTGTTTCTAATGCATGATTACATGTGCGATTGCGACAACATGTGCAGGACTAGGCGCCCAGTCGAAGACAGTACGCCAGTACGGCGAGACGCAGGCAACAACGTCCTGCCCATGCTGTCAAGCGTGGCGCTTGAAGTCGCGGAAGCGGAAGCCAACGAGGAACAAGGTGGCAAAATACGCCACGCCGCACAGGGCCACTACCAGGGCCAGCGCGCCGGCCCGCAACAGCGGATGGGCTTGCATAGCGATCCAGTCGATGCGCATGGCGCCAGCATACGCCACGCCGCCCATCACGACGAGTGCCGGCAGCAGGCGCAGGAAGAACTTGGCCCAGCCCGGTTTCGGCTGGTAGATGCCGCGCTTGCGCAAGCCCCAGTACAGGAAGCTGGCGTTCAGGCAGGCGCCCAGGCCGATCGACAGGGCCAGGCCGGCCACGGCGATGTAGGGCACGAACAGCAGATTCATCAGCTGCGTGGCGATCAGCACGCCGATGGCGATTTTCACGGGCGTGCGGATATCCTGGCGCGCATAGAAGGCGGGCGCCAGGGTTTTCACGAGGATGATGCCGATCAGGCCCAGGCTGTAGGCCACCAGCGGCTGCGTCGACATGGTCACGGATTCGGCCGTGAACTTGCCGTAGTGAAATAATGTCGCGATCAGCGGCGTGGCCAGGGTTGCCATGCCGACGGCGGCGGGCAGGGCCAGCAGGAAGGTCAGACGCAAGCCCCAGTCCAGCAGGGCCGAGTATTCCGTCTTGTCGCCATCGACATTCGCCTTCGACAGGCTGGGCAGCAAGATGGTGCCCAGGGCCACGCCCAGCATGGCGGTCGGGAACTCCATCAGGCGGTCCGCATACGACAGCCAGGAAATGCTGCCCTCGGCCAGGCGCGACGCGATACTCGTGTTGATCATCAGGCTGATCTGCGCTGCCGAGACGGCAAACACGGCCGGCCCCATCTTTTTCAGCACGCGGCGCACGCCGCCGTCGGACAGGCCGATGGCGGGATTGATCGACAGGCGCGGCAGCATGCCGATCTTGATCAGCGCGGGAATCTGGATCGCCACTTGCAGCAAGCCGCCGGCGAACACGGCAATGGCCATGGCGTAGATCGGCTGTTTCAAGTGCGGCGCGAGGAACAGCGAGGCGGCGATGAACGACAGGTTCAGCAAGACGGGGGTGAACGCGGGTATCTTGAATTCGCGCCAGGTATTCAGGATGCCGCCGGCCAGGGCCACGAAAGACATGCAAGTAATATAAGGGAACATCAGGCGCGTCATCCACACGGCCGCGTCGAAGGCCCCTGGGTCCTTGGACAGGCCCGTGGCGATCGCGTACACGAACCAGGGCGCGCCGACGATGCCGATGGCGGACACGAGCAAGGTGGCCCAGACGAGGGTAGTGGCCACATGGTCGGCCAGTTGCTTGCTCGCTTCCTGGCCATGCTGGTTCTTGTATTCAGACAAGATCGGCACGAAGGCTTGCGAGAAGGCCCCCTCGGCAAACAGGCGGCGCAACAGGTTGGGAATGCGGAAGGCAACGATGAAGGCATCCGTGTAGGCGCCGGCGCCAAAGGCGCGCGCGAACAGGCTTTCGCGCAATAATCCGGTTACACGGGACAGCATGGTCATGCTGGAAATGGCGGCGAGGGTTTTAAGCAAGTTCATGGGGGCAGATTATAGCCGGGCGCGGTACCGGCAAACGGTTAAAATATGGTAACAAGCGGGTAACAAGCGGGGCCGATTCGCCCTTGCCAGGCCCATTTTCAGGTGATTTTGGCATCACACACGGTTTTTTGATTTGCCCCCGCTTGAAAATATCGCTATAATCGAAGGCTGTACAGAATTCTGTTACGCAGACACTAATGTTTGACAGGCACTGGTTTGGCACACATGGTTCGGCAGACGCACAGAACGCACCGGTTGGCAAACACTAATGTTTGCAAACGCACTTTGACCCTGTTTTAGGAAATTCCATGGCAAATACCGCACAAGCGCGCAAACGCGCTCGTCAAGCAGTTAAGCAAAACGCACACAATTCGTCCCAACGTTCGACCTTGCGCACGGCTATCAAAGCTGCTCGCAAAGCGATCCAGGGCGGCGACAAGGCAGCTGCTGCTGCAATCTTCCAAGCATCCGTGTCGACCATCGACCGTATCGCTGACAAGAAGATCATCCACAAAAACAAGGCAGCTCGCCATAAGAGCCGTCTGGCAGCTGCTTTGAAAGCACTGTCCGCTTAATATTCGCCAGCAGGCAAGCCGCCACGGCGGCCTTGCCTGTGCCGGTACGCTGGCACTGGTTGAAAAGCAAAAACCCGCAGATTCATTCTGGCGGGTTTTTTCGCGTTTTTTCAGGATTTTTTGCGGCCGTGCCCGCCAGCGGCAGGCCGCGGCCGTGCTGGCCTAGCGTGTCCCTGGCAAGTTGCCGATGCTCATGCCCGGCTTGATGTTCTTTTGCTTGAACCAGCCCAGGTTCATTTCCAGCGCATAGCGCACGGGCACCGTCTTCGTGGAGCAATGGCTGTCGAGCGTGTGCGGCTGCATGTCTTCGATGTTGACGATCTTGCCGCCGGCATCGATAAAGGCCACGGACAGGGGCAGCGGCGTGTTTTTCATCCACATGCATTGCGTCGATGGGTTGCCGAAGACGAACAGCATGCCCGCATTGGCCGGCATCTTTTCACGGTACATCAAGCCCTGTTCGCGCTGCTCTTCCGTGGCGGCCACTTCCGCCTGGATCAAATGCATGCCAGCCGACAGCTGCACGCTCTTTGTTTGAGCTTGAGCAATGTTGGCGCCGGCCAGCAGGGCGATGGACAGGCTGAGATGACGTAGGGAATTTTTCATGGGGCGGGACGGTGGCTGCGAAGCGGCGATTAAGCCATGCTGGCGGCTGCCTGGTCAAGCATGCTGCCTGTCCGCGCCGAAAGCGTGGGGTTACAGCAACATGGCTGCTGCCGTAACCCCGGGAATTACCCTTGCTTCTTCTTGCTTCTTGCTTCTTACTTCTTGCTGCTTACTTCGCGGGCTTGCCTGCCTCGGCGGCTGGCTGCTTCGCCTTGCGTGCCTGGGGAACCAGGCGCGGGGCATCCGTTGCGGCCGAAGCCTTGGTCGATGCGCCCGAACGTGCCGCATCCGTCGCGGCCGAAGCGTTGACGGTGGCCGACGCCGGCGGCACCGGCTTGACGGCGTCGGTCGCGGCCGACGCATGGCTGGCTGCCGAAGCGGGTGGCGGCTTGACGGCATCGGTCGCTGCGGAAGCGTGCACCTTGGCGCCCGATTGCGCCAGTGCGGCGCCGGCAAGCAGGGAAGCGGCCAGGGCCAGGATTACTTTTGTCATCATCTTTCCTTTTCTATCATGTTAAGGTGGGATGATTTTAATGCATTATCTAAAAATAAATAGTGCATCTTGGCAAAATTCGGTGCCGGGGGCGTTTTTTCTTGTCCGGTTCACGCTTTTCCGATGTTTTCGGCCGGCACTTCGCACCATTCGCCGGGCAGCAAGGGGTGGCTGGCCAGGGAAAACGGGCCGATGGCGCTGCGCACCAGGCGCAGCGTGGGCAGGCCGACGGCGGCCGTCATGCGCCGCACTTGCCGGTTTTTCCCTTCTTTCAGGGTGATCGCCAGCCATGAGGTGGGCTTGTCGGCGCGCGCGCGGATCGGCGGATTGCGCGGCCACAGCCAGTCCGGCTCGGCGATGCGCACGGCCTTGCACGGCTTGGTGATGAAGTCGCCCAGGTCCAGCGGCGCCTGCAGGCGCGCCAGGCTGGCCGCATCGGGCACGCCGTCGACCTGCACCAGGTAGGTTTTCGCTTCCTTGCGGTCCGGGTGGCTGATCTCGTGCTGCAGGCGGCCGTCGTCCGTCAGCAGCAGCAAGCCTTCGCTGTCGGCGTCGAGCCGGCCGGCCGGGTAGATGCCGGGGATGGTGAGATGGTCGGCCAGGGTGGCGCGGCCCTCCTGCGGCGAAAACTGGCACAGGACCTGGAATGGTTTATTGAAGAGGATGAGTGGCATGCTGGTAAGGGAATTGATGTAAGCGATGGTGGCTGCTGATCGGCGCCGCAAAAGCGTGGCGCCCTGTAAGATACTGGTGCATAATGTGAAATGTTAGTCTTATGTCTTATAGAAGACTTGAGGCGGTATGGCAATGCGGTTCTTTGGCGCCGCGGGTGGCCCGGGTGTTCTTTCCCTGCTAAAGTGCGTTGTTGCCGCCCTGTTCGGACTTGTTTTTGTAAACTCTGCAACCGCAGAGCGCGTCGCCGGCCTGTGTTGCCCGCCAGCGGTGTGTCCCACTTCGGAGATCACGATGTATCAACATATCACTGTACCTGCTGACGGCCAAAAAATCACCGTCAACGCCGATTTTTCGCTGAATGTACCAGATAATCCCATCGTTCCCTTCATTGAAGGCGATGGCACGGGCATCGATATCAGCCCCGTCATGATCAAGGTGATCGACGCGGCCGTGGCCAAGGCCTACGGCGGCGCGCGCAAGATCAGCTGGATGGAAATCTATGCGGGCGAAAAGGCGACGAATGTGTACGGCCCCGATGTGTGGCTGCCGGAAGAAACCTTGGCCGTGCTGAAAGATTACGTGGTTTCCATCAAGGGCCCGCTGACCACGCCCGTCGGCGGCGGCATCCGCTCGCTGAACGTGGCCTTGCGCCAGCAGCTCGATCTGTACGTCTGCCTGCGCCCCGTGCGCTACTTCACGGGCGTGCCATCGCCCGTGAAAGAGCCGGAAAAGACGGACATGGTGATTTTCCGCGAAAACTCGGAAGATATCTACGCCGGCATCGAATACCAGCAAGGCTCGCCCGAAGCGAAGAAACTGATGGATTTCCTCGTCAATGAAATGGGCGTGACCAAGATCCGCTTCCCGGCCACGTCGGGCCTGGGCATCAAGCCCGTCTCCATCGAAGGCACCGAGCGCCTGGTGCGCAAGGCCATCCAGTATGCGATCGACAATGACAAGCCATCCGTGACGATCGTGCACAAAGGCAACATCATGAAATACACGGAAGGCGGCTTCCGCGACTGGGCGTATGCGCTGGCGCAAAAGGAATTCGGCGCCGAGCTGATTGATGGCGGCCCGTGGTGCAAGTTCAAGAACCCACGGACGGGCCGCGACATCATCGTCAAGGATTCCATCGCTGACGCGTTCCTGCAACAGATTTTGCTGCGTCCGGCCGAATACAGCGTCATCGCCACCCTGAATTTGAACGGCGATTACATTTCCGACGCGCTGGCGGCGCAAGTGGGCGGCATCGGCATCGCGCCGGGCGCCAACCTGTCCGACTCCGTCGCCATGTTCGAAGCGACGCACGGCACGGCGCCGAAGTACGCGGGCAAGGATTACGTGAACCCCGGTTCGCTGATTTTGTCCGCGGAAATGATGCTGCGCCACATGGGCTGGCTGGAAGCGGCCGACCTGGTGATTTCCTCGATGCAAAAGTCGATCGCCTCGAAGCGCGTCACCTATGATTTCGCCCGCCTGATGGAAGGCGCCACGCAAGTGTCGTGCTCCGGTTTCGGCCAGGTGATGGTCGAGCACATGTAAAGGAAACGGGGCAGGGTGCTGCGCGCCCTGCGGACGAAAAAAAACCCCGCTTCAAGGAAACGGGGTTTTTCACATCTGAGGGCCGGCGATGCTTAGGCTGCTTGGATGTTGGAAGCTTGCTTGCCTTTAGGGCCTTGCGTGACTTCGAATTGAACTTTTTGACCTTCTTTGAGGGTCTTGAAACCGTTCATGTTGATTGCGGAGAAATGAGCAAACAAATCTTCGCCGCCATCATCTGGAGTGATGAAGCCAAAACCTTTGGAATCATTGAACCACTTAACTGTACCTGTTGCCATAAAAAGAACTTTCAAAATTAAAACAAATCACACGAGCCATAAAAGCAAGAAGCTTCTTGCCCCCTCCTCGACGTCTCACTTCTTATCAAGCTGTACATTACTGCAACAGTCGATACAGCATTGTTGGCGGAATAAATAATGAAGTCAAGCGCTTTTCCATCGATATTGCCAAATTCTTCACGGCAACCAAAAAAGCAACTCTTGATTTTGACGGCAAGGTCGCCATCTGCGCACTATTAAGAAAACGCGTAAGATTGAAAACAATTGGAAAGGCGTAGATATTGCGCATGACAACCACTGTGAAAGCATTAGAATAAGCGTATGGCAACCAAGCACGACACAGAAACCCTGCTGGAGCGGCAAGTGCTGAAGCCGCCACCGCTCTACCAGGTAGCCTTGCTCAATGACGACTACACCCCCATGGAATTTGTGGTGGCCATCATTCAGGAGTATTTCAACAAGGACCGTGAAACGGCGACGCAAATCATGCTCAGTGTTCATCGCTACGGCAAAGGAGTGTGCGGCGTGTTCTCTAAAGATATAGCGTGTACCAAAGTGGAGTTCGTTTTAACGCATGCGCGCAAGGCGGGGCACCCCCTGCAGTGCGTGATGGAGGAAGTATGATTGCGCAGGAATTAGAAGTAAGTTTGCACATGGCGTTTGTCGAAGCTCGGCAGGCACGGCACGAATTCATCACGGTTGAGCATTTACTGCTGGCACTGCTGGACAATCCCTCCGCTGCCGAGGTGTTGCGTGCCTGCGCGGTCAATATTGAAGACCTGCGCAAGACCCTCACCAATTTCATCGGCGATAACACGCCGACCGTGCCTGGCACGGGCGAAGTCGACACCCAGCCGACGCTTGGTTTCCAGCGCGTGATCCAGCGTGCCATCATGCACGTCCAGTCCGCCTCGAATGGCAAGAAGGAAGTCACGGGCGCCAATGTGCTGGTGGCCATCTTCGGCGAAAAGGATTCGCATGCTGTCTACTACCTGCACCAGCAGGGCGTGACGCGCCTGGACGTGGTCAATTTCATCTCGCACGGCGTGCGCAAGGACCAGTCGACGGAAAGCGCGAAAGCCTCCGAAGGCGTGGAAGAGGCGCCCGTCGATGGCCAGCCGAAGGAAAGCCCGCTCGACCAGTTCACGCAAAACCTGAACAAGGCCGCTGCCGAAGGCAAGATCGACCCGCTGATCGGCCGCGAGGAAGAAGTCGACCGCGTGATCCAGATCCTGTGCCGCCGCCGCAAGAACAATCCGCTGCTGGTCGGCGAGGCGGGCGTGGGCAAGACGGCCATCGCCGAAGGCCTCGCCTACCGCATCACGCAAAGCGACGTGCCGGAAATCCTGCAGAATGCCGTCGTGTATTCGCTGGACATGGGCGCCTTGCTGGCCGGTACCAAATACCGCGGCGACTTCGAACAGCGCCTGAAAGCCGTGCTGAAACAACTGAAGGACAATCCGAACGGCATCCTGTTCATCGACGAGATCCACACCATCATCGGTGCGGGTTCGGCGTCGGGCGGCACGCTGGATGCGTCGAACCTGCTGAAACCGGCACTGGCCAACGGCCAATTGAAGTGCATCGGCGCGACCACGTACACGGAATTCCGCGGCGTGTTTGAGAAAGATCATGCCTTGAGCCGCCGCTTCCAGAAAGTGGACGTCAACGAGCCAACCGTCGAGCAAACCGTGCAAATCTTGCGCGGCCTCAAATCGCGCTTCGAAGAGCACCATGGCGTGAAATACTCGGCCTCGGCCCTGTCGACGGCGGCCGAACTGGCGGCGCGCTTCATCAACGACCGCCACTTGCCCGACAAGGCGATCGACGTCATCGATGAAGCGGGCGCGGCGCAGCGCATCTTGCCGAAGTCGAAGCAAAAGAAAACCATCGGCAAGGCCGAGATCGAGGACATCATCGCCAAGATCGCCCGCATTCCGCCGCAAACGGTCAATCAGGACGACCGCAGCAAGCTGCAGACGATCGACCGCGACTTGCGCAATGTTGTGTTCGGGCAAGATCCGGCCATCGATGCGCTGGCGTCGGCCATCAAGATGGCACGTGCCGGCCTGGGCAAGACGGACAAGCCGATCGGCTCCTTCCTGTTCTCCGGTCCGACCGGCGTGGGCAAGACCGAGGTGGCGAAACAGCTGGCCTTCATCCTCGGTATCGAGCTGATCCGTTTTGACATGTCGGAATACATGGAACGCCACGCCGTCAGTCGTCTGATCGGCGCGCCACCGGGCTACGTCGGTTTCGACCAGGGCGGCTTGCTGACGGAAGCGATCACCAAGAAGCCGCATGCGGTCTTGCTGCTCGATGAAATTGAAAAAGCCCATCCGGACATTTTCAATATCCTGCTGCAAGTGATGGATCACGGCACCTTGACGGACAACAATGGCCGCAAAGCCGATTTCCGCAACGTGATCATCATCATGACGACGAATGCGGGCGCGGAAAGCTTGCAAAAGACGTCGATCGGCTTCACCAACTCGAAGCAGGCTGGCGACGAGATGGCCGACATCAAGCGCATGTTTACGCCGGAGTTCCGCAACCGCATCGACGCGACCATCAGCTTCCGGTCGCTGGACCAGGAAATCATCCTGCGCGTGGTCGACAAGTTCCTGATGCAGCTGGAAGAGCAGTTGCACGAGAAAAAGGTCGAAGCCGTATTTACCGAGAAGCTGCGCGCTTTCCTCGGCAAGAAAGGCTTCGATCCGCTGATGGGCGCGCGGCCGATGGCGCGCCTGATCCAGGACATGATCCGCAAGGCCCTGGCCGACGAACTGCTGTTCGGTCGCCTGGTGACGGGCGGACGGGTCACGGTCGACCTCGACGACAAGGATCAGGTCTTGCTGGAATTCCCGGAACCGCCAGATGCGGCGCCGACGGCTGCGCCGGAAACGGTGGAAGTGGAATAAGCTTCCTGCCGTCAACAAGAACCCGCCCACGCAAGTGGCGCGGGTTTTTTTACGCCCGTAAGTGATTCATGGAAACTATTATGCAAATTGCCTTGTTTAAAAAAAGGTATTGCTTTTGCATTAGCTATGCAAGAATCGGGATCCCGGTGTCGGCCTTGCCCCGCATCGTTTCCATGACCGCTGACTGCTCGTTGAAAGACTGCCTACATGAAAATTTCCCGTACTCTCGCCTTCCTCTTGTTTTCCGCCGGCTTGCTGGGGAGCGCTGCCGCCGCTGCCGCGCCTGCCGGCAGCTACTTCCGCTTTCCTGCCGTGCGCGGCGATACCGTCGTCTTCACGGCCGAAGGCGACTTGTGGAAAAGCAATCTGCGCGGTGGCGCGGCGCAGCGCCTGACCACGCATCCGGGCTATGAAACGAATGCGGCGATTTCGCGCGATGGCCAGTGGATCGCCTTTTCCGCCGCCTATGAAGGGGCGCAGGAAGCGTATGTGATGCCGCTGGCCGGCGGCTTGCCGCGGCGTATTTCGTACGACAATGGCGGCGTGCTGGTGCTGGGCTGGACGGCGCAGGGCGAAGTGCTGGTCAGCACGCAAAATACGGATGGTCCCGCGTCGCGCCGCATCGTCGCCGCCGTCGATCCCGTGAAACAGACGCGCCGCGTGTTTCCCGTGGCCGACGCCAACGATGCCGTGCTCGACGACGCCGGCAAGACGCTGTTCTTCACGCGTTTCGGCCTGGCCATGACCAACGACAATGTGCGCAACTACCGGGGCGGCGCGCATGCCGTCCTGTGGCGCTACGACCTCGATGGCAAGGGCGAGGCCGTGCGCATGCACGCGGAACCCGCTGTGTTGGCTGGCAACAACAAGCGCCCCATGTGGTGGCAGGGCCGTGTCTACTATATCAGCGACGCGGGCGGCAGCGACAATCTGTGGAGTATGCTGCCCGACGGCTCCGACCGCCGCGCCTTGACGAGCCACACGCAGTGGGACGTGCGCAATGCGTCCCTGGGCGACGGCAAGATCGTCTACCAACTGGGCGCCGATTTGCACGTGCTCGACCTGAACGTCGCGGCAACGGGCGCCTCGCAGCCGCTGGCCATCAGCCTCGTGTCCGATTTCGACCAGCAGCGCGCGCGCCAGATCCGTTCGCCGCTCGATACCTTGAGCAATGTCCAGGTGTCGGTCAAGGATGAGCGCATCATCCTTACTGCAAGGGGCCGTGTCAGCATCGCCGGCACGGGCAGCTTGCGCCGCGTCGACATCGCCATTCCGGAAGGGGCGCGGGCGCGCGACGCCGTCTTTTCCAGCGACGAGAAATCCGTCTTCGCCATCGTCGACACGAGCGGCGAGAATGAAATCTGGAAGTACGCCGCCGATGGATCGGGCAAGGGCGAGCAGCTGACGACGCAGGGCGATAATCACCGCTGGAAATTGTATCCGTCGCCGGACGGGCGCTGGCTGGCCCACACGGATAAAAAAGGCCGCTTCTGGCTGCTGGACCTGGCCACCAGGGGCAACGCGCTGATCGACGACGCGGGCAAGGCGGGCGTGGACAAGCATGACGAAGTGCAATGGTCGCCCGACAGCCGCAACCTGGCCATCGTGCGCGTGGCCAGCAACGAGCAGCGCGAGCAGATCGGCTTGTACAACCTCGCGTCGAAGCAGCTGCAATTCGTCACCAGCGACCGCTACACGTCCGCTTCGCCCGTGTTTTCGCCGGACGGGCGCTGGCTGTATTTCCTGTCGGCGCGCAATTTCCAGCTGGCCAACGGTTCGCCATGGGGCGACCGCAACATGGGCCCCGTGTTCGACAAGCGCACCGGCGTGTATGCGCTGGCGCTGCAGCCGGGCAACCGTTTCCCGTTCCAGCCCGACGATGAGCTGAGCCGTCCGGGAGTGAAACCGCCCGAGACGGACGATGAAAAGGCGGCCGAATCGGCGGCGGAAAAAGCGCTGGAAAAGGCGGGCGGCAAGGGCGCCGTGAAAAAAGCGCCGGCCGCCTTGCCGGCCATCGTCAGCCAGGGCCTGGCCGAACGCCTGTATGAAGTGCCGCTGGCGGCGGGCAACTACAGCGCGCTGGCCGCCGATGACAAGCGCCTGTATTTCCTCGAGCGGGACAGCGGCGAAAACAAGTCCAGCCTGAAGACCTTGGCGATTGGCAACACCGGCTCCAAGCCGGAATTGCTGGTGGCCAATGTGCGCGAATTCGACCTGGCGCAGGATAAGAAGCATTTGTACTACCGCACGGCAGCGGCCACGGGACCGGGCGAGATGCTGGTGATCGAGGCGGGCGCCAAGCTGCCGGCCGACCTGTCGAAGGCCAAGGTCAAGGTCGACGACTGGACTTTCGTGTCGAATCCGCGCCTGGAATGGAAGCAGATGTTCAACGACGCCTGGCGTTTGCACCGCGATTTTCTCTACGACGCGAAGATGCGCGGCGTGGACTGGAAGGCGGCGCGCGACAAATATGCGCCGCTGGTCGAGCGGGTCACGGACCGCGCCGAACTCAATGACGTGCTCGGCATGATGGTGGCCGAAGTGGGCGCCCTGCATTCGCAGATCCGTCCCGGCGAATTGCGCCGCACGGAACAGGAAGGCACGCCGGCGGGCCTGGGCGCCGTGCTGGCGCGCACCAGCGACGGCTACCGGGTCGAGCATGTCTACCGCAGCGAAGCGGAGCTGCCCTCGACGCGCCCGCCCCTGTCGCGGCCCGACGTGGACGTGAAGGCGGGCGACGTGATCACGGCCGTCAACGGCAAGGACGTCTTGGCCGCGCGCGACATCAGCGACCTGCTGCTGAACCAGGCCGACAAGCAGGTGCTGCTGCAGGTCAGGCGGGGCAAAGGCGCGCCGCGCGCCGTCATCGTCACGCCCGTCAACATGGCGAAACAGACGGCGCTGCGCTATGGCGACTGGGAATTGAGCCGCGCCGAGCAGGTGGCGGCCGCCTCGCAAGGGCGCATCGGCTACCTGCATTTGCGCGCCATGGGCCCGAACGACATCGCCTCGTTCGCGCGCGATTTTTACGCCAACATCAACCGCGAAGGCCTGGTCATCGATGTGCGGCGCAATAACGGCGGCAATATCGACAGCTGGATCATCGAAAAACTGCTGCGCAAGGCCTGGGCCTACTGGGCGCCGCCGGGTGTGCAGCCGTCGTCGAACATGCAGAATACCTTCCGCGGCCACTTGGTCGTGCTGGTCGACGAACTCACGTATTCGGATGGCGAGACCTTCGCTGCCGGCATCAAGGCCCTGGGCCTGGCGCCGCTGGTGGGCAAGCGCACGGCGGGCGCGGGCGTCTGGCTCAGCGACAATACGCGCCTGGCCGACAATGGCATGGCGCGCGTGGCGGAAAACGGCCAGTTCGGCATCGACGGCCAGTGGCTGATCGAAGGCGTGGGCGTGGTGCCGGACGTGGAGGTGGAAAATCCGCCGCACGCCACCTTCAATGGCGCCGACCGCCAGCTGGAAGTGGCGCTCGACATGCTGGCGAAAAAGCTCAAGGAGCAGCCGCGCCCCGCTTTCCAGGCGCAGCCGATCCCCGCGCTGAAGTAGTCCCGCTACAGGCCGCAGGCGGCCTTGAACTGTTGCGCGCGGCGGCGCGACACCTCGACCACGCTGCCGTCCAGCAGGTGCAGGTCGAGGCCATCGGCCGCATTCGGCGCCACTTGCGCCACCTGCGCCAGGTTGACGATCTGGCGCCGGTTGGCGCGCAGGAACAGGGCCGGATCGAGCTTTTCTTCCAGCTGGTTCAGGGTGCGCAGCATCAGCGGACGCTGCGCGCCGAAATGCACGCGCGTGTAGTTGCCTTCCGATTCCAGCAGGCGGATATCGTCAAACGCCACGAACCAGCAGCGTTCCCCGTCCTTGATGAAGACTTTGCGCGGCGCGGGCGGCGGCACGGCTTGCGCCCGCGCGCCGGCGCGTGCCAGCGCCGTGGCCAGGCGTGCCGCCTGCACGGGTTTTTGCAGGTAGTCGAGGGCGCTGACCTCGAACGCCTGCAGCGCGTACTGGTCGAAGGCCGTGCAAAAGATGACGTCGGGCGCATCGTCGAGCGCGGCCAGCAGGTCGAAGCCGGAGCCGCCCGGCATCTGCACGTCGAGCAGCAGCAGGTCGGGCCGCAGCTTGCCGATCTGCGCGACGGCGTCGGCCGCGCTGGCCGCCTCGCCCACGATCTCCACGGCACCGCGCTGCACATGCGGCGCCAGCAGCCGTCGCAGCTCGGCGCGCGCCAGGCGTTCGTCATCGACCAGCAGTACCTTGAGCGGCTGGCCGTTCATGCCTGCTCCGGCAGGTGGATGGTGGCATGCACCCAGCCCGCCTGTTCGCGCAATTCCAAGCTGGCGCGCTCGCCGCAAGCCAGTTGCAGGCGCTGGCGCGCATTGCGCAGGCCGACGCAGGTGGAGTTGCCCGGTTCGCGCAAGGCGCCCGTGTTGGCCACGTCGATCTGCAGCATGGCCGCGCCGTCGGCGGGGCTGGCGCGGCGCACCGCGATGCGGATGTCGGCGCCTTCGGCGCTCGCTTCGACGCCGTATTTGACGGCGTTTTCCACCAGCGTCTGCAGGGCCATGGGCGGCACGCGCACGTGTTCCACGTCGGGCGCGCTGATCTCGATCGCGAAGCTGACGCGCAGGCGTTCCTCGAAGCGTATCTGTTCGATGGCCAGGTAGGCGCGCACGGCGTCCAGTTCGGCCGCCAGCGGCACCGTGGCGTGCTGGCCCGATTGCAGCGCGTGGCGCATCAGGCCTGCCAGCTGGTCGATCATGTGCGCGGCCGCTTCGCGGTCTTCGAAGATCAGTGCGCGCACGCTATTGAGGCTGTTGAAGAAAAAATGCGGATTGACTTGCGCCTGCAGGGCGCGCAGTTCGGCCTCCCGTCCGTGCAGCTGCAGGCGCAGGGTTTCCGCTTCCAGGCGAGCGGCGCGGCGCAGCGACAGCGCGGTGAAGTAGAACACCGTCCAGGTCAGGAATACCCCGAACCAGAACAGCAGTGCGCCAGGCAGCCAGGCGATGCCGCGCAGGATGTCGGGCGGATACATGACGTGGAAGGCGGCCGTCACACTGGCCGTCTGGATGGCGGCCAGCAGGATCAGCGACGGCACGATGCGTTTCCAGCGCAAGCCGTTTGCCGCCCAGCCGCGCCGGCGCAGCACGCCATGCCACAGGTGCGACAGCAGCAAGCCGCCCAGCGATCCCCAGCAGGCGATGGTCGCGACGATGCGCAGTTGCGAGGAGCCGCCGTACACGCTGTTGAACAGGGCCAGCGCGCCCCAGCCGGCCAGCTGGAAGGTCCAGTACCAGTCGATCCGAGCCAGCAACGGGGGGCGGTGGGGTGGCGTCATGGCTCAATGCAGGAATTGCTCGATCTGGCCGAACATCCAGTCCGGCTGGTCGTACATGATGAAGTGGCGCGCCGTGTCGGCCAGCGCGATCTGCACGCCGGGCAGCTGTGCATACTGTTGCTGGAACGTGGCTTCGATGGCGGCGCGCGGCGCGTAGTCCTTGTAGGCGATCCAGGTGCCCAGCACCAGCGTGGGCGACTGCACTTTCGCCACGTCCTGGCGCAAATCGCTGGCCATCAGGGTGCCCATGGCCTTGATCACCGTTTCGCGGTCCGAGCGCTGGCCCCAGCCGATGATGCGTTCCACGTCGGCCGGCGCGCTGGCCATGGCCGCGACGGTGCGGCGCTGACTGGCGCTGGCGGCCGCCGCATCCTGGGCCCGCATGGCCGCCTGCATCTGCTGCGACATGGCTTGCAGCTGCTCCGGCGTGATGGAGGGCAGCTGCGTCGCGCCCAGCGCCGGCAGCGAATCGACGATCACCAGCTTGCCCGTCTGCGCCGGATGGTCGATGGCCATTTTCAGGGCCAGGAAGCCGCCCAGGCTATGCCCGATGATGGTTGGCTGGCCCAGTTTGCGGGTGCCGATGTAGTCGGCCAGCTGCTGTTCCGCCTGCGCCAGCAAGTCGCCTTCGATGGGCGCCACGCCGGCAAAGCCGGCCAATGTCAGCACGTGGCATTGGTGCGCGGCTTGCGGGCCGCACAGGCGCGCCACCGTGGCTTGCCACACTTCGCCCGAGGATGCGAGGCCGGGAATCAGGATCAGGGGACGGCCTTGTCCGGTGACCTCGACCGTGAAGGCCTGGGGCGCGGCGGCCTGGCTGGCGCCCGCCAGCAGCGCGGTACTGAGCAAGATCAATGTTTGCAGTGTTCGTTTCATGGGGTACTCCTCCTTGACGACCATGCTAGCGGCGCCGGGAACGCGCGGCCAGCGCCGCGGGATGAGCGGCGCCAGGACGGGATGAGCGGTTCAGATCCATCCATCGTGGTCCTGGCAATGGTCCGGATGGTAGGTCAGGTATTGCACCATGCGCGGCGCCGAGCCGCGGTTGGGCGTGGCGCAATGGGGCAGGGCCTGGTGCCAGATGATGAAATCGCCGGCCATGCCTTCGACGGGCACGGGCCGCAAGTCGTTGACGGCCCATTCGCGCGGCTGGCGTCCTGGCGGCACTTGCCGCAGCCAGCCGGCCATGCGGTGCTGGAAGCCGGGCACGCAGTGGAATGCGCCGTGCTGCGCCGGACAGTCGCTCAGGTACAGCATGCCCTGCAGCTTGAACGGAATCGGCTGCTGCAGGCTGACGTCCCAGTGCAGGGCGCTGCCGAGGAAACGGTGCTGCGGCGTTTCCGGAGCATTGAAGCTTACCTTGTCGATGCTGGCGTAGATGCCGGCGCCAGTGCCGTACAGCTGCTGGTAGGCGTGGCGGATGTGCGCAACGTGGCGGTTTTCCTCGAGGGCCGGGTGGTCGGAAAACTGCAGCATCAGGCCCCGCTTGCCCGGGTGCGGCTGGTACCACGATGCCGCATCGTCCGGGGAGGCGCCCAGATAGTCCCAGATGGCCGCCCGGGCAGCGGCGCACTGCGTGCGCGGCACGGCGCCGCGCAGCACCAGATAGCCGTGTTCCTCGAAATGGCGCAGCTCGGCGGCGGACAGCACGTCCTCGTGCGCGCTGGCGGCATGGGCCGGGCGTGGGCGCGTGCGCGCGGCGATCCAGTCCGTGTAGGCTTGCAGGGTCGGCCGTTGCTGATACAGGAAGTGCAGCGCGTCTTCCATCGAAATGCCGCGTGCGTACAGCGCCTTGATGTCGCTGTGGTCGCGCGCCAGTCCCGGGTTGCCGCTCGCGGCGCCTTGTCCCGTGCAGCGCTGCCATAAATCGTGCAAGTGAGCCCAGTCGTCCATGGTGTTTTTTGTCTGGTTGGAAAAATCAGCCGGCGCGCAGGCGGCGCCACAAGGTGGTACGGCTGATGCCGAGGTACTGGGCGGCGGCGTCGCGGCGCCCGCCGAAGCGCGCCAGCACGGCGCTGGCGCTTTCGTCTTCCAGGCGCGGCGCGACGGCGGTGGCCGGCGCCGGCGGCAGCGCCGCCGTGCCGGCAGCGTTGGCCAGTTCCGGCGCCACGCCCAGCACGAAGGCGGGCGTCAGCGCCTGCAGCGGTTCGGCGGCCAGGAACAGCGCCAGGCGTTCGGCCAGGTTGCGCAGCTCGCGCACGTTGCCGGGCCAGTCGTAGCGGCGCAGCAGCGGCGCGCAAGCCTGGATTTCTGCGTGCAGGTTGGGATGCGGACGGGCGCCCAGCGCCGCCAGCGCGTTTTTCAGCGACCATTCGGCCAGGCCGGGAACGTCGCTGGCGCGTTCGCGCAAGGCGGGCAAATGCAGGCGCAGCACGGCCAGGCGGTAGAACAGGTCGGCGCGGAAGCGTCCTTCGCGGATGCGCTGTTCCAGGTCGCAATGGGTGGCGCTGATGATGCGCACATTGATGGCGATGGGCCGCGTGCCGCCCACGCGCACCACTTCGCGCTCTTCCAGCACGCGCAGCAATCGCGTTTGCAGGGCCAGCGGCATTTCGCCGATTTCGTCGAGGAACAGGGTACCGTGGTTGGCCGCCTCGAACAGGCCCGCATGGCCGCCCCGGCGCGCACCCGTGAAGGCGCCATCTTCGTGACCGAACAGTTCCGATTCCAGCAGGGATTCGGCGATGGCGCCGCAATTGATGGCGATGAAGGGCCGGTTCGCGCCCAGGCTGCGCGGGCTTTCACGGTGGATCGCCTGCGCCACCAGTTCCTTGCCGCTGCCCGTCTCGCCCTGGATCAGCACCGTCGCCGGCGAGCGGGCATACAGCACCACCGACTGGCGCAGCGCTTCCATCGCTTCCGATTCGCCGCGCAAATCGTGCAGGCCGTGGCGCGCGCGCAGGGTGTCGGCCACCACCGCGCGCCGCCCGCGGTTCGACTCGATCTGGGTCAGGCGCGCCAGTTCCAGCGCGTCGTCGAAGGCGCGCCGGATGGCCGTGGCCGAATACACGAAGACGGCGGCCAGTCCCGCTTCCTCGGCCAGGTCGGTGACGAGCCCCGCGCCGACGACGGCCTTGACGCCGGCTGCCTTCAGTTCATTGATCTGCGCGCGCGCGTCTTCCTCTGTGGCGTAGGTGCGCTGCGCGATCTGGAAGCCGAAGGTGGCGGCAAATTCGGCCAGTTCCGGCATCGGGTCCTGGTAGGTGACGACGCCGATGTGCGGCGAGATGCGCCGCGCGCGCGCCAGCGCCTGCATCACGTCGTAGCCGCTGGCCTTGGCGATGATGACGGGTACCGACAGCCGTCCCTTCAGGTAGGCGCCGTTCGAGCCGGCCGCGATGACGGCGTCGCAGCGCTCCGTGGCCATGCGTTCGCGGATGTGGCGCACGGCGTCGTCGAAACCCAGGTTGATCGGTTCGATCGTCGCCAGGTCGTCGTATTCGAGCGTGATGTCGCGGAACAGATCGAACAGCCGCGAGACGGAGACGGTCCAGATGACGGGTTTGTCGCGGTGGTCGAGCGGAGGTTGGGGAGGGCGGCGCATGCTTTATTCTAAACGATTTGTTTCAATTTCCAGCCATGCAACGGCGTTGCAACGGGCGTGTTGCAGGTGGTCTGTGGTGTTTCAGATATTGCCAATAAGGAATATGAAAAAACCGTGGGAAACTGGTTTATGATCTAGCAGCACCATGATGCTTGTAAGAATCTTTTTCCCAGGCGCATGTTTATCTTGTCCTTAACCGTCCCATGGTGTCCATGAACCGCGTACCGACCAGTCCCGATTTCATCGCCGATGCCTTGCAACTGATCGCCTTGCCGGCCTGCGCCTGCGATGCCTGCGGCATGGTGGTGGCGGCGAATGGCGCCTTGCAGGCCCTGCTGGGCCGGGATATCGCGGGCCGGCTGCTGGCCGACTGCTTTACGGACGCCTACCGCGCGTCGAGCACCAGCATGCTGCGCGGCGCGCTTGGTGCGGCCGGGCGCGAGCGGCACTGGGACAGCAGCCTGGAAGGGACGGCGGGCGCCATCGCCGTGCAGGTCTGGTCCCGGCCCCTGCTGGTGGACGATGGCTTGCCCGGCGCGACCCTCGTGTTTGCCGACATCCGCGTGCAGCAGCGCGACCAGCAAGCCTTGCGCAAGACCTTGCTCGAGCAGCAGGCCATCCTGGAAAGCGCGGCCGTCGGCATCGTCTTTTCCAAGGGCGGCTTCATCGAGGAGTGCAATATCCGCGCCGCCGAGATGCTCGGCTACGCGCGCCACCAGTTGACGGGCATGCCGGGCGCGGTGCTGTACCGCTCCGCCGAGCATTGCCGCGCCCTGGGGCTGGAAGCGGCGCCGCTGCTGTCGAAGGGCAAGCCGTACCGCACCGAACTGGAATTGCGGCGCCAGGACGGCAGCTTGTTCTGGAGCCGCCTGCACGGGCGCGCCGTCGATCCCCTCAATACGCATGACGGCACGGTCTGGATCATCGAGGATATCAGCGACCACCGGCGCGATGAAGACCAGTTGCGCCGCGCCATGCTGGAAATGCAGGCCGTGATGGATAACGCGCCCCTGGCCATCGGTTTTCAGCGCGACAAGGGCGTGCTGCGCTACAACCGGCGCTTCGCCGAATGCTTCGGCTTCGATGGCGACAGCGGCGTGGGCATGGCCGTCGCCGACCTGTATCCGTCGCGCGCGGCGTATGAAAATGTCGTCAGGCAGGCGTCGCCCCTGCTGCGGCGCGGCCAGCCGTTCCAGGGCGAGATGGAGATGCGCCGCCGCGACGGTTCCACTTTCTGGGCGCTGGCGTATGGCTATGTCCTGAATCCGGAGAGTCAGACGGACCGCGGCTTGCGCGACACGATCTGGCTGTTCGACGACCGCAGCGCGCAGAAGGCGGCGGAGGAGGCGACGCGCCAGCTGATGCTGGAGCAGCAGGCTATCCTCGACAATGCCTCCGTCGGCATCCTGTTTTCCCGTTCGCGCCTGGTCCTGCGCTGCAATCCCCGCTTCGCCGAAATGTTCGGCTACGCGCAGGAGGAGATGACGGGCTTGCCCGCCGCCGAGCTGTTTCCTTCCCCCGCCGCCTACGAGGCGTTTGGCGTGCAAGCCACGCCGCTGCTGGGACAGGGCTTGCCGTACGAGCAGGATGAATCGCTGTTCCGCCGCCGCGACGGCAGCCTGTTCTGGTGCCGCATCCGCGCCAAGGCCGTCGACCAGGCGCACAGCGAGCAGGGCGCCATCTGGATCCTGGAAGACGTCACGGCCAGCCGCCAGACGCAGATGGAAGTGGCGGCCATCATGACGAATGCCTCGGTGAGCATCCTGTATACCAAGAACCGCCAGATCACGCGCTATAACCTGGGCTTTGCCGCGATGTTCGGCTACAGCGGCGACGAGGCGCTGGGCTTGCCCGGGCGTGCGCTGTACGTGTCGCAGCAATCCTATGAATTGCTGGGCGCGGCGGCCTTTCCCTTCCTGTCCGTGGCCAAGCCCTTCCAGACGGAAGTGGAAATGATGCGCCGCGACGGCAGCACCTTGTGGGCGCAGCTGATCGCCTATGTCGTCAATCCCGACGATCCCGCCGCCGGCACCATCTGGATCATCGAGGACCGCACGGAAGCCAAGCGCGCCGAAGAATCCCTGCGCAACGCGCTGCTGGAAAACCAGGCCATCCTCGACAGCGCCGTGCTGGGCATTTCGGTGGTGGAAGGCGGCCACAATTTGCGCGCCAACAGCAAGATGGAAGAGCTGTTCGGCTATGGACCGGGCGAGATCAACGGCCTGTCGGTGCAGGCCCTGTATCCCGACGTGGCCGCGTGGAAGGCGGCGCGCGGCGAGACGGCGCGCGATTTCGATGCGGGCAGGGTGCACATGTCCGAATACCAGCTGGTGCGCAAGGATGGCAGCCGCTTCTGGGCGCGCCTGTCCGGCCGGCCGTTCGACCTGGCGCATGCGCATGGCCGTTCCGTGTGGCTGGTTGACGACGTGACGGCGCGCCGCGAGGCGGCCGAGGCGGTGCGCCGCGCGCGCGACGAGCTGGAATTGCGCGTGCAGGAGCGCACGGCCGAACTGGCCGGCGCCAACCTGCTGCTGCAGGGCGAAATCGTCGAGCGGCGCCAGGCCGAGGCGCGGGTGCATCACATGGCGTACCACGACAACCTGACGGGCTTGCCGAACCGCGCGCTGCTGTCGGACCGGCTGGAGCGGGCCATGCTGGCCGCGCAGCGCTCCGGGCGCAAGCTGGCCGTGATGTTCATCGACCTGGACCGCTTCAAGACCATCAACGATTCGCTGGGCCACATGACGGGCGACCTGCTGCTCAAGGAAGTGGCCGCCCGGCTGTGCGGCGCCGTGCGCGCCAGCGACACGGTGGCGCGCCTGGGCGGCGATGAATTCGTCGTGCTGGTGCCGGGCATCCGCGGCAGCGACGAAGCGGCGCACGTGGCCGAGAAGGTCATCGAGGCGCTGACGCCCGCCTTTCCGCTCGACGGCCACGTGCTGCACGTGACGCCGTCGATCGGCATCTGCCTGTATCCGGACGATGGCGGCGATGTCGACGCGCTGATGCGCCATGCGGATGCGGCCATGTACCACGCCAAGGGCAATGGCCGCAACAACTACCAGTTTTTCACGCAGACGATGAACCAGGCGGCGGCCCTGCACTTCGACCTGGAAAGCAGCTTGCGCACGGCGCTGGCGCTGCAGCAGTTCGAGCTGTTTTACCAGCCGGTCATCGATATCGCCACGCGCCGGCTGCACGGCATGGAAGTGCTGCTGCGCTGGCGCCGTCCCGGCCACGGCCTGGTGCTACCGGACCGCTTCATCCCCATCATGGAGGAAAACGGCTTGATCGTGCCGGTGGGCGAGTGGGTGATGCGCCAGGCGTGCGAACAAAGCATGGCTTGGCAGCGCCAGGGCTTGCAGCCCGTGCCCTTGGCGGTGAATCTGTCGCCGCGCCAGTTCATGCACAAGGGCCTGGTGGCTGCCATCGGGACCGTGGTGCGGGAAACGGGCATCGACCCGGCGCTGCTGGAATTCGAGATCACCGAGACGGCGCTGATGCAGCACGGCGAGCATACGCTGGAGATTTTGCGGCAGATCAATGGCATGGGCTTGCGCCTGTCGATCGACGATTTCGGCACCGGCTATTCCAGCCTGGCTTACCTGAAGCGCTTCCCCGTGAAGAAGGTCAAGATCGACCGCGCCTTCATCAAGGACCTCGAACACAGCGGAGAGGACCGCGCCATCGTGGCGGCCATCATCGCGCTGGCCGACAGCCTGCAATTGTCGGCCGTGGCCGAAGGCGTGGAGACGGAAGAGCAGTTCGCCCTGCTGCAGGCGAACGGCTGCCGCTATGCGCAGGGCTATCTGTTTTCCGCGCCCGTGCCTGCCGTGAACGCGCAGGCCTTGCTGGAGCGGATAGCCGTTAGTTAATCAATCGTTGCCACGACGGGCGCGTGGTCGGACGGCTGTTCCCATTTGCGGGGCGAGTGCTCCACTGTCGATGATGCGCGCCTTGTCTAGTCGATGGTGGCCACGACGGGTGCATGGTCGGACGGCTGCTCCCACTTGCGGGGCACGCGGTCGATGACGCACGCCGTGCAGCGGGCGCTCAGGGCGGGCGAGAGCAGGATGTGGTCGATGCGCAGGCCCTTGTTCAGGCGGAAGCCCAGTTGGCGGTAATCCCACCAGCTGAACGATTTGTCCGCCTGCTCGAACAGGCGGAAGGCGTCCGTCAGGCCGATGTCGAACAGGCGCTGCAGGGCGGCGCGTTCCTTGTCCGACACCAGTACCTGGCCGGCCCAGGCGACTGGGTCGTGCACGTCGCGGTCGTCGGGCGCGATATTGTAGTCGCCGACGACGGCCAGCTGCGGGTGCTGCTGTGCTTCTTCCGCCAGCCAGTCGTGCAGGGCGGCCAGCCAGCCCAGCTTGTACTCGTACTTGTCCGAATCGATGCTCTGGCCGTTCGGCACGTAGGCGCAGACGACGCGCACGCCTTTGACGGTGGCGGCCAGGATGCGCTGCTGCGCATCTTCATAGCGCGGGTTGTTCTTCACCACGTCGGTGATCGGCAGCTTCGACAGGATGGCCACGCCGTTGTAGGTTTTCTGGCCGCTGAAGACCACCTGATAGCCGGCCGCCTCGATTTCGGCGACGGGAAACTTGTCGTCCGTGAGCTTGGTTTCTTGCAGGCAGAGTATGTCGACCGGGTTGTCCGTCAGCCATTGCAGCACTTGCGGCAGGCGCACTTTGAGCGAATTGACGTTCCAGGTGGCGAGTTTCATGGGAAAAATCCTTGCTTGAATAGGTATCGATAGGCGCGAATCTTACCGCATGCGTGTCGCCGGCGTCCTGCGCTGCCTGGCCGGTACGGGCTTTATTTACTGGCCGGGAAAAAGAGGGCAAATAAAATATTTATACTTAACCAATCGTGGCGCATGAATATTATGTTTTTGTGTATCATTGATCAACCCCTATGTTTGATTTGGCATAAGTGGCTGGCGCGGCAGGATGCGTCTGGCCGTTTAACGCGACAAAGGTGTAAAGTTTCTCGCTAAAACGCGATAAAAACTACTAAAATGGCACCGTGTAACAACTGTGTCATACGGCTTTGTTACAGCCAAGTTAAGAACCGAACAGGAAGCAGTTGTAATTAGTTGTAATTGCTATTCCGATTACATGACCACTGTGCCGGGGACGGAGTGTCAATTCCGTCCTTGGCGCCGCCAGACTTGTTATATAAATTGCAGTACTATATCTATGAGACTGTTTTGCGACATCAATAGATGGTACTATTTTGAAATGTTGCAGTTTTAATAGTGAGACTTGCGCGTAGCATTTGCAAAGGAAGAAAATGCGAACTGCATTTGAAGCGTGGGCGCAGCGTGACGGCCACATTGTGCGGCGAAGAGAAGACAAACCGGATGAGTACCTGATTTTCGAGACCCAGCGCCGCTGGGTTATCTGGCAGGCTGCTCTGACGCATGGCAAGACGGCTGCCAAGCCGCGCGTGAGCGCGGCCGAAAAGGCGGCGAAAGCCCAGCGCGCGCTGGAAATGTCTTCCGATGAAGCGACCGTGCGCAACAAGGTGCTCAATGAGGTGCTCGACGCCTTCAGCGGCGCCGATGGTGCGGCCGGCATGGAAGGCATACTGAAAGTGATCCAGGGCCTGAAGCAGAAGCAGAAGGCACTGGCCGACGACAAGAGCGAAGATTCCACGGCTTGAGGGGACGGCGATGCGTTATCGGCACTACAAGGGCGGCATTTATGAACTGGTGTGCGAAGCCACGCTGGAAGCGGATCTGACGCCGATGATCGTGTATCGCGCCGCCGACGGTTCCATCTGGACCCGGCCGAAAGACGTGTTCTTTCAACTGATCGAAGTCGAAGGCGTCATGGTCCAGCGTTTCGCTCCCATCAACTGATGGCCGCCTGCGTGCGTGCCCGGGATACTCTTCATGCGTAAATTGCTGCCTGCCGCTCTGGTGTTGGGCCTTGCCTGCGCCGCGGCGCATGCCGAAACCATCGGTTCGGTCGACACGGTGTTCAAACTGATCGGCCCTGACCACAAGATCGTCGTCGAAGCGTATGACGATCCGCGCGTCGCCGGCGTCAGCTGCTATCTGTCGCGCGCCAAGACGGGCGGCATCAAGGGCGCCGTCGGCCTGGCCGAAGACAAGGCCGATGCGGCCGTGGCCTGCCGCCAGGTGGGGCCGCTGCAATTCAAGGGCAAGCTGCCGCGCCAGGAAGAAGTGTTTACCGAGCGTGCCTCGATCTTCTTCAAGCACGTGCGCGTCGTGCGCATGGTCGACAGCAAACGCAATGCGCTGGTCTACCTCGTGTATTCCGACCGCCTGATCGAAGGCAGTCCGAAAAACAGCGTCACCGCCGTTGCCGTGCCTGGCGACCAGCCGATTCCCGTCCGTTAAGCGAGCTCCCATGCGCGTGCCGCTGTCTGCTCCCTTTGCCGCCAGGACGCTGTTGCTGTTGGGCCTGGGTGGCTGCGCCACCCTGACGGGCAACACCGAGCAGATGGTGCTGGTGCAAACCATCCAGGACAACCGCGAGCTGACGGGCGCCGGCTGCATCCTCAGCAACGACGTGGGGAAGTGGTTCGTTACCACGCCCGGGCGCATCACCATCCGCAAGAGCCAGGAACCGCTGAAGGTCGATTGCCGCAAGCACGGTTCGCCCGCCATCGCGACGGACGACCATATCGATCCCAAGCTCAATGGCAGCGTCTGGGGCAATGTCATCCTGACCCTGGGCGTCGGCTATTTCGTCGACCGCAACACGGGCGCCGGCTTCGACTACCCGTCCATTTTGACCATCGTCATGCAGGACCCCGCGCGCCTGGCGCCGCCGCCCGCCCCGATTTCAGCGCCGCCGCCAGCGGCCGCCGTGCCGGAAGCGGTGGTGCAGCCGAAAGTGGCGCCGTCGCCTTTGCCTAATCCCGTCGTCTACTGATTCAACTGCACATAAAAAAGCCGCCAGGGTCAGTGACCATGGCGGCTGTCTTCTTGCGTAACGACGCCTGACAAAACCGTAGCGAGCGGGAGCTAGTGGTGGCCGAGAAGCGCAGCTGTACTTTATGTACAGCGAGCATCGCCGGCCGCCAATAGCCCCGCGCAGTAGGTTTGGTCTGGCGTTCTCTTACACGCGGTTGATCAGGAACGTCGTCAGCAGGGGGACGGGACGACCGGTCGCGCCCTTCGAGCCGCCCGACTTCCATGCCGTGCCGGCGATGTCCAGATGCGCCCAGGTGTACTTCTTGGTGAAGTTTTCCAGGAAGGCCGCTGCCGTCACCGAACCGCCGCCTGGCGTGCCGATGTTGGCCAGGTCGGCGAAGTTCGACTTCAGCTGCTCGTTGTACGCCTCTTCGATCGGCATGCGCCATGCCGTGTCGCTCGACTGCTTGCCCGCTGCCAGCAATTCATTGGCCAGCTGGTCATGCGCCGCATCGCTGCGCGTAAACAGGCCGCTGTTGTGGTGGCCCAGGGCCACGACGCAAGCGCCCGTCAGGGTGGCGATATCGACCACGGCCGCCGGCTTGAAGCGTTCGGCGTAGGTCAGCGCATCGCACAGCACCAGACGGCCTTCGGCGTCCGTGTTCAGCACTTCGATCGTCAGGCCGTTCATGGAGGTGACGATGTCGCCCGGTTTGGTGGCGCGGCCCGACGGCATGTTTTCGCACGCGGCGATGACGCCGATGACGTTCAGCTTCAGGTTCATTTCGCCGATGGCGCGGAAGGTGCCCAGGACCGAGGCGGCGCCGCACATGTCGTACTTCATTTCATCCATGCCAGGACCGGCCTTGATCGAAATGCCGCCCGTGTCGAAGGTGATGCCCTTGCCGACCAGGACCACTGGCGCATCCTTGGCCTTGCCGCCCATGTGTTTCAGGACGATGAACTTCGGCGGTTGCTCGCTGCCGTTGGTGACGGACAGGAAGCTGCCCATTTTCAGCGCTTCAAGCTGTTTGCGGTCCAGCACTTCGACTTCGAACTTGTAATCCTTGGCCAGCTGCTTGGCCGTGTTGGCCAGGTAGGTCGGATTGGCGATGTTCGCCGGCAGGTCACCCAGGTTGCGCGTCAGGTCGGAACCGTTGGCGATGGCGATGGCTTGCGCCAGCGCGCCGCGCGTGGCTGCCGTTGCAGGCGCCGCCAGGACGATCTTGCGCACGCCTGCCGGTGCCGGATCTTTTTTGCTTTTTTGCGAGTCGCAGCGGTATTCGCTGTCATGTGCGGCTTGCACCACGCAACGGATTGCCCAATTTACGTCGCGCTCTTTCACTTCAGTCAGCGGTAATGCGATAATGGCGTCCGCAGCGCCCAGCGAGCCGAAGGCCTTCAGTGCGGCTTGTACGCCGGTCGTGAAGCTTTTTTCGCTGACAGCGTCATCGCTGCCCATGCCTACCAGCAGAACACGTTCGGCGGCGACGCCATCGACTGCGCGCAGCAGCAAAGTGCTGCCAGGCTTGCCGCTGATGTCGCCGGACTTCAGCGCAGCCGAAATCGCACCCTTGCTGTCCAGCGATTTTGCCGCTGGCGACAGTTTTTTGTTTTCGAATACCGCAACCGCGATGCATCCGCTTTTGGCCGTGCCGAGGGTGCTCTTGGTATCGAATGCTTTTATGCTAAAGTCCATTTGGTTCTCCGTTTTCATTTACTAGTAACGTGTTACTCAACTAACTGACCCGAATTATAAACTCCGAATGATCTTTCAACGCGCCCTTCGACGTGAATTGGCTAGTGCCGCCGGGGCCACCTTCACAGTTTTGTTCAGCATCCTGCTCACCTGGATGCTGATCGGTATTCTCGGCAAGGCGGCGGGCGGCAAGATCGCGTCGTCCGACGTCATGTCGCTGATGGTTTTTTCTGCCCTGATGCAGCTGCCCACCATCCTCATCCTCACCGGTTTCATCTCGGTGCTGATGGTCGTCACCCGCAGCTACAAGGAGTCGGAGATGGTGGTGTGGTTCGCCTCCGGCCTGAGCCTGTCGCGCTGGATCTGGCCCGTGCTCAGCTTCGGCCTGCCGCTGGTGCTGGCCACCGGCATCCTGAGCCTGTACGCCACGCCGTGGGCGCAAAAGAAGAGCGATGAATACGTGGCGCGCTTCGAGAAGCGCGAAGACCTGCAGAAAGTCACGCCTGGCCAGTTCCGCGAATCGGCCGGCAGCAACCGCATCTTCTTCGTCGAGGGCGTCAGCGGCGAGAAGACCGTGGTGCAGAACGTCTTCGTCAATACCGTCGATGAAAAGGGCAGCGCCGTCGTCGTCGTTGCCAAGGAAGGCGTGATCAATACCGACGCCAAGGGCGAACGCTTCCTGGTGCTCAAGAGCGGCCGCCGCTACCAGGGCGTGCCGACGCAGGCGGACTTCCAGACCATGGAATTCGAACAGTACATCATGCGCATCGAGAGCAAGCAGCAGGAACTGGGTGCGGAACTGGGCGTGCGCGCCATGAGCACCATGGCGCTCATCGCCGAACCGAATCCCTACACCATGGCCGAACTGCTGTGGCGGGTGAGTGCGCCCCTGATCGGCCTGATGCTGATCCTGCTGGCCATTCCGCTGGGCTTTGTCAATCCGCGTGCCGGCAGTTCGACCAATTTGATCATCGCCCTGCTGATTTTCTTTACGTATAGCAACCTGATCAAGGTCATTGAAGCGAGCGTGAAGCAGGGCCGGCTGACCTTCGGCCTGGCCTGGTGGCCGCTGCACCTGCTGGCGGCGCTGGCCGTGGTGGGGCTGTTCGCGTGGCGCCTGAATGTGAACCACCGCTATCATCCGCTGGTCCTGCTGGCGGCTTTCAAGCGCGCGCGCCGCGCCGGCAACACAAGTAAAGCGGCATCGAAATGAAGATTTTACAGCGCTATTTTGCGGTCTCGATATTCCAGGCGGTGCTGTTCGTGCTGCTGGCCTTCCTGGCACTGCAAGCCTTCATCGACCTGACGGGCGAGCTGCCCAAGGTGGGGCGCAACGGCTACACCATCCAGTATGCCTTCCTGTACGTGCTGGTGCTGGTGCCGGGACACGTGTATGAGGTGATGCCGATCGCGGCGCTGATCGGCACCATCTACACGATGGCGCAGTTTGCCGCCAGCTCCGAATTTACCATCATGCGCGCATCGAGCATGTCGACGGCGATGGCGGCCGGTTTCCTGTTCCGCATCGGTATCGTCTTCGTCGTCATCACCTTCATCTTCGGCGAATTGATCACGCCGCGTACGGAACCGCTGGCCGAACGCCTCAAGCTGACCTCGCGCGGCGCGGCCGTGTCGAGCGAGTTTCGCTCCGGCCTGTGGACCAAGGACATGGTCAAGAGCGAGGGCTTGACGGGCACCGTCACCGGTTCGCGCTTTTTCAATGTCGGCGAAGCGCGTCCGGACGGCCAGCTGAAAAACGTCAAGCTGTATGAATTTGACACCGATATGCGTTTGCGCACCTTGACCGTGGCCAAGGGTGCTACGTATCAGGGCAATAATATCTGGCGCCTGACCGAGGTGACGGAAACGTCGTTCTCGAACAGCGCGGCCGCCTCGCCAGGCTTCGAGCCGAAGCTGGCGAACTACTATGGGCAGGAAACGAGCCTGGTGCGCACGGTGCAAAGCGCCAGCAAGGACATGACGTCGGAAGTGACGCCGAAGATCCTGACGGTGTCGGCGTCCGATCCCGAGCGCATGTCTGCCAGCGAACTGGCCGTGTACACGCGCCACCTGGCCGAGAACAAGCAGGAAACCGAGCGTTTCCGCATCGCCTTCTGGAAAAAGCTGATCGATCCGCTGGCCATTTTCGTGCTGATGGCGCTGGCGCTGCCGTTCGCCTACATGCACACGCGCAGCGGCGGCATCAGCCTGAAGATCTTCATCGGCATCATGATCGGCGTGAGCTTCATGCTGGTCAACACCCTGTTCTCGCATCTTGGACTGCTCAGCACCTGGCCGGCCTTCCTGACGGCCGTGGCGCCGAGCGCCCTGTACCTGCTGCTGGCGCTGGGCGCCCTGTGGTGGGTGGAGCGGCACTGATGGAGACGAACGTGCAGCAGGCGCTGATCCTGTTTGCCCATGGTGCGCGCGCCGCATCGTGGGCCGCGCCCTTCGAGCGCCTGCGCGACCTGACCCAGGCGCGCATGCCGGGCACCGGCGTGCACCTGGCCTTCCTGGAACTGATGTCGCCGCGCCTGCCTGAACTGGTGGCGACCCTGCTGGCCCAGCTGCCCGCCGGCGCCATCCTGGACGCCACCGTGGTGCCCGTGTTCCTGGGGCAGGGCGGGCATGTGCTGCGCGACTTGCCGCTGTTGCTGGAAGAATTGCGCCAGCAGCATCCGGCGCTGCGCCTGAAGGTGGTCGAGGCGGTGGGCGAGAACGCCAGCGTGCTTGCCGCCATCGCCGATTACTGCGTGGCGGCGCCAGGCTCCAGCCCTCTGCCTTGAGCGGCATCGACATCGTCTACCTGTGGGTGGACGGCGCCGATCCCGCCTGGCGCGCGCGCCGGCAGCAGGCATATGCCGCCTGGGCGCAGGCGCATCCCGGCCAGCTGGCCCTGCACGGCAACGTGGCGGGGCGCTACCGCGACAATGGCGAACTGCGCTACAACCTGCGCGCGCTCGAGCGCTTCTTCCCCGGCCACGGCCATGTCTACCTGCTGACGGACCGGCAAGTGCCCCGCTGGCTGCGTGCCTCGCCGCGCCTGACGGTGATCGACCATGCGAGCCTGATGCCCGGCGCATCCCTGCCGGTGTTCGATTCCGGCCATATCGAATCGTATCTGCACCATATTCCGGGTCTGTCCGAGCGTTTCCTGTATCTGAACGACGACGTGTTTTTCGGCGCGCCGTTCGAACCCGCATTCTGGTTTGGCGGGGAAGGGGATGGGCGGTTGAGCGTTTTCACGGAGAGCGCGCTACAGGATGAGCTGCAGGGCTTGCGCGCCGACGTGGCGGCGCCCGTCAATTGCGCCACCTTGTCGCGGCAATGGCTGTCGGCGCACTACGCCGATTACCGGCATGAACCGCGCCTGTATGCGCATGCGCCGCGGCCCATGCTGAAAAGCGCGCTGCATGTACTGGAAGGGTTGGCGCCGGCCATGTTTGCCGGCGTGCGCGCGACGGTGTTCCGCTCGTGGCAGGTGCCGGCCTTGCTGCCCGACCTGGTGCCGCGCTGGATGGTGCATCAGGGGCTGGCGCGGGCGCGCATGCTCGACCCGCTGCATATCGCCAGCGGCGATGTGCAGGCGCCGCAGCAGCTCGAGGAGCTGGCGGCGCGTTTCGGCAGCTTGCCGTTTTTCTGTATCAACGATACCTGCGACGAGGCCGAGGACGACGACCCGCGCCTGTTGCGCGTGGCCGCTACCTTGCAGCGGCTGCTGCCGCTGCCATCCTCGTTTGAACTGGGCTAGGCCAGCTTTGTCTTCGGCTCCAGGCTGATGCGGGCGGCGGCCGAGCTGTCGGACAGCGATGCGAGGAACAGCAGCAGATAGGCGCCCAGTTCGAAGACTTCCTCGCCCAGCAGCGCATAGGCGTCCGGCATGCCATGGAAGACCTTCTTGTCGAAGGGCCAGCCGGCGACCATCAGCAAGCCGCCGATGGCCGTCAGGATGGTGATGCGCATGCTGAAAATCTGCGGCGCATGGGCAAATACCTTGCGCGCGCGCGGTGCGAAAAAGATCAGCACGCGTATCAATATCAGCAGTTCCACCACGCGCAGGGCTTTTTCCAGCTGGGCCCAGGCGGGCGCCGTGCCGAACTGGTCGATATCGAGTTCGCGCAACAGGAAGCCGAACAGCAGGGCCGACAAGCCGGCATGCATGAGGAAACGCAAGGATTGGCGGTCAGTCTCTTGCCAGGCGCGCGTGCCGTGCACGCTGCAGGCCAGGGCCAGGAACAGCGCCTGAAGCCATTCCAATAAGTGGTTTTCATCGTCGATATTCGGGAACACCGTCCACAGGGCGATGGAGGCGAGCATGCTGAGCAGCACAGCGCCGGCGACGCCGGCATTGCTGCGGCTGAGCGAAGTCAGGGCTTCGCGCACGGAAGAGAAATTCATTGTTGATTGTGACGGCTCAAGTTGCGCGGCGCGGTATTGCAGCCTGCGGGCGCAGCTTTTTTCGGGGAGATTGCCGGGCGGTTCCCGTCAGCCGGGAGGCCGCGCAGCAAGCGCTATGGCGGGGCGAAGCGTGATTTTCTTGCTATCACGCAACAACTTCTCGAGAAAAGATGCGTGAGCATCGTATCATGTTTCGCCGGAAGACGTCAGTTACTGACTCTAAAGTCGGTAAAATACGGTGTGTTTATTCAAGCATGGCGCGCCAGAATGGCGACCGATGCTTCCGTGACCTGGTGCGCGCGCGCGGCCATGGCGTCGCCCAGCATTACCAGCACGGGGCCGTGGGTGTCGCCCAGGCCATGCGCCATGCTGCTCAGCGGCAGGCGCACGATGCGCTGGTCCGGGCGGCTGCAGTTTTCAATCACCACCACCGGGGTGTCGGCACGGCGGCCCTGGGCCAGCAGGCGCTGGGCCGTGGCGATGGCTTCGCGGCCACCCATGTATTGCACCAGGGTATCGCAGTCGGGAATGCGCGTCTGGTCCGGCTCGCCCGGCGCCGTGCTGGACGTGAAAAATGCCACGCTGCGCGACACGCCCCGCTTGGTCAGCGGCTGCTGCGTGGCGGCCGCGGCCGCCAGGGCCGTGGTGATGCCGGGCACCACTTCGACGGCGATCCCCGCCTCTTCCAGCGCGCGCAATTCCTCGTCGGCGCGGCCGAACAGCATGGGGTCGCCCCCTTTCAGGCGCACGACGACGGCGTGCTTGCGCGCGTTGTCGACCAGTTGCTTGTTGATGAAGGCCTGCGCCGTCGACAACTGGCCGCAGCGCTTGCCGACCAGGATTTTTTGCGCCTGCGGGCACAGCTCCAGCATCTCTTCGGTGACCAGCGCGTCGTGCAGCACGACGTCCGCTTGCGCCAGCAGGCGCGCGCCGCGCAAGGTCATCAAGTCTTGCGCGCCGGGGCCGGCACCGACCAGGTAAACCTTGCCGGGGAGAGATGGGGAGCTGTTCATATGGCTGCCTTTCCTGGACGATACGGGGTTAGAGCCGAACCATGCCGGCAGCGACCGTCTGGTGGGTCACTTCATCGATCAGGATAAACGCGCCCGTGGCACGGATATCGGCATACGCGTCGGCCGCCAGCGCCTGCTGCACGTTCAGGCTGATGCGGGCGATGTCGTTCAGCTTCAAGCCTTCGGCCGGATGGCGCTGCTGCGTGTTGATGTCGAGGATAGATTCGATCGCCGTCACCTTGGCCGCCGTCTGTTTCGTGCCGTGCTTGATCCAGTATTTGCGGCGCAGGTCCAGTGCATCTTCCGACAGCCAGCACACGTCGGCCACCACCTGTTTCAGCAGGGTGGCAGGGCGATCGTTGCTCGCCAGCAAGTCGCCGCGCGAGATATCCAGGTATTCATTGAGCAGCAAGGTCACGGACTGGCCCACGACGGCCGTCGGCAGCGAGCCGTCCAGGGTGACGATATCCTTGACGGTGGCCGTCTGGCCCGATGGCTGCACCACGAGGGTGTCGCCGATGCTGACCTTGCCCGCTTCGATGCGGCCCATGTAGCCACGGAAGTCGTTCGCTTCGTGGCCATTGTGGCGCGCCACCAGCTGCACGGGGAAGCGGAACGGCGTGTCGTGCGATTCGTCGTAGACGGACAGCGATTCGAGCAGTTCGATCAGGGTCGGGCCCGTGTACCAGCCCAGCTTGTCGCCGCGTTCGACGACGTTGTCGCCCGTCAAGGCGGACAGGGGGATCGGCGTGATGTCCTTCAAGCCCAGCGACTGGGCGAATTCGCGGTAGGCGGCGACGATGCGGTTGTAGACCGTTTCATCGTAGTCGACCAGGTCCATCTTGTTGACGGCCACGACCACGTGCTCGATCTGCAGCAAATGGGCGATGGTCGAATGGCGTTTGGTCTGGATCAACAGTTCCACGCTGCCATCGTCACCCAGTTTGACCTTCGACACGTCGATCAGGATGATGACGGCGTCGGCCGTGGATGCGCCGGTGACCATGTTGCGCGTGTATTGCTCGTGGCCGGGCGTGTCGGCGATGATGAATTTGCGTTTCGGCGTGGCAAAGTAACGGTAAGCCACGTCGATGGTGATGCCTTGCTCGCGTTCCGCTTCCAGGCCGTCTGTCAGCAGCGACAGGTCGACCGTGTCGCCCACCGTGCGTTTGTGCTTGGAGCGCGACATGGCGTCGAGCTGGTCGGCGAAGATGCCCTTGCTGTCGAACAGCAAACGGCCGATCAGGGTGCTCTTGCCGTCATCGACGGAACCGGCCGTGATGAAGCGCAACATGCCGCGTTCGACGCTGTCGGTGAGATTGGTGTTCTGGATTGCTGCGTTCATTAGAAATACCCTGCTTTCTTGCGTTTTTCCATCGAGGCTTCGGACGTCTGGTCATCCATGCGGGTGGCGCCCCGCTCCGTGATTTGCGTGATTGCCGTTTCGGCGATGATGGCGTCGACCGTCGCCGCATCGGATGACACGGGGCAGGTGCACGAAATATCGCCCACCGTGCGGAAGCGCACGACCTGCGTTTCCACCGTTTCGCCTTCGCGCGGCGGCGTCAGATCCGTCAGCGGCACCAATAAACCGTTGCGCGGGATCACCTGGCGCTCGTGCGCGAAATAGATCGGCGGCAATTCCAGTTGCTCGCGGGCGATGTATTGCCACACGTCAAGTTCGGTCCAGTTCGAGATGGGGAAGACGCGCATGTTTTCACCGGGATGCACGCGGGTGTTATACAGGTCCCACAGTTCCGGACGCTGGGCTTTCGGATCCCAGGCGCCGAATTCGTCGCGGAAGGAAAAGATGCGTTCCTTGGCGCGGGCCTTTTCCTCGTCGCGGCGGGCGCCGCCGATGCAGGCGTCAAAACCGTGTTCGGCGATGGTTTCCAGCAAGGTCACGGCTTGCGCCGCATTGCGCGAATCCGTGGCCGGGTTGCGCAGGCGCACGGTGCCGCGCTTGATCGAGTCTTCCACGGAGCCGACAATCAGGCGCTCGCCCAGTTCCGCCACCTTCTTGTCGCGGAAAGTGATGACTTCCGGGAAGTTGTGGCCCGTGTCGATATGCACGAGGGGAAACGGGAACTTGCCTGGGCGGAAGGCTTTCTCGGCCAGGCGCAACAGGACGACGGAATCCTTGCCGCCGGAAAACAGCAGCGCAGGGTTGGCCGATTCGGCCGCCACTTCGCGCATGATGTGGATGGCTTCCGATTCAAGGCTGTCGAGGTGACGCTGGTTCAAAATATTGCTCATATAGGGTGCTTTCTTGTTCTGCTGTATCTGTTGTGTCTGATCAAGCTGCCACGGATTTGATGCGTATCAATTTGCCGTCCACCATGTGCAGGCCGCATTCCTTGGAATCCGGATTTTCCCACCACCAGCGTCCGGCGCGCACATCCTCGCCAGGCTGCACGGCCCGCGTGCACGGTTCGCAGCCGATCGACGGGTAGCCCTGGTCGTGCAGCGCGTTGTACGGCACGTCGTTGGCGCGGATATAGGCCCACACGTCTTCTTCCGACCAGTCGGCCAGCGGATTGAATTTCGTCATCGCATGCGCGGCGTCCTCTTCCTGCACGTGCAATTCGGCGCGCGTGGTGGACTGGGCGCGGCGTTGGCCCGTCACCCAGGCCTTGTTGCCGGCCAGGGCGCGGCCCAGCGGTTCGACCTTGCGGATGCGGCAGCATTCGCGGCGCATCTCGACACTATTGTAGAACGCGTTCAGGCCATTCTGTTCCACGTAGGCAGCCACGGCTTCCGGCTGCGGGCGGTACAGGGTGATGTCGTGCGCGTAGCGGGCCTTGACCTTGTCGAGCACGGCCAGGGTTTCCTGGTGCAGCCGGCCCGTTTCCAGGGAAAAGATGCCGATGGGCAGCTTCGCCTTGAGAATCATGTCGGTCAGCACCATGTCTTCGGCTGCCAGGCTGGACGCGAACACGGCCGGCGAAAAATCCGCGGCGATGCGTGTCAGCGTTTGCTCGGTGGCGTGTATCAAAGAAGTCAGATCGCTCATGATTGGCCCTCAGATGCCGGCCGCGTTGTCGAGGTCAGGATTCTGGCCTTCGCGCTGGTGGCGGCGGAACAGCGGCGATTTTTGATCCCACGACGCCTGGTAGGTTTCCGAAAAGACAGACAAACCTTTCAGCGCGTCATGGATACTGCGGTCCGGGCGCGTCGCATACGCATCGAAGCCGACGCGGTGCATGGAAAACAGCTGGTCGCGCAACACGTCGCCGATGGCGCGCAATTCCCCTTGGAAACCCAGGCGGGCGCGCAGGTTGAAGGCGATGGAATAGCCGCGGCCATCCGTGAATTTCGGGAAATCCACGCCGATGACGGGCAGTTGCGCCACGTCGGCCGCCAGTTCTTCCGGGCGCTCGTCGCTGGCCAGCCACACGCCGATGTCGGGCAGGCGCGCGGCCAGGGTTGCGCGCTGGGCTTGCCAAACGAGCAACGGCACGATGACCTTGCCGGCGGGAACGACCACCGTTTCCGGCGCGTCGTTTTCATCGAGGCGCAGCAAGCCCCAGGTATTCGGCACCACGGCGGCGTTCTTGATGATTTCTTCGCGTACTTCAAACATATTCGTCTTCTCCCACCAGGTTGCCGACGGTGATCGGCGTTGCATATACGTGTTCCTTGAACGGCGCCAGGCCCAGGCGCTGGGCCGTATCGACGAAGCGCTCGCCTTCATGGCGGTCGCGCACGTAGACGTGCAGCAGGCGGCCGATGACTTCAGGCATCTGCAGGGAAGAGAACGATGGTCCGATGATCTTGCCGATGGCCGCGTTGTTGCCTTGCGCGCCGCCGATCGACACTTGATACCATTCGCTGCCATCCTTGTCGACGCCCAGGATGCCGATGCTGCCCACGTGGTGGTGGCCGCAGGCATTGATGCAGCCGGAAATGTTCAGTTCGATCTCGCCGATGTCGTGCTGGAAGTCGATGCTGTCGAAGCGTTCCGCAATGGCGGCCGCGATCGGCAAGGACTTGGCGTTGGCCAGTGAGCAAAAGTCGCCGCCGGGGCAGCAGATCATGTCCGTCAGCAAACCGATGTTCGGCGTGGCCAGGCCGTGCGCCTTGGCTTCTTGCCACAGTGCAAAGAGTTTCGATTGCTCCACGTCGGCCAGCACCAGGTTTTGCTCGTGCGTCACGCGCAGTTCGCCAAAGCTGTAGCGGTCGGCCAGGTCGGCCACGAAGTCGATCTGCTCGGCCGTCGCGTCGCCCGGCGGCACGCCGGTCTTCTTCAGGGACAGTACCACGGCCACGTAGCCGGGGCGCTGGTGCGGCTTGACGTTGCGCGCCAGCCAGTTCACATACGCCTTGTTGTCCGCGTGTTCGGCCTTGTAGTCGAGTTCCGGCAGGGCCAGGTAGGCGGGCGGATTGAAGAAGTCCGCCACGCGCTGCATTTCCTCGGCGCTCAAGGTTTCCGGGCCATCCTTCAGATCGACCCACTCCGCTTCCACCTGGCGCGTGAATTCCTCCACGCCGATGGCTTTCAACAAAATCTTGATGCGCGCCTTGTATTTGTTGTCGCGGCGGCCGTGCAGGTTGTACACGCGCATGATGGCCTGGATGTAGGTCAGCAAATGCTGCCACGGCAGGAACTCGCGCACGACACTGCCCAGGATGGGCGTACGGCCCATGCCGCCGCCGGCCATGACCTTGAAGCCCACTTCGCCGGCCGCATTGCGCACGGCCGTCAAGCCGATATCGTGCACGGCGATGGCGGCGCGGTCTTCTTCGGCGCCATTGATGGCGACCTTGAACTTGCGCGGCAGGGCGATGAACTCGGGGTGGAAGGTGCTCCACTGGCGCAAGACTTCCGCGTACGGGCGCGGATCGATGATTTCATCGGCCGCGACGCCGGCGAACGGGTCGGATGTTGTATTACGGATACAGTTGCCCGAGGTCTGGATCGCGTGCATTTCCACGGATGCCAGGTCGGTCAGGATATCGGGCGTTTGCTCCAGCTCAATCCAGTTGAACTGGATGTTCTGGCGCGTGGTGAAGTGGCCATAGCCGCGGTCGTACTTGCGCGCGATGTGCGCGAACATGCGCATCTGCTTCGACGACAGCAAGCCGTACGGCACGGCGATGCGCAGCATGTAGGCATGGCGCTGCATGTACAGGCCGTTTTGCAGGCGCAGCGGAATGAATTCCTCTTCCGTCAGTTCATTGGCGATACGGCGCGCAACCTGGTCTCGGTACTGGGCGATGCGTTCTTTGATGATGAGGTGGTCGTACTGATCGTAATGGTACATATCAATTCCTAAAAAAGCCGGGGTGCTGGAAGATTGCCTGGGATTATGTTCTTGATACTGTTCGTGTTACATGGTCGGTCAATTAATAGATTAGCTTCACTGCCACGCCGGTCAAGGTCATCGCCAGCAGCACTCTTAAAAACTTTTCCGGCACGGAGCGGGCGACCCAGGAACCGAGCGTGATGCCGGGCAGGGAGCCGACCAGCAAGGAGGCCAGCAATTCCCAGTGGATGGAGCCGAGCCACCAGTGACCGAGGGCGGCGATGGCCGTCAGGGGTACGGCGTAGGCGATATCGGTGCCGGCCACTTCGGCCGAGCTCATGCGTGGATACAGCATCACCAGCAAGGTGGCGCCGATGGCGCCGGCGCCGATCGACGACACCGTCACCAGCACGCCCAGGACGGCGCCGGAAATAATGGTCGCGGCGGCAAGCTTGTTGCCTTGTAATTGTTTCTCGGGGTGTGCATTGATCCAAGCCAGCATGCGGCCCTTGAAGATCAGCGCCACGACGGTCAGCAGTACGGAGCCGGCGATCGAGTAACGGATAATCTGGCCGATTTCCGGCGACAGGGTGCCGAACGATTTCAGCGCCAGGGTCGAGACGACGGCGGCGGGCAGGGCGCCGATGCACAGGCGCTTGACGATATCCCAGCGGATGGTGCCGCGCAGGCGGTGCGTCAGCGTGCCGGCGCTCTTGGTGATCGAGGCGAAGGCCAGGTCGGTACCCACGGCCACGGAAGGCGGCACGCCAAACAGCAAGGTTAGCAGCGGCGTCATCAGCGAACCGCCGCCCACGCCGGTCATTCCTACGAGTAATCCTACGGCAAATCCTGAGACTATATAAGACAAAGTCATGCTTTCACCCCCAAAGTACCCGCAATAGTAATAAACTTGGCGTTTAATCCAAACTACTAAGTACGCATTTGCTTATATGCGATATGCGTATATGCATGAACGCAAAATCATGGGTGGGGCGGAAACTCGGCAAATCACGGCAATCTAGGGCAAACCAGCAATGAATCTCCATCAACTGCGCTTCGTGCGCGAAGCGGTCCGGCAGAATTACAACCTGACGGACGCCGCCAAGGCATTGTTTACGTCGCAACCGGGCGTATCGAAAGCCATCATCGAGCTGGAGGAAGAACTGGGCGTGGATATTTTTACGCGCCACGGCAAGCGCATCCGCGGCTTGACGGAGCCGGGCCGCCTGGTGCTGGAATCGGTCGAGCTGATCATGCAGGAAATCGACAGCATGAAGCGCATCGGCAAGGAATTCGCGGCGCAGGACAGCGGCAGCTTTACCATTGCCACCACGCATACGCAGGCGCGCTACACCTTGCCCAAGGTGGTGCAAGCCTTCATGCTGAAGTTCCCGAAGGTAAGATTGTCGTTACTGCAAGGCAATCCGCGCCAGATCGCCGAAATGGTGCAGCGCGACCAGGCCGACCTGGCCATCGCCACGGAATCGATCGCCGCCATCGATGGCTTGATCACCTTGCCCTGCTATCAATGGGAACACGTGGTGGTGGTGCCGGTCGACCATCCGCTGCTCAAGTCGAAGTCCGTGACCCTGGAAGAAATCGCCGCTTTCCCCCTGATTACCTATGACAGCGCGTTCGCCGGACGCAACAAGATCGACCATGCTTTCGTGCTGCGCGGCCTGAAGCCGGACATCTTGCTGGAGGCCATCGATGCGGACGTGATCAAGACTTATGTCGAGTTGGGCATGGGGATTGGTATCATAGCGGGTATGGCCTTCGATGCCGAGCGCGACAAAGGCTTGCGCGCCATCCCTGTCGGCCACCTGTTCGGCATGAATGTGTCGCGCGTGGCCGTCAAGCAGGGAGCGTATTTGCGCAGCTATATCTACACCTTTATCGAGTTGCTGACGCCGACCCTGAATCGCAAGCTCATCGAGCAGGCGATGAGCGGTGATAAAGAGCACTACGAACTATAACAATGCATGAAGTCGGCCGGGCGAGGTGCCTGGCCAAGATTATTTAAGAAGAGAAGAAACAATGATTACCGATCAGCTTGCCAAATATTACGCCACCATCGCGCAGCAGTACGAGCGCGTCTATGACAAGCCCGAACGCCAGGAAGACCTGGAAGTGTTGCGCGACAAGGTCGCCGACGTGCTGGAAGGCCACACCGTGCTGGAACTGGCTTGCGGCACCGGCTACTGGACGGAAGTGGTCGCCGAGTCGGCCGAGTCCGTGCTGGCCACCGATATCAACGATGAAATGCTGGCGCTGGCACAACAGCGCGGCTTGCCCGACAACGTGACCTTCGCCAAGCTCGACGCATTCAATCTGCCGGATGATCTGCTGGGCAAGTTCACGGCCGTGTTTGCCGGTTTCTGGTGGTCGCACGTCAAGCGCGAAGATCAGGACAAATACCTGAAGCAATTGCGCAGCAAGCTGGGCAAGGACATCCTGCTGGTGCTGATCGACAATTCCTATGTCGACGGCAGCAGCACGGTCATCGCGCGTACCGACCTGGAAGGCAATACCCACCAGTTCCGCACGACGGAGGCAGGCGAGCGCTATGAAGTGTTGAAGAATTTCCCGTCGGATAGCCACCTGCGCAAGAAGTTTGCCCACTCGGCTCGTGAAATCCGCATGAAGCGCCTGGAATACTACTGGCTGCTGAGCTGCCGCCTGAAGTAAGGCAGTCACGGCAACACAAGCCGCCCTCGGGCGGTTTTTTTTCGCCTGTTGTTTTTATCTGACAAGATGTTGTGCTAAAAAACAACATCTTGTCGATGTCATATTGTTGAAGTATTTGGTGGGCATGATTCGGTTCAGCAGCTAAGCAGCACCACTCTTGTCCAACCTAATGTAGAGAATCTCAAGTGAAAAAAATTACTCTGGCAGCATTGATCATCGGCACCTTCGCAGCAGCTACGGCACAAGCACAATCGAACGTCACCGTGTACGGCCTGGTTGACCTCGGTATTGCCAAGACCACTGGCCAGCCGACGGTACAACGCGAAAACAACGCGTCGCGCCTCGGTTTCAAGGGTACGGAAGATCTGGGTGGCGGCCTGTCCGCAATTTTCAACCTGGAAAGTGAATTCCTGGCCGACACCGGCGCGCAAAAAGGCGTGTTGTTCGACCGTCAAGCGTATGTGGGCTTGAAAGGCGCGTTTGGTACCGCCATCCTGGGCCGCACCAAGAATCTGGTCGATGGCACCATCGCCCGCGTCGATCCGTTCAACACCTACGGCGTGGTCGGCAAGAACAATGAAACCTTGCTGCGTTCGGGCGTCGGTTCGTCGCGCGTCAACAATGCAGTGACCTACAACAGCCCAAGCTTTGAAGGTTTCGTGGGCAGCCTGCAATACGTGTTGAGCGAAGTCAACAGCGCTGACGCAGGCGTGATTGGCCTGGCAACCTACGACAACGGCCCGATCAGCTTGCACGCCGGCTACGAAAAAGCCGTGCAAGCAACGGCAACGGCCGCCAAGCCTGACCTGTGGTCCATCGGTGGCGGCTATAAATTCGGCCCGGCCAAGATCACGGCCGCCTACTCGAAAGGCGACACCAAGGTAGCCACGACTGGCGAATTCAAGTCCTACCTGATCGGCCTGAACTACACGGTTGGCGGCGGCGATGCCAAAGTGTCGTATGGCAAGCAAGAGCAAAGTAACAACAAGTTCAAGGATCAGGACACCATCAAGGAATTCGGCGTCGGCTACGACTACCACCTGTCGAAGCGCACCGACGTGTACGCTTACGCTGGCCGCGAGCGCGTGAAGTCGCTGACCTCGTACCAGATCGGCCTGGCACACAAATTCTAAGCATCGTTCGATGTGACGAAGTGAAAGGCGCCTGCGGGCGCCTTTTTTATTGCATCGCCGCCGCTGCCGCCTCCGCATGCATGGGCAGCGAGATTTCGATGCGCGTGCCGCCCAGCTCGCTGTCGGCGCCGATATGGATGCTGCCGTTCAATCCCCACACCCGTTCGCGCATGCCCAGCAAGCCCAGGGCCGTGGCTTTTTCCAGGTCGTGTTCGGCAATCCCGCGGCCGTCGTCCTGGATGGTGATGGCCAGCGAGGAATCGATGCGGTGCAGGGCGATGGTGATGTGGCTGGCCTCGGCATGGCGCGCGATATTCGTCAGCGCTTCCTGCACGATGCGGTAGATGGCCGTGCTGCGCGCATCGTCGAGCACGAGATCGGCCTCGTCGGCCAGCAAGTCGAAATGGATGGCGCGGCGCAGCAGGAAGTCGTGGCGCAGTTTTTGCAGCGCAAAATACAATCCCCCTTCATCGAGCGCGCGCGGACGCAGGTTGCTGGCGATGCGCCGCAACGAGGTGATGGCCGTCACCAGCAAGCCATCCATGCTGTGCAGCAGCGCTTGCAGGGACTCGGTGGTGTCCGTGTGCTGGCGCACCAGGGTCAGGTCGACGCGCAAGGTGGCAAGCAATTGCCCCAGGTCATCATGCAATTCACGCGCGATATGCTTGCGCTCCTCTTCGCGGATGGATTGCAGCGCGCTCGACAATTCGCGCAGTTGCGAGAAGGAGCGGGCCAGCTGTTCATGCATCTGCTGGCGCGCGCTGATGTCGCGCACGATGATGGTAAACACGCTATGGCCGTCTTCCTGCATGGCCGAGAGCGAGCCTTCGAGGGGAAACATGAGGCCATCGCTGCGCCGTCCCGTCAGCGTGTAATCGGTGGCGCGCCGGCCCGTCAGGCGCAGCTCCTGGCTGATGTCGCCAAACGGCGGATCGCCATCGTGCTTGCCCAGGCCGCCCAGGGTGCGCAAGTCGCGCAGGATGTAGTGGCCCAGGCGCATGCCGCGCATGCCGGCCGGCGTGTCGTCGAACAATCTGGCTGCTGCCGCGTTCGCATGCAGGATGATTTGCCCGCTGTCGATGCTGATGAAGGCGTCGCTGGCGCTGTCGATGATGGCCTGGCCACGCGCCTGCCGCTGCCGGCGGGCTTTCAGTGGAGGAAACAAGCACAGCAAAAGCATCGCCGCCATGCCTAGCGGCAGGATGCGCAGCAGTGTCGAACTGCCTCGGTCAGGCATGGGGTTCTCCTTGCGAACGTGAACGAAGGCAGGCAAGACAGGAGTGGCGGACAGGACTTGATATAGCCTATGCCTGTTGGCGCGGCGTGGCTTGATGTGGCGCAGGAAGGGGAAAGAAGAGGGGGGGGCGCGCCGCGCCGGCCTGGGCCGGGCGGCGGTGGGAGACTTACATTTGCTTGAACAGGTGCAAGAAGCTGCGGCTCACTTCGAGCTTGTCGGACTTGCCTTTGATGAGTACCAGGTGGCGGCCGCGGATGTCGCGCGTCACGCCCTCGATGGCATTCACGTTGACCAGGGTGGCGCGGTGGATTTGCCAGAACAGCGAAGGATCGAGCTCTTCGGCCAGGTCGCGCACGGGCTTGCGGATCAGCGCCTCGTACTTGGCGGTCTGCACGCAGGTGTATTTCTCGTCAGAACGGAAGAACAGGATCTCTTCCACGGGGATCATGCGCAAGTCCTGGCCGATGCTGGCCTGTATCCATTGCAGGTAGGTGGGCTTGGCCGTGATTTTTTCCGCCAGCTGCGACAGCATGGCTGTGACGCTGCTGTTGACGTCCAGGGCCGGCTTGTTCAAGTGCGTTTTCAGGCGCTCCACAGTGACCAGCAAGCGCTCATGCTCGGGCGGCTTGAGCACGTAGTCGACGGCGCCCCGCTCGAAGGCTTCGACGGCGTGGCTATCGTAGGCCGTGACGAAGACGATATGCGTCTTGCTGCCGATCACTTGCGCCGCTTCCATGCCTGTCTTTCCCGGCATGCGGATATCGAGGAAGGCAAAATCCGGTTTGAGTTGTTCCACCAGTTCGATCGCTTCGTCGCCATTCTTGGCTTCGCCGATGATTTCCAGTTCAGGCCAGGCTTGGCCCAGGCGCAGGCGCAGCTGGTCGCGCATCAGTCTTTCGTCGTCGGCAATAATAGCGGTAGGCATAGGTCTCAAGTGTGAACAGGCGAAGATTGATTATTCAATGATTTAGCGTTTTTATCAACTACTCTGTCTTATTTGGACAATTGATATGGCACTTCGATCACGGCGCACACGCCGGACGGTTGATTTGGCGTAATGGTCAGGCTGCCCTGGTCGCCATGCAACAGCTTCAGGCGCTCGCGGATGGTGGGCAAACCCAGTCCCGTGCCATCGCTGGGCACCACGCCAAAGCCCAGGCCGTCATCGGTCACCGTCACGCGCAGCTTGCTGTGCGCCACTTCGGCCACGATGCGCAGGGTGCCGCCTTCCGGTTTGACTTCCAGGCCGTGCTTGATGGCATTTTCCACCATCGATTGCAGCATCATGGGCGGGAAGGCGGCGCTGCGCAGGCCGTCGGGAATCTGGAAGTCGACGGTCAGGCGTTCTTCCATGCGCATTTTCAGCAGGTTCAAGTACGCTTGCACCATGTCCGCTTCACGGCCCAGGTTGGTAATCAGGGCGTTGTCGCGCATTTGCGGCAGCACGGCGCGCAGATACTGGATCAGGCTGCGCTGCATCTTGGCCGCGCGCGGCGGGTCAACCTGGATCAGGTGTTCGACGGAAGCAAGCGTGTTGAACAGGAAATGCGGCTCGACCTGGGCTTGCATCATCTGCATCTTCGCTTCGCTGAGCTGGCGCTGCATGGATTCGCGCTCGGCTGCCTCGTTTGCCGTGACGGTTTCCGCTTCCGCACGTTTCTTGCCGCCGACCAAGGCCTTCATGGCGAACAGGGCCAATACCAGCAAGGACACAAAGCTCTTGAACCAGGTCGATGCTTGCTGGTGATAGCGCGACACTTTTTGTTCTGCCGCATCATCGACGGCTTCTTCGATGGCATTCGACAACTCTTCACCGATTTGCGGCGGCAGTTCAATATGGACTTCTTCTCCCGAGGCATTCGTTGTTACGGGATAGCTGGGCTTGGCGGGGGCGGCCGGCGGTTCCGGCGGCGCCGGCGGCACGGCGTTTGCGTGTTCGTCCGCCTCGGCGGCATCTGCCGGCTCGCTGGCCGCATCCGTCGTGCTGCTGCGCCGGTTCTTGCTGTTGCGGGGATTGAAATGGATGCCCGTATCGTCGATCAGGATATTGGTTTCACCCGAACCCTTGCTGCTGCGCTTGTGCGACTTGATAACCACTTCTTCGTTCTGGCTGGACGAGAACAGCTCATCTTGCAAAATGGACCCGGCGATCAGGGCCAGCGCGGCGAACAGGAAGAATTTCCACCAAGACAGTTGGGTGACCCAGGTCGTCGTCGCGTCGAATGCCCGTTGCAACCAAGCGAGGATGGTTTTCAACAATTGGGGCAGGCTGGAAATCGGAAGCATGGGGGCACTTTCAAGTACAAGAGTTAATCGACGCAGCGGGCAAGTTTAACCTCTTGTTGAGCCGCGTCAGAGTCTGATGTTGCCACTGTGCCTAAAGACCACGAACTACACCAGCCGATTGCGACAGGCTGCACAAAAAGGCGCTTGAAGTGAAGACAAGGCTTGCTGGACCGTGAGGGCGGGGAAATAGCCCTTGCGGAGAGTGCAGGGCACGGCTATAATTCGCCCCCTCGCTGAACGACGCATGCAAATGCCGAGTGAGACGAGAAAAAGAAGGAGTTGACGGACGTAGCAAATTGCTTCATACTCTTCCTTCTTCGCAGCTGACAAACACAA
>NZ_JAPQNU010000003.1:0-804290 GCF_030397625.1 Janthinobacterium sp. SUN026 | reverse complement strand
TACTCACCCGTTCGCCACTCGCCACCAGAGCAAGCTCCGTGCTGCCGTTCGACTTGCATGTGTAAGGCATGCCGCCAGCGTTCAATCTGAGCCAGGATCAAACTCTTCAGTTTAATCTCTGTTACTTTGCCGTTTTACCGGCACCATCATTGCTGATGGGTCGCTCACTCAAAAAACTGACAGGCTACTTCCGAAGAAGTATCCTATTTCATTATTTCTTGTGAACATTTGATATATTTTAAGTATTACGCCAATCCGAAGATTGACGCTGCACTTACATCAAATGCCCACACTTATCGACTGTTAATTGTTAAAGAACTGTATTCGGTACTGCTTTCGCGCTATCAACAAAGCGTTGTGTTTGTCAGCTGCGAAGAAGGAAGAGTATGAAGCATTTCAGCACAATCGTCAACACCTTCTTTTTTACTACCCAGCCCCGGAAGGCTGTCCCTTTTGTGCCGCAAACTAGTGCGTCTCATCGGGGAGGCGAACTATAGCAAAGCGCCCCGGTAGTAGCAAGGCTTTTCCGGGGTATTTGCGGCCAACTGCTACAATTTCGCCCCCTCAGCGCACATTCGCGTCCATCCATAGAAGATTCACCATGAAACAACAAGCTCAAGGATCAGGCCTGACCCTGAAACGAGCTGGCTTTACCACTGGCTTCGGCGTGCTCGCCGCCACCCTCGGTTCCGCAGTCGGTCTCGGCAATATCTGGAAATTTCCCTACTTGACGGGCGCCAATGGCGGCGCCGGTTTCCTGCTTATCTATTTACTCGCCACCTTATTAGTAGGGTTGCCCGTGATGATCGCGGAAATCACCCTGGGACGCCGCGCCAAGGTCAACCCTATCTCGACCATGGAACAGTTGGCACCGAAGGGCAAGCCCTGGTGGCTGGTCGGCGTCATCGGCATGGTGGCCGCCTTCCTGATCGTGGCGTTTTACTCGGAAGTGGTAGGCTGGGTGTTTGCCTATATCGCCAAGGCCATCGACGGTTCCATCCTCAGCAGCGACAAACTGGTGACGGAAGCAGCCTTCGCCTCCCTGATCAGCAATCCATTGCAATCGCTGTTGTGGCAATGGGGCGTCCTGCTGTTTATCGGCGGCATCTTGATGCTGGGCGTGACCAAGGGCATCGAGGCGATTGCCAAGAAACTGATGCCACTGCTGTTCCTGCTGCTGCTGCTGCTGTGCGCGGTCAGCCTGTCGCTGGATAAAGCGGGCGAAGGCCTGGCGTTTCTGTTCCGTCCCGATTTTTCCAAGCTGACGGCTTCCGTCGTGCTGACGGCCATGGGCCTGGCCTTCTTTAAATTGTCCGTCGGCATGGGCACGATGATGACCTACGGCAGCTATTTCCGTGACGACCAGAATATCCCCGTCACCACCTTGCGCGTGATGGCGGCCGACCTCGGCGTATCGATGCTGGCCGGTATCGCCATCTTCCCCGCCGTGTTCACGTTTGGTTTCGCTCCCAGTGCGGGGCCGTCGCTGGTGTTCATCACAATTCCTGCCGTGTTTTCGCAAATTCCCATGGGACAAGTTCTGATGGTGGTGTTCTTCATCCTGGCCGCCGTCGCCGCCACGGGCGCGATGTTGTCGCTGATGGAAGTGCCCGTGGTGATTTTCCATGAACGTTTCGGCTGGACGCGCACCAAGGCCACCGTCGTGACCATGCTGCTGCTGGCCGTGCTCGGCTCCGTATGCGCCCTCAGTAACAGCACCCTGGCGGACTTCAAGTTATTCAATTTGAATATGTTTGATCTGTTCGACTTTGTCTCGTCGAATATCTTCCTGCCCATGGGCGGCATCGCGATTGCCTTGTTTACAGGCTGGGCCTGGGGCAAGCAGCATTTCATCGATGCGATCAGCAATCACGGCCAGTTGCAGAATCAAACCTTGGCGCATGTGTTGCTATTCCTGCTGCGCTTTGTCTCGCCCGTATTGATCCTGATCGTGATGCTGAAGGGATTAAAGGTCTTTTAATCAGAGTACCCGGGTGTAGGTCTGGCGCACTAGCACCCGGTCGCCGCAATCGAAATGCCACCATTCGCTGTTGATGCCGAAGAAGCCCGCCTGGAACATGGCGTCGCGCAACAATCGGCGATGTGCCACCTGCTCCTGCGTAATTTCTCCCTTTTCCAGTAAAACCAGCTCCAGCGCCGGGTGCGAGCGCTCACTCAGGTCGTCAAAGCCTGTGCCCATATCCAATTCCTCTCCGTCCGGACCGACGATGGTGATGTCGAGTGCCATGCCGAACGAGTGGATCGAGCCGCGCGACGGCTCCGCGATATAACCGAGCAACTCCGTACCCTGCAACGCGTCCCACAATTGCTGCTGCACCCGCTGCGGGCGCAAGGCGTCGAGCACCAATAAATGGTGATCGGGGCGCCGCGCGGCCAGCCAGGCCACGGCCCGTTCCAGCGCGGCGGCGGCATCGCGGTGCAGCCAGGCGCAATCGATGGGGCTGTATAAGTCGCGGCCGACGAAATTGTCGGGCGTGGCATAGCGCAAGTCGACGGCGATGCCGGCGATGCTGCTCAGGTGGCGAAATTGCGGATCGTTGCCAACCGCTTCCAATTGCAAACTTGCAACAGACATCAGACTCCTCTTTCCAGGCAATTACGCGCCGCCACGCCGATGCTGTCGGCCAGGCGCCGCGCGCCATGCGACAGCGGCGAATGGCTCGCCGTCAATAAATACAGTTGGATGGGGATAGCTGGCGCCCAGGGACGGCGCTGCAGGCGTTCGGGCGAGCCGGAGGCGGCCGTAAACGGGTCGACCACGGCCATGCCGGCGCCCGCTTCCACCAGGGAACGGGCAATTTGATAGGTCTGCACCACGGTGGAAAACACGGGGTGAATGTCCTGCGCTTCGCAGGCGGCCACCACCAGTTCGCCCAGCGGATCGTTGTCGGCATGGCCGATCAGCTCGCCATTCAGGCCATGCGCCGTCAAGGGCGTGCCGCAATCGGCCGCATGCCAGGTGCCGGTGGGCGCGATCACCGTCATGACGCCATGCGCGAGCGGTTCGGCCACGATGCCCGGATGGCGCGGGTCTTGCAGGGACACGGCCAGGTCCGCTTCACCGAGGCGCAAGGTATTGACGATCTCGCCCGTGTGGTGGGTAGCCAGCTGGCAACGCGTGTGGGGAAAGTCGCGCCGCCACTCCGTCATGGCGAATGGCAAGACGCTGATGGCGATCGTCGGCGTGGACACCAGGCGGATGGTTTCCACCGCATGGCCCTTCAGGCTGGCCGCCAGGCGGCGGATGCCCAATAAATCGCGGTTGAGCTTTTCCGTCTCGACAAACAGCCGGTGCGCCTCGGGTTTCGGGTACAGCTTGCCCCGCACGCGCTCGAATAGCGGCATGCCCAGTTGCAATTCGCAGTGTTGCAAGACCTTGGTCACGGCCGGCTGCGAGATATGCAGCACCTGGGCGGCGCCGCTGATGGTGCCAACTTGCATGATGGCGTGAAACACTTCGATATGACGCAACCGCATGAGCTATTCCTTTACCTTGCCGTGGCCGCCAGGGCCGTCAATGTTCAGCATATAAGAAAAAGTCATGGGCTGGAACGGCCATGCTACTTTGTTGCAACAGCCGGGGCCGGCGTCGTCAGCACTTCCAGCAGGGCCGCCGTTTCGCCATCGGGCGTGCCATCGAACAGCTTGTTGCGGTATTTCATCTGGAAAGCGATCAGCACATTGCGCGTCGCTTCGTCGAACACGCCCGTAGTCGGCGTCGCATAGCCGTGCTGGGCCAGCTTTTTCTGGAACCAGACGGCGTCCGGCACTTGCTGCTCAAAAATCAGGCGTTGCGCGGCGACACGGTTGGCGTCCGGCCACACGATCAAGCCCGCATCGGCCAGCTGGCGCCAAGGGAACAATGGACCCGGGTCTTGCTTGCGCTGGGGGGCGATCTCGTTATGGCCGAGGATATTTTCCGGCGCGATGTTGTAGCGGGCCTGGATATCTTTCAACAGGGGAATGAGCTCATCGATCTGTGCCTGGGGAAACGGATACCAGAGGCGGCCTTCCGGCGTGTCCTTGTAGCCTGGGTTAACGATCTCGATGCCGATCGAGCTGACATTCAACTGTGTATAAGTCTTCCAGTTACTCACACCCGCGTGATTGGCCTGGCGCGATTCATCGACCAGCACGTAAAACTTCGGCTTGTCCGTGTCCGTCAGCAAGTAATGGCTGCTGACCACTTGTTCCGTCAGGATCTTGATCGAGCGGGGCAGGTCGCTGACCGTGTAATGGATGACGATGAATTTCACGCGCGGGCTCTGGCTGCGCGCCGTCAAACTGTGGTCGAGGTGCGGCGCGGGCGAGGTACAGGCGGAGAGCAAGGCCACCAGCAGGGCGAGGGCGATTTTTTTCATGGAAGATCCGTGTTCGGGTTAATAAAATGTTCAGTGCTGGCCTGTGTCTTGACAGCCGTCTTGACGGCTATCCTGGCCGCCGCTTCATGTGGACGGGCAACTTTCTGCTCCAGCGTCAACGATACAGGCAAAGCGGCGCGCATGGCAGCCGCGATGGCCGGGTGCAACTGCGCCGCGCGGCCCGCCAGCACGACGGGACGCGTACCATGGCGCGCCGTCAGGGCCAGCGCCAGGCGCGCCAATTCCTGTCCCGCGCGCTGCAAGATGTCCAGCGCCAGCGGATCGGCATCCGCACTGGCGGCCACGGCCAGCGCCAGCCGGCCGATGGCACCCCGGTCCTGGCCATACATGAAGGCGCGCGACAGCGACCAGTCGCTGCCGCCCAGTTGCGCAAACACGGCCTCGGCCATAGGCGAGCCTTGCCAGCTGCCCGGCGCCTCGTCTTCGCGGCGCCAGATGTGGCGCAAGGCTTCGCGCGCGATCCAGTAGCCGCCGCCGCCATCGTCAAGCAGCACGCCGCGCCCGCCTGCGCGGTGAAAGCCGCCATCCGCATCGATCCAGGCGGCAATCGAGCCCGTGCCAGCGTAGACCAGATAACCTTCGCCGGGTTCAAAACTGTCGCGATAAGCGATATCGATATCGTTGCCCAAGCGCACGTCGCCGGCGTGCAGCGCCAGCAACTCTGCCAGCATAGGCGCCAGCGTTACATCGTCGCCGCCAAAACCCGTCAAGCCCGCCACCACGGCGCGCGGTTGGCCGACAGCCAGCACGGCCTGGCACAGCCGGGTAAACGTGGCGTGCACGGCTGCGCGGCCCGCATCGCTGCTCATTTGCAAGGCAGACAAGCCTTCCACGACGCCGTCGGCCACGATGGCGCCGTCCCCGTTGGCCAGGGCCCAGCGCGTCTGCGTGCCGCCCGCGTCGATGCCCAGCCCGAGCACGGCAGTATCAATATGGGTGGCAGGGAAGAAAATCATGGCATGAGTGTAAAGCCAAGCGGAGCTTGCAGGCATGAAAGCTTGCGCATGTTTCATGCCTGCAGGTTATGGACTACGGATAAACGCTCAGCAACTACTTGGCGAGGGCCGCAAACGGTTCGCGCACGGTGACGCGGGGGCTTTCATTGCCGAGGCGGTCGACGGCGCTGACCACCACCGCATTGACCTTGCCGGTGGCATCGTCGACCAGGGTCAGTTCGCCCTGCACGCCCGTGACCACGGTAAAGCGCCAGTCTTCGCCATAGCGGGCCCAGACGGCGTACTGCGCCACGGGTTTGCCGCCGCCCGCCGCCAATTTGACGTTCAGGCTGGTGGAATCGCGGCGCAAGGCCAGCACGGGCGTACCGGGCGCTTCCTTGCCCAGCCACGGCGTGGCGGGAATCAGGGCAGGGCTTTGATACACGCTCGCCTTGAGCTGGTCGCTGACACCCTTGCGGTTCTGCATCAGCGGCACCATGCTGAAATGCACCTGGCCATTCGCGCCGGGGCGCGTGCGCGTCACTTCGATCTGCTTGATGATCTCTTGCGGCGTGAAGGACTTGGCGGAATTGTCGATGCGGCTCGTATACAAACCGGGCCACACGTGGCGGCCATACGGGTTTTGCGCCAGCCAGTAGTCGAGCAGCACGCCGAACGCTTGCGGCGCCTGCGCCACGGGCCAGTACAGCTGCGGCGACAGGTAATCGAGCCAGCCCTTGGCCAGCCACAGTTCCGCATCCGCATACAATTTGTCGTACTGGCTGAAGCCGACGATGCCGGCAGGACGGCGATCCGGGCGGCCGATGCCGAACGGGCTGATGCCGAAGCGCACCCAGCTCTTTTCGCGGTGAATGCCTGTATATAACGCTTCGATCAACTGGTTGACGTTCTGGCGGCGCCAGGACGGACGATCCAGCTGACCGCCAGCCAGCAGATATTGCTGCCAGGAAGGCTCATCGGGAAACGGCAGTTCGCGCTTGGCGCCGCCATTGCCCGCGTCCAGCGCGGCCGTTTCCGCACCGGCACCGGCGCCTGGCGCATCGATAGGATACGGATAAAAGTAATCGTCGATGTGCACGCCATCGATATCGTAGCGGCGCACCACGTCGAGCACCACGTCCGTCGTGTGCTTGGAAGCGGCGGCGTCGCCCGGGTCCATCCACAGGTAGCGGCCGTATTGCTTGACGGACGCCGGGTTGGTGGACGCGAAACTGTCGCGCGCCAGCGGCGACTTGGCCGTCGCGTGGCGGGCACGGTAGGGATTGAACCAGGCGTGCAATTCCAGTCCCCGCGCATGCGCCTGGGCCACCCAGAAGGCCAGCGGGTCATACAAAGGCAACGGCGGCTGGCCTTGCTTGCCCGTCAGGTATTCCGACCACGGCTCCAGCTGGGACGGATATATCGTGTCGGCGCTGGGCCGCACTTGCAGCACAATCGCGTTCAAATTCAAGGACTTGGCGCGGTCGAGGATGGCCAGAGCTTCCGCTTGCTGCTTGGCGACCGGCAAATTGCTGCGGCTGGGCCAGTCGATATTCGCCACGGTTGACACCCAGGCGGCGCGGAACTCGCGCGGCGCCGGCGGCGGCACTTCACCCGTGATGTGCTGCACGGGCGGCACGGCCGGCAAACCCGCTTCACCCGGCGTCACTGCGGAAGGCAGCTTGGTGCTGGTACAGCTGCTGAGCAATGTGGCGGTGGCCAGCGCGGCCAATACGCCGGCGCTGGCGCCCAGGCGTTTTTTAAAAGTAGACAACAAAACAATTCCTTGCAGTGGTGGAGCGCAGGTCTATCGGTGGGGCATTTTACTGTGCGCCCGCCATCCTTGCGGGCGCACCGTTCAAAAGAATCAGGCCTCGGCCTTCTTGCCGAATTCAGGATCGATCTTGACCAGCGCGGCCATGATGAAAGCGGGAATGGTGGCGATGCACACCCAGATGAAGAAATGCTGGTAACCGAGCATTTGCTGTATCCAGCCGCTGGCCATGCCCGGCAACATCATGCCCAGGGCCATGAACCCCGTGCAAATGGCGTAATGGGCCGTTTTATGCGCGCCATCGGAGACCATGATCATGTACAGCATGTAGGACGCGAAACCGAAGCCATAGCCAAATTGCTCCAACGCAATACCGCCGGCGATCACATAGACGCTGCTGGGCAAGGCGGTGGCCAGGTAAACGAAGACCAGGTCGGGCAAGTGGACGGACAGCACCATGATCCACAGGCAACGTTTCAAGCCGAAGCGGGAAATGATGAATCCGCCCAGCAAGCCGCCCAGGGTCAGGGCGATGACGCCGATGGTACCGTAGACGAGGCCCACCTGTTCCGTGCTGAGGCCCAGGCCGCCCTTGGCGACGGGGTCGAGCAGGAAGGGCGCGGCCAGCTTCAACAGTTGCGCTTCGCCCAGGCGAAACAACAGCAAAAAGCCCAGGATGACGAGAATATCCTTCTTCTTGAAGAAGGAAGCAAAGGTGGCGACGAACTCTTGCAGAGGAGAAATACCGACACCCTGGATGCTGGGCCGGTCATCCTTAGGCTTGGGCAAAATGAAATAGTGATACAGGAAGAGGGCGATGAACAAGCCCGCCAGGATGGCAAATACGACGGACCAGGCCAGCTGCACATTGCCCGTCGCATGCGTCAGGTAGCCGGCCAGATACACGAGGCCGCCCTGGCCGGCGATCATCGCCAGGCGGTAAAACGTGCTGCGCACGCCCACAAAAGCCGCCTGCTGGTGCTCTTCCAGCCCCAACATATAAAAGCCGTCGGCGGCGATGTCATGCGTGGCAGAACTGAAAGCCATCAGCCAGAAGATGGCCAGGCTGATCTGGAAAAAATGGGGCAGGGACGTCGTCAAGGCCACCAGCGCCAGCGCGGCGCCGATCACCAGCTGCAAGCCGACGATCCAGAAGCGCTTGGTGCGGTACATATCGATGAAGGGCGACCACAGGGGCTTGATAACCCAGGGCAAGTACAACCAGCTCGTATACAGCGCGATATCCGTATTGGAAAAACCGTAGTTCTTGTACATGATCACGGACAGTGTCATGACAACAACATAGGGGATGCCCTGGCCGAAATACAGGGAAGGGATCCACAGCCACGGCTTATTTGACGGCTTATTCGCGCGCGCCGGGGCGGTTTGTTTCACAAGCTCCATACATCCTTCTTTGTCTCCCAGACAGAAGAATGCCGCGCCATCGGATCACGCCGCCAGTGCCGCCCGCACACTGCCGTCCGCGCCGGCCAACAATGCCTGTGCCTGGTTTGTGTTGATTTTTTTGATCAAGGCAACAATCGCCACCTTGACGTGATAGTGGCATTGCTCCAGCACGGTCCTGGCCTGCACTTCGCTGGCGCCGGTGGCGTGCATGGTCAGACGCACGGCCCGCCAGATCAGCTTGGCGTTGGTCGGCTTCAAGTCTACCATCAAGTTTCCGTAAGTTTTGTGCAAACCGACCATCAGGGCGCTGGAAATCGTGTTCAAGGTGATTTTTTGCGCCGTGCCCGCTTTCAGACGCGTGCTGCCGGAAATGACTTCCGTGCCCGTATCGAGCACGATGCCGCATTGCGCCTCATGCGCCACGGGGGCGTCCACATTGTTGGCGATGCCTATCGTCAAGGCGCCGGCCTTGCGCGCGGCCAGCAGCGCGCCCAGCACATACGGCGTGGCGCCGGACGCGGCCAGCAGGATCACCACGTCATTGCTCTGCGGCTGCAGGGCCAGCAAGTCCGCCTCACCTTGCTGTAAATCATCTTCCGCCCCTTCGACGGCCGTAAACATGGCGCCGGCGCCGCCGGCCAGGATGGCGACGGCCCGTTCGGGCGGCCAGGAAAACGTGGGATTGAGTTCAACGCTGTCAAGTACGCCCAGGCGGCCCGACGTGCCCGCGCCCACGTACAGCAGGCGCCCGCCGGCCGCAATGCGGGGCAGGGCGGCCGTGATGGCGGCAGCGATGCCGGGCGACGCCAGCCGGACGGCTTCGACGGCCCAGAACTGGTCGTCGACCAGCGCCGCCACCAGTTGCTCCACCGGATACAGGTCCAGGTCCGGATGCCGCCGGCTCGGGGTTTCAGTTTTCAACATGATTTCAGAACATGGTTGACCGTGAAACCAGTTTAATACCAACGAGCGGGATCAACCATGAAAGGATGGCAGGCGGGCATAACGGGAGTTTATGGCCAGTGCAACCAGGCGTACTTCGCTACGGCGGCAAACCAGTTGCTGAATTTGTTCATTCAGTGGCCCAGAGGCAAGTTTCAGACCCGTTTATGTCTATACTTCAGTTCGACGCCAACATCCACGACACGCCCCATGATCGCTCGCCAATTGCTGTTCCTGTTTAGCGCCCTTGGCGCCATCAACGGCATTTTCCTGGCCGTCTATTTTTTCAGCCGCCGGCCCCGCTGCCTCGCCGACTGCATGCTGGGGGCATTGCTGCTTGCCGTCGGGGTGCGCACCGCCAAGTCCGCTTTCCTCTACTTCAACCCTGCGATCGCCATCGAATTCCGCCAGCTGGGCCTGTCGGCCTGCCTGCTGATCGGTCCCTTGACCTATCTCTATGTACGCGCCTTCATCGCCGGGCTGGCGCAACGGCCAGCCGGACAAGAATGGCGCTGGCATCTGGGCTTGTCCTTCCTGCTGATCGGCATTGGTGTTGCCTTTCCGTATTCCGCGTATCGTGCTGTGTGGAACCAGTCGAGCCATGCCATTCATGTGTTCTGGCTATGCTACCTGCTGGCAACCGCCAGGCTGCTGTGGCAAAGCCGCCGCGCATGGTGGAACGAGGGACAGCGGATGGCGACCAGCAGCGTACTCCTGCTGAGCGTCTTTGCAGGCAGTTGTCTCATGTTGGCGGCGTACGCAAGCACGCCGTTCACGTCCTATATTGTCGGCGCCTTGTCGTTCACCTTCTCGCTGTATGTGGCGGTGATGGTCTTTCTGCTGAGAAAGGAAATCCTGGCGCCTGCCGACCCGCAGCAAAAGTACCGGAATAGCCGCCTGACGCACGAAGACACGCTTGCCGTGCTCGCCGCGCTGGAACAACAGATGAGCGGGCAGAAATCCTATCTGAATCCGAACCTGACCCTGGCCCAACTCGCCAAACGGGCGGGCTGCACGCAGGCGCAGGTGTCGCAGGTATTGAATGACAAGCTGGGCAAGAGCTTCACGACCTACGTCAACGAATACCGTATCGCCGAGGCGAAACAGGTATTGAGCGACGAGCCGCAATGGAACATGGATAGCGTCGCCGAGCGCTGCGGGTTCAATTCCAGTTCCACCTTCTACTCGACCTTCAAGAAAGTGGCTGGCCAGACTCCCGCCAGCTTCCGGGCCCAATCCAGCCAGGCGGCCAGGGCCATTTCCGCATGAAACCTCTCCGGAATCGCCATTCCGGAGTCTGAAATCATGTTTGGCGACATCAATTCCCCTGCATTTCGATAAATTATCGACCACCAGCGATCTGAAATAGTCGTTGCTCCGATAAACGCAGTTCTACATGCAGGGTACATCCATGATTCAGTTTTTATTGCGAACGATACTCGCCTGTTGCTTGTTAAGCATCACCGCCGTCAGCACCGCCGCAACCGCAGACCAGGACGAAAATGCCATCCGGGAAACCGTGCGCTTGTATATGCATGGCACCAGCTTTAACGTGCAGAGCGAGATCAACCAGGCCTTTTATGCCAATGCCCGCCTTTACCTGGACGGCAAAAACGATGCGGAATGGGAGTTGAGCGGTCCGGAATACGCCAAACTCTTTTCCCAAGAGAAAATAGGGCAATTCAATGGGCGCCACGGGCGATTGATCAAGGTCGATGTGAGCGGCAAGGTGGCCACCGCCAAGGCCGAGATCCACATTCCCCAGCAAGGGGTGCGCTATGTGGATGTCTTTCTGTTGAAAAAGATCGCCGGCAACTGGAAGATCATCAGCAAGTCGGCAGATCGCGAGCCAGCAGCCCCGCGCCAGACACGCAAGGTGCTGCTGGTGGTGTCGAATGTGCATCAATATCCCGGTACAAAGGTTAACGCCGGCAATAATTTCCCCGAGCTGGCCTATACCTATGATGCATTTCGCAAAGCAGGGTACGCCGTCGACTTCGTCAGTCCCGAGGGGGGCGCCATTCCCCTGGAAATGATCGTCACGTCGGACGAACTGCTCAAGAAGCATCTGTACGACAGTGATTTCATGTGGGCACTGGCCCATACCAAGCCCGTCGCCGAGGTCAGGGCAGACGACTATGCGGGCATGGCTTTCGTCGGCGGCGGTGCGGCCATCGTCGGCATCCCGGACAACAAGCCGCTGCAGGACATCGCCTTGCGTATCTACGAACAACAGGGCGGGGTGATTGCGGCCATCTGCCATGGCACCGAGGGCATCAAGAATCTGAAGCTGCGTGACGGTACTTTCCTGATCCAGGGCAAGGTGCTCACCTCGTTCCCCGATGCGTTTCTGAACAAGGAATCGCCGGTATACAAGGCCTATCCCTTTTCGGCAGAAGCCAGCATCAAGGGCCATGGCGGCATATTCAGGCACGGCGCCAACGGCAAGAGTCACGTCGAGGTCGACGGCCGGCTGGTGACGGGCATGAGCTGGGAGTCGTCCGTCGGCGTGGCGGAATCCATGATCCGCCTGATCGAGCAGTAGATTTACGGAGCGCGGCGCATTTCCGCCACAAAATCGTAATGATCGCTGCGGCAATACGAATGCGTGAGTTCCATCGCTTCGCCCGACTCCAGGTAGGCGATGCGCGTGATGAACAGCACGGCCTGGCCATCGGGGATGCCCAGCTGCTTGGCCAGCACGTCCGTCGCATTCATGGCGCGGATGTGCTGCAAGGCGCGCACGGGGGCCTTCTTGATGCTGCTCAAGTATTCATACAGCGAGTCGCCCATGATATCCGGGGCCGGCACCACGCTGAACGGCAGCACGCTCACTTCATACGCCATCACGACGTCGTCGGCCAGGCGCAAGCGCTCCAGGCGCGCCACTTTCGTGTTCTGCGCCAGGCCCAAGCTCAGCTGTTCATCGCTGCTGGCAATGACGACTTCGCGCTTGAGCCAGCGCGAACCGGGGCGATAGCCGCGCTGCTGCAGCTGCTCGGAAAAGCTCGACAGGTTCGACAGCGGCTGTTCGATGCGCGGGGCAATATAGTTGCCCGAACCGCGGCGGCGCACGACGAGACCTTGCTCGACGAGCTGGTCGATGGCCTTGCGGGCAGTCACGCGCGATACGTCAAGCAGTTCGGACAGGGTACGTTCGGATGGCAGGGCCTGGTCTACCTGGTAGCGGCCGTTGCGTACGTCATCGCTCAGCTTGCGGGCGATCTGCATATATAAAGGCGAATTGTCATTTAAATCGACCTTGAGTTCTACGCTGGTCTGGCTCATACAGTTCTCCTTGTCCTCCTAGTGTAATAGCGATGGCGCCTGCGCGTAGCCCGTCCACCCATGAATAAATGGAAAATGACCATAAATAACGGTTATACACTTAAAAAAACAATGTTTTACCGTACGTATAGCTTTGCATTATAGATAAATAAGCAATTTTCATTAGCCATGTAAACCATCGCGCCCTATGCTGGTGACGCCTCCACCACATCGGACAACAGGGAAACATGCACAATAAAATGACGGGTTTACTGGGCTTGCTGCTGCTGGGCACGACCTGGAGCGCGCTGGCCGCCCCGCCCGGCAGCGGCAGCGACTTGGTCTCTCAAAACGTAGGGCCGCGCGCGCTCGATGCCACGCTGGCCGCCATCGTCGACGATGCGGCCCACCCGCTGGCCAGCCTGTCCGTGCTGGCCATCAGCCATGGCAAGGTGTCTTATCAGCAACAATTTGGCTACCGGCACATAGCCGCCACGCCGGCGGACAGCTTGCCCGTGACGCCGGCCACCCTGTTCCGCATCGCTTCCGTCTCGAAGATGATGACCACGCTGGGCCTGATGCGGCTGGTCGAGCAGGGCAAGCTGAGCCTGGATCAGGACGTGGGCATTTATCTGGGCTTTTCCCTGCGCAACCCGCATTTCCCCCAGCAACCGTTGACCCTGCGCAGCCTGCTCAGCCACACTTCCTCGCTGCGCGACGCGGGCGGCTACGCCTGGGGACCGGAACGCAGCCTGCGCGACGTGTTTACGGCCGGCGGCGACAGCATGTGGGATCGCGCCGCAGCGCCGGGCCGCTACTTTACGTATTCCAACCTGAACTGGGGCGTGATCGGCACGGTGATGGAAAAAGTCACGGGCGAGCGCTTCGACTTGCTGATGCGGCGCCTGCTGCTCGATCCCCTCGATGTGCGCGGCGGCTACAACCCGGCCGCCTTTTCCCCGGAAGAGGTCGCCAATACGGCCACCCTGTACCGCAAGCGCACGCTGGAGACGGAAGTGTGGCAGCCGCACGGGCCATGGATCGCCCAGGCCGACGATTTTTACCAGCGCCCACCGGCCGGCCTGGCCAGCTATGTGATCGGCAGCAACGCCACCGTCTTCAGTCCCACGGGCGGCTTGCGCATTTCCGCCGCGGGACTGGGCAAGGTCATGCAGATGCTGCTCGACGGTGGCCGCTACCAGGACCAGCAGCTATTGCAGCCGGCCAGCATTGCGCTGATGTTTGGCCGGCAATGGCAATTGGCGCCAGACGCCAGCAATGGCGACAGCGAGCGGGGCCTGTACCGCGCCTGGGGGCTGGGCAACCAGCAATTCGACGCGGTGGCGGGGCAGGGCAACGGCCTGGTCGAGGGCGCCGGCTTCACGGCCGTGGGCCATTTGGGCGACGCGTATGGCCTGGTGTCCGCCTTCGTGCTCGATTTCAAGAACAGGAACGGCATGGTGATGCTGGTGGGCGGCACGGGCAGCGATCCCGAACGCTATCCGGGCACGTATTCCGCCATGGGCCGCAGCGAGGAATTGATACTCACCACCCTATACCGTGGTGCGATTGACAAGCATGAATAATTTGCACTGAAATAGTGCATTCCTGAAAGTTATGGCTGCACCATGATGTTTCATTGGCTCCCCGACCGGCCAGCCTCTAAGCTCTTCCCGAATGCTCCCGCACCATGGGAGCGCAACGCAGCGAGGCAACATGCAGCAACAAGTCATCATCATCGGCGGCGGCATCGTCGGTCTGACATCGGCCTGGTGGCTGGCCGAGGCCGGCTACAGGGTCACTGTACTGGAACGCAATGAACAAGTGGCGATCGCCGCCAGCTACCGCAATGGCGGCCAGCTCAGCTATCGCTATGTAGCCCCGCTGGCGGACGCGGGCGTGCCCTTCAAAGCCCTGCAGTGGCTGCTGCAAAAAGACGGTCCGCTGCGCTTCCGTCCCGAAGCGGACTGGCGCCAATGGCGCTGGATGGCCAGTTTCTTGCGCAATTGCAACAGCGCCAGCAATGCCCGCACGACGGCCAAGCTGCTGCAATTGGGCGAATGGAGCCGCGCCGGCATGGCGCAGCTGGAATTGACGGTACCGCCGGAAGCGTATGCCTGGCGCGATGCTGGCAAGCTCATCGTCTACCGCACGCCCGCCATCTTTCAACGGGCCGTGGCGCGGCCCGAGTCGGAAGAGGCGCGCATCGTGCTGTCGCCGCTGGAAGCCGTGCAGCGCGAACCGGCGCTGGCCGCCCTGCAGGGTGCCCTGGCGGGCGGCATTTTTACCGAAGGAGAAGCCGTGGCCGATTGCCACGCCTTTTGCCTGGCCCTGGAAGCGCGTTTATTGCAGCACCCGAATTTTTCCCTCCTGTTAAAAGGCGAGGCTCGCCGCCTCGTCACGCACAAGGGCAAGGTCACGGGTGTCGACACCAGCCTGGGCTTGCTGCAAGCGGATCACTATGTGCTGGCGGCCGGCATCCAGAGCCGCGACCTGGCCGCCACGGCGGGCGTCTACCTGCCCCTGTACCCGCTGAAGGGCTACAGCCTGACGGCGCCCATCCGCGCACAGGACCAGGCGCCCGAGATCAGCATCACGGATTTCGAACGCAAGGTGCTGTATGCGCGCATAGGCGGCGACCTGCGCGTGGCCGCCATGGTCGACATGGTGGGCGCCGACAACAGCATCGACTGGAATCGCATCGCCGGCCTGACGCGGCTGGCGCGCGAAGCCATGCCGCGCGGCGCGGACTACGACCAGGCCACGGCCTGGGCCGGCCTGCGCCCCGCCACGCCGAACAGCGCGCCGCTGGTGGGCGCCAGCAAAGTCGGCAATCTGTGGCTCAACGTGGGCCATGGTCCGCTGGGCTTTACCTTTGCCGCCGGCACGGCGCGCATCCTGGCCGACCTGATGCAGAACAAGGCGCCGCCGTTCGCGCTGGACTTCCTCAGCCCGAAAAAATAGCTGCCCAAGGCGGCGCGCACGCGCCGCTGCCTTTATGGCGGATAATTGCGGAACTTTTCAGTTCTCCTGTCTGCCAGCGCATGCCCACACCCTCGACATCTGCCGCCTGCCCCTGTGGCGGCGCCTCCTACGCCAATTGCTGCGGCCCGTATATCGCGGGCGACGCTGTGCCGCCCACGGCCGAAGCCCTGATGCGCTCGCGCTACACGGCCTTCACCTTGCGCGACGAGCCCTATCTGCGCGCCACCTGGCACGCCAGCACCTGTCCCGCCGACGCCTTATTCGCCGAAGAAGAAAAAGTCCACTGGCTGGGACTTGAGGTAAAATCTGCTTTACGTTTACGTCAACGTAAAGCAGAATCAGCAGATCAAGCCGAAGAGATACAGCGCGACAGCGTGGAATTCGTGGCCCGCTACAAGGTCAACGGCCGCGCGCACCGCCTGCATGAAGTGAGCCGCTTCGTGCGCGAGGCGGACAATAGCGGTGGTGGCGCCCTGCGCTGGTTTTATCTCGACGGCAGTTTTCCCGAATAGCGCGACCCGAGAGACCGGGCGATAATAAAAAGGAACCGCAATGCCGCACATCGAAAGCAAACTCAATCCGCGCAGTGAAGATTTCAAGGCCAATGCCGCGGCCATGCAAGCCATCGTCGACGATTTGCGCGACAAGGTGGAGAAAATCGCGGCCGGCGGCGGCGAAGCGGCGGCCGCCAAGCACCTGGCGCGCGGCAAGCTGCTGCCGCGCGACCGCGTGCAGATGCTGCTCGATCCCGGCACGCCCTTCCTCGAGTTTTCCCAGATGGCGGCCTACGCCATGTACCAGGACGCCAAGGGCGTCGATGCGGCGCCCGCCGCCGGCATCATCACTGGCATCGGCAGGGTCTCGGGCCAGGAATGCGTCATCGTCTGCAACGACGCCACCGTCAAGGGCGGCACGTATTACCCGATGACGGTGAAAAAGCATTTGCGCGCCCAGGAAATCGCCGACCAGAACAACCTTCCCTGCATTTATTTGGTCGACTCGGGCGGCGCCAACCTGCCGAACCAGGACGACGTCTTCCCCGACCGCGACCATTTCGGCCGCATCTTCTACAACCAAGCGAATTTGTCGGCCAAGGGCATCCCGCAAATCGCCGTGGTGATGGGCTCTTGCACGGCGGGCGGCGCCTACGTGCCGGCCATGAGCGACGAATCGATCATCGTCAAGGAACAGGGCACGATTTTCCTCGGCGGCCCGCCGCTGGTGAAAGCAGCGACGGGAGAAGTGGTGACGGCCGAAGACCTGGGCGGCGGCGACGTGCACACGCGTTTGTCCGGCGTGGTCGACCACCTGGCGCAGAACGACCTGCACGCGCTGTCGCTGGCGCGCACCATCGTCTCAAACCTGAACCGTAAAAAACCGCAGCAGATGGCCTTGCGCGACTCCGTCGAACCGAAATACCCGACGCAGGAACTGTATGGCGTGATCCCCGTCGACACGCGCAAACCGTTCGACGTGCGCGAGGTGATCGCGCGCATCGTCGACGGCAGCGATTTCGACGAATTCAAGGCCCGCTACGGCACCACCCTGATCTGCGGCTTCGCGCATATCTATGGCGTAAAAGTCGGCATCATCGCCAATAACGGCATCTTGTTCTCCGAATCGGCCCTGAAAGGCACGCATTTCATCGAATTGTGCTGCCAGCGCAAGATCCCGCTCGTCTTCCTGCAAAATATCACGGGCTTCATGGTGGGCCGCAAATACGAAAACGAGGGCATCGCCCGCAATGGCGCCAAGATGGTGACGGCCGTCGCGACGGCTGCCGTGCCAAAGTTCACGGTAATCATCGGTGGCAGCTTCGGCGCCGGCAATTACGGCATGTGCGGCCGCGCGTTTTCGCCCCGCTTCATGTGGATGTGGCCGAATGCGCGCATTTCCGTCATGGGCGGCGACCAGGCCGCATCCGTGCTGGCCACCGTCAAGCGCGACGGCATCGAAGGCAAGGGCGGGCAGTGGAGCGCGGACGAGGAAGCGGCCTTCAAGCAGCCGATCAAGGAGCAATACGAACACCAGGGCCACCCGTACTACGCCACTGCGCGCCTGTGGGACGATGGCGTGATCGACCCGGCCGACACCCGCATGGTGCTGGGCCTGGGCCTGTCGGCCGCCTTGAACGCGGAAATCCCGGACACGAAGTTCGGCGTATTCCGCATGTAAGCGGCATTCAGGGAGAAGATAATGGAATTTGAAACCTTAAAGCTGGTCATCGAAGGCAATGTTGCCACCGTGACCCTGAACCGCCCCGACGTGCGCAATGCCTTCAACGAGACGACGATCGCCGAACTGGCGCGCGCCTTCGAGGGCCTGGGACGCAGCGACATGGTGCGCGCCATCGTGCTGGCCGCCAATGGCGCGGCCTTTTGCGCCGGCGCGGACTTGAACTGGATGAAGAAGATGGCCGGCTACACGCATGCCGAAAACCAGGCCGACGCGCTGCAGCTGGCGCAGATGCTGCGCACGATTTACCTGTGTCCGAAACCCGTGGTGGCGAAGGTCCAGGGCGACTGCTATGCGGGCGGCATGGGCCTCGTCGCCGCATGCGATATCATTCTGGTTGCGGAAGACGTGCATTTCTGCCTGAGCGAAGTGCGGCTGGGACTGATTCCCGCCACTATTTCACCGTATGTCATCAAGGCCATGGGCGAAAACGCGGCACGCCGCTATTTCCTGACCGCCGAGCGATTCTCCGCTCAGGAAGCGCTGCGCATCGGCTTTGCCCACGAGGTAGTCGCTGGCGACGCGCTGGACGCGAAAACGGCCGAGGTGCTCAAGGCGCTGACGGGCAACAGCCCGCACGCCGTGGCGCAAGCGAAAACGCTGGTGCGCGAGATCGTCGGCCAACCCGTCGACGAGGCGCTGCTGGCGGACACCGCCGAGCGCATCGCGCAGATCCGCGCCTCGGAGCAGGGACGCGAAGGCGTGCAATCGTTCCTCGACAAGCGCAAGCCGAGTTGGCTCATGGGCTAGTTAATAGTCCACAGCTCATGGACTAAGAATATCATTGGAGCAGTTTTGAAAGCAGAAAAACAATCGGGCTGGGTCGAACGCAGTCTGCGCAGCGTGTGGCATCCTTGCACACAGATGCAGCACCACGAGACGGTCCCATTGATCCCCGTCAGCCACGGCCGCGGCGCCTGGCTGTATGATCACGAAGGACGACGCTACCTGGACGCCATCAGCTCCTGGTGGGTGAACCTGTTCGGCCACGCGAATCCGCGCATCAATGCGGAGCTGAAGGACCAGCTGGACCGCCTGGAACACGCGATGCTGGCCGGCTTTACGCATGAACCGGTGATCGAGCTGTCAGAAAAGCTCTCCGCCTTGACGGGCGGCGTGCTTGGCCACAGCTTTTACGCGTCCGACGGGGCCTCGGCCGTGGAAATCGCCCTGAAAATGAGTTTTCACGCCTGGCGCAACAGCGGCAAGAGTGAAAAACAGGAATTCGTCTGCCTGAAAGGCAGCTACCACGGCGAAACCATCGGCGCGCTGGCCGTCACGGACGTCGCCCTGTTCAAGGATGCCTACGGCCCTTTGCTGCGCGCAACGCAGACGGTGATGTCGCCCGACTTTCGCCAGGCGGCCGAAGGCGAATCGGCCCAAGACGTGGCGCGCCGCGCCGCCTTTGAAGTGGAACAGCTGTTCCAGCAGAAATCAGAAAAAATCGCCGCCATCATCATCGAACCGCTGGTGCAGTGCGCCACGGGCATGGCCATGCACGACCCGCTGTACCTGTCGCTGGTGCGCGCCCTGTGCGACCGTTATCAAGTCCATCTGATCCTCGATGAAATCGCCGTCGGCTGCGGCCGCACGGGCACCTTCTTCGCCTGCGAACAGGCCGGCATCTGGCCCGATTTCGTTTGTCTCTCAAAGGGCATCAGCGGCGGCTATCTGCCTTTATCGCTGGTGATGACGCGCGAAGACATCTACCAGGCCTTCTACAGCACCGACGTGCGCCGCGGCTTTTTGCATTCGCACTCGTACACGGGCAACCCGCTGGCTTGCCGCGCCGCGCTAGCGACGCTGTCCATCTTCGAGGAAGACGATGTGCTGGCCACCAACCGCGTGCGCGCCGACAAGATCACGCAAGCGCTGGCGCCGCTGGCGCAGCATAACAAGGTAAAAAACTTCCGCCAGCAGGGCATGATCTGGGCGTTTGACGCCGTCGATGCAGCGCCCGATTTCTCGCGCCGCTTCTTCAGCACGGCGCTGGAACACGAACTGTTGATGCGCCCCATCGGCTCCACCGTCTACCTGATGCCGCCGTACATCCTCGACGACGCGGAGATCGCGGGCCTGGGCCAGCAGACCCTGGCCGTCTTCAATCATGTGATCGGGGCCTGAGATGGAACTGATCGCGCGATTGCAACAGCAGCTGCAAGGGCTGGAAGAGCGCAGCCTGATCCGCCGCCGGCGCACCGTCGACACGCCGTGCGCGCCGCGCCTGACGGTGGACGGCCGCGCCATGCTGGCCTTTTGCAGCAATGACTACCTGGGCCTGGCGTCGCATCTGCGCATCGTCGCCGCGCTGAAAGAGGGCGCCGACCTGTATGGCGCCGGCAGCGGCGCGTCGCACCTGATCAGCGGCCATGGCCGCGCCCACGCGCAGCTGGAAGAGCGCCTGGCGACGTTCGTGGGCGCCAACCTGGAAAACGCCCGCGCACTGTATTTCTGCACCGGCTACATGGCCAATCTGGCCGTGCTGACGGCCCTGTCGGCGGGCGACGCGGACGCGGAGATTTTCTCGGAAGCGCTGAACCACGCCTCGCTGATCGACGGCACGCGCCTGGCGCGCGTGAAAACGCGCGTGTATCCGCACGCCGACCTCGACGCCCTGGCGGCCCTGCTGGCGGCCAGCACGGCGAAAACCAAGATCGTCGTCACCGACAGCGTCTTCAGCATGGATGGCGACCTGGCGCCGCTGCCCGCGCTGCTGGCCCTGTGCGAACAATACGGCGCCTGGCTGGTGGTCGACGACGCGCACGGCTTCGGCGCGCTGGGAGCCAACGGCCGCGGCGCGCTCGAACACTTCGACCTGCATTCGCCCTACCTCGTGTACGTGGGCACCCTGGGCAAGTCGGCCGGCGTGGGCGGCGCCTTTGTGTGCGCGCACGAAGCCGTGATCGACACCCTGATACAAAAGGCGCGCCCCTACATCTTCACCACGGCGGCCGCGCCCGCGCTGGCGCATGCGCTCTTGGCCAGCCTGGACATCATCGCCGGCGAGGAAGGCCGGCAGCGCCGCGCCCACCTGGCGGCGCTGGTGGCGCAATGGAACGACGGCCTGCAGCTGCAACGCTGGCAAGCCTTGCCCTCGGTGACCGCCATCCAGCCCGTCATCATCGGCGAGAACGCGGACATGCTGGACATCGCCGCTACCCTGTATGAACAGGGCCTGTGGGTCGGCGCGATCCGCCCGCCCACCGTGCCGGCGGGGTCGGCGCGCCTGCGCGTAACCCTGTCGGCCGGCCATACGGCGCAGGAAGTGGCGCAATTGATCAACGCAGTCAACACCCTGGAAAGGACTCGCCATGAGCCTTGATGATCCTATCGTGGCGGAAGTGCTGGCGGACCTGGCGCCGGCCGTGCAGCCGGCTCCGGCCATTGCCGGCCTGCCCTCGCGCTTTGCCTGTTTCGTCACCGGTACCGACACGGAAATCGGCAAGACATTGACGTCGTCGGCCCTGCTGCATGCGCTGGTCGCGCGCGGCGTGCGCGCCTGCGGCATGAAGCCTGTCGCCGCCGGCGCCGAGATGCGCGACGGCGAACTGCATAATGAAGACGCCGACAGCCTGATCGCCGCCGGCAACGTCACCATGCTGCGCAGCCTGACGACGCCCTACATGCTGAAGGAACCGGCCGCGCCGCACATCGCCGCCGCGCTCGAAGGCGTCAGCATCGAATCGGTGCCCATCCTGGCCGCCTACCTGGAAATCGCCGCCGCCTCGGACGCCGTGGTGGTCGAAGGCGTGGGCGGTTTCCGCGTGCCGCTGTCGCCCGGCTTTGATTCGGCCGACCTGGCGCAGCAGCTCGACCTGCCCGTGATCCTCGTGGTCGGCATGCGCCTGGGCTGCATCAGCCAGGCCTTGCTGACGGTGGAAGCCGTCGAAGCGCGCGGCTTGACGGTCATCGGCTGGGTCGCCAACACGCTGGAAGTGGAAATGCGCTTCCTCGACGAAAATATCGATGCGCTGATCGAGCGCATCCCGGCGCCGCTGCTGGGCAGGGTGCCGCGCCTGGCGCAGCCGAGCGCGCAAGCGGCGGCGGCGTATCTCGATTTCACCGGCTTGCCCAACTGGCCGGCGCAGCATCCCAACACTTAATGTAGCTAAAAAATAGAAGCGAAGGAATCACCATGTCTTTAGTCCAAGAAGCAGCAAAAACCGTCGAACTGCACCGCCCTGCGGCGCGCATCACCGTGCCGGAAGCGGCCACCTGGCCCGTCGCCGACGTGCTGGCCCTGTTCGACCTGCCATTCAATGACCTGATGTTCAAGGCCCAGCAAACCCACCGCGTCAACTTCCCCGACGGCGACGTGGAACTGGCGACCCTGTTGTCGATCAAGACGGGCGGCTGCGAGGAAGACTGCGGCTATTGCCCGCAGGCGGCCCGCTACGACACGGGCGTGGAAGCGAAAAAAATCCTCGACATCGACACGGTGCTCGACGCGGCGCGCCAGGCAAAAGCCAACGGCGCCACGCGCTTCTGCATGGGTGCCGCCTGGCGCAGCCCGAAAGAGCGCGACATGGAAAAAGTCGAAGAGATGGTGACCAAGGTCAAGGCGCTGGGCCTGGAAACATGCGCTACTTTGGGTATGCTGGAAGAAGGACAAGCGGACCGCCTGAAGAACGCGGGCCTCGACTTCTACAACCATAACCTCGATACGGCGCCCGAGTTCTACGACAACGTCATCTCGACGCGCGAATACCAGGACCGCCTGGACACCCTGGGTCGCGTGCGCGAAGCGGGTTTGAAAGTGTGCTGCGGCGGCATCGTCGGCATGGGTGAAACGCGCTTGCAGCGCGCGGGCCTGATCGCCCAACTGGCCAACCTGAATCCGTATCCGGAATCCGTGCCCGTCAACCACCTGGTGCAGGTGGAAGGCACGCCACTGTACGGCATGGAAGCGCTCGATCCGTTCGAATTCGTGCGCACCATCGCCGTGGCCCGCATCACCATGCCGAAGGCGCGCGTGCGCTTGTCGGCGGGCCGCCGCCAGATGGGCGAAGCCGTGCAAGCCATGTGCTTCCTGGCAGGTGCCAATTCCATCTTCTACGGCGACAAGCTGCTCACCACCGACAACCCGGAAGCGGAAGACGACCGCGTCCTGTTGAACAAGCTGGGCCTGCAAACGCGCGGCGCCATGCTGGACTCGGTACAGAAAGAGAAGTGCGGCTGCTGATGCAGCCATCGGAATGCGCCCCACCAGGGCGCATTCCTTCATCGCGACACCTCAGATAAAAAACTTCCAGCCACGAGCTGCAAAGAGAGAGACCATGTTCACTAAAATCCTGATCGCCAACCGCGGCGAAATCGCTTGCCGTGTCGCCGCTACCGCGCGCCGCATGGGCATCCAGACCGTCGCCGTGTATTCGGAAGCGGACGCCAACGCCAAGCACGTCGCCGTGTGCGACGAAGCCGTCTTGATCGGCCCCGCGCCGGCCAAGGAAAGCTATCTGTGCGGCGACAAGATCATCGCCGTGGCGCTGGCGACAGGGGCGCAGGCGATCCATCCCGGCTACGGCTTCCTGTCCGAAAACGCGGATTTCGCCGACGCCTGCGCCACTGCGGGCCTCGTCTTCATCGGCCCGCCGGCGTCCGCCATGCGCGCCATGGGTTCCAAATCGGCCGCCAAGTCGCTGATGGAAAAGGCGAATGTACCGCTGGTGCCCGGCTACCATGGAGAGGAACAGGATGCGGACTTTTTGCACACGCAAGCAGACAAGATCGGCTACCCCGTCCTGCTGAAGGCTTCGGCCGGCGGCGGCGGCAAGGGCATGCGCGTCATCGACAACAGCGCCGACTTCAAGGCCGCGCTGGCCTCGTGCAAGCGCGAAGCGATCAGCTCTTTCGGCGACGACAAGGTGCTGGCCGAAAAATACCTGTCGCGCCCGCGGCATATCGAAATCCAGGTGTTCGCCGACACGCTCGGCAGCTGCATCTACCTGTTCGAGCGCGATTGCTCGGTGCAGCGCCGCCATCAAAAGGTGCTGGAAGAAGCGCCGGCGCCGGGCATGCCGGCCGAGCGCCGCGCAGCCATGGGCGAAGCGGCCGTCGCCGCCGCCAAGGCCGTCGGCTACGTGGGCGCGGGCACGGTGGAATTCATCGCCAACCAGGATGGTTCGTTCTACTTCATGGAGATGAACACGCGCCTGCAGGTCGAGCATCCGGTGACGGAAATGATCACCGGCACCGACCTGGTGGAATGGCAGTTGCGCGTCGCCTTTGGCGAGCCGCTGCCGAAGAAACAGAGCGAACTGGCGATCCACGGCCACGCCATCGAGGCGCGCATCTACGCGGAAAATCCGGAGAAGGGCTTCCTGCCGTCGATCGGCACCCTGCGCCACATGCAGTCACCATCTGCCGTCACGTTCGAACTGGGTGGCACGGTCGTGCCAGCGTCCGTGCGCATCGATTCGGGCGTGCGCGAAGGCGACGCGATTTCGCCATTCTACGACCCGATGATCGCCAAGCTGATCGTCTGGGGCGCGGACCGCCGCGAAGCGCTGGCGCGCATGGCGCAAGCGCTGTCGGAATACCAGATCGTAGGACTGGCCAGCAATATCGCCTTCCTGAAACGCCTGGTCGAAGGCCGGGCATTTTCCAGCGCCGACCTGGACACAGGTTTGATCGAGCGCAATCAGGAGTCGCTGTTCCCCGCCCTGCAAGCGGCGCCCGACACGGCCCTGGCGCTGGCGTCCGTGGCCCTGCTGCTGGAAGAAAAAGCGGCCGCCGAAGCGCAATCGGCCAACCGCGCCGACCCGTGGGGCAATGCCCTGGGCTGGCGCTTGAACAGCACCCTGGGACGCAGCCTGGCGTTTGCCGACGAATTCGCGCTGGCCGGCGACAGCAAGGCCTATGCCGCGCGCATCGCCTACCAGACGGATGGCTGGCTGTTCAACGGCCAGCCCCTCACCTTGACGGCGCGCAAAGCCAACGAGCTGCACATCAAGCTGGGCGAGCGTGCCGTACATGGCACCGTGCTGCGCGACGGCGAGCAATTCCACGTGTTCAGCAACGGCTTGCACCACACCCTGCACTACAGCGACCCGATGGCGCATGCGGGCGAAACGGAAGCGGAAGGCGGCCGCCTGACGGCGCCGATGCCGGGCAAGGTCGTCGCCGTGCTGGTCAATCAAGGCCAGGACGTCAAGAAGGGCGAACCGCTGGTCATCATGGAAGCGATGAAGATGGAGCACACGATCGCCGCGCCGCACGACGGCCTGGTGGAAGAGGTACTGTACGCGGTCGGCGACCAGGTGGCCGATGGCGCCCCGCTGCTGGCCTTCAAGGCCGCCGCCTGAGGAGCGCTCTTGGAAACCTCGATGCGCATCCTGTTACAGCGCGCGGATGGCAAGGAAGCTGCGTGGATCAGCGACTTCCGCGACTTGCTGCCCGAAGCCGAGATTGTCTTCTGGCGCGAGGGCGAGTCGTTCGCGCCCTGCGACTACGCCGTCGTGTGGCAGCCGCCCGCCGCCATGCTGCCCGTATTGAGCGAAGTCAAAGCCATCTTCAACACGGGCGCGGGCGTCGACGCGCTGCTGAAATTCGGCGACGCGCTGCCGGCCCACGTGCCGCTGGTGCGCCTCGATGACGCGGGCATGGGCGTGCAGATGGCCGAATATGTAAGCCACGCCGTGCTGCGCCACTTCCGCCGTTTCGACGACTACGAGGCGCAGGGCCGCGCCGGCATCTGGCAGCCGCTGCCCGCATTCGACAAGGGGGATTTTCCCGTCGGCGTGCTGGGCATGGGCGTGCTGGGCACCCGCGTGCTGCAAGCGCTGGCGCAGTTCGAATTTCCCCTGCGCGGCTGGAGCCGCAGCCAGAAACACGTCGATGGCGTGCAGTGCTACGCGGGCGAAGAGGGACTCGAAGCCTTTTTACGCGGCACGCGCGTGCTGGTCTGCATGCTGCCGCTGACGCCGGACACGCACAACCTGCTCGACCGCGCGCGCCTGTCGATGCTGCTGCCGGGCGCCTACATCATCAACGTGGCGCGCGGTGCGCATCTCGCCGAACCGGATTTGCTGACCCTGATCCGCTCCGGGCACATCGCCGGCGCGACCTTGGACGTGTTCCGCAACGAGCCGCTGCCGCAGCAGCACCCGTTCTGGCAAGAACCGCGCATCACCATCACGCCGCATATTTCGGCCGCCACCCTGCGCCGCGAAAGCGTGGCGCAGATCGCCGCCAAGATGCGCCGCCTGCACGCCGGCGACTCTGTCGCCGGCATCGTCAACCGTTTGCAAGGATATTGAGATGAACCCTACTACCAGTCTGCCCAAGCAGGTCAAGATCGTCGAAGTGGGTCCGCGCGACGGCCTGCAAAACGAGAAGGAAACCATCAGCGCCGCCGTCAAGATCGAACTGGTCGACCGCCTGACGTTGGCCGGCTTCGCCAATATCGAGGCGGCGTCCTTCGTGTCGCCAAAATGGGTGCCGCAGATGGCCACCAGCGCGGAAGTCATGGAGAAAATCGCGCGCCGCCCCGGCACCATTTATTCGGCGCTGACGCCGAACATGCAGGGTTTCGATGCCGCGCTGGCGGCGAAGGCCGATGAAGTGGTGATCTTCGGCTCCGCCTCCGAAGCGTTCTCGCAAAAGAACATCAACTGCTCCATCGCCGAATCGATCGCCCGCTTCGAAGGCGTGGCGAAAGCGGCCAAGGAACACGGCCTGCGCCTGCGCGGCAGCATCAGCTGCGCCTTCGGCTGCCCCTACCAGGGCGACGTGCCGCTCGACGCCGTGGCCGACGTGGTGAAACGCATGCGCGACCTGGGCTGCGACGAAATCGACATCGCCGACACCATCGGCGTGGCCACGCCGCGCAAGACGCAGGCGGTAATGGAACGCGCGATCCAGGCTTTTCACGTGGGAGGCCTGTCCGGCCACTTCCACGACACCTACGGCCAGGCGCTGGCGAATATCTACGCCAGCCTGGAAACGGGCATCGCGATCTATCACTCGTCCGTCTCCGGCCTGGGCGGCTGCCCGTACGCCAAGGGCGCCACCGGCAACGTGGCCACCGAAGACGTGCTGTACCTGATGCAGGGGCTGGGCATTGCCACCGGCATCGACCTGGACCTGGTCGTCGATGCGGGCCAGTTCATTGCGCAGCAGCTGGGGCGCAAAGGATCGAGCCGCGCCGGCAACGCCATCGCGGCGAAACGCCTGGGCTGATCCTTTGCATGGCCTGACGGCATCACATTGCGGCAAGGGGATGCGTCCCCTTGCCCCTCATATTCTCCCGCGCAGCGGCATCTAGCGGTCTTTGGAAACACCATCGGGCAGCCAGCATATGCTGACAATTCAGCCCAGCAAGTCCATGGCTTCAAATTCTCCCCCCTGCCTGAAATGAAGGGGAATGCGGGAGTGCGCACAGCAAATTCGACCTGGAAAAACACTGTGCAAAATGCCGCGCCTATCGTCGCCACAACGTCCGTTTTTAATTGACCGTCCTACCCCCACCTGCAATAATCCGACAACTTACAAAATAGCAACTATATTCAAACAACTCTATGCCCATCGATCTTTCACAGTTCCAAAATTGCACCACTGCCGCTTGCTCTACCGAAATGGTAACTGCCTTTCATTTAAATCAACCCGTATGGGATAGCGCCGTTGTATTTGACGAACCGGTTCTAGTCGATGGCAAACCAATCAAACTCTGGCGTCAACCTGACTCCATTTTGGTGGTCAGTAATCGGCAAACAAACCAGGCTTTTACACGAGAAACTGACTTCCATACACAGGATGGGGATTTGATTATTCCTGAAGGTTCCAAGATAGCAACCTACCGGAACTACCAATTTGCCAAATTACCGAATGTGCCGGAAATATTTCAGTCCGTTACGAAAGACGGGCAGCCGTTACGCATAGACCAGACCTATCAACGTCACCAAATTGCAGTAACTTACATGGCTGGCGTCCTTGGCAAAAAACCTAAAAAAATTGGCTCGGTACCGGCATCTGCAGAACGCGTCTCGTTGCGCAAACCACAGTTTGTCACCTTTTACGGCGATAGCATTACCGACGGCTCCAATGCCACAGGCACCACCAATGAAGCGCCATTTCAACCGGGCTGGGTCGACCTCGTCGGCGCGATGCTGTCCAACGATGGCGATGGAAAATTCTATTGGCGCAACAAATCTGTCGGCGGTTGGTCGTCGCAAAATGGCATCGACAATGTCGAAGCCAAGATCAATACCAGCGCAAGTGATCTGGTGGTCCTTGCGTATGGAATGAACGATGCGACCGGGAATGTCCCACCAGAAAAATTCGAATTTTTTCTGCGCATGATGATCAAGTCGATCCGTGAAAAAAATCCGAAAACAGAATTCATCCTGGTTTCCAGTTTCCTGGGCAATCCGGATTGGAAACCCATGAACACTTCTCTTCTTTTTGACTATCGGAAAGCCATGATCCGAATCACCAAGAATACAAAGAATGTGGCACTGGCGGATATGACCACGTTGAGCAAAGATATTTTATCAAAAAAGAACTACTACGATATTACCAGCAATGGGGTGAATCATCCGGGTGACTGGATGCATGTGGCATACGCTCAAGTTGTTGCCGATGTAATCCGAGGCAGATAACTGTTACTGAAATAATGAAAAAAAACACTGAACAAGTATCTCCTGCAGAGCTACACCTTACTCATCAAAAATACCGTCCAGATATTGATGGACTACGTGCCATTGCCGTTTTATCGGTGGTGCTGTATCACGCGTTTCCATCACTGATCAGAGGCGGATTCGTCGGCGTCGACATTTTCTTTGTCATATCCGGTTTTTTGATTTCGACAATCATTATTTCAAATTTAGAAAATAACCGATTCAGCTTCAGTGAATTTTACGCACGCCGCGTGAAGCGCATATTTCCTGCCTTATTATTGGTTCTGATCAGCAGTTACGTGGCAGGCTGGCATATTTTATTTGCCGACGAGTACAAGCAACTTGGCAAACATATCGCAGGAGGTGCGGGATTCATCAGCAATTTCTTGTTATGGGATGAAAGCGGCTATTTCGATACCACGGCAGAAATCAAACCGTTGCTGCATCTTTGGTCCCTAGGTATTGAAGAACAATTCTATATCTTCTGGCCATTGATCTTATGGGCAGCCTGGAAAGTTCGCCTGAACTTGCTCACGCTTACCATACTGTTTTTCTCCATTTCATTGGTCTGGAATATCGAGCATATCGCCAGCGATCCAGTCTCCACATTTTATCTTCCAGCCGCCCGCTCCTGGGAGCTGCTCGCCGGCTGCATACTGGCCTATTTAACCCTCCATCCAGGCAAATGGCCGACAAAACTGACGCGTCACTTGCAGCCACTGCTTGGGAAAATCATCTACGCACCAAGCGTCACGCCTCCTGGCACCACCTTACGCGATGCCCAGTCCATTCTTGGCGCCATTCTGTTGCTGGCAGGTTTCTGCTTTACTACGAGCAAAAGTGCCTTTCCTGGCTGGTGGGCACTGCTCCCCACCACCGGCGCAGTGCTGATCATTTCGGCTGGCTCGGCCGCATGGTTCAACCGTACCATTTTGGCAAGCCGTCTGTTCGTCTGGATTGGACTCATCAGCTTTCCACTGTATCTCTGGCATTGGCCATTGCTCACCTTTGCGCGCATTGTCGAAAGTCAGGAACCCGCACCGCACATCCGCATCGCGGCAGTTGCTATCGCAGTCATTCTCGCATGGCTGACATACCGCTTAATTGAGCGCCCTTTGCGCAGTGGCGACAGTGCATTCAAAACACCCGTCCTGCTTGTACTGATGGCGCTCGTCGGCATCGCGGGGTATGTAACCTACCATCGTGACGGCCTGTCATTTCGCCCCAATATCCGCTCTGCCGAACGTATCAACTCCCAGTTCGTCGGGCCAATATGGAAATATACGCAGAATAAAATCTGCCTGGACAAATATCCGTTCAAGGATGCGGACAACTACAGCTACTGGTTCTGCATGGCAAGCAGCGAAGCAGCGCCGACAGTCCTGCTGATCGGGAACAGCTATGCAAACCAGATTTACTCAGGCTTTGTCGACCATCCCGTCCTGAATAAAAATAGCATCCTTTCCATCGGCGATTGTGATCTGGCACGCGGCTCAGAAGGACCAGCGATTCCGGGAAATAAGACGCCATGCATCGGTGACGGTCCGGCTCGCCAACTTGAATTAATCGAAAGAATTGTCAGCAAAAATGATTCCATCGAATATGTCATTATTGACGGTTTGAGCTATACGCCGAATGCGGAATATATTGCCAATCTGGAAAAACTGGTTGCCACGTATGAGTCCTACAACAAGCAAATCATTATCTTCCACCCGCATTTCAGGCTCGATTACGATATCAAGGCGTGTTTTGCACGTCCACTGAAGGCGCCGCAAAAGAATTGCGAAATGCCTGTGGAAGCAGCTGAAAAACTGCGTACGTCTTTTGCGCCGCTGATTGCAGCGATAGCGGCCAAGCATCCCGCCGTCAAATTTTTCGACCAGAACCAGCTTTTCTGCGATGGAAAGAAATGCTCGATGATTAAGGATGGCATGCCGCTTTATCGAGACGAATATCATCACCTGTCGATTTTTGGCAGTGGGGAACTCGGGAAAATATTTGCTGCGTGGGCTGAGCACAATGCGCCGGGAATACTGAAAAAATAAACCGCCTGCTGCGTGGCCTTACCCTCAGAGGCAGGGCCACGCAATTTCCACCAGCAGGGCTAGGGCGCATGCGCCCCTGTTTCAGGTCGATGCGTAGGGACGAAAAAAAACCCAAGAGCCGAAACTCTTGGGTTTTTTTCTACAAATTTGGTCGGAGTACAAGGATTCGAACCTTGGACCCCCTGGTCCCAAACCAGGTGCGCTACCGGGCTGCGCCACACTCCGAAGACCAAGATAATACAGGCCGTATCGACTTCGGTCAAGGGTCAGGTGAAACTCTGTGTAAATTATTTACGCGCGGCACTGGAACCCATGTATTTTTCAAAACGATTGAAGTATGCGACACTGGCTTGGCAAGTTTTCCCGATCAGACATGAAGGTGACGACGGCAATGGAGTTCAGGATAGAAAGAAGCGACGGTGGCCGGCCCATGCCGAACCGCCGCGGCATCGTGCTGGGCATCGCCGTGTCCCTGCTGCTGCATGGCGCCTTGATCACTCTGTGGCGCCATGTGCAGCCGGCCGCGCGGATGGACACGGCCCCGCGCGTGGAATCGATCGCCGTGTGGATACGTCCGCTGGCCGCCAAGCCGCCTCCGCCGCCCGTCGACGTCGTCAAGCCGAAACGCGAACCCAAGCCCATCAGCAAGCCGAAACTCGCCACGGTCCGGGAAACGCCGGCGGCCACCGTGACGCCAGCGGCCAGCCCGCAAGCCATCACGGTCGTGCCGGCAGCACCGGCCACGCCGGCGGCCAGTGCCGATACCTTCAGGCAAGAAACCCCGGAAACACCGAAATTCGACATGGACGCGGCCAGGCGGACGGCGCGCAAGATGGCGGGCGAACGCGATCCGTCCAAGGCGGGCACGGCCGTAGGGCAAATCCCCGACAAGCCGCTGCAAACGGAAACCCAGCTGGCGCGCGACATCGCACAAGGCAAGCGCGGCGATTGCCGCACCGCCTATTCCGGTGCGGGCTTGCTGGCGCCCGTGCTGATGCTGCTCGACAAGAAGGATAGCGGCTGCAAGTGGTGAAGACGTGATTGACTCTACCCATATTGGGTACTATCATACCCAATATGGGTATTTATGCAGACACATTGTTTTCCAAGACACAACAACGCGTGCTGGCCTTGCTCTTTGGCCAGGCGCAACGCTCTTTCTATGCGAATGAAATCATCGCCTTCGCAGCCATGGGGTCGGGCGCCGTGCAGCGCGAGCTGGCCAAGCTGGAGAAGTCGGCCCTGGTCACGGTGAAAAAAGTGGGCAACCAGAAGCATTATCAGGCGAATCACACGGCCCCCATCTTCGACGAACTGCGCAGCATCGTGCTGAAAACCTTTGGCGTCGCCGACGTGCTGCGCGTGGCGCTACAGCCATACTGGCAAGAAATCGACCTGGCCTTCGTGTACGGTTCGATCGCCAAGGGCACGGAACACGCACACAGCGACATCGACTTGATGGTGATCGGCAGCATGGCATCGAACGCCCAGCTACTGGCGGCGCTGCAACCGGCAGAGCAACAATTGGGACGCAGCATCAATCCCACCTTGTACACGCCGGCAGAATGGCGGAAAAGAATAGACGACGGCAAGTCGTTCGTGGTGCGGGTCCTCGACCAGCCCAAGATTTTTGTCAAAGGAGCCAATGATGACTTCATCAAGCTCACTGGCGCTGGCGAACCTGGCACGCATCGGCCAGCTCAAGGCTGAGCCACCGGACGCCCGCGAACGGGCCGGCTTGCTGCGCTCGGCCACCGTGCGCCTGCGCGATGCCGGGCAGTCGATACTGTCGCTGGAAAGCCGCTTCGACCTGGCGTATAACGCCGCGCATGCAGCTGCCTTGTCTGCGCTGCGTCAACATGGTTATCGCAGCGACAATCGCTATCTCGTCTTTCAAAGCCTGGAACACACGCTGGGTTTCACGCCACAGCAATGGCTGCTGTTAAGCCAGGCGCACAAGAAGCGCAACCTGGCCGAATACGAGGGCGAGCTGGATGTCACACAGGGCTTTGTCAACGAGTTGATCGAACATGTGCAACAACTGCTCGCGGCGGCACAGGCGCTCGATGTCCAGCCACCGTCCTGATCGCCTTATTCCTGCCCCTTCAACTGCAGCGCCCGCTCATACAGGGCGTTTTTCTTGCGGCCCGTGATTTGCGCCGTCAAATTCGCCGCCTGCTTGACGCTGCATTCGGCCAATAAAATATTCAGGATGCGTTCCGCTTCCACGTCTTCCGCGTCCTGCGCTTCCGTGGCGCCTTCCAGCAGGACGACAAATTCTCCCTTTTCCCGGTGCGCGTCGGCGCGTATCCACGCCTCCGCCTCGGACAGGGGGCAGCGGTGGATTTCCTCGAACAGTTTCGTCAGTTCGCGCGCGAACACCACCTGGCGCGTCGGCTCGAACGCCGCCGCCAGGGCCGTGGCGCAATCGAGGATGCGGTGCGGCGCCTCATAGAACACCATGGTGGCCGTCACGCCGCGCAAGCTGTGCAGCATGTTTTCACGCTGCTTGGCCTTGGCTGGCAGGAAGCCGACAAAGTAAAACTGGTCATTCAGCAAGCCACTGGCGGAAATGGCCGTGATCGCCGCCGATGGACCGGGCAGAGGCAGCACGCGCAAACCGGCCGCACGCACGGCGTCGACGATGCGCGCGCCCGGGTCGGACACGGCGGGCGTGCCGGCGTCGGAGACGAGGGCGATGCGCTCGCCTGCATGCAAGCGGGCAATCAAAGTTTGCGCCACTTCGCGTTCGTTATGTTGATGCGCCGCAATCAACGGCTTGTTCAAGCCAAAGCGCGTCAGCAGGTGCGCCGTATTGCGCGTATCTTCACAGGCGACGGCATCGGCAAGGCTCAGCAAGTGCAGCGCGCGCAGGCTGATATCGGTCACATTGCCGATCGGCGTGGCCACTATATACAATGTTGCGATAGGATAGACCTGGTGCGCCGCCTCTGTCATGATGGGCAGGCTGGCGATGGAACTGATTTCTTGTACGGTCATTTTGGAGGTTAAATGCTTGCTAATAGTGTGAAGTTACTGCTTGTTTGTGCCGCGACCGGCATGCTGAGCGCTTGCAGCACGCCTTGCGACGCGCCCGGGCAATTGTGCGCGCCTATTGAATCTAACACAAGGGCGCTGCCGCCACCGAAGCCGCTGCCACCGCCCCTGCCACCGAAGCCGCAAGCGCCCGAACCCGTCACTTTCGCCGTGGCCGTGCCCGATATTACCGCGTACGACGGCAACGGCGCGCCGCTGGCGCCCATCAAGAACAAACCGGCCACCGGCACGCCACTTGACATGCCGGCCGCCACGGCGCCGGCGCCGTCCGACGGCAATGTCCACCACATCGGCCTGCTGCTGCCGCTGCGCTCGGCTTCCCTGGGACCGGCCGCCGAATTGCTGCGCGCCGGCTTCATGGCCGCGTACGAGCGCGACCGCAGCGGCTTTGAAGTGACGGTGATCGATACGGGCGACGGCAGCAGCGACGTCCTGAACAAGTTTGCGCAAGCGCAGGAAGAACAGGACATCGTCGTGGGGCCTTTGTCGCGTTCGGCCGTCACGGCCGTGGCGAACAGCGACCTGGTGCGTAAACCAACGATCGCCCTGAACCACCCGGACAACCGCGGCGACGCGCGCCTGCCGGCCAAGCTGCTGGTGATGGGCTTGTCGATCGAGGCGGAAGCGCGCCAGGTCGCCGCCTGGGCCGCCAGCGAACAGCCGGGCGCCAGCGCGCTGGTCCTGTCGGCCGGTTCGCCCTCGCAGCGCCGCATCAGCTCCGCCTTCAAGCAGGAATGGCTGCGCCAGGGCGGCAAGATCGAGACCATGGACTTGACGGCCACGAATGGCTACCTGAGCGATGCCGAGCTGGTGCAGCTGCGCGCGCGCCTGGCCGCCACGCCGCCGGGCTTGCTGTTTGCCGCGCTCGACGCCGACCAGGCGCGCCAGCTGCGCGTGGCCATCGGCAGCGATCTGCCCCTGTATGGCACCTCGTCCTTGAATCCCGGCGCCGGACGCGGCGCCAGCGGCCCGGAACTCGACGGCGCGCGCCTGCTGGACTTGCCATGGCAAGTCCAGCGCGACCATCCGCAAGTGATGGTGTATCCACAGCCCGAGCAACCGGCCGAACGCCGGCTGACGGCCGACATGGAACGCCTGTACGCGCTGGGCATCGATGCCTTCCGCGTGGCGCGCGAAGTGGCGCTGCGGCCGAACGCGCCATTTATCCTCGATGGCGTGACGGGCCGCCTGGCCGTGCGCTTTGACGGTGATCAAAGCGTGTTCGAACGCACGGAACAGGCCGCCACCTACCAGCAGGGCGTGCTGGGTACCTGGCCGCCGGCCCCGGCAGCGCAATAAGGACACGCCATGCCGCCCTTCGCTTTCTGGAACAAACGGGAACGGGGACGGCAAGGAGAAGACGATGCGCTCGCGTATCTGCTGCTGCAAGGCTTGGTGCTGTTGCAACGCAACTATCTGTGCAAGGGCGGGGAACTCGACCTGATCATGCGCGACGGCGCCGCCATTGTTTTCGTCGAAGTGCGGCTGCGCAGCAGTACGGCCTACGGCGGCGCCCTGGCCAGCATCACGCCGGCCAAGCAGCGGCGCATGGTGCTGGCCGCGCAAACCTGGCTGCTGGGACAAAAAACGCTGCCGCCATGCCGCTTCGACGCGCTGGCCATCGATGGCGGGCGCATAAGCTGGCTGAAGAACATCCTCGATATGTAAGCATTTTTAACAGTGCTTGTCCGCCATGCCGCGCGCCTGCACTATAATCGGCAGACTATGAATAATCAACGCATCCTCTCGCACTTCCACGAAAGTGCCGAACTCAAGATCCAGGCCGCCACCGTACTGGCGCAACCGATTGCGCAGGCGATCGACCTGATGTTTTATGCATTGTCCAACGGCAACAAGATCCTCGCCTGCGGCAACGGCGGTTCCGCCGCCGACTGCCAGCATTTCGCGGCCGAGCTGGTCGGGCGCTTCGAACGCGAGCGCTTTCCGCTGCCGGCCCTGGCGCTGACGACGGATACGTCCATCCTGACGGCCGTGGCGAACGATTACAGCTACCGCGACATCTTCTCGAAGCAGGTGCAGGCGTTCGGCCAGGCCGGCGACATCCTGCTGGCCATCTCCACGTCGGGCAATTCGGCCAACGTGATGGCGGCCGTGGAAGCGGCGCTCGAACGCGAAATGCGCGTCGTGGCGCTGACGGGCAAGGACGGCGGCGCCATCGGCAAGATGCTGACGGACGCCGACGTGCATATCTGCGTACCGGCCGAGCGCACGGCGCGCATTCAGGAAGTCCATCTGACCACCATACATTGCATCTGCGACGGCATCGATGTCGCCCTATTCGGAGGAGACGTGAATGACTAAATTCGGTACTGGCCCAGGCTGGAAACGCGTACAACGCCCGCTGGCCACCGCACTGCTGTGCGGCGCCATGCTTACCTCGCTCACCGGCTGCATCGAATTGATGGTCGGCGGCGCGGTGATGGGCGGCGTGGCCGCAGCGGACCGCCGCACCCTGGGCGCGCAGACCGAAGACAAGTCGATCGCCCTGAAAGGCGAGTCGCGCATCCCCTCCATCGTCGGCGACGTGGGCCACGTGAACGTCACCAGCTTCAACCGCCGCGTCCTGCTGACGGGCGAAGTGCGCGACGAGGCGATGAAAAATGCCGTCGAGCGAGAAGTGCGCAATATCGAGGGCGTGGAATCGGTGGCGAATGAATTGATCATCGCCGGCCCGGCCAGCTATACCTCGCGCTCGAACGACGCGCTGATCACGACCAAGGTCAAGGCCAGCCTGGTCGACATGAAAACCATCTCGGCGGCCTCGTTCAAGGTCGTCACCGAGAACGCCACCGTCTTCCTGATGGGCAGAGTCACCCAGCGCGAAGGCACGGTCGCGGCCGACGTGGCGCGCGGCGTGGGCGGCGTGCAGAAAGTGGTCAAGCTGTTCGACTACATCTCGGAAGCGGAACTGAAGCAATTGCAGCCGGACCCGCCGCAGCAGCGCACGACGAACACCGTCAGCGATACGGTCCAGCAGTAAGCGCCTCCGCCATCCGACCTAGGGCGCGCCAACGATGCGGCGGCTATAATAGTCGCATCGTGGCCGCATCGCCCCGCTTTTCAAGTGAAAACCATGTCAACTTCGCCATCCGCAAGCAAGTCCTGGATCAAGCCAGCCCTGATCGCCGTCGTCGTGGCGGGCGTGGCAGCAGCCGGCTATCTGTCGCTGAATGACAAACAAAGCGCGCCGGACGTGACCTTCCACGGCATCCATGGCGAGAAAATCACGTCAAACAGCCTGCGCGGCAAGGTGGTGATGGTCAATTTCTGGGCCACCTCGTGTACGACTTGCGTGGCGGAAATGCCGGAAATGGTCGACACCTACAACAAGTACAAGGGGCAGGGACTGGAATTCGTGGCCGTGGCCATGAAATACGATCCGGCCAACTACGTGCTGAACTTCGCCGAAACGCGCCAGCTGCCGTTCAAGGTGGCGCTCGACGTGACGGGCGAGGCGGCCAAGGCCTACGGCGACGTGGCCCTCACGCCCACCACCTTCGTCCTGGACAAACAGGGCAAGATCCTCAAGCGCTACGTGGGCAAGCCGGAATTCGCTGAACTGCACAAGCTGCTCGAATCCGCCATCGCCGGCTAAACGTCTCACATAAGCTACTACGCGTCGCGATTTGCAGCCTGTGATGCTCACTGTGCTCAAGCACAGTTCCGCTTCTCTGCCGCAACTCACTTCCGCTCGCTACGCTTCTGTGAGACGTTGAAGACGAGGGGAGCACCGCACAAAACCCTGTTGCCAGGTGTTGCCAATCTGTTATAACCTTCCCTTGCGTGATCCCACTCACCTTGTGAAGGCCAGCCGTGTCCCCAGCCGCCCAATCGCTCGACCCGCAGCAACTGAAAACCTGGCTGCTCGCCGCCGGCAACAAGGACGCCACCGCGTTCCGCCAGCTATATAACTCCACCTCATCGAAACTGTTTGGCTTCGCGCTGCGTATATTGCATAAGCAAGAGCTCGCTGAAGAAGCCTTGCAAGAGGGGTTCGTCGCCATCTGGAACAACGCCGCCGCTTACCAGAGCCATCTGGCGGCGCCGATGACCTGGATGGCCACCATCGTGCGCAACAAGGCGTTCGATGTGCTGCGGCGCAGCGACGATACCGTGGAAATCGATGCCGAACAGTTTGATAGCGAAGTCATGAATGCACTCCGAGACCCCCAGGCCACGCCGATCGAGTCACTGCAACTGAGCGGTGACGCCAAGGCGCTGGCGTTTTGCATGTCCGCCCTGGAAGGGCTGCACCGGCAGGTGGTCGCCCTGGCGTTCTATCACGACCTGTCGCATAGCGAAGTGGCGCAGCAGATGTCGCTGCCGATCGGCACCGTGAAGACCTGGATACGGCGCAGCCTAGAACGGCTGCGCACGTGCCTGGCGAAACGGGAGGCATCATGAATATCCGCGGCAATGACGTGCTGCGCCAGAAACTGGCGTCCGAATACGTGCTGGGCACCCTGAAAGGGGGCGCGCGGCGGCGTTTCGAAGGCTGGCTGCACAACGACGCCGATTTGCGCAATATCACGGCCGAATGGCGCCAGCGCCTGGAGCCGATGGCGGAATTCGCCACGCCCGTGGCGCCGCCCAAACGCGTCTGGCAACAGATCGAGCAGCGCCTGCACCTGCGTCCGCAGGGCGGCAAGTCCTGGCTGCGCGATTCGCTGGCGTTCTGGCGTGGCCTGGGCATGGCGTCGAGCGCCATCGCCGCGCTGCTGGTCATCGTCGTGGCCACGCGCGTGATGGATGCGCCGCAGATCAGCTATGTGGCCAGCCTGACGGACGAGAAAGCGCAAACGGCCCTGCTGCTGACGGCCGACAGCCGCCACGGCGCGCTCGAGGTGCGCATGGTGGGCAACGCGCCCGTGCCGAGTGATAAGGATCTGGAACTGTGGGCCGTGCCGAAGAGCGGCAACCCACGTTCGCTGGGTTTATTGGCAGACAAGGGCAACGTGAAACTGGCCCTGTCGCAGCGCGCCCTCGGCAGCGACGTGGCCTTGCTGGCCGTCACCCTGGAGCCGAAAGGCGGTTCGCCGGATCCGAACGGACCGACGGGACCAATCTTGTACAAGGGTAACTGGGTAAAAATATAGTCTTACTTGGGATACAGAATCATCTGCGTGCAGCGGAACAGGGCAATCGTCTTGCCCGTTTCCTTGCTTTTCACCACGGCATCCCACACTTGCGTGTTGCGGCCCTTGTGCTCGACTTTCGCCGTGCAGGTGAGCGTGCCTTCGCGGGCCGTGCCCAGGTGGTTCGATTTCAGCTCGATGGTGGTGAAATTGCTGGCGCCTTCGGGCAGGTTGACGATGCAGCCATAGCCGGAAGCCGTGTCGGCCAGGGTCACCACGCTACCCGCATGCAGGTAGCCATTCGGCGCCAGCAAGTGCGGCAGCACGGGCAATTCCGCCGTCAGCTGGCCGTCGCCCACTGCCGTGATGACGATGCCCAGGTGGCCGGGCAGGCGGCCGATGCCGCGTTCATTCAACATTGCTACGGTGATGTCGGGATTGCTCATGCGGGTCCTTGTGCGGGTGAATCCGGACAGCGGATCTGCCGGAAAATACTATGATGATAGCAACTTTCCCCGCATCGGTTTGGCAACCGCCTATTTCCGGCCACGCCGCCGTTTCCACCACACCAAACTGCCCGTCAGCAAGAACAGCAGCGGCATCAAACCGAAGACGGTAATGAAGGCGCGCCCGGCCACGCCGAACGCCTGGCCCGAATGCAGGGGGAATTGCCAGCCGAGGAAAACGTCGCCGGCCGGCGCCCGCAAGGGATCGCGTATGCGCAGGGGCAAGCCGCTGCGCGCGTCCAGGGTGATGCGCGTGGCACCGTCGCCGTGGGCGATTTCGCCGGGCTGGCGCACGCGCACGTCATACGGCTGGTCCTTTTTCGCCGGCAGCACGATGCGCGACACGCGCGCCTGCGGATACAGCAGCTGCGCGGCGGCCATGGCCTGGCCCGCATCGAGCACGGCACCGTCCTGCGCCACATTCTTCAATTTTGCCGTATCCGGCACCGTCGACACCAAGTCCACCAGCGGCACGATCAATTGCGGCAAATTGAAATAGATGCCGGAAAAAGCGAGCACAGCCAGCACGGGCGCGGCAAAGAAGCCCACCGCCTTGTGAAACGTGTAATGAAAACGGGGCCAGGAACCGCCATGCGACACCGTCAGCGCGCGCTTGATCGCCGTCCACTGCAGGCGCGGCCACCACAGATAGATGCCGGTGAGCGCCATCAGCAGCAGCATCACGCCGGAAATCCCCGTGACCGTCTTGCCCGCGTCGCCCGACAGCAGATAGCGGTGCAAATGAAACATGCCCGACATCAACAGCGGGCGCGTGAGGCCGAAACGGCCCCAGTCGCGCTCGCCTTTGACTTGCAAGGTGTAGGGATCGACCATCACCTGGCGCACGATGGCCTGGCTGAAAGGCGACGGCTTGCCGGCCTGGCGGTACGACGCCACGTACACGTCGCGCGCATCGGCGGGCGGATTGAGCTGCGAAGGCTGGCCATAGGCAGGGTCGGCAGTCAGCTGGTCCACCACCGCTTGCAGCGTGCGCGGCGTCACCTGGAACACCTGGCCGGGCGCGGGCGTGCTCGCCTGCAACAAATTAGGATTCAGATACGCATCGAGTTCCGGCATCCAGGCGATGGCGGACCCCGTCAAGCCCAGCAGGACGAACAGGGCGCCGAACCACAGGCCCGCATACAGGTGCAGCTTGGCTAACAGCCATGGAATCGGGCGCTTGGACATGAAGGGGGACTCTGGGAATTTTGGGCTGCGAAACGATAGCATGAAAGCCCTGCAGTGAAAATCACGTGCGGCAAGAAAGGGAAGAACCATACAACACGCTCATCAGAACGCGCGAATTGGAGGAAACCGAGCGTTTCGGCACCATCAGCGAGCGCATCGGCATCGCGGAGGAATGTTGCAAGGCATACACTTTCCCCTATACTTCATCGAAAGGAAAACCATGACCACTGCCCGCCTCTTCGCCGCCACCTTGGGCCTCGCTCTGCACCTGGGCGCCCACGCGGCCGATTTCACGGTATCGAGCACCGACATCGCCCCTGGCCAGACCCTGGCACCTGCGCAAGTGTTCCAGGGCTTCGGCTGCACGGGCGGCAACCTGGCGCCGCAGCTGTCGTGGCACGGCGCGCCGGCCGGCACCAAAAGCTACGCCGTCACCCTGTACGACCCGGACGCGCCGACGGGCAGCGGCTGGTGGCACTGGAGCGTATTCAATCTGCCCGCCGGCACCACTTCCTTGCCGGGCGGCGCCACGGCCGGCACCCTGCCAGCGGGCGCCATCCAAGGACGCAACGATTTCGGCGACAGCGCCTACGGCGGCGCCTGCCCACCGCCCGGCGACAAGGCGCACCGCTATCAGATCACGGTCTGGGCCTTGGGCGTGGACAAGCTGCCCCTGGATCAACAGGCCAGCGGCGCCATGCTCGGCTACATGCTCAACGCCAACGCGCTGGGCAAGGCACAGCTGACGGGACTGTATGGAAGATAAGATGGAAGCGGTGGCCCTGAGCGAACTGCGCATCGCCCACGGCACCATCGAGGCGCGCCGCGCGCAAACCCTGCGCCGCGTACCCGTCTTCCAGAGCGCCCTGTGCCGCGTGCGGCAGGGAGTAAAACTGCTGGAATGGGGCGCTCGCCAAGCGCGCGCCGGGACGCACGACGTGGTGCTGATGCCGGCGGGCCAGGAACTGGGCGTGGCCAACCTGCCCGGCACGCAAGGCTACCGGGCCGAAGTGCTGAGTTTTTCGCCAGCCCTGATCGCCCGTTTCCGCGCGCGCCATGGCAGCCTCGTCGATGGCCAGCTGCGCCAGGCGGCCACGGCCAGCTTGTGCGTGCCGCTCGATGACCACGCGGCGCTGGCCTGGGACCAGCTGATGGCCAGCCTGGCTGCCGGTAGCCCGCCCGCGCTGCTGGCGCACCAGGCCGAAGGCTTGCTGCTGGCCCTGGCCCTGGGCGGCCACTGCGGCCCCTTGCTGCTGGACCGCCGCGACCCGCTGGCCGCGCGCGTGCAGCAAGTGCTGCTGCTGGACCCGGCCGCCGACTGGAGCGTGGCCAAGGTCGCCAGCCAGCTGCACCTGGGCGCGTCCACGCTGCGCCGCCAGCTGGCCCTGGAACAACGTCACTTCCGCGCCATCCTGGAAGACGTGCGCCTGCGCCTGGCCTTGCAAGAATTGCAATCTGGCATCTTACCCATTGGCGACATCGCCGCCGCCTGCGGCTACGTCTCGCCCTCGCGCTTCGCGGCCCGTTTTCGCCAGCATTACGGCCTGTCGCCGCGCGACTTGCGCGCCACCCTGTAAGCTCGCTCCGGCGCAAATGACGCAACAAGCGCTGACAGCGGGGCGATTTTCTTGCTACTATGCGCCCATGTCTTCCCGCCAGCCCACCCGCAAGCTTGCTCATCACGGTGCCGCCGCCCTCGCGCGCACGCCGTGGCGGCTGTGCGTGGCGCTGTTCAGTGCGCTGGCCCTCGTGTTCCTGCTGTCGACGGCCGCGTCGCACCTGCACAAGACGACCCTCGACGCGGAAGAGTGCGCGCTGTGCGCCACCGTCATCGACAAGGTGGCCGATATCGCCGTGCCGCCGGCCGTCACCGAGCCGCCCGCCCAGTTATTGCCGTACCGCTTGCTGGCCGTCGCGCCCGCCACCCTGGCGCCCGCCGCCGCCCTCATCTTGCCGCCCGTGCGCGGCCCGCCTGCCGCCTCGTTGTAGTTCCCACGCTGTTTTTATCCTTTTTTCAGGCTGCACCGCCGCGTCCTCATGCGCGCCGGGCCGCCTGGCGTAGACTATTTTCGAGGTTCACCATGCAACACACACCACGCCTGAGCGCGCTGTCGCTCGCCCTTGCCAGCCTGTTCAGCTTTTCCGCCCATGCCGCCGAGCCCGCGGATGCCAGCCCGGCCAGTTCCGGCGCCGATGCTGCGCCGCAAGAGATGCAAAAAGTGGAAGTCACGTCCGCCCATTTGAAAAGCGCGCGCATCGAACTGTCGCCGAAAGTCGGCACCACCATCTACAGCATCGACAGCCACATGGTCGACATGCTGGGCCAGGGCGACAACACGCCGTTCAATGAAGTGCTGCTGCGCCTGCCGGGCGTATCGCAGGATTCGAAGGGTTCCGGCGCCCTGCACGTGCGCGACGACCATGCCAACGTGCAATACCGCATCAATGGCGTGCAATTGCCGGAAAGCATCAGCGGCTTTGGCCAGTCGATCGACACGCGCCTGATCGACAAGACGGATTTCATGACGGGCGCCTTGCCGGCCCAGTTCGGCCTGCGCACGGCCGGCATCGTCGACATCGAAACGAAGGAGGGCGGCATGACGCCGGGCGGGCGCATCGGCATCATGGTCGGCAGCCACGACCATGTGGAGCCGAGTGCCGAATTTTTCGGTAGCGTGGGCAAGTTCAATTACTACCTGTCCGGCAGCTACCTGGGCAATTCGCTGGGCGTGGAAAACCCGCAGGATACGCGCAGCGCCCTGCACGACAAGACGCGCCAGAACAAATCGTTCGGCAGCCTGTCGTATTTCCTCGATGACAACACGCGCCTGGGCGCCATGTTCGGCACGTATAACGGCCGCTTCCAGATCCCCAACAATCCGGACCAGGCGCCGGGCTTCTCGCTGGCCGGTCACAGCGATGCGCAGGCGGGCACGTCCACCTTGCCGTCGTCGCAACTGAATGAAAACCAGCGCGAAGTGAACCGCTTCCTCGTGCTGTCGCTGCAAAAGAGCCTGGGCGACCTCAATTACCAGGTGTCCGCCTTCCACCAGTATTCGGAACTGCACTTCACGCCGGACTCCATCGGCGACCTGATCTACAACGGCGTGGCGTCGGATTCGCGCCGCGCGAACAGCGCCTCGGGTGCCCAGTTCGATATCAGCTACAAGTTGCACCAGGACCATACCGTGCGCGCCGGCCTGGCCTACACGCGCCAGAAGACGACGAGCGACAACACGGTGGCCGTGTTCCCGGCGCTGGACGGTGCGCAAAACGCCACCACGCCGATTTCCATCGTCGACAACAGCGGCAAGACGGGCACCCTGGCCAGTTTTTACCTGCAGGATGAATGGCATATCAGCAAACCCCTGACCCTGAACTATGGCGCCCGCTTCGACAAGGTCTCGGCTTACACGAGCGAGCAGCAATGGAGCCCGCGCGTGAACCTGGCGTACCAGCTGGCGCCGGGCACGGCCCTGCACGCGGGCTATTCGCGCTACTTCACGCCGCCGCCGCAGGAACTGGCGGCGCAAGGCAGCATCGACCTGTATGCGAACACGACGAATGCGCCGGAAATCAGCCAGTCGGACAACGTCAAGGCCGAACGCACGCATTATTACGACGTGGGCATCAGCCACCAGGTGAATGCGAAACTGACCGTGACGGCCGATGTGTACTATAAAAAGATCAGCAACCTGCTCGACGAAGGCCAGTTCGGCCAGGCATTGATTTTGACGCCGTTCAACTATGCGGATGGCTACGCCAAGGGCCTGGAATTATCCGCCATCTACAGCGAGAAAAACTGGGGCCTGTTCCTCAACGCCAGCACGCAAAAGGCGCAGGGCCGCAACATCAACTCGGGCCAGGCCCTGTTTGGCGCCGATGAGTTGAACTACATCAGCCGCCACTATGTCTATCTCGATCATGACCAGAAATACACGCTGTCCGGTGGCGGCCATTATCACTTCGGCGATTCGCAAGTGAGCGCTGACTTCCTCTACGGCAGCGGCCTGCGCATGACGCCGGATGGCGGCGCACCGAATTCCGGCCATTTGCCGAGTTACTTCACCGTCAACACGGCGCTCACGCACACGTGGAAAAATACGCCGGTCGGCAAGGTGGAAGGCCGTTTGGCCCTGATCAACCTGTTCGACAAGTCCTACCTGCTGCGCGACGGTTCCGGCGTGGGCGTGGGAGCGCCGCAGTACGGCGCCCGCCGCAGCATCTATGCGGGTTTATCAACAAGCTTCTAAGAGTTACGCGCGAAGACAGCGGCAGGGAGCAACGCCTGCCGCTGTCGGTTGCCGTACCGTGTCATGCCTCATCCCCAGGCGATGGCCGTCTGGCCGTGCGCTTGCAAATACGCATTTGCCAGGCTGAACGGCTTGCTGCCAAAGAAACCTTTATTCGCAGACAAGGGAGATGGATGGGGCGCCGTCAGCACCAGGTGCTTGCCGGGGTCGATCAGGGACCGCTTGGCCTGCGCGTAGCCGCCCCACAGGATGAAGACGAGATTGCTGCGCTCGGCGGACAGGTGGCGGATGGCGCTGTCCGTCAGCTTTTCCCAGCCCTTGCCCGCATGCGTACCGGCCGCCCCCGCGCGCACGGTCAGCACGCTGTTGAGCAAAAATACCCCTTGCTGCGCCCAGTCGGACAAATCCGTGCGGGTACGTTCGATACCGACGTCGCTCTGTAATTCCTTGAAAATATTCTGCAGGCTGGGCTGCGGCGGCGTGCCTTCGGGGATGGAAAAGCACAGTCCCATGGCCGCGCCGGGCGTGTGGTACGGGTCTTGCCCCAGGATCACGACTTTCACCTGCTCGAACGGCGTCAGGTCGAAGGCCCGGAAGATATATTTGCCGGGTGGACAGCACGGCCCCACCGCATATTCCGCCTTCACGAAGGCGGCCAGGCATTCCCAGTAAGGTTCGGCGAAATCAGCCTCCAGCCGCGCCTTCCACGATGCGTCGATGCGTACGTCCATGCCTCACCTCATAGCCTATTCGTCAACCATGCATTTTCAGCACGATAGTATAGAACGCCCGGCCGGATGAGACGCATACGATTCGAACAGGCAAAAAAAAGCCGCCAGCGCGAGCGGGCGGCTTTGATACAGCGCAAGGTGCTTAGAAATTCAGCGCCGATTCCACGCCGGCGCTGTGCGCCTGTTCATCCGCGTGGTACGAGCTGCGCACCATGGCGCCCACGGCGGCGTGGGTGAAGCCCATTTTATAGGCTTCTTCCTCGAACATTTTGAACACGTCCGGGTGCACGTAGCGGCGCACGGGCAAGTGGCTGTTCGATGGCGCCAGGTATTGGCCGATGGTCAGCATGTCGATATCGTGCTCGCGCATGTCGCGCATGACTTGCAGGATTTCCTCGTCCGTCTCGCCCAGGCCCACCATGATGCCGGACTTGGTCTTCACGTCCGGGTACATGGCCTTGAAGTCTTTCAGCAGCTTCAGCGAGTGCATGTAGTCGGAACCGGGACGGGCTTCCTTGTACAGGCGCGGCGCCGTTTCCAGGTTGTGGTTCATGACGTCAGGCAAGCCATCCTTGAACAGGTTCAGGGCTTTTTCCAGGCGGCCGCGGAAGTCGGGCACCAGCACTTCGATGCGGGTGTTCGGCGACAGGGCGCGCGTTTGCTGGATGCACTCGACGAAATGGCCGGCGCCGCCGTCGCGCAAGTCATCGCGGTCGACGGAAGTGATGACGACGTAGTTCAGGCGCAGCTTGGCGATGGTTTTCGACAGGTTGGCCGGCTCTTCCTTGTCCAGCGGGTCCGGGCGGCCATGGCCGACGTCGCAGAACGGGCAGCGGCGCGTGCACTTGTCGCCCATGATCATGAAGGTGGCCGTGCCCTTGCCGAAGCATTCGCCGATGTTCGGGCAGCTGGCTTCCTCGCACACCGTCACGAGTTTGTTTTCGCGCAGGATGTCCTTGATTTCATAGAAGCGGGTCGATGCCGAAGCGGCCTTGACGCGGATCCAGTCCGGCTTTTTCAGGCGCTCGACTTGCTCGATCGGAATGATCTTGATCGGGATGCGCGAAGTCTTGCTGGCGCCTTTTTGCTTTTCGCTCGGGTTGTAGGCGGCGGGAGCGGCGGGGGCGGTGCTGGAAATGGTCTCAGAAGTCATGGCTGCAAGCCCTTGAGGGGCATGTTGGTTTGTTTGCTCAGGCATCCGCTGCCTGAGGCGCGCCTGCGGCGCTGTTTACTTCGCTTACATCGAGTAATACGGTCAATTCGTGGGCCAGGGCCCGCTGCACGTCGGCCAGCGGCGCCAACACGCCCATGCTGCGCATGTCCACCGTCTTCAGGCCGGAATAGCCGCAAGGGTTAATCCAGGAAAACGGTGCCAGGTCCATCGCCACGTTGAGCGACACGCCATGGTAGGTGCAGCCGTTGCCGCGCACTTTCAAGCCCAGCGCGGCGATCTTCGCACCCTTGTCTGGCCCGCCGGCAATATAGATGCCAGGCGCGCCATCGATGCGCTCGCCAGCGAGATTATACGCCGCCAGCACGTTGATGATGGCTTGCTCGATTTTATGCACGAACTGGCGCGCATACAGCTTGCCGCCCGGCTTGTTGCGGCGCAAGTCCATCAGCAGGTAAATCACCACCTGGCCGGGGCCGTGGAACGTCACTTCGCCGCCCCGGTCCGTCTGCACCACGGGCACATTCTCCGCGCCGGCCAGCAGGTGGCCGCAGTCGGCTGCCAGGCCCAGGGTGAATACGGGCGGATGCTCGACGATCCACAGTTCGTCGCGCGTGTCCGTCGTGCGCGCGTCGGTAAAGGCGCGCATGGCGGCAAAGGTCGGCTCGTAATCGACGCGGCCCAGCTCGCGGATCAGCGCCGTTTCGGTTCGGGTGGTGGTCATGACGGATTCTGTAATCAGCTGCCGGCGCCCTGCGGACGCTGCGGCGAAGCCGTGATTATAAGCCAGGCCGCCGTTTCATTCCGGGGCAGACTCCGGCAACAGCAACAATCTGCCCAATTTTTGTGCAGCATGGCGTATCTGGGGCCCATTCAAGGCCGTGTAGCCGAGCAGCACGGCTGGCGCCAATTGTGCGCTGTGACAAAAATCACCGAGCGGCTGCAGCGCCAGCCCTTCGTGCGCCGCGCGCGCGCAAAACGTCCGCTCGTCGCTGCCCGGCGGCAACCACAGCACGCAATGAAAACCCGCTTGCTGGCCGGAAATGGCGTAGCGCCCGGGGGCAATCTGCTCGAGGCAGGCCAGCAGCAGGTCGCGCCGCTCCTTGTAGGCCAGCCGCGCCTGGCGCAAATGGCGCACGAAAGCGCCATCCTCCATCCAGGCGGACAGCGCCAGCTGCTCCGTCACGCCCACGGACCTGCCCGTCAACTGCAGGGTGCGCAACAACTGCGGCCGCAAGGCGGGCGGCAGCACCATGAAGCCCACGCGCAGGCCGGCAAACAGGGTCTTATTAAAACTGCCACAATAAATCACGCGCTGGTACTGGTCCAGCGCCTTCAAGGCTGCCAGCGGCGCGCTCTGGTAATTGAATTCGCTGTCGTAATCGTCTTCCAGCACCCACGCGCCATGGTCGTTCGCCCATTCCAGCAAGGCCAGGCGGCGCGTGACGGACATGGTCACGCCCAGCGGCGACTGGTGCGCCGGCGTCACGTAGGCGAGGCGGGCATCCGCGTGCGCGGCCAGGGCGGCGCCATCGATGCCCTCGGCGTCGACGGCTATGTCCACCGGCACGGCGCCCGCGAGGGCGAACAGGGCGCGCGCGGCCGGATAGCCCGGTTCCTCCAGGCACACCTTGTCGCCCTCGCGCACGATGCTGCGCGCCAGCAAGTCGATCGCGTGGCGGATGCCGGTCGTGACAAGGATGTCTTGCGGGTCGCAGCGCACGCCGCGGTACTTGGCGAGGAAATCGGCGATCTGCTGGCGCAGTTCGGGCAAGCCGGCGGGATCGGCGCTGCACAGCTGCTCCGGCGTGGCGGCGGCCAGCGCCCGCGTGGCGCACTTGGACCAGGCGGCCATGGGAAACAGGCTGGCGTCGGCGCGCCGCGCCACGAAGGGCAAGCCGTCGCGCACGCCCGTATCCGAGGCAGGCGCGGGCGCCACGGCCAGCGGGGCGGGAACGGCGTCGCCCAGGCCCGCCATCAGGAAGCGCTCCGGCACGACGGCGCACACGCGCGTGCCGGAACCGGGCACGCGCGTCACGTACGCTTCCGCGTGCAAGCGGTCGAACACGGTTTCGATGGTGCCGCGCGACAACTCCCACCGTTCCGCCAGGGTGCGGCTGGATGGCAAACGGCTGCCCGCCGGCAACATCTTCGTCAGGATGGCCGAGCGCAGCGCTTCATACGCGCCATCCTGCTTGTTGACGCCCGCCTTGTCGAGCCAGCTGGTGGGGCGAGGCAAGTCCAGGGCGTGCGGTGATTTTCCTCGCGGCATAATAATCGTCCAAGTGGTCCAATGAATTTTCTGATGACTGGCACTTCGCATTACACCACAAACATTCTACTCTCACCGTTCCGGTGCGCCAGCGGGGCGCACGCTTGCCTGGATCGTGTAAAACAATGCAGAAACAACTCGCTTTATGGGCCTGGGGCGGCATCGTGCTGCTGCTGGTCTGCCTGTCGCGCATCAGCATCGACATCTATCTGCCTTCGCTGCCGGCCATGGCCGATGCCCTGCACGCCAGTGATGCGCAACTGCAACTGACCCTGAGCCTGTTCATGGCCGGCTCGGCCGCCTCGATGCTCGCGTGCGGGCCGCTGGCCGACCGCTACGGACGCCGCCCCGTGCTGCTGGCCGGCACGGGCATTTTTGTGCTCGCCAGCATCGTCTGCACCGTGACTTCCGACGTGCACGTGCTGATCGCCGCGCGCGTGCTGCAGGCGTTCGGCGGTTGCAGCGGCACCATCATCGGCCGGGTCATGGTGCGCGACCGCTTCGATCCCGCCACGCAGGCGCGCATGCTGGGCAAAATATCGATGGTGATGGGTTTGTCGCCGATCCTGGCGCCGCTGGCCGGCAGCGTGCTCGACGCGGCGTTCGGCTGGCGCGCCGTGTTTGGCGTGCTGTGCCTGCTGGGAGCGCTGTCGCTGGGGCTGATCGCCGCCTGGGTGCCGGAAACCAGGCCGGCCAGCGTCGTGCCACAGGGCAATACCCTGGCGCTGTACCGCCGCCTGCTGGGCGATGCGTATTTCCTGCGCTATGCGCTGGCCATCGGTTGTGTATATTGCACGTATTTCCCCTTCATCGCGGAATCGTCCGTGCTGTTGCAAAGGGGCATGCACCTGTCGCCGCACGCGTACGCGCTGGTGTTCGCGCTGACGGTCAGCGGCTATATCGGGGGATCGAGCCTGTTTCGCGCGCTGGGACCGCGCCTGGGCGCCGATTACCTGCTGGGCGTGGCGGTGCTGATCAATGTGGCGGGCGCGGCCAGCTTGTTGCTGGCGGGGACTTTGGCGCCGCGGCACGTGGCGTCGCTGGTGGCGCCCATGCTGCTGGTGATGATGTCGGTGGGCATGGCCATCCCCGCCTGCCAGCTGGCCGTGCTGCAGCCGTACGGCGACCAGGCGGGCAGCGCCTCGGGCCTGTTCTTCTTCGTGCAAATGCTCATCACGGCCGCCTGCGGCGCCGTCATCGCCGCCATCACGGACGGAAGCGAAAAGCCGCTGCTGTGGGTGACGGCGGCGGCCAGCGCGTCCTTTGCCGCCGTCTGGCTGCTCACGAAGAGCCAGGCCAGCGTGGCGGCAGCCAGCCTTACATGACGATCTTGACCATCGGGTGGCCCGACAGCGCCATGTACAGGGCGTCGAGCTGCTCGCGGCTGATGGCGCGCACGGTGACGGTCAGGCCCGTGTAATTGCCCTTGCCCGATGGGCGCTCTTCCATGCGGCCTGCGTGGAAGGTCGGATCGTGGCTGATCACCAGTTCCAGCATGGTCGGCGCGAAGTCGACATGCGTCGGGCCCATGATCTTGATGGGAAAGTCGCTCGGGTATTCGATCAGCGATTCGCTGGGAGGAATCGTCACTTCGGTGGGTGGGGTCGTTTGCATGGGAAATCCAATCAGTGCCGGTCAGAACAGACGGCGCGGCGCATGGCGCGCGGCGGCTGCAGAAAGGCGTATTGTAGCCAACTTTGGCGGCGCCTGCGCCCGCCGCCATGGCGCCAGGGGCGCGGAAAAAAAAAGCCAGCTTTGTAAGCTGGCGAAAACTATTTCGTTTGGACAAAATAGCCGGAAAATCGGTGCTGTCAGCCGTGAAGGCATTGCGCTGTGCTGCAATGACTCCACTGTAGACAAAACACCGCGGCTTGACCGCTGAAATGTGACGAACTGTCGGTTTGGCGGCTTGAACGTCGATAATCCATGACCGGACGGACAGACAGCCAGCGCCAGCGGCCCGGTCAACGCTCCGTTTCCTGCATCCGGCCATTACGGCCGGGGCCGCCGCGCTCATTGCCCCGGTCAATATTCCGGTCATTGCTCCGTTCGCGTGGCGGCCCGCTGCGTTCGCCCCCGCGCGCCTCCTGTGCCGGACGCGCCGCAGGAGCCGGCATCGGCGGCGGCGCGGGCCGCGGCTGGGCCACGGGCGGTGGCGCAGGCATGGCAGGCGGCGGCGCCGTCTGCAGTACTTCGCGGCGGCCGCCACGCTCCCAGCGGTTGCCGTCCGGGCGCTGCACCTCGGCAGGACGCTCGATGACGGGGCGCGGCTGCGGCCGCTGTTCGCCACGCCAGCCGGGGTGCGTCAGCGGGTCTTGCACGGGCGGCAAGGAAGGCGCCGCCGGCATCACGGGCTGGGCCGGTATCGGCGGCTGTTGCGGCTGCGGCGGCTGCGCCGGCACGGGCGGCCGGTTCGGCTGCATGGGACGCGGCGCCAGGTGCGTCTGGCCATCGTCCGTCTGCAAACGGCCAGGGCGGTTGCCCCAGTCGCGCCGGAAACCATCTTGCTGGCGCGGCGCATCGGCGGGACGCTGCCAGTTGCCCGCCGGCGCAGGCGGCGTGCTCAAGGGCATGCTTTGCAGCACGGGCGCCGGCATGATGGTGCGGTTGCGGCGCGGCACGTCCACCGTGCGCGCGCCGCCAAAACGCTCGCCCGGCAGCATCGTCATGCCTTCACGGCGTTCGCGCTCGCCCATCACGGAACGGCGCCCGTCGGCGACGCGGTTGAGGCGGCGTTCATACTCGGCACTGCTGCGGTAGCCAGGCACGTAGCGCTCGTGCGGCGACAGGGGAAACCAGCCCACGCCCGGCTGCTGGCCGTGGCCGGTCCCGTGATTGCCGCCGACCCAGCCCACCAGGGCCGGCGCCCAGGGCACGCGGCCGCGCTCGCGGCCCGGGGCCCAGCCCCAGCGCTGGCCCAGCAGCACCCAGCGGCCGTAATGCGAGGGCGCGTAGCCCCACGGCGCATTGTCGACCCAGGTCCAGCCCCACGGCGCGATCCACGTCCAGCGCCCGTCGCTGTACGGCGCCCAGCCGGCCGGCACCGTGCTGGGCAGCCACAGGGGGCCGTATTCCGCGTTGTCCTGCCAGGCGCCATAGCGGTCCAGCTCTTCATAGCCGGTCGTATCGTCCGTGACATAGCGCAAGGCCGGCGCGGCGGCAGGCAAGGCTTCGGGCCAGTTGTCGAAGGCGATCCTCTGCAAGGCGCCCGTGCGCAATTCTTCGTCCGTCAATTCGGCGCGCTTGCCTGCACGCAAGGTGACGCTGCCCGTCGCGCCATCCACGTCGGCCGCCCCTTCGAGCACGCTGACGATGCTGGTGCCGGGCTGGCGCCCCGCCTCGATGCGCACCCAGCCCGGCTGGGTCAGGATCACGCGGGCCTGGGCCGTGGTCAGCTCAAAGCCGCGCAGCGCGTCGGGATTGCGCACGCGCACGCTGACCGTGCCATAGCCGAGGTGCAATTTGAAACTGTCGTCATCGAGCTCGCTCACTTCCAGCTCGGAATCGCCATCGAGGCGCACGGCGGCCGCACCCACGCGCAATTCCGCCAGCGCGCCGCGCATCGTAGTCAAGCGGTTGTCCGTCGTGACGGGCCAGTTCAGCAGGGCATTTTGCGCCTCGCCCTCGCCGGCGCGCACCAGCACCTGCCCTTCGACGGTGGAAATGCGCGCCACGCGGGCGGGCGGGTCCTGCGCCAGGGCCAGGGAGCACGCCGACGACAGCAGCACGGCGCACACGGTGTTCAAGAACGGGGAAGACAGGGTCGGACGCATGGCAGCGCTCCAGGCAGGACGGACAGAGATGAAAGGTAGACAACACCCCGATTACAGTCCTATCGGGCGGGCATCGCAAGCGGGCTTACAAATGTTTGCATCTTGATCTGGCTCAGGATGTCGTCTGGCCGCCCCGCTTGACGAAGAACAGGGCGGCGCCGACGGCCATCAGCAAGCCGCCAAAGAAGCGGTTCTGCTTTTTCACGGCGCGCGCGTCGCGGAAGAAGCGCTGCATCGAGGACGCTAAAAAGGCATAGCTGTGCATGACGATCTGGTCGATCGTGCACATGGTGACGGCCAGGATCAGCAATTGCGGCAGCAGCGGAGACGTCGGGCTGATGAATTGCGGCAACACCGCCACCATGAAGATGATGCCCTTCGGATTCGTCACATTCGTCAGGAAACCCGTCAGCACGCGCCGGCGCATGGACGGCACCACGGCATCCGCATGCAGGTCGCCCGTCACGGCCACCTTGGCGCGCCACTGCGACAGGCCCAGGTAGATCAGGTACAGCGCGCCCACCGTCTTGACGATATTGAACGCCACTTCGGACGCCAGCAGCAGGGAACCGACGCCGGCGCCCGCGATGCCCAGCACCACCAGCAGCCCCAGTTGCAGGCCGAGAATCGTGGCGCTGGCCTTTTTCACCCCGTAGGACAGGCCGTGCGACATCGACAGCACGGCGCCCGAGCCGGGCGAGACGGCGATGATGGAGGCGGCGATGACAAAGGTGATCCAGGTGGCAAAGGGCATGCGGTTTCCAAAAATGGTGATGAGAGGCAATTTTAACCCGGCCCGTGCGGCCTTGCCGGCCCCGCCTGAGGTAAGATCGCGGTCACGCCTTCGCCACATCGTTCCTTGCCGTACAACCAAGAATAACATCATGAAAAACAACACTTTCCTCGCTCCACAATTTCCTGCCACCACCGTGGGAGCGCGCTGAGATGGCCGGCTCCAGCCTGCTGGCCCTGCTCGACGACATCGCCAGCATCCTCGACGACGTTTCCTTGATGACCAAGGTGGCCGCCAAGAAGACGGCCGGCGTGCTCGGTGACGACCTGGCCCTGAACGCGCAGCAAGTGGCCGGCGTGCGCGCCGAGCGCGAACTGCCCGTCGTCTGGGCCGTCGCCGTCGGTTCGCTGAAGAACAAGGCCATCCTCGTGCCCGCCGCGCTGGCCATCAGCGCGTTTGCGCCATGGGCCATCACGCCGCTGCTGATGGTGGGCGGCGCCTACCTGTGCTTCGAAGGCTTCGAAAAGATCGCGCACAAGTATCTGCACCCGGACGACAGCCACAAGGCCGAACTGGCGCAGGCGCTGCGCGACCCGCAGGTCGACCTGGTGGCGCTGGAAAAGGACAAGATCAAGGGCGCCATCCGCACCGATTTCATTTTGTCGGCGGAAATCATCGTCATCGCCCTGGGCACGGTGGCCGCGGCCACCTTCGCCGAACAGGTGGCCGTCGTCGTCGGCATCGCCCTCATCATGACGGTGGGCGTGTACGGCCTGGTGGCCGGCATCGTCAAGCTCGACGACGCAGGCTTTTACCTGGCGGCACGCAAGGGCGCGGGCGCGCTGATGGACGGCGTGCGCGGCTTTGGCCGCATGCTCGTGTCGGCGGCGCCGAAACTGATGAAAGTCCTCTCCGTGGTGGGCACCCTGGCCATGTTCATGGTCGGCGGCGGCATCCTGACGCACGGCTGGCCGTGGGCCAGCGGCATGCTGCACCACGCGGAGGAAGCCGTCGGCGGCGTGGCCGGCATCGGCCCCGTGCTGGCGGCCGTCACGCCCAGCCTGATCAACGCGGTGGCCGGCCTCATCGCCGGCGGTCTGGTGCTGGCCGGCGTCACGGCCGTGTCGGCTTTGTTGCGCATGATCAAGCCAAGCAAATAAGCTTTCTGGTCTGATGGAGCGGCAGGCGCATCCGTGCCTGCCGCCCCGGCCATGCCGGCGGCGCCCGCTGCCCATGGAGACCCTATGCATGCTTCCCCCGCCCCACGCCCCAGCAGCGCCTTTATCGGCGCCTCCTGGGCGGCATTGCTGATCGGCATCGTCACCTATCTGTCCGGCTTGTGGAACGCCACGATGGCGCTCAACGAGAAGGGCTATTACTTCACCATCCTCATGTATGGCCTGTTCGCCGCCATTTCGTTGCAGAAATCCGTGCGCGACCGCGCCGAGGGCATCGCCGTCACGGGCATCTATTTCGGCCTGTGCTGGATCTCCGTGCTGCTGGCCTTGCTGTTATTGACTGTCGGCCTGTGGAACGCCACCCTGCAAAACAGCGAGAAAGGGTTTTATGCCATGGCGTTCCTGCTCAGCCTATTTGCCGCCGTGGCCGTGCAAAAGAATGTGCGCGACGTGGCGCGCGCCTCGGCCAGCACACCCGCCGAGCTGCCGGGAACTTAAACACCAGCGGCGCGTCTATTCCTGTATCCATGTCGGGAGAGGATGATGGGCGACCAGCAGAAACGTTTGCAGATGGCGCTGGAGGCGGCGCACATGGCGATCTGGGATTCGCGTATCGTCGCTGGCCAGGTCATCGACGGTACGGTCAGCTGGTCGGCCAAGGGCGCCACCTTGCTGGGCCTGGAAGAACGGGCGCTGACGCAGCCATTCCGCAGCTTTCTCGATTGCGTGCACGCCAGCGACCGCGACAAGGTGGTCAACGTGCTGCAGGACGGCGTGCGCCGGCGCGGCGGCTACGCCCTGCAATACCGCGTCGTCTGGCCCGACGGCAGCGAACACTGGCTGGCGGCCAAGGCGCACATCTTCATGGATGCCGGCGGCCGGCCCGACCGCACCCTGGGCATCATCTGGGATATCACCGAGCACATGGCGCGCGAACTGATGATCGCCGAGCGCAAGGAACTGGCCGAAGTGACGCTCAGCTCCATCGGCGACGGCGTCATCACCACCGATCCGCAGGGCAAGACGCGTTACCTGAACCGGGTGGCCGAGCAATTGACGGGCTGGAGCAACGAGCTGGCGCAGGGCCTGGACATCGGCCTGACCATGCCGCTGGCCGATGAACGCACGGGCGAAGCACGCGAGCACGTGGCCATGCGCTGCCTGCAACAGCACCAGGCCATCGGCATTTCACCCCGCTCGCAACTGGTCACGCGCGACGGGCGGCGCATCGCCGTCGAGGAATCGGCCGCACCCATCTGGTCGCGCGACGGCCACATCCTCGGCGCCGTCGTCGTGTTCCGCGACGTCAGCCACGAGCGCAAGCTGAGCCAGGAACTGTCGTGGCAAGCCACGCACGATACCCTGACGGGCCTGATCAACCGGCGCGAATTCGAGCACCTGGTGGCCGGCGCCCTGCGCACGGCCAAGCAGGATGGCCACGCGCATGCGCTGCTGTACCTGGACCTGGACCAGTTCAAGGTCATCAACGACACTTGCGGCCACGGCGCCGGCGACGTGCTGCTGCAGCTGCTGACCAAGATGCTGCAGGGGCGGATGCGCGACAGCGACATCCTGGCGCGCCTGGGCGGCGACGAACTGGGCGTGCTGCTGCCGCACTGTCCGCTCGAACACGCGCGCCTGATCGGCGAACAGCTGCGCCAGTCCGTGCGCGATTTCCGTTTCGCCTGGGACGAACGCAGCTTCGAGCTGGGCGTGAGCATCGGCATCGTGGAAATCAGCCAGGACAGCAAGTCCATGAGCGAGCTGCTGAGCGCAGCCGACCAGGCTTGCTACCTGGCCAAGGAGCAGGGCCGCAACCGCATCCATATATATCAGGAGTCCGACGTCATGCTGGCGCAGCGGCATGGCGAGATGCTGTGGATCTCCCGCCTGAACGAAGCGTTCGCCCACGACTATTTCCGCCTGTACGCCATGCCCATCGTGCACCTGCACGACAGCCCGGAACACCACGACGAAGTGCTGATCCGCATCCGCAACAGCAAGGGCGACCTGATCTTGCCGGGCGCCTTCATCCCCGCCGCCGAACGCTACGACATGATGCTGTCCATCGACCGCTGGGTCATCCGCGCCGTCTGCGCGCATATCCAGAGCGTGCGCGACAGCCTGCCGCCGTTGGCCGCGCTGGCGGAAAGCCGACGCCGCGCACCGGCCCTGTATTCCGTCAACCTGTCGGGCATGTCGCTGGCCGATGCCGGCTTGCACGACTACATCACCGAGCAATTCGTGGCATTCGCGATTGCACCCGAGCAAATCTGCTTTGAAATCACGGAAACGGCCGTCATCGCCAACCTGCCCAAGGCACAAGTGTTCATGCGCCAGCTCAAGGCCTTGGGCTGCCGCTTCTCGCTCGATGACTTCGGCAGCGGCTTTTCCTCGTTCGGCTACCTGAAAGCCCTGCCCGTCGACTATTTGAAGATCGACGGCGTCTTCGTGCGCGACATCGCCACCAATGCCATCAACCGCGCCATGGTCAAGGCTATCAATGAAGTGGGCCACGTGATGGGCCTGGAAACGGTGGCCGAATACGTGGAAGACGCAGCCACCCTGGCCGTCATCCGCGAACTGGGCATCGACTACGCGCAAGGCTACGCCGTGGGCAGCCTGCGGCCGCTGACGGCGGGCGTGGATTAAGCGCCGACGGCAACCAATATCTTTAAAACAATGCCGCATTGCTATCGCTAAATGCGTGCAAGCACGACCAATCTGGAGGATTTTGATCTACATCAATAAATTTGCGCAGGCGACTCCTTACACTGATCTCCATTCTTGCAATCGTGCAAGTCTTACTCACCAATTGCCTATTTAACTGATCAGGAAGCCGCGACCATGCGACAAAATTTGCCAGTGACTAACCGTGAAGTCCTCGTCTTGGACGATCAGGCCATCGTGTCGAAAACGGATATGAACGGCAATATCGTGTATGTGAACCCCTACTTCAGTCAGGTCAGCGGCTTCAGCGAGGCCGAGCTGCTCGGCTCACCCCAGAACATCGTGCGCCACCCGGACATGCCGGCCGAAGCGTTCGCCGACCTGTGGACCTCGATCCAGGCCGGCACGCCGTGGACGGGCCTGGTCAAGAACCGCTGCAAGAACGGCGATTTCTACTGGGTGCGCGCCAACGTCACCCCCATCCGCGAAGCGGGCAAGACCATCGGCTACATGTCCGTGCGCGTCAAGGCGGACAAGGACCAGGTCAAGGCCGCCGAAGAAGCCTACGCGGCCATCCGCAACAAGGAAGGCGGCAACATCGTCATCAAGAACGGGCAGATCGTGCGTCCGGGCCTGGCGCACCTGCTGCACAGCCTGACGCACATGTCGCTCAACCTGCGCATCTGGGCCGCCACCTCCATCGTCAACTGCCTGCAACTGCTGGTGTGCGTCATCAGCCTGTTCGCCAGCGGCGGCCAGATCACCAATTACGCCATCTTCGGCGCCACCCTGTTCGGTTTCCTGATCAACGTTTTCCTCTGGTACACCTTGCGCATGTCCGTGCTCAAGCCGCTGGGCAAGGCCCTGAACGGCGCGCGGGCCATTGCCGCGGGCGACCTGTCGGGCAGTTTTGAAACGGAGAGCACGGATGAAGTGGGGCAACTGCTGCGCGCGCTGCAACAGATGAACAGCAACCTGATCGCCACCATCCGCGACGTGCGCATCAACGTGGAAACCATGGCCGTGGCCACCAAGCAAATCGCCGTCGGCAATATGGACTTGTCGGGCCGCACGGAATCGCAGGCGGCCAGCCTGGAAGAGACGGCCTCGAGCATCGAGGAATTCTCGTCGACGGTGAAACAGAACGCGGACAACTCGGTGCAGGCGAACGAGCTGGCCGTGGCCGCCTCGAAAGTGGCCGTGCAGGGCGGCGAGATCGTTTCCGAAGTGATCACCACCATGGACGAGATCAACACCTCGTCGAAGAAAATCGTCGACATCATCGGCTTGATCGAAGGCATCGCCTTCCAGACCAACATCCTGGCCTTGAACGCGGCCGTGGAAGCGGCCCGCGCCGGCGAGCAGGGCAGGGGCTTCGCCGTGGTGGCGGGCGAAGTGCGCAACCTGGCGCAGCGCTCGTCCGTGGCAGCCAAGGATATCAAGCAACTCATTGAAATTTCCGTCGGCAAGGTGGGCGCCGGCATGCTGCAGGTGAACCGCGCCGGCGCCACCATGGAACAGGTGGTCAGCTCCGTCAAGCAGGTGACGGCCATCATGCAGGAAATTTCCATCGCCTCGCGCGAACAGAGCATCGGCGTCGACCAGGTCAACCAGGCCATCGCCCACATGGACCAGGTGACGCAGCAGAACGCGGCCCTGGTGGAAGAAGCCGCCGCGGCCGCCACGCGCCTGGCGGAAGAAGCGGCCAGCCTGTCGCAAGCCGTGAGCCTGTTCAATTTCGGCAAGATGCCGCCACCGCGCCGCGTCGCCATGCCTGGCGGCAAGTCTGGCGCCGCAAACGCCGGCAAGCCCGCCATGAAACGCCTGGCCGCCTAAACCTTTCAAGACTTTACACACATCATGCCTACACTACTCAGCAGTGCTTCCGCCGACCTGGACGCCGTCGTCGAATTCGACCCGGTCATCATCGGCAAGATGAGCCAGTCCGGCCCGCGCTACACGTCTTACCCGACCGCCGACCGTTTCAATGCGGAATTTGGCTACGGCAACTTCCTCGAAGCGCTGGCCGCCCTGCGCATGCGCGGCGGCCGCCGTCCCCTGTCGCTGTACGTGCACGTGCCGTTCTGCGACACCCTGTGCTACTACTGCGCCTGCAACAAGATCATCACGAAAGACCGCAGCAAGGCGGCCACCTATCTCAGCTATCTGAAACAGGAAATCGCCATGCAGGGCAAGCTGTTTGCCGGCATGAACCAGATCGAGCAATTACACTTCGGCGGCGGCACGCCCACCTACCTGAGCGAAAAGCAGATGGATGAACTGATGGCGCATTTGCGCCAGCATTTCGAATTCGCTTCCGATGAAGACGGCGAATATTCGATCGAGATCGACCCGCGCACCGTGTCGCGCGAACGCGTGTTTTCGCTGCGCGCGCAAGGTTTCAACCGCATCAGCCTGGGCGTGCAGGATTTCGACGCCGACGTGCAAAAGGCCGTCAACCGCATCCAGCCGGAAGCGGAGACGGTGGCCATCATGCAGGCGGCGCGCGATGCCGGTTTCCGCTCGATCAGCATCGACCTGATCTACGGCTTGCCGAAACAGAACCTGGACACCATGACGGAAACCCTGCGCAAGGTGATCAACGCCAGCCCCGACCGCATCGCCCTGTACCACTACGCGCACATGCCGCACCTGTTCAAGCCGCAGCGCCGCATCCTCGACGCGGACATGCCCGACAGCGCCACCAAGCTGGCCATGCTGGGCCTGTGCATCGCGCGCCTGACGGCCGCCGGCTATGTGTACATCGGCATGGACCATTTCGCCAAGCCAACGGACGACCTGGCCGTAGCGCAGCGCCAGGGCCGCTTGCACCGCAACTTCCAGGGCTATTCGACGCGCGCGGAGGCGGACCTGATCGCCTGCGGCGTGTCGGCCATCAGCTCCGTGGGCGCCGTGTACAGCCAGAATGAAAAAACGCTCGACGCGTACTACGAAAAACTCGACGAAGGCGTGCTGCCGATCGCGCGCGGCATCAAGCTCGATACAGACGATTTGTTGCGCCGTATCATCATCCAGATGCTGATGTGCAATTTCGAATTGTCGATCGCCACCATCGAGCAGGCGCACCCCGTCAAATTCCGTAGCTATTTCGCCGCCGAGCTGGACAAGCTGCGCGAACTGGCGAGAGATGGCTTGCTCGTCATCGAGGAAGACTGGCTGACGGTGACGCCGAAAGGGCGCTTGCTGATCCGCAATATCTGCATGGTCTTCGACCGCTACCTGACCCTGGCGCGCGCCAACACGGCGCCGGACGCGGTGCAGCCGCTGCGCTACTCGAAAACGGTGTAATACCGCCCGATGAATGCCCTCAGCCTCGTGCCCATGTTCCTGGTCGGCCTGGCCGGCAGCGTGCACTGCATCGGCATGTGCGGCGGCATCGTCGGTGCCCTGTCGATCAGCGGCAGCACTGCGCCCGCCCGCCCCGTGATCGCCATCGCCGTGGCGCGCCCCGCATTGCAGACCAGCGTGCAATCGAACGTGCTGCGCGTGCTGGCCTACAACGGCGGGCGCATCGCCAGCTACATGCTGGCCGGCGCCCTGGCCGGCAGCCTGGCGGGTGCCGGCATGCTGCACCTGGCGTCCCTGCAAGTGGCCGGCTACTGGCTGGCCAACCTGATGCTCGTCGCCCTGGGCCTGTACCTGATGGATGCCTGGCGCGGCCTGGCGCACCTGGAAGCGGCCGGCAACGTGATCTGGCGCCGCGTGCGCCCCCTGTTGAAGCCGCTGATGCCGATGGATACGCCGTTCAAGGCGCTGGCCGTGGGCGGCCTGTGGGGCTGGGTGCCGTGCGGCATGGTCTACAGCGCCCTGCTGACGGCCATGATGCAAGGCTCGGCCCTGAACGGCGCGGCCGCCATGGCCGCCTTCGGCCTGGGCACCCTGCCCACCCTGCTGGGCATGGGCTTGCTGGGCACGCGCCTGCGCGCGCAGATGCAGCGCCGTCCCGTGCGCATCGCCAGCGGCTTGCTGGTGCTGGGCTTTGGCGTGCTGGGCCTGCTGCGCGCCGCCAATGGCGTGTCGCTGGGCTGGCTCGACGCCCTGTGCGTCACGGGCCATCCATGAAAAGACGCATGAAAACAAACCCATGAATGCTGTGTTAAAACCGTCCGCCTGCTTCCATTGCGGCTTGCCCGTCCCCGTCGGCTCCAGCTGGCTCGTCACCATCGACGACGTGCCGCGCGCCATGTGCTGCCCCGGCTGCGAAGCGGTGGCGCAAACCATCGTCGACATCGGCCAGAGCGCGTATTACCGCGACCGCGACGAATATGCCGTCAACGCGGCCGACGCCACCCTGGTGCCGCCCGAGCTGCGCCTGTACAGCAATGACGACGCGCAATTCGCGCGCGACGCCAGCAGTTGCGAGGCGACCCTGTCCGTCGAAGGCATCCGCTGCGCCGCCTGCGTCTGGCTGATCGAGCGCCAGCTGACGCGTTTGCCCGGCGTGCAGGCGGCCAGCCTGAACGTCGCCACGGAGCGCCTGTACGTGCGCTGGAGCCGCGCCGAATGCGAACCGGGCGACATCCTGCAAGCCGTGCGCCAGGTCGGCTACACGGCCTATCCCTACGATGCCGTGCGCCATGGCGAGCGCCTGCAAAAGGCCAGCAAGACCCTGGGCCGCCAGTTGTTCGTCGCCGGCCTGTCGATGATGCAGGTGATGATGTACGTGGCGCCCGCCTACCTGGCCGAGGATGGCACGCTGGATGACAATATGGCCAGCCTGATGCGCTGGGCCAGTTTGCTGCTGACCTTGCCGGCCATCTGCTATTCGGCCATGCCCTTCTTCCAGGGCGCCTGGGCCAGTTTGCGCGCGCGCACCCTGGGCATGGACGTGCCCGTGGCGCTGGGCATCCTGGCGGCCTTCTTCGGCAGCGTGGTGGCGACCTTCACGGGCCGCGGCGAGGTGTATTACGACTCGGCCACGATGTTCATCTTCCTGCTGCTGTGCAGCCGCTATTTCGAGCTGCAGGCGCGCCGCAAGGCCGCCTCGGCGCTGGAGCGCCTGCAGCACGCCTTGCCCGCCTCCGCGTCGCTGATGGCGGGCTTCCCGGACGACCGCGCCACCACCCTGGTGCCGGCCGGCAGCCTGGCCGTCGGCGACGTGATTCTGGTCAAACCGGGCGAGGCGATCGCCGCCGACAGCGTCATCATCGAAGGCACGAGCGCGCTCGATCTGTCGCTGCTGACGGGCGAGAGCGCGGCGCAACGGAGAAAAACGGGAGAACGGGTGCCGGGCGGGGCGATCAACGCCAGCGCGGCGCTCATCTTGCGCGTGCTCAAACCGGCGCGCGAAAGCACCCTGTCCGACCTGTTGAAACTGATCGAGCGGGCCGGCAGCGGCAAGCCGCAGATCGCCCAATGGGCCGACAAGGTCGCCGCCTGGTTCGTGCTGGGCCTGCTGCTGTTTGCCATCGCCGTGTTCGCCTTCTGGAGCTGGCATGACCCGTCGCAAGCGTGGCCCGTGGCCATCGCCGTGCTGGTCGTGTCCTGCCCCTGCGCGCTGTCACTGGCCACGCCGACGGCGCTGGCGGCCGCCACCGACAGCCTGCTGCGGCGCGGCGTGCTGATCGTCCAGCCGCATGTGCTGGAAACCTTGCACCGCGCCACCCACATCGTCTTCGACAAGACGGGCACCCTGACCCTGGGCCGGCCCGTGCTGCGGCAAACCGAGGGGCTCGGCAGCATGGGCGAGGACGCTTGCCTGCAGGTGGCCGCCGCGCTGGAAGCGGGCAGCGCCCATCCGCTGGCGCAGGCCATCCTGGCAGCGGCAGAAGGCTTGCCAGGACAACCGCCGCGCGCGCATGCGGAACAATTGCAAGAAGTGCAAGGCCAGGGCCTGGAGGGCATCGTCGACGGCGTGCGCTACCGCCTGGGCAATGCGGCCTTTGTCGCCGCCCTCGCCGGGCCGCCGCTGGGCGACACGGCCGTCGGCATGCAGGGCATGACGCCGCTGTACCTGGGCACGCAGGGGCGCTGGCTGACGCGCTTTTTACTCAGCGACGCGCTGCGCCCGGAAGCGGCTGACGTCGTCGCGTATTTCCACCGGCGCGGCAAGCAAGTCGTGCTGCTCAGCGGCGACCAGGAAGCGCTGACGCAAAGCGTGGCGACGGAACTGGGCATCAACACGGCGTGCGGCGAATGCCTGCCCGATGAAAAACTCGATTTCGTCCAGCAATTGCAGGCCACGGGCGCCGTGGTGGCGATGGTGGGCGACGGCATCAACGACGCTGCCGTGCTGAGCGGCGCCGACGTCTCCTTCGCCATGGGTTCCGGCGCCGCGCTGGCGCAGGCGCATGCGGACACGGTGCTGCTGTCGAGCCAACTGGTTTCCGTGCTCGACACGGCGAAAACGGCGGCGCGCAGCATGCGCATCATCCGCGAAAACCTGGGCTGGGCAACCCTGTACAATCTGACGGCCATCCCGGCCGCCGCGCTGGGTTTCCTCAACCCCTGGCTGTCCGGCGTCGGCATGGCTGCCAGCTCGGCTGTCGTCATCGCCAACGCCCTGCGCCTGCGGAAAGTCTAATGGAAGCTCTCTACCTCCTCATCCCCTTAAGCGTCGTGGTCGTCTTCATCGCCCTGTGGGTGTATTTCACGGCCTCGGACAGCGGCCAGTTCGACGACCTCGTCGGACCTGGCCTGCGCGTGCTGCAGGACGACGATACGACGGCCAAGCCGGCGCCCGGCGAACCGCCGGCCTGACTTTTTCCCACGCAATACGCTGGCGCCCGCCTGCGCCGGCAAGCGTCTTTTGACACAGGTCAAGCAGCGCTTGCAGGGATCTTGCATGGCTTTTTTGATCGAAATATCACTTTATTTCGATGCCACTTCGCTACGCTTATTTCATCCGGGGAATTTTGATCCACATCAAAGTTTTTTCCCGGTCAAACACTTACTCTCTGGCCACCATCATAAATAGTAATTCCAGGGAGAGTCTTTGTGGATCAATCGCTGAACTATAACTACAAGATCGTGAAGCAATTCGCGGTCGCTACTGTGGTATGGGGCATCATCGGCATGCTGGTTGGCGTTATCATCGCCGCTCAGCTGGCCTGGCCTGCCCTGAACCTCGACATACCATGGCTGACATACGGACGCTTGCGTCCGCTGCACACGAATGCGGTGATTTTCGCCTTCGGCATCTGCGGCCTGTTCGCTACTTCGTACTACGTTGTACAACGCACCTGCCAGGTGCGCCTGTTTTCCGACAAACTGGCCGCCTTCACGTTCTGGGGCTGGCAAGCAGTGATCCTGTGCGCCGTCGTCACCCTGCCCTTGGGCATGACACGCGGCAAGGAATACGCGGAACTGGAATGGCCTATCGCCATCCTCATCGCCGTCGTCTGGATCGCCTACGCCATCGTTTTCTTCGGCACCTTGATCAAGCGCAAGGTCAAGCACATCTACGTGGCCAACTGGTTCTTCGGCGCCTACATCCTGGCCGTGACGATCTTGCACGTGGTCAATGGCGCCGTCATGCCAGCCTCGTTCACCAAGTCGTATTCCGCGTATGCGGGCGTGCAGGACGCCATGATCCAGTGGTGGTATGGCCATAACGCGGTGGGTTTCATCCTGACCGCCGGCTACCTGGGCATGGTGTACTACTTCATCCCGAAACAGGCCGAGCGCCCCGTGTACTCGTACCGTTTGTCGATCGTCCACTTCTGGGCGCTGATCTTCACCTACATGTGGGCGGGCCCGCATCACCTGCACTACACGGCATTGCCTGACTGGACGCAATCGATCGGCATGGTCTTCTCGCTGGTCCTCCTGGCACCAAGCTGGGGCGGCATGATCAACGGCATCATGACCCTGTCGGGCGCCTGGCACAAGCTGCGCACCGACCCGATCCTGAAATTCATGATCGTCTCGCTGTCGTTCTACGGCATCGCCACCTTCGAAGGTCCGATGATGTCGATCAAGACCATCAACTCGCTGTCGCACTACACCGACTGGACCGTTGCCCACGTGCATGCGGGCGCCCTGGGCTGGGTGGGCTTCATCACCATGGGTTCGATCTACTACCTGCTGCCGCGCCTCGCGGGCCGCACGCAGATGCACAGCACGCGCCTGGTCGACGTGCACTTCTGGGTGGCCACCATCGGCATCGTGCTGTACATCGCCGCAATGTGGATCGCCGGCGTGATGCAGGGCCTGATGTGGCGCGCGGTCAATCCGGACGGCACCCTGACCTACACCTTTGTCGAGAGCGTGAAAGCGACGTATCCGTACTACGTGGTGCGCGTGGCCGGTGGCCTGCTGTACCTGTCGGGTATGTGCATCATGGGCTACAACACCTGGATGACTCTGCGCGGCAGCAAACTCCCCGTCGCCCGCATTCCGGAACTGAACGCGGCGCACGCCTGATAGGAGCGAAAGCAAATGAAATTTTCACATGCATGGATTGAAAGAAACCCCTGGCTGCTGATCGCCCTGGTCACGGTGGTGATCAGCATCGGCGGCGCCGTCGAGATCGTTCCCCTGTTCTTCCAGAAGAGCACGACGGAACCCGTCGCCGGCCTGAAACCGTACTCGCCGCTGCGCCTGGCAGGCCGCGACATTTACGTGCGCGAAGGCTGCTACAACTGCCACTCGCAGATGGTGCGTCCGCTGCGCGCGGAAACGGAACGCTATGGCCACTATTCGGTCGCCGGCGAATTCGTCTACGACCGTCCGTTCCAGTGGGGTTCCAAGCGCACGGGGCCCGACCTGGCCCGCGTGGGCGCGCGCTACAGCGACGAATGGCACCGCACGCACTTGAACAACCCGCGCGACGTGGTGCCCGAATCGAACATGCCGTCCTACCCCTGGCTGGCGAAGACCAAGCTGGTGCCTGACGACATCATGCCGAAGATGCGCGCCCTGAAACGCCTGGGCCAGCCGTACAGCGATGAAGAGATCGCCGCCGGCCCCGCGCAGCTGCAGGACAAGACGGAAGAAGACGCCCTGGTCGCCTATCTGCAAGGCCTCGGTACATTAATCAAAACAAGGAATTAGCATGGCAATCGAAAACCTGTTTGACAGCGCCAGCAGCGTCATGACGGTGGTTTCCTTTACGACGTTCGTGGGCATCCTGTGGTGGACGTTCAGCCGCAGCAACAGCGACTTCGACGCGGCGGCACGCCTGCCGTTCGCCGACGACGCGCTCGACTATCCGGCCGAGGCCGAGATGACCCTGGCGAAGGAGCATAACCATGGCTGACTTTACCAATGGCTTCTGGAATATCTACATCATCGTGCTGTCCCTGCTGGGCATCATCGGCTGCGGCGTGCTGCTGTACTCGCAGTCGAAAATCAAAGTGGTCGAGGGCGCCCCTGCTGACGGCACCACGGGCCACGTCTGGGACGAGGACTTGAAGGAACTCAATACGCCGATGCCGCGCTGGTGGATGTGGTTGTTCTACATCACCATCGTCTTCTCGCTGGCGTACCTGTTCCTGTATCCAGGCCTGGGCAACTATGCCGGCAGCCTGGGCTGGAAATCGACGGGCCAGTACGAGGAAGAGCTGAAGAAGGCGGAAGCCGACTACGGTCCCCTGTTCAACAAGTACCTGAGCCAGGACTTGAAGACGGTGGCCGCCGATCCGCAGGCGCAAGCCATCGGCCAGCGCCTGTTCCTGACCTACTGCGCGCAATGCCACGGTTCGGATGCACGCGGCAACAAGGGCTTCCCCAACCTGACGGACAAGGACTGGCTGTATGGCGGCGAACCCGACATCATCAAGACCACCATCATGCACGGCCGCAATGGGCAAATGCCACCGATGGGCGCCGCCTTGGGCTCCGAAAAGGATGTCGAGAACGTGGCCCATTATGTGCTGAGCCTGTCCGGCTCGACCTCGGATCCCGTCAAGTCCGTGCTGGGCAAGGCCAAGTTCGGCGCCTGCATGGCCTGTCATGGCGCCGATGCCAAGGGTAACCAGATGCTCGGCGCGCCAAACCTGACAGACAAGACCTGGCTGTACGGCGGCAGCGCCGACACCATCATGGAAACCGTACGCAAGGGACGCAGCAACACCATGCCGGCCTTCAGCGATTTCCTCGGCGAATCCAAGGTACACGTGCTGTCGGCGTATGTCTGGAGCCTGTCGAATCCGCAGGCACCCGCAAAGTAAAAATGGAACCTCAAGTCATCAAGATGTATGCGGCCCGCGAGCAAATCTACCCTCGCGAGGCCAAAGGACGCTACGCTACCTGGCGATGGGTATGCGTATGGCTTACCCAGCTCGCGTTCTACGGCTTGCCGTGGTTGACCTGGAATGGCAGGCAAGCCCTGCTGTTCGATTTGACCACGCGCAAGTTCTACATTTTCGGCGTCGTGCTGTGGCCCCAGGATTTCATCTATCTGGCGGCCCTGCTGATCATCTGTGCGTATTTGTTGTTCCTCGTCACGGCCATTGCCGGGCGGGTGTGGTGCGGGTTCTCTTGCCCGCAAACGGTATACACGGAAATTTTCCTGTGGGTCGAACGCCGCATCGAGGGCACGCGCAGCGCGCGCATGGCCCTCGACAAGCAGGGCCCCTCCGTGCGCAAGGCGTTCAAGAAGACGGCCAAGCACCTGGTATGGGGCGCCATCGCCCTGTGGACGGGCTTTACCTTTGTCGGCTACTTCACGCCGATCAAGGAATTGGCACAGTCGGTGACCACGCTCAATTTCGGTCCCTGGGAATGGTTCTGGGTCTTGTTCTACAGCCTGGCAACCTACGGCAACGCGGGCTGGCTGCGCGAGCAGGTGTGCAAATACATGTGCCCCTACGCGCGCTTCCAGAGCGCCATGTTCGACCAGGACACCCTGATCATCACCTACGATGCCAAGCGCGGCGAACCACGTGGCGCCATGAGCAAGAAGGCCGGCAACAACGACAAGCTGGGCGATTGCATCGACTGTACCCTGTGCGTGCAGGTGTGTCCGACCGGCATCGATATCCGTAACGGCCTGCAGTATGAATGCATCGGTTGCGCCGCTTGCGTCGATGCCTGCAACAGCGTGATGGACAAGGTCGACCGGCCACGGGGACTGGTACGCTACAGTACCGACCATGCGATGGAAAACAACTTCAATTCGAAGCAGATACGCCAGCGCGCCATGCGCCCGCGCGTCTTGATCTACACTTCCATCCTGGCCCTGATCATCATCGCCGTGTGTACTTCGCTGGCCCTGCGCACGCCCCTGAAAATGGACGTGATCCGCGACCGCGGTTCGATGGGACGCGAAGTGGAAGACGGCATGATCGAAAACGTCTACCGCCTGCAGATCATGAACACATCGGAGCAAAGCCAGCATTTCAAAATCAGCGCTTCCGGCTTGCCGGGCCTGACCTTGCTGACGCGCGAAGAAGTGACCTTGCAGCCGACGGAAACGCTGGGTTGGCCCATCCGCCTGCGCGTGCCGCACGGCGTGGGAGAGAAGGGCTCGAACAAGATTGCGATCGAATTGCAATCGCTGGACGACCCATCGCTGCATGTGCGTGAAAGCGCGGTATTCATCGTGCCACGTTAACAAGGAAAGGCGGACGGGGACCGGGTGCCCTCGCCGCCGCCACGAAGTTGCAGGAAGGCCGGTCCCCATGCGGGGACTGGCTGATTAAACAGGAGAAATATCATGTCCGACAGTCTGAAACTGCAAGCACCCGTTGCACCGTGGTACAAGCACCGCTGGCCATGGCTGCTGATGATCGGCCCCGGCCTGTCCGTGGTCGTCGGCAGCTTCATGGGCTATATCGCGTTTACGCAGCCCGATGCGCTGGTGGTGGGCGATTATTACAAGCAGGGCAAGGCGATCAACCAGGATTTGAAGCGCGACACGATCGCCAGCGACCTGGCGATGGATACGCGCCTGTCGTATGACGTGGCGCAAGCGCGCCTGACCGGTTCCGTGCACAGCTTCGGCAAGGCCTATCAGGCGCCTTTGCAGCTGCACCTGGCGCATGCGACCCTGCCGGAAAAGGATATCAAGGTGCTGGTGCAGCCCGACGCGGCCGGCAATTTTTCCGTGGCGCTGCCGATGCTCGAGCGCAGCCGCTGGCAAGTGCTGGTGGAAAACGACAAACGCGAGTGGCGCCTGTCCGGCATCTGGACCTGGCCCCTGCAGCGCAGCATCGCGCTGCATGCGGATGAAGAGCTATAACGTACAGCGCCGGGAAAACCGTAGCGAGCGGCAGTGATTTGTGGTTGAGAAGCGCAGCTGTGCTATAGCACAGCGAGCATCGCAGGCCGCAAAGCGCGACGTGCAGCAGGTTTTGACGGTGCTGTTACTTGCAGGTGTCCGTGCCGGCCGTAATCGCCTTCAATTTCGCCGGCTGCAGGATTTCAATTTCCCGGTTGGAGACGCGCAGCCAGCCTTCCTTCTTGAACTTCGACAGCAGGCGGCTGACGCTCTCGATGGTCAGGCCCAGGTAGTTGCCGATTTCCTCGCGCGACATGCGCAGCTGGAAATTGCTGCCCGAATAGCCGCGCGCTTCATAGCGCGACGCCAGGTTGACGATGAAGGCGGCAAAGCGCTGCGTCGCCTGCATATTGCCCAGCAACAGCATGACGCTTTGCTCGCGCGTGATTTCCTGGCTCATCATGCGGTGGAAATGGCGCAGCAGGGTCGGCATATTGCCCAGCAATTGTTCCAGGCTGGAAAACGGGATTTCACACACTTCGCTGTCTTCCAGCGCCACCGCATTACAGTGGTGGCGGTCGGCGCTGATGGCGTCCATGCCCAGCAGTTCGCCCGCCATCTGGAAGCCCGTCACCTGCTCTTCGCCGCCCGGATTGATCTGGTACGTCTTGAAATGCCCCAGGCGGATCGCATACAGGTTCTGGAACGAGTCGCCGATGCGGAACAGCGAGGCGCCGCGCACAATCTTGCGGCGGCGGCCGATGATCTGATCCAGCCTGTCCATGTCGCCCACATCGAGGCCCATCGGCAGGCACAATTGATGCATGCTGCAGGTCGAGCATCGCGCACGCAACGCCTCCACGTTCACGGTGGGCAAGGTTGGAGTGAGTAGCGCTTCAGTCATGTCGGTACCTTTTAGAAAATGCAACAACAAGTTTACTGCATACAGCCGCATACAGGGTTGCCGTATGCCAATTTCACCGTAAATTCGGCGAATAAACGACGTCCAGCCTTTAATTATATGGCAACATCGTCAAAAGCCCGTATGGGGCGGGCAATTTGCGCGGTGGCGCTTGCCAAGCTGGGGTATTGATAGGAAAATTCCTGACAGCATTATCTGCCGCCTGTGCCGCCCGGTACTGAAAAGGAAATCATGAAGCCTCTCGGCATTAAAGCAAAAGTCGCGCTGGCCACCAGCCTGACCTCGATCGCCATGATCGCGCTGGTCACCATGATCCAGGTGCAGCACATGCGCGACGACTTCACCCGAGTCCTGCTGAGCCAGCAATCGTCCCTGATCACCCGCACCGCCGCCGAGCTCGACGACAAGCTGGGCATGCTGCTGCAGATCGTCACCCTGACGGCCAGGCAGCAACCGCCGGAATTGATCGCCCGGCCCGCCCAATTGCGCGAATACTATTCGCGCCGCTCGATGCTGGTGCTGTTCGATGACGTGCTGGTGCTCGACGCGCATGGCGCCGTCGTGGCCGACATGCCGGAAGTAGCGGGGCGCGCCGGCATCAACGTCGCCGAGCGCGAGTATTTCCAGACCGTCCTGCGCACGCGCCAGCCCATGATCACCGAACCGATGCTGGGCAAGTCGAGCGGCATGCCCATCGTGCAGATGGTGGCGCCCGTGCTGGCCGCCGATGGCCAGGTGGCCGGCGTGGTGATCGGCGTGCTGCGCCTGTACAAGGACAACCTGCTGGGCCGCCTGCGCTCGGAAAAGATCGGCAAGAACGGCTATTACTTCATCCTCACGCGCGGCGCCGTGCCGCGCTACGTGCTGCACCCCGATACCAGCCGCTTGCTGCAACCGCGCAAGCCGAACGCCAACCTGACGACGACCCAGCTGCTGAAGGAAGATGGCGAAGGCAGCATGGTCAGCACCAACAGCCGCGGCATCACGGCCGTCAACAGCTTCAAGCGCCTGAAATCCGTGAACTGGCTGCTGGCCGCCTCGCTCCCCGTCGAAGATGCCTTCGAACCGTTCGATGGCGTGCTGTACCGATTGGTGCTGTGGAGCATCCTCGCCTCGCTGCTGGCCGCCTTTGTGCTGGGCTGGGTCACCGTGCGCCTGCTGTCGCCGCTGGTGCGCCTGCGCGACACCCTGCAAGCCCTGCGCACCAGCGGCAGCCGCTTCACGCCCGTGCCGGTGCAGCAGCGCGACGAAATCGGCGAACTGACAGAAGCGTTCAACGGCCTGATGAGCGAACGCGACCGCCTGCAGCAGGAACTCGAATCGCGCGCGGCGGAGCTGGAACAGGAACGCGACCGGGCCGAGGCGGCCAACCGCGCGAAGAGCGATTTCGTGGCCAACATGAGCCATGAAATCCGCACGCCCCTCAATGCCGTGCTGGGCATGGTGTATTTGCTGGGCAATACCAGGCTCGACACAGAACAACGCAAGTATCTGACCATGGTCAGAGTGGCGGGCCAGTCGCTGCTGGGCATCCTCAACGACGTGCTCGACTATTCGAAGATCGAGGCGCGGCGCATGGAATTGTCACCCGTCGAATTCGACCTCGACGAAGTCATGAATACCCTGGCCACGACGATGACGATGAATGCGGGCGAAAAGGAGCTGGAACTGGCCATCGCCGTCGAGCCCGACGTGCCGCGGCGCCTCGTGGGCGACGCCCAGCGCCTGCAGCAAATCCTCGTCAACCTGGCCGGCAACGCCATCAAGTTCACGGAGAGCGGCGAAGTGGTGGTGGCCGTCAGCCTGGCCGAGAACGAAAACGGCCGCGCCTGGCTGCGCTTCGAAGTGCGCGACACGGGCATCGGCATGACGGAACTGCAGCAACAGCAGCTGTTTGCCGCGTTTTCCCAGGGCGACCAGAGCATCACGCGGCGCTTCGGCGGCACGGGCCTGGGCCTGGCCATCAGCAAGCAGCTGATCCACATGATGGGCGGCGACATCGCCGTCGCCAGCAGCGAAGGCAAGGGCAGCCGCTTCTGGTTCAGCGTGCCCTTCGAGATGCTGGCGCAGCCGGCCGAAACGCGGCGCACGCCAGCGCTGGGCCAGCTGCGCCTGCTGGTGGCCGACGACAACCGCACCACGCGCGAACTGATCGTCAAGCTGATCGAGGCGTGGGGCTGGCTGGCCGACGAAGTGGACTCCGGTTTTGCCGCCATCGAACTGTACCGCGAACGCCTGGCGCAGCAGCAACCGTACGACGTGGTGCTGGCCGACTGGCACATGCCCGTCATGGATGGCCTGGCCACGGCCAAGGCCATCCGCCAGGCGGCCAGCGGCCAGCGCCAGCCCATCGTCGTGATGGTCAACGCGTTTGCCCGCAACCACCTGGAAGAAATCTCCAGCGCGGCCGAGGCCGACGTCGTGCTGATGAAGCCAATCACGGGCTCGAGCCTGTTCGACGCCCTGCACCAGGCGCTGATCGCCAAGGACGACGGCGGCGAGCAGCGCATGCTGCACCAGCCGCTGGGCACGGAACTGGCCGGCGTGCATTTCCTGCTGGTGGAAGACAACCACCTGAACCAGGCCGTGGCGCGCGGCATCCTTGAACACATGGGCGCCACCCTGGACGTGGTGGGCGACGGCTTGCAAGCCGTGGAACGGCTGCGCACGGAAGCGCTGCGCTACGACATCGTGCTGATGGACATGCAGATGCCCATCATGGACGGCTTCAGCGCCACCCACATCATCCGCACGGAACTGCGCTTGCACCTGCCCGTTATCGCCATGACGGCCGGCGTGCTGGCGTCCGAGCGCGAGCGCTGCATGACGGCCGGCATCAGCGATTTCATCGCCAAGCCCGTGGTGGTGGAAGAAATGATGGAAGTCATCCTGCGCCACCTGCCCAAGCGCCCGCAAGTGCAGACGGCCGAGCCGGCACGCGTCGCCGATGAGGAAGTGTTTTCCATGGCGCCGCTGATGCGCGTGATGGGACGCGATGCGAAGGGGCGCGGCGTGCTGCGGCGCATGGTGGAAGACGCGCTGAACAAGGGCATGACGCCCGTGCGCGAGGCCGAAACGGCGTTGCAGGCGGGCCGCCACAGCGACGTGGCGCGCATCCTGCACAGCGTGCGCGGCTCCGTCGGCACCCTAGGCACGAAACGCCTGATCCGCGCCGCGTTCGCCACCGAGGAAGCCATCGATGCGGGCCGCCTGGACGAGGTGCCGGCGCTGCTGGCGCACACGGCGCAGGAACTGGAACAGGCGCTGGCGGCGGCGGCGGATTGGTTGTCGCGCCTGCAGGATTAAATCAGGCGGGCACGCCCAGAATCACGCTGGACGCCTTGAAGATGGCCGTCACGTTGCTGCCAAGCTCGATGCCCAGGTCGGTGCTGCTCTGGTTGGTGATGATGGCGGCAATCGTGCCGCCGCGCGGCAAGTCCAGCACCACTTCCGTGTTGACGGCGCCCGTCTGCACGCGCGTCACGACCCCGGCCAGCTGGTTACGCGCGGAAAAACGCGCGCCCTGACTGTCCGTCACGAGGATGATGGACGACGCCTTGATCAGCGCGAACGCTTCCGCGCCCGGCACTAGGCCCAGGCTGGCGCTGCTGCCCTGCGTGACGATGGCCACGATGTGCTGGCCACCGGGCAATTCCAGGGTGACTTCATCGTTGACGGCACCCTGTTTCAGTTCGGTCACCTTGCCCAGGAATTGATTGCGTGCCGTGGTTTTCATGGCCATTCTCCGTATGAGTAAAAGATCGTCGGCGATGCCTTCCGCCTGGCTGCCCAGCTGGCGCAGATAGCGGGCATGCTCGCGCTCGATGATACGGAAATTGTCGACCAGCTGGCGTCCCCGTGGCGTCAGCCGCGTGCCGCCGCCGCCCTTGCCGCCCGTCAGGCGCTCGACCAGCGGTTCGCCAGCCAGGTTGTTCATCGCGTCGATGGCGTCCCAGGCCGCCTTGTAGCTCATCTTCACAAGCTTGGCCGCCTGCGTGATGGAGCCGCATTCGGCGATGGCGCCCAGCAATTCCACCCGGCCGGCGCCGCCCAGGTTTTCTCCGCCCACCGTCATCCATACCGAGCCTTGCAGGCCGATTTCCGCTGCCGCTGATTTATCCAATGCGTTCACCCAATGCCTTATTTTCTTCCATGCTGTCAATTTGTCCGTCACGCAAGTAAAGCACATGTTCACCCAGAATGCGCGCATCTTCCGGATCATGTGTGATCAGGATCATGGGCACGTCCAGGCGCTGCTGCCACTGGCTCAACTCCAGGCGCATTTTGACACGCAGGGCCGGATCGAGGGCGGCAAACGGCTCGTCGAGCAGCAGCGCGGCCGGTTCGGCCACGAGTGCCCTCGCCAGCGCCACCCTTTGGCGCTGGCCACCGGACAACTCGTCGGGAAACTGGTGCGCCAGTTCCTGCAGGTGGAAGGCGTCGAGCCAATGCTCGACCTTCTGCAATTTTTCGCGCGCGCGCGGATTGAACCAGCCGCGGCGCAGGCCAAAGCCCACGTTCTGGCGCACCGTCAGGTGCGGGAACAGCGCGTAATCCTGGAACAGATAGGCGACATTGCGCTGCTGCGGCGGCAAATTGATGCCGGCGGCGGAATCGAACAGGGTGCGCCCGTTCAGGCGGATATGGCCCGCCTCAGGCGTGAAGAGGCCGGCAATGGCTTTCAGGGTCATGCTCTTGCCGGCGCCGGACGGGCCATACATGGCGATGCGCTGGCTGCTGGAGGTGCATTGCACCTGCAGGTCGAAGCGGCGTTTGCCGGAGCGCAAGGTGGCGCGGAGGTCGAGGTCGAGTTGCATAGGCGTCATCATCTGCGTCATTTGTGCGCGATGCGTCCGGGCGCCAGGCGGCCCGCCGACAGCAGCACCACGATGCAGACCAGGGAGATAATCAGCACCAGCGTATTGGCCACCTCATCCTGGCCCGCCTGCACGGCTTCAAACACGGCCACCGACAGGGTCTGCGTCTTGCCGGGGATGCTGCCGGCCACCATCAGGGTGGCACCGAACTCGCCCAGCGCGCGCACGAAGCCCAGCAGCACGCCGGCGAGGATGCCGCGCCAGGCCAGCGGCAAGGTCACGCGGAAAAAGATCGCCATTTCCGAGATGCCCAGCACGCGGGCCGCCTGCTCCAGCTGGCCGTCGACCGCTTCGAAGGCGGCGCGCGCGGGCTTGAAGACGAGGGGAAAGGCGACCACCGTGGAGGCGATCACGGCGCCCTGCCACGTAAAGATGAGGTTGATGCCGAAGTTATCCTGCAGCCAGATGCCCATCGTGCCGCGCCGGCCCAGCAGCACCAGCAGGTAATAGCCGAGCACGGTGGGCGGCATCACCATCGGCAGGGTCATGAGGGCGTCGAGCAGCTCGCGCCCGGGAAAACGCGTGCGCGCCAGCACATAGCCCGTACCGATGCCGAGCAGCAAATTGAGCGCCGTGGCCCACGCCGCCACCTTGAGCGACAGGGCCAGCGCGGTCCAGGCGATATCCATGCGCGTCCGTTTACCTTATGGCTTCTTGAAACCGTACTTGGCGAGGATGGCTTGCGCCGGCGCCGTCTGCAGGTAGCTGACGAAGCGCTTCGCTTCAGCCTGGTTGGCGCTGTCCTTGATGGTGGCGATCGGGTACAGCACGGGCGCGTCCAGTGGCACGTCCAGCACCACGTTCACCTTGTCTTTCATGATGGCCGCGTCGGTGGCGTAGACAAAGCCCGCATCGACTTCGCCGCGCGCCACGTAGTCGAGCGACTGGCGCACGTTCTGCGTGCCGATGGCCTTGGGCTGCACGGCATCCCACAGCTTCGCCTTCTTCAGCGCGCCTTCGGAGTAACGGCCGACGGGCACGCTGGCCGGATTGGCGATGGCCACGCGGGTCACGCTCTTGTGCGTCAGGTCGCTCAAGTTCTTGATACCCAGCTTGCTGTCATGCGGCACGATCAGCACCAGGCTGTTGCCGACGAAATCCATGCGGTCGGCCGGCAATACCAGGCCCTGCTTTTGCGCCGCATCCATGGTTTCCTGGTCGGCCGAGGCAAACACGTCCACGGGCGCGCCCTTGACGATCTGTTGCAGCAGCACGCCCGAGGCGGCGAAGTTCAGGGACACCTTGCTGCCCGGATACTGCGCCTCGTAGCCCTGCGCCGCATCCTTGAACGCGTTCGTCAGGCTGGCCGCGGCCGACACCACCACTTCGCCGGCAAGGGCGGAGGTGGCGGCGGTGGCCAGCAGGGCGGTGCCAAGCAGGCGGGCGAGGGAGGTGAGGCGCATGATCGTATCCTTGTAAAGTGAACGGTGAACAAGGAGCGTAATATACACTTATATATAGCGTTCTGCCATTGCATGGGTCAAGGCAACGCCAATGACATTGACAGACAGGAATGGGCGGACTATTTTTAACAAGAGACAACTATCCACTACTTTCCAGGGTTAAACGATGGGATACGCAGCGCTACTGCTTGGCCCCCTGATGCTCCTGGCGGTCATCCTTCTGGCATTGCTCATCGAGAGGCGGCATCCCCTGCAGCAACAGCCTTCGGGGGCGTCGCGCTTCAATCTTGCGTATATGCTCATCTATGCCGCCAGCGGCGCCATGCTGGCCCCGCTCACGGCCATCGTCACGGTACAGCTTGTCAATGCGGCCGGCGGCGGGCTCATCAATCTAGCCTCTTCAGGCTGGATGCTGGCGCCGGCCTTCCTCGCGTATGCCCTGACCATGGATTTTCTGGAATACGTCTTTCATCGCGTGCAACACCGCGTACCCGCCATGTGGGCCATGCATTCCTTCCATCACAGCGATACGGCCATGAATGCCAGCACAACGACGCGGCACTATTGGGCCGAAGCGGGCATCAAGGCACTCAGTATCTATCTGCTGGCGGGGATCTTATTCAAGACCAATATAGTGATTCTGGGAATGTACGGAATACTGAGCTTGTATCATGTTTTCCCGCACATGAATGTCCGGGTCGGCTTTGGCCGTTACTGGATGTTGTGCAATTCTCCGCAGTACCATCGCGTTCATCACTCGGTGCAAGCCGAGCATTTCAACTGCAATTTCGCGGGGCTGTTCCCCGTCTTCGACTGGCTGTTCGGCACCCACCATATTCCCCGCGCGGGAGAATATCCCCCGACGGGGCTGGACACGGGCAAGGCGCCGGGCACCTTGCTTGACGCGCTGACGTGGCCAGTGCGCAGCAAGACCCCGTCCATCCCCTAGACGCGCACCGCCGCCGCCTCGTCGCGCCGCGCATACTTTTGCGCGATCACGGCGCAAATCATCAGCTGAATCTGATGGAACAGCATCAGCGGCAAGATCACCATGCCCAGCGAACGCGTGGAAAACAGCACCTTGGCCATGGGCACGCCACTGGCCAGGCTTTTCTTCGAGGCGCAAAAGACGATGGCGATTTCATCTTCCTTGTTGAAACCCAGGCGGCGGCTGACAAAGGTCGAAATACCCAGCACCAGTGCCAGCAGCAGCAGGCTGATCAGGCCCAGGGCCACCAGCGTTTCCACCGAAATCGTATGCCACAGGCCTTCGCTGACGGCTTCGCTGAAGGCCGTATAGACCACCAGCAAGATCGAACCCTGGTCGACGTACTTCAGGGTGGCCTTGTGGCGGTCGACCCAGCGGCCGATCCAGCGGCGCAGGAACTGGCCGGCCAGGAAGGGCAGCAGCAACTGCAGGACGATGGACAGCACGGCGTCCACCGAGGACTTGCTTTCCGCGCCCTTGGCCACCAGCAAGCCCACCAGGATGGGGGCGAGGAAAATGCCGATGAAGTTCGAGGCCGAAGCGCTGCAGATGGCGGCCGGCACGTTGCCGCGCGCCATGGCGGTCATGGCAATGGAGGACTGCACGGTGGACGGCAAGGCGCACAGGAACAAGATACCCATGTACAGGTCAGGTGTGAGGAAGGTCAGCGCCAGCGGGCGCAATGCCAGGCCCAGCAGAGGAAACAGGACAAAGGTGCTGGCCAGCACCAGCAAGTGCAGGCGCCAGTGCATGGCGCCTGCCACCACGGCTTCGCGCGACAGCTTGGCGCCGTGCAGGAAGAACAGGGCGCCGATGGCGACGGTGGTGATATTGCCGAAGACCACGGCCGTCTGGCCCGTGCAGGGCAGGAAAGTGGCCAGCGCCACGGTGACGAGCAGGGCGATGGTGAAGTTATCGGGTTTCAGATTGCGCAACAGGGCAGCGGGAGAAAAAGAAGACATGCGGTAGCCTGGTAACGGCGCAGCCTTGCAACAGAATGCTGTGCCGGGGATGACAAACAGCGCCGGGAGCGGCGCCAGTGCTGGCTATTCTACCGGTGAATTCGTTTCCTCATCGCTAAAACTCATACGGCGAGAATGACAGAGGATTTGCTATCCACATTATTCGCGCATCCAGTGATTCATCTAAAAAGAAACAAAATTTCCATAATTAAAATATTTTCATAGATAAATAAACAATGTCAATTTACACTTATTTGTTCCAAAAATTACAACTACATCTAGGGTCAATATGTATAAGTTATCTGTTGTTTTAGCATCACTGGTGTTGACTGGCTGCGCATCCGTCGCGGGGGAAAAATTTCAGCCGGTATCTATCCAGACCATTCATGAAAGCAAGGAAGTGTCAGGTATTGGCTGCAATCTCAGCAACGATGCAGGAAACTGGTTCGTTGTCAGCCCTGGCAGCGTTATGGTGCATAAGAGCACTGGCGACATGATCGTCGACTGCAAGAAGGGCAATCTGTCTGGAAGTTCGACTCTGGTGTCAAAGTCGAATGGTGCCGTATGGGGCAATATTCTACTGGGCGGAGGCATCGGCTACATTGTCGACCGGAACACAGGGGCGGGATTTGATTATCCCAATACGACAACAATCCAGATGCGGGACATCGCCACAGCCCCAGTGGCAGTACCGCCCCCGCAAGCAGCTGTTGAAACCGTCAAGACCAACTGAAATAGACAAAAAAATGCCCTGTCCGCAGACAGGGCAACCCGGAGTAAAGTACAGCGCGAGGGCTTAGCCGGCGGCTTTGACTTTCAGCTCGTTCTTGATTTCTTTCACGCCGCTCACGGAAGCGACGATCTGCACGACGCGGTCACCCGCTTCGGCGCTCGGCACGTCGCCCGACAGGACGACCACACCTTGCTGGGTTGCTACCTTGACGGGCAGGGCAGCGGCTTGCGCATCGGCGCTCAGGGCGGCCTTGGCCGAGGAAGTGATGGTTTCATCAGGGACGGCTGCGGCAGCGTTGGCGGCCACGACGGTGTCAGCAGGAGCTTGTGCTTTTGGTGCGGAGTCAGCGGCATGCGAAGCGGTGATCGAGGCGCCCGACAGTACGATAGCGGCAACCAGGGTATTGAACAGTTTCGATGTTTGCATGGTAGTTCCTCTCAATGAAGTTAAAAGCTTCTTACTTGGATAAAGCAACACTTTGAAGCGTCACATCTACCCATACAGCAAGCGCCGTGCCAGCTTTTAAATTTCCATTGAAATCAACGACTTATATTCAAACCTGATTTTTTCGGCGCGTTTTCCGGCTATCTGCCCCGAAAAACCGCGCTTTTTGTCGCCTGACAGCGACAACTTGTGGCAAGACCATCAATGTTTTACGCTAAGCCGCTGATTTTCTACGCTTTTTTTTTGTCGCTATTCAGCGACAGGGTCGCCGTCGGCCCGGAACAGGGCCGGCGTCAGCTCGTATTTCTGCAATAAACGGTAGAACTCCGTGCGGTTACGGTCGGCCAGGCGGGCCGCATCGGCCACGTTGCCGTCCGTCAGGCGCAGCAGCTGAATCAGGTAATCGCGCTCGAAGCGCTGCTTCGCTTCGTTGTAGCTGAGCGCTTCCAGCGACGGCACGCGCAAGGCCCGCTGCACCAGGCTCAAGGGCACCAGCGGCGCCGTAGCCAGCGCGCACACTTGCTCGACGACATTGACCAGCTGGCGCACATTGCCGGGCCATGGCGCCGCCACCAGGGCCGTCAAGGCGTCGGGCGCGAAGCCGTTCAGGGGTTTCTCATACTTGGCCGCCAGCTTCTGCAGGAAATGGTTCGCCAGCAAGGCGATGTCTTCGCGGCGCTCGGCCAGCGGCGGCAGGGTCAAGGTCACGACGTTGAGGCGGTAATACAGGTCTTCGCGGAATTGCCCCTCGGTCATCGCCACGTCCAGGTCGCGGTGCGTGGCGGACAGGAGCCGCACGTCCACCGGACGCGTCTGGTCTGCGCCCACGGGGCGCACGGCCCGCTCCTGCAGCACGCGCAGCAATTTCACCTGCAGCGGCAGCGGCATGTCGCCGATCTCATCCAAGAACAGGGTGCCGCCATCGGCAGCCTGGAACAAGCCTTCGCGGTTGCCGACGGCGCCCGTAAACGAGCCTTTGACGTGGCCGAACAGTTCCGATTCCAGCAGCTGCTCGGGAATGGCGCCGCAGTTGACGGCGATGAACGGCGCCTTGGCGCGGCGGCTGGCGTTGTGCAGCGCGCGCGCCAGCAATTCCTTGCCCGTGCCGCTGGGGCCGCGGATCAGGATGCTGGCGTCGGACCCGGCCACCAGCTTGGCTTCGGCCAGCAGCTCGGCCATCTGCGCGCTGCGGCTGATCAGCTCGGCACGCCAGCTCTCGTCGCCGGACGCGGGCGTCGGCATGACAGTGGACAAGTTGATGGCATACGCCACTTTTTCCATCAGCAGCTTGCCATCGAACGGTTTCGTCAGGTAGGCAAACGCGCCGCGCGCCGTCGCGTCGACGGCGTCGGGAATGGTGCCGTGGGCTGTGAGCAAAATGACGGGCAGGGCCGCATGCTGGCGGCGGATTTCATCGAACAGGGCCAGGCCGTCGCGGCCCGGCAATTGCACGTCGGTAATAACCAGGGCGGGCAATTCCACGGCCAGGCGCGCCAGCGCCGCTTCCGCACTGCCCACGGCCGTCACGCGATAGTTGCCCGCCTTCAAGCGGATGGTCAGCAGGCGCAGCAGGTCGGGATCGTCGTCGACCAGCAAGATGTGGGCGTGCTCGCTCATTTCGGCGCTCCCGCGGCGGGGCGCACGGACAGGCTGCGCTCGATGTTTTTCAGCGCTTCGAGCTTTTCATTGAGCTGGTCGATGCGGCGCTGGGCGTCGCGCAGCTGCGTGTTGAGCTTGTCGATGCCCTCGTCCTGGCGGCGCAGTTCCGCATACTGGCTGCCCAGCAGTTGCGCCAGCGGCGCCAGCAGTTGCGCGTCCTTGCCCGTGGCCGTGGCCAGCGGTTCCAGCAAGGCTTGCGCGCGGGCCAGGTCGCCGGGGCCGCGCAAGGCGGCCTGCAGCATGGCGCGGCGCAGCGTGTTGTGCGGCGCGTGATCGGCCTTCGCCAGGTCCAGCTGCGCCTTCACCAGTTCCGACGGCGTCATCAGGCGCAAGGCGCTTTGATACGCCAGCAATTCCGTCAGCTGGGGATCGGCTACCACGACCACGCGCGGCGGCGTCTGCACCAGCACGGGCGTCTGGGTGGGGGGCTTGGCGGCGCAAGCGCCCAATAGCAGCGCGCAGGCGGCCATGCCGGCCAGGGGAATTCTCGTCATCATAAGGGCAGTTCTATCCGAAAATGCGCGCCGGCGGGGCGCGGTAAAAGAGTGACGCTGCCATCGTGGGCGGCGATATATTCGCGTACGATGGACAGGCCGATACCATTGCCGTTGCGCGCGCCGGCCGCCTGGCGCACGCCCTGGTAAAACGGCTCGAAGATGCGCGCGGCATCCTCGGGCGCCACGCCGGCGCCCTCATCGGTGCAATCGATGCGCACGCGGCCACCTTCGCCAGACAGGGTGAAACGCACGGTGCCGCCTTCCGGGCTGAAGCGCACGGCATTCGACAGCAGGTTCGCCAGGGCCGTGGCCAGCTTGTCGCGATCGGCCTGCACGATCAGCGACGCGCCCTCCACCTCGACCGTCAAGCGGCGCGCCAGCCATTGCAGGCGCTGCCCGGCCACCACATCTTGCAGCAAGACCAGCAAGTCCACCTTGCTGCGCGCCAAATGCTGGGCGTCAAAAGCGGCGGTATTGTAGCGCAGCAAGTCTTCGATCTGGGTTTGCAGGGACGCCGTGTTTTGCTGCAGGATGCCGGCGATTTCGCGCTGGCCGTCGCTGAGCTTGCCCGCCACCTCGTCTTCCAGCAAGGCCACGCCTTCGCGCAGGGCCGCCAGCGGGGTTTTCAGCTCATGCGAGATGTGGCGCAGAAAACGTTCCTTGTCGGCATCGAGATCGGCCAGGCGCTGGCGCAGCCAGTCGAGCTGCTGGCCCAGGCGGCGCGTGTCGGCCGGGCCGCCGACGACGATGGGCTGGTCGTAGCGCTTGTCGCCCAGGCGCTCGATGGCCGTCTCGATGCGGCGCAACGGGCGCGACAACAAAAAGCCGAAGCAGGTGGCCAGCACGGCCGCCAGCAGCACGGCGCCGCCCACCAGCACGCCCAGCAAACGGCGCTGGCGTTCCAGCTCGGCCAGCAGGGCGTCGTTGCGGCTGCCGATTTCCGTCTTGCTTTCGCGCGCCAGGCTGTCATTGATCTGCGTCATGCGGGCAAACGCGCGGTACACGACGGCGTGACCATCGCGCTTGCGGCGCTTACCCGCTTGCAAGACTTCCCACGCCGCTTGCGCCTGCACCGTCCATTCGTCGGCCAGTTGCGGGGCGAACTCGGGCGTGGCCCGGTTCAGCACTTGCAGCGCCGCCGTCGCTTCGTCGCGGGCCGCCGCGTAGCGCTCGCGGAAGACGGGATCGTCGAGCACGAGGAATTGCCGTGCGCTGCGCTCCATGGCCAGCGTGCGCTCGGACAGGCGCTGCGACTGTTCCGTCAGGGCAATCGCCTGCGCCGCCGTCTCGCGCCCCAGCCGCGCCAGGTGTTCCAGGGTCAGCAGGGCTTGCACGGAGGTGGCCGTCAAAATGCCCGTCGTCAAAATGAAGGCGGCAAATAGCAGTTGGCGAAAGGAAAGTCGGGACAAGGTGGGCGCCTTCGGTTCAGTCTGGAGTGCAAAAGGCGCATGGTACGCTAAGCGTTCATCGCGGGGCGCCACCTGTCAAAAAATAGCCTATCTGACAATGTTGTTGCTTTTGCGATCGGCAAGCAAGCCACGGCGGCGGCGCGCAGATACTCCTAGTACAATAGGGAAAAGCTTCATACAGGCATCAAAGTGGCCCCGGCCCTGGCATTACGCCACTTTGCCCCCACATGTGATGCAGCCCCACCGACACTCCGAATCACCTACCGCAGAGATCCCATACCGCATGAGCACATTTGAAAAAGTCAGCAGCAACTTCATTCCAGTCTTGCAGGCAACCATCGAGCAATATGTCGAGCCAGCAACGGGCATGCGCCATATCCACATGCATACCGAGCAGGCTGAGATGGTGTTCCTGGTGGCCTTTCCCACTGTGCCGGAAGTAAGCGACGGGCGCGCCCACATCCTCGAGCACCTGGCCTTGTGCGGCTCGGCCCGCTACCCCGTGCGCGACCCCTTCTTTTCGATGCTGCGCCGCTCGACGGCCACCTTCATGAATGCGATGACCTACCCGGACCGCACCGTGTATCCGTTCGCCAGCACCGACCGCAAGGATTTCTTCAACCTGCTCGACGTCTACCTGGACGCGGCCTTCTTCCCGAATCTCGATTACCTGAATTTCCGCCAGGAAGGCTGGCGCCATGCGTTCGAAGGCGACAAGCTGGTGTACCAGGGCATCGTCTTCAATGAAATGAAGGGCGCTTTCAACAGCCCCATGCGCGCGCTCGACAGCGGCATCGCCAGCACCTTGCTCAAGGGCACGACGTATGAAGTGGAGTCGGGCGGCGATCCGCTGGTGATCCCGGAACTGACGCATGCCATGCTGAAGGAATTCCACGCCAGCCACTATCACCCTTCGCAAGCCGTGATCATGACCGCCGGCAATATCGAAGCGTCGGCCGTGCAGGAGCAGGTGGCCGAACGCGTGCTGTCCAAGCTCAGCGGCTTCAGCCCGCGCCGCCTGCCACAACTGGCGCCCGCGTGGACGGCGCCGCAGGAAAACGTGGTGAAAATTCCATCGCAGGAAGCGCGCGACGATGAATTCGGCCTGCAATTCGCCTGGCTGATGGGCGAGTCGAGCGATCCCATCGCCTACTACCACGCGCATTTGCTGTCGCACGGCTTGCTGGGCGAATCGTCGGCGCCCGTCATGCGCGCCATGGAATCGGCCGGCTATGGCCGCCCGTCGGACATGAACGGCCGCGACGCGGGCATCCGCCAGATGGTGTTCCACATCGGCATGGAAGGCTTGACGCAGGAACAGATCGCCGATGCGCACCAGCGCATCTGGACGGCCCTGGAAGAGACGGCGCAAGAGGGCATTCCCGCCGCCGTGCTGCACGCGGCCTTGCGCGATATCAAATACAGCCAGCGCGAAATCAGCAGCGGCCGCATGCCTTACGGCCTGGGCCGCCTGCTGCACGCCTTGCCGCTGGCCATGTACGACGGCAACGTCATGGATGCCTTCGACAATGCGGACATCCTGGAAACCCTGGAACAGCAGATCGAAGACCCGGAATTCTTCAAGCAGCTGGTGCGCGAGCTGATCGCCAATCCAACCCGTCTGACCACCCACGTGGTGCCCGACAGCGCCTACTTCACGGACCGCGCCGCGCAGGAAGACGCCAAGCTGGCGGCCCTGCAGGCCAACCTGACGGACGCCGAGCGCGAACACATCATCGCCGAGTCCGCCGCGCTGGAAGCGCATCAGCAACTGCCGTCGAATTCGGAAGTCTTGCCGCGCATCCGCCCCGGCGACGTCAGCGCGCTGCCGCGTCCGGCACTGCCGATTCCTGCCGCCGTCGACGGCGCCGTGGCGTTCAGCATTGCCTCGAATGGCATCAGCTATGCCAACGTGCTGTACGACGTGTCGGGCTTGCCGGAAGCGTCGTGGCCCTGGCTGCGCCTGTACACGGACCTGGCGCCGGAACTGGGCGTGGGCGACATGTCGTTCGACGACGCCAGCGCCTGGCGCCAGAGCATGGTGCCATCGTTCCACATCGGCCTGGAAGCCATTCCCCGCCCGCAACAGGCGATGCGCGTGGAATTGTCGTTCTCGGCCAGCGGCTTGCGCGAAGAACACGCGGCGATCGCCGCCGTGCTGTCGGCCTGGATCGCCAAGCCCCGCTTCGATGAAGAAGAGCGCCTGGCTTTCCTGATCGAAAGCCTGGTGCAAGACAAATTGAGCAGCCTGTCCGAATCGGGCAACCGCTACGCCATGCTGGCCGCGGCGGCACCGCTGTCGCCCACGCGCCGCTTCGACGACATCGTCGGCGGCCCGGCGGCCTTGCCGTTCTACCGCCGTCTGCAGCAGCTGAGCAAGACTTCCGAGGGCTTGCAGGAAATCGCGCGCGAGCTCGACACCCTGCACGCGCACATCATCGCCCAGCAGCCGACCGTGCTGTGCGCCGGCCTGGAGCAAGATGGCATCACCCTGGCCCGCTTGCTGGAATTGCCGGCAGCCAACACGGACGCGGCCGCAGCAACGGAAACGCCAGCGCCGGCAGCCTTGCCGCTGGCCAACACGGCCCTGCATGCAACGAGCCAGATCAACCATTGCTTCGTTTCCTGGGCCGTGCCTGGCGTGCACAATCCGGACGCGTCCGCCCTGGCCGTGGCCGCCGAACTGATGACCAACCAGGTGCTGCATACGGCCCTGCGCGAAAAAGGCGGCGCGTATGGCGGCAGCGCCAGCTATGCGGCCGGCGCCGGCACGTTTACCCTCAGTTCCTACCGCGATCCGCGCCTGGCCGGCACGTACGCCGACTTCGGCACGACCCTGGATCAAATCCTCGACGGCGATTTCTCGCAGGAACAAGTGGAAGAGGCCATCATCTGCGTCATCAAGGGCCTCGACAAGCCCCATTCGCCGTACGCGGAAGCGCTGACGGCGTGGAACATGCAGCAGCGCGGCACAACGGAAGCCGTGCGCCAGCAATTCCGCACGGGCGTATTGACCTGCACCCTGAGCCAGATCAAGGAAGTCACGCGCACCTGGCTGAAAAACGGCCAGCAGAGCCGCGCCGCGTTTGCGGGCAACACGACGCAAGACCTGGCCGGGCTGGACGTGGTCGATTTATTGGCGCTGGCCAGCTAAGGCGTGGGCTTAACAAGTGTTTTGACTTGGCTGTTGCAACGCCTGACAAAACCGTAGCGAGCGGCAGTGATTTGTGGCCGAGAAGCGCAACCGTACTCTAGTACGGTGAGCATCGCCGGCCGCAAAGCGCGACGCGCAGTAGGTTTGGTCAGGCGTTTCCAGGTACGGCGTTCGGCTCCATGAACATCAACTCCCATTGATGTCCATCCAGGTCCTGGAAACTGTGGCCATACATGAAGCCGAAATCCATCGGCTCCTTGTAGATGCTGCCGCCCGCCTGGACGGCCTTCGCCACCAGCTCATCGACTTCGCCGCGGCTCTCTGCCGACAGGCACACGAGCACTTCCGTCGCCACCTTGGTATCGCACAATTGCTTGGGCGTGAATTGCTTGAATTTGTCGTGCGTCAACAGCATCACGAAGATATCGTCGGCGACGATCATGCACGTTGCCGTTTCATCGGTGAAATGGGCATTGAAACTGAAACCCAGCGCCGTGAAAAACGCCACGGAGCGTTCCAGCGACTGGACGGGCAGATTGACAAATATTTTGCGGGCCATCATGTCTCCTTCAAGTGAGATGAAAAATGCTGCCCGCCGATTCTACACCGGCTTTTTATGTGCCAGCGCGTCCCACGGTCTTCGGCACGTAGCCGAAATAGCGGCTGAACGCAGCGCTGAAATTGGACGGATGGCGATAACCGGTTTGCCAGCCCGCCTGCGCCACCTGGCAACCATTTTCCAGCAGTAACTTTGCCCGCTGCATGCGCATCGCCAGCAGGGTGCGCTGCGGACTGTCGTTGTAGCGGTAGCGCCATCCCTGCTTGAGCTTGAACAAACTCAGGCCCGTCTGCGCGCACAGGTAATCGAGCGTCAGGTCTTGCGCCATCTGCTCCTGCATCAGCGCATGGACGCGCTCCAGCTTGATCATCTCGGCCTCGGACCAGCGCGGGATGGAAGCGGGCACGGGCGCCGGCCGCAGCGCCCGCAACTGTTCCGCCAGGACACTGAGCACGCCGATATGCACGGCCAGCGGGTCCGTCGCGCGCAGCAGCGCCCGCGCCTGCAAAGCGGACGCCGCCGTGGTAGCCGCATGCGCCAGCTGGCGCGCGCCACCGTGGGGCAGCAGTGACGCCAGGCCTTGCGGCCAGTAGCGCGCCAGCGCGTCTTCATCGACCAGCACGCGCAATTGCGCCGCCCGCTGATTCGCCTCGAAACGGCGCTCGCCGCTGACGTGCTGAAACGCCGTCACCGTCGTATGGCCGGCCCGAAAACGCAATTGTTCGCCATCGCGCGTGGTGTAGCCGGACACGCCTTCCAGGCCGATGGTGATCACCATGCCGCCCGCATCGTCATGCTTCGATTGCTCGACGAGCGCAAGGCGCGGACGGTAATCGGAATGCACGAGCAGCAAGCCCTGGTCGACCTGGCGCTGGTCAGCGCAGCACTCGCCCATCCCGGGGTCCAGCTGGCGCCGCGTCCAGCCTGCCGCTTCCCTGTCCTGTTCCCTCATCGCTCCCCCTGTTTTCCCGCGCGCCGTCGCGCATACGAAATGCGCCGTGTCGCATACAAATGCAAATGATAATTATTCTCATTGTTGCATAAAATAGGTGCTCTTGCCCACCTCACCGAAAGGAAGCACCATGCCATTCACCACACAACACGCCTTGCAACCGTATTGGGACCTGGCCGTCGCGCCCGTCCAGGCCGATGGACTGGCCGCCGCCCTGGAACTGGGCATTTTCGAACTGCTGGCCACGCCGCACACGCCGGCGCAATTGGCCGACGCCCTGTCGCTGCACGCGCCGCACACGGCGCTGCTGCTGGAATTACTTTGGAGCATGCAAGTGCTGGAACGCGATGCGGCCGATGCTGATGCGCAGCGCTACCGCTGCACGGCCGCCACCTTGCAGTATTTCTGCCGCGACTCCGTGGCCTTTTGCGGCGACGCCTGGCTGTACCGGCTGCATGCGCTGCGCCATTTCGCCACCCAGCTGAGTACGCTGGTGCGCGAGGGCGGCAAGGCCGCGCCCTACAGCACGGCAAGTGGCATCAACTGGGCCATTGCCGCGCAACAGCAGATTGGCCAGGAACAACGCGCCGTCACCATGCGCGCAGCCCTGTCCGTGATGCAGCGCATCGCCCCGTTTGCAGACGGCCACACGCCGCTGCGCCTGCTCGACCTGGGCGGCGGACCGGGCTGGGTTGCCATTGCGCTGGCGCAAGCCCATGCGGGCTTGCACGGCGGCGTTTTCGACTGGCCGGAAACGGTGGCCGTGGCAGCCGCGAACATCGCCCATGCGCAACTGTCTGACCGCCTGGAGACTGTGGGCGGCGACCTGGCCAGCGACGATATCGGCAGCGGCTACGACCTCATCTGGTGCTCGTCCGTGCTGCATTTCGTCCCCGACATGGCGGCGGCCTTGCGCAAGATCCATGCGGCATTGACACCCGGTGGCGTCTTCGTTTGCGTGCAGGCGGAAATCGCCCCGGCAGCCGGCGACGCGGCGCGCGTGCTGCCGTATTACTTGCCGATGCGCATGCTGGGCCGCACGGTAACCCAGCAGGGAGAATTGGCGCAGCTGCTGCGCGACACGGGCTGGCGGCAAGTGGAGCAATACAGCGCCAGCGATTTCCCCATGGCGCCCGTGCAGGTGTTGATTGCGCGCAAGGATGGAGCGTGAATCCGCCCGCGCGCAGCGCGCTGCCGCAAGCGCCATTTGATGCATCGCATGGCAAGCGCTGCGCCCATGTGGTTGAATACTGGCTGCGCAGCGATAGCGCTGAACGCTGAACCATGACAAACCCCGCATCACGCATCTGAGATAGCACCAAAATGTCCATCGCCCTATGAGCCTGACACTATCTGATCGTTCTGGAACGATCCTCGGAGAAATTGTCGTCCTGTCCGAGAATGCGCTTGTTCTCGGGACTTTTCTTCCCACGGCAGCCTTTGCCGCATACGCGACCTTATTCAAAAATCTGGAACAAGCCGCCAACGATCAGCTTTTCGTCGAGGCAGACCGATTGGAACAGGAAATTCAGTCATGCGATTTTTGCGTACTCGACACGCACAGCGGCATGCAGCGGAACATAGCTGATTTGCAGATCATGCAAGATGGAATCTGTTTCCATTGGCGAGCAAACTGAGAACAGCCACGGTAAGCCTGCGCCGGCGGCCCGCGCCGGGACCGATGCATGCCGATGTCCCACGGCGCCCGTTTCCGCTCGCCAGTATCAAGCGGGGCTGTCCCGCAACGCGTCGATGATCAGGCCAGCCAGCCGCTCAACGGGCGGCCTGGGCACGCTGGAGGCGCGCAGCAATTCCAGCGACAGCGGGGGCAGGGCGGGCAAGCCCGCCGCCACGTGATCGAGCGCGCAGACGGAAGAGGGCAAGCCCAGGCTGGTGCGCACCGTCACGCCCAGCCCGGCTGCGGCCGCCGCCCACAATCCCGCCAGACTGGGACTGGTAAACGCCGTGCGCCAGGCGATGCCCGCATGGTCCAGCGCCTGCGTGGCGCAGCGCTGGAACAGGCAGTCGCGGTCGAAGGTAATGAGCGGCAAAGGCTCGCCCGATTCGGGCTGCCAGGCCAGGCTGGACGAGGCGATCCAGCGCATGGCCGGCTCGGCAATATGCTGGCGCTGCGGCAGCGGATACTCGGCCACGTCGGCGATGCAGGCGCCGCCCCACAGCAGAGCCAGGTCCAGCTGGCCCATGGCCAGCCCTTGCATCAGGGCCGTGTTGCGCGCCACGTGCGCCTCGATGCGCACTTTCGGATGCGCGCGGGCAAATCGTCCCAGCACGTCGGGCAGCAAGGCTTCACCGAAATCCTCCTGCAATCCGAGCCTGATCCAGCCTTCCAGTTCCGCGCCGCGCAAGGCGACGGCCGCCTCGTCGTTGAGTTCCAGCAAGCGGCGTGCATAGCCGAGCAGCACTTCGCCGGCCGGCGTCAGCGCCAGTCCCCGGCCATCCTTGCGGAACAGGGGCATGCCTGCCTGCTCCTCGAGTTTTTTCAGCTGCGCGCTGACGGCCGAGGTGGAGCGGCCCACCTTGTCGGCCGCGCGGGCAAAGCTGCCCAGCTCGATGCCAGCCACATAGCTGCGCAAGAAGGCGATGTCAAAATTCAGCAAGCTCATGGCGCAAATGCAATCGTCCTGTTTTGTGGGATGGTGACCAGTAAATTATCTGATATTCAGAACGATCGTACTGCGCAACACTGTCAGGGTCAACCACTTTCCCCTCCCTGCCATGACCACCAGCTGCCCAGCCGTTCCTGTTCCTGTCCCCGCCACCGCGCCCGCGCTGGGCGATGCCCACCGCTGGAAGGTGCTGGCCGTCGGCGTGGCGGCCAATGCCAGCTTTTCCGCCGCCGCCAACGGCATGCCCACGACGGCCATCTGGCTGCGCAGCGGCTATCACCTGAGCAATACGCAACTGGGGGTGGCGCTGGGCGCCATGGGCCTGGGCGTGGCCCTGACAGAATTGCCATGGGGCATGGCCACCGACCGCTGGGGCGACCGCCCCGTGCTGCTGACGGGCTTGCTGGGCACCATGCTGGCCCTATTGACCTTACTGCTGTGGATCACACCCGCTGACGGCGCCGTGCCGCCGTTATGGGCGCTGGCGGCCGGGCTGGCGCTGGTCGGCGTGCTGGGCGGCAGCGTGAATGGCGCCAGCGGGCGCGCCGTGATGCGCTGGTTCGGCGCGGGCGAACGGGGTTTCGCGATGAGCATCCGCCAGACGGCCGTGCCGCTCGGCGGCGGCCTGGGCGCCCTCGTCCTGCCCAGCCTGGCGTCACGTTACGGCTTCATGCCCGTGTTTGGCGCCCTGGCCCTCGTATGCGGCCTGTCGGCGTTTTTTACGTGGCGATGGATGCATGAGCCCGATTTCTCTGCCGAGGCCGCCACGGGCCCGCAAAACGCGTCCACGGGCCTGTTTAGGATCAAGCCGCCTCCGCCGCTGCAAGGTCCACTCAAAAACCGCAAAGTCTGGCGCATGGTGGCCGCCATCGGCTTGCTGTGCGTACCCCAGTTTGCCGTGCTCAGCTATGCCACCGTGTTTCTGCACGACCATGGCCGCCTGGGACTGGCCGCCATCACGGCCGTGATGGTGGCCCTGCAGGCGGGCGCCATGGTGATGCGCATCTGGAGCGGACGCCACACGGACCGCCACGCGAACCGGCCCGCCTATCTGCGCGGCTCGGCCCTGGTGGCGCTGGCGTCGTTCATTGTGCTGGGATGCATCGCCTGGCTGCAGGCGCCGGGCTGGCTGCTGATGGCCGCCGTGGTGGCCGCCGGCATTGCCGTGTCCGCCTGGCATGGCGTGGCCTACACGGAGCTGGCGACGGAAGCAGGCGGCGCCAACGCGGGCACGGCCCTGGGCATGGCGAACACGGCCGTCTACGCGGGCCTGTTCCTCACGCCGATCGCCATCCCGCACTTGCTGGCGGCCAGCAACTGGCCCGTCGTGTGGTGGGCGGCGGGGTTGGTCGCGCTGATGACCTGGCCGCTGTTTCCGAAAGACTAGGGCAACGTCCTGATCCGATAAACGCAGCGCATGGCGTTCGCCAGCACATGCTGCTCGCGCACGATGCTCGCGTCCGGTCCCACCACTTCCTGGAACAGCTGCAATTCGGAGCGGCAAAAACCCTGGCAAGTGCGCGCGGCGGCGCAGATGGGGCAGTGGTCTTCGATCAGCAGCCAGTCCTTGCCATCCGCTTCCACGCGCGCCATATAACCCTCTTCATCGCGCACGGCCGCCAGTTGCTGCAGCCGCGTGGGCAAGTCCGGCGCCGAGCACGCCAGCGCATACGCGCTGCGGCTTTCCTCTTCGCGCTGCGTGATCAGTTTATCCAGCCCCGCTTCGCCGAACAGCTGGCGCACGGAACCGATCAGCTTGATCGTCAGCTGCGCATGCGTGTCGGGAAAGCGCGCATTGCCCGCCTCCGTCAAGACCCAGTTCTGGCGCGGCCGCCCGGCGCCCGCCTGCGCTTCCTGGCGCCCCTCGATGAGGCCCGCCGCTACCAGCTTTTGCACTTGCTGACGCGCCGCCTCGCCCGTCATGTCCAGGGTCTTGGCCAGGGTCGCCGTGGAGACGGGTCCCTTGGTCTTGATGAAATACAGGATGCGCTCCGTCGTTTGCGGCGCCTCTTGATTATCCAAACGTTTACTTGTGTAATTCATTTCACTCAACTATCATGGGGCCAGTTAACCAACTAATTGCTTGCATAATAGGCCGGTAGCTCCCCGCTGTCGAGGAGTTTCCACGTCCGCATGCCGGCAAGGTACTCTTTTGACAGGATTTTCCCATGCAACTGTCTCACTCGATCTGGCTGTTTCACGCCATCCTCGCCACCGGCCTGGCCCTCTGGCTCACCCTGGCCACCCTCAACAACCTGCACGCCTTCCACGGCGCCGTCTGGGCCATCGGCAACACCATGCGCATGGACCCGCTGCGCCAGGACCCGACCATCCAGACGCCGCTGCTGCGCCGCGCGCTCACCTCGCTGACCCTGCACCGCCTGAGCCTGGTGACGGTGCTGGCGTTGCAACTGCTGGCCGCCATCGCCGCCTGGACGGGCGTGGCGCTATTGCTCGGCGCTTCCCTGACGCAAGCGTTGCCCTGGCTGAACCTGGCCCTGTGCGCCATGGCCGCCTTCCTGCTGCTGATGCACCTGGGCGGCCTGTGGTTCGGCTACTGGATCGCCCAGGAAAGCTTGCAGACGACGCACCTGGTGCTGCTGCTGTGGACCCTGGGTTTGTTCTTCCTCTTCAACGCGCAGCGGACCTGACCAGCCTCCGCTGCGCCTCTTCTTCTTTCTCCCTTTCAATGCAGTAAAGGACTTCATCATGAATACGAAACTCGTAGGCGTTTCCGCGCTGGCCATCGCCCTGGCCGTCGCGGGCGCCGCGCTGTACCCGCGCGCCAACTCGCATGCGGCCGATGCCGCCGCCTACCCCGCCACCAAGGTGGCGCTGGTCCCCGTCGTGCTGGGCACGCAGGAACGCTTTTTTGCGGGTGTGGGCGAACTGGAAGCGGCGCGCCAGGTGCAGGTGGCGGCCGAAACGGGCGGGCGCGTCACGCAGATCCACTTCGAATCTGGCCAGAGCGTGGCGGCCGGCGCCGTGCTGGTACAGCTCAATGACGCCCAGGAACAGGCAATGCTGCTGCGCCAGCGCGCACAGCTGAAAAACGCGGAAAGCAGCCATGCCCGCACCGTGCAGATGGTCAGGGAAAAGGCCGCCACGCAGGAGCAGCTCGATGCGGCGCTGGCCGCGCGCGACGCGGCCCTGGGCGACGTGCGCCAGACGGAAGCGCTGATCGCGCAAAAGACCATCCGCGCGCCATTCGCCGGGCAGCTGGGCATCCGCAAGGTGCACGCGGGCCAGTACCTGAACGCGGCCGACACGGTGGCCAGCCTGATCGACACGAAGGCCTTGCTGGTGAATTTCGCCCTCGATGAACAGAGCAGCGCGACACTGGCGCCGGGACAGGCCGTGCAAGTGCTGGTGGACGCCTATCCGAATGAAATCTTCACGGCGAAGATCAACGCCATCGACCCGCTGGTCGCCCGCTCGCGCATGGTGCAGGTGCAGGCGGCATTGAGCAATCCCCGCGGTGCGCTGAAAGCGGGCATGTATGCGAACGTGCGCGTGGCCCGCGAGGCTGGCCGGCAGCTGACGGTGCCGGAAACGGCCGTGACCTACAGCGCGTATGGCGATACGGTGTTTGTGGCGCAGCAGGAAGGAAAACAGCCGCTCACCGTCAAGCGCGTGGGCGTCAAACTGGGCGAGCGGGCCGGGGGCCGCGTGGCCATCATCGACGGCTTGCGCGAAGGGCAGCGCGTTGTCGCCTCGGGCCAGCTGAAACTGGCCGACGGCATGGCCGTGCAGGCCGTGGCCAATACCCTGGACGAGGCGAAACGCGCCGCGCCCAAGGCCGGTTCTTGAGGAAAGGCCAGCACCATGAAATTTACCGATTTATTCGTGCGCCGCCCCGTGCTGGCGCTGGTGATCAGCACCTTGATTCTGATGCTGGGCGTGATCGCCACCCTGCAGCTGCCGATCCGCCAATACCCGATGCTCGAATCGTCCACCATCACCGTCACGACCAACTATCCGGGCGCCTCGGCGGAACTGATGCAGGGTTTCGTGACGCAACCCATCGCGCAAGCCGTATCGTCGGTGGAAGGCATCGATTACCTGACGTCGTCGTCGGTGCAGGGCAGCAGCACCGTCACCGTGCGCATGGAATTGAACCGCGATTCCACACAGGCCTTGACGGAAGTCATGGCCAAGGTCAACCAGGTGCGCTATAAATTGCCGGAGGGCGCTTTCGACCCCGTCATCGAGCGCGCGGCCGGCGATTCCTCGGCCGTCGCGTATGTCGGCTTTGCCAGCGAGAGCGTGTCCGCGCCCGCGCTGACGGATTACCTGGCGCGCGTGGTGCAGCCGATGTTCGCCACCATCGACGGCGTGGCGAAGGTCGACGTGTATGGCGGCCAGCAGCTGGCCATGCGCCTGTGGATCGACCCGGCGAAACTGGCCGCGCGCGGGCTGACGGCGGCCGACGTGGCCGACGCCGTGCGGCGCAATAACTACCAGGCGGCGCCCGGCAAGGTGAAGGGACAATTCGTCGTCGCGAACATCAGCGTCAACACGGACCTGACCAGCGTGGCGCAGTTCCGCGACATGGTCATTCGCAAGGGCGGCGACGAAAAGGACAGCGCCGCCCTGGTGCGCCTGAAGGACGTGGGCACGGTGGAACTGGGCGCGGCCGCCACGGAGACGAGCGGCATCATGGACGGCGTGCCGGCCGTGTATCTGGGCCTGTCGCCCACGCCCGGCGGCAACCCGCTGGTGATCGTCGACGGCATCAAGAAGCTGCTGCCGGAAATCCAGAAAACCCTGCCGCCGGGCGTAAAAGTCGAGCTGGCGTTCGAGACGGCGCGCTTCATCCAGTCGTCCATCGACGAAGTGGCGCACACCCTGCTCGAAGCGCTGCTCATCGTCGTCATCGTCATCTACCTGTGCATGGGTTCCCTGCGCTCCGTGCTGATTCCCGTCGTGACGATCCCGCTGTCGATGCTGGGCGCGGCGGCGCTGATGCTGGCCTTCGGCTTCAGCATCAATTTACTGACCCTGCTGGCGATGGTGCTGGCCGTGGGCCTGGTGGTCGACGACGCCATCGTGGTGGTGGAAAACGTGCACCGGCATATCGAGGAAGGCAAGACGCCCGTGGCGGCCGCCCTGGTGGGCGCGCGCGAAGTGGCCGGCCCCGTCATCGCCATGACCATCACCCTGGCGGCCGTGTATGCACCGATCGGCATGATGGGGGGATTGACGGGCGCGCTGTTCAAGGAATTCGCGCTGACTTTGGCCGGCGCCGTGGTGGTGTCGGGCGTGGTGGCGCTGACCTTGTCGCCCGTGATGAGCTCCCTGCTGCTGCAGCCGAAACAAGCGGAAGGGCGCATGGCGCGCGCCGCCGAGCATTTCTTCGAAGGCCTCACCAGCCGCTACGCGCGCCTGCTGGACCGCTCGCTGCACCACCGCTGGTGGAGTGCCGGTTTCGCCGCGCTGGTGATGGTCAGTCTGCCGTTTTTGTACCTGCTGCCGCAGCGCGAACTGGCGCCGGCGGAAGACCAGGCCAGCGTCTTGACGGCGATCAAGGCGCCGCAGCACGCCAACCTCGATTACGTGGAACGCTTTTCGTACAAGCTCGATGAGATCTACAAAAATATCCCCGAAACGGACTCGCGCTGGATCATCAATGGCGGCGAAGGCCCGGCATCGAGCATCGGCGGCATCAACCTGACGCCGTGGGCCGAACGCTCGCGCAATGCGGCCGTCATCCAGGCCGAATTGCAGCACGCCGTGGGCGACGTGGAAGGCACCAGCATCTTCGCCTTCCAACTGGCGCCCTTGCCCGGATCGAGCGGCGGCTTGCCCGTGCAAATGGTGCTGCGCAGCGCGCAGGATTACGCCACCCTGTTCCGCACGATGGAAGACGTCAAGCAGCGCGCGCGCGACAGCGGCCTGTTTGCCGTCGTCGACAGCGACCTCGATTACAACAACCCCGTCGTCAAGGTGCGCGTGGACCGCTCCAAGGCGAACAGCCTGGGCATCCGCATGCAGGACATCGGCGAATCGCTGGCCGTGCTGGTGGGCGAAAATTACCTGAACCGCTTCGGCATGGATGGCCGCGCCTACGACGTCATCGCGCAAAGCCCGCGCGAGCAGCGATTGACGGCGCAAGCCCTGACGCAGCAGTACGTGCGCGCCGACGATGGCAGCCTGCTGCCCCTGTCCGCCGTCGTCTCGGTGACGGAACAGATCGAGCCGAACATGCTGACCCAGTTCAACCAGCAAAATGCGGCCACCTTCCAGGGCGTGCCGGCGCCGGGCGTGACCCTGGGCGACGCCGTCGCCTTCCTCGACGGCGTGGCGAAAACCCTGCCGCCCGGCTTCAGCTACGACTGGCAATCGGACGCGCGCCAATTCGCCACGGAAGGCAATGCGCTGCTGCTGGCCTTCCTGGCGGCCGTCGTCGTGATTTACCTGGTGCTGGCGGCGCAGTATGAAAGCCTGACGGACCCTTTGATCATCCTGATCACGGTGCCGCTGTCGATTTGCGGCGCGCTGATCCCGCTGGCGCTGGGCTACGCCACCGTCAACATCTACACGCAGATCGGCCTCGTGACCCTGATCGGCTTGATCAGCAAGCACGGGATTTTGATGGTGGAATTTGCCAACGAATTGCAGGTGCATGAACGGCTGGACCGCCTCAGCGCCATCCGCAAGGCGGCGCAAATCCGCTTGCGCCCGATTCTGATGACGACGGCGGCCATGGTGGTGGGCCTGGTGCCGCTGCTGTTCGCCTCGGGCGCCGGCGCCAACAGCCGTTTCGGCCTGGGCGTGGTGATCGTTTCGGGCATGTTGATCGGCACCTTCTTTACCCTGTTCGTGCTGCCCACCGTGTACACCTTTCTGGCCCGCCGCCACACGGCCGACCATGCCACGCCGCGCGCGCGCGATTTGTCGCACGCGCTGAAGGAAGCCCCATGAAAAATTACCGCTATCTCGTCTCCCTTTTCCCCCTGCTGGCCGGCTGCGCCGTCAGCCCCGCCTACGTCACGCCGGCCACGCCCGCCATCGCCCTGGCCAGTCCGCAGCAGGCGCAGTTTGCGCCAGGTCAAACGGCTGCCAGCGAAGCCGCCTGGTGGACGTTTTTCGACGATGCGCGCCTGTCGCGGCTGATCGCCAGCGCGTTGACGCACAACCTCGATATCGCGCAAGCGCAAGCCAATCTGCTGGCCGCGCGCGCCACCTTCGACGAGCGCCGCCTCGACGAACTGCCCGCCGTCACGGGCCAGGCGGGGTGGCAGCGCAGCGTGCAGCAAGACACCCCCGATAGTCGCGCCGCCGGCACGAGCACGCGCGTGGGTTTCGATGCGCAGTGGGAGATCGACCTGTTCGGCCGCCTCGCGCATATCAGCCGCTCGGCGCAGGCGCGCGCCGACGCGGCGCAGGCCGATTTGCGGCAAGTGCAGCTGACGATCGCCGCCGAGGTGGCGCGCAATTACTACGAGGCGCTGGGCTACCAGCAAAACCTGGCGCTGACGCAGGCGCAAGTGCAAAGCTGGCGCGACACCATCGCCCTGATCGACGCGCGCATCCGCGCCGGCAGCGGCTTGCCGGAAGAGCGCCACAACGCGCTGGCCAACCTGGCGCGCAGCGAGGCGGCATTGCCGCCGTTGCAGGCCGGCTTGCGCCAGGCGCAGTACCGGCTCGATGTGCTGAGCGGCCAAGCGCCGGGCGCCATCGCGCTGGCGACAGCACCGCGGCAGCAGGCGCCGCTGGCCGGCCAGCTGCCGCTGGGCGACGTGAACCGCCTGATCAAGCAGCGTCCCGACGTGGTGCGCGCCGAGCGCCTGCTGGCCGCTTCCAGCGAAGACGTGGGGGCGGCAACGGCGGACCTGTATCCGCGCCTCAGCCTGGGCGGCTTTTTGGGCTTCTTTGCCCTGCGCGGCAGCGGCGTATTCGACGGCGGCGCGCGCGCCTTCGACGTGGCGCCTTCCGTCAGCCATCCGGCCTTCCGCCTGGGCAGCGTCAAGGCGCGCTTGCGCGGCACGCAGGCCGAAGCGCAGGGCGCGCTGGCGCGCTATGCGCAAACGATGCTGTTGGCGCAGGAAGAGGTGGAAAACGCCGTTACGCAGCTGGCGGAAAACCAGACGCGATTGGCCTCGCTGCTGGAATCGGCGCGCCACGGCGATGCGGCCCTCGGCATTGCCAGCACGCGCTATGCAGGCGGTGCCGGCAGCTACCAGGCCGTGCTGGAAAACCAGCGCGCCTTGTTCGATATCCGGCGCGAAGCGCTGCTGGCGGAAACGGCGTCCTACATCGATGCGATTGCCCTGTACAAGGCGCTGGGATGGGGGCACACTATGTGATCTTTTTAGCTCGGAAAGGCACGCGATGTTCACGCAAGGCAGCTGGCTCAATCCACCGGAAAACTGGTCCGCCGACGGCGCGCAATTGCGCGTGACGACGGACACAAATACGGATTTCTGGCGCAAGACTCACTATGGTTTTATCCGCGACAGCGGCCATTTTTTCGGCACGCAAATCGACGGCGATTTCACGGCGCAGCTGCACGTGGCGGCGCAGTACGCGGCGCTGTACGACCAGGCCGGCATGATGGTGCGCATCGACGAGCAAAACTGGATCAAGTGCGGCGTCGAATTTTCCGACGGCCAGCTCTTATTGAGCACGGTATTGACGCAGGACAAATCCGACTGGGCCGTCAGCAGCGCTCCCGCCATGCCGGACGGTTTCTGGCTGCGCGTGACGGTGGCGCAAGGCGCGATCCGCGTGCAATATTCGACCGATGGCCAGCGCTGGCCGCTGCTGCGCCTGGCGCCATTTCCCGAGGCCGGCAGCTACCGCGTCGGCCCCATGTGCTGCACGCCGGAACGGGGTGGCCTGGAGGTGGTGTTTTCCCGGTTTTCCATCGGCCCGGCGCAGCAAAAAGACTTGCACGATTTGAGTTAGATCAAGCGCTCCACGTCTCGTGCAAATGGCGCCACAGCAACGTTCCAGCCGGTGTCTTCTCATACACGACGGTCGACAGCCGCTCCGTATTTTCTCCCCCCGGCAGCGACTGGAACTCACGGTAGGACACGCTGGCGCCGGCCGCGTTGTCCTGGATCAATGCCAGGTCGGAAATACGCATGATGAGGCCCGGACGGCTGCCGCCGGCGCCCTGGAAAAATGCCGTCAAGCCGGCATGATCGAGCTGCTTGCCGCCCGGTGACACCATCGTGAAACCGGGCGAAAAACGCGCGAGCAAATCGGCGCAATGTTCGGGCGCCGTGGATTCGCCGGAGAGCCACTCGCGGATCAGCACATGCGTGGATAACACATCGTCAAAACAGGGGTTCGTTGTCTTCATTTTTTTGCTGCTCCATGGTGATGTAAAAGGTCGAGAACGGCGCGGTTATCGATGCGCACGCACAGCGCCAAAGGCAGCACGCACGCGCTGGCGGCCAGCGCAAAACACCAGTGAAAAACCTGCGCCGCGCGCAGGTGCTGGGCGGGGTCGTCCAGCGACGTAATTCCCTGCGCCGCCAGCAAGCCGTTCAGCAGTACGCTGAGCAGCGCCACGCCCAGGCAAAAGCCCAGCTGACGGTTGATATTCCACACGGCGCTGGCCTGGCTCAGCTGCCCATCCGGCGTGCGCAGGAAGGCCGTGCTTTGCGCCGTGCTGCTGCACAAGCCGCCGCCAAAGCCCATCACGGCATACGCGCCGGCCAGCCAGAACAACTGGCCCGCCGCATCCACGCGCAGCAGCATCAGCATGCCCGCCGCCTGCAGCAACGCACCAGCGAGGAACAAGGGTTGCGGCCCCACGCGGCGATAGCTTTTTCCCGTGAGCGAGATGGCCGCAAACGAGGCCAGCGCCCACGGCAGCATCAGCGCGCCCGCCGTCGATGCCGACATGCCCAGCACGCCCTGCAAATACAGCATGGCCAGCAGGCTCACGCCCATGAACACGCCCGGCACCAGCAGGTACATCAGCATGGCAATGCGCAGCAGCGGTTCGGCGGCCAGGCGCAGGTTGAGCAGCGGCGTGGATTTGCGCAGCGCGCCGCGCACGTAGATCCAGGCGCACGCGGTGCCCAGCGCCAGCACGCCGGCGCCGGCAAGCAGCTCGCCCGGCGTACCGAGCATCGTCAAGCCCAGCAACAGCAAAAGGATGGCCGTGCTGCCCGCCAGCAGGCCGCCCGTGTCGAGGCGGGGCACTTGCGCGCGCGGCGGGTCCGGACGCAACCAGCAGGCGGCCAGCAGCAGCGCCAGCGCGGCAAACGGCACGTTCAGATAAAAAATCGCCCGCCACGACAGGCTGTCGACGATCACGCCGCCCAAGGCGGGCGACAGGGCGGGCGCCAGCAAGCCCACCAGCATGATGACGGACGACAGGCCGGGACGCTCGGCAGGCTGATACAGCTGGTAAGTCATGCTTTGCCCCAGCGGGATCAGCAAGCCGCCGCCCAGGCCCTGCACGCAGCGCCAGGCGATCAGCGCCTCGATCGAAGGCGCCAGGCCGGCGCCGATGCTGGCGCATAAAAAAGTTAGCAACGATGCCATGAACACGGTTTTGCTGCCATAATAGGCAGCCAGCCAGGCGCTGGCGGGGATGACGATGGTCAGGCCAAGGATGTAGGCCGTGCTGATCCAGGCCAGCTGCGCCACCGAGGCGCCAAACGCATGGCCGATGTCGGGATAGGCGACGCTGGTGATGAACATGTTGATCAGGTCGACGAAAAACCCCAGCAGATAGATGGCCGCGACCTTTTTGCGATAGTCCATGGTGCTCCGAATGGCAAACGGCCAGCTTAAGCTTTCATCGCCATTTGCGTAACGGGCCAGCCCCGATTACACTGTCAAAGAAATTTTGACAAACTCCCGCAACCCGCATGTATCCTCATAGTTATTTATGATCAGTCTTGACCGTTTGGGTATTTTCATCGCCATCGTCGACGCCGGCTCGCTCACGGCGGCCGCCGCCGTGCTGGGCCAGAGCAAGGCCGTCGTCAGTTTCAATTTGAAACAGCTGGAAGCGGAGCTGGGCGTGTCGCTGCTCACGCGCAGCACGCGCAGCCTGGCGCTGACCGACGTGGGACGGCGCTTTTACGAGGATTGCCAGCGCGTGCTCAGCGAAGCCCAGGGCGCCATCGAGACGGCGCGCCAGGGGCACCAGGGCTTGCGCGGCACCCTGCGCCTGACCACCACCGTCGAGTACGGCAGCCGCACGGTGATCCCCGCGCTGATCGCCTTTGCCGCCGCCCATCCGCAGCTGCAGATCCAGCATTCCTCGTCGTCCTCGCATGAAGACCTGATCTCGGGCGGCTACGACCTGGCCATCCGCATGGGTTCACTCAACGATTCGAGCTACCGCGCCGCGCTGATCGAACCGTATGCGATCTGGCCCGTCGCCTCGCCCGCCTACCTGGCCAGCCTGCCCGGCCGGGACATCGCCACCTTGCCCGACTTGCAGCGCGCGCGCTGGCTGGCGCACAGCCGGCTCGCTACGCCCCTGCGCTGGGACGTGCACACGCCCGACGGTGCCGCCGTCTTCGTCGCGCAGGACGACGCCGCCATCCATTCCGACTCCGCCTCGGCCCTGCTGGGCTTTGCCCTGGGCGGCTGCGGCGTGGCCCTGCTGCCGCAATGGCAGGTGGAAGGGGACGTGCGCGCGGGACGTCTGCGCCGCCTGCTGCCCGACGTCGTCTTCCCGGAACAGGGCGTGTATGCCGTGTATCCGAACACCCAGCATATTGCGGAAAAAGTGCGCGCGTTTATCGACTTCTTGCGCGCCTTCGTGGGCACGCCCGCCTGAGGTTTCACGCGGCGCCACGGCGCCCATGTCACGTCGTCAATACTTGTTGAATACAACGATTTCCAAAGGGCAAACGAGCGCCCATTTCGCTTTTCACGGCCTACACTGGAAGGACGTTGTTCACCGATTGGAGACCATCATGGCACATACATTGGCAGCAGTTTTCGCCGTGCGCGACATGGCCGAGCGCGCCCGGCACGACCTGATCACGGCGGGCTTTCCCGGCGCCAACATCCGCCTGCACGATGCGGGCAGTGACGACTTTTCCGCCACGGAAAACATCCGCCGCGACGACAGCGACAGCCTGCTCGACAGCGTCAAACATTTCTTCACGGACCTGTTCGGCAGCCACGCCGACCGCCACATCTATGCGGAAGCCGTGCGGCGCGGGCATGTCGTGCTGACACTGGAAGGGGCAAGCGACGCCGATATCCAGCGCGCCACCGACCTCGTCGAGCGCTACGCGCCGCTCGACATCGATGCGCACGCCGAGCACTGGCGCACCGGCGGCTGGCAGGGCGCGCCGCAAGACGACGGCGCGCGGCGCCAGGGCGCCAGCATGCAGCAGGGCGCGTCGGCCGGCAACCTGAACGAAACGGCAACATCGCAGCAATTTGCGGGCGGCATGGCGCCGCCGTCATCCGGCGCGGGCGCCAACGCGCGCCGCTACCCCAGCGCCGACAACCTGCCGGGCACCAGCTACGACGACGAACAGTACTACCGCAACCACTGGAGCGCCACCTATGTCGCCACCGGCGCGCGCTTCGAGGACTACGATCCCGCCTACCGCTATGGCCATTCGATGGCGAACAGCGACAGCTACCGGGGCCGCCCGTGGGATGAGGTGGAAGCGGAGCTGCGTTCCACGTGGGAGCACACGTATCCGCAATCGGCGTGGGACAACTTCAAGGCGGCCATCAAACATGGCTGGGAGCGCATCACGTCCTGACGCGCGGCGAGGGGATGGCTCTGTCAGCGCCCCTCGTGCGTGAGCTTGAGGAAGTGGTTCAGGATGTGGAAGTGGTCTTCGAAGAACTGCTCTTCCATGGCCGGCAGGGCGCTCACCGGCACCCACTGCGCCAGCGCCGCATCGTCGGCCGCCGTCACGGCCGGCAGCTGGCGCGTCTTCAAGTCGAAGTAATGCGCATGCGTGATGGTGCGCCCCCGCTGGCTGCGGTCCGGATGGTCGAACACGGCCACGCCGACCAGCGCCTCGACCAAGGTGGGCGCCAGCACGCCCAGCTGGGTTTCTTCCGCCAGTTCGCGCAGGGCGCCCTGCAGCAGGCGTTCGCGCGGCTCCAGGAAGCCGCCAGGCAGCGCCCACAAGCCCTTGCCCGGATAGCCGCCGCGGCGCACCAGCAAGACGTGGCCGCCCGTCTGCACCAGCGCATCCACGGTGCAAAAGATGGGCGCATACGGCGCCGTGCGCCAGCGCGCCTTGTACGCTTCGATGGCGCGGTATTCCTGCACCAGCGGCGCGTACCACGGCAACAAGGTCCACGCCTTCAGATACTGGCCGATGGCCGCCGGCAGCAGCTGCGCCACGGCGCTCAGCGACACGTCCACGTCTTCTGCCTCGAACAGCACGTTGCGGATCGCCGTCGCGCCGATGGGCGCACCGGGATCGATCTCCAGGTTGAGCAGCTGCCAGTGCGGGAAGTGGTGCAGGTAATAACTGGTGGCATCCTTGAAACAAGCCACCAGGGTGACGCGCTGCACCGCGGGCACGGCGCCCGCCACGGCGCGCCGCACGGCATCGGCCCACAGGCCATCGTCGTAGTAATCGCGCACGGCCACGTAATGCACGCGCGCGCGCTGCGCCTCGGGCAGGGTGGCGGCGATCATGGCGGCCCGCTCCTGCCACGTAAACGGGTTCTTCGGGCTGCGCGCATGGAAGGCGGAACCGAGCACCACCACGACGCTGGCGGCGGTGGCCAGCGCCTTTTGCAGCAAGCCCGCATGGCCATTGTGAAAAGGCTGGAAGCGGCCGATCAGGATGGCCGCGTCAGCAGGATAGGATGAGCTCATGCGTCGTCTCCGGTGGGGTAGTGGGCGGCGATCGGCAATTGACGCCCGCTGCCAAAGGCGCGCGAACGCACGCGGATGATGGGCGCCGCCTGGCGCCGTTTGTATTCATTGCGGGCGACCATGCCGAGGATGCGCGTCACCAGTGCGCGCCCCTCGTCCGTCTCGCGCAGCTGGTTGACCAGGGTCAAGGCTTGCGCGCTTTCTTGCGCCGGCAGGCGGCGTCCCTCGATATGCCATTTCAAGATTTCATCGAGCACAGGATAGGGCGGCAAACTGTCGGTGTCGCGCTGGCCCGGCGCCAGTTCCGCCGACGGGGGTTTGTCGAGCACGGCGACGGGGATCAGTTCGCGCCCGGCACTGGCGTTGAGGTGGCGCGACAGGGCGAACACCTCCGTTTTATACAGGTCGCCGATCAATCCCAGTCCCCCATTCGTGTCGCCATACAGGGTGCAGTAGCCCACCGAGATTTCGCTCTTGTTGCCGGTGGTGAGCAGCAGGGCGCCGAAGGCGTTCGAGTATTCCATCAGGATGGTGCCGCGCACCCGCGCCTGCAGGTTTTCCAGCGGCAGTCCCTGCAGCTTGCCGTCGAAGGCTTGCGCATAGCCCGCTTCGTATTGCGCCACGATGTCGCGGATGGCATGCGTGTGCAGGACGATGCCCAGGTTGGCGCACAGGGCGACGGAATCGGTGACGGAGCCGGCGCTGGAAAACACGGACGGCATCGTGATGCCCACCACGTTGTCCGCGCCCAGGGCTTCGACGGCCAGGGCCAGGGTCAGCGCCGAATCGATGCCGCCCGAGCAGCCGACGACGACTTTCGTAAAGCGGCAGCGGCGCGCATAGTCGCGCAAACCGAGCACGATTTGACGGCGCGCAAATTCCACGGCGGGGATGCCGTCCGGGTCGGGCACGGGAAACGCCGCGCCGTCCGTGCGCGTAAAACCGCCGTCGGCAAAGCGCAGCAATTGAAAATCCTCGACGAAGCGGGCCGCCTCGAATTGCACGCCGAGGGTGGGGGACATGGCGAACGAGGCGCCGTCGAACACGAGTTGATCCTGGCCACCCACCTGGTTGACGAAGAGCAAAGGCAAGTTCACGCGCGCGCAGGCGGCGCCGAACACGGCATGGCGCTGCGCGCGCTTGCCGATGTCGGACGGGCTGGCGTTGATGCTGACGACCAGGTCGGGCCGCGCCGCGTGCAGGGCGTCGAACGGGTTGACGGCGTAGGCGCGGCCATCGTCGTTCCAGCCATCCTCGCAAATCATGAAACCGACCTTGCAGCCGGCGATATCGAGGGTGCAGGCGCCGGGCGGACCCGGCTCGAAATGGCGCCCCTCGTCGAAGATGCCATACGTCGGCAACAGCTGCTTGTAGTATTCGGCCACGATGCGCCCGTCGCGGATCGCCAGCAGGGCGTTGTACAGGGGCTTGCCGACGCCGGGATTGGGCCGCGCCGTGCCGATGACGGTGACGAGTGCAGGCCAGCGCGTGGACGCTTCCAGCAGCTGATCCAGCGCCTGCTGCATGTCGCGCAGGAAGGCGGCGTCCTCGAACAGGTCGCCCGGGTAATACGCGCACAGCGACAACTCGGGGCACACGAGCAGGTCGGCGCCATCGCTGCTGGCGCGGTCCATGCGCGCGATGATGGCGGCACAATTGGCGTCGAAGTCGCCCACGGTGGGATTCATCTGGGCGAGGGCGATGGTCAGCATGGCGATCCTTCATTGGTTACGCTTGAAACCACTATCCTGCCTGAAAAATTTTCTGAGCGTACTGATGCAATCGTGCAAGCCTGCCGATCAGGGGGCTACAAGGTCTTGAGCCAGGCCCGCAAGCGCGTGCGCGCATTCGTATAGGGCGATGCCGTATTGAACTGGATCATGCGTCCCATCGTGTAATGCGTGTACCAGGGCTGGCCATACAATTGCGCGTCGTCATGGCTTTCAATCAGCGCCAGCAGCTGGTCTTTCGCCTGTGCCAGGCGCTGCAGCAAGTCGTCCATATTCAAGTCAGCATAGTCGGCATAGAAGCGCTGCGCCAGTTTTCCCAGAGCGTTCCACGTGAAACCTTCGGCGGGAAAGGCGATGTCCTCGATGCGTTTGCCGTCGCGCAGCTGCGCGTGCCAGTGCAAGACCAGCTCGTTCCAGCCGACCAGGTAGGCGAGCAGGTCGCACACGCTCATGCGCGTGCCCGCCACTTGCCCTTCCAGCACGGGTTCCCGCGCCAGCGTGGGCGGCACGCGCGCCAGTTCCTGCATCAACTTCGCATACGTGCTGTCGATGGCGGCTATCAGTGCCTGCTTGCTGTCGGGGATCGCCATCAGGCCGCCTTCACGACCGGCAAGCCGGCCGCCTGCCAATCGTCGTAGCCGCTGCCGAGACGGCGCGCGTGCAAGCCGTGCTGGCGCAGGGCCGCCACGGCCTGCACGGACAGCACGCAATACGGGCCGCGGCAATACGCGGCGATTTCTGCATTCTCCGGCAATTCGCCCAGGCGGCGCTGCAAGTCATCAAAGGGAATATTGACCGCACCGGGCAAGTGGCCGGCCGCAAATTCCTGCGCCGGCCGCACATCGAGCACGGTGATGCTGGCTTCGCGCATGCGTTCCAGCAACTCGTCGCCCGTGATCGCTTCCACGTGGTCGCCCCGGCCCAGCGCCTGCAATTCGCTGCGCTGGTGCTGCGCATACACGTCCAGCGCGGCCAGCAGTTGCACGATGGGGCCGCTGCCTAGCCGGTACAGCACGCGCTTGCCGTCGCGCCGCGCCAGCACGAAACCGGCGCGCCGCAACTGCTGCAAATGCTGGGAGGTATTCGCCACGGACAGGCCCGTCAACTCCACCAATTGCTCCACCGCATACTCGCCATGCACGATCTGCTCGAGCAGGCGCAGGCGCGGCGCGCTGCCTAAAATATGGGCAAACCCGGCGGAACCGGTGAGAAGTTCGATATCGGCATTTTTCATTGACACGATGCTAGCACCCTTATAACATTCAAGCAATCAATTGAATGTTAGGAGCAGCAATGCAAATACTCTGGCTCGATGCGCTGGCGATCGGCGTGGGCGCAACGGCGGTCATGGATGTGTGGGCAGTGGCGTTAAAGCGCTTCTGGTGCATTCCCTCGCTGAACTTTGCCATGGTGGGACGCTGGCTGGGCCATCTGCCGCGCGGCACCTTCACCCACGCCAACATCGCCCAGGCGGCGCCCGTGCGCGATGAAGCCATCCTGGGCTGGACGGCTCACTATGCGATCGGCGTGCTGTTTGCAGCCGTGCTGCTGGCGCTGGTGGGTGAGAGGTGGGTGCAAGCGCCGACCTTCGCGCCAGCCCTGCTGGCGGGCCTCGTCAGCGTGGCCGCGCCGTTTTGCATCTTGCAGCCGGGCATGGGCGCCGGCCTGGCCGCCAGCAAGACGCCGCATCCGACGGCCGCCCGCCTGCGCAGCCTGATGGCGCACACGGCGTTCGGCATCGGCCTGTACCTGGCGGCGCTGCTGTGGTCGACGGTCCGCTAGGACGTCAGCGGCGGCACGGGCGCGGGCGCCGGCGCGGCTGCCACCGCCGACATGGCCGGTGCCTCGGGCTGGGCCGGCACCGTGCTCAGCACCATCGTGTTGGGCTTGGCGATCGCGATATGCGCCGCGTCCAGGCGCTTGAGCAGTTCGAACAGCAGCGCGCTGCGGATGCCCGAGGTCAAACGCGGCGACGAAGCATAGCCGGTGGCGTTGAACAGCAACAAGCCATTGTCGATGCCGTCGAGCTGTACGCTGGGCGCCGGCGTGTCGAGCACGTCGGGATTGTCGACAAAGGTGGACAGGATCAGCGCGCGCGCCGCTTGCGCATCCGTACCCAGCGGCAACGGCAGCTTGACTTGCACCAGGCCCAGCGGATTGGCCAGGGTGACGTTGCGCACCGTCTTGGTGATGAATTCCGAGTTCGGCACGATCACCGTCGAGCGGTCGCTCAGTTGAATTTCCGTGGCGCGCACGTTGATGCGGCGAATGTCGCCCTCCACACCGCCGAGTGACACCCAGTCGCCCACTTTCACCGGACGTTCGGCCAATAAAATCAGGCCGGAGACGAAGTTCTGCACCACCGCCTGCAAGCCGAAGCCGATACCCACCGACAAGGCCGACGCCACCCACGCGATGCGTTCCAGGCCGATGCCAGCGGCCGACAGGGCCAGCGCCACGGCCAGCACGCCGCCGATGTAGCCAAACAGCGTGATGAACGACACTTGCATGCCGGAATCAAGGTTGGTGGTCGGCAAATAACTGTTTTGCAGCCAGCGCTTGAACAGGCCCAGCGCAACAAAACCGGCGAGCAGCACCAGCAGGGCCTGGATCAGCGCGGCAGGGCGGATCGCCACCTCGCCGATGGCCAGGCCATCCTGCAGCTTGCCGACCCGCTGGAACAGCTCGCCTGGCCCTTCGCCGAACGGCGCCAGCAGCAGCATCAGGGCCAGCAGCACGACGATGGCGCGGCCTATGCCCGACAGCAGCACGGCCGCCTGGTCGCGCGCCTTGGGCGTGGCCAGCACGGGGTTGGCCACATCCGGCGGCGGCGGGGTGGAAGCCAGCAGCATGCAGATATCGTCGACCAGCACCGTCAGCAGATAGGTGCTGCACAGCACCACGATGACCCAGGCGATTTGCTTGGCGACAAAGCTGCCGAACGCCACATAGCCGACCAGCAAGCTGATGACGCTGGACGCCAGCGCCAGCCACAGCAGCACCGTGACGCAGCGCAGCCACAGCGGCGTGACCAGGGTGGCGGGATCGGCCTCGCGCAACTGGCGCCAGCAGCGCTCGGCGCGCATCAAGCCGTAGGCGATGGTCGTGCTCATCACCAGGGCGACGATGCAGTTGACGGCCACGGCCGTCGACAGGCCCGCATTGATGACGATGGTGACCCGTTCCGTCGCCCACACGAGCACGACGATGAAGGAAAACATCGATGGGAAGTTGCGCATGCGGTGCGCCAGCGCGTCGGGCAGGGGCAGCAAACGCCACGACACGCGCCGTGGCGACAGCAGCGCGTGGCCCAGTCCCGCCGTAAAACCGGCAAAACAGATGATGCCGATCAAGCTGCTGAGAAAAGTCGAGGTTTTGTCCGACAGGCCGCCCTCCCAGCGCAAGCCCATGGCCAGCAATTCCGCCACCAGTCCCGGCGTGGCCAGCGCCAGCACCAGCACGGCCAGCGCATGCAAGGAACGGCGCAAGCGGCCATGCGGCACGCGCGTGGCCGTCACCACCAGCAAGTAGCGCGAAGCCCAGACGCTGGCGCCGATCACGGCCACGATGGCGGCCAGCAAGCCGCCCCAGGCCGACCACGGCGTGGCGCTGGCCGCGTTCGCCAACTCCAGCTCCAGCGCCCGCAGGCGCTGCAAGTTCTGCGGCAATTCCGCATGCAGCTGTTTCCAGAAAGAACCGGCCAAAATCGAGGCCGTGCGTTCGCCCAGGCGCGCCTGCAACTGCGCGCGGCGCACCGTCGACACTTGCTCCGACGCCTGCGTCGCTTCCACGGCCAGCAAGCGCGCCAGTTTCACCTGCGCATCGAGCGCGCTGCTGGTGCGGTCCAGCTGGCTGCGCTGCGCCGCCACGTCGGGCGCATCTTTTACCCCCGCCGCCGGCTTGCCCAGCTCGGCCAGCCGCGCCTGCACGCTCGACAATGTCGGCGCGAGCGCATCGGCCACCTTGTCCGCTTCGGTGCTGGCCGCCAGCGCATCGGCGCGCATCTGCGACAGGGTCGCGTCATCCAGATCGGCCTCGCCATCGAGCGCCTTCTGGATGCCGGTAATTTGCTTGCGCAAGCCGTCGAGGCGCTGGTCGGCCGTGGCGGCATCGTCGACGGGCTGCGACCAGGCGGGCGGCGCGGATAGCGAGCACGCCAGCAACAATGCCAGCAGGAAAGGGAAGAAACGGAGACGGAAAGAAGTCATGCGGACCTATGCCTGAAAATGAGAAAAACTGCCGGACTGGCGGCGGCGCCGGTCATGGCGTGCCGCCCGGCGGGTGCCTGCCAATATAGCTGAAAACACCGGCAAGCCGCAGGATCAGCGGAACTGGCGTGTGCCTCCAGGCGCGACTAGGCATATTGCCCTATGGAAATATCATTCAAAAAGGTCTAGGATCGTCGTCCGCTTGGCGGCGCGGCACCCATCTGCACGCCGCCGACCTTTTCACCATTCCCTCCGTATTGAGACAGCCATGAAGTTTTTATCCAACCTGACCATCGGCACACGCCTCGCCACAGGCTTTGGCGCCATCGGCGCCATGCTGATCATCATCGCTTGCCTGGGCATCGCCATGCTGGGCAAGATCAACCAGGGCACCGGCCATATCGTGCATGACAGCATGCCGAAGATCGAGCTCGCCAACAGCGTGTCGGCCAACATCAACGACATCGCCATCGCGCTGCGCAACATGATGCTCAGCGCCGATCCGGCCGACCAGCGCAAGCAAACGGACGCCATCCTGGCCGCGCGCCAGGCGGCGGCCGGCAATCTCGGCAAGCTCGCCCGCATGCTCGATTCCGACCGCGAACGCGCCTTGCTGGCCAAGATGAACGACGCCAACACGCGCTATGCGCAGGGGCAGGAAGCCTTGCTTGAACTGATCAGGAGCGGCACGCCGGACGACAGCAGCGCCTACCTGTACGGCCAGCTGCGCCCCGTATTGCTCGTCTATAAACAATTGATTGCTGAACAGATCAGCTTGCAAAATACCCTGGCCAACACGGCGGGCGACAACGCCAATGCCACCTATGCCAACACGCGTACCTTGCTGATCGGCATGTCGCTGGCGGCGCTGGCCATCGCGGCGGCGTTGGCATATGGCATCACGCGCTCGATCACCGGCCCCGTCACCACGGCGCTGCAGGTGGCCAACACGGTGGCCGCAGGCGATTTGCGCAGCCAGATCACCGTGCAATCGAGCGATGAAATGGGGCAACTGTTGCAGGCGCTCAAGCGCATGAACGACAACCTGGCGCAAACGGTGGGCACGGTGCGCGCCGGCACGGAAACGATCGCCTCGGCCTCGTCCGAGGTGGCGGCGGGCAGCCTGGACCTGTCGGCGCGCACGGAGCAGCAAGCCAGCTCGCTGGAAGAGACAGCGTCGTCGATGGAAGAGCTGACGTCGACCGTCAAGCAAAATGCCGACAATGCGCGCCAGGCGCACGTGCTGGCCGACACGGCTTCCGGCGTGGCGCAGCGCGGCGGCGCCGTCATCGCGCAAGTGGTGGCGACCATGCGGCAAATCGACGCCTCGTCGAACAAGATCGCCGACATCATCGGCGTCATCGACGGCATCGCCTTCCAGACCAACATCCTGGCCTTGAACGCGGCCGTGGAAGCGGCGCGCGCGGGCGAACAGGGCCGCGGCTTTGCCGTCGTGGCCACGGAAGTGCGCAGCCTGGCGCACCGTTCGGCTGCGGCGGCCAAGGAAATCAAGACCCTGATCGACGACTCGACCCAAACCGTGGCGACCGGCAGCGAGCTCGTGCACCAAGCGGGCGACACCATGAGCGACCTGGTCGACAGCGTGCGCCGCGTCACCGACATCATGGAAGAAATCACCTCGGCCAGCGCGGAACAGACGGCCGGCATCGAGCAAATCAACCAGGCCATCAGCGAAATGGACAACGTCACCCAGCAAAACGCAGCCCTGGTGGAAGAATCGGCGGCCGCGGCCGCCGCCATGCAGGAGCAGGCAGCCACCCTGGCGCAGGTGGTGAGCGCCTTCAAGCTCGATGCCGACGCACCGGCAAGCAAGCCGGCAATCGCCGCGACAACCGTACCGCGCCAGCAAGCCGTCGCCCTGCGCGTACCGGCCGCCAGCAAAGCTGCACCGGCAGCAACGGCGTCATCCGACTGGGAAGAGTTCTAAGACAGCAACGCCACAGGTGCCTCTCGGCGCCTGTGGCGTCATGCAGCATGGGCTGCTTCCTGTTACGTGACCTGATCCATGTCAATCAACAATCCAGTTTGACACGGCGCGGCTAGGCCGAGAGTTCTCTGCGGATGATCTCCGCGCCGGCACTGAGCGCATTGAGTTTGCCTCTGGCTACGTGACGCGACAAGGGCGCCATGCCGCAGTTGGTGCTTGGATAGAGTTTGTCGGCATCGACAAACCGCAGCGCCTTGCGCAGGGTGTCGGCCACTTCCTCCGGCGTTTCAATGGCATTGTTTGCCACGTCGATGGCGCCGACCATCACTTTTTTACCGCGTATGAGTTCAATCAGATCGATGGGCACACGCGAGTTGTGGCATTCCAGCGAGATGATGTCGATATTCGATTGCTGCAGCTTGGGGAACGATTCCTCATATTGACGCCATTCGGAGCCCAGCGTATTTTTCCAGTCCGTATTGGCCTTGATGCCGTAACCATAGCAAATATGCACAGCCGTTTCGCATTTGAGCCCTTCGATCGCCCGCTCCAGGGTGGCAATCCCCCAGTCATTGACTTCATCAAAGAAAACATTGAATGCCGGTTCGTCAAACTGGATGATGTCGACGCCGGCCGCCTCCAGTTCCCTGGCTTCCTGATTGAGGATCTTGGCGAATTCCCAGGCCAGTTTTTCGCGGCTCTTGTAGTGGCTGTCATACAGCGTATCGATCATCGTCATCGGGCCTGGCAGCGCCCATTTGATGGGCTGCGTGGTTTGCTGGCGTAAAAACCTGGCGTCGTCGACAAACACCGGTTTCGGGCGGCTCACGGCGCCAACGACGGTCGGCACGCTCGCATCGTAGCGGTCGCGGATTCTGACGGTCTCGCGTTTGTCAAAATCGACGCCGCTCAGATGCTCGATAAACGTGGTGACGAAATGCTGACGCGTCTGCTCGCCATCACTGACGATATCGATGCCGGCATGCTGTTGTTCCTGCAGCGACAAACGCAAAGCATCCTGTTTGCCTTCGATTAATTCCTCGTCCTGTAATTTCCAGGGCGACCACAGCTTTTCAGGCTGCGCCAGCCAGGAAGGTTTGGGCAAGCTGCCGGCTGTTGAAGTAGGCAATAATTTTTTCATGATGATTGATGTCGTGTATTTGATTAATCAGAGAGCGTAATTAGCAGCCCATTGTTCCAGAATATGCTTGTACGGCTTGATGAAATGCTCTTCCGTATATTTGCCCTGCTTGACGGCCAGCTGGCTGCGCTCTTCGCGGTCATAGACAATTTGCGTGAGCGAATAATCCTGATTCTTCAGGCTAGGCTGATAAACTTTTCCCGCCGCTGAATTGGCATTGTAGATTTCTGGCCGATAAATCTTTTGAAACGTTTCCATCGTGCTGATGGTGCCGATCAGCTCAAGATTGCTGTAGTCGCCCAGCAGGTCGCCGATAAAATAGAAAGCCAGGGGTGCGGCACTGTTTGGCGGCATGAAATAGCGAACTTGCATCCCCATTTTTTCGAAATATTCATCCGTCGAGGAAAATTCATTTTGTTGATACTCGACGCCCAGGATGGGGTGCTGATTTTCAGTGCGCTGGTAGGTCTTGCTGCTCGAGGCGCTGATGCAGATAACGGGCGCCTTGTTGAAGTGTTCCTTGTAAGTATTTGACCTGACAAAGTGCTTGAACAGCTTGCCATGAAAATCGCCGAAATCCTCCGGTGCGCTGAATGCAGATTGATTGTTGTTGTGCTCTGGCAGCAACACGCTGAAATCGTAATCGCGGACATAAGAGGAAAAGTTATTTCCTGCAATGCCGGCGATGCGTTCGCCGGTTTTTTTGTCGATGATGGTCGGCTTTAATATCTCGATCAAGGGGATATTGCCGCCTTTGACATCAATATTCAATTCGACGGAAATGATTTCAAGCTCGACAGAATAGCGGTCCGCCTTCGGATTATCCCAATGCGCCAGGCTGTTGAAACGGCTGTCGATCATTTTCAGGGTGTTGCGCAAGTTCTCCTGGCGGCTCGTTCCCCTGGCCAAATTGGCAAAGTTGGTCGTCAGGCGGGTATTGTCCGATGGATGATAGTTTTCATCGAAAATAATGCTTTTGATGCTGAATGCAAAATCTTTGCTCATGGTGATCTGGTGTCCTGAATTCTGCGAAAGGATGAATGGGGTAATTGCTTGGTGACCGTGGCGATGCGTATCAGGCTGCGACCACCTCTTCAGCGGTGACCGGGCTCGCATGGCGCGTCAATGCGATCAATGGCAATGCCCGTTGCACGGCCAGCGCGGCCCGCTGGATCAGGGCTTCGTCCTGCACGCGGTAGTCGACGAAATCCTTGTCGGTGGCATACACGCCCAGCGGCAATGTGCGCGCCTGGAAAAAGCTGAACAGCGGACGCAACTGGTGGTCGATCATCAGGGCATGGCGCTCGCTGCCGCCGGTGGCCGCCAGCAGGACGGGCTTGTCGATCAGGGCATCCTGATGAATGAAGTCGAAGAAATGCTTGAACAGTCCCGTGTAGGAGCCGCGGTAGACCGGCGTTGTCACCACCAGGATGTCGGCTTGCTCGACGGCAACAAGGTCCCGCTCCACTGCCTCGGGCAGGTGGGAGCGCCAGACCGCGCCGGCCAGCTGTGGTGCGAGCTGGCCCAGTTCGACCAGGCGTTGTTCGCACAGCACTTCCTCGGCGATCAGGTCCATCAGGTGCTCTGCCAGGGCGGCCGCCTTGGAAGGGCGTTGCAGCCCGCCGGAAACCGCGACTAAACGAAGTGGACGTGTCATGTTTGCTTTCATGTGGATGGATGCGCCAGGGCCGTAAAAGTGCAGGCAACAAGGGGATCGATGATAGCGGCGGGAATCGATGAAGTATAATGGTCTTATTTCATACATCCATGAACATGGCTCATCTCAATGCTTGAACGTATCCACCTCAGCATCGTCCAGCAGGTCGAGAAACAAGGGTCGCTGACGGCCGCCGCAGGCGTGCTGCACCTGACCCAGTCAGCCCTGAGCCACAGCATGAAGAAGCTGGAGCAGCAACTGGGCACCGACGTCTGGCTGCGCGAAGGGCGCAACCTGCGCCTGACGCAGGCCGGCCAGTATCTGCTGGCGGTGGCGAACCGGGTGCTGCCGCAACTGGACCTGGCCGAAGAACGCCTGGGCCAGTTCGCGCAGGGCGAGCGCGGCGCGTTGCGCATCGGCATGGAATGCCACCCTTGCTATCAGTGGCTGCTGAAGGTGGTGTCGCCGTATCTGGCCGCATGGCCCGACGTGGATGTGGACGTCAAACAGAAGTTCCAGTTCGGCGGAATCGGCGCGCTCTTCGGCTACGAGATCGACTTGCTCGTCACGCCCGACCCGCTGTACAAGCCGGGACTGACGTTCGAACCCGTGTTCGACTACGAACAGGTGCTCGTCGTGGCCAAGGGCCATGCGCTGGCGGCGGCGGCCTATGTGCAGCCTCAGCAACTGACGCAGGAAGTGCTGATCAGCTACCCCGTGGACATCGAACGCCTGGATATCTATAACCAGTTCCTCTTGCCGGCTGGTGTCACGCCCAAGCGCCACAAAGCCATCGAAACCACCGACATCATGCTGCAGATGGTGGCCAGCGGCCGCGGCGTGGCCGCCCTGCCGCGCTGGCTGGTCGAGGAGTACGCAGCCAAGATGGACGTGGTGCCTGTGCGGCTGGGCGCGCGCGGCATCGCCAAGCAGATTTTCCTGGGGGCACGCGAGACGGACACCGCCATCGACTACGTGCGCGCCTTCATCGCACTGGCGCGCCAGCCTGCCAGCGCCAGTGCGCAGTGACCGCAGCGACGCCATGGGTCATCTCTTGATGCATCCCGCTCAGCTCGGGTCCGCCGGCCACATCACGCACGCCTATTCCCTGGAAGTCAGTGCCAAGGACATGCCGGCGTTGAGCGCGGCGGCGCCGCGGATAGCGCCCGCGTCCACCATTGCCATTCCCTACCTGCCGCGCGAGGACAACGCCGCGCGGCTGGCCGCGGCCCGCACCGTGCGCGCGCTCGGCTTCGAACCCATGCCGCACCTGTCCGCCCGCCGCATTGCCTCGTTCGCCGAGTTTGAGTCATTCATCCAGCGCGCCGTCGCCGAAGCGGGCGTCGAGCGCTGCTTCGTGATCGCCGGCGATCCATCCACCGCGATGGGGCCGTTTTCCGACAGTGCCGCGCTGATCGACACAGGCGTGTTCGAGCGCGCGGGCATGAAGGTGATCGGCGTGGGTGGTCATCCGGAAGGCCATCCGGTCATGAGCAAGGCCGAGCAGTGGGATGTGCTCGAACGCAAGTGCCGCAGCATCGCGCAGCGCGGCATGATGCCCTTGATCGTCACGCAGTTTGCGTTTGATGCCGACATCGTGTTGACGTGGCTCAAAGCGCTGCGCGAACGGGGCATTGACCATCCCGTGCGCGTGGGCGTGCCGGGCCCCGCCAGCATCGCGGTGCTGGCCCGCTATGCCGCATTGTGCGGCGTCAGTGCATGCGCCTCGATGTGGTCCAAGTACGGCGTCTCAATCGGGAAGCTGTTCGGCACGGCAGGGCCGGATCTGTTTGTCGAGCGCCTGGCCGCCGGGCTGACAGCGGCACACGGCGAGGTCAGCCTGCATTTCTTTCCCTTCGGCGGCATCGCACAGTCCGTGAAGTGGATAGAGCAGTACCGTTCCCGCGCCCACCCGGCCCCTGGCTGACGAGCGCCCCGCCGGCGGCAGCGCGCCGCCAGCGACAGGCGCCATCCGTCCGGTTTACTCCACCGTCACCGATTTGGCCAGATTGCGTGGCTTGTCCACATCCGTGCCGCGCGCCAGCGCCGTGTGGTAGGCCAGCAATTGCAGCGCGACCACGTGCAGGATCGGCGACAAATCGCCGTAGTGCTCGGGCAGGCGGATCACGTGCAAGCCTTCGCCGGAGCTGATGCGCGAATCGACGTCGGCAAAGACGTACAGCTGGCCGCCGCGGGCGCGCACTTCCTGCATGTTCGATTTCAGCTTTTCGATCAGCGCGTCGTTCGGCGCGATGGTGACGACCGGCATTTCATTCGTCACCAGGGCCAGCGGGCCGTGCTTCAGTTCGCCGGCCGGATACGCTTCGGCGTGGATATACGAAATTTCCTTCAGCTTCAGGGCGCCTTCCAGGGCGATCGGGTAGTGCATGCCGCGGCCCAGGAAGAGGGCGTTTTCCTTGCGCGCGAATTCTTCGGACCAGGCGATGATTTGCGGCTCCAGCGCCAGCACGGACGCGATGGCGACGGGCAAGTGACGCATGGCTTTCAGGTGCGCCGCTTCCTGTTCTTCACTCAAGCGGCCATTGACTTGCGCCAGGCACAGGGTCAGCAGGAACAGGCCGGCCAGCTGCGTCGTAAACGCCTTGGTCGAGGCCACGCCCACTTCCACGCCGGCGCGCGTGATGTAGGCCAAGGCGCATTCGCGCACCATGGCGCTGGTGGCCACGTTGCAGATGGTCAAGGTGTGCTGCATGCCCAGGCTGCGCGCATGTTTCAGGGCGGCCAGGGTATCGGCCGTTTCGCCGCTTTGCGAAATGGTGACGACCAGCGTGTTCGGGTGCGGCACGCTGTCGCGGTAGCGGTATTCGCTGGCCACTTCCACGCTGACGGGCACCTTGGCGATGGCTTCGATCCAGTACTTGGCCGTCATGCCCGCATACGAGCTGGTGCCGCAGGCGAGGATCAGCACGCGGTCGATCTGCTTGAAGATTTTATAGGCGTCGTCGCCGAACAATTCCGGCATGATGCCCGTCACGCCTTCGAGCGTGTCGCCGATGGCGCGCGGCTGTTCAAAAATTTCCTTTTGCATGTAGTGGCGGTACGGGCCCAGCTCGGCCGCGCCCGTGTGGGCATGCACGGTCTTCACTTCGCGCTCGACGGGCTTGCCGTCCACGTCGACGATCCAGCAGCGCGACAGTTGCAGGTCGACCACGTCGCCTTCTTCCAGGTAAATGATCTGGTCCGTCGTGCCGGCCAGCGCCATGGCGTCGGACGCGACAAAGTTTTCACCATTGCCCAGGCCGACGATCAGGGGCGAGCCCTGGCGCGCGGCGACCACGCGGTGCGGCTCGTCGCGGCAAAAAACGGCGATCGCATACGCGCCGTCCAGGCGTTTCACGGCCTGCTGCACGGTTTCAAACAAATCGCCGTTGTACATGTGCTCGACCAGGTGGGCGATCACTTCCGTGTCCGTCTGGCTCTGGAAGACGTAACCCAAGGCCGTCAGTTCGGCGCGCAGTTCGTCGTGGTTTTCGATGATGCCGTTGTGCACCAGCGCCACGCGGGCGTTCTCTTCCGTCGGGGAGAAGTGCGGGTGGGCATTGAAGGAGACAGGGGCGCCATGCGTGGCCCAGCGCGTGTGGGCGATGCCCGTGAAACCGCTCAAGCCTTCTTCCGCGATCTGCTTTTCCAATTCCGCCACGCGCGAGGTGGAGCGCGAACGCTGCAAGCGGCCATCCGCATGCAGGGCGATGCCGCAGGAATCGTAGCCGCGGTATTCCAGGCGCTTCAAGCCTTCGAGCAGGATGGGAGTGATATTACGTTGCGCTACCGCGCCGACGATGCCGCACATGGAAACCTCTGTCTAAAATTTAATCAATGCAAGCATGCTAATGCAGAGTGAATGAAATATGCTTTCTAAATCTGTGCATTTTTGACTGAATATTTCACACTCATTTTGTGATGAAATATTATTTCATTTAAAATCGATTTATTTTCCAATTCATCAAAACCATGAGCGATAGCAACATTACCCTCGACGAGATCGATCGTCGCATCCTGAACGCCTTGCAAATTGATGCATCGCAAACCAACAGTGAGCTGGCGCAAGCGGTGCACGTTTCGGCGCCCACCTGTTTGCGGCGGGTCAAGCATTTGCGGGAAAGCGGCGTCATCGAACGGCAAGTGGCCATCGTCGCGCCGCAACTCGTGGGCGCGCGCCTGACGGCCATCGTGGAAATCACGCTCGACGTGCAGGCGGCGGAACGCATGGCGGAATTCGAGCAGCTCGTGGCGCAGGAAGCGGCCGTGCTGCAATGCTACCGCGTCTCGCCCGGGCCCGACTTCGTGCTGATGGTGCAGGTGGCCGACATGCCCGCGTATCACGCGCTGGCGCACCGCCTGTTTGCCGCGCACGCGAATGTGCGCAACGTGAAAAGCTATTTTTCCACGTTCCGCAGCAAATTCGAGACGCGCATCGCCGTGTGATTTTTGACTTTCATTTATCCACTGCTTGCCCACCGCTTGCCCACACACTTATACGGTGCTTTTCCACTGCTTATGCCGCACTTGCCCACAGGCTTATGCACAAGCATGACGCGGGCAAGCCATGGCAGCAGAGCAAGGGATGCGCGGGGAAGCAGCATCAGGCGGCCCACGATGGCGCCGCACCGGCATACAAAGAGTAGACAAGGTACTCGCAGCTTGACTTGTGCACCGGCTGCACACAGCTTGCCAACAAGTTACGAGTCCAGTTATCGACAGGCTTATCCACAGCCTGTCCACGGCGGCAGACGGGTAAACTCAGGGGCGCACTTTCGCTTCGGCATAGAAGCGGTAGCCGGCGTTGCGGGCGGTATTGATGGGCAAGGCCAGGCCCGCCGCCTGTTCCGCCTTGCGGCGCAAGCGGCTGATCTGGGTGTCCAGGCGGCGCTGGTCGTAGGTGAGAAAATCCTCGCCCAGCGATTGCACGATCTGCTGGCGGCTGACGATGCGTTCCGGCTCGGCCATCAGCACGTGCAGCACGGTGACGTCCTGTTGCGATAACGCAATGGCACCGCAGCCTGGCGGCAAGAGGCGGCGCGGTCCCAGTTCCAGCACCCAGGCCGTGGAGGGCGGCGGCGCGTCGGCAGGCGGCGCGCCCAAACGCCGGGCCAGCGCGCCCAGGGTGGCGGCCAGCTCATCGAGGTCGGCGCTCTTCGGCAGGTAATAGTCGGCACCACCGCCCAGTCCGTTGACCTTGTCCTGCGTGGCCCCGCGCGCCGTAAACACGACGATGCCGATGGGCTGCCCCTGCGCGCGCAAGGCGCGCACCAGCACCATGCCTTCGCCATCGGGCAAGCCCAGGTCGATGATGGCAATGCGGTGCACGGCCGGCGCGTAGCAGGCGTGGAAGGCGGCCAGGTCGGCCACGGCGCTGACGCGGTAGCCGCAATCGCCGAGAAATTCGGTCAACTCGTGGCGCAGCACGGCTTCGTCTTCAAGCAGGATGAGGTTCAACATGGCGCAAGGATAACCGATCGCCGTGGGGCCGGGAAGTTGTCTTTCTGACTCCCATGCTGGCCGTGGTAAGCTGCCTCGCCATGAAAATCCTGCTCGCCCTTTGCCTGTTATTCACCGCCCTGTTCCCCCACGCTGCAGCTGCCGCGCCCTTGCCTGCGCCGCTGCTGCTGCCGGCCAGCGGGCAGCCCGTGTCCGCCAGCGGCCACCTGCAGATGCTGCGCGATGCCACGGGCCGGCTGGGGCCCGATGCGGCATTGGCGGCGCCAGGCTGGCGCACCTTGCCCGGCGCCGTCAGCGCCGGTTACACGCAGGACGCCGTCTGGCTGCGCCTGGACGTGACGCGCGCGGCAGGCTCCCCCGATGAATGGGTCGTGCGTTTCAGCAACGCCGTGCTCGACGACGTGCGGCTGTACCGCTGGGACGCGGCAGGCCACTGGGTCTTGCAGGAAGCGGGCGCCGACGTGGCGCGCGGCAACTGGCCCATCGATGCGCGCCAGGTGGTGTTTCCGCTGCGCCTGCAAGCCGATACGCCGCAGCGCTGGCTGGTGCGCCTGCACAGCAAAAAGGCCATGTCGACGGAGCTGACCTTGCTGCCCAGCGATGCCTTCGACAACGCCTCGCGTCGCGAATACCTGTACTACGGCTTGCAGTTCGGCAGTTATTTGCTCTTGATCCTGTTCCATATCTTTTTCTGGCGCATGACGCGCGAAGCCCACAGCGGCTGGTATCTGCTGTACGTGCTGACGAATGCCACGACGGAAGCGCTGACGATCGCCATTCCCCAGCAAATCTTCACCATACCGAACTGGCTGTCCGATCCCATGCTGGGCGTGTCGATGGCGATGTCCATCGCCGTCGGCGCGCGTTTTTCCACATTGCAACTGGAACTGCCCGCCCTGTATCCCCGTTTCAGCCGCGTCGTGGTGGGCTTGACGGCCGCTGCCGCGCTGTGCGGGGCGCTGCTGGTGCTGCACGGCGACTATGCCGCCGGCGTGCTCGTCGTGCAAATGACGGCCTTGCCATTGATCGTGCTGTTCATCGCCCTGGCCAGCTGGCTGGCGCTGCGCGGGCATCGTCCGGCGCACGCCTTCCTGTTTATCTTCGGCATCTTTTACGCGGGCGTGGTGATCAGTTTCCTGCGCAATATGGCCATCGTGCCGCCGAACTTCTGGACCAACCATGCGGCCACCCTGGGCGCCTTCGTGCACATGATGCTGATGAGCCTGCGCCTCAACCGCCGCTACGCCGAATTGCGCCGCGCCAAGGACCGGGCACAGGCGGAGGCCGTCAGTGCCGTGCGCGCCCTGAATGAACGGCTGGAAGAGCAGGTGGCACTGCGCACCGTGGCGCTGCGGCAGGAAATCGGCCGGCGCGCCGTGCTGGAAGGCGAATTGCGCGCCGCGCTGGAAGTGGAAACCCGCACCCGCGAAGAGCAGCAGGATTTCGTTGCCATGGTGTCGCATGAATTCCACACGCCTTTGGCGATCATCAATACCACGGCCCAGCAAATTGCCCGCAACACGGACGCGCCGCGGGAAAAAACCCTGCAGCGCTGCCAGAACCTGCGCGAAGCGAGCGGCCGCATGACGGCGCTGGTGGATGAATACCTGAGCGCCGACCGCATGGAAACGAGCGCGGCGACCTTCCGGCCCCTGCCATGCGACTTGCCCGCGCTGCTGACGGCCGTGCTGGCCGAATGGCCACCGGGCCGCATCGAGGCCAGCGTGCAGGCGCTGCCCGCCAGCGCCGTGGTGGACGCCAGCCTGCTGCGCGTGGCGCTGCGCAACTTGCTCAGCAATGCAGACCGGCACGCGCCGCAAGCCCTGGCGATCCGCGTGCAGGCCGGCACGCTCGAGGACGGCCGCGTGCAGATCGCCGTCAGCAACGAAGGCGAGCCGCTGCCCGCCGATGAAATCCCGCGCCTGTTCCAGAAATACTTCCGTGGCCGCATCGCCCAGCACAAGCCTGGCGCCGGGCTGGGCCTGTACCTGGTGCAGCGCATCGCCGAATTGCACGGCGGCCAGGTGATACTGGCCAGCGCCGGCAACAACGGCACCATCAGCTTCGCCCTGCGCCTGCCCGTCTGACGACCGCGCGCATTCCCGACTAAATCAGTCGGGAATCGCTCAGGTTTGCTCAATTTTAAATTTCCCCGTTCTGATATCTTTCCGTTCAGAAATCTTTGTAGCTTTTTATAACGTTTATATTTAAAAAAGCAACAAAAGCCGCAACGGACGCCGTCCACGCACAGCACAGGGAAAACATGCACCGCAACCAACTCGCCAGCCACCTCACCGGCCCCTCCTTGTTCGCGCCGCTTTCCTGACCCGTTCTTCCCCCATTTCCCGCTCGCGCCAGCCCGGCCAGGTCCGCAGGCGCGCGGGCGTCTCCCTATTCAAATCAACAAGGACATCGCATGCATCGTCACGGATCGTTGAACCACATCTACCGCCTCGTCTGGAGCCACGTCTTGAACGCCTGGGTCGCCGTCGCGGAAACGTCGCGCGGGCGCGGCAAGGGCAGCCGCCGCAAACTGGCCGCGGCAGCGGCCGCCATGACGGCGCTGGCGCTGGGAGGACCGGCGCAGGCCGCACCCACGGGCGGACAGGTGGTGAGCGGCACGGCCAGCATCAGCCAGCAGGGGGGCACCACCACAATCCATCAGGGCAGCGCGCAGGCCGCGCTGAACTGGAACAGTTTTAACGTGGGCGCCAAGGAAACCGTCAACTTCGTCCAGCCTTCGGCCAGCGCGCTGGCCGTCAACCGCATCTTCGACAGCAACGGCACGCAGATCCTCGGCAAAGTCAACGCGAATGGCCAGGTGTACCTGATCAATCCGAACGGCGTGCTGTTCGGCCGCGGCGCGCAAGTCAACGTGGGCGGCCTGGTGGCTTCGACGCTCGACGTCGACAGCGCCAGCCTGGGCGGTTCGAAACACGCGTTCGGCGGCCAGGGCATTGGCAAGGTCGTCAATGAAGGCACGCTGCGCGCGGCCGACGGCGGCTATGTCGCCCTGCTGGGCCGGCAAGTGAGCAACCAGGGCGCCATCTCGGCCCGCCTGGGCACGGTCGCCCTGGGCGCCGGCAGCGCCGCCACCCTGAGCTTTGACGGCGCGCGCCTGCTGCAACTGCGCATCGAACAAAGCACCCTGAACAACCTGGCCGAGAACGGCGGCCTGATCCGCGCCGATGGCGGCCAGGTGCTGATGAGCGCAGGCGCCCGCGATTCACTGCTGGCCAGCGTCGTCAACCACACCGGCGTCATCGAGGCGCGCAGCGTGGAACAGCGCGATGGCAGCATCGTCTTGCTCGGCGGCATGACCGCCGGCACCACCCATGTGAGCGGCACCCTGGACGCCAGCGCCCCCGCGGGCGGCAATGGCGGCTTCATCGAAACGAGCGCCGCCCACGTGAAGATCGGCAACGACGCCCGCATCAGCACGGCCGCTGCCCAGGGCCGCGCCGGTACCTGGCTGATCGACCCCGTCGACTTCACCATCGCCGCCAGCGGCGGCGACATCAGCGGCGGCGCCCTGACGGCCAATTTGCGCAACGGCAATGTCGTGATCCAGAGCACGCAAGGCAGCCACGGCACGGCCGGCGACGTGCACGTCAACGACCAGGTCAGCTGGTCGGCCAATGAACTGACCTTGAATGCGCAGCGCAACATCAATATCAACGCCAACCTGAACGGTTCCGGCACGGCCAGCCTGGCGCTGGAATACGGCCAGGGCGCCGCCGCTGCCGGCAACACGGCCGTGTATCAGCTGGGCAACGGCGCGCAGGTGAGTTTGCCCACCGGGCAAAACTTCAGCACCAAACTGGGTGCGGACGGCGTGCGCACCGGCTACACGGTGATTACCCAGCTGGGCGCTTACCGCAGTGTCACGGGCACCGACTTGCAAGGGATCAATGGCAAACTGAACGGCAATTTTGTGCTCGGCGCCGACATCGACGCCTCGGCCACCGCCTCGGCCGCCTGGAACCCCAATTGGTGGGATGCGGGCTTCGTGCCGCTGGGCAGGGATGCGGCCTTTGGCGGCATCTTCGACGGCCTCGGCCATTCCATCAATCAGCTCAGCATGATGTCCGGGTCCGGCGGCGGCAGCGGCTTGTTTTCCATTACCACCAAGGATGCCCTGATCCAGAATGTGGGCTTGAATGGCGGCCGCATCAAGACCCACTATTACGCCGGTGGGCTGGTGGGCGATAACAAGGGCACGATCAAGAATAGCTATGCGGCGCTCGACGTCATCGCCGACGGCTTCATCAGCGGCGGCCTGGTGGCGCGCAACAGCGGCACCATCGTCAACAGCTACGCCTCGGGGGCCGTCAGCAGCAATACCCAGAGCGGCGGCCTGGTCGGCATCAACCAGGGAACGATCAGCAACAGCTATGCCACGGGCAGCGTGGCGGGCAAGACCGAGATCGGCGGCCTGGTGGGCACCAACTGGGGAGCGGGATCCGTCAATACCAGCTACGCGGCGGGGCGCCTGCTCATCGCCGACGGCGGCACCAACTTCGGCGGTTTGATCGGCAGCAACAGCGCGCCCCAGCAAATCCGCAACAGTTTCTGGTCCATCGACGGTACGGGCCAGGCGACCTCCAAGGGCGGCACCGGCCTGACGGACACGCAGATGCGCACGGCCAGCAGTTTTACGGGATTCAATTTCACCACCACGCCTGGCGCACAGGGCAATAACTGGGTGCTGGTCAACGTGGACGGCAACTTGAATAATGCCGGCCATGGCGAAGGCGGGACCTATCCCATGCTGGCATCCGAGTATTCCACAACGATCTACAATGCGCACCAGCTGCAATTGATGTCCATGGCACTCAATGGCAGCTATGTGCTGGGCGCCAACATCGATGCCAGCGCCACGGCGGGCGGCAAGGGCGTCTGGGGCAAGAATGGATTCATTCCTGTCGGCATGGCAAACGGCCTGGGCGGCGGCATAGAAAATACCTTCACCGGCAGCTTGAACGGCCAGAGCCATACCATCAGCGCACTGACCATCGCGTCCGACTACGATATCGTCGGCTTGTTCGGCTATGCGGACAGCACTTCGGTCATCAGCAATATCGGCTTACTGGGCAGCAACATCAGCGGCGTCAACCACGTCGGCGCCCTGGCAGGCTACAGCAGGGGCATCATTTCCAACAGCTACAGTAACGCAACGGTCAATGGCCGCGAGTCCGTTGGCGGCTTGCTCGGCACGAACGACGGCAATATCAACAACAGCTACGCCAGCGGCGCCGTCAGCGGCAGCACGTCCGTGGGCGGCTTGATCGGCCTCAACATGAGCGGTACCGTCGAGAACACGTACGCGACGGGCATGGTCAAGGGCGAGACCAGCAAGGGCGCGTTGATCGGCACCAACTTCAGCCAGGTAAACAACAGCTTCTGGACCAGTACTGACGGCGTCTCGGGCATCGGCAGCGGTGGCGGCTCACAGTCGAACGTGCACGCCTTGAGCGATGCGCAACTGCACTCGAAATCGAGTTTCGGTGGCTGGGACATGGCCACGAACGCCGGCAGCGGCGCCATCTGGCGCATCTATGAAGGCCAGACGGCGCCGTTGCTGCGCAGTTTCCTGACCGCCCTGACCGTCACCTCGGATGCGGTCAGCAAGACTTACGATGGCCAAAGCTATGCGGGGGGCCTGTCCAATGCCCGTTATTCGGTCGCTGGCGCTGCCGGCTCCGGGCAAGTCTTTTCCTCAAGCAATAGCGTGTACGGCGCCATCCGCGATGCCGGTCTCTACAACGCCGCCGGCACCTACCTGTATTCCGGCCAACAAGGGTATGACATCGACCTGCAGGCGGGCGCCCTGACGATCAACCGGGCCGTCATCAGTCTGAACGGCACGCGCACCTATGACGGCAGCGCCAGCATGGCGGCCGGTCTGCTGACACTGAACGGCTTGGTGCAAGGCGAGAGCCTGTTGCTGTCGGGTAACGGTATCCTCGACAACAAAAACGCGGGTGGAAAAAGGACCATGGCCAACGGCACGCTGACGCTGGCTGACGGCAGCACGGGCCAGGCCAGCAACTACACCTTGGAAGGCGGCAGGCACAGCGCCACCGTCAACCGCGCCACGCTGAATGTGCAGGGCGTGGGGGCGGCCAATAAAGTCTATGACGCCAGCACGGGCGCCACCTTGACGGGCAAGGCCAGCGTGCAGGCGCTGGGCGACGACCAGCTGAACGTAAGCGGAGGCACCGCCCGTTTTGCCGACAAGAACGCCGGCATGGGCAAGGCCGTCACTCTCGACGGATTTACCTTGCAGGGCGCGGATGCGGCCAACTATGTGCTGGTGCAGCCGAACAACATCACGGCCGACATCGGCAAGGCCAGCGTGCTCGTGGCCGGCGTGGGTGCGGCAAGCAAAGTCTATGACGCCACCACCGGCGTCATCCTGACGGGCAAGGCCAAGGTGCAGGCGCTGGGCGGCGACCAGTTGAACGTGACCGGCGGCGTGGCCCGCTTTGCCGACAAGAACGCAGGCAAAGGCAAGGCCGTCATCGTCGATGGCTACAGCCTGCAAGGTGCGGATGCGGGCAACTATGTGCTGGTGCAGCCGAACAACATCACGGCCGACATCGGCAAGGCCAGCGTGGTCGTCGCCGGCGTGGGTGCGGCAAATAAAGTGTATGACGCCACCACCGGCGCCACTTTGACAGGCAAAGCCAGCGTGCAAGCGCTGGGCGATGACCAGCTGAACGTAAGCGGAGGCACCGCCCGTTTTGCCGACAAGAACGCGGGCATGGACAGGACCGTTACCCTCGACGGCTTTGCCCTGCAAGGCGCGGATGCGGCCAACTATGACCTCGTGCAACCGGGCAAGGTCACGGCCGACATCAGTAAAGCTACTGTCAGCGTGAGCGGCGTGGGTGCGGCAAATAAAGTGTATGACGCCACCACGGCCGCCACCCTGACGGGCAAGGCCAGCGTGCAGGCGCTGGGAGACGACGAACTGCGCGTCGCCGGCGGCAGCGCATCTTTTGCCGACAAGAACGCGGGCATGGGCAAGACCGTCACCCTGAGCGGCTTTGCCTTACAAGGCGCCGATGCGGCCAACTATGTGCTCGTGCAACCGGGTAGGGTCACGGCCGACATCGGCAAGGCCAGCGTCACCGTCAGCGGCGTGGGCGCGGCAAACAAAGTGTATGACGCCACCACGGCCGCCACTTTGACAGGCACGGCCAGCGTGCTGGCGCTGGGCGACGACCAATTGAGCGTCGCCGGCGGCAGCGCATCCTTTGCCGACAAGAACGCCGGCAGCGCCAAGACCGTCACCCTCGACGGCTTTGCCTTGCACGGCGCCGATGCGGGCAACTATGTGCTCGTGCAACCAGGCAAGGTCACGGCCGACATCGGCAAGGCCAGCGTCACCGTGAGCGGCGTGGGTGCGGCAAATAAAATCTATGACGCCACCACGGCCGCCACCTTGACGGGCACGGCCACCGTGCTGGCGCTGGGCGGCGATGAACTGCGCGTGGCCGGCGGCACCGCCCGCTTTGCCGACAAGCACGCCGGAACAGGCAAGGCCGTCATCGTCGACGGCTACGCCTTGCAAGGTGCGGACGCGGCCAACTATCAGCTCGTGCAGCCGGGCAACGTGAAAGCCGATATCGCCAAGGCCAGCTTGCTGTTGACGGCCACGGCCACCAGCCTGACGGGTGGCCGCACGCCAGAACAGTTAAGCGGCAAGGTCAGCGGCCTGCTGGGCAGCGACACCCTGGCGGACGCCACCAGCGGCACCCTGGCCTGGAGCAGCCCGGCCACGGCCAGCAGTCCGGCCGGCAGCTACGCCATCATGGGCAGCGGCCTGGCTTCAAACGACTATGCCTTCGTGCAAGCCGAGGGCAATGCCGGCGCCCTGACCTTGAAGTCGGCCAGCCTGCCACCGCCGGCCCAGGCAGCCGTGGTGCAACTGCAGGCGCAAGTGCTGGGCAGCTTTGCCGACACGCGTCCCGGCACGCTGGCCGCCGCACCCACCATCACCGTCACGCAGACGGATGCCCCGGCCGGCACTGCCGCCGCCAGCAATGCCTTGCCAAACACCAGCATGCAGATCGGCAGCCGCGGCCCGGCCCTGCAAGTCGTCCTGGGCGGCGTCAAGCTGCCCGCCAACATGCTTAACGTAAATCAATAACACCATGACTCATTCCTTGACTCCGCGACACCTGATGCAACAACCGTTGCTGTCCCTGCTGCTGCTGGCCTTTGCGCCATGCGCCGTAGCACAAACCACGCCGGTCGTGCCCGATGCGGGCGCCATCCTGCGCCAGTTGCAGCCGGCCACGCCCGCCAATGTTGCTCCCGGCGCGCCGGCGCTGCGCATCGAACAGAAAGAGGGCGCGCCGCTGCCCGCCAGCGCGCCATTTCTCGTCACGCAGATCGATATCGCCGGCAACAGCGCGTTCGATACGGCCACCTTGCAAGCGCTCGTCGCCAGCGCCCATGGCACGACTTTGTCCCTGGAGCAACTGGGAGAACTGGCGGCCCGCATCACCAGTTACTACCGCGCCCATGGCTATCCGCTGGCGCGCGCCATCGTGCCCGCCCAAACCATCCGCCAGGGCATCGTGCGCATCGACGTGCTCGAGGCGCGCTACGGCAAGGTGGGCATCGACAACCGCAGCGACGTCAGCGACGCCTTGCTGAACGCCACCCTGGCGCCGCTGCAAACGGGCCAGACCATCAGCCAGGCGGAACTCGACCGCAGTTTGCTGTTGCTGTCCGACATACCGAATGTTGCCATCACGGCCACGCTCACGCCCGGCGCCGAAGTGGGCGGCTCCGACCTGCTGGTCGATGCCTGGTCCGGCCCGCGCATGGCTGGCGCTGCCTTCCTCGACAACAATGGCAACCGCTACACGGGCCGCGCCCGCCTTGGCGCCACCGTGTACCTGTACAACCCGCTGCACCAGGGCGACGTGGCCAGCGCCAGCGTGCTCAGCTCGGGCACGGGCATGTCGTATGCGCGTCTCGGCTATGACCTGCTGCTGAACGGCGCCGGCACGCGCGCCGGGGTGGCCATGTCCGCCCTGCGCTACCGCCTGGAAGGCGCCATGCGCCCGCTGCACGCACATGGCACGGCTCAGGTCGCCAGTGCCTGGCTGCGCCATCCGCTGCTGCGCAGCCGCGATGCGAACATGTCGATCCAGCTGCAGTATGACCAGGTGCACTTGCGCGACCGCATCGACGCCAGCGCCATGCGCAGCGACCGCCGCCTGGATAACCTGAGCGCCACCCTCGGTGGCGACGTGCGCGATGCCGCCTTCGCTGGCGCCATCACCAGCTGGAGCGTGGCCGCGACGGCTGGCAAGCTCGACATCAGCGACCCGCTGACGCGCCTGAACGACGCCTTCAGCGCCCGCAGCCATGGCAATTTTGCGAAATGGAACGTCAACCTGTCGCGCCTGCAAAACCTGGACCAGCGCAACGCCGTGTACCTCGCCTTCGCGGGACAGTGGGCGGACAGCAACCTCGATTCCTCTGAAAAGATGAGCGTGGGAGGCCCGTACACGGTTCGCGCGTATGACGTGGGCGCGGCAGCTGGCGACCTCGGCTATTTCGGCAGCGCCGAATGGCGGCATGAACTGAGCGCCGGCGACGCGGGACAATGGCAAGCCGTGGCCTTCGTCGACAGCGCGCGCGTGACGGTGAACCAGCAGCGCTGGACGCCGGGTCCGAACAGCGCGCGCCTGCACGGCGCCGGACTGGGCGTGAACTGGGCGGACGGGCAGCAGTGGAATGCCCGCGCGTACGTCGCCAAGCCCATCGGCGGCATGCCCGTCCTGCTGACGTCGCGCAGTTCGGCCCGCCTGTGGGTCGAACTCAATCGCCGCTTCTGATGCGGCGGCAACAGCCGGAAGCCCGACTTTCGGCTGTTGCTTGATCCAACGCAAGACTTACCCACCAGCTATCCACCGTCTGTGCACGGCTTTTCCACAGGCTTACCCACAGCAACATCCGGGAAGCGGGTGCAAAACTGCAGTTATCCCCACTTGTACCTACGCTATCCAGCGCTTATCCGCAGGCTTACACACAGAGTTATCCACAATCCGCAGGAAAAGGCGATTGCATCGCTGGCAAGCCGCTGGAATCAGCGGAAAAGGCAGCGACAAGCGCATGGTGGGCCAGATTATAAAACTTGCCAACAGCTTATGCGCAGGCTTGCACACAGGCTTATGCGCCACTTGTGCAGTGGCTTGCCCACAGAGTTATCCACATACAAAAAAGGCAGGCCATGCGGCCTGCCTGTGTGCAAGGGCTGACTGCGCCGCTTACTTCTTGATTTTCACGGGACGCGTCCAGCCGTCGATGGTCACCTGGCGCGCGCGCGACACGGTCAGCTTGCCGGCCGGCGCATCTTTCGACAAGGTCGTGCCGGCGCCCAGGGTGGCGCCCTTGCCGACGGTGACGGGCGCGATCAGCTGGCTGTCGCTGCCGATGAAGGCGTCGTCTTCGATGACCGTGCGGAACTTGTTCACGCCATCGTAGTTGCAGGTGATCGTGCCGGCGCCGATGTTGACCTTCGAGCCGATGGTGGCGTCGCCGATATAGGCCAGGTGATTGGCCTTGCTGTGCGCGGCGATCTGGCTGTTTTTCACTTCGACAAAGTTGCCGATGTGCACGTCTTCCGCCAGGACCGTGCCCGGGCGCAGGCGCGCGTAGGGGCCGATGATGGAAGCGGCGCCGACGACGGCGTCCTCGATATGGCAGAAGGGCTTGATGTGCGCGCCAGCGGCCACCGTGGCGTTGATGACGACGTTGTTGGCGCCCACGCGCACGCCGTCGCCCAGTTCCACCCGGCCTTCAAACACGCAGCCGACGTCGATGGTGACATCGCGGCCGCAAATGAGTTCGCCGCGCACGTCGATGCGGGCCGGATCGAGCAGGGTCACGCCCCGTTCCAGCAGCGCTTGCGCGATATTGTTCTGGTGGATGCGTTCCAATTGCGCCAGCTGCACCTTGCTGTTGACGCCCGCCACTTCCCACACGGCAGCCGGGTGCGCCGAGGTGACGGCCACGCCATCGGCGACGGCCTGGGCGACGATATCGGTCAGATAGTATTCCCCTTGGGCATTGTCATTCGACAAGGCCAACAGCCATTGCTTGAGCTGCACGGTGGGCGCGACCATGATGCCGCTGTTGATCTCGCGGATGGCGCGCTCTTCTGGCGTGGCATCCTTTTCCTCGACGATGCGCACAATGGCGCCGTGCTCGCGCACGATGCGGCCCAGGCCAAACGGGTCGTCCTGTTCCACGGTCAGGATGGCCAGCTTGTCCTTGCCGGCCGCCTGCACCAGTTGCTGCAGGGAAGCGGCGCTGGTCAGCGGCACGTCGCCGTACAGGATCAGGGTCGGCACGCTGTCATCCAGCAAAGGCAGCGCTTGCTGCACGGCATGGCCCGTGCCCAGCTGCTGCGCCTGCTCGGCGGCGTCGATCTGCACGCCATGGTTCACCTTGTAGCCGTCGAGCAACTTCAGCACCGATGCGCCCCCATGCCCGTAAATCACGCATAATCGGGACGGCGCCAGGCCGCGCGCCGTGTCGATGACGTGCGACAACAGCGGCTTGCCCGCCAACGGGTGCAATACCTTGGGCAGTGCCGACTGCATGCGTTTGCCCATACCGGCAGCGAGAATGACAACGTTCATAGACCGTCTTTTATAAGTTAAGAATATGAAAAAGTTTAACACGCAGGCCCCGTCTTCCACGTCTTCCAGCCGCTTGATGTATGCCTTACTGGCCATCCTGCTCGTCGTCATGGCCGGTTGCAGCGGCTTGCGCCTGGCCTACAACAATGGCGATACCGTGCTGTACTGGTGGCTGAACGCGTATGTCGACCTGGACCGCGACCAGAAGGGCTGGGTGCGCGACGATATCGACAAGCTGTTCGACTGGCACCGCAAGACGCAATTGAAGGATTACGTGGAAATCCTGCGCACGGGCCAGAAGCAGTTGCAAGGCAATGCCACGCAGGCGGACCTGCTGGCGGATTACAGCGAGATCAAGCAGCGCACCCAGGCGCTGTTGCTGAAGGCGGCGCCCGAGCTGGCCGACCTGGCGCGCTCGCTCAAGCCCGAGCAGATCGCGCAGATGGAAAAGAAGTTCAAGTCGAACAATGAGGATTACCGCAAGAAATACCTGAGCGGCGACCACGAGAAGCGCCAGAAACTGCGCTACAAGAAAGCCATGGAGCAATTCGAACTGTGGTTCGGCAGCTTCAGCAGCGAGCAGGAAGCCCTCATCCGCAAGGCGTCCGACGCGCGTCCGCTGAACAACGAGATCTGGCTCGACGAACGCATGCGGCGCCAGCAGAACGTGTTGAGCCTGGTCAAGAAAGTTCACCAGGAAAAACTCGGCAAGGAAGCCACCGTGACCTTGATCAACACCCTGATCAAGGACAGTTTCGAGCGCCTCGAGCATTCCGAGCGCAAGGCCTTCTTCGATGCCTACGAAAGCAGCACGGCGCAGATGGTCATGACGGTGATCAAGATCGCCACGCCCACGCAAAAAGCCCATGCCGTCAAGCGCATGCAGGGCTGGATCGACGATTTCAATTCCCTCGCCACGCAAGCCAAATAGCCAGGCAGCGCCAGCAGGGGGGAGGGGGCCATATGCTATAGTGGCCGCCATCGAATTGAAGAAATACCCATGCAAAAGAAAATTAAGAAACCCGCCAAAGTCCCCGTCCACCACGCGCCGCCACCGAACCAGGTGCGCATCATCGGCGGCCAGTGGAAGCGCTCCGTGCTGCCTGTTTTGCAGGCACTGGGCTTGCGCCCGACACCGGACCGCGTGCGCGAAACCGTGTTTAACTGGATCAACCACTTGCGCGACGGCGACTGGACCGATGCCCAGGTGCTGGACCTGTTCGCCGGCAGCGGCGCGCTCGGCTTCGAGGCGGCCAGCCGCGGCGCCGCCGCCGTCACCATGGTCGACACCCATACGCCCGTGATCCGCCAGCTGGAAGAAAACAAGACGAAATTGCGCGCCGACAATGTCCAGCTGCTGCGCGGCGACGCCTTGCTGACGGCGCAAGGCCTGGCATCGCGCGGCCAGCGTTTCGACCTGATCTTCCTCGATCCGCCCTACCAGCAGGATTTCCTGGCGAAAGTGTTGCCGCTGTGCGCCAACCTGCTCAAGGAAGGCGGCATGGTGTATGCGGAATCGGGCTTGCCGCTCGTCTTCGATGCAACCAGCGCCCTGGAAAAACCGGAGTGGATGGCGCCGTGGGAAGTCATCCGCGCCGACAAGGCGGGCACCGTTTATTATCATTTGCTAACTTACAACAAAGTGCCGGCTACTGCCTGAATCTGCCTATAAATGAGGCAAAAAGGCTCCCTGGCCCGAGGCGCAACACCAAGGTGGTCACCAATTTCAGGCATAATGCGCGTCTATATTGGTGCATCGTCAGGGAGCCGCAATGGTTGTAGCCGTTTATCCAGGAACATTCGATCCGCTCACGCGCGGTCATGAAGATTTGGTGCGCCGCGCATCGGGTCTGTTTGACAAGCTGATCGTCGGTGTGGCCGACAGCAAGAACAAGCAACCGTTTTTCTCGCTCGACGAACGCCTGGAAATCGCCAACGAAGTGCTCGGCCACTATCCGAATGTGCAAGTGGAAAGCTTTTCCGGCCTGCTCAAGGATTTCGTGCGCAAGCATGAAGCGCGGGTCATCGTGCGCGGCTTGCGCGCCGTCTCCGACTTCGAATACGAATTCCAGATGGCGGGCATGAACCGCTACCTGCTGCCCGATGTCGAAACCATGTTCCTGACGCCGTCCGACCAGTACCAGTTTATTTCGGGCACCATCGTGCGCGAAATCGCGGCGCTGGGCGGCGACGTCTCCAAGTTTGTCTTCCCCTCGGTGAACCGCTGGCTGCAAAACAAGATCGCCGCCAACGCTGCCTCATCGCAATAAGTAAGAGTGAAATCATGGCATTACTGATCACCGACGAATGCATCAATTGCGACATTTGCGAGCCCGAGTGCCCGAATGACGCGATCTACATGGGCGCGGAAATCTACGAAATCGATCCCAACAAGTGCACCGAATGCGTGGGCCACTTTGACGAGCCGCAATGCCAGCAAGTGTGCCCCGTCAGCTGCATCCCCTTCAATCCCGCCTGGCGCGAAAGCCCGGAGCAATTGATGGCCAAGTACGAACGCCTGCAGGCGGAACTGCCCGCCGCCAAAGCCTGAGCTTTTCTTCCGCGCCACTTCCGGGCCACGTCTGCGTGGCGCCAGCTTCTGCCAACTGTTCTACACTGTGTGCTGACTTATCCACAGCCCATGGTTTCCACGGAGGTAGAAGATGCAAATAAGCACATCCCGTTTGGGCCGCTCCCTGGCCACCGCCTGCCTGTGCGCCAGCCTGTGCGCCGCCGTGGCACGACCAGCGCTCGCCGTTGAGGTGGGCGGCGTCAAGCTGGACGACACGGTGCAGCTGGCCAGCCGCGAATTAAAACTCAACGGCGCCGGCGTGCGCTACAAGGTCATCTTCAAGGTGTACACGATCGCGCTGTACCTGCCGGAAAAGAAAACCCAGCTGGCCGACATCCTGGCGCTGCCCGGACCGCGCCGCCTGGAAATCGTCATGCTACGCGACATCACTTCCGACGAGCTGGGGCAAGCCTTCATGCAGGGCTTGAAGCGCAGTTCCGACCAGGCCGACCGCACGCGCCTGCTGAGCCAAACGATGCAGTTCGGCGCCATGTTCGAAATGGTGCCCGGCCTGAAAAAGGGCGACATTCTCACCGTGGACTGGCTGCCGGAAGAGGGAACGTTGTGCAAACTGAACGGCAAGCAGGTGGGCGACACGGTGCCGGACCTGGCTTTCTATAATGCGCTGCTGAAAATCTGGATAGGTGCCCATCCGGCCGACACCATGTTGCGCGCGCATTTGCTGGGCGACATGGCGTAATCGGCTGGCGGCAGGCGTAAAAAAAGCCGGCGCAGGCCGGCTTGTCATTCTGCAACAGTTGCTCGCTCAGGCACGCGTCGACAGGGCGCGCAATTCGGCGGCATTGCTTGGCGATACGCCATCCATCTTGCCAAGCGTGCGTTTCAAGGCTTGCGCTTCGCGCATCTGCTGGCGCGCCAGGCGCTCTTCGCGGCTCAGCTTGGGACGCACCACCAGCATCATGGCGCGGGCGATGCCCACCAGCAAAGGCTTGAACAGCAGGGTGAAGGCGCCCACGGCGACGATCACCAGCACGAGTTGCAGGGCGTTCAGCAGGGAAATCTCCAGCACGGGTGCGGATACTGCGTACAGGGCGGAGGCGAAGGTAGACATAGTGTTCCAGTGCATTATAGAATTTGCCAGTACTATAGTGCAGTGCAACATATAAATCTAATTCCATTTCTTGATACCAATTATATGAATCGTGAATGGAAAACTGTAATATTTTTTTACGAGTGAAAATATTCGTGCCCGGCGCGGTTTACACTCTTAAGTAATCAATTCAACTTTTATCTTGGGCTTTCCATGAGTTTTCTGACGCTGGATCTGAACTTGCTGCGTGTTTTCGACGCCGTCATGACGGAACAAAACCTGACGCGCGCAGCCGGCCACCTGGCGATGACGCAGCCGGCGGTATCGAACGCCATCAAACGCCTGCGCGAGAGCCTCGGTGACGAATTGCTGATCCGCACGGCCTATGGCGTGAAACCCACGCCCCGCGCCGAAGCGCTGTGGCCGTCCGTGCGCTCGGCCCTGGCCAGCCTGGAAGCGGCTGTCACGCCGGAAACCTTCGACGTATCAAAAACGCATGCCACTTTCCGCATGGCCATGGCCGATGCGACGGCCGCGTTCTGGCTGCCTTCGCTGATGCGCTCGATCGAACGGGAAGCGCCCGGCGTCAACGTGCGCATGATGCCGCTGACCACGCGCGAACCGCGCCCGATGCTGCTGCGCGGCGACATCGACCTGGCCGTGGGCTTCTTTCCCGGCGTGGCGGCGCAATTGTCCAGCGAAACGGGTTCGCCCATCCGCCACGAGCGCCTGTATTCCGGCAAGTATGTGTGCGTGATGCGGCGCGGCCATCCGCTGGCCGACAAGGAATTGACCCTGGATAACTACTGCGCGGCGAACCATTTATTGGTGAGCTTTTCCGGCCGCGCGCATGGCTTGATCGACGAGGCGCTGTCGCAGATCCACCGCGAACGGCGCATCTTGTTGACGGTCAACCAGTTCTTCACGGCCGGAAGAGTCGTCGCCAATTCCGACCTGATCACGGTCTTGCCGCGCCATTTGATCGCCTCGACGGGCATGACGGAATCGCTGCTGTACAAGGATTTGCCGTTGACCTTGCCAGCCGTCCACCTGGACATGCTGTGGCACGAGCGCGACGCCCGCAGCCCCGCCCACAAATGGCTGCGCAACCACCTGGAAAGCATGAACACGCCCACCCTGCGCACGGCCACGGCGGCCGGCGGCGGCGTGGCGCCCAAGCCGCACGTCGAGTAAGACTTGCGACAGGACAAAAAAAACGCCTGATATCTCATCAGGCGTTTTTTTTATGCGTGGCTGCTGGACCTGTAACCGATCCGGAAACCGCCCCAGTGCTTGCCCTCGACGTGGATGGGCACGGACAAATCGTGCATGACCTCGCCCGTGTCGCGTTTATAGGTCTGCAACAGGAACGCCTTGGTATTGCTGCCGCAGCGCTTGCCCGTGCGGTCGCTGAAGATGCGCTTGGTGCGGTTATTCACGATATCGGTGGCGTAATCGCCCGTCAGCGGCTGGGAAAACTTCTTGTTGTGCGTAGGAAAATATCCATTGTTGTCGACGGCGCCCGCATACGCCAGGTGGGGCAATGCCGCCAGCACGCCTTCCTGCAAGTCGGGCAGCACCTTGTCCGTGAACGCGTCGAATTTCGTGTTGTGCTTGGGCGGATCGGTATTCGGGATGGGGCGGTAATGGCGGTCGAACAGGGCGTCGCGCGTGATGCGCCCCGAGGCGATCGCTTGCTCGAAGAGTTTGCCCACGTCGCGCGCGGCGCGCTGGGCCGCCTCGCGGATCTCGTCGTGCGGCGTGGCCACGCTCGATTCGCCCAGGGCGCCGGCGATCACTTCGGCCCGCTCGGCCAGGGCCATGGCCGATTGCGTGGCGCGCGGCAATTCGGCATTCGTCGACAGCATGCTGTCGCGGATTTGCCCGATGGCGTCGGCGATCACTTGCGTCGTCTCGACGTGTTCGCGCGAGGCGCGGGCGATTTGCCCGATCTCGTCCTCGGACTCGCCCGATGACTGCTCGATATGGCTGAGCGAGGCGTGCACGCTTTGCACATTGCGCGCCGCTTCCGTGACGCCGGCCGCCAGCGAACTCATGCCGCGTGCGGCTTTTTCCGACTGTTCATTGATTTCGCGCACCATCACGCTGATTTCATCGGAAGCTTCCTTGGTGCGCTGCGCCAATTGCCGCACTTCCCCGGCCACCACGGCAAAACCGCGCCCGTGTTCGCCGGCGCGCGCCGCCTCGATGGCGGCGTTCAGCGCCAGCAAGTTGGTGCGCGCGGAAATATCGGAAATGGCTTCCGTAAAGCCCGTGATGCGTTTGGATTTTTCCTGCAAGCTCAGCATGTTGCTGGAAGCGCCTTGCGCTTCCTCGCGTGCGTTATTGATGCGCTGCAAGCCCTGGTCCACTTCGGCGCGCGCCGCCACGCTTTCCACGCGCACGCCGGCGGCCACCTTGGCGGCCCGTTCCGCATTGGCGGCGATCTTTTCCGTCATCGCGGCATTTTGTACGGAGCTGTCGGCGATATCGCTGGCCGTGCGGACATCGAGTTCCACCTTCTGTTTGACGGAATCGACAAAATACGAGGTTTCCGCCGCGCCGATCATGATGGCATCGATGGCGTTGCCCACCGTGTCGGCGAACTGGTGCAAGCCCGGCTCGCCGCGCGGACGGCCGGCAAACGCCAGCAGCGCGGCGCCGATGGCGGCGGCCACGCAGGCAATCAGATAGGGATGGTCGCCGCCCGAGAGCAACAACAGATAGGCCAGGCAACAGGCGACGGCCATGGCCAGGATCGTGAATACAAAGAAACGCACCAGCTGATGCTGCAACTGCTTCATTTGTCCCCCGCTGCGCGAACCCGTCACGTCCCGCGAAAGGGACGTGCCGTAACCGTATGCGGGTGGGCACGATTGCCCACTTTGCACCCTGAAGTGACCGTCTGCGCGGCGTTTCAGGCGGCTACCGGATAGCAGAATTGTAGTTCTACCCTACAACATTTGTTCCGATAGCTCAATCAGAAAAGTGGGGCGGCTACACCAGGGTCACTTAATTGGCAATTTGGTCGTGTTTTTGACCTCTTCCATGACGGCATAAGTGTGGGTTTCCCGCACACCTTTCTGCAACAGCGTCTTGCCCAGGAATTCGCGGTAGGCGGCCATGTCCTTGACGCGCGCCTTGACCAGGTAATCGAAACCGCCGGCCACCATGTGACATTCCAGTACCTCTGGAATGATTTGTACGCTATGCTTGAAGGCGTCGAACACTTCCGGTGTCGTGCGATCGAGCACCACTTCGATGAACACCAGCAGCGACACGTCGAGCAGCTGCGGGTTCAACTGGGCCGTATAGCCCATGATGTAACCGGATTCGTGCAACTTGCGCACGCGCTCCAGGCAGGCGGCCGGCGACAGGTTCACGCGCGCGGCCAGCTCCACATTGCTGATGCGTCCATCGCTCTGCAATTCCATCAAGATTTTCTTACTGATCTTGTCCAGCATTACCATCACCCCCAAATTAATATTATTTGGTTAAATTGTCGCATCAAAAACTATCTATTGCTAGTCCCCTGTATTACCAGAATTAATCCATAAGAATCCCCTTTACAATCGAATCATCTTAACGTCCGACTTTCTGTATTTTTTTGCACCAAAAAAGAGCAAGAATTACGTCAGTTTTCGTCCCCTTTTCCTTGTAAAGAGCACTTATGCACCCTGCAGGCCCCTCGGCTTTTACCCCGATTCCTTTTGCTGCGTTCCAGGCAGAAATCCTGCCCGAAGCGACACCACAACGCGCCGCCGTCACCGCCGCCTATAGGCGCGATGAGGTTTCCGCCGTACAGTGGCTGTTGCAACAAATCCGCCCCAGCAGCACCGAAACGACGGCCGAAGGGCAAGCCCTGGCGCACCGCCTGGTCTCGAACGTGCGCCAAAAACGCACACGCGCCTCCGGCGTCGATGCACTGATGCACGAGTTCTCGCTATCGTCGGAAGAGGGTGTTGCATTGATGTGTCTGGCTGAAGCGCTGTTGCGTATACCCGACAGTCAAACGGCCGACCGTCTGATCGCCGACAAAATCAGCAAGGGCGACTGGAAGAAACATCTGGGCGAATCGCCGTCGCTGTTCGTCAACGCGGCCACCTGGGGCTTGCTGATCACGGGCAAACTGGTCAGTACCAGCAGCGAATCGGGCCTCGGTTCGGCCATGACCAAGCTCATCGCCAAAGGCGGCGAACCGCTGATCCGCAAGGGCGTCGACCTGGCCATGCGCATGCTGGGCAACCAGTTCGTGACGGGCCAGACCATCGAGGAAGCGTTGAAGAACAGCCGCGACAACGAAACGCGCGGCTACCGCTACTCGTACGACATGCTGGGCGAGGCGGCCCTGACGCAGCAGGACGCGGCCAACTACTACGCCTCGTACGAAACGGCGATCCATGCCATCGGCAAGGCCTCGAACGGCCGCGGCATCCGCAACGGCCCCGGCATTTCCGTGAAACTGTCGGCCCTGCACGCGCGCTACAACCGCGCCCAGCGCGCCCGCGTCCTGGAAGAATTGTTGCCGAAAGTCAAAGCGCTGCTGTTGCTGGCCAAACAGTACAACATCGGCTTCAACATCGATGCGGAAGAGACGGACCGCCTGGAACTGTCGCTCGACCTGATGGAAGCACTTGCCTTTGATACAGATTTGGCCGGCTTCGACGGCATCGGCTACGTGGTGCAGGCGTACCAGAAGCGTTGCCCGTTCGCCATCGATTTCCTGATCGACCTGGCGCGCCGCAGCGGCCGCAAGTTCATGGTGCGCCTGGTGAAGGGCGCGTATTGGGATGCGGAAGTCAAGCGCGCGCAAGTCGACGGCCAGGAAGGCTATCCCGTCTACACGCGCAAGGTCTACACGGACGTCTCTTACCTCGTGTGCGCGCAAAAACTGCTGGCAGCCAGCAGCCTGATCTATCCACAGTTTGCCACGCACAACGCGCAAACCCTGTCGACCATCTATACCTGGGCGAAACGCGACGGCATTACCGACTACGAATTCCAGTGCCTGCACGGCATGGGCGAGACCTTGTACGACCAGGTCGTCGGCCCCGACAACCTCGACAAGCCGTGCCGCATCTACGCCCCCGTCGGCTCGCATGAAACCCTGCTGGCCTACCTGGTGCGCCGCCTGCTGGAAAACGGCGCCAACTCGTCCTTCGTGAACCAGATCGTCGACGAAAGCGTCGCCATCGATAGCCTGATCCGCGATCCGCTGGAACAGGCGCGCCTGCAGGGCGGCTTGCCGCACCCGTCGATTCCGTTGCCGCTGGACATGTTTGGCAGCGAACGCAGGAACTCGGCCGGCCTGGACTTGTCGAATGAAGACACCTTGCGCACCCTGGCCACGGGCCTGGCGCAGCAGCAGACGTGGCAGGCGGCGCCGCTGATCGATGGCGCCGTCAGCCTGAACGGCCCCGCGCACATGCTGCACAACCCGGCCCAGCACGACGACGTCGTGGGCAAGGTCATGGAAGCCGGTCAAGCCGACGTGGAAACGGCCCTGGCCAGCGCCAGCGCCTTCGCCATGGATTGGCAAACGACGGAACCGCCGCTCCGCGCGCAAGCGTTATTGCGCGCGGCCGACCTGTTCGAGGAACACCATATCGAGCTGATGGCCCTGGCCGTGCGCGAAGCGGGCAAGTCCCTGCCGAACGCGATCGCGGAAATCCGCGAAGCCGTCGACTTCCTGCGCTACTACGCGGCGCAGGTGGAACACGCGCCGAATACCCTGGCGCTGGGGCCCGTCACCTGCATCAGCCCATGGAATTTCCCGTTGGCCATCTTTACGGGCCAGCTGGCCGCCGCCCTGGCGGCGGGCAACGTGGTGCTGGCCAAGCCGGCCGAGCAAACGCCGCTGATCGCCCACCGTGCCGTGCAATTGCTGCATGCGGCGGGCGTGCCGCGCGGCGCGCTGCAATTCTTGCCCGGCAGCGGCGAGATTGTCGGTGCCGGCCTGTGCAATGACACGCGCGTCAAAGGCGTGATTTTCACGGGCTCGACGGAAGTGGCGCAATTGATCAACCGCAACCTGACCGCGCGTGCCGTGGCCGAAGGCATCGACATTCCCCTGATCGCCGAAACGGGTGGCCAGAATGCCCTGATCGTCGATTCGTCCGCCTTGCCAGAGCAAGTGGTGCAGGACGTGATGTCGTCCGCTTTCGACAGCGCCGGCCAGCGCTGCTCGGCCTTGCGCGTGCTGTTCCTGCAAACGGAAATCGCCGACAAGACCATCCACATGCTCAAGGGCGCCATGCAGGAATTGCGCGTTGGCAACCCTGACCGCCTGGCCACGGATATCGGTCCCGTCATCGATGCGGAAGCGCAAGGTAACTTGCTGGCGCACATCAACAAGATGAAGACCATGGCCATCGACCATTATTCGCTCGATTTGCCGACCGTCAAAGGCACGTTTGTCGCCCCGACCGTGCTGGAAATCAAGTCGCTGGCGCAATTGACGCAGGAAGTCTTCGGCCCCGTGCTGCACGTGATCCGCTACAAGCGGGCCGAACTGCCGCAACTGGTGCAATCGATCAATGACAGCGGTTACGGCTTGACCCTGGGCATCCATACGCGCATCGATGAAACCATCGATTTCATCACCAAGCGCGCGCACGTGGGCAATATTTATGTGAACCGCAACATCGTCGGCGCCGTCGTCGGCGTGCAACCGTTCGGCGGCGAAGGCAAGTCCGGCACTGGCCCCAAGGCGGGCGGCCCCCTGTACCTGAAACGCTTGCAGCGCAATGCGCCAGCCGGCGCGCAGCACCAGCGCCAGGCGCCACCGGCCCTCGATGCGCTCACCGTGTGGGCGAAGATGCATGGCCACGACCAGGTGCAGCAACTGGCGCAGGACTATGCGCGCACCACCTTGCTGGGCAGCACCACCGTCTTGCCAGGCCCGACGGGCGAGCGCAATACCCTGAGTTTTGCCGCGCGCGGCACGATTCTGTGCGCGGCAGCCACGTCCGGCACGCTGATGAACCAGCTGGCAGCCGTGCTGGCCACCGGTAACCAGGCCCTCGTGCTGGCGCAAGCGCCGGATCTGATCCCCGGCGACTTGCCGGCCGCGCTGAAGGACCGCATCCAGGTCGTCAGCAGCCTGGAGTCCGTCAAGCATGATTTCCAGATCGCCATGATCGAGCCTTGCCTCGATGGCCAGCTCAAACCGCTGCTGGCGGCACGGGAAGGGGCCCTGGTGGGCACCATCGCCACCACGCAAGAGGGTGCCATCCCCCTGTGGCGCCTGGTCGCTGAGCGGGCGCTGTGCGTGAATACGACGGCGGCCGGCGGTAACGCCAGTCTGATGATGCTCAGCGTCTAAAGGAACCTGAGAAAAAGTCCAGGGCGTTGTTGCCTTGCCTGGCCGTACATTCGTACTGCCTGCGAAGGCGCCTAGCCCTGAACATTTTTCAGATTCTTTTGTTTTGAAATAAGAAGGGCAGAACCAGTGGTTCTGCCCTTTTTTTATGCACGCTAGCTGAAAAATCAGTTAGCCAGGCGCTGGCACAGCTGCTGGATCACCGTCAACGCGTACGGCGAGGCGACGGTTTGCACGAAGCGCATGAAGTCGACGGCCGCCTCTTCGTTGGCATTGTCGGAAATGGTGCGCATGACGGTAAACGGCACGCCCAGTTCAAAACACACTTGCGCCACGGCCGCGCCTTCCATTTCGACGGCCAGCAGGTCGGGGATATCAACTTTGAGCTGGTTCATATGCGCGGCGCTGCTGATGAACTGGTCGCCGCTGGCGATCAGGCCGCGGTGCACTTGCGCGTGCTGCAGGCTGAATTGCGCAATATCCGCCGCCTTGAGCACGCTGGAAACATCGTCACGCAGGAAATCTTCCGCGGCGGCAGCCAGTTGCGTGCTCAGTTGCAAGTCCGTGGCAAAGCGCTGCAGTCCCGTCAGCGGCACTTCGAAGCGGGGAAACAGGGGACGGGCGTCCATATCGTGCTGCAACAGCGCTTCGGCCACGACGATATCGCCGACTTTCACGTGTTTATCCCCACTGCCGGCCACGCCGGTGAAGACGATGTGGGTAACTCCGTACTTTTCCACAAGGATAGAAGCTGTCATGGCAGCGGCAACCTTGCCCAGACGCGACAGGACGCACACAGCGTCGATATTCCACAGGGTCCCCAGGGTGTAGTCGCGCATGCCGTGCGAACACCTCTGGGGGCCTTGCATGGCTTCTACCAGCCCCTGCTGTTCTTCATGCAAGGCACTGATGATGCCTAAACGCATTTTTTTGTGTGAATTCATGCTGCTTTTACAGGTTTTTGGGATTGCCAAACGGTTTACAGGGTGAAAACAGCTATTTCGGTGACTTTTCCACCGTTCGCGTTTGTCTCTGTGTTTTAAATAAAGATGTATACATAAAAATAGTAGTGATAGTAAACGGCCATTTTTTTGTGGATAAGTCGGTATACCGTATAAAAATCATCGACTTGGCGCACAAAAAAGTAGGCGCACAAGCATTGTATCGACGGAGGACTTGTTTGGGATAAAAATCGGGCTGTGGACAAAGATCGACTTTTCCCACATCTCATCCTGTGGATATACAGGCACTTATCCACAGCAGCAAGCAGAAATCACGGATTTTCTTGCTGTAGTGGCATGTTTGACGTGTTTCGTTTGCCTTGATCCTTGCCTGGCAATCCTGGTTGAGCAACCACGCGCGTTGTTCTTTCACGGACCTTGGCATCCAGGTGATTCCTGGAAGACGGTTTGGGAGTGGATCGCGATGTCGCCGTTGGCTTTTTTTTTGGCGGTTTTTGCATGCTTTTTGGAAATATCCCCGGACTTCCGCTTTTTTTGTTGGTTTACAATAGATCTATATATAAAAATAGTAGTAATAGTAAACGCGTTTTTTTCTGTGGATAAGTCGCTTTTTTTCAACAGGATCAATCGTTTACGCGCAAAATAAAGCGTGCATAATCGCTGTATCACGCGAGGAGCAAAATTGTATAAAATGCGGGCCTGCGCAAAAGTTCGTGTTTACTCACAAGTCATCCTGTGGATATCAAGTGATTTATCCACAATCGTCTCAAATCCCCCCTCTTTTTCACATCGAATGGCTTGCTGGCACTGTGCCTGCTCAAGCCTGTTGACGTTTCCATTTTGCAAAACGGTTTGGCAGTGCTGTGCGCGTGATGCCGGCCGTGCCGGTTTTCGTCGCGCAGTTGTTGGCTCCCTTTTTTTTTTGTCACTCAAAGCAGCTCGCCGGTTTTTTTTGCAGACAGGCTGGCGTAGCTTCTTGAAGATGAAGGGCAGGCAAAGCGTGCGTTGTCGGGTTTACCTTAACAAGTTCGTATACAAGAATAGTAATAGTAGTTAACGGCGGTATCTTCTGTGGATAAGTCCGGATTTATCCTTGTAAACAATCGCTTGGCGTACGGATAAACGCTGAGTAAGGGTTGTATCTGCCGGGGATGGTTTTGGGATAAAAAAAAGGGGGCCAAAAAAATTTTCGTTTACTCACATATCGTACCTGTGGATATCCATACGGTTATCCACAACTTGGCGACCCTGTTTTTGAGCTTGCCGTGACGTTCGGCCGTATCGCGGGCCACGATTAATGTCGCCCTGGCCCGGCACTGGTGGTAATCTCAAGGCGGCTCAGCAGCCATGCATGCATGAAGAAAGACAGACTCTGGTACAGGGACGCGGTGGGGAGACACGCCGCGCGACAGCTTGATGGCATACCGAAAGGAGCTTCATTGGAATCGGCAGGCGAATACGACTACATCATCGTGGGCGGCGGCACGGCAGGTTGCGTGCTGGCCAACCGGCTCACGCGCGACAAGGATGCCAACGTTTTGCTCGTGGAAGCGGGCGGCAAGGACGATTACGTGTGGATCCACATCCCCGTCGGCTATCTGCATTGCATCGGCAATCCCCGCACGGATTGGCTGTATTCCACGCAGGCGGATGCGGGCCTGGGCGGGCGCAGCCTGATCTATCCACGCGGAAAAGTGCTGGGCGGCAGCTCTTCCATCAACGGCATGATCTACATGCGCGGCCAGGCTGGCGATTACGACCACTGGGCCGACCTGACGGACGACGCTTCCTGGCGCTGGGACAAAGTCTTGCCGCTCTTTAAACAAAGCGAGGATTATTACGGCGGCGCCTCGGAAAACCACGGTGTGGGCGGCGAGTGGCGCGTGGAAAAACAGCGCCTGTCCTGGGATATCCTGAATGCATTCCGCGATGCGGCGCAGCAGGTCGGCATCCCGAAAACCAGCGATTTCAATGGCGGCGACAATAGCGGCAGCGCATATTTCGACGTCAACCAGCGCCGCGGCATCCGCTGGAATACCTCGAAAGCGTTCTTGAAACCGGCGTCGCGCCGCCCGAACCTGACCATCATGACGGGCTGCCACGTGGAACGTCTGTTGCTGGAGACGACGGACGCGGGGCCGCGCAGCGCCGGCATCGTGTTTACGGGCGGCGGCACGCAGTGGCAGGCGACGGCCCGGCGGGAAACCCTGCTGACGGCGGGCGCCATCGGTTCGCCGCAATTGCTGCAATTGTCCGGCATCGGCCCGGCTGCCTTGCTGCAGCAGCATGGGATTGTGCCGGTGCTCGATGCGGCCGGCGTGGGCGGCAATTTGCAGGATCATTTGCAGCTGCGCATGGTTTACAAGGTGCAGGGCGTGAAAACCTTGAATGTGATGGCCAGCAATATCGTGGGAAAAATGCAGATCGGCTTGCAATATGCGCTGTTCCAGAGCGGGCCCATGTCGATGGCGCCGTCGCAGCTGGGAGCGTTTGCCAAGTCCGACCCGCAGCAAGCCACGCCGAACCTGCAATACCATGTGCAACCCTTGTCGCTGGATAAATTCGGCGAACCGTTGCACTCTTTTCCCGCGTTTACGGCCAGCGTGTGCAATCTGCGCCCCACCTCGCGCGGCCACGTGCATATCGCGTCGGGCGACAGTTATGCGGCGCCGAAGATCGTGCCCAATTACCTGAGTACCGAGCAGGACCGCGCCGTGGCGGCCGACGCCTTGCGCCTGACGCGGGCCATCGCCGCCGCGCCGGCGTTAAGTAAGTTTGCGCCGCAGGAATACAAGCCCGGCGTGCAATTCCAGAGCCAGGAAGAATTGGCGCAGGCGGCCAGCCAGATCGGCACCACCATCTTTCACCCCGTCGGTACCTGCCGCATGGGCCTGGCCAGCGATCCCTTGAGCGTGGTCGACAGCCAGCTGCGCGTGCTCGGCGTGGCTGGTTTGCGCGTCGTCGATGCCTCGATCATGCCGTACATTACTTCTGGTAATACGAACTCGCCCACCGTGATGATCGCGGAAAAAGCGGCGCAAATGATACACGCGGCCTGGAAATAGCTGGGCAAGCGTGCGAGTTTGCGCCATTCGGGCCGGCGAAAAATCCCCGTAGTTATACTGTATTGTGCGTTAAATTTAAGTTGTGTATTATAAAAATGACTAAGTAGTACAAAAAGTACAACTAGGAGACACGATGTCAAACGTAATCTTGGAAACAAGAAATTTGACCAAGGAATTCAAGGGATTCACCGCTGTGAGCGAGGTGAACCTGAAGGTAGAGCGGGGCCATATCCACGCCTTGATCGGTCCGAACGGCGCCGGCAAGACCACGTGTTTCAACTTGCTCACCAAATTCCTGGTCCCCACTTCCGGACAGATCCTGTTCAATGGGAAAGATATCACGGCCGCCAAACCGGCCCAGATCGCGCGCATGGGCGTGATCCGTTCCTTCCAGATTTCCGCCGTCTTCCCGCATTTATCCGTGTTGCAAAATGTCCGCATCGGCTTGCAGCGCCAGCTCGGCACCTCGTTTCACTTCTGGCAAAGCGAACGGGCATTGAACCAGCTCAACGACCGCGCCATGGCCTTGCTGGCCGAAGTCGACCTGACGGAGTTCGCCGACACCATCACGGTCGACATGCCTTACGGCCGCAAGCGGGCGCTGGAAATTGCCACCACCCTGGCGATGGAGCCGGAAATGATGCTGCTCGACGAACCGACGCAAGGCATGGGCCACGAAGACGTGCACCGCGTGACGGAACTGATCAAAAAAGTGTCGGCTGGCCGCACGATTTTGATGGTGGAACACAATATGAGCGTGGTTTCCGGCATCTGCGACAAGATTTCCGTCCTGCAGCGCGGCGCCATGCTGGCCGAAGGCAGTTACGCGGAAGTGTCGCGCAATCCGCAAGTGATGGAAGCGTACATGGGCACCACCCACGCGGAACTGGAAGGGGCGCATTGATGGCGACACGAGCGAATGGCAGCGCACCCGCGCTGGAAATTGCACAACTGCACACCTGGTATGGCGAATCGCACATCCTGCACGACGTAAACCTGAAAGTGGAGCAGGGCGAGGTGGTGACTTTGCTGGGCCGCAACGGCGCCGGCCGCACCACCACCTTGCGCGCCATCATGGGGCTGACGGGCGCGCGCACGGGCTCCATCAAGGTCAACGGCGTCGAAGCGATAGGTTTGGCCACGCACAAAATCGCCCACCTGGGCATCGGGTATTGTCCTGAAGAGCGCGGCATTTTTTCCTCGCTGTCGACGGAGGAAAACCTGTTGCTGCCGCCGACCCTGGCCAGCGGCGAGAAGGGCATGTCGGTGGAGGAAATCTACGCCATGTTCCCGAACTTGCAGGAACGCCGCCACAGCCAGGGCACGCGCCTGTCGGGCGGGGAACAGCAGATGCTGGCCGTGGCGCGCATCCTGCGCACGGGCGCGCGTTTGCTGCTGCTCGATGAAATTTCCGAAGGCCTGGCGCCCGTCATCGTGCAAGGCTTGGCGCGCATGATCACCACCCTGAAAGCGAAGGGTTACACCATCGTCATGGTGGAACAGAATTTCCGGTTTGCCGCGCCGCTGGCGGACCGGTTTTATGTGATGGAGCACGGTCAGATCGTCGAGACTTTTGCTGCATCCGAACTGGAGGCCAAGATGCCGGTATTGACCGAGCTGCTTGGCGTGTAGTCCCCATGTAGTCTGTTGTACTCGTCATCGTCCAGCAATCGACTGAATAGCAAACAATAATCCCAACGGAGACACTATGAAACGTAACGCTATCGCCATTGCCACCGCCACTCTTTGCGCCCTGGGCTTGTCCAGCGCCGCGCACGCCCAGGTATCGGGCGACACCATCAAGATCGGTTTTATTTCCGACATGTCGGGCGTGTATTCCGACGTCGACGGCCTCGGTGGCGCGGAAGCCATCAAGATGGCGATCGCCGATGCCGGCGTGGTGCTGGCCGGTAAAAAGGTGGAATTCATTTCCGCCGACCATCAAAACAAGGCCGACATCGCCGCCTCGAAGGCGCGCGAATGGTTCGACCAGCAGGGCGTCGACATGCTGATCGGCGGCACCAATTCCGGCGCCAGCCTGGCCATGGCCAAGGTGGCGGCGGAAAAGAAGAAAATTTTCATTGCCATCGGCGCCGGTTCGTCGCGTCTGACGAATGAGGAATGCACGCCGTACACCGTGCATTACGCGTATGACACGGTGGCGCTGGCGCGCGGCACGGGCGGCACCATCGTCAAGCAGGGCGGCAAGAACTGGTATTTCATGACGGCCGACTATGCGTTTGGCCATTCGCTGGAAAAAGACACGGCCGAGGTCGTCAAGGCGGCCGGCGGCAAGGTGCTGGGCAGCGTCAAGCATCCGCTCGGCGCTTCCGATTTCTCTTCCTTCCTGCTGCAGGCGCAAGCGGCAAAACCGCAAATCCTCGGCCTGGCCAATGCCGGCGGTGACGCCATCAACAGCATCAAGGCCGCCAACGAGTTCGGCTTGACGAAATCGATGAAGCTGGCCGGCTTGCTGATCTTCATCAATGACATCCATTCGCTGGGCTTGAACTTGACGCAGGGCATGTACCTGACGGACGGCTGGTACTGGGACTTGAATGCGGAGACGCGCGCCTGGTCGAAACGCTATTTCGCCAAGATGAAGAAGGAACCGTCGATGCTGCAGGCGGCCGACTATTCGGCCGCGGCGAACTACCTGAAAGCCGTCAAGGCGCTGGGCACGGACGACACCGAGAAGGTCATGGCTTATCTGAAAAAGACCAAGATCAACGACATGTTTACCCAGAATGGCGAAGTGCGCCCCGATGGCCGCATGGTGCACGATATGTATTTAATGGAAGTCAAGAAACCGTCCGAGTCGAAGTACCCATGGGATTACTACAAGGTGATCGCCACCGTGCCCGGCGCGCAAGCGTATGTGACCAAGGCCGAGTCGAAGTGTTCGCTGTGGAAGTAATGCTGTAGCAATCTCTACAGAGTGTCCGCCGCTGCGCGGGTGCTCTGTCCTGCACGCTTCGCCCGCAGGGTTCGCCTTGCGCCGCCGCTCCCGTTTGCGGTGGCGCGTTTCCCTTGATACCACACCGCTACCCGGCGGTGCTTTTTATACTGTGATGCCATGGAAATTTTCGGCGTTCCAATACAAGCGATGATGAGCCAGCTGCTGCTGGGTCTCGTCAACGGCTCGTTCTATGCCATGTTGTCCCTCGGTCTGGCCGTCATCTTCGGCTTGCTTAATGTGATTAATTTCTCGCACGGCGCCATGTACATGATGGGCGCCTTCCTGGCCTGGATGGGCCTGAGCTATTTCGACATCAATTACTGGGCCATGCTGGTCATCGCCCCTATCCTCGTCGGCCTGGTCGGCATCCTGATCGAAAAGACCATGCTGCGCTGGCTGTATAAACTCGACCACCTGTATGGCTTGCTGCTGACCTTCGGCATCACCCTGATCATGGAAGGCGTGTTCCGCTCCTTCTACGGCGTCTCGGGCCAGCCGTATGCCGTGCCCGAAGCACTGGCCGGCGCGACGGATCTCGGTTTCATGATCCTGCCGAACTACCGCGCCTGGGTGGTCATCGCCTCGCTCTCCGTCTGCCTGGCGACCTGGTTCGTCATCGAAAAAACCAAGCTGGGCGCCTACCTGCGGGCCGGCACGGAAAACCCGAAACTGGTGGAAGCGTTCGGCATCAACGTGCCGCTGATGGTGACGTTGACGTTCGGCTTCGGCGTGGCCCTGGCCGGTTTCGCCGGCGTGCTGGCGGCGCCCATCATCCAGGTCTCGCCGCTGATGGGCTCGAACCTGATCATCGTCGTGTTTGCCGTGGTGGTGATTGGCGGCATGGGTTCCATCATGGGCTCCATCCTGACGGGCCTGGGCCTGGGCGTGATCGAGGGCCTGACCCGCGTGTTCTACCCGGAAGGCTCGGCCACCGTGGTGTTTGTGGTGATGGTCATCGTGCTGCTGTTGCGTCCCGCCGGCCTGTTCGGCAAAGAAAAGTAATCCTCATCAGTCATGTATTGGAGCTACCACGATGAATAAGAATGTAGGCTACGCCATTGCCTTGCTGCTGGCGTTGGCGGCCCCGTTTTACGGTTATCCCGTCTTCCTGATGAAGTTGCTGTGCTTTGCCCTGTTTGCCTGCGCTTTCAACTTGCTGATCGGCTACACGGGCTTGCTGTCGTTCGGCCATGCGGCCTTCTTCGGCGGCGCCGGCTATGTCACCGGCTATGTGCTGCGCACCTGGGGTTGGCCAACGGAACTGGGCTTGCTGGCCGGCGTCGTCACGGGCGCCTTGCTGGGCCTGGTGATCGGCGGCCTGGCGATCCGCCGCCAGGGCATCTACTTTACGATGATCACCCTGGCGCTGGCGCAGATGGTGTACTTCCTGGCCTTGCGCCTGCCGTTCACGGGGGGCGAGGATGGCTTGCAGGGTGTTCCACGTGGAACCTTGCTGGGCACGATAGACCTGGGCAATGACACCGTCTTGTACTACGTCGTGCTGGCCATTTTTGTCGCCGGCTTCGCCCTGATCGTGCGCACCATCCATTCGCCGTTCGGACAGGTGCTCAAGGCGATCAAGGAAAACGAACCGCGCGCCATCTCGCTGGGTTACGACGTCAACAAGTACAAGCTGATGGCCATCGTGCTGTCCGCTTCGCTGGCCGCACTGGCCGGCGCCACCAAGACGCTGGTGCTGGGCTTTGAAACCCTCACCGACGTGTACTGGGGCATGTCGGGCCTGGTTGTGCTGATGACACTGGTGGGCGGCATGGGCACCTTGTCCGGCCCCATCCTCGGCGCCGTGTTGATCATCGCGCTGGAAAACAAGCTGGGCGATGTCGGCACCTACCTGGCCACGCACACGGGCATCGAATGGTTCGGCACCCTGGGCGAATCGGTGGGCATGGTGACCGGCGTGATCTTCGTCATCTGCGTGCTGATGTTCCGGCGCGGCATCGTCGGCGAAGCCATCGCGCGCTTTGGCGGCAGGCCAGCCAAAGCCGCTGTCTGATTTTCAAGCAACGCCGGACGGATCGTCCGGCGTTTTTCATTGTGCGTCCACTGTTACCTTAACGGAGAGAACCACCATGCAAACGACGATCACGCGCGCGGGGAGCAGCCTGTGCACCTTGCTGGCGTTGGCAGCCTGCGGCAGCAATCATGCACCGGAAGAACGGAACCAGATACCGGGCTACCTGGGCACCATCACGCGGACCGACTACGACGGCAAGACGAACGATTTGCTCACGGCCGGCCTGGGCAAGACGGGGCTGGCGGGAGCGACTCCCGCGTACGCGAACGCGGAACAGCCGACGCCGGTCGAATTGCGCCGCAATGCGATCTACGCCAATTACCGCGCCGTGCTCGACATTGCCGCCAACAGCGGCTACGGCACCTTGTACGGACCGAACGTGGATGCGTCCGGGAACGTGGGCACGGGCGAGGGCCTGATCGCCGGCAGCGAATACATCGCGTATGCCGACGATGGCACGGGCAAGAAGAATGTCACCTTGATGGTGCAGGTGCCGGCCAGCTTCGACCCGGACCATGCCTGCATCGTCACGGGCACGTCCAGCGGCTCGCGCGGCATTTACGGCGCCATCGGCAGCTCGGGCGAATGGGGGCTGAAAAAGGGCTGCGCCGTGGCGTATGCCGACAAGGGCTCCGGCACGGGCCTGTATGTGTTTGAAGATGACAGCGTCAACCTGCAGAACGGCGTGCGCGCGGGCAGGGTGGCTGCCGGCAAGAACGCGCTCTTCGCGCCCGACTTGAGCGATGCCGACCGGCTGGCCTGGGCTGGCGCCAACCCGAACCGCATCGCCTTCAAGCATGCGCACTCGCAACAGAATCCCGAGAAGGATTGGGGCAAGGTCACGCTGCAGGCCATCGAGATGGCGTATTACGTGTTGAACGAACGCTATGGCGTGCTGGCCCGCGACGGCAGTTCGCGCGTCGTGCGGCTGACGCCGAAGAACACGATCACGATTGCGTCCAGCATTTCCAACGGCGCCGGCTCGGCCTTGCTGGCGGCGGAACAGGATAGCAAGGGCTTGATCGGCGGCGTGGCGGCCAGCGAGCCGCAAGTCCAGCCGGCGCCATCGAGCGCCTACAGCGTGCGCCAGGGCGGGGCGGTGGTCGCCAATCCCGGCCGCGCGCTGTTCGATTACGCCACCTATGCCGCCCTGTATCAGCCGTGCATCGCTTCCGTGGCGGGCAATGCGGGACGCTGCACGGCGCTGGTGAACAAGGGCTTGCTGAACGGCGCCGACCTGGCGGCGCAGCAGGCGGACGCGAAGCAGCGCTTGCGCGCGTATGGATGGCTGCTTGACTCCGATCCACTGCAGGCGGCGCACGCGGGCACGAATATCCTCGTGGCCGTCACGTATGCGTATGCCTACGGCAAATTCTCCGTGACCGATAAAGTGTGCGGTTTCACGTTTGCGCAGACGGATCTCAGCGGCAATCCGGTCGCGTTCACTTCGGCGCAAAAGGCTGTCAGCTTTGCCGCGCAGAGCGGCATCGTGGGCAATGTCGTGTACGAGAACAGCGTGGGCGGCGCCAGGGTGTACACGGCCGGCGTCTCGCCGTCGAGCAGCCTGGCGGACCAGTCGCTCGACGGCTTCCTGTGCCTGCGCAGCCTGGCGACGGGACGCGATGCCGTCAGCAACGCCAACTTGCAGGGTACGCTGGCCGCGCAAAGCGTGCGCGTGCGGGCAGGCATGGCCGAGGTGCAGGCGACGGGCAAACTCAATGGCAAGCCGGCCCTCATCGTGCATGGCCGCAGCGACACCTTGATTCCCGTCAATCACGCCTCGCGCGCCTATCTGGGGCTGAACGCAGCGGTGGAAGGGACGAATAGCCGCCTGCGCTATATCGAGGTGACCAACGCGAACCACTTCGATTCCTTCAGCAGCGCCTTGCCGACCCTGATCGTACCGCTGCACGTGTACCTGAACCGCGCGCTGGACGCCATGTATGCGCACTTGAACGCCAAGCAAGCCTTGCCGCCATCGCAGGTGGTGCGCACGGTGACGCGCGCCGATGCGTCGACCCTGATCACGAATGTCAACGTGCCGGCCATTGCGGCAACGCCGGCGGCCGGTAATGTCATCAGCGTGACGGGCACGGTGGTGGATATTCCCAACTAGCGGCTGCTTGTGGTCGCAAGGCTAGCCACGCGCCATGCGTGGCTTTTTTTATGTCTTGTATGTTTTTACAGCGCGGCCGCATAGATGGCGCGCGCATCGTCGCGCGTGACGGGACGGGGATTGTTGCCCAGCAAGCGCGTCTGCAGCATGGCTTCATCGGCCAGCCGGTCCAGGTCGCTGGCCGCGATGCCCACCTCGCGCAGGGTGCGGGCGATGCCCGTGGCCGAGGCAATTGCCTGCATGGCGTCGATCAGGGCGTTCGCCCGCGCCTCGTCGCTGCCCGTAATGCCGGGCTGCACGATGGCTGCCAGTTGCGCATACAGGGGCGCCGCGTGGGACAGATTAAAGCGCAGCACATGCGGCAGCACCAGCGCATTCGACAGGCCATGTGGCACATGGAACAGTCCACCGATGGGATAGGCGAGCGCATGCACAGCGGCCACGGGGGCGTTGGCAAACGCCTGGCCGGCCAGCATGGCGCCCAGCAGCATGGCTTGGCGCGCCGGCAAGTGGCTGCCATCGCGGCAGGCCGTGAGCAGATTGGCAGACAGCAGCGACAGCGCCTGGCTGGCCAGCATGTCGGACAAGGGATTTTTCAGCAGGCGGCTGGTGTACGCTTCGATCGCATGCACCATGGCATCGATGCCGGTGGCGGCCGTCACGGCGGATGGCAAGCCCAGGGTCAGGCTGGCGTCGAGGATGGCCAGGTCTGCATACAGTTGCGGCGCTACCACGCCCATCTTGCTGGTGGCGCCCGTGGTGACGATGGCGATATGCGTCACTTCCGAGCCCGTGCCCGCCGTGGTCGGCAATTGCACCAGGGGCAGGCGCTGGCCGTGGACATTGCCGATGCCATACAGTTGGGCCAGTTCCTGGTGGCCGGGGACCAGCACGGCGATCAGCTTGGCCACGTCCAGCGAGCTGCCGCCACCGAGGCCGATAATCAGTTCCACGTGAAGCATCCGGGCCTGGGCCACGCCTGCCAGCACGATGGCTTCAGGCGGATCGGCTTGCACGTCGGAAAAAACATGGGTGTCGATGCCTGCCGTGCGCAAGCTGTGCAGAGGGGCATCGGCCAGTCCCGTGCGCAGAAACCCTGCATCGGTGACGAGCAGGGTGCGGCGGACGGTGGGGAAGTGGTGGGCGATATGCGCGCCCAGTTGGGCGGCGGCGCCCGGTTGAACGATCAGATGCGGCACGGTGCGGAACTGGAAGGCGGGCATGCAGACTCCTGGCGGCAAGGACAGAAGCCAAGCTTACTCCGCTTTCCCGCTCCGCGTATGTTTCACGTGGAACCGTTTAGTGTTGCAGCTGGCTGGCCAGCCCCAGGCTCACGAGCAGCGACAGGCTGGAAACGGCCGCCAGCACGCGGAACGTGCGGGCGTCTTGCCGATACTCGCGCACGGCCGCATAGGCCAGGCCTGCGCCCATCAGCAGGTTGAGCAACAGCAGCTTGCTCATTCCCACTCCAGCGCACCGCGTTTCCATTCATAGGCCAGGCCGATGGTCAGTACGCCCAGGAAACCCATGACGGCCCAGAAACCATGCAAGCCCAGTTCATTGACGTTGGCCGCCCATGGCATCAGGAAGATCACCTCGATATCGAACAGGATGAACAGGATGGCCACCAGATAGAAGCGGATGTCGAATTTCATGCGCGCGTCGCCGAACGCTTCGAAGCCGCATTCGTACGGCGACAGTTTTTGCGGGTCCGGCTTGTGCGGCCCCAGCGCGCGGCCCAGCAGCATGGGCACGATGCCGACTAGGATGCCGATCAGAATGAACAGCAGGACGGGAAAATAGTTTTCGAGGAGCATGGGAATTCCTCTCTCAGTGGCTGGACGACAGTTTCATCAGCACGATGCCGCACACGATGAGGACGGCGGCGCATACGCGCATGGTGTTGACTTGCTCGTCCAGAAAGACGATGCCGACGATGAAGGCGCCGACGGCGCCGATACCGGTCCAGATCGTGTAGGCCGTGCCCAGGGGCAGGGTGCGCATGGCCAGCGACAGCAAGCCGAAGCTGGCGATCATCATGACGATGGTAATGACGGAGGGGGTGAGTTTGGTGAAACCCTCGGAGAGTTTCATCGAGTATGCCCACACGACTTCAAACATGCCGGCAATGAGTAATAGTATCCAGGCCATGGCGGCTCCTTATACAGAGCGGGCCGTCCCGGTGTGTTCCCATGATGGGGGAGGCCGTCCTCCTGGATGATCGTCCCGCTGGCCACTGGCGTGGTCACGTTGACGGACGATGCGGCAATTGTAGCAAACATTTCACGGCACCGCAGCCCTCTGCCTGACCACGTTGCGTGTTCCACGTGAAACAGAAATCGTCGTTGGCTTGCCCCTGCTGAGTAAAAATTAAGCAAAAAATGCGCTGCGCAAGGTTGCGCTTGCAAAAAGACTCTATAATCGGAGCTCTCATCCCGCATTTTTACTTGCACTGTTACCTATTTATCATGTTATTTCCTACAGAATTCGACGTCATCGTTGTCGGTGGTGGTCACGCCGGTACCGAGGCGGCCCTCGCTTCCGCCCGCATGGGGCAGAAGACGCTATTGCTCACGCATAATATTGAGACACTGGGCCAGATGTCGTGCAACCCTTCCATCGGTGGCATCGGCAAGGGCCACCTGGTCAAGGAAGTCGACGCCATGGGCGGCGCGATGGCGATCGCCACCGACGAGTCCGGCATCCAATTCCGCATCCTGAATTCCTCGAAAGGCCCGGCAGTCCGCGCCACGCGCGCCCAGGCCGACCGTATTCTCTACAAGGCCGCCATCCGTACGCGCCTGGAAAACCAGACTAACCTGTGGCTGTTCCAGCAAGCCGTCGATGATTTGATCGTCGAAGGCGACCGCGTCGTCGGCGCCGTGACGCAGATCGGCTTGAAGTTTCTCGCGCGCGCCGTCGTGCTGACGGCTGGAACCTTCCTCGATGGCAAGATCCACGTGGGCTTGAATAACTACTCGGCCGGCCGCGCCGGCGACCCGCCCGCCATCTCGCTGTCCGCCCGCCTGAAAGAGCTGAAACTGCCGCAGGGGCGCCTGAAAACGGGCACGCCGCCGCGCATCGATGGCCGCACGATCGACTTCTCCGTGATGCAAGAGCAGCCGGGCGACCTCGATCCCGTGCCCGTCTTTTCCGTCATGGGCAATACGGCCATGCACCCGCGCCAGGTGCCGTGCTGGGTCACGCACACGAATAGCCAGACGCACGACATCATCCGCGCCGGCCTGGACCGCAGCCCCATGTATACGGGCGTGATCGAAGGCGTGGGGCCCCGCTATTGCCCCTCGATCGAAGACAAGATCCACCGTTTCTCGGGCAAGGAATCGCACCAGATCTTCCTTGAGCCGGAAGGCTTGACGACGCATGAGTTCTATCCGAACGGCATCTCGACGAGCTTGCCGTTCGACGTGCAGATCGCCCTGGTGCAATCGATGAAGGGCATGGAAAACGCGCACATCCTGCGTCCCGGCTATGCCATCGAATACGATTATTTCGACCCGCGCGGCTTGAAGGCCTCGCTGGAAACGAAGGCCGTCGCCGGCCTGTTCTTTGCCGGCCAGATCAACGGCACCACGGGCTACGAGGAAGCTGCCGCGCAAGGCATGCTGGCGGGCCTGAATGCGGCCTTGCTGACGCAGGACAAGGAAGCCTGGGTACCGGGCCGCTCCGAGGCCTATCTGGGCGTGCTGGTCGACGATCTGATCACGCAGGGCGTGCAGGAACCGTACCGCATGTTCACCAGCCGCGCCGAGTACCGTTTGAGCCTGCGCGAAGACAATGCCGACATGCGCCTGACGGAAATCGGGCGCGCCCTGGGCTGCGTGGGCGACGCCCAGTGGCAGGCGTTTGAAACGAAGCGCGAAGCGGTGGCGCGCGAACTCGAGCGCCTGCGTTCCACGTGGGTCAACCCGCGCATCCTGGCAGCCGCCGAATCGGAACGCATCGTCGGCCAGGCCATCGAGCGCGAATACTCGCTGGCGGACTTGCTGCGCCGCCCGAACGTCGCCTACGACACCTTGATGAGCATGACGGGCATCGAAGGCCAGGCCCTGGCCGGCCCCGGCGTGGAAGACGCGGCCGTGCGCGAGCAGGTGGAAATCCAGCTCAAATATGCGGGCTACATCGAGCGCCAGAGCAAGGAAATCGAGCGTCACGAACACTATGAAAACCTGGCTTTGCCAGAGGGTTTCAATTACCTGGACATCGGCGCGCTGTCCGTCGAAGTGCGGCAAAAACTCGACAAGCAGCGCCCGGAAACCCTGGGCCAGGCTTCGCGCATTTCTGGCGTGACGCCGGCGGCGATTTCGCTGCTGCTGGTTCACCTGAAAAAGCGCGGCTTCGGTGCCGCGCAGACCACCACTTTAAAGGACGAGGTTGTTGAATGAAGCAGTTTGACCGGGCCGCATTGGCCCAGATTTTGAATGAAGGCATCGCCGCGCTGGGGCTGGACCTGAGCGCGGATCAGACGGAAAAACTGCTCGATTACCTGGCCTTGCTGGCCAAATGGAACAGCGTGTACAACCTGACGTCGGTGCGCGATCCGCTGCAGATGCTGACCCTGCACGTGCTCGATTCGCTGGCCGCCGTGCCGGCGTTCGCGCAGGCGAAAAACGTGCTCGACGTGGGCGCCGGCGGCGGCTTGCCGGGTATGGTGCTGGCCATCGCGCGGCCCGATGTGAAGGTGTCGATGATCGACACGGTGCATAAAAAGACGGCATTCCTGACGCAAGTGAAGGCCGAACTGGGCCTCGCCAACGTGACCGTGTACACGAAACGCGTGGAGCAGCTGGAAGTGCAGCAGAAATTCGACGTGATCACCTCGCGCGCCTTTGCCGACCTGTCCGACTTCGTCAACTGGTCGAACCACGTGCTGGCCGAGGGCGGGCAATTCATCGCCTTGAAAGGAGTGGCACCACCAGACGAGCGCGAGAGACTGCCGGCAGACTGGCAAGTGACGGAATTGCGGCCTATCCAGGTGCCAGGGCTAAATGCAGAGCGTCATCTGGTCTTTATAGCAAGAATTTAAAAGCCGGAAATTAAACGGTATAAATCATATAAATAGTTTATACGGTATAAACGATATAAATGATTTATATCGTATAAACGAAATAAATAATATAAATCGTTTCGGCCGGATGCCGGGGCGCACGATGAAGTTTGCATCTCTTTACAACTAGAAGATACATGGCCAAAATTTTTTGTGTAGCAAATCAAAAGGGTGGTGTTGGTAAAACCACAACAAGTGTCAACCTCTCCGCCGGTCTGGCCAAGTTGAACCAGCGCGTGCTGCTGGTCGACCTCGACCCACAGGGCAATGCAACCATGGGCGCCGGCATCAACAAGGCCGGCCTGAAGGCGTCGACCTATGAAGTGATGCTGGGCGAGTCCGATGTCAAGACGGCACGCCAGCGTTCGGAAGCGGGGCGCTTCGATGTCTTGCCGTCGAACCGCGAGCTGGCCGGCGCGGAAGTGGAGATGGTCGAACTGGACAACCGCGAACGCCGCCTGAAGGATGCGCTGGCCGAAGTGGACGGCGAATACGACTTCATATTAGTAGATTGCCCACCGGCATTATCGATGCTGACCTTGAACGGCCTGTGCGCCGCGCATGGCGTGATCATCCCGATGCAGTGCGAGTACTACGCGCTGGAAGGTTTGTCCGACCTGGTCAACACCATCAAGAAGGTGCACGCCAACCTGAACCCGGATTTGAAGATCATCGGCTTGCTGCGCGTGATGTTCGATCCACGCATGACATTATCGCAACAAGTGTCGGCGCAGCTGGAACAGCACTTCGGCGACAAGGTATTCAATACCATCATCCCGCGCAATGTCCGCCTGGCCGAAGCGCCATCGTACGGCTTGCCCGGCGTGACCTTCGACCCCAGCTCGAAAGGTGCGCAGGCGTATATCGCCTTCGGCGCCGAGATGGTCGAACGCATCAAACATATGTAAACAAGGGGCGAGCGCCTGCATATTGTGATGTAAGCGCTTACTCTGAAAACACGATTAGGACAGCATGGCTACGAAAAAATTAAAAGGACTGGGTCGCGGACTCGACGCCCTGTTGGGCGGCGGCGGCGACTTTGCCAGTCCGGACACGAATCAACCGTCGAACTTGCCCGTGTCGCAAATGCAAGCGGGCAAATACCAGCCGCGCACGCGCATGGACGAGGGGGCCCTGAATGAACTGGCCGCCTCGATCAAGGCGCAGGGGCTGATGCAGCCGATCCTGGTGCGGCCGATCGGGCAAGACACCTTAAGCGGCGTTATCAAATATGAAATCATCGCTGGAGAACGCCGTTTCCGCGCCTCGCAGCTGGCGGGCCTGACGGAAGTGCCGGTGCTGGTGCGCGACGTGGACGATCTGGCCGCCGCCGCCATGGCGCTGATCGAGAATATCCAGCGCGAAGACTTGAATCCGCTGGAAGAGGCGCAGGGCATCCACCGCCTGATCGCCGACTTCAGTTTTACGCATGAGCAAGCGGCCACTGCGCTGGGACGCTCGCGCAGCGCCGTGTCGAACCTGTTGCGTTTGATGAACCTGGCCAATCCAGTGCAGACCATGCTGATGGCCGGCGATATCGACATGGGCCATGCGCGCGCGCTGCTGGCCGTCGATGCGGCCAGCCAGATCACTCTGGCGAACCAGGTCGTGGCCAAGCGCCTGTCCGTGCGTGAAACGGAAAAGCTCGTCACACGCACGGTCGAGGAAGCGGCCAACCCGGTCGAGCCGCGGCAGAAGGAAAAGTCCGGCGACATCGCGCGCCTGGAAGAAGAGTTGTCCGATGCGCTGGCCACGCCCGTGGTGTTCAAGATGGGGAATAAAGGCCGTGGCCAATTGGTGATCGATTTTGCCGATCTTGACGTGCTCGATGGTTTGTTGACCCGCTTGCGTGGTTAAATAGCAAGCTGCAAAGACAGGGGCCATGCGGATGTGGACGATCCGGCCATGCTTTCCAGATGCACCACGTGATTCCTTGATAACACGGCTGGAAGCGGCCAGACAAGCGACTTTGCCATATAGTGGTGCAAAAGGCGGCGAATAGTCGGTAAAGCGTCAGTTTCACGCAGCAATTGCCCTGCTGCGGTGCAGCAACGTTTGACTCTATAGATCAAAGCCAACTATAATCCCGTGTCTTTGCGTGTGTAGATTTTTCTGGGAACTTGGCAATTGAGTGATTCACAACAAAGTATTGCCAAGCCAGTCTACAAAGTAGTTGCATTGCAGCTAGCAATCGCTATCAGCTTTGCCACGGTCACCCTGTTTTTCGGTGGCAATGTCAGAGGCTGGTCCGCCGCATACGGCGGCGCTATCGCAGTCATCGGTAGCCTGGTGTATGCCCTGTTGGTGGTTCGCGGTTCTAGCGACGCCAATAAGGCATTCCGGGCGCATTTGCGCGCAGAAGTGGTGAAAATATTTATCACAGCGGTGCTGTTTATATTGGCACTGGTGTTGTTTCAGTCGGCCGCCTGGTTATGGCTGATCTTGGGTTTCGCGGTGGCAACCTTAGCATACTGGTTTTCATTGCTCGCTGTTTAATCATTGGTTTTGGGGCCTGTTGAGCTCTGAAACGACAAATCTAAATTCATTATGACCACAGAACACGCTATTGAAGCGGGCCATGCTGCCCCGGCCAACGCCACAGAATACATCAGTCACCATCTGGCCCACCTGAGAAGTGCCGACGGCATGATCAATCTGGATACGTTCTGGATTTCGGCCATTCTGGGCTTTGTTTTCCTGGCTGTTTTCTATATGGCGTCGCGCCGCGCGACGGCTGGTGTCCCTGGCAAGTTGCAAAACTTCGTCGAAATGGTCATGGAAATCGTCAATGACACTATTAATGGGGCCTTCCACGCGAAAAGCAAGGTCATCGCGCCGCTGGCCATCACTATTTTTGTGTGGGTCTGGTTGCTCAACGCGATGGACTTCCTGCCGGTTGACCTGTTGCCGAAGATCCTGAGCTGGTTTGGCGTGCATAAACTGCGCGCCGTGCCGACCGCCGACGTCAACCACACCTTCGCCATGTCGCTGTCGGTCGTGCTGTGCGTGATCGCTTTCTCGATCAAGGCCAAGGGCCTGGGCGGCTGGATCAAGGAACTGTTCACGGCACCGTTCCATGCGAGCGGCCTGATCGGCACGATCGCCCTGGCACCTGTCAATTTCCTGCTGCAAATGGTTGAGCTGGTTGCAAAACTGATCTCCCTGTCGCTGCGACTGTTCGGCAATATGTATGCCGGCGAACTGATTTTCATCTTGATCGCGTTGTTGCCTTGGTGGGCACAGTGGGCGTTGGGTGGTCCATGGGCAATTTTCCATATCTTGATTGTAACTTTGCAAGCTTTTGTGTTTATGGCGTTGACGGTTGTGTATCTGAGCCTTGCGGTTGAGAAACATTAATCATTAACTTTATATTTTGTTTTTTTAGTATCTTTCGTTTTTAAATTTAGGAGAATTTTATGCAAGCTCTGATCGCACAAGTACAAAGCATGACCGTTCTGGCAGCAGCAATCATCATCGGCCTGGCCGCAATCGGCACCGCTCTGGGCTTCGCTATCTTGGGTGGCAAATTCCTGGAAGCTTCGGCACGTCAACCAGAACTGATGCCACAACTGCAAACCAAACTGTTCGTTATCGCTGGTCTGCTGGATGCTATCTCGATGATCGGCGTTGGTGTTGCTCTGCTGTACACGTTCGCTAACCCGTTCCTGTCCGCTCTGACGGCTGTTGCTCAGTAATTCGCTCCAACCCTAGGAGAAACTTTTAGTTAGGAGCAAAGGTATGGACATCAATATGTCGCTCATCGGCCAGATGATCACCTTCGCGGTGTTGGTCTGGTTCTCGATGAAGTTCGTATTTCCAGCGCTGAACAACGCGCTGGATGAGCGTGCCAAACGAATCGCGGATGGATTGGCTGCGGCCGATCAAGGTCAGGCTTCGATGGCAGTCGCTGAAAAGCGTGCGCAAGAGGCATTGAACAGTGCACGTGAAGAAGCGTCGCAACGCGTTGCGGACGCTGAAAAGCGCGCGCAGCTGGTTGCTGAAGAGATCAAGCAAAATGCACAAGCTGAAGCTGCGCGTATCATTGCGCAAGCCCAGTCGGACGCCGAACAGCAACTGTCGAAAGCACGCGAACAATTGCGCGCTCAGGTGGCTGACCTGGCTGTCAAGGGTGCCGAGCAGATCTTGAAGCGTGAAGTAAACGCTACGGCTCACGCCGAAATGTTGCAGCGTCTTGCTGTCGAGCTGTAATCATGGCAGAACTCGCAACCGTCGCCCGTCCCTACGCGGAAGCTTTGTTCCGCGTAGCCCAAGCTGGTAAGGAGTCAAGCAACCTCGCGGCGTGGTCCGAACTGGTGTCCGAACTGGCACAGATCGGTAGCCACCCCGAGGTACAGGCGTACGCGCGCAATCCGAAAGTTTCGGAAAGCGACGTCGCCGCCACCATCCTGTCGTTGTTGAAATCGCCGCTCAATGAGGAAGTGAAAAACTTCGTCACGATGTTGATCGAAAATGGCCGCATCAGCCTGCTGCCGGAAATCGGCGCGCAATTCCATGCCTTGAAAAATGGCCTGGAAGGTGCGGCTGACGCCGAGATCACGAGCGCTTTCGATCTGAGCGAAGGCCAAACGGCCGAGCTGGTCGCAACGCTGGAAAAGAAATTCAGTCGTAAGCTCAACCCTGCCGTCACAGTGGATCCATCGCTGCTCGGCGGCGTGCGCGTGGTTGTTGGCGACCAAGTGCTCGACACCTCGGTGCGCGCCAAGCTGCAGCAACTGCACGCTGCACTGGTGTCGTAAGACACGCGCTTCGGCAGGCCAGCTTAGACAGACCCTTACCCCTCGCGCAAGCTGAGAGAAACACTTTTAGGAGTTAGTATGCAACTCAACCCATCTGAAATCAGCGAGTTGATCAAGAGCCGGATCCAAGGTCTTGACGGCGGCGCTGAAGTGCGTAATCAAGGCACGGTTATTTCCGTCGCCGACGGTATCTGCCGCATCCACGGTTTGTCGGACGTGATGCAAGGCGAGATGCTGGAATTCCCAGGCAACACGTTTGGCCTGGCCATGAATCTGGAACGCGACTCCGTCGGTTCCGTGATTCTGGGTGCCTACGAGCACATCTCCGAAGGCGACACGGTGAAATGCACCGGCCGCATTCTGGAAGTGCCAGTCGGTCCTGAGCTGCTCGGCCGCGTTGTCAACGCGCTGGGTCAGCCGATCGACGGCAAAGGCGCCATCGACACCAAACTGACGGCCGCGATTGAAAAAATTGCCCCGGGCGTGATCGCCCGCGAGTCCGTGTCGCAACCAATGCAAACCGGCCTGAAGTCGATCGATGCGATGGTTCCAGTTGGCCGCGGCCAGCGCGAACTGATCATCGGCGACCGTCAAACCGGCAAGTCGGCTGTGGCGATTGATGCGATCATCAATCAAAAAGGCCAGGGCATGAAGTGTATCTACGTCGCGATTGGCCAAAAAGCCTCGTCGATCAAGAACATCGTGCGCTCGCTGGAACAGCACGGCGCGATGGAATACACCATCGTTGTCGCCGCTTCCGCTTCGGAATCGGCTGCCATGCAATACATCTCGCCGTACTCCGGTTGCGCCATGGGCGAATACTTCCGTGACCGCGGTGAAGATGCACTGATCGTTTACGATGATCTGTCCAAACAAGCTGTTGCATACCGTCAAATCTCGCTGCTGCTGCGCCGTCCACCAGGTCGCGAAGCGTACCCAGGCGACGTGTTCTACCTGCACAGCCGCCTGCTGGAACGCGCAGCACGCGTGAACGCCGACTACGTCGAGAAGTTCACCGACGGCGCCGTCAAAGGCAAGACCGGTTCCCTGACGGCACTGCCGATCATTGAAACGCAAGCTGGCGACGTGTCCGCATTCGTTCCAACCAACGTGATTTCGATTACCGACGGTCAGATCTTCCTGGAAACCTCGCTGTTCAACGCCGGTATCCGTCCTGCAATTAACGCCGGTATTTCCGTATCGCGCGTCGGTGGCGCCGCCCAGACCAAGGTCATCAAAAACCTGTCCGGCGGTATCCGTACCGACTTGGCGCAATACCGTGAACTGGCCGCGTTTGCGCAGTTCGCTTCGGATCTGGATGAATCGACCCGCAAGCAGCTGGACCGCGGCGCGCGCGTAACGGAATTGCTCAAGCAAGCCCAATACTCGCCACTGTCGATCTCGCTGATGGCCGTATCGCTGTTCTCGGTGAACAAAGGCTTCATGGACGACGTGCCAGTCAAGCAAGTGCTGTCGTTCGAAGCTGGTGTCCACGCTTACATGAAGACCAAGCAAGCTGCTCTGCTGGCCAAGATCGAAGAAACCAAGCAACTCGACAAAGACAGCGAAGCAACTCTGTCGGCGGCCATTGCTGATTTCAAGAAATCCGGCGCATATTAAGCGGCCAGGCGGCGCCCACCTCGAGTGAGGCGCCGCCCTACGCGCAGAAGGAGTAAGGACTCATGGCATCAAGCAAAGAGATACGAGGCAAGATCAAGAGCGTAGAGAATACGAAGAAGATCACCAAGGCGATGGAAATGGTCGCCGCGTCCAAAATGCGCAAGGCGCAAGACCGGATGCGGGCCGCCCGTCCCTACAGTGACAAGATTCGGAATATCGCCGCCAATCTGGCGACCGCCAATCCGGAATACACGCACCCGTTCCTGGCAGCTGCCCAGGGTACGCAAGCGAAGGCAGTGGGTTTCATCGTTGTCACGACCGACAAGGGTCTGTGCGGCGGCATGAACACCAATATCCTGCGCCAGGTGACGTCGAAGTCGCGCGAGCTGGAAGCAGCTGGCAACCGGATTGAAGCAGTTGCCATCGGTAACAAGGGTTTGGGTTTTTTGAATCGCATCGGCGTCAAGATCATTGCGCACGCCATTCAAACCGGTGATACGCCCCACCTGGACAAACTGATCGGACCTGTCAAGGTCATGCTCGAAGAGTTCCAGGCAGGCAAGATCGATGCAGTGTACCTGTGCTACACCAAATTCATCAACACGATGAAGCAGGAACCAGTCGTGGAGCAATTGCTGCCCCTGACGGCCGACAAGATGGTCGCCGACAAGGGTGCCCACTCGTGGGATTACATCTACGAGCCGGATGCGCAAAGCGTGATCGACGAATTGCTGGAGCGCTATGTAGAAGCGCTGGTGTACCAGGCAGTCGCGGAGAATCTGGCGTCCGAGCAATCGGCACGGATGGTCGCGATGAAAGCTGCAAGCGACAACGCGGGTAGTGTGATCGGCGAATTGAAGCTGATCTACAACAAGACCCGTCAAGCTGCGATTACCAAAGAACTCTCCGAAATCGTCGCCGGTGCGGCTGCGGTTTAAACGAATTTAACTATATTGAAGGAACGAACATGGCTGATGGCAAAATCGTTCAGTGTATCGGCGCTGTGGTGGACGTTGAGTTTCCCCGCAACGCGATGCCTAAGGTATTTGATGCCTTGAAGATGGCAGGCTCGGAACTGACCCTGGAAGTACAACAGCAGTTGGGCGACGGCATTGTCCGTACCATTGCACTCGGCTCGTCCGATGGCCTGCGTCGCGGCATGATGATCCAGAACACCGGCAAACCAATCATGGTGCCAGTCGGTAAAGCAACCCTGGGTCGCATCATGGACGTGCTGGGCAACCCGATCGACGAATGCGGCCCTGTGTCGCACGAGCAGATCGCGTCGATCCACCGCACCGCTCCTGCATACGACGAACTGTCGCCATCGCAAGAACTGCTGGAAACCGGCATCAAGGTGATCGACCTGGTGTGCCCGTTTGCAAAAGGCGGTAAAGTGGGTCTGTTCGGCGGCGCTGGCGTAGGCAAGACCGTGAACATGATGGAACTGATTAACAACATCGCCAAGGCACACAGCGGCGTGTCCGTGTTTGCCGGCGTTGGTGAGCGTACCCGTGAAGGTAACGACTTCTACCACGAGATGGCTGACGCGAAAGTGGTCGATCTGGAAAACCCAGAGAACTCCAAAGTGGCGATGGTCTACGGTCAGATGAATGAACCGCCAGGTAACCGTCTGCGCGTTGCGCTGACCGGCCTGACGATCGCTGAATCGTTCCGTGATGAAGGCAAGGACGTTCTGTTCTTCGTCGACAACATCTACCGCTTCACGCTGGCCGGTACCGAAGTATCGGCACTGCTGGGCCGTATGCCATCGGCTGTGGGTTACCAACCGACCCTGGCGGAAGAAATGGGCCGTCTGCAAGAGCGTATCACGTCGACCAAGACCGGTTCGATCACCTCGATCCAGGCCGTCTACGTTCCAGCCGATGATTACACCGATCCGTCGCCTGCTACCACGTTTGCTCACTTGGATTCGACCGTTGCGCTGTCGCGTGACATCGCTTCCCTGGGTATCTACCCAGCCGTGGACCCACTGGATTCGACCTCGCGTCAGCTGGATCCGTTGATCGTTGGTCAAGAGCACTACGACACCGCGCGTGCCGTGCAAACGACCCTGCAACGCTACAAGGAATTGCGCGACATTATCGCGATTCTGGGTATGGACGAGCTGGCACCGGAAGACAAACTGCTGGTCGCCCGCGCACGTAAGATGCAGCGTTTCCTGTCGCAGCCTTTCCACGTCGCTGAAGTCTTTACCGGCGCGCCTGGTAAATACGTTTCGCTCAAAGACACGATCAAGGGCTTCAAAATGATCGCTTCGGGCGAACTCGATCACCTGCCGGAACAAGCGTTCTACATGGTCGGCACGATCGAAGAAGCAATCGAAAAAGCCAAGAAACTTAACTAAGTTAAGTCTGGGCCTAACCCCGCCCCTTAGAAGGCGGGGTTCTTCAACCCGATAGGACACACATGGCACACACAATTCACGTTGACGTGGTTTCCGCTGAAGAACTGATTTTTTCAGGCGAAGCAGAATTCGTCGCGTTGCCGGGTGAACAGGGCGAGCTGGGTATCTACCCACGCCACACGCCTTTGATTACCCGCATCCGTCCGGGCGCGGTCCGCATCAAGGTAGTCGGCCAGGCTGAAGAAGAGTTCGTCTTCGTTGCCGGCGGCCTGCTGGAAGTGCAACCGGACACCGTGACCGTCCTGGCCGATACCGCGATCCGCGGTCACGACCTCGACGAAGCGAAAGCGCTGGAAGCGAAGAAGTTGGCGGAAGAAAATATCCACAACAAGGATTCGGGCATCGACTACGCGCAAGCGCAAGCCGAGCTGGCCAGCGCGATTGCGCAGCTGGCAGCGATCCAGAAGCTGCGCAAGCTGTAATCAGCGAGCCAGCAACAAGAAAGGCAGCCTTCGGGCTGCCTTTTTTTATGCTTTGACGGCTATTCCTGGCGCTTCTGCCTGCTCCTTTCCTGCCCCGCCTTCAAGATCGTCTTCCACATGGCGCGCGCGGCGATGCGCTCGAGCGGCGTCTCCTCGCCGCGCCGGGCGTCGCGCAGCAGCTTGTGATAATTGCGCAGCCGATCCGCATCGACGGCGCCGCGCACCTGGCAGCCTGGTTCGCTGGCGTGCTGGCAATCGCGGAACTGGCATGTCGAGGCGAGCGCCGCGATGTCGTCAAATGTGGCCGCCAGGGTCTGCGCATCGGCGTCGGCCTGCCAGCTGCGCAAGCCCGGCGTATCGATGATGCAGGCGCCGCTGGGGCACAGGTGCAGCGAGCGCGCCGTCGTCGTATGCCGTCCGCGCCCATCGCCATGGCGCACGCCGTTGGTGGCCTGCTGCGCCGCAGACAAGGTATTGGTCAGACTGGACTTGCCGGCGCCCGATGAACCGAGCAGCACCAGGGTCTGGCCGGCACCCAGCCACGGTTCCAGGATGGCCACGTCATACGCATGGCGCGTATCGATGGCAAACAGGGGCACGTGGGACGGCAGGCGCTGTTTGAGCTGCGCCAGCTTGCCCGGCACGTCGTCGGCCACGTCGGCCTTGCTCAGCACCACCACGGGGCTGACCTGGGCCGCCAGCACGATGGCCAGATAGCGTTCCAGCCGGCGTGGGTTGAAATCCCCGTCCAGTCCCATCACCAGCAGGGCGGTATCGACATTGCTGGCGAGCACTTGCCTCCGGCCGTCATTGCCGCGCCGGGCGATTTGCGTGACTGGGGATAAGTGCGCCGTTATCCACAGCGCGCCGTGAGCATCGTGTTCGGCGGCGACCCAGTCGCCGACCGTGAGGACGGTGTCTTGCGCCAGCAGCTCGTGCAACAGGCGCGGCAGGACCTGTGCCGGGTGTTCCCGGGTGCCGTCGTGCACGAGAAGGCTGTCGCGGTGGACGGCGCTCACGCGCAGCAGTTGTGCGGCAGGGGACGATAAGTCGAGTTGGGTGGCTGCGCCGGCGATGGCCTGCTGCAGCCCGATAAGGCGTAGTTGCGCAAAATCGAATGCGATCATGGTAGCGTGATTCCAAATTCTGTCGTCCGCGTGCGGACGTGAAGCCTGCGCGTGCAGGCACCGCCAGTCGTTATGACTGGCACGAAAGAAAGGGAAGTCGGCTACGCGATCACGCGTATGGGCAATGGCGGGCTAAGAGTCTTAGCGGGGAAAGACCGTGATCAGGCAGCCGACAGCACGGCAGTATCCGAATGGCGCATGTTGTCTACTCCTGTTGTGTGAGGGAAAACGCCAGTGTGCCAGCGGCGCGCGCCGCCGTCAACATTAGCTGCACATGCCGTAAGCGCTGCGCTCGGGGAAATAGCGGTACGTAAACGTGCGCACCGGGTAGCGCTTGCCGGCGACGAGCATGTCGGGCATGGATAAATCAAAGCGCTGCGGCAGCTGGCGCGGCAGTTGCAGGCGCAGGCGCCACTGGGTTTCGGCGCTCGAACCGACGGCGGAAAACATGATGGGCAGCTGCTCGATGACGTCGACGATTTCCGCCTTGCGGTTCATGCCGCGCTGGTAGATGGTCAGCACCTTGGCTTCGGCGAAGGGCTGCTGTTTTGGTTCTTCCAGCAGGAAGGACAGGCGCGTGAAGCTGGCTTGCGTGCCGATGGGAAGAGTAAAAATCAGCGCCAGCTCGGTGCCGCCATCCTTCAGGGTGACAGGCGGTGTGGCATACACGCTGATACCGCGCGGCAGCTCGAAGCGTGAACCCTCCGTCCACGTCTTGCACTCGGGCGTGGTGGCCTGGTACAGGCTGGGCGCCGTGTAGTCGTTGCAGGCTGAAACCAGCAGCAGCAGGGGCAGGGCAAGGAGGGCGGAACGGCGCATGGGAGTCACGGTTGGGATATGAGCCGACAGTGTAAGCGATCCCCCCGCGATCCACCAGCGGCGCTAGGAATGCCCGGGTGGCGCGCGCCGCACCGATTGCAGCTGGCAGTGCGCCGCCTGCAGCGCATCCTTGATGGCGTCGAGCGCCAGTTGCGGCCGGGCCGCGCCGCACATGAAGATATCGACGGCGGCAAAGCCGCACTCCGGCCAGGTGTGGATGGAGATGTGCGATTCGGCCAGCAGCACCACGCCCGTGACGCCCTGGCCGGCGCCAAAGCTGTGGAAATGGCTGTGCAGCACCTGGGCACCGGCCGTGACGGCAGCGTCGCGCAGCAGGCGCTCGAGCGCGGCGCCATCGCGCAGGCGTTCCGGCGCGATGCCCGACAGATCGGCCAGCAAATGGGTGCCCAAGGGCAGATGCGGTGTGGCAGCCATGCTTATTTGTGGCTGCCGCCGCTGGAGCCGCCGCCATAGCTGCCGCCGCCGCTGCCCGTGCGCGAACTCCAGCTGCTGCCGCTGCTACTGCCGGCCACCTTGAACATGCGCACCCAGTTGGCGGCGGTAACACTGAAGGTCACCATCAGGGCGTAGATCACGTATTTACTCATGGGGGATTCTTTGCATTCTTGTCGAGAAAAGCGGCCGGCAGGAACAGCGCCAGGCAGCCCAGCAAACTCCACATCAGGGTGCTGGAGAATGAGACAAACATGGGGATCGCATTCAAGACCAGCACGATGACGATGAAGACCTTGGCGATGCCGCGATGACTGAGCTGGATATTCTGCACGTTGGCGCCGCCATGGAAGGCGGCGCCGAACCAGGCGGCGATCTGGTCATGGGCGACGGGCGCGGAGCGCGACCAGGTCATTTCCTCGCCGGTGAGCTCCGCCGCCAGTTTGGTCTGTCCCTGCTCGAATTCAAACACGCGCGTGCTGTCGCCGATGGCCACCTTCCAGTTGAAGGCACCCGCCGCATACACGACCTGCGAGCCGTAGTCATACAGTTTGCGGTAGGTGGCGCCATCGAGCGTGCAGGTATCGGCGTCCAATGAGGCCCAGTTGGGCCAGTTCGGCAGCACGTTCGAGCGCGACCAGCCATCGTCGGTTTCCACCAGCCAGAAGAAGCCGGCGCGCGCGCCATACAGCAGGTATTCGTTCCACTCGCTGCCTTCGTCGTCGGCGCGGCGCATCATGCCGATCACCTTGAAATCCACATTGCTGATCTTCGCGCTGGCGCCCAGCTCCAGGGTGAGGTCGGCGTTGTCGTGCACCTGCTTGCCGATGGCCAGCACCTGCGCTTCCGGACCGCTGGCGTCGAGTTGCGCATGGCAGGCGGGACACACCAGCTGCGCTGCAGCGCCGGGCACATATTGGATGCCGCTGCCGCAGGACGGGCAGTCGAGCGCATCGAGCTTGCCGCGGTACTTGCCAGCGCTCCTGGCGATGGTATCGTCGTCGCGCAGCAGCTGGCACTTCAAACTGTCCAGGGTGACGGCCACGCCCTGGTAGACGATGGGTTGCGGGCCATCCGTGTAGTCGAGCGTGACAAAGCTGGCGTAGTTGCGGAAGTCCGCCACCTGGATGCGCCAGCCGGCGCCCACCTTGAACGGCAACTCCCCCTGGCCGGCGATGCATTCGGCGCTGCGGATCTCGGCCGCCGTGTACGGCTCGCCGCAGATCGTGTAGCGTTTGCCGGGCGCCAGCTCGGCAAAGGCGGGCAGGGCATCCTGCGTCTTGCGTTCACGCGTCAGGGTGTACAGGCCGGACGAGTCGCCCAGCCACGCCGTGCTGGCGTCGTCGAACAGCAGATACCACTCGTTCCACGTGCCGGCGCTGTAGCGCTGCTGGATGCGCCCGACGACGGTGAAGTGCACGCCATCGTGCACGCCGGCCGTGCCGACCTGGATCGGCGAGTAATCCTCGAGGACGGCTGACATCTTGCCGAGATCCTTGACCGAGTCGGCGTCCTTGAGGATGGTGCTGTGGCAGTACTCGCATACGGCGAGCACGGAAGCGTGCGAGCGGAAGCGGACTTCCGCACCGCAGCTGGGACAGGAAACAGTTTGCATGCAGTCGCGCTTAGCCGATCAGTTTTTTCAGCAGTTCAGCCTTGGCGCCGTCGTAGTCGGCCGGCGAGATGAGTCCCTTGTCGAGCAAGCCTTTGAGCTTTTCCAGGCGCGCCTCGATCGGTTCTTCCGCGGGGGCCGGTGGCGCCGCAGGCGGTGCGGCCGGGGCAGGTGCTGGCTGCTGTAGCGCACCGCCCATGCTTTGCGCCATCACCTGGCCGATCGACAGCCCGGCGCCCAGTCCCGCGCCGATGCCGGCCATGCCGCCTTCGTTTTGCGCCGCCAGCGGGATCGCATTGGCCACCTGGAATTTCGTGTAGCCGCTCATCTTGTCGGCGCCCAGGCCACCTTTCATGCCGGCCGAGATGCGTTCGTCGAGTGCCGCCTGCAATTCCTCGGGCAGGCTGATGCTGGCCACGTTGAATTCATCGAGGCCCACGCCGTAGCGGGAAAACGCCTGCGCCAGGCCATCCTTGACTTCCTGCGCCATCAGCGCCTGGTTGGCCGCCATGTCGAGGAAGGGGACATTCGCGCCGCCCAGCGAGCTGGCCATGCTCGACATCAGAATGCCGCGCAATTGATCTTCTACTTCGTCGCGCGTATACACTTCGCGCGTGCCGCTGATTTCGGTGAAGAAGGTGCGGGCGTCGGCGATGCGGTACGAGTACATGCCGAAGGCGCGCACGCGGATCATGTCGAAATCCTTGTCGCGGATGGTGATCGGCTGCGGCGTGCCCCATTTGCGGCCCGTTTGCACGCGGGTGCTGAAGTAATATACGTCCGACTTGAAGGGCGAATCGAACAGCTTGTCCCAGTTTTTCAGGTTGGTCAGCAGCGGTAGGGTTTGCGTCGTCAGCTTGTGCGTGCCGGGACCGAAGACGTCGGCGATCTTGCCTTCATTGACGAAGACGGCCACTTGCGATTCGCGCACATTCAGGATGGCGCCGTTCTGAATCTCGAAATCCTGCATGGGAAAACGCCAGGCCAGTACGCCTTCCGTCTCTTCGTTCCACTGCAGTACGTCGATAAACTGCTTCTTGATAAAGCTGCCGAGGCTCATGATGGGGTCCTTGAATGAGGTAAAACGTCAGGAAATGCAAGCGGCGTTGATGGTGCCGATCGACAGGGAAATGGCGGCCAGCAGGCCGCCGAAGGCGCTGTTGTTCGATTCGATCTGGTCTTTCGACATGCGCAGCAGGCGCGTGGTGACCACGTACGCCAGCAATTGCACCACCATGGCGCCGAAGGCCCAGGCGAAGAACTGCTGATAGTCGGCCGTGTGCATCAGGGACGAGGCGATAGTGGCGGAAAAGCCCAGCATGGCGCCGCCCAGCGACAGGGCCGCGGCCTGATTGCCCTGGCGGATCAGCAGCACTTCGTTATATGGCGTGACGCGCGTGTAGATGATAAAAAATACAATCAACAGCCCGGCGGCCAGTAAAAGATGGATCAGATAGTTTAGGATGGCGGGCACGGCATTCCTCACAATGAGTATTTGATAACGTCAACGCATATTAGAACAAAAAAAAGCCCTATGAACAAAAAGATTCTGATTTTGTCCGTCTTCGTGGTCGCCTCCTGCGGCCTTGCGTATGAGCTGATCGCCGGAGCCATGTCCAGCTACCTGCTCGGCGACTCCATCCTGCAGTTTTCCACCATCATTGGCTGCTACTTGTTCGCCATGGGTGTGGGTGCTCACTTTTCAAAATATGTACGCGACGACGACGTGCTCTCGCGTTTCGTCGACATCGAACTGGCCGTGGGCTTGATCGGCGGCCTGTCGGCCGCCATCCTGTTCATGACCTTTTCGTGGATGGCCGCGCCATTTCGCACCTTATTGTATGTGATGGTGTTCCTGATCGGCGCACTGGTCGGCATGGAAGTGCCGCTGGTGATGCGCGCCCTGAACTCGCGCCAGACGGAGTTTTCTGAGCTGGTCAGCCGCGTGCTGACCTTCGATTACCTGGGCGCGCTGGCCGTTTCCCTGCTGTTTCCGCTGGTGCTGTCGCCGTACCTGGGACTTGTGCGCACGGGTTTCCTGTTCGGCATGCTCAATGTGGGCGTGGGCCTGTGGACGATCTGGGTGTTCCGCGCGGAACTGAAGAACCTCACGGGGCGCTTCCTGCGCGCTTGCGCCGTGATGCTGGTGCTGGTGGCCGGCTTTGCCATGTCGGACCGCATGGTGGCCTGGGGCGAGCACGGCCTGTTCGGCGACCAGATCGTGTACTCGACCACCACGCCCTACCAGCGCCTGGTGATCACGCGCTGGAAGGACGATACGCGGCTGTACATCAACGGCAACCTGCAGTTTTCTTCGCGCGACGAGTACCGCTATCACGAAGCGCTGGTGCACCCCGTGCTGGAAGCGTTGCCCTGGGCGCGCCGCGTGCTGGTGCTGGGCGGCGGCGACGGCCTGGCGCTGCGCGAAATTCTGCGTTATCCCCACATCGAACACGTCACCGTGGTCGACCTCGACCCCGCCATGACGGCCGCGTTTACCACGCGCCCGGAACTGGCAAAGCTGAACAACAATTCGTTCTCGGACAAGCGGGTTACCGTCGTTAATGCCGATGCCGCCGTCTGGCTGCGCAACAACGGCGACATGTTCGACGCGGCAATCGTCGATTTCCCCGATCCGTCCAGCTTCGCGCTCGGAAAACTGTATTCGGTGCCGTTCTACGACCTGGTGAAAAAACACCTGGCCGCCAAGGGCTTGATGGTGGTGCAATCGACGTCGCCGTTCTTTGCGCCGCACGCCTACTGGACCATCAATTCGACCCTGCGCGAAGTGGGCATGCGCACCTGGCCCTATCACGCCTACGTGCCCTCGTTCGGCGAATGGGGATTTATCCTCGCTTCACCCCAGCTCGACTACAAACCGCCCACCAGCTATCGCCTGCCCATGCGCTACCTGAATGCGGACACCACGCGCGAAATGTTCATCTTCCCGCCCGACATGCAGCCGTTGCCCATGGCGCCGAATCGCCTGAATACCCAGTCGCTCGTGCATGAATTCGAGCAGGACTGGAACCGGGTGATCCGCTGATGCAGCGCCGTTCCTTCATGCTGTGGGCCGCCGGCGGCACGGCAGCGGCCGCCGCTGGCATCGGCAGCATCGCCGCGTATCTGCGCTGGCAGGAAATCACGCCCAAGGTGCTGTATCCGGGCCGCAGCGAGGGGCATTATTTGCGCAAGCTGCTGCGCGAGCGCACGGCGCTGCCGGCGCCCTCGGCAACCGTCACCACCGACGTGGCGATTCTCGGCTCCGGTATCGCCGGCCTGACAGCCGCCTGGCGCTTGAATAAACTGGGTCACCAGGACTTCCTCATGATCGATGGTCCCCAGCCGTACGGCAACGCGGCCGGTGGGCAGTTCGGCGACCTGGCCTATCCGACAGGCGGCCACTATCTGCCGCTGCCTTCGCCCGAATCGACCCATGTGCGCGAGATCCTGTTCGACCTGGGTATCATCCAGCGCGACCCCATGGCGGAAAAGCCGACTTACGACGAGCGTTACATCCTGCACGCGCCCGAGGAGCGCCTGCTGTTCAACGGCCACTGGCAGGATGGCTTCATTCCCACCGAAGGCGTTTCTGCCGAAGAACTGGCGCAACACGAGCGCTTCTTTGCCGAGGTGCGGCGCCTGCGCCAGGCGCATGGCAACGACGGCAAACGCGTCTTCGTTTTCCCTACCGTGGAGTCGTCGCAAGACCCGGCCTGGCAGGCGCTCGACACCATCACCTTGAAGCAGTGGATGGAGCGCGAAGGCTATACCTCGCCCACCCTGCACTGGTATTTGAATTACTGCTGCCGCGACGATTACGGCACGCGCTACGACCAGGTCTCGGCCTGGGCCGGCCTGCATTACTACTGCAGCCGCTGGGGACAGGCAGCCAATGCGGGCAACGGCGCCTGGCTGACCTGGCCGGGCGGCATGCAACCGGTCGCCACGGCCATGGAGCAGGCGTCGGGTGTCCAACGTCATGCAGGCACGGTGGTTTCCGTGCAGACGACGGAGCAGGGCGTGGAGGCGCTGTGCCTGGAACTGGTCGACGGCCAGCCGCGCATCTACCTGGTCAAGGCGCGCAAGGCCATCTGCGCCATGCCCTTGTATGTGGCGGCGCGCGTGGTCAACGACATCGCCAGCTATGGCTTCGACCTCAAACGCGATACGCCCGCGTATGCGCCGTGGCTGGTGGCGAATTTTTTACTGAAACGCTTTCCCGACGAATTGCCGCATGCGCCGCTGTGCTGGGACAACGTGGTGTACCAGGAGCCGGGCCTCGGCTATGTCGTCGCCACGCACCAGGACATCCGCGTACGCCCGCCCGAGAAAACCGTCTTCAGCGCCTATGTGGCCCTGTCCGACCGCACGCCGCAGGAAGCGCGCAAGTGGTTAGATATGGCCACGCCCGAGCAATTGCTGGCGCTGGCCAGCGTCGATTTGAAGACGGCGTATGGGCGCGACTTTGCCAGCTGCGTCGAGCGGGTCGACATCACCGTGCGTGGCCACGCCATGGCGGCACCGTTGCCAGGATTTCGCAGCAATGCGGGCTTGAAGGCGCTGCGCGAGCACGATGGCGCAATTCTGTTTGCGCATGCGGATTTGTCGGGCTTTTCCGTGTTCGAGGAAGCGGCGTGGTGGGGGGACCGCGCGGCGCGCCTGGCGGCTAAATAAAAAGGCCGGCGCGAACGCCGGCCAGAGCCCCCTAAGGCTCGAACCGGTCTACTTGTTCTTGTTGATGACGTCGATGAACACGGCCGCCAGCAGCACCAGGCCCTTGATCACCTGCTGGTAGTCGATCCCGATGCCCATGATGGACATGCCGTTGTTCATCACGCCCATGATGAAGGCGCCGATGACGGCGCCCATCACCTTGCCCACGCCGCCCGAAGCCGAGGCGCCGCCGATGAAGCAGGCGGCGATCACGTCCAGCTCGAAACCTGTTCCCGCTTTCGGCGTGGCCGTGTTCAGGCGCGCCGCGAAGATCAAACCGGCCAGCGCGGCCAGCATGCCCATGTTGACGAAGGTGTAGAAGCTGACCCGTTCCGTCTTGATGCCGGACAGGCGCGCCGCCTTCTCATTGCCGCCCACCGCATACACGCGGCGGCCCAGCACGGTGCGGTTGGTAATGAAGGTGTAGGCGACGATGAGCAGCGACATCACGGCCAGCACGTTGGGAAAGCCGCGGTACGACGCCAGCAGGTAGCTGAAATACACCATCACGGCGGCGAAGATGGCGTTTTTCAGCAGGAAGAAGGCGCGCGGCTCGTTTTCCATGCCGTGTTTCAGTTGCTTGGCGCGGCTGCGCAGCGAGGTGATGATCAGCGCCGCTGCGGCGATCACGCCCAGCAGCAGGGAAAAGCCGCGCAGGTTTTCGCCACCGAACGGGTCGGGCAGGAAGCCCGAGCTGAGCATCTGGAAGCCTTCCGGGAAGGGGCCGACCGACTGGCCAGCCAGCAGTGCCAGGGTCAGGCCCTTGAATACCAGCATGCCGGCCAGGGTGACGATGAAGGAGGGGATTTTGAAGAAGGCGACAAAATAGCCTTGCGCGCCGCCGATGACGGCGCCGGCCAGCAGGCAGATGATGCTGGCGGCGACAAAGTTCATGTTGTAGTTGACGATCAGGACGGCCGCCAACGCACCGACGAAGCCGACCACCGAGCCGACGGACAAATCGATATGGCCGGCCACGATGACCATCAGCATGCCCAGTGCCATGATGACGATGTAGCTGTTTTGCAGCACCAGGTTGGTCAGGTTCAGCGGCTGCATCAGGGTGCCGTCGGTCATGTACTGGAAAAAGCCCATGATGACGATCAGGGAGAGCAGCATGCCGTAGTCGCGCATATTGTTCTTCAAAAAGCCGGCATAGCTTTTCGCTTGCGGTGCGGCCGCTGGCGCGCCTGCCGCCGTTCCCGCTGTCAGTTTATTGTCCATTGTTTTCTCCGTGTGTAACGATCGCGCGCATGATTCGCTCTTGCGATGCTTCTGCTGCGCTCAGTTCTGCCGCGAAGCGGCCTTCGTTCATGACATAGATCCGGTCGCACATGCCCAGCAATTCCGGCATTTCCGACGAAATCATGATGATGCATTTGCCTTCGGCGGCCAGCTCGCTGATGATGCTGTAGATCTCGTACTTGGCGCCCACGTCGATACCGCGGCTCGGTTCATCGAGGATCAGGATGTCGGGGCGCGAAAACAGCCACTTTGCCAGCACCACTTTCTGCTGATTGCCGCCGGACAGGTTGACCACTTTCTGCGCCACGCTCGAGCAACGGGTCTTGAGCTTGCGGCGGAACTCCTCGGCCACGCTGAATTCACGCTGCTCGTCGATCACCATGCGCTTCGAAATTGCGTCCAGGTTGGCCAGGCTGGTATTCTTCTGGATGTCCTCTTCCAGGATCAGGCCCAGGCCCTTGCGGTCTTCCGTGACATACGCAAGGCCATGCGCGATCGCCTTGCCGATGGTGCTGACGTCGATTTCCTGGCCGTTCTTCAGCACCGTGCCGCTGATGCGCTGTCCGTAGGCGCGCCCGAAAATGCTCATCGCCAGTTCCGTGCGCCCGGAGCCCATCAAGCCGGCGATGCCGATGATCTCGCCCTTCCTGGCGTGCATGTTGATGCCCTTGATGACAGGGCGCTCGGCATGCTCGGGATGGAACACGCGCCAATCGCGCACTTCGAAAATGGTCTCGCCGATGGTGGGCGTGCGCGGTGGATAGCGGTCGGCCATCTCGCGCCCGACCATTTTTTCGATGATGCGGTCTTCGCTGACTGGCTCCATGCGGCAGTCGAAACTGTCGACCGTGTTCCCGTCGCGCAGCACCGTGATGGCATCGGCGACTCTGGAAATTTCATTGAGCTTGTGCGAGATCAGGATGGAGGCGATGCCCTGGGCTTTCAGGCCCAGCAGCAGGTCGAGCAGGGCTGCGCTGTCGCTCTCGTTCAGGCTGGCCGTCGGCTCGTCGAGGATCAGCAGCTTGACGTCCTTGCACAGCGCCTTGGCGATTTCGATCAGTTGCTGCTTGCCCACGCCCAGGTTGGTGATCAGGGTGTCCGGGGACTCTTTCAGGCCGACTTTGTGCAGCAGTTCGCGCGTCTTCGCTTGCGCGTATTCCCAGTCGATGACATCCATGCGGGCCGGCTCGTTGCCGAGGAAGATATTCTCGGCGATCGACAACTGGGGCACCAGCGCCAGTTCCTGGTGGATGATGATGATGCCGATTTCTTCGCTGTCCTTGATGCCGCGGAAGTGCCGCGTCTGGCCCAGGTAATCGATGTCGCCCGTATAGCTGCCATGGCCGTAGACGCCGCTCAGCACTTTCATCAGGGTCGATTTGCCGGCGCCGTTTTCGCCGACGATGGCGTGGATTTCGCCGCTGCGTACCCGCAGGTTGACATTGTCGAGCGCAACGACGCCCGGGAATGTTTTGCGTATCCCGCGCATTTCCAGGATAGTGTTCGTCATATAACCTCTCTGGCACGGCCGCGCTGGTCGGCGCCGGTCGTGCGGCAGTCTTGTTCTTGATCGTGCATGAAGCGAAAGGCCCGGCAGCGCCGGGCCTTCAGTACCGTCGATGCTTATTTCACTTGCGATTCCGTGTAGTAGCCGCTGCCGGTGACGAGTACCTGCTTCCAGTTCGCCTTGTCGACGGTGACCGGTTTTAACAGGTAGGACGGCACGACTTTCACGCCGTTGTTATAGGTCTTGGTATCGTTGACGGTCGGGACTTTGCCCGACATCATCGCGTCGACCATGTTGGCCGTCACCTTGGCCAGTTCGCGCGTGTCCTTGAACACGGTCGATGCCTGTTCGCCGCGGATGATCGATTTCACCGACGGGATTTCCGCATCCTGGCCTGTCACGACGGGGAACGGTTGTTTCGGCGTGCCGTAGCCGACGCCCTTGAGCGACGACAGGATGCCGATGCTCAAGCCGTCATACGGCGACAGCACCGCGTCGACGCGCGCATTGCCGTAGTAGGCGCTGAGCAGGTTGTCCATGCGCGCCTGCGCCACGGCGCCGTCCCAGCGCAGGGTGGCAACCTTTTCCATGCCCATCTGCTTCGAGCGCACCACCAGCTTGCCGCTGTCGATGTAGGGTTTCAGCACCGACAGCGCGCCGTTATAGAAGAAGTGCGCGTTGTTGTCGTCGGCCGAGCCGCCGAACAACTCGATGTTGAACGGGCCCTTGCCTTCCTTGAGTTTCAGCGCCGATTCGATATAGCCCGCTTGCAGCACGCCGACCTGGAAGTTGTCGAAGGTGGCGTAGTAATCGATGTTTTTCGTGCCGCGGATCAGGCGGTCATACGAAATGACCTTGATGCCCTTGTCGGCCGCCTTCTGCAGCACGTTCGACAAGGTGGTGCCGTCGATGGCGGCGATCACCAGCACCTTGGCGCCCTTGGTGATCATGTTTTCCACCTGCGCCAGCTGGTTCGGGATATCGTCGTCGGCAAACTGCAAGTCCGTCTTGTAGCCGCGCTCCTTGAATACCTTGACCATGTTGTCGCCGTCGGCGATCCAGCGCATGGACGACTTGGTTGGCATCGAGATGCCGATCGCGCCCTTGTCGGCGGCGCTTGCCACGGGTATTACCGCCATGCCGGAGATGGCCAGCGCCAGGCTCGCGGTCAGCATTTTCATTGTTGTTTTCATTTCAGGTCTCCACCGTCTTCGATAGTTGAATGTGCCAGGGCCGTCGTCCCAGTGGGCGGGCTCCGTGCGGATGGCCGATTGCAGGCCACGGCTGATACTAGTTTGTCCATCCATCCCTCACCAATCACTTTTTTCACATCGGTGATATCCAAAACGGTATCGATAAGCGGATTGATGCAATGCGCCATGCGGCCCATTCCCGCCGTGCAGCCAGGGCTGGAAAGGGGGCCGGGCGGCGGCTTTTTTTGGTGCGCTGCAATACCAATAATCATCATTCAATTTGGTGATTTTCGTAATTGCGGCGACACAGGGCGGCGCGCAGAATCGGTCCGAACTTGAAGACCAGCCATCCCGTCCCGACCTTTTGAAAGCTTGCCATGCAGCCGATTTCCCCCGCCTCCCTGTTGCCCGCCGATTTGGCGCAGGCCCTCCTTATCGGCCGCATCTGGCGCGACGGCCCTTGTGTCGTCGCCGTGCGCGGCGGCGAGGTGGTCGGCCTCACGCAGACGGTGGCGACGGTGGCCGAGCTGTTCGAGCGCAGCGATGCGCTCGATATCGCCCGCCATGCGCCCGGAATCGCGCTCGGCTCCGTGCAGGCGCTGCTGGAGCAGGCGCTGGCCGCGCCGTCCGGCGCGCCGCTGCTGTTGGCGCCGTGCGACCTGCAGGCTGTCAAGGCATGCGGCGTGACCTTCGCCGTCAGCCTGCTCGAACGGGTGATCGAGGAACAGGCGGGCGGCGACGCGGCACGCGCGGCGAGCCTGCGCACCGCCCTGCAAATGACCCTGGGCGGCGACTTGTCCGCATTGAAGCCCGGCTCGGACGCGGCGCAGCGGCTGAAACAGCAGCTGCAGCAGCGCGGCGCCTGGTCGCAGTACATGGAAGTGGGCATCGGCCCCGATGCGGAAGTGTTTACCAAGGCGCAGCCGATGTCGTCGGTGGGCTGCGGCGCGCAGGTGGGCTTGCTGCCATCGTCCGCCTGGAACAACCCGGAGCCCGAGATCGTCCTGGCCGTCAACAGCCGCGGCGAGGTGCTGGGAGCGACCTTGGGCAATGACGTCAACCTGCGCGATATCGAAGGGCGCAGCGCCCTCTTGCTGGGCAAGGCCAAGGATAACAACGGTTCCTGCGCCATCGGCCCCTTCATCCGCCTGTTCGACGAACACTTCACGCTCGACACCGTGCGCCAAGCGGAAGTGTCGCTGCTGATCGAAGGCGCGGACGATGACTTTGTGCTCGAAGGCGCCAGCTTTATGCGCGAGATCAGCCGTGACCCACTGGACCTGGTGCGGCAAACGGCAGGCCAGTACCACCAGTATCCGGACGGTTTCATGCTGTTCCTGGGGACCATGTTCTCGCCCGTGAAGGACCGCGGCGCGCAGGGCGGCGGCTTCACGCACCACCTGGGCGACCGGGTGACGATTGCCAGCGCCGCGCTGGGCGCGCTGGTCAACGAAGTGCAGCGCTGCGATGCGATCCCTCCCTGGACGTTCGGCGTGCGCGCGCTGTACCAGAACCTGGCCCAACGCGGTTTACTTTGATTATTTATTAACTAAGAACGCTTAACAAAACCGTAGCGAGCGGATGAGAGCTGTGGCTGAGAAGCGGAGCTGTGCGCATGCACGGGGACGCCGAGTCAGTGAGCATCGGAGGCCGCAAATCTCGACGCGCAGTAGGTTTGGTTATGCGTTCCTAAAAGAGAGACACCATGCAACATGCAATCTACCCCAGCCTGGCAGGCCAGCGCGTCGTCATCACGGGCGGCGGCACCGGCATCGGCGTGGCCATCGTCGAGGCGTTCGCGCGCCAGGGCGCCCACGTCACCTTTCTCGACATCGCCCGCGAGGCGTCGCTGGCGCTGCAGGAAAAGTTGGCCGACCTGCCGCAGCCGCCCGTCTTCCGTTATTGCGACCTGACGGACCTGGGCGCCCTGGCCGCCACCTTCGCCGAGATCGAACACAGCGCGGGCGCTACGGATATCCTCATCAACAACGCGGCCAATGACGACCGTCACCAGCTGCAGGACGTCACGCCCGCCTACTGGGACGAGCGCATTGCCGTCAACCTGCGCCACCAGTATTTCTGCGCCCAGGCTGTGGCGCCGGCCATGCGCGCCAAGGGCAGCGGCGTGATCCTCAATCTGGGGTCGATTTCCTGGCACCTGGCGCAAGCGCGCCTGTCGATCTACATGACGGCAAAAGCCGGTATCGAGGGCCTGACGCGCGGCCTGGCGCGCGACCTGGGCGTCGACGGCATCCGCGTCAATTGCATCATTCCCGGCGCCGTGCGCACGCTGCGCCAGGAGAAACTGTGGCATACGCCGGAGGCAGAAGCCGTGATCCTGCAGGGGCAATGCCTGCAGCTGCGCGTGGAGCCGGAAGACGTGGCGGCGCTGGCGCTGTTCCTCGCGTCGGACAACGCGGCCAAGTGCGCCGGCCGCGAATATTATGTCGATGCAGGCTGGTACGGCGCATGAGTACCCCAAACAATCGCCAGTCGCGGCGCTTCCGCTCGCAGGACTGGTTCGACAATCCCGACCACATCGACATGACGGCGCTGTACCTGGAGCGCTTCATGAACTACGGGATCACGGCCGAGGAGCTGCGTTCGGGCCGGCCCATCATCGGTATTGCGCAAAGCGGCAGCGATATCAGCCCCTGCAACCGTATCCATCTGGAACTGGCCCAGCGCGTGCGCGACGGCATCCGCGATGCGGGCGGCATCCCGATGGAATTCCCGCTGCACCCGATCTTTGAAAACTGCCGCCGTCCGACGGCCGCGCTGGACCGCAACCTGGCGTATCTCGGCCTGGTGGAGATTTTGCACGGCTATCCGATCGACGCCGTGGTGCTGACGACGGGTTGCGACAAGACGACGCCGGCCCAGCTGATGGCCGCCGCCACGGTCGACATCCCCGCCATCGTGCTGTCGGGCGGTCCCATGCTCGATGGCTGGATGGACGGCGAACTGGTGGGTTCTGGCGCCGCCATCTGGAAGGGCCGGCGCCAGCTGTCCGCCGGCCTGATCGACAACGACAAATTCCTGCAGATCGCCGCCGCCTCGGCGCCGTCGGCCGGCCACTGCAACACCATGGGCACGGCATCGACGATGAATGCGCTGGCCGAGGCGCTGGGCATGTCCCTGACGGGCTGCTCGGCCATCCCCGCGCCGTACCGCGAGCGGGGTCAGATCGCCTATGAAACGGGGCGCCGCATCGTCGGCATGGCGCATGACGACGTGCGCCCGTCGAGCATCCTCACGCGTGAAGCATTTTTGGACGCCATCATCGTCAATGCGGCCATCGGCGGCTCCACCAACGCCCAGCCGCATTTGATGGCTATGGCGCGCCATGCGGGCGTGGCATTGCATTCGAGCGACTGGATGGAGCACGGCTACGACGTGCCGCTGCTGTTGAACATGCAGCCGGCCGGGAAGTATTTGGGCGAGCGCTTCCACCGCGCCGGCGGCGTGCCGGCCGTGATGTGGGAGTTGCTCCAGGCGGGTTTGCTGCATGCCGAGCGGCCCACCGTCACGGGCCAGACGATGGCGGCGAACCTGGCCGGGCGCGAAAGCGCGGACCGCGAGATGATCCGTCCGTTTGCCGCGCCGCTGAAGGAAAAGGCCGGTTTCATGGCCTTGCAGGGCAACCTGTTCGACTTCGCCATCATGAAGACCAGCGTGATCTCGCCCGCTTTCCGCGAGCGCTACCTGTCGCGCCCGGGCAGCGAAGGCGTATTCGAGGCGCGCGCCATTGTCTTTGACGGGTCAAACGACTACCACGCGCGCATCAACGACCCGGCCCTGGCCATCGACGACAGCTGCATGCTGGTCATGCGTGGCGCCGGCCCTGTCGGCTGGCCCGGCTCGGCCGAAGTGGTCAACATGCAGCCGCCCGACGCCTTGCTCAAGGCCGGCATTTTGAACCTGCCGACCCTGGGCGACGGGCGCCAGTCGGGCACCTCGGACAGTCCCTCGATCCTGAACGCGTCGCCGGAAAGCGCGGTCGGTGGCGGCCTGGCGCTGCTGCGCACGGGCGACATGATCCGCGTGGACTTGAACGCGGGCCGTTGCGACATGCTGGTCGAGGCACAGGAACTGGCGCGCCGCGCCAACGAGCTGCCGCCGCCCGTCAACGACAGCGCCACGCCATGGCAGGAGCTGTACCGCGCCAGCGTGGGCCAGCTGGAAACTGGCGCCTGCATGGAGCTGGCGCTGAAGTACCGCGCCGTGGGGCAGACCCTGCCGCGCCACAACCATTGATTTTTGAAGCCGCAACACCCGCAGTGAAAAAACGTTGTTAATAAAATCCACAAGGAGACACACAATGAACAAGATCATCAGTGCAGCCATCATGACCGCCATGCTGGCATTGAGCAGCAGCGCCGCCCTGGCCGATGCGAAAAATCCGAAGATCGGCTTTTCCATCGACGATTTGCGCGTGGAACGCTGGACGCGCGACCGCGATTTCTTCATCGCCGCCGCCGAAAAGCAGGGCGCCAAGGTCTTCGTGCAGTCGGCCGATGCCAGCGAGCAACGCCAGATTTCGCAAATCGAAAACCTGATCTCGCGCGGCGTGGACGTGCTGGTGATCGTGCCGTTCAACGCCACAGTCCTCAACAACACCGTCAAGGAAGCGAAAAAGGCCGGCATCAAGGTGCTGTCATATGACCGCCTGATCCTGAATGCCGATATCGACGCGTATATCTCGTTCGACAACGAGAAAGTAGGCGAAATGCAGGCCGAAGGCGTGACCAAGCTGCAACCGAAGGGCAATTACTACCTGCTGGGCGGCTCGCCGACCGACAACAACGCCAAGATGCTGCGCGAAGGACAGATGAAGGTGCTCAAGCCGTTCATCGACAAGGGCGACATCAAGATCGTCGGCCAGCAGTGGGTGAAGGACTGGAGCGCCACCGAAGCGCTGTCCATCGTGGAAAACGCGCTGACGGCCAACGGCAACAAGATCGATGCCATCGTGGCCTCGAACGACGGCACGGCCGGCGGCGCCATCCAGGCTCTGGCTGCGCAAAAACTGGCAGGCAAGGTACCTGTCTCGGGCCAGGACGCCGATCTGGCGGCGGTGAAACGCGTGATCGCCGGCACGCAGTCGATGACAGTCTACAAACCGCTCAAAACCATCGCTGCCGAAGCGGCCAAGCTGGCCGTGCAACTGGCGCGCAATGAAAAGCCGGCCTACAACTCCAGCTATGACAACGGCTTGAAAAAAGTCAGCACGGTGCTGTTGAAACCAACGCCGCTGACCAAGGCGAATGTGAACGTTCTCGTCGACGACGGCTTCTATACCAAAGCTCAGTTGGGCAACTAAAAGCTGGGGTCAGACCCGCCGGGGGAGTACGCCCCAATGGGGCGCACTCCGATCCCGCAGGGACTGACCCCTGATTTCTCTTGCTTCTTGGTGAATGAATGTGAGCTCAGATGTCTGAATATCTGCTTGAAATGAAAGGCATCGTCAAACAGTTTGGCGGTGTCCGCGCACTTGACGGCATCGACCTGCAGGTGCGGGCCGGCGAATGCATCGGTCTGTGCGGCGAGAATGGCGCCGGCAAGTCGACCCTGATGAAAGTGCTGTCCGGTGTGTACCCGCACGGCACCTGGGATGGCGACATCCTGTGGGATGGCCAGCCCCTGCGCGCGCAATCGATCCGCGACACGGAAGACGCGGGCATCATCATCATCCACCAGGAGCTGATGCTGGTGCCGCAGCTGTCCGTGGCCGAGAATATCTTCATGGGCCGCGAGTTGACCCTGCCGGGTGGGCGCATGCATTATGCGGCCATGTACAAGCGCGCCGACGAGCTGCTGCGCGAACTGAAAATTCCCGAATTGAACGTGGCGCAGCCCGTGATGAATTACGGCGGCGGCCACCAGCAACTGGTGGAAATCGCCAAGGCGCTCAACAAGAATGCGCGCCTGTTGATTCTCGACGAGCCGTCGTCGTCGCTGACGGCGTCGGAAATCGCCGTACTGCTCGATATCCTGCGCGCGTTGAAGGCCAAGGGCGTCACCTGTATCTACATTTCGCACAAGCTCGATGAAGTGGCGGCCATCTGCGACACCATCGTCGTCATCCGCGACGGCAGGCATATCGCCACCACGCCGATGGCGCAGATGAACGTTGAACGCATCATCGCGCAGATGGTGGGCCGCGAAATGAGCCAGCTGTATCCGCAGCGCGCGCAGCCGCCGGCCATTGGCGAGGTGCTGTTGGAGGCACGCCACGTGACTTGCATCGATGCCGACAACCCGCAGCGCAAGCGCGTCGACGATGTGTCATTCACCCTGCGCAAGGGCGAGATCCTCGGCATCGCCGGTCTGGTGGGGGCGGGGCGCACGGAACTCGTCTCGGCCCTGTTCGGCGCCTACCAGGGGCCGTGCCAGGCCGAAGTGTGGCTCGATGGCCGGAGAATCGATACCGGTTCGCCGCAAAAAGCCATCGCCATGGGCTTGGCCATGGTGCCGGAAGACCGCAAGCACCACGGCATCGTGCCGGACCTCGACGTGGGACAGAACATCACCCTGGCCGTGCTGGAGCAGTTCGCGCGCGCCACGCGCATCGATGGCGAGGCGGAATTGACGGCCGTGCGCGGCGAGATCGCCCAGCTGGAACTGAAGGCGGCCAGCCCGTCGCTGCCCATTACGAGCCTGTCGGGCGGCAACCAGCAAAAGGCCGTGCTGGCCAAGATGCTGCTGACGCGCCCGCGTGTGCTGATTCTCGACGAGCCCACGCGCGGCGTGGACGTGGGCGCCAAATATGAAATCTACAAATTGATGCTGGCGCTGGCCGACCGGGGCGTGGCCATCATCATGGTCTCGTCGGAGCTGGCAGAAGTGCTGGGCGTGTCCGACCGCGTGCTGGTGATGGGCGAAGGCCGCCTGCGCGGCGACTTTATCAACGATGGCCTGAGCCAGGAAACCGTGCTGGCGGCGGCGCTGGACCAGCGCCCGGCTCCCGCCGCCCATACCGCAAACAAGGAAACCGCAGCATGAAACCGCACAGTATCAAACAGCTGTTCACCCAATACAAGATGCTGGCCCTGCTGATCGCCGTGGCGCTGATCTGGGCCTTCTTTTCGTGGAAGACGGAGGGCAGTTTCCTTACGCCGCGCAACCTGTCGAACCTGCTGCGCCAGATGTCCGTCACCGGCATCCTCGCCTGCGGCATGGTGCTGGTGATTATCGCCGGCGAGATCGACCTGTCGATCGGCTCCCTGCTGGGGCTACTCGGCGGCATCGCCGCCGTGCTGGACGTGACGCAGCACTGGCCGCTGGCGTTGAACCTGGCGGCGGTACTCGGCGGCGGCCTGGTGATCGGTTTGCTCAACGGCTACCTGACGGCGTACCGGGGTATCCCGTCCTTCATCGTGGGACTGGGGGGCATGCTGGCGTATCGCGGCATTTTGCTGGGCATCACGGGCGGCATCACGATCGCGCCCGTCTCCGAGCCGATGGTCTACTTGGGACAGGGCTACCTGCCCGCGGTGCCCGGCATCGTGCTGGGCATCGGCCTGTTCCTGCTGGCCGCTTTCCTGACGTGGCGCGCGCGTGCCAGCCGCGCGCAGCATGGCTTGCCGCAGACGGCGCCCTGGGCCGACGGCTTGCGCCTGGCCGTCATCGGCGCCGTGCTGTACGCCTTCGTGCAAACCCTGAATGGCTATGAAGGCATCCCGCTGCCCGTGCTTTTGCTGCTGGCCTTGCTGGGGCTGTTCAGCTACATCACCAGCCAGACCGTGTTCGGCCGCCGCATCTACGCTGTCGGCAGCAATATGGAAGCGACGCGCTTGTCCGGCATCAATGTGAAAGCCGTCAAGCTGTGGATCTTCGGCATCATGGGCCTGATGTGCGCGCTGGCGGGTCTGATCAACACGGGTCGCCTGGCGGCCGGTTCGCCGTCGGCCGGCACCTTCAGCGAACTCGATGCCATCGCCGCCTGCTTCATCGGCGGCACTTCGATGCGCGGCGGCTCGGGCACCGTGTATGGCGCCCTTATTGGCGCGCTGGTGATGGCCAGCCTGGATAACGGCATGTCCATGCTGGACGTGGACACCTACTGGCAGATGATCGTAAAAGGCAGTATCCTCACCCTCGCCGTGTGGGTCGATGTCAGCACGCGTGCCGGACGCCGCTAGCCGTGAAACGATCTGGCACGGGAGGAGACACCATGAAGATGCCGACCGCGCACCGGATCGCGCTACTGTTTAACGGGAATAAAATCTATGACCGCGACATCATCGCGGGCATCGCCGCCTACCTGAACACCACGCGCGTGTCGTGGGACCTGTTCCTGGAAGAGGATTTTCGCTGCCGCCTGCCCGGCATCGAACGGTGGCAGGGCGACGGCATCATCGCCGATTTCGACGATCCCGCCGTCTGCGCGGCGCTGGCACACAGTCGCCTGCCGGTGGTGGCTGTGGGCGGCTCGTATGCGCGCGCGGAGGATTACCCGGCCGGCATCCCGTACGTGGCGACCGATAATTTCAAGATCGTCAAGCTGGCCTATGAACACCTGGTGGAAGCGGGATTGAGCCGCTTTGCCTGTTTCAGCCTGCCCGAGGCCGATGTCAACCGCTGGGCGCAGGAACGCGAAACGGCGTTTTGCGCCCTGATGGAGCGCGACCACATGCGCGCCGACGTGTACCGCGGCGTCGCCACCAGCGCCCCCTCGTGGGACGAGGCGGTGGAACAGCAGATCGCCTGGCTCAACAGCCTGGAAAAACCCGTCGGCATCATCGCCGTCAGCGACGCGCGCGCGCGCCAGCTGCTGCAAGCGTGCATGCATGCGGGCATCGCCGTGCCGGAGCAGGTCGCCCTGATCGGCATCGACAACGACCCGCTTGCGCGCATGCTCACGCGCATTCCGCTCAGCTCCGTGATCCAGGGAACGGAGGAAATGGGCCGCACGGCGGCGCATCTGCTGCACCAGATGCTCAACGGTGCGCGCCTGGCCGGCACGCGCATTCTCGTGCCGCCGGCCGGCCTGAACGTGCTTGCTTCCACGCGCCACCAGCCCTTCCAGCATCCGCAGGTGATGCAGGCGCGCCACTTCATCCGCCAGTACGCCTGCCAGGGCATCAAGACGGAGCAGGTGGCCGATTACGTGGGCGTGTCGCGCTCTTCGCTCGAAGCGCACTTCCGCCACGAGCTGGGGCGCAGCGTGCACGATGAAATCCTGCATTTCAAGCTCGATGCGGCCAAGACCCTGCTGGCGCGCGGGCCGGGGCAGGTGGCCGAGGTGGCCGTGCGTTGCGGCTTTACCACGGTGCAGTACATGCATGCCGTCTTCAAGCGCGAACTCGGTTGCACCCCGCGCGAATTCCAGCAGCGCAGCCGGCCACCGCCAGCGCCCGGGCAGGCGCCATGATGCATCTGCTGCGCAATGCGCGCGGCATGCGCGTGGCCATCGATGCGCACGATGCCAGCGTGCGGGCATGGTGGGCGCCTGACCGCTATGGCCGACTGGCCGATGTGCTGGGCGTGGCGCCCCCAGTGGCGCGGTCCTCCGCGGGCTGGCGGTGCGCATCACCGGACGACGGCCACTTGCAGTTGCAGCTGGCGCAAGACGGCCTGTCGGTGCACCTGACCTACCGGTTTGACGACGATGGCAGCCTGCAGCTCGATTGCGTCGCCACGGCCGATACCGTTTCCCGTTTCGCGCTTGCCGCGCCCCGCTTCAACCTGCAGGGCCGCCGTGCCGGCGTGGGCGACCACGTGCTGCGCCTGGCCGCCGACCGTTACTGGCCTTGGCCAGGCGGCAGCGCGGGTGACGCCGCGCTCGATGTGGCGGGCAGCGCGTTTGACTTCCGCCAGCCGGCGCCGCTCGCTTCGCGCCTGGCCTGGCCCGCGCTGGCCCATTTGCCGGGATTCCGGCATGACTTTTACTGGACGGGCAGCGGCCAGCTGCGCGAGGCGGCGCGGGTTGTCGACCCCACGTCCGGCCGGGTCTTGCGTTTTTCCAGCACCCAGGACAGTTGCCATCTGTACTCCGATGCGCGCTGTTTTTCCCTGCTGGCGCAGGGTGTGGACATGCAGCCGGGACAGGTGATGCGCTTCACGCTCGCCTACCGTCTGGGCGTGCAGGATATCGACGCGTTTGACATATCCGAACCGGTATCAATGATGTCAAATAAGTGATTGGTCAGATATGCGGGGCAGTTCTACCATGGGGTAGTTTTTCCCTCATTTATTTTTGTCCTGACCGACGCTGCGAACCTGCCCATGAACATACTCACCATCGATGCCGGCACCACCAATACGCGTACCTTGCTGTGGCGCGCAGGCGCCGTCGTCGCCCAGGCGCAGCTGGAAACGGGCGTGCGCAATACCGCCATCGATGGCCATAACGGCGCGCTGAAACAGGCGCTGCGCGACACCATCGCCTGCGTGCTGGCCAGCGCAGGCATCGCGCCGTCCGAGGTGGACCTGGCGCTGGCCTCGGGCATGATCACCTCGCCCATGGGAGTGCGGGAAGTGCCGCATTTGCCGGCGCCCGCCGGCCTGGCCCAGCTGGCGCAAGGCATGCAGGCGGTGGACTTGCCCGACGTGCTGGCGCAGCCCCTGTGGCTGATTCCCGGCGTGCGCAACCAGCATGGCGCCGTCGGCCTGCATAACGTCGAGGCGATGGACATGATGCGCGGCGAAGAGACGGAAGTCGTCGCGTTGCTGGAACGCCTGCAATTGCGGGGCGCGGCAACCTTGATCATGCCCGGCTCGCATACCAAATTGATCAGTGTGGACGAGCAGCGCCGCATCCTCGGCTGCAGCACCACCATCGCGGGCGAACTGCTGCAGGCGATCACGCAGCATACCCTGATCAAGCAATCGGTCGATGGCGGTTTTGCGCAGACCCTGGTGCCGAAAATGCTGCTGGCCGGCGCGGCGGCGGCGCAAAAAACGGGGCTGGCGCGCGCCTGCTTCAGCGTGCGCACCCTGGGCCAGTTCAGCGCCGTCGAATGCAACGAGCGGGCCAATTTCCTGATGGGCGCCGTCCTCAGCGGCGACTTGCTGGCGCTGCGCAACAGCACCGCCATCCAGATGCGGCCCGATACCCCGCTCGTCATTACGGGCAAGCCCATGCTGCGCCAGGCGCTCGGGCTGCTGATCGAAGAACACGGATTTTTTTATGGCAAGCGCATCATCGTCGACGACCAGCAGCAAGCCAATCTGGCCGGTCACGGTGCGCTGCTGATCGCCGCCGCGCGCGGCTTGATTTCCCCGCAGGAGACAGTATGAGTGACAACAAGAACAAGCGTCCCTTGCGTTCGCAAGCGTGGTTTGGCGGTGACGACAAAGACAGTTTCATTCACCGCAGCTGGATGAAGAACCAGGGCTATCCCAGCGACGCCTTCGATGGCCGTCCCGTCATCGGCATCTGCAATACCTGGTCCGAACTGACCCCCTGCAATGGCCATTTCCGCGACCTGGCCGAGATGGTCAAGCGCGGCGTGCTCGAAGCGGGCGGTTTTCCCGTCGAATTCCCCGTGATGTCGCTGGGCGAGACGAACCTGCGCCCGACGGCCATGCTGTTCCGTAACCTGGCCAGCATGGATGTCGAGGAATCGATCCGCGCCAATCCGATCGACGGCGTGGTGCTGCTGACGGGCTGCGACAAGACCACTCCGGCCCTGCTGATGGGCGCGGCCAGCGTGGACTTGCCCACTATCGTGCTGTCGGGCGGCCCCATGCTGAACGGTAACTACCGCGGCAAACCGATCGGCTCCGGCACGGACGTGTGGAAGTTTTCCGAGGACGTGCGCGCCGGGCGCATGACCTCAAACGAATTCAAACAGGCCGAATCGTGCATGTCGCGCTCCGCCGGCCACTGTATGACCATGGGCACGGCTTCCACCATGGCCAGCATGGTCGAGGCACTGGGCGTGACCCTGCCCGGCAACGCTGCCATTCCCGCCGTCGATGCGCGCCGCAAGCTGCAGGCGCAGCTGACGGGCCGGCGCATCGTCGACATGGTGCATGAAGACCTGAAACTGTCGCAGATCCTCACGCGCGAGGCGTTTGAAAACGCCATCATGGTCAACGGCGCCATCGGCGGCTCGACCAATGCCGTGATCCACCTGCTGGCCATCGCCGGGCGCATCGGCGTGGACATGCGCCTGGGCGACTGGGACCGTCTGGGGCGCGACATTCCCTGCCTGCTGAACCTGATGCCGTCGGGTCAATACCTGATGGAAGATTTTTATTATGCGGGCGGCCTGCCCGTGATCATCCGCGATCTGCTGGGCAAATTGCATGGCGAGGCGCTCACCGTCACGGGCGCCAGCATGGCCGTCAACGTGGCCGAAGCGGAAAATTTCAATCCCGAGGTGATCACGCCGCTGGCGCAGCCCTTCAAGGACGAGGGCGGCATCGCCGTCCTGCATGGCAACCTGGCCCCGCGCGGCGCCGTCATCAAGCCGTCGGCCGCTTCGCCGGAACTGATGCAGCACCGTGGCCGCGCCGTCGTCTTCAACAGCATCGAGCATTATAAAAAGCGCGTCGACGATCCCGCGCTCGATATCGACGCCAGCTGCGTGATGGTGCTGCAAAATTGCGGCCCGCAGGGCTATCCGGGCATGGCGGAAGTGGGCAATATGGGACTGCCGAAAAAACTGCTGGAGCAGGGCGTGCGCGACATGGTGCGCATCTCGGACGCGCGCATGAGCGGCACGGCCTACGGCACGGTGGTGCTGCACGTGGCGCCGGAAGCGGCCGTGGGCGGGCCGCTGGCATTGGTGCGCGATGGCGACATGATTGAACTGGATGTGGCGGGGCGCCGCTTGCACCTGGACGTCGACGAGGCCGAACTGGCGCGCCGCCGCGCCGAGTGGACAGCGCCGCAGCTGGCCATGAAGGGCGGCTACCAGTCGATGTACATCAAGCACGTGACGCAGGCCGACGAAGGCGCGGACCTCGACTTCCTCGTCGGTTGCCGGGGCTCCGCGGTTCCGCGCGAATCACATTGAAAAACAAGGAAAAAATGATGGGGACACAGGCCCAATTACTGGTCGATGCGCAGAATTTTCTCGGCGAGGGCGTGCGCTGGTGCGAACGCAGCGGCCGCGTTTTCTGGACGAATATCGAAGGCTGCCAGCTGCATGCGCTGGTGCTGGCCACAGGCGAGCGCCAGACGTGGGCCATGCCGGAGCGCCTGGCGTGCTTCGCGCTGACGGACAGCGACGACGTTTTGCTGCTGGGCTTGGCCTCGCGCCTGGCCTGGTTTGACGCGCGCAGCGGGGCCGTCACGCCCTTGCACACGGTGGAGGGGGACTTGCCCATGACGCGCCTGAACGATGGCCGCTGCGACCGCCAGGGACGCTTTGTCTTCGGCACGCTCGATGAGCGGCCGTGCCGCGATGCCGTCGCCAGCTTCTACCGCCTCAACCTGGACCTTACCCTGGAGCGCCTGCCGCTGCCGCAGATCGCCATCTCGAACAGCATCTGCTTCAGCGTCGATGGCACGGCCATGTACTTCTGCGACTCGATGAAGAAGGCGATCTACCGCTGGGACGATTACCTGGGGGGCGATGCCAGCCGGGTGCGCGTGTTTGCCGTGCTCGATCCGGGCCCCGGCGCCGCCGATGGCGCCACCATCGATGCGGATGACTACCTGTGGAGCGCGCAATGGGGAGCAGGCAGGGTCTTGCGCTTCGCGCCGGACGGCAGCGTCGAGCGCGCGATAGCCTTGCCCGTGTCGCAGCCCAGCTGCGTGAGCCTGGGCGGGCCACACTACGACGAATTGTTCGTCACGACGGCGCAGGAGAGCTTGAGCCCGGCCCAGCTGGCGAGCGAACCGCTGGCCGGGGGATTGTTTCATGCGCGTCAGGTGGGCGTGCGCGGTTTGCCGGAAGTGCGCTTTGGCGCCCTGCCGGCCTGACAGGAGAGAGCAAATGCAGAAGCACACGGTTTTCGAGGGCATCCTCGAACGGGGCATGGTCGGCATCGTGCGCGCCTCTTCGGCACAGGCGGCCGTGCAGATTGCCGAGGCGTGCATTGCCGGCGGCATCACGGCGCTGGAAGTGGCGTTCACCACGCCCGATACCCTGGGCGTGCTGCGCACCCTGCGCGAACGCCATGGCCATGACGTGCTGCTGGGCGCGGGCACGGTGCTCGATACGGAGACGGCACGCGCCGCCATCCTGGCCGGCGCCCAGTTCATCATCTCGCCTGGCGTGAACGTGGAGACCATCACGCTGTGTCAGCGCTACCAAGTGCTGTCTATGCCGGGGGCGATGACGCCGACGGAGATAGTCACGGCCCTGCAGGCGGGCGCCGACATCGTCAAGATCTTCCCTGCCGAGATGTTCGGTCCCGCCTACATCAAGGCCCTGCGCGCGCCCCTGCCGCAAGCGCCGTTGATGCCGACGGGCGGCGTGACGGTGGAGAACCTGCATGCATGGTTTGCCAGCGGCGCCGTGGCCGTAGGCATCGGCAGCAGTCTGAGTGGTCCGGGCGCCACGGGAGACTACGCGGCCGTGACGGCGCGCGCGCAGGCCTTCGTGGCGAAGATGGCGGCCGTGCGGACGGCTAAGTCTTCTGGCTAGCTCCCACCGGGACGGGAATCTGCTACGCTAAGGGGGCAATGTCGCACGCCTCATAGACCAGAATATGTCCAACATCGCCCGCATTCTGCAAGACAGCCGCATCATCGCCATCGTCGGCATGTCCGACAAGCCCGAACGCGCCAGCCATGAAGTGGCAGATTACCTGCTGCGGCATGGCTATCGCGTGTTGCCCGTCAATCCGGCCCTCACCGGGCGCGATGTGCTGGGGCAGCGCGCTTACGCCACCCTGACGCAGGCCGCGGCGGCTGTCGCGCCGGCGCGCATCGACATCGTCGACTGCTTCCGCAAGTCAGAAGATATTCTGCCCATCGCCGAGGAAGCCATCGCCGTCAAGGCTGGCTGCCTGTGGCTGCAGCTCGACGTAGTCAACGAGCAGGCGGCGCAGCTGGCGCGGGCGGCGGGCCTGGAGGTGGTAATGGACCATTGCACAAAAATCGAGCACCGCAAGCTGGCGGTGGCGGCATGAAGGCGCGCACGCAGTTCCGTGCCGGGAAGGACTTCGACCTGAACGAGGATTTCGCCGGAAAGCGCCTGCTGGGCGCCGCCACCAAGGCGGCCAACAAGAAGCTGACGCCGGCCCAGTGCAAGGCCCTGGACCGCGAGGAAACCGTGGCCCTGACGGCGCAGATCGCCGAGTGCCAGAGCATGCTGTACGCGCAGCACAAAAAGAAGGTGCTGCTGGTCTTGCAGGGCATGGATACGTCGGGCAAGGATGGCACGGTCAAGGCGATCTTCAGCAATATCAACCCGATGGGCATCCGCGCCGTGGCGTTCAAGGGACCCACCGATATCGAACTGGCGCACGATTACCTGTGGCGCGTGCACCAGCATGTGCCCGTGAAAGGCGAGATCGCCATCTTCAACCGCAGCCATTACGAGGATGTGCTGATCACGCGCGTGCAGGACATGATCGACAAAGCCGAATGCCAGCGCCGCTATGCGCAGATCCGCGATTTCGAGCGCATGCTGAGCGAAACGGGCACCGTCATCCTGAAAGTCTTCCTGCATATCTCGAAGGACGAGCAACGGGGACGGCTGCAGGAGCGGCTCGACGATCCCGACCGTCAGTGGAAGTTCGATCCCAACGATATCGCCCAGCGCAAGAAGTGGGATGGCTACCAGCGCGCCTATGAAACGGCGATCCGCGAGACGGATGCAGACCACGCGCCGTGGTACGTGGTGCCATCGAACTCCAAGACGCAGCGCAACCTGGTGGTCGCGTCCCTGCTGCTGGAAACCCTGCAGGGCATGAAGCTGGAATACCCGGCGCCGGACCCGAAACTGTCGTCTTTCAAGGTCGAGTAGAGCTCGGGGCAGTTCAGCGCCGCGCCTGCGAAATCTGCCGCGCTGTGGCATAGTATCCCTCGTCGATAATTCAAACCAGACCGGAGATGCATATGCTGCAGTTGAAAGATCCTACCTTGTTGCGTCACCAGGCTTACGTGAATGGAGCCTGGGTCGATGCCGATGGTGGCCAGACGATTAATGTGAGCAATCCCGCCACGGGCGAGCATATCGGCACGGTGCCCCTGATGGGCGCCGCCGAGACGCGCCGCGCCATCGAGGCGGCCAATGCCGCCTGGCCTGCCTGGCGCAAGAAGACGTCCAAGGAGCGCGCGGCCGTGCTGCGCCGCTGGCATGACCTGATCCTGGAAAACGCCGACGACCTGGCGCTGATCATGACCACCGAGCAGGGCAAACCCCTGCCGGAAGCGAAGGGCGAAGTGCAGTTCGGCGCCTCGTTCATCGAGTGGTTTGCCGAAGAAGGCAAGCGCGTTGCGGGCGATACCCTGCAATCGCCTTGGCCGGACCGCCGCCTGGTCATCACCAAGGAGCCGATCGGCGTATGCGCCGCCATCACGCCGTGGAACTTCCCCGCCGCCATGATCACCCGCAAAGTCGGCCCGGCCCTGGCCGCCGGCTGCCCGATGGTCCTGAAACCGGCTGAAGCAACGCCGTTTTCCGCGCTGGCGCTGGCCGTGCTGGCTGAGCGCGCGGGCGTGCCTGCGGGCGTGTTCAGCATCGTCACGGGCGCGCCGAAAGACATCGGCGGCGAAATGACGTCGAACCCGATCGTGCGCAAGCTGACGTTTACGGGCTCGACCCAGGTGGGCCGCCTGCTGGCGGAACAGTGCGCGCCAACGATCAAGAAACTGTCGCTGGAACTGGGCGGCAATGCGCCGTTCATCGTCTTCGACGACGCGGACCTGGATGCGGCCGTGGAAGGCGCCATCGCCTCGAAATACCGCAATGCGGGCCAGACCTGCGTGTGCGCCAACCGCCTGTACGTGCAGGATAGCGTGTATGACGCGTTTGCCGACAAGCTGGTGGCCGCCGTGGCCAAGCTGAAGGTGGGCAATGGCATCGAGGCGGGCGTCACGCAAGGCCCGCTGATCGATGCCAAGGCTGTCGCCAAGGTGGAAGAACACGTGGCCGACGCGCTGGGCAAGGGCGGCCGCCTGCTCGCTGGCGGCAAGCGCCATGCGCTGGGCAACGGCTTCTTCGAACCGACCATCATCGCCGACGTGACGAACGACATGCGCGTGGCCACCGAAGAAACCTTCGGCCCGCTGGCGCCCCTGTTCCGCTTCAAGACGGACGATGAAGTCATCGCCCTGGCGAACAACACGGAATTCGGCCTGGCTGCCTATTTCTATTCGCGCGACATCGGCCGCATCTGGCGTGTGGCCGAAGGCCTGGAAACGGGTATGGTCGGCGTCAATACGGGCCTGATCTCGAACGAGATCGCTCCCTTCGGCGGCGTCAAGCAATCGGGCCTGGGCCGTGAAGGGTCGACCTACGGTATCGAAGACTATCTCGTCATCAAGTACATCTGCATGGGCGGTATCTAGGATGCTTGATTAAATCTACTGCGCGGCGCGCTTTCCGGCCTGCGATGCTCGCTGCCTCGGCGGCCCCGTACTCAGTACAGCTGCGCTTCTTAGCCAGATGGGGGCGCCGAGCCTCGTTGCCGCTCGCTACGATTTTCTCAAGCATTCGTGACGTCCGTTATCGACGGCTGTTGCGAGCCGATCCCAAGCGGTCCAGCATGCCCTTGACCGCTTCCATTTGCGTGCCGCTCTTGCGGTAGAAATCCGGGTCGATCGGATTGATGCTGGTGTAGCCCCAGAAATCCCAGCAGCCTTTCGGGTTGTACGGGTAGACGGGGCTCGGTTCGGCCTGCGGATACAGCACGATGATCTTGTTGGCGTCCGCCACCTGGTTGTAGCCGGTGCTGGTATAGAAACGGTCGCCGATGGCTTGCGTCGTTTGCAAACAGCCGTGGAACACCACGTGCACGCGGCAGCTCTCGCTGTCGCAGGCTTTCGGGATGTAGGCGTAGCCCGTATTGTTCATGCTCGAGTACGCGTTCTGGATGAAGCTGCGCTGGTTGAAGGCGATTAGCTTGCCCGTCAGCGTGGTCGACGCGGGCTGCAGGTCCGGGTACAGGTGCTGCAGGATGTCGCGCGCCTGCACGAAGTCGCAGTCATTGATGAAGGGCGACGCCGTTACATCGCAAGCCTTGTCCTGGTTGTTGTCCGTGATGATGGCATGGCCTGCGCCGACATTGTCGACGAAGCGGATCTGCTCGGCTGGCGTGCCTGCCAGCGCATAGAATTTCCCCACCTGTTCCACTACCGGCCGCGTCACGGTCTGGTCTTTTGTTCCGCTGAACAGATACACGCGCTGGCGTTTCAGGTTGGCCGTGTCGTCGATGAGGCGGGCACGCGCGAAGTCGTTCGCCGCGCGCAGCAATTCGCTGGCGACAGGCGGCGCCACCTGCGCGCTGCCCGGATTCATGCAGGTGGTCAGGGCATTCGTCAGGTAGGGAATGTAGGGGAAGCGGCCCGGCTGGCCCGAGCAGAAATACGGGCCGCCCGCGATGATGCCGGCGCCGGCCACCGTGGCCGAGTAGGCGACGGCAAACTGCGCCGCCATGAAGCCACCCGAGGACAGGCCGGACACGGTGGTCTGGCTCAGGTCAGCCTGGTAGCCGGGCAGGGCGGGAGCATCCCTGGTCGCGGCGGGCTTGGCAGCTTTGGCGGCCGTGGCGGCGAGCGCGCCGCCTGGCGCCAGGGTGAGCAGGCTGGCGGCCAGCAGGGCGGTGGGTAATGCGGTCAGGTGCGGGAAGGGCATGGCGACTCCACAAGGCAAGAAATGGGATAGGAAGGCCGAGCATAGGTAAAAAAACTGTGCGATGGGCAAGTACTGCACTATCGTTGATGTCGCTCAAGCAATTGCTGTTGTTGTGGCCCTCATGCGCGCGCGCGGCGTTTGACATAGAATGGTTTTTTTCCGTTCAATCATGGTGCCCTTCATGTCCAAGACCCTTGCCCAGCTATTTGCGCTCACCACCCTTGCCGCCGGCGCCAGCCTGGCCATGCCGGCCCATGCCGCCGAAACCGCTACAGCTGCCGCCGCGCCGGCCGCCTGCCCCGCCATTCTCAAGCAGACCTTCAACCGCCTGCAGGATGAAGCGCCGCAAAACCTGTGCCAGTACGCGGGCAAGGTGGTGCTGGTGGTCAATACGGCAAGTTATTGTGGTTTTACTAATCAATATGAAGGGCTCGAGGCGCTGTACGCCAAGTACGGCAGCAAGGGCCTGGTGGTGCTGGGCTTCCCGTCGAACGATTTCGGCAAGCAGGAGCCGGGCAACAGCAAGGAAATCGCCGATTTCTGCTACAACACCTATGGTGTGAAGTTTCCCATGTTCGCCAAATCGGTGGTCTCCGGCCCTGCGCCGAATCCGCTGTACGTGGACTTGATCAAGCAGACGGGCAAGACCCCGGCCTGGAATTTCCACAAATACCTGATCGACCGCCACGGTAAAGTGGTGGAAAGCTTCCCCAGCAAGGTGACGCCGGACGACAAGAAACTCGTTGGCGCGGTGGAAAAAGCGCTGGCGATGTAAGTTGCCGACACCCAAGCAGGCTTGATCGCCTGCTTTTTTTTAATGCCGCGCTTGTCGTCTTGCCATCATTGTCCTAAGCTGGTTGTTCGCGTTTGTCACAACAAAGGAGAACATCATGGCGTATGTCGATGGATTTGTGGTGCCCGTACCGAAAGCCAAGCTCGATGCCTATCTGGCCATGTCGCGCAGTTGCGGCGCCATCTGGCGCGAGTATGGCGCGCTGGAATTTCGCGAATGCGTGGGCGACGATGTCAAGCCAGGCAAGCTGACGTCGTTCCCGCAAGCGGTGGACTTGCAGGATGGCGAAGTGGTGGTGTTTTCCTGGATCGTGTATGCGTCGCGCGCCAAGCGCGATGAAATCAACGACAAGGTCATGAAAGACCCGCGCCTGGCCGAGATGATGGATCCGGCCAAGCTGCCGTTCGATGGCAAGCGGATGATCTACGGCGGTTATGAAATGCAGGTGGATCTCTAGCGGCTGAAACAGTCCATGGCGGCGTTGCAATGCCTCGTCGTGCGGTTGCATTGCCTTCGGCAATGCGCCTTGCCCTGAACGGTTTCAGGCGCTAGCGATGATATGTGCCGGCAATGCCCCGCGCAGCGCGTTGCACACGACAATCGCTTCGGCCCGCGCCAGCATGGCCCGCGTGATGATGGTTTCCTGCGCATCCCAGGCAGGATCGGCCAGCATGGCGGCGCGTTGCACGCCGGGCAGCAGGCCGCAGGACAGGGGCGGCGTATGCCAGCGGCCATCGAGGCGGACGAAGACATTGCTGCGCCCGCCTTCCGTTAGTTCGCTCCGTTCGTTAAAGAACAGCATGTCGAAGCTGCCTTGCGCCTCGGCTGCGCGCCAGGCCGCGTCGTAGCGTGCGCGCACGCTGCTCTTGTGACGCAGGAACAGGTCGTCGGCAGTCGTGGCGTCGGGTGCCAGCAGGATGGTTACCGTGTCCGGCAGGGCGGTGAGTGTACCGCTTTGCGTCGTGAACTGGCCATCCTGGCGTAGCGCCAGGCGCAGGCGGAAGGGCGCGTCGTCGGGGCGCGCCGCGCAGGCTGCCTGCAGCGCGGCGCGGGCCGCGTCCGCATCCCAGGCAAAACCGAAGTAGGCGCAGGAGGCGGCCAGGCGCGCCAGGTGGCGCTCCTGCTGGCGGCAGCCGCCGGTGCGGCTGGCGTGCAGGGTCTCGAACAGTTCGAAGTCGTTCGTGAGGCCCGTGAGGAAGCGGGCCTTGAGCTGGCACTCCGCAAATTCCTCGTGCGGGTCGCTGTCGAGCACGATGCCGGCACCCACGCCCATCTCGCCGCGCCGGATGCCGTCAGGGCCAGCCGGCTGCAAGGCCAGGGTGCGGATCGGCACGGACATGCAGAAGTCGCCCACCGCGTGGGTAGCGCCGGCGGCAGAAGGGTCGAACCAGCCGATGGCGCCCGTATAGATGCCGCGCGGCGCCGGCTCCAGCTCGGCGATGATTTCCATGGTGCGGCGTTTCGGCGCGCCCGTGATCGAGCCGCACGGGTACAAGGCCTGGAAGATGTCGGCCAGGCTGGCGTCGTCACGCAGGCGCGCCTGTACGGTGGAGGTCATTTGCAGCACGCTGCTGTAGCGCGTCACCTCGAACAGGGCCGGCACCTTGACGGAGCCGGTGACGGCGATGCGGCCGATGTCGTTGCGCAGCAGGTCGACGATCATCAGGTTTTCCGCGCGGTTCTTCGGGTCATTGGCCAGGGCTCTGGCGCGGCGCGCGTTTTCTGCCGTTTGCTCAGGGGGGGCGGCCGGCGCCGTGCCTTTCATGGGGCGCGCCATCAGCTCGCCTTGCGCATGGCGCACGAACAATTCCGGCGACAGCGACAGCAGGGCACTGCCATCGGGCAGCATCACCAGCGCGCCGTAGGGCACTGGCTGGCGCGCGCGCAGCCGCGCATACAGAGCCAGGGGCGAGCCGAAGGCGTCGAAGCGCAAGCGATACGTGTAGTTGACCTGGTAGGTGTCGCCGGCCAAGATGTAGTCGTGGATGCGGTGCAGCGCGCGCGTGAATTCGGCTTGATCCACATTCGCGCGGATATCGGCCACGCCGGCTGGCGCGGCGTCGGCGCGGGCGGGCGCGTCCAGCCATTGCGCCACCTCGTCCTGTGAAAGCTGCGTGCAATGGTCGAAGACGAGCACTTGCGCCAGCGGCGGCGCATTGATGCCTGCCGCGCGCGGCGGCATGGCCAGCAAATGCGCCCCCAGCTCGTAGCTGCACACGCTGACGGCGTACTGGCCGCGATGTAAGGCATCTTGCAGGCCTTCCAGCAGCTCGGGCCAGGCCTGCCCCTCGGTGCATTGCAAGACCGCCGCCAGGCCCGTGTACAGGCGCGAACCGGCGCCTGGGGTGCTGGCGTCGTCGAGCAGGGCGAAACAGTCGGTATGCATGGGGACAGCCGCGGCGGTGACTTACCCCAGCAGCATGGCGATTTGCAGCGCCGCTTCCTGGGAGGGATTGATCTTGAAGCCGCTCTTGGCGTAGCGGTGCCAGCGTCCGATGACGAAGCCGACGATCAGGGTGGCGCGCGCCGCCACTTCGCTTTCCTTGCCATGGCCTTCGGCGGCGGCCACGCGCAAGGCCTGCTTGAGCGCCAGTTCCACGCGGTCGTAGAACTGGTTCATGCGCACTTGCAGGCGTTCGTCCTCATTGACCAGCGCATCGCCGATCAATACGCGCGTCATGCCCGGATTGCTGATGGCGAAATTGAGCAGCATGCCGACGATGTCGCGCGTTTGCGTCATGCCGTCGCTGTGCTTTTCCGCGATCTGGTTGATCAGGCCGAAAACGCTCGACTCGATGAATTCGATCAGCCCTTCGAACATTTGCGCCTTGCTGGCGAAATGGCGGTACAGGGCCGCTTCCGACACGGCCAGTCTGGCCGCCAGTGCGGCAGTGGTGATCTTTTCGCCTTTCGGCTGCTCCAGCATTGCGGCGAGGGCCTGAAGAATTTGTAGCCTGCGTTGGCCCGGCGGTGTGCTTGCCATATTTTCTCTTGTCGTTAAAAAAAATGCTGCCTTGATGGGGAGGTCCGTCACCGCCGCTAGCGGTGCAGCTTCCGGCGTCAACCGGAAGCCCAGGAGTCCCCTTCAACGCAGACGGTGAAGGCGGCGTGCCAAATGCCGGACAGATTTTACTTTGACATCGACGTAAGCGGGGCGATTTAACGCCTTGGGCAACTTCGCCACGCCTATCGGATCCGCCATTTTCAGGTATTGCGTGACCCATGCCGTGCGCAGGCCCAGTTTTTTCGCGCCCTTCAGGTTGGCCAGGGTGTCTTCCACCAGGATGCAGCGGCCAGGGCGGATCTGGTGCTTGCGCATCAATTTGCGCAGCATCAGGGTCGATGGCTTGGGCCGCAGCTGGCGGTGCACATGCATCGCCTCGATGGCGATATGCTGCGAAAAATGCTGGCGCAAGCCCAGGTGGCGCATCACGTCGCTCGAATAGCGCAGCGGCGCGTTGGTGAGTAAAATTTTACGGCCAGGCAGGCGTTTGAGTAAAGCCCCCAGCCCCCGCTCGGCGCGTATCATGGCGCGCAAATCGTCGAATGCATGCGTCTCGTGCAAAAAATGCGCTGCCTGTACCTGATGGTGCTTGACCATGCCCAGCAAGGTGGCGCCATAGCGGCGCCAGTAGGCCGCGCGCGCCGCATTGACGATGGCGTCGTCGGCCGGCGTCACGCCGTCGCCCAGCACGCGGGCAATATACGTGTTCATATTGGCCGTGATGGTGGGGAAGATGGCGTGCGAGGCATTGTGCAGCGTGTTGTCGAGGTCAAACAGCCAGACCGGCGACGAGCGGTTAAGATGGGACACAGGCACAGGAGTCTTTAGGCAAGATGATAAGCAAGATGAAAAATTCAACAATCAGGAAAACCATGCGACGCCAGATTATAGTGATGTTTTGCGGATTATTCTTGCTGCCGTTGCCGGCGGCCTTTGCCGAAGCGCCACCCGCGGCGCAAAACCGGGGTGCCCTGTTCAAGGTGCAGGACGCCAGCCATACCCTGTATCTGTTCGGCACCATCCACGTCGGCGCGCCCGATTTTTATCCGCTCGAGCCGACCGTGACGCAGGCGCTGCACCAGGCTGGCGCGCTGGCGCTGGAGATCGATCCTGGCGCCGACCCGCGCGCCGCCCTGGGCGCCGTGCTGAAGTACGGCATGGAGGCGCCGGGCAGCCAAGTGCCGCTTGATTGCCGCCAGACCCTGGCCCCGCGCCTGGCGCCGCTGTTGCAAAAATACGGCATTCCAGCCGAGTCGGTGGCGCCGATGAAGCCGTGGATGCTGGCCAGCATGCTGGCCATCGGCGAGTTTTCCACCCTGGGCTACCGCTCCGACCTGGCCGTCGACAATTATCTGTCGCAGCAGGCCAAGGCGCGCAAGATCCCCGTGGTGGAACTCGAGTCGATGGAAGGCCAGATGGCGCTGTTCGGCGCCATGTCGCCGGCCGACCAGTGCCGCTTCCTGGAAGACGGCGTGGCGTCGATCGAGGACCAGGAACAAAGCCAGGAAGCGCGCGAGATCGCCAACGCCTGGCGCACGGCCGATGCCGCCGCCTTCGACAGGCTGGCGGCGAAAGCAGCGCAAGACCCGTCGTTCGCCGCCCAGTTCGTGCAAAAGGTGTTGCTGGATGGCCGCAACCCGGCCCTGGCCGACGGCATCGCCAGGTTGCTGGCGCGCGAAAAACACAGCCTGGCCGCCATCGGCGTGCTGCATCTGGTGGGAACGAAAAGCGTTCCGGATTTATTGCGTCAGAAGGGCTTGAAGGTCGAGCGGGTGTATTGAACTGGTGGCTTAGCCGCGCAACAAACGGCGGCAGAGCAGATGGAAAAGTGTTCAGGGCAAGGCGTACTGACGAAGACAGTACGCATGTACGGCGAGGCAGTACAACGCCGCCATGGACATTTTTTCAGCTGCGGGGAAAGGATACTGGTGCCCTTGACGTGGATCGAACACGTGGCCTCTCCCTTACCAAGGGAGTGCTCTACCACTGAGCTACAAGGGCAAATTAAAAGCGGCGCCAGGTGATCTGCGCCGCCAAACTACTCGCTGTGATGCATTGCGATTTTTTTAGTGCGAACGGATCATAGTACCAAAAGCTTGCTCGGTCAACACTTCCAGCAATAATGAGTGTTCGATGCGGCCGTCGATGATGTGCACCGTGTTCACGCCGGACTTGGCGGCGTCGAGTGCGGACGAGATCTTCGGCAGCATGCCGCCCGAGATCGTGCCGTCGGCGAACATCTCGTCGATTTCGCGCGCCGACAGGTCGGTTACCAGGTTGCCCTGCTTGTCCTGGACGCCGGCGATGTTGGTCATCATGATCAGCTTTTCCGCTTTCAGAATTTCCGCGATCTTGCCGGCTACCACGTCGGCGTTGATGTTGTAGGCCTGGCCATCCTGGCCGAAACCGATCGGCGAAATGATGGGAATGAAGGCGTCGTCCTGCAGCGCCTTGACGACGGCCGGGTTGATCGCGTCGATCTCGCCGACGAAGCCGATGTCGAGGAATTCGCCCGGATGTTCGCGGTCCGGCATCTGCATCTTGCGCGCGCGGATCAAGCCGCCATCCTTGCCCGTCAGGCCCACAGCCTGGCCGCCGTAATGGTTGATCAGCATGACGATATCCTGCTGCACTTCGCCGCCCAGCACCCACTCCACCACTTCCATGGTTTCTTCATCGGTGATGCGCATGCCTTGCACGAAGGTGCCTTGCTTGCCGATTTTTTTCAGCGCGTTGTCGATCTGCGGTCCGCCGCCGTGCACCACGACCGGGTTCATACCGACCAGCTTGAGCAGGATGACGTCGCGCGCGAAGCCGTGCTTCAGGCGTTCGTCCGTCATGGCATTGCCACCGTACTTGATGACGATGGTCTTGCCATGGAAATTGCGGATGTAGGGCAGGGCCTCGGCCAGAATCTGCGCCTTGATTTGTGGCGACACCGCCGTCAAGTCGTCATTCATGTCCAGGTTCAAGTTAGCTAGTTGATTCATGGCGAGTCCGGAAAATAGATTTGTGGGATTTTACAGGGAAGAAGAAAATCTTGGAGGCATTATAGGGCGATCTTGTTGTATTTTCCCTGATGATCCTATAGTCTGGCCCGATATGCCCCCCAGCCAGCCCTTTTACTGCCCGTTACATCTGCGTCGCATCCCGGCGCGGCAGGACACACACTTGCCAATTCAAACACAGCCATGAGCGTATGCAGCCTGTGCGGCGTCACCTTCCAGTGTGGTCAGCTTGATCCGGACGCCAAGGAACCCTGCTGGTGCGTGGCCCTGCCGCCGGCCGTTCCCGTGCCCGGCAGCACCGCCGTGGGCTGCTGGTGCCCCGCCTGCCTGCAAGAGCGCATCGCCGCCTTGACCCCTCCGGTAGCAACGCCAGCCAGATAAGCGCATCGGCGCGCTTTTTCCTTTGCAAAAGACCTTGCATTTTGTAGGGGAATACGTTCAGACTTCGATTTTTAGGAATTTCTTACAGGAAAGTTATGCGTTTCAGGGATATCCGCATCGGCGTGCGCATCAATGCCGGTTATGCCATTTTGATCGTGCTGATGCTGGTCGTCATCGTCCTGGCGGGGAGCCGCATCTATGCCATCCGCGCCGAGACCGACGATATCCTGCAGCGCGACTGGGTCGCCGCCAAGGCCACCAGCAAGATCCATGGACTGGCGCGCGAGGCGGCCACGCGCATCGGCAACCTGCCGAGCCAGCACGAGCCGGCACTGCGCCAGGCGAACCAGGCGCGCCTGGAGGCGATCAAGCAGGGCATCGATGAGCAGGTGCGCATCCTCGACGGTCTCGATGCGCGGCCCGAGGAACGGCGCCTGCTGGAACAGATGCACCTGGCGCGCGCCGACTACTATGTGTCGCTCAAGACGATGTTCGAACTGGTCGAGCGCGGCGAGGATGCCCGCGCCGAGCAGGCCATGCAGACGCAGACCTTGCCGGTGCTGGAAAAAGTGCTGCTGTACGTAAGCCAGCTCGATGACTTGCAGCAGCAGCTGATCCGCGACAGCGCGGCCCGGATACGCAATGACATCGATACCTCGCTGCTGCTGATGGGCGGCATCGGCCTGGCAGCCCTGCTGACCGGTCTCGCCTTTGCCTGGTCGGCGCGCTCGATCACGCGTCCGCTGGGCGAGGCGGTGGCGATTGCCACGCGCGTGGCCAATGGCGACCTCAGTTCCGTCATCGAAGTGACGTCGCGCGACGAGACGGGCGAATTGCTGCAGGCGCTCAAGGACATGAGCACCAGCCTGGCCGTCGAGCAGGACCTGCGCCACGCCGTCGAAGTGGCCGAGGATGCGACCAAGATGAAGTCGGACTTCCTGGCGAATATGTCGCACGAGATCCGCACGCCGATGAACGGCATCATCGGCATGACCCACCTGGCACTGCAGACGGACCTCACGTCGGCCCAACGCAACTACCTGGAGAAGGTGGAATCGGCTTCGAAGAACCTGTTGGCCATCATCGACGACATCCTCGATTTCTCGAAGATCGAGGCGGGCAAGATGGCCTTTGAAAAAGTCGATTTCTTCCTCGAGGATGTGCTGGCGCAGATCGCCGACCTGTCCGTGATGCGCGCCCAGGACAAGGGGCTCGAACTGCTGTTCGACATCGCCCCCGATGTGCCGAACGCCTTGCAGGGCGACCCGCTGCGCCTGGGCCAGGTGCTGATCAACCTGACCAACAACGCGATCAAGTTTACGGACAAGGGCGAGATCGTCGTCAGCATCCGCCTGCAGCAGCTGGAAGAACATGCGGCTGTCTTGCGCGTGGATGTGCGCGACACGGGCATCGGCCTCACGCCGCCCCAGCGCAGCAAATTGTTCCAGGCCTTTACCCAGGCCGACACCTCGACCACGCGCCACCATGGCGGCACGGGCCTGGGACTGACCATCAGCAAGCGCCTGGTGGAAATGATGGAAGGCGAGATCGACCTGGTCAGCGAAGCGGGCGTGGGCAGCACCTTCTTCTTCACGGCCCGCTTCGGCCTGGCCGCCGTGCCGCGCGACAGCCTGTCGCAACTGCAGCATCAGCAGCAATTCCAGGGCCTGCGCGTGCTGGTGGTCGATGACAACCCCAGCGCGCGTGAAATCTTCGTCAGCATGCTGACGGCGCTGGGCTTCGAGGCGCGTGCCGTGTCTGGCGGCGTGCTGGCCATCGGCGCCGTGGCGCAGGCGCGCGCCGAGGGGCGAGGGTACGGACTGGTGCTGATGGACTGGAAAATGCCGGGCATGAACGGCCTCGATACCCTGGCCGGCATCCGCGCCGATGCCGCCGGCATCGATGCGACGCCGGCCTGCATCATGGTCACGGCCTTCTATCGCGAAGCGCTGCTGGAGGCGGCGCGCCAGCGGGACTTGCCGTTCGACGGCGTATTGAACAAGCCGGTCAGCGCCTCGACCCTGCTCGACCAGATATCGTTCGTGTTTGGCGGCGTGACGGGGCAGAGCCGCAAGACGCAGCGCCAGAGCAGCTACCGCGACGACGAGCGCGCCTTGCGCGGCGCGTGGCTGCTGCTGGTGGAGGATAATGAAGTCAACCAGGAAGTGGCGCAGCATATTCTCAACGACGCCGGCATCCGCGTCGACATCGCGGGCAATGGCGCCATCGCGCTGGCGAAGATCGAGGAAAACGCCTATGACGGCGTGCTGATGGATTGCCAGATGCCGGTGATGGATGGCTACCAGGCGACGCGCAAGTTGCGCCAGGATCCCCGTTATTCGAATTTGCCCGTGATCGCCATGACAGCCAATGCCATGGTGGGCGACAAGGAGAAATGCCTGGATGCCGGCATGAACGATTTCATCGCCAAGCCGATCGACGTGGCGCAGTTGTTCGGTACCCTGGCGCGCTGGATCGCGCCGGCCACGCCGCAGGCAATGACGGCGGTGGTGGCGCAGCCGGAAGCGGAGTTGCCCGTGATCGCCGGCCTGAAAATGGCGGAAGCCATGCGTCGCGTGGGCGGCAATGCCGTTTTGATGCGAAAATTGCTGGATCGTTTTGTGGAAACCCAGTTCGACGCCATGCAGCGCATCGTTGCCGCCATCGAGAACAACCAGCTCGAGACGGCGATCCGCGAAGCGCATACCCTGAAGGGTCTGGCCGGCAATATCGGCGCCGGCGGCCTGGCCGACAGCGCCGCGCGGGTCGAGCACTTGCTCAGCCTGGGTTCGCACGACGGCTTGCCGCAGGCATTGGCCGCCTGCACCCTGGCGCTCGACGAGCTGGTGCCGAAGATCGTGCTGGCCATGCAGTCGCGCGGCCATGTGGTCGAGGCGGGCGGCGCGGCGGTGGCGCCAGTGGCGGCGGTGGACCGGGCGCAGCTGGAAGCGGGCTTGCGCGAATTGTCGCAGCTGCTGCTGCAGGACGATGCGCAGGCCGTCAAGCACCTGGACGGCATCGGCCCCGTGCTGGTCGCGGCTGGGCAGGCGGAACACGCGCGCCAGTTGAAGCGCATGCTGGGACAATACGATTTCGAAGGTGCGCTGGCGCAGCTGGGCGAGGTGGCCGATGCGCTGGAGCTGACACTGTGACAAGGATAACTATGCAGAGCGAAGGACGGGCATGAGAGCGCCGGCAAGCAAGCCAACCATTCTGGTGGTCGACGACACGCCAGACAATATCGACCTGTTGCGCGCGGTGCTGGAAGACGATTACCGCACCAAGATCGCCGTCAATGGCGAACGCGCCCTGAAGATCGCCGCCGGCAGCGACCAGCCCGACCTGATCCTGCTCGACATCATGATGCCGGGCATGAGCGGCTACGACGTGTGCCGCGCGCTGAAGGCCGATCCCGCCACGGCCGGCATCCCCGTGATTTTTGTCACCGCCATGAGCGAAGTGGCCGACGAGCAGCTGGGTCTGGCGCTGGGCGCCGTCGACTACATCACCAAGCCGATTTCGGCGCCCATCGTGCTGGCGCGCATCAGGACGCAGCTGGCGATGAAGCAGATGCAGGATTTCTTGCGCGACCAGAACCAGTATTTGGAAACGGAGGTGGAGCGCCGCGTGCAGGAAGTGGCGGCGCTGCAGGACGTCACTATCCACGCGATGGCCTCGCTGGCCGAGACGCGCGACAGCGAGACGGGCAACCATATCCGCCGCACCTCGCACTACCTGAAAGCGCTGGCCGAGAAAGTGCGCGGCCTGCCGCGCTTCCACGATTTTTTGACGGACAAGAATATCGAACTGCTGTTCAAGACGGCGCCGCTGCACGATATCGGCAAGGTGGGCATTCCCGACCATATCCTGCTCAAGCCGGGACGTTTCGAGCCGCACGAAATGGCCATCATGAAGACGCACACCACCCTGGGACGCGACGCCATCCTGGCGGCCGAGCACGAGCTGGGCATCGAAGTCGATTTCCTCAAGTACGCCAAGGAGATCGCCTACAGCCACCATGAAAAATGGGATGGCAGCGGCTACCCGCAAGGCCTGGCTGGCGAAGACATCCCGATTTCGGCGCGCCTGATGGCGCTGGCCGACGTGTATGACGCCCTGATCAGCCGGCGCATCTACAAGCAGGGCATGGACCATGCGCAGGCCGTGCAGATCATCGTCGAGGGGCGCGGTTCGCATTTCGACGCCGAGATCGTCGACGCCTTCCTGCAGATCCAGGACCAGTTCATCGCCATCTCCAACCGCTATGCCGATGGCGTGTGCGAGATCGCCGACAAGCAGCGGCAAATCGCGCCCTTCGCCGAGAACATCAGCTGACGGTCTTGAAGAAGCGCAGCATCTCTCGGCTGGCGTCCGGCCCTTTGCCGTCCGTGTAGCTGCCGTTATCGCTGCCACCAGACCAGGCATGGCCGGCGCCATGGATGACCCAGTGTTCGCCCAGCGGCGAGCCATCGGCCTGGCTGTGCGTGGTGCGCGTGTAGCGGTGGCCATTCGGTACGCTGCCATCGACGGAAGCGGCTTTGGCCGCCTTGCCGCCCGACTGGCTGCGCACGCCCTGGGCGATCAGTTCATCGCCATTGCGCGGGTTGACGGTGGTGTCGCGGTCGCCATGGAAGACGATGATGGGCACGCCGCCCGCCGGCGCCTTGCGCTGGGCATTGGGCATGGCGCCGCCCTTCATGGCGGCCAGCGCCGACGGTAAGTCCTGCGCCGAAGCGAAGGGCAGACCCGAATGCACGCCGATAGCGGCAAACAGGTCGGGGTACAGGGTGCCGACGATGACGGCCATGGCGCCGCCCGCCGACAGGCCGGCGACAAACACTTCGCGCTCGTTGACCGGGTAGTCGTCGATGACTTGCCGGGCGATGCCGGCGATCAGCGACGGTTCGCCCTGGTCGCGCTGCTGGTCGATGGCGTTGAACCAGTTCCAGCAGCGCGAACTGTTGGCGCCCTGCGTCTGCGCCGGGTAGACGACAAAACACTCCTTTTCTTCTGCCAGCGCATTCATTTGCGTGCCGGCGGCAAAATCGTCGGGATTTTGCGTGCAGCCATGCAGCATCACGATCAGCGGCATGGCCTGGCCATGATAGCTGCTGGGGATATACAGCTTGTACGAACGCGTGCCCGCATGGTTGCGGTACACGCCGTCGATGAATTGCGCGCCGGCGGGTATCTCCGCTGGCGTGGCGGCCGGCGCGTTGAAGCCGGACGGGTGGAAGTTTGGCAGCTCGAAGCTGGGCATGTCGAAGCTGTGCTGGCCCAGGCCTGCCGGCACGCCCAAGCGCGCCATGAAATCCTGCGCGAAGTCCTGCGCCGCCTGCGCGGGTGTGGGGGGCGCGGCGTCAGCTTGCGGTTGCGCTGCCGCAGATGGTGGCGCAGGTGGCTGATTGATATCGCGCATCGGCGGCTGCTGTGTGGACGCCGCCTGCGGCGCCAGGCCGGCGGCGGACAGCGCCTGCTGGATCGCTTCGGTGGCGGCGGCGGGACCGCTGCCCAACAGATTGCGGGTTGCGGCGCGCATCTGCGCCAACATGTTGAGAGGTAGTTTCATGACCATCCTTAACGGTGCCGCGCATCGGCCGGGTCATCGCCGCGAACCAATACGCTAGTGAATTCGCCCTGCGAGCGCCGTCTTGACGACGGTGCTGGCGTGCAGGGCACCTAATACGAAGATCGACTCGATGGTGGCCAGTGCCAGTTCCACGGAGACGTCGCTGGCGATGCTGGCCAGTCCCAGCACCTGTATCTGCAGACGCTGGCCGGCTGCCTGGATCGCTTCCAGGTCGGCGCGCGAATAATGCTGCATGCCCAATACCAGGCTTTTGCGGGCGACGGTCTGTTTCACCACGTCGGCGTGCGTACCCAGTTGGTTGCGTATGGCCGTACGGATCAGATCCGTGCGGTTGGAATAAAATCCCTCCTGGACCAGCAAATCGATCTGCCCCAGGTCGATCAAGCCGAGGTTGATCGTGATTTTCTCGGATTCCCCAATTTTGGGCTTGCTGTCTTGCTTGGCCATATCTCTCCAAAAACTCCACGTGGCATCCAATTGCCATCTGTATGGATGGTAGTATAGTTCTGAAATATCTCGAGTCAAGCAGGATCTGGTCTGATCACGCTGTAGGACGGGCTCCCGCAGAGTGATACGGGGCATAAAATAAATTTTTAAAAGATATATTTTTGATTATTTTTTTCATCGGAAAATATGTTGACAGTGTCATTGCAGGGCGTTGCTGCCGACTCGCCGGCGCGGTTTCGCGGCATAATGAATGCCTTCACGTTTACCGATGCCGCTCCATGATGGTCGCTACCCCACCTCCGCCAGCCGTTCCGCTCCCCTTGCCGTCACCGGTACCGTCGCCCTGCGTCAGCTTGTGCAAGATGAACCGCAACAGCGGCTTGTGCGAAGGCTGCCTGCGCACGCTCGACGAGATCATCGCCTGGAGCAAGGCCGACGACGGCTTCAAGCGCGCCGTGTTGGCCGAATTGCCTGGACGCGAATCCCTGCTCGACTTCGAACCCGATTACTGAGGAAGCCCATGCCGCGATCGCCAGCGCTGTTCCCCGATTCCATTCAGGTGTTCGAACGCGGCTGGCTGTCGTCGAATAACATCCTGTTCCAAGGCAGGGACGACACGGCCCTGATCGACAGCGGCTATGTCACGCATGCGCCGCAAACCCTGGCCCTGCTGCGCCACAGCCTGGCAGGCCGGCCGCTGGACCGCTTGTTCAATACGCACCTGCACTCCGACCATTGCGGCGGCAACGCGCTGCTGCAAGCCGAATACGGCTGCCATACGGCCATTCCCGTATCGGAAGCGGACAAGGTGCGCGCCTGGGATATCGATGCCCTCAGCTTCCAGGCCACGGGCCAGCAATGCCCGCGCTTCGGCTTTGACGCCACCGTCTCGCCCGGCGACACGTTGACCTTGGCCGACATGGCCTGGCAGGCGCTGGGCGCGCCGGGCCACGATCCGCACTCGCTGATTTTTTACTGCGCCCAGGAGGGCATCCTGATTTCCGCCGACGCCCTGTGGGAAAACGGCTTCGGCGTGATCTTTCCGGAACTCGATGGCGGCTCCGGCTTTCTGGAAGCGCGCGCCACCCTGGACCTGATCGCCAGCCTGGACGTGCGCGTGGTGATCCCAGGCCACGGGCGGCCATTCATGGATGCCGCCGGCGCCCTGCAGCGCGCGTACTCGCGCCTCGATTACCTGGCGTCCGATCCCGTGCGCAATGCGCAGAACGCCGTGAAGGTGCTGCTGAAATTCCTGCTGCTGGAACGCCAGCGCATCGCCCTCGCCGATATACCGGCCCTGTTGCGTGGCATGCCCATCTTCGAGGAAGCCAACCGGCGCTTTCTGCGCCAGGAGGCGGCCGCGCTGGCGGAGTGGGCCGTGTCCCAGCTGGTGAGGGCCGTAGCGGCACGCGTCGAGGCTGAGTACTTGCTCAACGAGGGTTGAAGCGGCGGTGCGATAAATTCAGCACGATCGTACTTTTTCTGCACTATAATCAACGTTCAGTGTGTCTTTCACGTCCGATCAACTTTCCAGCGAGTCCGCCATGGCATTGCCTGTTGCGTTGCAAAACCTCTCCTTACCCGTTATCGCCTCGCCGATGTTCATCGCCAGCGGCCCGGCCCTCGTCGCGGCGCAGTGCAAGGCCGGCATCGTCGGTTCCTTCCCGGCCCTGAATGCGCGTCCCGCCGAATTGCTCGACACCTGGCTCACGGACTTGCAGGCCGAACTGGCCGCTTTCCAGGCCGCCAACCCGGACAAGAAAGTCGGGCCGATCGCCGTCAACCAGATCGTGCACCAGTCGAACGACCGCCTCGCGCACGACGTGGCAGTGTGCGTGAAACACCAGATTCCCATCATCATTTCCTCGCTGCGCGCGCCGCCCAAGGAAATGCTCGACGCCATCCACAGCTATGGCGGCATCGTGCTGCATGACGTGATTTCGATCCGGCACGCGAAAAAGGCGCTGGAAGCGGGTGTCGATGGCTTGATCCTGGTCGCCAGCGGCGCCGGCGGCCACGCGGGTACCCTGTCGCCATTCGCGCTGGTGGGCGAAGTGCGCAAATTCTTCGACGGCCCGCTGGCGCTGTCGGGTTCCATCGCCACGGGCGACGCCGTGCTGGCCGCGCAAGCGATGGGCGCCGATTTCGCCTACATCGGTTCACGCTGGCTGGCGACCAAGGAATCGAACGTCAGCGACGGCTACCGTGACGCCATCGTCGATTCCAGCGCGGCGGACATCGTCTACACGAACCTGTTTACGGGCGTGCACGGCAATTACCTGAAAAAATCGATCGAAGCGGCCGGACTCGATCCGGAAGCCTTGCCCGAAGCGGACAAGAGCGCGATGAATTTCGGCGCGGGCAGCGCCAAGGCCTGGCGCGACATCTGGGGCGCGGGGCAGGGCGTGGGCTTGATGGATGACGTGCCAAGCGTGGAAGAGATGGTGGCGCGCCTGAAAGCCGAATACGATGCGGCGCGCGCGCGGTTGAAGCTGTAACTCTGCTGCTGCCGGATGACGCGGCATGCCGCGTCATCCAAGCCATCCTTATTCCTGCTTCAAATCCTCGGGCTTGATGGCCCACAGGCCCGGCAGGTTGCGCCAGTAGCCATAGGCATCCATGCCGAAGCCGACGACGAAGCGGTTCGGAATCACCAGGCCGACGATGTCGGCTTGCACGGGTTTTTTCTTGCCGATGGCCTTGTCGGCAAATACGGCCAGGATGACTTCCGAGGCGCCCATGTCCAGCAGGCGCTGTTTGACGTGTGCCAGGGTTTCGCCTTCGTCGAGAATATCGTCGAGCACGATGACGGTGCGGCCCGCTACATTCGAGCGGGGGATGACTTTCCACACCACTTCGCCACCCTTGTCGTCGTCGCCGTAGCGGCTCACGTGGATGTAGTCGAATTCGAGCGGAAAGCTCAGTTGCGGCAGCAGGTTGCCCGTAAAGACGACGGCACCGCCCATCACGCCCAGCACCAGCGGGAACTCTTTCGAATCCTCGGCGTTGAAGCGCGTGTTGAGTACATCGGCCATGCGCGTGATCGACGCCTGCACGGCGTCTTGGTCGAACAGAAGTTCCGCGTTCTTGATCAGGTCACGGGCACGGTTGTGATGAAATTCTTGCATGGACTCTTGCATGGCGATGAATGGGGCTGATGGTCAATGCCGGTATTATCCCGCAAATCGGCCTTATTTGTAATCGCGCATGTCGTCGATGATTTTCCCATCCTGCGCCAGGCTGCCCACGGCCACGAGCACCACGTCGCCGCGCAGCTTGGTCAGTTCGCGGATCGAGCCGATGATGGCTTCGGTGCCGCTGGTGTCGAGCGGATCGTCGACTTCACAATGTAAAGTCATCTCGTCGTTGGCCATGCGCCCCGATACCACCAGCCGTGCTTTTTTGATGTGCGGGTGGCGGCGTGCAATTTCATGCACCTGCGACGGATGCACGAACATGGCGCGCACCTTGGTGGTTTGATCCGCGCGCCCCATCCAGCCCTTGATGCGCGTATTCGTGCGGCCGCACGGCGACTCCGGCGCGTTCGTCAGCACGGCGGACAAGTCTCCCGTGGCGAAGCGGATCAGCGGGTAGTCGGCATTGAAGACGGTGACGACCACTTCGCCTACTTCGCCCGGCGCGACGGGAATGCCGCTGCCCGGATGGACGATTTCCAGCAGCACGTTTTCGTCAACGACCATGCCGGGATTGAGCTTGCCATTGCTGGCCGTTTCATAGGCGATGCTGCCGATGTCGGCCGAGGCATAGGTCTGAAACACGTGCGGCACGCCATTTTCGGCAAACCAGCTGCGCAAGGATTCAGGCAAGGCTTCCGCGCCCATCACCGCCTTGGTGACGCTGCTGATGTCGGCGCCCATTTCGCGCGCCTTCTCGATGATCAGTTTCAGGAATGACGGCGTGCCGATATACGTGTCGGGCTTCAGGTCGACCATCGCCTGCACCTGCATTTCCGTCTGGCCGATGCCGGCCGGGATGACGGTGCAGCCGATGCGCGCGGCGCCGCCTTCGACCATGAAGGCGGCCGGCGTGAAGTGATACGAAAAGCAGTTCTGCAGCAAGCCGCCGGCGCGCACGCCGGCTGCATACATGGGACGCGCGAAGCGCCACCAGTCGGGGCTGCGGCCTTCGGGATCGAAGATGGGGCCGGGCGAGACGAACACGCGCGACAGGGCGTTTTTCGGCGTCGTGTTCAAGCCGCCGAACGGCAGTTGCGCGTGCTGCAACTGCTTGAGGTCGGACTTGCGCGTCACGGGCAGCTGCGCCAGCGCGGCGCGGCTGGTGATGTCGGCTGCATTGACGCCATCGAGGATGCGGGCCCAGCCCGGCGCCTGTTGTGCGCGCGCGATCAGCTGCGGCAGGCCGGCCATCAATTCGCGTTCGCGCGCCTCGGGGGCGCGTGCTTCCAGACTGTCGAGCGTATCGGTCATGTTGCGGATTCTCCAATGTCACGTTGCATTTTTTTCGTCAGCCCCGCAACAATCAGGCTGTATGAGTGCTGCAGCAGGGCGGCCATTTCGTCGTCGTCGAGGGCGTCGGGACTGGCAACCAGCACCCATTTGGCCCGCGCCAGGTAGGGCGCCGGGCGAAAACCGGGGCGGTCCGTCAATTCCAGGAAGCGTTCCGCATCGACCTTGAAGCTCATGCCGCGCGTGCTGTGCGCTTCCGCGCCGCACAGCGCGAACATCCGGCCACCGACGCAAAACGCCAGCACGTTGCTCCATTTGATGTCTTGCGTTGCGCCGCGAAAGCCGCGGCACACTTGCTTCGCCCGTTCCAGGTCCATGACTTGCCTCCTGCGTCAGGCCAGCCAGCGCTTGCGGCGGCGGTAGAACTTCATGTCGCGGAAGCTCTTGCGCCCGGCGCTGGACACGCCCAGGTAAAACTCTTTGACGTCTTCGTTGCTGGCCAGTTCCTGGGCTTGTCCTTCCATCACGACCCGTCCGTTTTCCAGGATGTAGCCGAAGTCGGCGTAGCGTAGCGCCACGTTGGTGTTCTGCTCGGCCAGCAGGAAAGACACGTTTTCCTTGTGGTTCAGGTCCTTGACGATGCCGAAGATCTCTTCGACGATCTGCGGCGCGATGCCCATCGACGGCTCGTCCAGCAAAATCATCGACGGCTTGGCCATCAGTGCGCGGCCGATGGCGCACATCTGCTGTTCGCCGCCCGAGGTGTAACCGGCCTGGCTGCTGCGCCGCGTTTTCAGGCGCGGAAAGTAGTGATACACCTTGTCCAGCGCGTCTTTCAGCTCGCCGCGCGACAGGCTGCGCGTGTAGGCGCCCGTCAGCAGGTTTTCTTCGATGGTGAGGTGACCGAAACAGTGGCGTCCCTCCATCACTTGCGACAGGCCCCGCTTCACCAGTTCATTCGGCGTCAATTGATCCACGCGCTCGCCCTTGAACTGGACTTCGCCCTTGGTGACGTCGCCCCGTTCGCCGCGCAGCAGGGTCGAGATGGTTTTCAGGGTGGTCGACTTGCCGGCGCCGTTGGCGCCCAGCAGCGCCACGATCTTGCCTTGCGGCACTTGCAGCGACACGCCCTTCAGGACCAGGATCACGTGGTCGTAGATGACTTCGATATTGTTCACCGACAGGTAGGGCGGCGGCGATTCCGCCTGGGTCGGGGCTTGCGTGGCAGTGTGGGTCATGGCTGCTTCTTTAAAATGTTCAACACGGGACCGGCGTTGGCCGGTCCGGTTCCTCTCGCCTACGGCATTACTTCATGCACGCCGGCGTGATCTTTTTCTCTTCCGCGTACTTGTTCGAGGATTCCTCGACCAGCTTGCGCACCAGGGCCTTGTCGCCGACGATCCACTTCGGCGTGATGGCGGTCCACTTCTTGCCATCCCACTGCTGCACTTTTACGGCGCCCGAGCCTTCATGGTCGTCGCAGCTGGTCTTCACGGTGGGGAACATGCCCAGCGCACCCACTGCTTTTTGGCGCGCATCGTCGACGTTCAGGTTTTCCAGGCCCCAGCGCATCTGCTCACCCGTGATCGGTTTGCCCTTGCCGAATTTTTCCTGCGCTGTGCGGATCGCTTCCACCCACAGGATGCCGGCCGTCACGCCGCGCATGTGGTAGACGGAGCCGATGCGCGACTGGTCGGACAGGTTGCCCTTGCCGGACGCGTAGAGTTTCTTGCGGATGTCATCGAGCACGGGGTAGTTGCCCGGCGTATTGAACGTCATCGCCGTGTAGCCCTTGGCTGCGTCGCCCGATGGAATCGTGTCTTCCTCGGAGCCGGCCCACCAGACGCCCAGCATTTTGTCGCGCGGGAAGCCGTTGCGCTGCGCCGTCTTGATGGCGACGGAATTCATCACGCCCCAGCCCCACAGGATCACGTGGTCCGGCTTGGCCTGGCGGATTTGCAGCCATTGCGATTGCTGTTCGCTGCCTGGCGGCGCGACGGGAATTTTCACCAGTTCGAAGCCGTATTGTTTCGACAGCGCTTCGAGCACGGGCAGCGGCTCCTTGCCGAAGGCCGAATCGTGGTACAGGTGGACGATTTTTTTACCCTTCAGCTTGTCCATGCCGCCATCCTTGTCGCCCAGGTACTTGATCATGGCGGCGGCCTGGCTCCAGTAGCTGGAGATCAGCGGATATACGTAGGGGAAGACCTTGCCGTTGGCGGCGTCCGAGCGGCCGTAGCCGATCATCGTCATGGGGATCTTGTCTTGCGCCACGCGGTCGAGGATGCCGTAGGCGACGCCCGTGGACAGGGTTTCCACCAGAGTGGCGCCGCCCTGCTTGGTTTTCAGGCGTTCATAGCATTCCACGCCGCGCGAGGGGTTGTATTCGGTTTCGCATTCTTCCCAGCTGATCTTGACGCCATTCACGCCGCCGGCCTGGTTGACCAGGTTGAAGTAGTCGATGATGCCGCCGTAGAAACCGGAGCCGCCGGCCGCGTAGGGACCCACGCGGTAGGATGGCAGGGCGATGTACTGCTCCTTGTCCTGCGCCTGCGCGCTGCCGGCCATGGTGAGTGCGGCACTGGCGATGGCGGCGGCCAGCATGAGCGATTTGATGTGTTTCATTGTGTGTCTCCTCTTGTTTTATTTGGTATTCAAGTGAACCGACATCGACTGCAAAAACTTAATGGGGGAAGGGCCAGAGTCTCAACTTTTCCTTCGCGATCTGCCACAGCCTGGCCAGGCCGTGCGGCTCGACGATCAGGAAGAAGATGATCAGCGCGCCGAACACCATCAGTTCCAGGTTCGAGGCCACGCTGGTCGGCAATGCCAGGCCATGCGCGATGGTGTTCAGGAAGACGGGCAGCAGCACAATGAAGGCCGCGCCGAGAAAGGAACCGAGGATCGAACCGACGCCGCCGATGATGATCATGAACAGGATGCGGAAGGACAGGTCCAGGTTGTACGCTTCCGGTTCCACCGTGCCCAGGTAGGCGTATGCATACAGCGCGCCGGCCACGCCGCAGTAGAACGAGCTGACGGCAAATGCCAGGAGCTTGGTGCGCATCAGGCGGAAACCGATCACCTCGGCCGCCATGTCCATGTCGCGCACGGCCATCCAGGAGCGGCCCACGTTCGAGCGGATCATGTTCTTGGCCAGCAGCGCCATGCCGGCGACGATGGCCAGCACCAGCAGGTATTTGCTTTGCGGCGTATCGAACTGGTAGCCGAGGATGGTCATCTTCTGCACCGTGATCACGCCCGAGGAGCTGTAGTTGGTGAGATACGGGATCTTGGTCAGGCACCAGACGACAAAAAACTGCGTCGCCAGGGTGGAGGCGGCCAGGTAAAAGCCGCGGATGCGCAGGGAGGGCAGACCGAAGGCGATGCCCACCATGGCCGCGCACAGGCCGCCGAGGATGAACGACACGAGCAGCGGCAATCCCGGCAGGCGGGCCATGAAGTTATACGAGGCGAACGCGCCCACGGCCATGAAGGCGGCTGTGCCCAGCGACAGCTGGCCCGCGTAACCGGTCAGGATGTTCAGGCCCAGCGCCGCCAGGGCGAAGATCAGGAAGGGGATCAGGATCGCCGACAGCATGTAGGGCGAGGCGAAATACGGCAGGAGGAAGACGGCGACGAGGAGCGTGGCCGTCAGCGCCAGGCGGTCTTGTCGGATCGGGAAAATCTGGTTGTCAGCCTGGTAGCTGGTCTTGAATTGTCCTGCTTCACGGTAAATCATGGCGTGTCCTTTGTGATGGGTGCGTCGTATGCATCATGCGGCGGCGGTGCGGCGTCAGATGCGCCGGATGATCTTTTCGCCGAACAGGCCTTCCGGACGCACCAGCAGGAACAGCAGGGCCAGCACATACGGGAACCAGCCTTCGATGCCGCCGCCCACCATGGGGCCCAGATAGACTTCGGCCAGCTTTTCCGACGCGCCGATGATCAGGCCACCAACGATGGCGCCCGGCACCGAGGTAAAGCCGCCGAGGATCAGCACGGGCAGCGCTTTCAAGGCGATGAAGGTGAGGGCGAATTGCACGCCGTTGCGCGCACCCCACAGCAAGCCGGCCACCATGGCCACCAGGCCCGCCACGCCCCACACCACAGCCCAGATGCGCTGCAGCGGGATGCCGACCGCCAGTGCCGCCTGATGGTCGTCGGCGACGGCGCGCAGGGCGCGGCCCACCTTGGTTTTCGAGAACAGCAAGGCCAGGCAAATCACCAGCAGCGCGCAGATGCCGGCCGCCATCAGGTCGAACTGCGAGATGTTGATGTCGAAGCGGTCCATCAGGAATTGCATCGGCACGTCTTCGATGGGCAGGTCCAGCTTGTGCACTTGCGAGCCCCACATCAGCTGTGCCAGGCCTTCGATGAAGAAGGTCAGGCCGATGGTGGCCATGAACAGCGTGATTTCGGGCTGGTTGACGAGCGGGCGCAACACCACTCTTTCAATCGCCATGCCCAGTACGATCATGGTGAGCATCGTCAGCGGGATCGCCAGCCACAGCGACAGGCCGAACTTGTCCATGATGCCGACGCAGGTGAGGGCAGCGAAAAACACCATCGCTCCCTGGGCAAAATTGAATACGCCCGAAGCCTTGTAGATCAGCACGAAGCCGATCGCCACCAGCGCGTACATGACGCCCGACAGCAGGCCGCCGATCAGCACTTCAAAGAAAAAATTGATATTCATTGCTATTCCTCGTCTAGTGCGCCACGCCGAGATAGGCGTTGATGACATCCTGGTTGCTGCGCACCTCGTCGGGCGTACCGTCGCCGATCTTTTTGCCGTAATCGAGCACCACGACCCTGTCGGAGATATCCATCACCACGCCCATGTCATGCTCGATCAGCACGATGGTCGTGCCCAGCTGGTCGTTGACGTCGAGGATGAAGCGGCACATGTCCTGTTTTTCTTCCACGTTCATGCCGGCCATCGGTTCGTCCAGCAGCAGAATTTCCGGTTCCGCCACGAGGGCGCGGCCCAGCTCCACCCGTTTTTGCAGGCCGTAGGGCAGGCGCCCCACGGGCGTCTTGCGGATGGCCTGGATTTCCAGGAAGTCGATGATTTCCTCGGCCTTCTTGCGGTGCTCGATTTCCTCGCGCCGCGCCGGGCCCCAGTACAGGGCTTGCAAGAGAAAATTCGACTTCATCTTCAGGTTGCGCCCCGTCATGATGTTATCCAGCACCGTCATGCCCTTGAACAGGGCGATGTTCTGGAAGGTGCGCGCGATGCCGGACTTGGCAGCCTGGTAGCAGTCCATGCCGCGCCGGTGTTCGCCCCGGTAGATGATTTCTCCCTGCTGCGGACGGTACACGCCATTGATCACGTTGAGCATCGAGCTTTTGCCCGCGCCGTTCGGGCCGATGATGGCGCGGATTTCATGCTGCTTGACGTCAAACGAGATGTCGGTAAGGGCTTTCACGCCGCCGAACGACAGCGAGATGTTCTTCAGGTCGAGGATCACGGGACCCGTCTTGCGGGCCGTGCCGAAATGGGCGTCGGGTTCGTTCATTTGCATCGTGCTGTGCTCCATCATGCGGCCAGGCCCTGGGGCCGGTACGTTTTGCTGTCCCAGATCTGCAGGTTGGCGCTGGTCGAGCCAAGGCGGCCATCTTCGAATTTCACCTGGGTCTCGATGTATTGCGTTGCCTTGCCCTCATACAGGGCGGAAATGAGCACTGCGTACTTTTCGGCGATGAATTTGCGGCGGACCTTGCGCGTGCGGGTCAGCTCGTCGTCGTCCGGGTCGAGTTCCTTGTGCAGCACGAGGAAGCGGTGCACTTGCGTGCGGTCCATCAAGGGATCGGCTGCCAGTTCCGCGTTGACTTGCTCGATGCAGTCGCGGATCAGGCCATAGGTCTCGGCGCGCGCCGCCAGGTCGGTGTAGCCGGAGTAGGCGATGCCGCGCCGTTCGGACCAGTTGCCCACCGCTTCGATGTCGATGTTGATAAAGGCGCACACCTGGTCGCGCGCATGGCCGAAAGCCACCACTTCCTTGATGAAGGGGAAGAACTTGAGCTTGTTTTCGATGTAGTTGGGCGCGAAGATGGCACCGCAATTCATCTTGCCGACGTCGGCAGCGCGGTCGATGATTTTCAGGTGGCCTTCGCCGTCGAACACGCCCGCGTCGCCCGTATGGAAATAGCCGTCGTCGTCGATCACTTCGGCGGTGGCATCGGGCCGCTTGAAGTAGCCGCTCATGGTGGCGGGCGACTTGACCAGCACTTCGCCATTGGCCGCCAGCTTGACTTCCACGCCCGGCGCCGGCAAGCCGACGCTGTCGAACTTGATATTGCCGTCCGGCTGCAGGCATACATAGGCGCAGGTTTCGGTGGAACCGTACAATTGCTTGAGGTTGACGCCGATGGAGCGGTAGAAGCGGAACAGGTCGGGGCCGATAGCGGCACCGGCCGTGTAGGCGACGCGCACGCGCGACAGTCCCAGCACGTTTTTCAGCGGGCCGTAGACGAGCAGCTCGCCCAGCTTGTAGCTGAGGCGGTCCGCCAGCGAGACTGGCTTGCCATCCAAAATCTGCGCGCCGCAGCGCTTGGCCACGTCCATGAAATGGCTGAACATGTGGCGCTTGATGCTGCTGGCGTCTTCCATGCGTATCATCACGCTGGTGAGCATGTTCTCGAACACGCGCGGCGGCGCAAAGTAGCAGGTGGGGCCGATTTCGCGCATGTCGATCATCACCGTGTCGCCCGATTCGGGGCAGTTGACGGTGAAGCCGGCCACCATGGCTTGCGCCAGCGAGAACAGGCAGTCGCCCACCCACGCCATGGGCAGGTAGGACAGGATGTCTTCCTCGTCGGTGAGCTGGTCGAAGGCGACGCCGCCAACGCCTGCGGCCAGCAGCGCCGTGTGGCTCTGGCACACGCCCTTCGGCTTGCCCGTGGTGCCCGAGGTGTACAGGATCACGGCGGAGTCGCTACCCTGGCCCGCTGCCACGGCGGCGTCGAAAAAGCCCGGATGTTCGCGGTCGTACGCGCGGCCCAGCGTCTGCAGTGCGGCAAACGACATCAGTTCCGGCTGGCGGTAATGGCGCATGCCCCGTTCATCGTCATAGGCGATGTGGGCGACGTGCGGATACAGGGCCTTGAGTTCGAGCAGCTTGTCGACCTGCTCCTGGTCTTCTACGATGGCGTAGCGGATTTCCGCATCCTGCAGCACATAGGCCATGTCGGCGGCCGGCGCGTCCTGGTACAGTGGCACGGGCACGCCGCCGAGGCTTTGCGCAGCCAGCATGGCCCAGTACAGGCGGGGACGGTTGTCGCCGATGATGGCCAGGTTCATACCGCGTTGGAAGCCGATGGCGGCCAGGCCGCAGGCCAGCGCGCGCACCTCGTCGTTGACCTCGCGCCAGGTCCAGGTTTGCCAGATGCCCAGGTGTTTTTCGCGAAAGGCGGGCTTGTCGGATCGTACTGTCCCGTGTTGCAATAAGCGCCGCGGAAAAGTCGGCATTGTTGCTGTGGTATTCGTTTGCACCAGTGTCTCCCTGTTGCTTGTCTCAGGCCCCACCTCGTTGGATGGCGCTCTGTGTTTTTTATGTGTAAGGCGTTTGTGCAATGATAGTAGCTTGCGTTAGTTTGCCAAGTTGTCTTTTCGGGGACATTTACCCACTTTTCGATGGTGCATCGCACAATGACCTACCCTGATATCAGTCTCAAGGATGCCGTGCGCGCGGCCAACTGGGCGCAGCTGCTCAACCCCGTGCAAATGGCCCGGGTCGAGGCGGATGTGTTCGAGACTTTCGTGCCGAAAGGCGGCTTTGTGTGCCGCAAGGGCGAGCCGGTGGACAACTGGATCGGCGTCATCAGCGGCATGGTCAAGATGAATAACTTTTCCGCCTCCGGCAAGGCCATGACCTTCATCGGCGTGCCGCCCGGCAGCTGGTTCGGTGAAGGTTCATTGCTGAAGAATGAAATCCGCAAATACGACACCATGGCCCTGCGCGACACGCGCGTGGCGCGCCTGCCAGGCGCCACCTTCCACTGGCTGCTGGAAACGAGTTTGCCGTTTACGCGCTTCCTGCTGATGCAGCTCAACGAGCGCCTGGGGCAGTTCATCGGCATGGTGGAAAACGAACGCTTGCTGGACCTGAACACGCGCGTGGCGCGCTGCCTGGCGTCGATGTTCAACTCGCACTTGTACCCTGGCGTGGAGACGCTGGTGCAGCTGTCGCAGGAGGAAATCGGCCTGCTGTCGGGCTCTTCGCGCCAGCGCGCCAACCAGGCCTTGCAGGTGCTGGAAAAGAAAGGCTTGCTGCGCCTCGATTACGGCGGCATTCGCGTGCTGGACCTGGAAGGCTTGCGCCGTTACGAGGCCGATGATGCCATCTGAGACCACGCGTGCCGCAGCCCTGCGCGTACGCCTCGATGGCGGCTTTGTCGAGCATGCGCGATTCGCGGGGCCGCCCGTCGATTTCAACGACTGGACACCGGAAGAACTGGGCGCCATCTGGGGGGCGTTGCATCGCGCGGCGCGCTTCGGCCATGACGATACGGCGCGGCGCGAGCTGGCGACGGCGCTATTGGCACAAGCGACCAGCATGAACCTGGCGCCGGCGCTGGCAGGCGCCATGTTCCTTGATGCGCTGGACGCGGCCGGCGATTACAACCGGGAATGGGAGTATGTCATCGGCTGTCTGGCCTGCCTGCAGGGCGAGGCACCGGCAGGCACGGCGGGGCAGGCGCGGCGCATTCTCGGCAAAACCTCGGGTTGGGCCGAGTGCCCCTACCAGGCCTACCTGCTGGCGCGCCTTGCTGGCGGCGACGCCCCTGCGCAATTTGCGCAGGCAATGGAGGATCGTCACGCCCTTTATCCGATGCCATTGACCTTGCATGAATTGGAATTGCTGCCGCAGCTGGCGCAAGCGTCCCTGTTGGCGCTGGCCGGCTCGCGCTACAGCGGCCACTGGAGCCGCGACAGTATCGGCGAGGCCGATCCCGCCGTCGTGCTGGCCGACGATGCGGCGTATGTCGAATTTGCGCGCACGATACTGGAACAGGCGGCACGCCATATCGCCGCCATCCATGACGGCGGTGTGCCGTATGCGGCCGATGCCGCCTTTGCCACGGCAGACTCTCAAGTGCTGGCGCGCGCCGCGCGGGTCGCCGCCTATCGCGATGATGCATGGTTCAGGCCCGTGATCACCGTCTTGCTGCCCTTGGTATGCGTTGCGCCCGGCACGGCCAAGAGCGCGCCGTCGCAGTCGTTGGCGATGGCGCTGGGCCATGCGGTGGAAACCATCCCCACGCCGGAAAGCTTGCTGGCCCTGCGCACGGCGCTGGCGCAGGTGCGCCATGCGGGCATCCGCAAGAAGCTGGACCGCAATCTGAAACCGGCCGAACGGGCGCTGGCCGAACGGCCCGATATCGCCTGGCGGATCGGCATGCCCGGCCCCATGGGCAAGCGGCGCCAGGCCATGCTGGCGCGCCGCCTGGAAGCGGGCTATGCCAGCGATGTGCGTCTGGGGCTGGATCAATGGCGCGCCTTGCGCGACGATGCCGATATCGATACGGTGGCGCGCGCGCTGGTCTGGCGCACGGGCGACGGCCAGGCTTTCATGCTCGATGGCGAGGGTGCCATCGATGCATGGGGGCAGCCGGCGGATGTGCCGCTGCAGGGAGAAGGCGAGATCGGCCTGTGGCATCCCCTGCACGGCAACGGGGAGCAGCGCGCCGCTTGGCAGGCGCTGGTTACACAGCGGCGCGTGCGCCAGCCACTGCGCCAGGTGTATCGTGAAATATATGCACCGCCCGGCGACGGCAGTGCCCCCTTTTCCGGTTACCAGCTGTCGCTGCCTACCTTGCTGGGACTGGCCCGCCGCGAAGGCTGGCGGCTGGACGACGATGAAGGCTTGTCGCGCGGGTTCGGCGCCTGGCGCGTATTGCTGCGCCTCGAGGGACGCGTCTATCCAGGCGCGGGCGGCGCCTGCACGTCCAACGGGCTGGCGCCCGTGCAGATGATGCCGCTGGCGCTTGTGGCCTATTCGGAAGCGTGCCGCGCGGTGGATCTGCTGGTCAGCGCCAGCGCGTTGGCGCTGGTGGAAGAAGAGCAAAGCATGCAGCGCGAAGAGCGCTTGTCTTATCTGGCCAACTTGCCCCCGGGTCCGATGGCGGGCATGCGGCGCACCGTGCTGCGTCAGGTGTTTGGGCAGCAGATCGAAGCAGGGCGCATGGCGCTCGAGCCCCGTCACCTGCTGGTGGGCAGGCATGCCATCCACCTGACCACCGGCAGGGTCACGCTGGACGGCGCCGAGGTGGCGACCGAGGTGCTCGCGAAGGGGAACAAGCTGGCCGCCGTGCCGTGGCTGCCTTACGACGAGGCGCTGCTGGAAAAAATCGCCGCTACCGCCGGGGTGTTGCTGGCGCTGCACCGAGTGCAGCCCGGCTGCTAATCGCGGTATCATAGACACTTCCCAGCACCGCTCCATTTTCGCACCCATGCAGACACCTGACCAAGCCACTCCCGCCTCCCGTTTGTCGCAACTGCGCAGCGCCATGCGCGCGCAGCATATCGACGCCTGCATCGTGCCCTCGGCCGACCCGCATTTGTCCGAGTACCTGCCGGCCCGCTGGCAGGGCCGTGAGTGGCTGTCGGGCTTTACGGGGTCGGTCGGCACCCTGGTCGTGACGCAGGAGTTTGCCGGCGTATGGACCGATGGCCGCTACTGGGAACAGGCGGAAGACGAACTGGCCGGCAGCGGCATCGTCCTGAAGAAAATCCCGTCCGGCGCCAGCGTGCTGTATATCGACTGGCTGGGCGAAACCATGCGGCCGGGGCAGACGGTGGCCGTCGATGGCGCCGTGCTGGGCCTGGCCAATGCGCGCCTGCTGCAGCAGGCGTTGGGCGCGCAAGTCACCCTGCGCACGGACACCGATGTGCTGCAAGCCGTGTGGCCGGATCGCCCGGCCATGCCCGCCGCCCCCGTGGTTGAACATGCGGCCGCGTATCCCTCGCTGTCGCGCGCGCAAAAACTGGCGGCCCTGCGTGCCAGCATGGCGGCCCTGGGCGCCAGCCACCACGTGATTTCCACCCTCGACGATATCGCTTATCTGTTCAACCTGCGCGGCGCCGACGTCAACTACAACCCCGTCTTCCTCGCGCATGCGCTGGTGGGACCCGAGCGCGCCACCCTGTTCGTCGCCGACGGCAAGGTGTCGGCAGCCCTGCGCGCCATCCTGGAAGAGCAGGGCGTGGACGTGGCCGCCTATGACCGCACGGCTGCCGCGCTGGCTGCCTTGCCGGCCGGCGCCACCTTGCTGCTCGACCCGCGCCGCATCACGTTCGGCACGCGCCAGGCCGTGGCCGATGGCGTGCAGGTGGTCGAATCCATCAACCCGACCACCCTGGCCAAGTCGCGCAAGACGGATGCCGAAGCGGCGCACGTGCGCGCCGCCATGGAGCAGGATGGCGCCGCCCTGTGCGAGTTTTTCAGCTGGTTAGATCGCACCCTGGCCGACCCGCAACGTGCGCCGTTGACTGAAATCGGCGTCGACGAGCACCTGACGGCTGCCCGCGCCCGCCGCGCCGGGTTTGTCAGCCCCAGTTTCGGCACCATCGCCGGCTTCAATGCGCATGGCGCCATCATGCATTACCACGCCCATGCGGATTCGGCCGCCACTATCGAAGGCGACGGCTTGCTGCTGATCGACTCGGGTGGCCAGTATTGGGGCGGCACCACGGATATCACCCGCGTGGTCCCCGTCGGCGCGATCACGGCCGAGCACAGGCGCGATTTCACCCTGGTCTTGCGCAGCATGATCGCGCTGTCGCGCGCGCAATTCCCGCGCGGCGTGAAGTCGCCCATGCTCGATTCCATCGCCCGCGCGCCCCTGTGGGCCGAAGGCATCGACTTCGGCCACGGCACGGGCCACGGCGTGGGCTTCTTCCTCAACGTCCACGAAGGGCCGCAATCGATTTCGCAGTCCGCCATGCCGGAGCCGCAGACAGCCATGGAACCGGGCATGATCACTTCCGTCGAGCCGGGCATCTACCGTCCCGGCCAGTGGGGCATCCGCATCGAGAACCTGGTGCTGAACGTTCCCGCGGGGACGACGCCCTTCGGCGAATTCCTGCGCTTCGAAACCTTGACCCTGTGCCCGATCGACACGCGCTGCGTGGAACGTTCGCTGCTGCGCGATGACGAAGCGGCCTGGCTGAACGACTATCACGCCACCGTGCGCGCGCGCCTAGCGCCGCACCTGGCCGCGCCGGCCGATGCGCCTGCGCTGGCGTGGCTGGAACAGCGCACGGGAGCCATCTGATGCGCTCGACCCGCGCCACGTCCGCCATCGAGCGGCTCAAGGAACGCACCGGCCACCGCCTCTACACGATGGCGCGCACGGGCGATGAACTGTTCTTCCTCACGGAAGGCCCGGGCTTGCCGCCCCTGTGCCCGCCGCTGGAACTGGACGCCTTTGTCGCCTTCGTGAATGGCCTGGGACCGCAAAAGGCGCGCCGCGTCAGCAAGCTCGACGTGGCGTTTGAAAAGCAGCTGACGAAAAAGCCCCAGGACTAAATGCCGACCATCGACTTCCTGCGCGCCTACTGGTCGCCGGCCGAGCTGGCGACGAATGGCGTGATCCTGCTGAACCTGCTCGGCGCACTGCTGCTGGGCTTGCTGGTGGGTTACGAGCGCTCGTATCACGGGCGCGCGGCCGGCATGCGCACCTACAGCCTCGTGTGCATGGCCTCGGCCGCGCTGACGGTGCTGGGCGGCTATCCGGAGTTCTGGTACGGCGGCCATGGCGCCATCATCGGCAGCGACCCCACGCGCGTCATCCAGGGCATCGTTACGGGCGTGGGTTTCCTCGGCGCCGGCGTGATCATGCGCGAGGGCTTCAATATCAGCGGCCTGACGACGGCCGCCTCGATCTGGGCTTCGTCCGTGATCGGCATCATGGTCGGCATCGGTTTTTACCTGTCGGCCATGGGCCTGGCCTTCCTGTGTGCGATGGCGATGATTTTCCTGTCAAAACTGGAGAACTGGCTGCCGTCGCGCCACGCGGTGGCCATCACCATGCGCTTCAAGCGCGATTTCATTCCGCGCGAAGATGCGCTGCGGCGCATGGCGGCCAAGCGCGGCTACGACATCGCCGGCGGCTCGCTGACCATCGGCAGCACGGACGGCATGCAGGAATGGCGTTTTGTTGCCATCGCGCATGGCAAGAACACGGGCGCCAGCCTGTCGGCCATGTCGGCCGAACTGGCCGCCTTCGAAGGCATCGCCGGCTTCCAGCTGTCGCATGCCCGCAACTGATACGGATGCCGAGAGGATGGACATGGATGCACAGGCTCAAGAGGTACTCGATTTCTGGTTCCTGCCGCCGGATAACCCCGACTACGGCCAGTCGCGCGTGGAATGGTTCCGCAAGGATGACGGCTTCGATGCGCAGATACGCGCGCGTTTCGGCGCGCTGATCGATGCCGCCATCGACGGCGGCTTGCGCGCGTGGGATACCGCGCCGCACGGCGCGCTGGCGCGCCTCATCGTGCTCGATCAATTCACGCGCAATGTCTATCGGGGTACGCCGCGCGCGTTTGCCGGCGATGCCCGGGCGCTGGCCCTGGCCGTCGCCTTGACGGACGCGGGGCAGGACCGCCAGCTGCCGCCGATGCTGCGCGCTTTTGCCTACCTGCCGTTCGAACACGCGGAAGACCTGGCCATGCAGGCACGCGCCGTCGAGCTGTTCCAGCTGCTGTCGCAGGCGCAGCCCGGCTTTGACGGCATGCTCGATTACGCCGAGCGCCACCAGGAAGTGATCGCCCGCTTTGGCCGCTTCCCGCACCGCAACGCCATCCTCGGCCGCGCCTCCACGCCGCAAGAGCTGGAATTTTTGCGCCAGCCGGGATCGAGCTTCTAGAAAATCGCCATGAACGTTACCCTCAATATCATCGGCGCCGGCCACGTGGGCCGTGTGCTGGGCCGTTTGTTCGCCCGCGTGGATGGCACGCAGGGCGGAGCAATCCTGGTGCAGGACGTGCTGACGCGCTCGATGACGTCGGCGCAGGCGGCCGTCGATTTCATCGGTGCCGGCACTCCCGTCGCCAGCTATGCGGCCTTGCGGCGCGCCGACGTCACCATGCTGGCCGTCTCCGACGACCAGATCGGCCCGGCCTGCGCGGCGCTGGTGGCCGAGGGACGCCAGGCGGGCGCCATCGTGTTCCACTGCAGCGGCGCGCTGGCCTCGAACGTGCTGCTGGCCGCCACGCAGGCCGGCGCGTTTGTCGCCAGCGCGCACCCGATCCGCAGCTTTGCCGACCCGCAGCAGGTGGCCGCCACCTTTGACGGCACGTTTTGCGGCGTCGAAGGCGATCCGCTGGCGCTGGCCTTCCTCACGCCCGCCTTGAACGCCATCGGCGCGCGTCCCGTGCCCATCGACCCGGCCGCCAAGACCCTGTATCACGCCGCCGCCGTCTTCGCCAGCAATTACCTGGTGACGGTGCTCGACGCCGCCTTGCGCGCCTACCAGGCGGCAGGCATTCCCGAGCCCGTGGCGCGCGAACTGGCGCAGCCCCTGGTGACGGAAGCGGTGGCGAACGTGTTCCGCCTGGGCGCCGCGCCCGCGCTGTCCGGCCCCATCGCGCGCGGCGACTCTGCCACCGTGCAACGCCAGCAACTGGCCGTGCAAAGCTGGGATGCCGCCACGGGCGAGTTGTACCGGGCGCTGGTGGCGCCCACGCAGGATCTGGCCAGGCGCAAGCGCGGGGGATGACTCAGGCGGCGTGCACGCCGTTGCGGCCGTGATGCTTGGCCTGATACAAGGCGCTGTCGGCGCGCGAGAAGAAGGCCGACTCGCTTTCCTCTGGCCGGTACTCGGCCACGCCCAGGCTGATCGTCACGGGCAGTTGCGGCGCGGGCAGGCCGAAATCGTGGCGTTCGACGGCGGCGCGGAGGTTTTCCGCCACTTCCGCCGCTTGCGCCAGGCTGCAATTGTTCAGCAGTACCAGGTATTCCTCGCCGCCCCAGCGCGTGATGACGTCGCTTTCGCGCACGGTGGCGCGCGCCACGTCGGCCACGCCACGGATCACCTTGTCGCCCCACAGGTGGCCGTGGGTATCGTTGACGCGCTTGAAGAAGTCGATGTCGAACAGGATGGCGGACATCGGTTGTTCGTTGCGTTTGGACAAGAGCATGGCGCGCTGGAACAGCAATTCCAGCGATTGGCGGTTCAATAGCCCCGTCAGCGCATCCGTCGAGGCGATGCGTTCGATGCGGCGCTGGTAGCGGTTCACCGTCAGCAGGGTCAATACCAGCACCAGCAGAGTGACGCCAAAGCTGATGGCCAGGTTGAAGATGAAGACGCGCTGCAGCGACTGGACTTCGTCGCTGACATTCTGCTCGACCACCAGGTACCAGCCCAGTTCGGGAATGAAGCGCGAGTTGACGAGGATTTGCGCGCGCCCCAGCTGGTACGACAGGTGCGTCGGTTCGCTCTGGTGGTTGATGATTTGCTCGGCAATGGCGTTTACGCCGGGCAGGCTGCGGATATTGCCGTGCCCGTTGCGCATGGTCTTGCCCGCCAGCACCAGGGCGCCGGCGCCGTCGACAAAATAGATGTTGCGGTGGAAGCGCGCCTGGTAGCGGTCGATGATGTGGCTCATGGTGGCCAGGGTCAGGCCGATGCCGGTGGCGCCGATGAACTGGCCGTCGTAGTCGTAGACGCGGTGGTTGATGAAGATGGTCATGCTGTCGCGGTTGGCCATGTCCACGTCGACATTCGTTTCATAGTCGGTGGTGTCCATGGCGCGCACGCGGTAGTACCAGATGTCGCGCGTGGCTTGCGGGCTGACGGATTTCAGGGTGCCTTCCGCATAGTAATATTTGCTGCTCTTGTCCGAGACGAGAAAGCTGGTGATGGCGCCGTATTTTTTCTTGACCTCGGCCAGGTAGCGCACGATCTGTTCCGGCTTGTTTTCGCCGGCGAGTATCCAGTCGCGCACGAAGGTGTCGTGTGCCATCAGCGAGGAAATGAAGACGGGGCGCAGTATGTCCTTCTGGATTTCGGAATAGATATTGTCGCCCGTCAATGGCAAGGTCTGGTCGGCGATGCCGTGCTCGATGGCCTGGCGCGAAGCCAGGTAGCTGGCCAGGCTGGTGGCCATGAAGCCCGCCCCCAGGATCAAGGTCAGGAGTATGAGCAGGCGGTACTTGATCGACAGAAGACGCATGGAGACGAGGGGTGGCCGGCGGGAAGGCAATCTTGACGCAAGCCAAAAGTATGCAGCAGGCTGGGTATTGGCGCAATGATAACTGGCTTTATTGACAATTTACCTTGGCGAACGCAACAAGATAACCACGACTTACCAAATAAAAGTGCCGATTTGTCGACAAAGATGCAAATTAGCAATAAGATTTGACGAGGGGAATCATTGCGCACCGCCCCTGTCTTGCCGCCCGTTTCAGGCGCGGGACATTACGCGCAGGGAGTGTTGTATGTTATTTTTAAAGAGTACGTCCGTCAGCAAGGCCCCCGGCATCTACGAGGTCGACATCGCCGCGAAACCACCGGGCAAGACCTTCGGCATTTTTCTCGCCACCGATCCCGACCATCCACCGCATGCCTTGCTGGGACAATTGAAGGCGCTCGGCTTCGAGAACACCTATAGTTCGCCCTACCTGCACAAGGATGCGGGCAAGGTGCTGGACCTGCATTTCCAGAAGGATGGCACGGACATCTTCAAGGGCTGGAAAACCGAGGAATGCACGCATAACCTGGCGGCCATCACGGCGCTGTTCGAGGAACACGGCATCACCATCTCGCCGCGCGTCATGTCGATGGCGGAAGCCTACGCCTAAACGCCTATCAAAACCTACTGCGCGTCGGTATAGGCGGCCTGCGATGCTCACTGCCTCGGCGGCCCCGTGCATTAGCACAGCTCCGCTTCTCAGCCACCTCTCCCTTCCGCTCGCTACGGTTTTGTTTGGCGTTTTAAGTAGCGTCAACCCGCCTCCACGCCGATGTGATACAGCGCCCACGGGCAGCTGGCGAACCGTTCGGCCAGGGGCAGGGCCGCCACGGCGGCGATGCGGTCCGCATCGTGGATCGCCCATAGGGGCCCCAAGCCGCCCAGCGCCATCGCCTGCCCGTCCAGGTGGGTGGCGACGATAAAACGCTGCGCGCGCGCCTGCGCCATGGTCAGCGCCGCCGCATAGCCATCCACGGCCCGCAGCAGTAGCCGCACGGCATCGTCCTCGGGCGCGCCGGCCGCCTTCAATACCTCGACCAGCAGCGGTCCGCGCAGGGCATGCGCCTTGCCATCGTATTCCAGGGTGGGGTGGATGGTGCGCGCCGGCAAGTTCGCCAGCGCCGCAAAGTCGAAGGCCCGCGCCCGTTCAAAACTGATCTTTTGTTTGTGCATCATCTGGTCGCGCACGGCGTCGAACGGACCCCGGTTCGGCTTGTCGATGCTGCCCGTGATGGTCAGCAGGGCAGGACCGCGCAGGCCGGCGGGCGCCGCCCGGGCGATGGCGGGCAGGGCCGCGGCGGCCATGCCGGCGGCGAGAAACTGGCGTTTGTGCATGCACTTCTCCTCTGGACTGAAAATCGCTAATGTTCTTAAGTCTATCTTAAGTTCGCTCAACAGTGCGCATTTTACGGTTATTGTCAGTTTGCAATGTCAGCTTACATCTTGTCACAGTTCTTACGGAATGGAGAAAGACGTAGCTTTTTTCGGCTGTTATTGTGTAGTCATCGCACTTCGCTGAACTGCGAATCCAGGCACCATTCACTAATTGAGAGAGAGAACATGATGAAGAAGAAAATCCTGTTTGCAATGATCGCATCCGTTACCGCACTGACCGGCATGAGCGCCGCACACGCCGAAGGCGCGTATGTGGGTGCTGGCGTCACGGGCAACCGTTATAACTTCGATATTCCTGGCGCCACCAGCGCCGATAATCACAGCGGCTACAAGGCTGGCGCCAAGATCTTCGCCGGTTACGATTTCGATAAAACCTGGGCAATCGAAGGCGGCTATGCCGATTTCGGCAGCAAGGATTACAGCTATGTCACCGGCGCCGGCAACGGTTCCGTGAAAAGCGATTCGCACGGCTATTACCTGGCCGGCAAGGCCACCATGCCCGTGACCGACAAAGTCGGCGTGTTCGGCAAGCTGGGTGTGGCCAAGGTCAAGAACAGCTTGAGCGGCACCGGCCTGTCGACCGGCATCAGCGGCAACGACAAGACGGGCGTGTACGCTTCCGTCGGCGCCCAGTACGCGATCAACGAGAAAGTCTCGCTGACGGCGGAAGTGGAACACTTCGGCAAGAGCGCCGACCAGGGCCGCAAGGCAACCGGCCTGGCACTGGGCGCACGCTACAACTTCTAAAAACCTACTGCGCGGCACGCTTTGCGGCCTCCGATGCTCACTGTGCTACAGCACAGCTCCGCTTCTCAGCCACAATTCGTTGCCGCTCGCTACGGTTTTAAAAACTGGAAGTATGCTGAAAAAAAGGCAGTTACCGCGAGGTAACTGCCTTTTTGCGTTGCCGGACCGAAATTACGTGGTCAAGGGCTTGTAGCGGATACGTTTCGGTTTCGCGCCTTCTTCGCCCAGGCGTTTCTTCTTGTCGGCTTCGTATTCTTGATAGTTGCCGTCAAAGAAGGTGACCTGCGAGTTGCCTTCGAAAGCGAGGATGTGCGTGGCGATACGGTCGAGGAACCAGCGATCATGGGAAATGACCATGACGCTGCCGGCAAATTCCAGCAGGGCGTCTTCCAGCGCGCGCAAGGTTTCCACGTCCAGATCGTTCGACGGTTCATCGAGCAGCAGGACGTTGCCGCCCATCAACAGGGTTTTCGCCAGGTGCAGACGGCCGCGTTCACCGCCGGACAGGTTGCCCACTTGCTTTTGCTGGTCCGAGCCCTTGAAGTTGAAGCGGCCCAGGTAGGCGCGCGACGGCATTTCGAAGCGGCCCACCGTCAGCATGTCGGCACCGCCGGACACATCTTCAAAGACGGACTTGTTGTCGGCCAGCGAATCGCGGTTCTGGTCGACGATGGAGACGCGCGCCGTCTGGCCGATGGCCACTTCGCCGCTGTCCGGTGTTTCCTTGCCGGTGATCATCTTGAACAGGGTCGATTTACCGGCGCCGTTGGGGCCGATGATGCCGACGATGGCGCCTGGCGGCACGGTGAAGCTCAGGTTATCGATCAGCAGGCGGTCGCCGAACGCTTTCGACACGTTCTTGAACTCGATGACTTCATTGCCCAGGCGTTCTGCCACGGGAATGAAGATCTCCTGCGTTTCGTTGCGCTTCTGGTATTCGTGTTCGGACAGCTCGTTGAAGCGGGCCAGACGGGCTTTCGACTTGGCCTGGCGCGCTTTCGGGTTCTGGCGCGACCATTCCAATTCCTTCTGCAGCGCCTTTTGGCGCGCCGATTCCGTCGCTTCTTCCTGCTTCAGGCGGGCTTGCTTCTGGTCCAGCCAGGTCGAGTAGTTACCCTTCCATGGAATGCCGTGGCCGCGGTCCAGTTCCAGAATCCACTCTGCCGCGTTGTCGAGGAAGTAGCGGTCATGGGTGATGGCCACCACGGTGCCGGGGAAGCGCAGCAGGAATTGTTCCAGCCAGTCGACCGATTCCGCATCCAGATGGTTGGTCGGCTCGTCGAGCAGCAGCATGTCGGGTTTCGACAGCAGCAGCTTGCACAGCGCGACGCGGCGCTTTTCACCGCCGGACAGCACGCCGATGGTGGCGTCCCATGGCGGCAGGCGCAGCGCGTCGGCGGCCATTTCCAGCTGCAGATTCAGATTGCCGCCGTCGGAGGTCGAAATGATCGCTTCCAGGCGTGCCTGTTCCGTGGCCAGGGCGTCGAAATCGGCGTCTTCCTCGGCATACGCGGCGTACACGGCTTCCAGCTTGGCTTGCGCTTCAAACACTTCGCCCAGGCCCGACTCGACTTCCTGGCGCACGGTTTTTGCCGGGTCCAGCTGCGGTTCCTGCGGCAGGTAGCCGATGTTCAGGCCCGGCATCGGCACGGCTTCGCCCTGGATGTCGGTGTCGATGCCTGCCATGATTTTCAGCAGGGTCGATTTGCCGGAGCCGTTCAGGCCCAGCACGCCGATCTTCGCGCCTGGGAAGAAGGACAGGGAAATATCTTTCAGAATCTGGCGCTTGGGCGGGACGATTTTGCCCACGCGATTCATGGTGTAGACGTAATTTGCCATTAGAAATCTCGGGTGATATACAAAGACGGACAGGATACGGTAAACGCCCGCTTCCGGCCAGCGCTGCGCGCTGCGGAAACGGACGCCAGGGGCAGGACTAGGCGGCGGCGCGCGCCTTGCGGGCCGTCCACAGCCCTTCGGCCGCGTACAGGGCCAGCGCCGTCCAGATGACGAGGAAGCCCAGCATGCGCTCGGGCGTGAACGATTCGTGGAAGACCCACACGCCGATCAAGAGCTGGCCCGTGGGGGCGATGTATTGCAACAGCCCCAGCACGGCCAGCGGCAGGCGGCGCGCGCCGGCCGCAAACAGCAGCAGGGGAATGGCCGTGATGGGGCCGGACGCCAGCAGCAGCGCGCGCGTGGCGGTGGAATCCGTGTTGACGAAGCCGCTCTGGCCATGCCACGCCAGCCACAGCATGTAGGCCAGCGCCAGGGGAAATAAAATCAGTGTTTCAAACGACAAGCCTTCCAGCGCGCCCAGCGCGGCCGTCTTGCGCAGCAAGCCATAGCCGCCGAAGGTGGCCGCCAGCAGCAGGGCGATCCACGGCACCTGTCCCGCCTGCCAAGTGAGCCAGGCCACGCCGCAGGCGGCCAGGCCGATGGCCAACCATTGCAGGCGGCGCAGGCGCTCGTGCAGCAGCAAAAAGCCCAGCATGACATTGATCAGGGGCGTAATAAAGTAGCCGAGGCTGGCGTCGACCACGTGGCCGTTGTTGACGGCCCAGATATAGATGAACCAGTTGGCGGACAGCAAAAACGCGCTGGCGACGAAGCTGGCCACGACCCTGGGCTGCGCCTTCAGGCTGCCCAGCCAGCTCCACTGCCGGCGCACGGTCAGCACGATTCCCAGGAACAACAGCGACCAGACCATGCGGTGCGCCAGGATTTCCTGTGGCGCGATCTCGCCGATGGCGTGGAAATACAGGGGGAACAGGCCCCAGCACAGGAAGGCGAGGGAGGCGTAGAGCATGCCTGGATTCATGATGGGCTTCGCTGGAGAGTAGACAGTCTGTCATTATGGCTGAAAACATCGGGGGCTGCCCGGCGCCGCTGGCGAGGCGTAGAATGGCAACAAATCAATGGCCGCATGTCCGCGCAGCAAGGCGGAGCGGCACAAAACCACGACCTTGGGGCAGCTGCGGAACCATGCAAAAATACTCTTGCTATTTGCTAATACCTATCATATTGTGCGATGCAACAAAACAAAAACGGGTGCAACCTTGACGTCGGAACATAAAAAAAGCGGCCTTGCCGGCTTGACGCTGGCGGCCGTCGGCATCGTTTACGGCGATATCGGCACCAGTCCGCTGTACACCCTGAAGACCGTCTTCGACCCGGCCCACGGCCTGCTGCTCTCGCACGAGAACCTGCTGGGCATTGTCTCGCTGATTTTCTGGGGCCTGACCCTGATCGTCTCGCTCAAGTACGTGACCCTGGTGTTGCGCGCCGACAACCGCGGCGAGGGCGGCATCATGGCCCTGATGGCGCTGGTGCTGTCGTCCGTCAGCCGCCTGTCGCGCTGGCATTTCCCGCTGATGGTGATCGGCGTCTTCGGCGCCACCCTGTTCTATGGCGACAGCGTGATCACGCCGGCCATTTCCGTGCTGTCGGCGATCGAAGGCCTGGAAGTGGCCACGCCCGCCTTCAGTCCCTACGTGGTGCCGCTGACGATCGCCGTGCTGGTGGGCCTGTACTCGGTACAGTCGCACGGCACGGCCGGCATCGGCCGCTATTTTGCTCCCGTCATGGTGCTGTGGTTTGCCGCGCTGGCCGGCATGGGCGTGGTCAACATCATCAAGTCGCCGGCCATCCTGGCCGCGCTCAATCCCCTGCACGCAGCCACTTTCCTGATGAATAACGGCTTCGTCGCCTTTGTCGCCCTGGGCGCCGTGGTGCTGGCGCTGACGGGCGCCGAGGCGCTGTACGCCGACATGGGCCACTTCGGCAAGAAGCCGATCCGCCTGGCCTGGTTCCTGATCGCCTTTCCCGCGCTGGCGCTGAACTACCTGGGCCAGGGCGGCTTGCTGCTGGCCCATCCGGAAGCCGTCTCGAATCCGTTTTACCAGCAACTGGGCGCGTGGAGCGTGTATCCGCTGGTGATCCTGTCGACCATGGCCACCGTGATCGCCTCGCAGGCGACCATTTCCGGCACCTTCTCGATGACCAAGCAAGCGATCGCGCTGGGCTTCCTGCCGCGCATGCGCGTGCGGCACACGTCGGAAAGCGAAATCGGGCAGATCTACATCCCCGCCGTGAACTGGCTGCAACTGGCCGTGGTGCTGCTGGCCGTCATCGGCTTCGGTTCCTCGGAAAACCTGGCCGCCGCCTACGGCATCGCCGTGACGGCCACCATGCTGTCGACGACGATCCTGACCTTCTTCGTCATCCGCTACCGCTGGAAGATGAACCTGGCCCTGTGCTGGGCCGCCACGGGCTTTTTCCTGATCATCGACGTCAACCTGGTGTCGGCGACTGCCCTGAAACTGTTCCACGGCGGCTGGTTCCCGCTGCTGCTGGGCTCGATTTTGTTCATCGTCATGCTGACCTGGAAGCGGGGCCGCCAGCTGGTGTTCCAGAACCTGGAAAAGCATGCGATTCCGCTCGACGATTTCCTCTCGTCGCTGTTCATCGCGCCGCCGCTGCGCGTGCCCGGCACGGCCATCTTCCTGCGCGGCGAAACGGATGGCGTGCCGCACGCGCTGCTGCATAACTTGCTGCACAACAAGGTGTTGCATGAACGGGTGATCTTCCTCACCGTCTTCATGCATGAAGAGCCGTGGGTGGCGCCTTCCGAGCGCGTGCGCGTGGTGGACCTGGGCCACCAGTGCTACCAGGTCAACGTGCATTACGGCTTCAAGGATGAACCGGACATTCCGGCCGCGCTGGCGCAGTGCGCCCAGCAGGGACTGGACTTCGAGATGATGGAAACGTCATTCTTCATCGCCCGCCAGACCATCATCTCGACGCCGGGCGCCGGCATGATGCCGTGGCGCGAGCACCTGTTCGTCACCATGTCGCGCAATGCGCGCACGGCGGCCGACTACTATCAGATTCCGAGCAACCGGGTGATCGAACTGGGCACGCAGGTGGAAATATAGATATTGTGTCAACGTTGCATTTAGGCACATTTATTGCCCTGCTTACGTCTGCTTACAAATGGGCTACGCGAGTCCTGTTAAACTCCAGCCCGTACCGGTCCGCACCGTACGGGCTTAGCCACACACCAATATTTAAAGGGAAACCATGAAATCGGTATTTCAAATGATCGCCACCCTCGCTTGCGCCGTGGCCCTGACCGCTTGCGGCGCTGCTGCCAACACCGAGAAGCCGGTCGTGCTTGACCCGAATACGCAAGTGAAGGAATTCCTCTTTCCCGACCTGGTGAAAGGTACCGGCAAGGCGGCCGCGGCGGGCGATACCCTGACGGTGGTCTATACGGGCTGGCTGTATGACGCGAGCAAGCCGGACGGCAAAGGCGTGCAATTCGAAACGGTAGTTCCTCCCAAAAATTTTACGTTTATCCTCGGCATCGGACAAATGATTCTGGGCTGGGACCGTGGCCTGGTCGGCATGCAGGAAGGCGGCACGCGCCGTCTGCTCATTCCGTATGACCTGGGCTATGGCGTGAGCGGCACCCGCGACAAGTCGGGTGCGGTGGTGATCCCGCCTTACGCCGGCCTGGTGTTCGATATCACGCTGCGAGAAGTGGTGAAAAAGTAAGTACGCGCAAGGTGCACGGACAAAGGGCGACTCCATGGAGTCGCCCTTGTTGCTTTTGCGGCCAATTCAAACTGGCGCCAGTTCCTGGAAGTAATACGTGGCGCCGCCCAGATTGGCCGGCGCGTCATATTGCAGCACTTGCGTGCGGCGCAGCGCCACCGGTGCGCTGAAGGCGGGCCCATCGTAGACGAAGGTGTGGAATTCGCCGTTTTCGCCGCAGGCGTCGACACCGGGCGGCAGGTCGGCCAGGAAGGCGGCGTCGAACTCGCGTCCGCAAAATTCGCGCGGCAGGTGCTGGCCATTGATGCAGACGACGATGGCCTTGAAGCCGGCGGCAAGGAACTCATCGACCAGCGCGCGGCGATCCCCGCCCCACAGGGGCAAATGGGCCGTCAGGCCGGCCGCGGCGCAGACTTTTTCTTCCCAGTCGCGGTGCGGCTGCAAGTCGATGTCGCCGAAGATGGCGTGTTCTATGCCTGCGTCTTTCGCCGCGCGCAGCATGGCGATGAATTGCTCCTCGTAGCTGGCCCAGCTGGCGTGATAGCGCTGCAGGCGCGCGCCCAGGCTGGCCGCCTGTGCCTCGAGCAGCTCCGGCGGCACGCCGTGCGAGCGCGATTTGCGGCCATCTTCATCCATGGCCGTGATCAGTAGCGGCACGCTCGTGCCGGCGTTGCGCGCGCGCCACAGGGCCAGGCAGGAATCCTTGCCGCCGCTCCAGGAAATCAGGGCCGTCGTCATGCCGCCGCGCCCGGCTGCACGGCGCGCAGCATGTCGACGTGCTCGATACCGTCTTCATCGTAGGGCGCGCTGACGGTGACAAAGCCGAAGGACTGGTAGAAGCGCTCCAGGTACTGCTGCGCGCCGATGCGGATGGCGTGGCCCGGGTGCTGGCGTTCGGCGCGCGAGATGCCCTCAAGCAATAGCTGCTTGCCCGCGCCCGTGGTGCGTGCCTCGGGCGCCGTCAGCACGCGGCCCAGCGACATTTCCACATACTTGGCGCCCGGCGCCAGCACGCGCAGATAGGCGGCCAGCCGGCGCTGGCCGTCGACCGTTTGCCAGCCCAGCAAGTGCATGGCTTGCTGGTCATGGCCATCGAGGTCCGGGTAAATGCACTGCTGTTCGATGACGAACACGCGCTGGCGCAAGGCCAGCACCTGGTACAAATCGTGGGGGCCGAGTTCGTCGAACGTGTTCCATTGCCAGCTGATCATGGGTCATCCTTGATTGAGAGTGGCCATGATTTTACCGGCTTCACGCCGCCGGCGCGGGATAGCGCTGCGCATACCACTGCTTCAGGTGCTCGATGCAGCGCGTCACGCGGGGCGCCACCAGCTGGCGCGACGGGTAGATGGCAAACAGCGCCAGGCTGGGACGCTCCACCTCGGGAAACAGCTCGACCAGCGCGCCGCTGGCCAGTTCTGCGCGGCAGACAAAGGTGGGCAGGATGCCGATGCCCAGTCCCCGCAGGATCAGGCTGCGCATGAACAGGGTGTTATTCGTGCGCACCCAGTTCGGCACTTCGATGTCGCTGTGCGGCCCCGCATGGCGCAGCGGCCAGCGGCTGCCGAACAGGGCGTGGCTGTAGATGAAGCAGCGCTGGCGCGTCAGGTCCGTGGGGTCCAACAGGGGACCGTGGCGTTCCAGGTAGGCGGGCGCGCAGCAGATGTGCAGGCGGTAGTCGTGGATGTGGCGCGCCACATAGCTCGAATCGGTGAGCGCCGTGGTGACGCGGAAACCCAGGTCGTAGTTGGCCGCCGCCAGGTCCACGTATTCATCCTTCAGGTCGACGTCCAGGCGCAAGGCCGGCCACTCGGCCATGAAATCGGCCAGACCCTCGGCCAGCTCGCCCACGCCCAGCGATAATGGCGCGTTGATGCGCAGGCGGCCTGTCACGTGGGCCGTCGAGTGGGCCACCATGTCCTCGGCCTGCGCCAGTTCGTCGAGCAGCTTGCGGCAGTGCTCGAGGTAGGCGGCGCCCGTTTCCGTCAGGGCCAGCTGGCGCGTGGTGCGCGTCATCAGGCGACCGCCCAGTTCCTGCTCCAGCTGGCCGATGCGCCGGCTCACATACGAGGCCGACAGGTCCAGTTCATCGGCCGCGCGGCGAAAGCTGCCCAGCTCGGCCACGCGGCGGAACAGCTGCATCGCCTGCAATTTATCCATTTCATTCCAATTCGGTCGTATTCGGCATTAGTCAGCTGCATTATTCATCATTTTTCTCCATTTTGATTCGGAATATGCTGGCGGCTTCTCTACTGGAATCCTCATGATGAAAAAATTACTCTTAAGCAGTGTGCTGTTCGCCGCCTTTTCCACCACCCAGGCGGCCGACGTTCTCGTCGTGCTGTCCGACGCGAACCACCTCGAACTGCGCGATGGCAAGGTCTTCGCGACGGGCTTTTATCTGAATGAATTGATGCAACCCGTCAAAAAGCTGCTCGACGCGGGCCACACGGTGACGTTCGCCACGCCGCAGGGCCAGGCGCCCACGCTGGACGCCAGCTCGGATACGGCTGACTACTTTGGCGGAGACGCGGCCGCGCACGCGGCGCACAAGGCGCTGCTGGACCAGCTGGCGCTGACGGTGCCGGGCCGCTCGCCCGTGATCAGCCTGAAACGGGTGGCGCAGATCGGCTATGGCCACTATGCGGCCGTGCTGGTGCCGGGCGGCCACGCGCCCATGCAGGACTTGTTGAAGGATGCCGGCCTGGGCGCCTTGCTGCGCCAGTTCCACGCGGACGGCAAGCCGACGGCGCTGCTGTGCCACGGCCCAATCGCCCTGCTGTCGGCCCTGCCGCAGGCGGTCCAATTTACGGCCGCGCTGGAAGCGGGCCAGACGCCGCCCGCGCCGGCCGGCTGGATCTACAGCGGCTACCGCATGACGGTGATCAGCAACCAGGAAGAACTGGCGGCGCAGGGCGCGCTCGGCGGCGGCACGATGAAGTTCTATCCGCAGTCGGGCTTGCAGGCGGCCGGCGCGCAGTATGTGCAGAACCAGGCGCCGTGGAGCAGCAACGTGGTGGTCGACCGCGAACTGATCACGGGGCAGAATCCCGCCTCGGCGCCGGCCCTGGCGGACAAGCTGCTGCAGGCGCTGCGCTGAAAAAAATCCCCGGCGGCGCCTTAGGGCGCGGCCGGGGAGGTGCAACGCGTGCAGCGCCGCGTGTGCTATTACACGATCGTCAGGGTGACGTCGATGTTGCCGCGCGTGGCGTTCGAGTACGGGCACACGATGTGGGCGGCGGCGACCAGCGCTTCGGCGGCGGCGCGTTCCATGCCTGGCAGCGAGATCTTCAGTTCCACTTCGATGCCGAAGCCTGTCTCGATGGCGCCGATGCCGACGTTGCCTTCGATCGACAGGTCCGCCGGCAGGGCGATCTTGTCGCGGCCGCCGACGAATTTCATGGCGCCGATGAAGCAGGCCGAGTAGCCGGCGGCGAACAGTTGCTCCGGATTGGTGCCGACGGCGCCATTGCCGCCCAGTTCTTTTGGCGTGGTCAGCTTGACGTCCAGCACATTGTCGGACGATACGGCGCGGCCTTCGCGGCCTCCGGTGGCGGTAGCTTGGGCGCGGTACAGGACTTGTTTGATCGACATGATGGTTTTCCTTGAGTTGATTAAATAGTTGACTACTAAATAGTGTGCTACTTGTTTCGTGGGCTGGTGCCCCAGGATGCCCGTCTGAAGAAGCGGTGTGCGGCGTCCATGTACACAATATATATCGTGCGCTATTTAATTGCAAGCGATTTTATTTGCGCGTGGCGCGGATTGAAGCTTTATTTTCTTGCCTTTGTCGCCAGTATTGCCCTTCCATCGCATAATGGCCACCGCCGCTGGCGCCGATAGTTATGCTTGGCCCCACTTCACTCCCCAAGGAAAAATCATGACCAGCCTCTTCTTTATCCTGCGCATCACCGTGGCCACGATGGTCGCCTACATCATCGCCACGGCGATTCTGGTCGAGAATTTCCTGCGCCATATCTTCGGGCAGACGGAAGGCTTTTTTGTCATCGTCGGCGCGCTGCTGGCCAGCGCCGTCGTCACGAATGCGTTTTCGCACGTGCGGCGCGTGCGCCTGATCGCCGGCGCCGTCAATGCCGGCACCCTGTCGAGCCGCCAGCGGCGCCAGATCGAGATTCCGTTCGAGGCGGGCGAGGCGTTCGACATGATCGATGCGGCCATCCGCGAACTGCCGGGCAGCGAAGTGGTCGAAAGCGCGCGCGACAGCCTGCAGGTGCAGGCCCGCGTGCGCCGCGCGGCGCCCTACACGCACACGGGCTTGCCGCGCATGCGCCTGCTGGGCTTTCTTGAGCCGCGGCCGAACCAGATTCTCGCCACCGTCACGCCGAATGGCGAGGCGGGCAGCGTGACCCTGATCTGCGAACCGGCGCGCAACGCCTGGACCGACTGGTTCCTCGTCGACCATGGCAGCAACCTGGAAAACGCGGAAGCGGTGACGCGGGCGATGACGCGCCGGGTGGCGCAGCGCCGCCGCGGCGAGCAGGCCGAGGCGCGCCAGACGGTGACGGAAAAGGAACTTACGGTGGCCAAGCTGAGCCTGCTGCATGCGCAGGTCGAGCCGCACTTCCTGTACAACACCCTGGCCAGCGCGCAGTTGCTCACGCGCAGCGACCCCGTGCGCGCCGACGAAATGCTCGGCAACCTGATCCTGTATTTGCGCCACTCGCTGCCGCGCACGGAGCAAGCCATGTCGACCCTGGGCACGGAGCTGGAACGGGCGCGCGCCTACCTCGATATCCTGAAAATCCGCATGGGTGCACGCCTGAACCTGCAGATTGAGGTGCCGCAATACCTGCGCCAGGCGGAACTGCCGCCGATGATGCTGCAAACCCTGGTGGAAAACGCCATCAAGCATGGCCTGGAGCCGAAAAGCGGCGGCGGCACCATCTGGATCATGGCGCGCAGCGGCAACGGCACGGTGATCGTCACGGTGGCCGACGATGGCAAGGGGCTCAGCGACGACGGCGCCGGCACGGGCATTGGCTTACGCAATGTGCGCGAGCGCCTGCGTTTGACCTACGGCAATGCCGCCGCGTTTGCCATTGTCGCCAATTTCCCCGATGGCGTGACGGCCACCATCACGGTGCCCGACAGCACGGCGCAAGGAGTTTCCTATGCATCAGCCTGAGATGACTTGCGTCATCGCCGAAGACGAAGCCCTGCTGCGCGATGCGCTGGTGGGCCTGTTGGCCGAAGAGTGGCCCGGCTTGCGCATCGTCGCCGCCTGCGACGACGGCGGCGCGGCGCTCGAGGCCATCGCCACCCTGCGCCCCGACATCGCCTTCCTCGACATCCGCATGCCGGGCTTGACGGGGCTGGAAGTGGCGGCCGGCGCGCTGGAAGCGAGTCCCGCCACGCAGGTGGTGTTCGTCACCGCCTACGACCAGTACGCGATCGACGCCTTCGATAACGGCGCCGTCGATTATTTATTGAAACCGATAGCCCGCGAGCGCCTGCAGGCGACCGTGCAGCGCGTGCAGGCACGGGCCGGCAAGAACCAGGCGGGCGACGGCGCGCTGGCCGGCCTGCTGCAGCAATTGAGCAGCGCCTTGCCGGCGGCGGCCAAGTCGCCGCCGCTGGTGTGGCTGACGGCCAGCAGCGGCAAGGATACGCGGCTGATCATGGTGGAAGACATCGCCTATTTTCAGTCCGACACCAAGTACACGGCCGTCATGACGGCGGAAGGCGAGGCGCTGCTGCGCAAGCCGATCCGCGAACTGCTCGACGTGCTCGACCCGGCCATCTTCAAGCAGATCCACCGTTCCACCATCGTCAACATGAAGATGGTGGCGTCCGTCACGCGCGACGAGGTGGGGCGTGGCGCCTTGCGCCTGAAAACGCGGCCGGAAACCCTGGCCGTGAGCCAGCCGTTCATGGCGCTGTTCCGCAATATGTAGGCTGGCTTAATCGGCCGTTTCAAAGCCTTCGAGCACGTTGACGACATTGATGCCGATTTCCTTCACCGCATAGCCCCCTTCGAGGATGAAGGCGGTGGGCAGGTTCAGATGCGCGAGGCGTTCGCCCACGCGCAGGTAGTCGCCGCTTTGCAGGGCGAAGTGCGACAGCGGGTCGCCGGCAAAGGTGTCCACGCCGAGCGAGACCACCAGCGCGTCGGGTGCATACATATTGATGCGCAGGCAAGCCGTTTCCAGCGCGGCGAACCAGCTGGCCGTGGACGTGCCCGGGGGGAGCGGCAAGTTGACGTTGTAGCCGAGCCCCGCGCCGCTGCCCGTTTCATCGGCGTGGCCCAGATAAAACGGATATTCGCTGCGCGGGTCGGCGTGCAGCGAGGCGAACAGCACGTCGTCGCGCTGGTAAAAGATGCTTTGCGTGCCGTTGCCGTGGTGGTAATCGATATCGAGGATGGCGACCTTGCGCGCGCCGTCGTCGAGCAGATGCTGCGCGGCCAGCGCCGCGTTGTTCAGAAAACAGTAGCCGCCGAAGAAATCGCTGCCCGCATGGTGGCCTGGAGGGCGCGTCAGGGCGAACGTGGCCCGCTCGCCCAGGCGCAGCGCATGGGCCGCATTGACGGCGCAGTCGGCGCCCGTCTTGGCCGCCGTCCACGTGCCGGCCGTCAGCGGCGTGCCATTGTCCATCGAGTACAGTCCCAGCTTGGCCGTGAAGTCATCCGGTTCGATATCGCTGCGCAAGGTGCGCACGGGCCACACGGATGGCAAGGCGTCCTTGCCCGCGTTGTCGGGATCGAGCGCCAGCCAGTCGTGCCAGGCGTGGCGCAAAAAATGCAGGTAGCGGGGTGTGTGGATGCGCTCCAGCGACGTCAGCGGCACGCCGTGCGGCGTGACGATGCGGCCCAGGTTGCGCCTTCCCAGTTCGGCCACCACCATGTCGGCCCGCTCGGGCGTCTCGAAGCAGGGCACCAGGGTGCCGCGAAACATTTCGAAGCGGCCCCGGTGCTGGCTGTGCAATTCATTGTAGAAGGTCAGCATGGGGGCGCTTTGCGCAAGGTCAGACTCAGGTGTGCGAGCACAGGGTGCTGGCGCGGTAAGCGGCGACGAAATCGTCGAAGCTGCCGGCTGGCGCCGCTTCCATGGCGCGCTGCTCGGCCAGCGAGCTGGCGGCCATCTCGTCGAAATACGCGCTTTGTTCCTGCGTTGCCGGCTGCGCGCGGAAATAGGCGGCGTGGCGTTCGCTCTGGCGCAGGCCGAAGGCGGCAAACGAGCCGCCGTTGGCGCGCAGTTCGGCCAATACCTTCGCCGATGGCGTCGCATCCGGGTCGGCCAGTTTGCGGGCTTGCGCAGCCAGGCTGTCCGCATGCTGCGTGCCGCCAAGGCGCGCGTCGAGCAAGGCCGCCACGGGCGCGATGCGCGCCAGCAACTCTTCGCCCCAGGCCTGCAGGGTGATCTCTTCGCCGTCGCGGCGCAGGGTCAGGCCCGGCTTGCGGCCTTCCTTGACGGTGCGGGCGAAATTGTTCGTGTAGCAGGCGCTTTGCTCGGCCGAGATGGGACCGCTGTCGTCGAGCGCGCAGAACAGCAGGAAGGCGTCCAGGAAGCGGCCCGTTTCCAGGCTGATGCCCACCGGTTCGAACGGGTCGACATCCATGCAGCGCACTTCGATGTATTGCACGCCGCGCAGGCACAGGGCCTGGATCGGGCGCTCGCCCGTGCGGATCACGCGTTTCGGACGGATGGTCGAATAGTATTCATTTTCGATCTGCAGCACGTTGGTGGAGAGCTGAATCCACTCGCCATCCTTCTTTGTGCCCAGCGCAGCATACGGCGGATACGGGTCGTTGACGGCGTGCGTGAGGGCGTTGACGTAGTCGTCCAGGCTGTTTTCGTGCGGGCGCAGGCCGGACTGGGCATCGTTCTGGTAGCCGAGGTCGCTCATGCGCAGGCTGGTGGCGTACGGCAGGAACAGGGTATCGTCGGACAGGGTGTCGAGCTTGTGCGCGCGGCCGCGCAGGAAACCGCTGGATAGGGCAGGCGAAGCGCCGAACAGGTACATCAGGAGCCAGCTGTAGCGGCGGAAATTGCGGATCGTCGCCAGGTAGCTTTCCGACTGCACGTCTTTCGGCGTGGCCGCCGCGTGGGTGGGGCTGGCGCTGGTGTCCGGATTGCCGGCCAGCGCTTGCCACAGCTGCTCGTCGAGCGAGTAGTTGTAGTGGATGCCGGCGATGCATTGCATGGCTTTGCCATAGCGCAAGGCCAGACCGCGCCGGTAGACGTGCTTGAGCATGCCCATGTTCGAGCTGCCGTAGTTGGCGATTTCGATGTCCGCTTCGGGCGGCAGCTGGCACGGCATCGACTGGCTCCACAGCAGCTCGTCGCCGAGGCGGCTGTAGGCGTGGCGGTGCACGGTGTCCAGTTTGCTTAATGTCGTGGCGATGTCCTGTTCCGCCGGGGTGATGAATTCGAGCAGCGCTTCGGCGTAATCGGTGGTGATTTCAGGGTGCGTCAGCGCCGAGCCCAGGGCGGCGGGGTGGGGCGTGGAAGCCAGATGGCCGGCATGGTCGACGCGCAGGGTTTCACGCTCGATGCCGCGCAAGCCGCCCAGCAGCGCGCGGTTGGCATCTTCGGTCAGCAATGCCAGGCGGCGAGTCAACAGGTTGGGCAATTTGAGCTTCCTTTCTTGTGCAGCATATAAATAATTTGTGCTGAGATTAACCGAATTTTGGCAAATGCGTCGGCGCCGGCCCAAAAAACGCCGCGTCGCCAGCGTCCGCCCCGGGGAACAGGGACGGCGCTTCGGTCAGGAATTCGCTTGATATTTTAACAAACTGCGGGGGATCTGGCGCGCTGCCGGATCAAGCTTTGCGCAGCGAATGGCGGTCAGCCGTGGCGGGCGCCGCTGACCCGTTCGATGCCGGCCAGGTCGCGCCAGCTTTGCACTTTGTTGTAGCCGGCGTCGGCCAGCAAGCCGCGCACGGATGCCGCCTGGTCGTAGCCGTGTTCCATCAGCAGCCAGGCGCCTGACGCCAGGTGGCGCGCGGCGCCGGAGACGATGGTGCGCAGGGCCGACAGGCCGTCCGCGTGGTCGGTCAGCGCGCCGGCCGGCTCGAAGCGCAGATCGCCTTCGGCCAGGTGGCGGTCGCCGCTGGCGATGTAGGGGGGATTCGAGACGATCAGGTCGAACTTTTCCGTGCCCAGCGCCTCAAACCAGTCGCTGGCCATGAAGGTGATGTTGACGCCGTTGGCGCTGGCGTTGCGGCGCGCCACGGCCAGCGCCGTGCTGCTCACATCGAGTGCCGTGACGACGGCGTCGGGCCGCGTGTGCGCGATGGCGACGGCGATGGCGCCGCTGCCCGTGCCCATGTCGAGCACCCGTCCGCCGGGCGGCAGGCGTTCGAGCGCCAGTTCCACCAGCACTTCCGTGTCGGGGCGGGGGATCAGCACGGCGTCGTTCACTTCGAACGGCAGGCCGAAAAACTCGCGCTGGCCGACGATGTAGGCGATCGGCTCGCCTTGCAGGCGGCGTGCCAGCAAGGCTGACAACCGCGCCGCTTCGTCGGAAGTGAGGACTCGCTCCGATTGCGTGATCAGGCTCACGCGCGACAGGCCCAGCGCGTGGCCCAGCAGGATGCGGTTGTCGAGCGGATCGAGCAGGGGACGGATTTGCAGGGCGCCGACAGTGCTGCCGGCGGGGATCAGTGTTTCTGGCATAGTGCTTTCAATTATTTCTGACGGCGCAGCAAGGTCCACAGCAAGGTGAGGGCGAAGATGGCGAACCAGATGAACGCCCATTGCGGGATCGACAGGCCGAAGAATGGCTCGCCCGCGTTTTCGCAGGCGCCATACGATTCAAACATGAAGGGCATGAGTTCGGCCGTGAAGACCTTGTTCAGCGCCGTTTCCACCGGGTCGATGCCGCACGAAAAGCCGGGGTTGGCCAGCACGTACAGGTGCTTGGCGCCCACGCCCAGGCCGCCCAGGGCCGCCAGCACGCCGACGCCCGCGCCGATCTTCGGCCGGTTGGCCGCCGCGCCGGCCAGGCAGGCGATGCCGATGGCGAGGAACAGGTAGCGCTGGATCACGCACAGCGGGCACGGCGCCATGTTCATGGCATGCTGCAAATACATGGCCACGCCCAGCATCAGGAAACACAGGGCGGCGGTCAACAGGAGGACGGTGCGTGAATTTTTCATGGGCGACACGGTGAGGTGGATGGAATCGAGCTGGTCATTTTCGCACAAGGGCGGATTTTTATTGATTAGCCGCTACTTAAACCCTTGATTTGGCTGAGCGCGTTAAAAAGTGTTCAGGGCAAGGCGCAGCGCCGCAGGCAGTACGAATGTACGGCCAGGCGCTGCAACGCCGCCATGGACGCTTTTTAATCGCCCAGCGCTGCCAGCAGCTCCGCCTGGTGCTCTGCCGCCAAGGCATTCGTCAAGTCCGTCAAATCCCCATCCATGATGAAGTCCAGCTTGTACAAGGTCAAATTGATGCGGTGGTCCGTCAGGCGGCCTTGCGGGAAATTATACGTGCGGATGCGCTCGCTGCGGTCGCCCGAGCCGATCAGGCTCTTGCGGGTGGCCGCTTCCTTCGACTGCTGTTCGCGCAGCTGCACGTCCTTGATGCGTGCGGCCAGCACTTTCATCGCCTGCGCCTTGTTCTTGTGCTGGCTGCGGTCATCCTGGCATTCCACCACGATGCCGGTCGGCAAGTGAGTGATGCGCACGGCGGAATCCGTTTTATTGATGTGCTGTCCGCCCGCGCCCGAGGCGCGGTAGGTGTCGATGCGCAGGTCGGCCGGGTTGATGTTGACGTCCTCTACTTCATCCGCTTCCGGCATCACGGCCACCGTGCAGGCCGACGTGTGGATGCGGCCCTGCGTTTCCGTGGCCGGCACGCGCTGCACGCGGTGGCCGCCCGACTCGAATTTCAGTTTCGAATACGCGCCATTGCCGACGATACGCACGATCACTTCGCGGTAGCCGCCCAGGTCGGAGTCGGACGAGGACACGAGTTCCACCTGCCAGCGGTTGCGCTCGGCAAAGCGTGTGTACATGCGCAATAAATCGCCGGCGAACAGGGCCGATTCATCGCCGCCCGTGCCGGCGCGAATTTCCAGGAAGATATTGCGCTCGTCGTTGACATCCTTCGGCAGCAGCATGGTTTGCAATTCGCGTTCCAGCCGCGCCATGGTGGTCTTGGCCGCCTCGATTTCTTCCTGGGCGAATTCCTTCATGTCGGGATCGCCCAGCATCTCTTGCGCTGTCGCAATATCGTTGCCCGCTTCCTGGTAGGAATGGTACAGGGCCACCAGCGGGCCCAGTTCGGCGTGCTCGCGCGTCATCTTGCGGTAGCTGTCCATGTTCGACGTGGCGTCCGGATGCATCAGCAGTTCGTCGAGTTCGACCAGGCGGTTCGCCAGTTGATCGAGTTTGGCCAGCATGGATGGTTTCATAGCGATTCGCGGTAAAAGGTGTAGGGATGATACGGGCCCGGCAGGCGGGCAGGGGCGGCCGCGCGGGCGGCCAGCGGGGCTGCGCTAACGGCGGGGGCGGAACAGTTTCGGCAACAGGGTGACCAGCTGCTTGCGCTCGTCGCCTTGCGCGTGGTGCAGCGCTTGCTGCGGGCCGTGCAGGAATTTGGCCGTCAAGCCTTTCGACAGCGCTTCCAGGACGGCGTCGATGTCGGCGCCCTTGGCCAGCATCTTGCGCGCCCGTTCCACTTCCATCAGGCGCAAGGATTCGCTGTTTTCATGCAAATGCTGGATGACGGGCACCATGGCGCGGTCGTCGACCCAGCTCATGAACGATTGCACGCGCGTCTCGATGATGGCTTCGGCTTGCGCCACGGCCGCTTGCCGGCTTTCCAGGCCCGTCTGCACGACCTTGCCCAGGTCGTCGACCGTGTACAGGAAGACGTCGTTCAAACGGCCCACTTCCGCTTCGATGTCGCGCGGCACGGCCAGGTCGACCATGAACATGGGCTTGTGGCGGCGCGCCTTGATGGCGCGCTCGACCAGGCCCAGGCCCAGCAGCGGCAACGACGACGCCGTGCACGAGATGACGATGTCGAACTGGTGCAACTGTTCCGGCAAGTCGGCCAGGCGGATGGCCTTGCCGTTGAAGCGGTGCGCCAGTTCTTCGCCCCGCTCCATGGTGCGGTTGGCAATGGTGATGCTTTTCGGGTTTTGCGCCGCAAAGTGCGTGGCGCACAATTCGATCATTTCGCCGGCGCCGATGAACAGCACGTTCTGCTCGGCAATCTTGTCGAAGATGCGCTGCGACAGGCGCACGGCGGCGGCCGCCATGGACACGCTGTGGGCGCCGATTTCCGTGCTGCTGCGCACTTCCTTGGCGACGGAAAAGCTGCGCTGGAACAACTGGTGCAGATATGTGCCCAGGCCGCCCGCCTCGTCGGCCGTGCGGATGGCGTCCTTGATCTGGCCCAGGATCTGCGTTTCGCCCAGCACCATCGAATCGAGCCCGGAGGCGACGCGGAAGGTGTGGCGCACGGCATCGTGCTGCGGCAACATATATAAGTGGGGGCGCAGCTCGCTGTAGTTGAGCTTGTGATAATCGGCCAGGAAATGCGCGCCCGCGTCGAGCGGATTGGGCACGTGGCTGGCCGCGTACAGCTCGGTGCGGTTGCAGGTCGACAAGATGGCCGCTTCGTCGTTGTCGCGCAAGTCGATGCGCTGGAACCAGGTGCGCGCCGCCATCACCGCCTGGCCCAAGTGCTCAGGCGCAAACGCCAGCTGTTCGCGGAGCGACACTGGGGCGGTGGTATGGTTGAGGCCTACGGCGAGCAGTTGCATTTCAGGGCTGTTGGGATGGCTTATGCCGACATTATAACGCTTTGTGCCCGTGCTTTGAGCAGGTCAGCCGTTTGCCGCCGTTCAGCCGCCCAGTTTTTCCAGGCGATAACCGTAACTGTAGACGGGTACCAGCCTGTAGCCGTGTTCCGGTTTCAGCTGCAGCTTGTTGCGCACGCGCGAGACGTGGGTATCCATGGTGCGCGAGGGCAGGGCCGTGTCGCGCTGCCACACGGCTTCGTGGATGTAGGCGCGCGACAATGGACGGCCCAGGTTGCGGAAGAACAGCAGCGCCAGGGCGAATTCCTTGTGCGTCACGTCGAGCACTTCGCCATCGCGCAGCAGGCGGCCGGGACGGGTTTCAAACGTGTAATGACCGAATTGCAAGGTTTCGGCGCCATTCTGGGCCGGGTACGCCACGCGCAGCAGCGCCTGGGTGCGCAAGGTCAGTTCGCTGCGCCGCAAGGGCTTGATCATGTAGTCGTCGGCGCCGGCCGTCATGCCCGCCACCACGTCGTCTTCGCCGGAACTGTTGGTCATAAACAACACGGGCGCCTTGGGCGCCAGTTTTTCCCGGGCACGGCGCAACACTTCGGCGCCGTCCAGATCGCTCACATGCCAGTCGAGGATCAGCATGTCGCAACTGTCCTTGCGCAGTTGCCCCAGCATGTCCTTGGCACTCTGAAACTCGTGGCAAGCGTGGCCGGCGGCGGTGAGCACCTGGCAGATCAGTTCTGCCTGGCTATGGTCGCTATCGAGTACGGCAATTCGCATAATTGGCTGGAGTGTGTAGCAACAAACAGACGGTCCGCTCTGCTTATCGTAATGTTAAGGAATGCTCAAGTGAAATATAACAGAGATTGCAACTGTGTCCAGTGAAATCGGCAGCTGAGGCCTTTACGTTACACTTGTTCATCTACCCATCACTCGCGGAGAAACGGCCATGGCAGACAAGAGCACCACCGATTGGACCCTGATACCGGCCAGCCATGCCGACATCGAGCAAGTGCGCGAGCGTTGCCGGCGCCTGGTGCAGCGGCGTGCCATGATGTCGGCGGGCGCTTCGGCCATTCCCATTCCCGGCATCGACCTGATGTCCGACGTGGGCCTGTTTTCCATGCTGATCAACGATATCAACCACGAATTCGGCCTCACGCCCGAGCAGATCGAGCGCCTGAACCCGCAGTTCAAGATGATGGCCTACCGCGCGGCGGTGGGCATGGGCGGCATGCTGGTGGGAAAGTTGGTGTCGCGCGAACTGATCCTCCAGCTGCTCAAGCGCAGTGGCGTCAAGATTGCCACCAAGCAGGTGGCGCGCTTCGTGCCGTTTGCCGGCCAGGCGGTGGCGGCAGCCATCGGCTACGCCGTGTTCCGCCAGATCGGCAACCAGCACGTGAACGCCTGCGCCGCGGTGGCGCAGGAATTGCTTACGGTCAGGCCGGATTAGGCCTTACGCGTCCGGCAGTACCACGTTGACGTCGAGTACTTCCAGGTTGCCCTGGCGGTCCAACGAAATCTTGATGTCGTCGGCATTGACCTTGGTGTACTTGGAAATGACGGCGATCAATTCCTTGTGCAGGGCGGGCAGGAAGTCCGGACCATCGCGTCCGCTGCGTTCGCGGGCGATGATGATCTGCAGGCGTTCCTTGGCCGCGGTGGCCGTCTTCGGCTTGGGGGGGAACAGGAAAGAAAGCAAGGCCATATCACTTCGCCCCAAAAATGCGCTGGAGTAATCCAGGCTTTTCATAGTTGGTAAAGCGCAACTCGACATCTTCGCCGAGGAAACGCGACACCACGTCTTCATAGGCTTGCGCCACGTCCGTACCCGTGAAATGGATGGCCGGGTTGCCCTGGTTCGAGGCGGCCAGCACTTGCTCCGATTCCGGAATGATGCCCACCAGCGGGATGCGCAGGATTTCCTGCACGTCCTGGTAGGACAGCATTTCATCCGATTCCACGCGTTTCGGCGAGTAGCGGGTAATCAGCAAATGTTCCTTGACGGGCTCGCCGCCCGTCTGCGCGCGGCGCGACTTGGCTTGCAGGATGCCCAGGATGCGGTCCGAATCGCGCACCGACGACACTTCCGGGTTGGTGACGATGATGGCTTCATCGGCAAACGTCAGCGCCATCAGCGCGCCATGCTCGATGCCGGCCGGCGAATCGCAGATGATGAATTCGAAGCCCATGTTGATCAGGTCGTTCAACACGCGTTCCACGCCTTCTTCCGACAAGGCATCCTTGTCGCGCGTTTGCGAGGCTGGCAGGATGAACAGGTTGTCGCAGTGCTTGTCCTTGATCAAGGCCTGGTTCAGCGTGGCCTCTTTATTAATCACATTGATCAGGTCGTAGACGACGCGGCGCTCGCAACCCATGATCAGGTCGAGGTTACGCAGGCCCACGTCGAAGTCGAGCACGGCTGTCTTGTGGCCGCGCATGGCCAGGCCAGTGGAAAAACTGGCGCTAGAGGTCGTCTTGCCGACACCGCCCTTGCCGGACGTCACAACAATAATTCTTGCCACAAATAATCCTTTTCAGATATCTCTTGAATTGTGCAGCTTAAGAGCGGTTCACGGGAGTGACCGGATTGACAGAGTGTATATCGATTCTGTCTCCAGCCAAACGAATTTGCGCGGGTCCGCGCGCCATTTCTGCGGGGAAACCATCCTCGAACGTGCGGTACACGCCGGCGATCGAGACCAGTTCCGGTTCCATGGCCAGCGCGAAGATGCGCGCCTGGGCATTGCCCGAGGCGCCAGCCAGCGCGCGGCCGTACAGCGAGGAATATACGTGGATGCTGCCGTCGGCGATGATTTCGGCGCCATTGTTGACGACGGCGGTGATGATCAGGTCGCAGCCGCGCGCATAGATGCGCTGGCCGGCGCGCACGGGCGTGTCGATCACCATCACCTGGGCGTCGGCGCCCGACTGGGCGGCGGCAGTGGGGGTATCCTTGGGACCATCCTTGGGCGGCGCATCGTCGCGCGTCTTGCCGCTGTCGAGGCTCAAGCCTTGCGCCAGGATGGCGTCATGCATGTCGGCCGGCGCATTGCGCACGGCCACGGCATTCAAACGGTATTTTTTCAGCAGGGCCACGAGGGCGGCCCAGTCGATGGGCACGCTGCCGGGCGGCAAGGCTGCCACGTCCAGCACGGCCAGGTCGTCCTCGAAAAAGTCCGCCACGCCTCCCGTCATGTCGCGCAAGGCGGCATCGAGTGCCTGCGTATCGGCGCTATGCAGAATGGCGGAGACGGCAACGACGGTGGAAATCTTGATTTCGATAGGCTTCTGCGACGGGCTTTTGGACATAAACATTTATCAAAGTGAAACTGCGGCAGGCCAGATGTTCCGTACGGCAACAATGGGAGCAGTAAATTTCTTGCATTCTACTGCAAAAAAATCGGCATCAGGGGCCTGGCGCGTGCTATTCCGCAGGGCAACACCTACTTCATGTCAAAAAAAACGGACGGCGCCCCGAAAGCAGCCGAGAATGCGCCCTGACGGTGCTGTTTCAGGATCAAGCGGCGCGCATCCGCTGCGCCGTCGCCACCCTGGATTGCTTGTGATAACATTAACAATGGAACAAATGCAGCTTATCTGGTGGGGGAGGTCCTCGCAAGAAATCATCGTCTGAAATGGAAGGTTTGCCTTCCGCAGGCACAACAATAAAAATGCATGGCTTTGCAAGATGAAAAAGAATAGGTTCGGGTTCTTATTTGTTTTAGTTTTAATGTCCCTACTGTTACTTCAAGAGAAATACAGAGCGCCATCGACGAAGAATTTGTATCTTTCGCTCAAAATACAGGGAACGTCACTGCAAAACTATATTGTTGACTGTGGAGGCGCAAGTGGCGGGGTGATTGCGGAAACGTGCCTGCTCAGTGGTGAACCGGATGTCGGCGAAATCGATGCGGCATTAAAGAATACCCAATGGCGGGATTTTTCTGACAACAGGTATGCCCTGTCTTATTACCGCGGGTGGTGCAAGGAGCATGCCCGCATATATCTCGGTCGAGGAAAGAAAGGCTGGCAAATCACCTACTTGTTTGACATGGCTTTTCAATGTCCTGGCTGAAGTTGCTATAAGAACAGTATGTGCATGGGAGAAAACGGGGGCGGCTGCGGCAGTGCAGGCGCCCCCGTTTTTCCCATGGCACTATTGGCGCAGCTGATAGGGCGGTACTGCAGCGCTTAGCCGGCGCGCATCTGCTTTGCCGCCGCCACCATATTGCGCAAGGCCGCCTCCGTTTCCGCCCAGCCCCGTGTCTTCAAGCCGCAGTCCGGGTTGACCCATAAATGCGCCGGGGGAATGACGGCGCTGGCCTTTTGCAGCAATGTCACCATGTCGAGGGTCGAGGGGATGCGCGGCGAGTGGATGTCGTATACGCCGGGGCCGATTTCGTTCGGATACTGGAACTGGCCAAAGCCCGCCAGCAGCGCCATGTCCGAGCGGCTCGTCTCTATCGTGATGACGTCGGCATCCATGGCGGCGATCTGCGGCAGGATGTCGTTGAACTGCGCATAGCACATGTGGGTGTGGATCTGCGTCGCGTCGCTGACGACGCAGGCGGCGATGCGGAAGGCGCGCGTGGCCCAGTCCAGGTAGGCGTCCCACTGGCCGCGGCGCAGCGGCAAGCCTTCGCGCAGGGCCGGCTCGTCGATCTGGATGATGCCGATGCCGGCCCCTTCCAGGTCGGCTACCTCGTCGCGCATGGCCAGGGCGATCTGCAGCGCCGTGGCGGCGCGCGGCTGGTCGTCGCGCACGAACGACCATTGCAGGATCGTCACGGGCCCCGTCAGCATGCCCTTCATCGGTTTATTGGTCAGGCTTTGCGCGTGCACCGTCCAGGCCACCGTCATGGCGGCCGGGCGCTGCACGTCGCCGTAGATGACGGGCGGCTTGACGCAGCGCGAGCCGTACGATTGCACCCAGCCGTGGCGCGTGAAGACAAAACCGTCCAATTGTTCGCCGAAGTATTCGACCATGTCGTTGCGTTCCGCTTCGCCATGCACGAGCACGTCCAGGCCCAGCGCTTCCTGGCGCCCCACGGTGCGGGCGATTTCGGCGCGCATCTGCCGTTCATACTCGGCGCTCGCCAGTTCGCCCCGCTTGTGGCTGGCGCGGGCGGCGCGGATGGCGGGCGTCTGCGGGAAGGAACCGATGGTCGTCGTGGGGAAATCGGGCAGTTGCAAGCGCGCGCGCTGCATGGCCTGGCGCTGCGGGAAGCCGGAATCGCGGCGGTCGACGGTGGGAGACAGCGCCTGCAGGCGCTGCGCCACTTGCGGGCGGTGCACGCGGGGACTGGCGCGCCGCCCGGCGACAGCCCGGCGGGACTGTGCCAGTGCGGCGTCATCGGGGTGGTCGGCGAGCGCGCCCTTGAGGATGGCGATCTCCGCCAGTTTTTCCGTGGCGAACGCCAGCCAGTTGCGGATGTCGGTGTCGAGCTCCGTTTCCGCTTCCAGGCTGAACGGCACGTGCAGCAGCGAGCACGACGGCGCCAGCCACAAATGGCCGTCGCGCCTGGCCGCCAGCGGCCGCAGCACGGCCAGGGCCGCGTCGAGGTCGGTGCGCCAGATATTGCGCCCGTCGACGATGCCAATCGACAAGACTTTATGCGCGGGCAGCCAGTCCGTCACGCTGATCAATTCATGCGGCGCGCGGATGCCGTCGACATGCAGGCCGGCCACGGGCAGGCGGCACGTCAGGCTGAGGTTTTCTTCCAGCGGCGAGAAGTACGTGGCCAGCAGGATATTCACGCCCACCTGGTTCAACTGCCAATACGTGCTTTCGAAGGCGCTGCGCCACGCATTGGGCAAGTCCAGGCCCAGGATCGGCTCGTCGAGCTGCACCCACGTCACGCCTTGCCGCTTCAGGCGGTCGAGCAGGGCGCCGTAGACGGGCAGCAATTGTTCCAGCAGGGCCAGGCGATCGAAGCCTGGCGTCTTTTCCTTGCCTAGCCACAGGAAGGTGAGGGGGCCGATCAGGGCCGCCTTGACCGGGTGGCCCAGGGCCTGCGCCTCGGCCACTTCCGCCAGCAGGCGCTCGCAAGCGAGCGAAAAGCGGGTCTGCGGCGACAGTTCGGGCACCAGGTAATGGTAATTGGTGTCAAACCACTTGGTCATTTCCAGCGCGGCAGTGCCTGCGGCGTGTGCATGGTGCGCGTGGCCGCAGCCGGCATGGGCGGCGTGGGTGTCTGCGCCGCGCGCCATGGTGAAATAGCGCGCCAGCGGCGATTGCTCTGGCGCAAAGTGGAAGCGGGCCGGTTCGCAGCCCAATAGCTGGATATGGCTGGCCACCTGATCGTAAAAGGCGAAGTCGCCCACGGTGACGTAATCGAGGCCGGCGTCGCGCTGCTGGGCCCAGTGGCGCGCGCGCAGTTGCCGGCCCGTCGCTTCCAGGTCCGCCTCGGAAAGCTCGCCACGCCAGTGGCTTTCCAGCGCCAGTTTCAGTTCGCGCGCGGCGCCGATACGGGGAAAGCCAAGGACGTGGGTACGAATGGTCATGATGTCATCGAGATTTAATGTGAATGCGCTAGAGTGTGCGGCAACTTGGTCTATAATCAAAACGAAACATTTTACCGAATAACATGAAAATAATTCACGCACAGAATCCATTTCTCCGATGCTAGAAATCCGTCACCTGCGCACCTTGAGTGCCCTGCGTTCGTCCGGCAGCCTGGTGCGCGCCGCGCAGCTGCTCAACCTGACCCAGTCGGCCCTGTCGCACCAGATCCGCCTGCTCGAAGAGCGCTACAAGGCGCCATTGTTCGAGCGCAAGTCGATGCCGATCGCGTTTACGGCCACGGGCAGCCGGCTCTTGGCCCTGGCCGACAAGCTGCTGCCCGAGATCGAGCTGGCCGAGCGCGACGTGGCGCGCCTGTCGCAGGGCGACAAGGGGCAGCTGCGCGTGGCGCTCGAATGCCATACCTGTTTCGACTGGCTCATGCCGGTGATGGATGCCTTCCGCCAGCGCTGGCCGGAAGTGGAGATCGACCTGGTTTCCGGCTTTCACAGCGAACCGGCGGACTTGCTGCGTTCGGGCGAGGCGGATCTCGTGATCGGCTCGCCGTACGGCCCCGATTTCACCGTGTTTCCCCTGTTCTGCTTTGAAATGCTGGTGGTGATGGCGCAAAAGCACCGGCTGCAGGCGCAGCGCCGGCTGGCGGCGGCCGACTTTACGGGCGAAACATTAATTACCTATCCCGTGCCGGAAGAGCGCATCGACCTGATCCGCGAAGTGCTGCGGCCGGCCGGCATCGCGTTTGAACGCCGCACGGCCGAATTGACAGTGGCCGTGCTGCAACTGGTGGCGAGCCGGCGGGGCATTGCCGCCTTGCCGAACTGGGCCATCAAGAATTACGTCGATTACGATTACGTCGTGGCGCGCCCGGTGGGCGAGCACGGCTTGTGGAGCGATTTGTACGTGTCCGTGCCGGAGCATCTGCAGGACAAGGCGTACGTGCGCGATTTCGTCAGCGTGATACGCGAGCAGTGCGCGGCCTCGCTGGACGGTATCAAGTTGTTGTCCTGACCAGCGTTGGGTTGGAAACAAACCAACAGCAAAGTTTGATAAATATCAAGGTTCAGCAATGAACCACCGCTTACAGTTGAGCACTGTGCGGCGCAACATGCGCTGCCTACTCTTTGGGGAGGAACACGATGTTTTCATTTTCCGAACAATGGGCACGGGCCGGCAAGGCCGTGGTGGAAGCACAATTGATCAGCGCGCAAGCGTATGCGCAGGCCGCTGTCGACAGCGGCGCCAGCGTGCTGGAATTGCAGCTCGATGCGGCCCGCACGGCGCTGGCGGCCGCTACTGTGGCGGGCAATCAGCTGCTGTCCGCGAAGGACCCGCAAGCGCTGCTGGAACTGTCGCGCGCGCAGTCGCAACTGGCCATCGAACGCATCGGTGCATATAGCCGCCAGGCAAAGGATGTTGCTCAAGAAACCCAGGAGAAATTCGACACTGTGACAAAGGGTGAGTTTGCTGCATCGCGTCAAAAATTTGGCGAGCTGTTGCAGGTGGTAAAGCAAACGCCCGTACCCCTGATTATTCCCTTCAATAATTTTCTAAAAACCACTTTCGGCGGCACCGATGAAGGGTATGATAAAAATAAAAACACGCGTCCTGCTCGCCAGGCGTAAGCGCGTTGCGGCCCGGCAGCGGCTATCCGCCGCGCCAGGTCGCCCGCCGCCACCGCAGGCAGGCTGTCATCGCCGCCGCCTGCGGTGCGGCGCTGGAACTGCGGCGCATGCCGCGCTAGAATGAAACACAGCTTGCTGTGTCTTCCCGGATTCACAGGATTCCAATGGGATTCTATTAGCACCTTGACCTTGGCCCTCGTGGCCAGCATATCGGAGAAATAAATGGATGATGTCGTAATCGTGGCCGCCGGCCGTACCGCAGTCGGCAAATTCGGTGGCAGTCTGGCCAAGATTCCTGCGTCCGAACTGGGCGCGCATGTAATCAAGGGCTTGCTGGCACAAACCGGCATCGACCCGAACCTGATCGGCGAAGCGATCCTGGGCCAGGTGCTGACGGCTGCCGTCGGCCAGAACGCCGCGCGCCAGGCCGTCATCAAGGCTGGCTTGCCGAGCAGCATCCCGGCATTCACCATCAACAAGGTATGCGGCAGCGGCCTGAAGGCCACGCACCTGGCGGCGCAAGCGATCAAGTGCGGCGACGCCAACATCATCATCGCCGGCGGCCAGGAAAACATGAGCGCTTCGCCGCACGCGATGAACGGCTCGCGCGACGGTTTCCGCATGGGCGACTTCAAGATGATCGACACCATGATCGTCGACGGCCTGTGGGACGTGTACAACCAGTACCACATGGGCATCACGGCGGAAAACGTCGCCAAGAAATACGAAGTGACGCGCGCCGAGCAGGATGAATTCGCGCTGCAGTCGCAACTGAAGGCGGAAGCGGCGCAAAAAGCGGGCAAGTTCAAGGATGAAATCCTGCCGCTGGAAATCGCCAATAAAAAAGGCACCGTTGTCTTCGACAGCGACGAATACATCAAGCCCGGTTCGACCCTGGAATCGCTGGCCGGCCTGCGCCCCGCGTTCGCCAAGGACGGCACCGTCACGGCCGGCAACGCTTCCGGCTTGAACGACGGCGCCGCCGCCGTCATCATGATGTCCGCCTCGCAAGCGAAGGAACTGGGCTTGAAGCCGCTGGCACGCATCAAGGCCTACGCCTCGTCGGGCCTGGACCCGGCCGTCATGGGCATGGGCCCCGTCTCCGCATCGCGCCTGTGCCTGAAAAAAGCCGGCTGGACGCATGAAGAGCTGGACTTGATGGAAATCAACGAAGCGTTTGCCGCGCAAGCGATTGCCGTCAACAAGGAAATGGGCTGGGATACCAGCAAGATCAACGTGAACGGCGGCGCGATTGCCATCGGCCACCCGATCGGCGCGTCCGGCGCGCGCATCCTGGTCACCCTGATCCACGAAATGATCCGCCGCGACGCCAAGAAAGGCCTGGCCGCATTGTGCATCGGCGGCGGCATGGGTGTAGCTTTAGCCATCGAGCGCGACTAAGTAGCTGGCACCGCACCCAGGCCGTCGCGCGCTGTGCGTGACGACTGGGTGCGGTACGCCGCCGTCACGCGGCGGAGCTGGATTGCTTTCATTAAATTATTAATTTTTTAGCAACAGAACGACACTGAGGGGATGAAAATGGCAAGAGTTGCATTGGTAACTGGTGGCATGGGTGGTCTGGGCGAAGCGGTGTGTTTCAAGCTGGCGGCGCTCGGCTATCGCGTGGTGACCACATATTCCCCAGGCAATCCGAAGGTCGCGGAATGGCTGGCGACGACCAAGGACATGGGCTACGACTTCAAGGCGTATCCGTGCGACGTGGCCGACTACGATTCAGCAGCGGCCTGCGTGGCGGCCGTGGAAGCGGAAATCGGTCCTGTCGACGTGCTGGTGAATAACGCCGGCATCACGCGCGACATGACGTTCAAGAAGATGGACAAGCCGAACTGGGACGCCGTGATGGGCACCAACCTCGATTCCGTCTTCAACATGACCAAGCCCGTCTGCGACGGCATGGTGGAACGCGGCTGGGGCCGCATCATCAATATCTCGTCCGTGAATGGCCAGAAGGGCGCCTTCGGCCAGACCAACTATTCGGCCGCGAAAGCCGGCATGCATGGTTTCACCAAGTCGCTGGCGCTGGAAGTGGCGCGCAAGAACGTCACCGTCAACACCATCTCGCCAGGCTACATCGGCACCAAGATGGTCATGGCGATTCCGCAGGAAGTGCTCGACAGCAAAATCATCCCGCAAATTCCGATGGCGCGCCTGGGCAAGCCGGAAGAAGTGGCCGGCCTGGTGGCTTACCTGGCTTCCGATGAAGCAGCCTTCGTCACGGGCGCCAATATCTCGATCAACGGCGGCCAGCACATGTCGTAATCGTTGTTGAGGTAAAACAAAAAGACAGCTGCGGCTGTCTTTTTTTATGCTTGCAAGAAAAACAAGGGAATCGCCGGATTTGCCTTAAAATCAGTATTTCTCCACTGCATCATCTCCATGACCCTAGTTCCCGCCTTGCGCCGCGCCAGCGTGGCCGCCATTCTTTTCCTGGGCGCCAGCGCGGCCCAGGCCAGCGTCGCGTTCCACGTCACGGTGGTGACCGAACGGGTCGTCAAACCCGGCGTGAAAACCAGCCTGCCCGCGCGCGAGACGCAGGAAAGCGATGTCGTGCTGGGCCCCCATTACCTGAGCGTGCGCGATGGCATGAGCTTGTCCATGTTCGATTTTGCTACGCGCCGCCGCTACCTCATCGATACGGCGGCGGGAACCTATGACGGTTATTCGCTGTTCGACGCCGTCGGCTTTCGCGCCATCGAGTTGCGCCACCGGCAGGGCATCGCCGGCATGCTGCAGGCCGGCAAGCTGGAACAGCATGCGACCTTGCCCGTGTATGAAGAGCAGACTTTATCGGTGCTGGCGCCAAGGCGGCGCGGCGGACTGGTCCCCCAAGTGCTCGACGGCGCCGTGCTGTGGTCGCTCGACGGGCAGCCCCTGCTGCGCCTGGGGATAGCCGGCAGCCCCGTCAGCGGCGCCGATGCGACGGCGTTTGCCCAGTTCCTGCGCTATACCTGGGGCGGCCACCCGCTGGTGCTGAAGATGCTGGCCGATGGCAAGCGCATTCCCGCCGACTTTACTTTGCATTACCAGGAGGTGGGCGGCACGGCCACGCGCCATTTCCGCATCGGCGCCATGACGGCGGGGGCGCCCGCCACGTATTCCCTGGCCGCGTACCGGCCACGCCCGCTGGCGGCCGACGCGTCGCCGCTCGAGCGCGTGCTGGCGCAGGCGGCGCTGTTGCCGCCGCTGAGTCCGCAGGCGCATCCGGCGTTGCGCGCCGAGGCGGAGCGCCTGTTTGCGGCAGAAAAACCCTTCGAGGCTTTCTTGACCTTGCTGGAAGACCATTTTTCCACGGGCGCGCTGGTCGACAAGCTGTCGCGTGAGCAGCAGCGGGCCATGCAGGAGTGCCAGCCCATCCACGACTTGACGCGCGCGCTGCTGGCCAAGGATAAAGAGGGCGTCGCGGCCGCGCTGGCCGCCGTGCAGGAAGCCAGGACGCAAACGGGGATGCAGCAGCCCGTCCTGGCCCTGTTCGAAGGCAATTTGCGCGCCAAGCTGGGCCAATGGCCGGAAGCGACGGCCCTGTATCTGCAAGTGCTGCAAGCCAAGCCGCACATGGCGGCCGTGTACCAGGACCTGGGCGACGCCTTGCTGGCGCAATTCGATGCGCCGAATGCCTGGCGCAGCTGGGATGCGGGCCGGGCCATGGCGCCAGGTCTGCGGCAATTTCGCAAGGTCAACGACTTTGAGCGCAGCCTGCTGGCCGATTACCCGGCCTTCTTCATGGATGCGATGGCCGATCAGCCCAGCACCAGCCGCCCGGCCAGCAGCACGAACACGGCAGGCAGCACGAACTTGCCGTAAGGCGAAGGCTTGCCGCGCAGGCGGCGCGCCAGGCGCGCGGCGAGCACGGCGTACAGGGCGTCGAACAGCAGGCCCACCAGCACCAGGACGGCGCCCAGGCGCAGGTATTGCATGCCGACCTGCTCGCTGCCGACGACGAATTGCGGCAGGAACATGCTGCAAAACAGCAGTGCCTTCGGATTGAGCAGATTCGTCAGGAAGCCGCGCACCAGGCTGGCGCGGGCGCCATGCGCCGTGGCGGGGGCGGCCGCTTCCTGTGCCGTTTTGCTCGACAGGGCCGACTGCAGCAGGCGCAGCGCCAGGTACAGCAGGTAGGCGGCGCCCGCCCATTTGACCCATTGCAAGGCTTGCGGATGCGTCACCATCAGCGCCGCCAGGCCCGCGCCCGACAGCGCCACGTGGACGGCGCGCGCGCCGGCGATGCCCACGGCCGTCACCAGCGCCGTGGCCACGCCGCGCGCGGCGCCCGTCGCCAGCACCAGCGCCATGTCGGGGCCCGGTAATAAAAAGGCGCCGGCCAGTGCCAGCAGGTACATCAGGAAGGTAGAATCGGACATGGCTCGGTCGAAAAGAAAAGCGGGAGCATGCACACGGTGCGGCCTGCTCGCCGGGTCCCATTATGTTCTTGCAGCGATGAAATGTGCTTGCTTTTCCTGCCCTGCATGCCCTAGTATTCGGGTAGATTCCACTCGTATAAAAACAAAAAATAGATGAAAATTTCAGAAGTTAGCCTCGACGCCACCGATTTGCAGATACTCAGGCTGTTGCAGGATGAAGGACGGCTGTCGAATGCGCGCCTGGCCGAGCGCTTGAAGCTGAGCGAAACCCCCGTCTGGCGCCGCTTGCGCCGCCTGGAAGAGGAAGGTTTTATTACCGGCTACCAAGCTTTGCTTAACCGCAAGAAGCTGGGCATCGGCCTGGTGGCGTTCGTGCGGGTCGTGTTTGCCAACCATGGCGGCGAACAGCCGTCGCAGTTCGAGCAGGCGATCGCGACGATTCCCGAGATATTGTCGTGCCACAATGTGGCGGGTGAAGCCGATTATTTCCTGCAAGTGGTGGCGCGCGACCTGGAAGCGTATGGCGAATTCGTCTCGACCGTGCTGCGCCGCCTGCCTGGCGTGGCGGAAATCCAGTCCAGCCTGTCGATGCGCGAAATCAAGTCGTCGAACCGCCTGCCCTTGCTGCTGGCCTGAGGCGCCGGCGGCGCACTATAATTGGAACAGTTGCCAGGACTCGTGCCTGGCGCCCCGACTGCCATTCTGAGGACCGCCATGCCCGATTCTTTGTCCCCCCTGTTTCCCGTCCTGTCGCCGAACCGGCACGGCATGCTGGCGGTCGATGACATCCACACCATTTATTGGGAAGAGTGCGGCAATCCCGACGGCATTCCCGTGCTGTTCCTGCACGGCGGCCCGGGAGCGGGCCTGTCGCCGCAGCACCGCCGCTTTTTTGACCCGCAGCGCTATCGCGTGATCCTGTTCGACCAGCGCGGCGCGGGCAAGTCCACGCCGCTGGGCGAATGGCGCAACAACACGACGCAGCTGCTGATCGCCGATATCGAACGCTTGCGCGCCCAGTTCGGCATCGAGCAATGGCTGGTGTTTGGCGGCTCGTGGGGCTCGACCCTGGCGCTCGCGTATGGCCAGGCGCATCCGGAGGCTTGCCTCGGTTTCGTGCTGCGCGGCATTTTCCTGTGTACGCAGGCGGAAATCGACTGGTTCATCGAGGGCGTGCGCTGGTTTTATCCGGAACTGTACGCGGAATTCGCCGCGCCTATTCCCGCAGAGGAACGGGGCGACTTGCTGGCGGCCTACGTGAAACGCATCCTCAGCAGCGATCCCGCCGTATATTGGCCCGCCGCGCGCGCCTGGAGCCGCTTCGAAGGCCGCCGCGTGTACCTGATGCCGCAGCCGGAAGATGCGCCGAACGATGCGCTCGACCTGGGCGTGGGCCGGCTCGAATCGCACTACATGGCCAATCTGGGTTTCTTCGAGGAAGACCAGCTGATCCGCAACATGGCGCGCATCGCGCATTTGCCGGCCGTCATCGTGCAAGGCCGCTACGACGCCATCTGCCCGCCGCTGTCGGCCTACCGCCTGCAGCAAGCCTGGCCGGGCGCGCAGCTGGAAATGATTCCGGATGCGGGCCATGGCGCGCTCGAGCACGGCATCGCTTCGGCGCTGGTGCGCGCCACCGAGCGCTTCGTGCCGGGGCGCGGTTTCGCATGACGCCAGAGCCCGCCGGTTGGCAAAGCGGCCAGCCGGCGTGCGCCACCTGCTACACTATGGCCTGTGCTGGCGCCACGGTCGGGCGCCGGTGTAAACCCACGACTTTTTATCCATGAACATACAGATCGGCGACATCGGCCATATCATCCAGCTGGCGATTGCGCCGGTTTTCCTGTTGACCGGTATCGGCACCATGCTGGTGGTGCTGACCAACCGCCTGGGCCGCATCATCGACCGCACGCGCGTGCTGGAAGACCGGCTCGACATCGGCTATAACGATTTCTATATGGATGAGCTAGATACCTTGTATCGGCGTACCCATCTGATCAATTACTCGATTTCGCTCAGCACGGCGTGCGGTTTCTTCGTCTGCGTCATCATCGCCATGCTGTTTTTGGGCGATATTCTGAACCTGACCCTGGATAAATACATCGCGGCCTTCTTTGTGCTGGCCGTGATTTGCCTGATCGGCTGTTTTATTTATTTACTGCGCGAAATTTATCTGGCCGCGACGGCCCAGCGCATCCGGCGCCATATCCGCCCGCCACGTTAAGCGGCGCGCCGGTTTACCCTACTATTGAAGAACGAGTCCAGCATGCACGATTACAAACGTCCCCCCACCCTGCACCGCTACGGCCAGCGCAGCGAACTTGAGCTGGCGCTGAGCCTGGGCCAGTTCCGCCTGATGCCTGCGGGCAATTGTTTGACCCTGAGCTTTTCCCAAGTGTGGGACAAGCAACTGTTCGACCTGTTCGCCCCGGCCGACGCCTGTTTGATCATCCACAATACGGAAGAATTCGGCGAACGCCTGCACCGCGCCGTGCAGCGCACCTTGCCCAGCTGGGCCGGCATCGATGGCCTGGTCGAGTATGGCCAGCGCGCCGCCCTGGGCGCCGCCTTCACCAAGACGCGCGCCGAGGCGCCCGAGCAGGAATGGCTGTTCGCCTGGCGCTCGATGCAGCCGCAGGCGAGCCTGAATCCCGTCACGGTAAAGCTGGGCAGCCTGGAAAACTTCGCGGAAATCCGCGACCGCGATACCTACCTGGCGTAGTTTTATCCGGATTTATCGGCGTACTGGCTGTCGATGCGTGCGAGCACGGCCGCCATCATGCGCTCGATATCGCCGCGTATCATGGTCGTGCCCAGCATGCCGGGCACGTAGAAGCCCGGCATCAGCCGGCTGGAAAAGACGATGCGCGTGCCGCCCGTCTCGGGGATGGGGTACAGATTCCAGCGCGATTCGTAATGCCGCATGTCGCCGGAGATCAGGGCGATGTCGATGGCCGTAAACGGCGTTTCCGTGGCCCGCACCACCAGGTGGATGGGGTGGTTCATGAACAGGAAGCGCGCCATGCCCTGCTGTTCGATGATGACTTCATTGCCGTTGCGCGACAGCACGCGGCAGGAACTCAGGTCCGGCACGAATTCATGCATGCGCTCGTAGGTGGTCAGGGTCTTCCAGACGGACGCCGGCGGCGCCTGCACGCTGCCGCTGGCATCGACTTCATACATGCGCTGCCCGTCGACCTCGATGCGCTTGACGTCGACCTTGAGCTTGTCCATGCGTATCGCCTGCGCCAGCGCGGTAGCGGGGACGGCGCACAGCATCAGCAGGCAAAGGAAGAGTCGCGTCATGCACCTAGCCTACGGGAAACTTGCGCCCGGCACAAGCTGTACGCATCGCCGGCCCGTGCGCCGGGCGATTTAGAACTCCCGGTCTAGAGAAATACGCTGCGGCGAGCGGCAATGCTTGCTACCGTACGGCCTGCATACCACCTCTACCGGACCGATCACCATGACTGCCTATCCCCACCTGCTGGCCCCGCTCGACCTGGGTTTTACCTCTTTGCGCAACCGCGTCATCATGGGGTCCATGCATACGGGCCTGGAAGACCGTTTTTATCATTATGGCAAGCTCGCCGCGTTTTACCGCGAACGGGCGCGCGGCGGCGTGGGGCTGATCGTCACGGGCGGCATCTCGCCGAACCGCCAGGGCTGGCTGCTGCCGTTCGGCGGCACGCTCAATTTCCTCGGCGACGTGCCGAACCACCGCAAGGTGACGCGCGCCGTGCACGAGGAGGGCGGCAAGATCGTCATGCAGATCCTGCATGCGGGCCGCTATGGCTATCAGCCGTTCGTCGTCTCGGCGTCGGCGAAGAAATCGCCGATCTCGCCATTCCGCCCCCGTCCCCTGAGCGAACGGGGCATCGAGCGCACCATCTGCGACTACGTGCGCTGCGCGCGCCTGGCGCAAAAGGCCGGCTATGACGGCATCGAAGTGATGGGCAGCGAAGGATACCTGTTGAACCAGTTCCTGTGCGCGCGCACGAACCTGCGCCAGGACCGCTGGGGCGGCAGCATCGAAAACCGCATGCGCCTGCCCGTGGACATCGTGCGCCGCATCCGCGCCGCCGTCGGCCCCAACTTCATCATCATGTACCGCCATTCCCTGCTCGACCTGGTCGAGGGCGGCAATACCTGGGATGACGTGGTGGCGGTGGCCAAGGCCCTGGAACACGCCGGCGTGACGATTCTCAATACGGGCTTCGGCTGGCATGAGGCGAGGGTGCCCACCATCGTCACCTCGGTGCCGCGTGCCGCCTTCGCCTCCGTGGCGGGCCGGCTGCGCCGCGAAGTCGGCATTCCCGTGGTGGCGTCGAACCGCATCAACATGCCGCACGAAGCGAATGCCATCCTGGAGCGGGGCGACTGCGACCTGGTGTCGATGGCGCGCCCTTTCCTGGCCGACCCCCATTTTGTCGCCAAGGCCGCCTCCGGGCGCACGGACGAGATCAACACCTGCATCGGCTGCAACCAGGCGTGCCTCGACCACACGTTCGCCAACAAGCGCGCCAGCTGCCTCGTCAACCCGCGCGCCTGCCATGAAACGGAACTCGTGTACGCGAAAAAGGCCGTGCCGCGCCGGGTGGCCGTCGTCGGCGCCGGCCCGGCCGGCCTGTCCGCCGCCTGCGTGGCGGCCGAATGCGGGCACGAGGTGACCCTGTTCGACAGCAGCGACAGCGTGGGCGGCCAGTTCAAGGTGGCCATGCAAATTCCCGGCAAGGAAGAATTCACGGAAACCATCCGCTATTTTGCCCGCCGGCTGGCGCTGCTGGAAGTCAAGCTGCGCCTGGGCCAGCGCGTGACGCGCGAGCAATTGCTGGCCGGCGGCTATGACGACGTCATCGTCGCCACCGGCATCAAGGTGCGCTTGCCGGCCATTCCCGGCATCGACCACCCGAAAGTGCTGTCGTATCTGGATGTGCTGCAAAGCAAGAAGCCTGTCGGCGCGCGCGTGGCCATCATCGGCGCGGGCGGCATCGGCTTCGACGTGGGCGAATACCTGCTGCACGACCCGGCGCACCCGCTGCCGCTGCCCGTGGCCACCTGGGCAGGCGAGTGGGGCGTGGACCTGGATGCGGCCACTGGCGGCGGCCTGGTGCCGCCCGTGGCGCCTGCGCCCGTGCGGCAAATCTTCCTGTTGCAGCGCAAGACGTCGAAAGTGGGCGCGGGACTGGGCAAGACGTCGGGCTGGGTGCACCGCGCGGCGCTGGCGAGAAACGGCGTGGCCATGCTGGCCGGCGTGAGCTACGACAAGATCGACGCGCAGGGCTTGCACATCACCGTGGGCGGCGAGCAGCGCCTGCTGGCGGTGGACAACGTGGTCATCTGCGCGGGCCAGGACAGCTTGACGGAGCTCATGCCGGACATGGGCAAGGATGGCAAGCCGCTGGCGGCGGGCGGCCCCCGCTTCCATAAGATCGGCGGCGCCGCGCTGGCGGCCGAACTCGACGCCAAGAGGGCGATACGGGAAGGCGCGGAACTGGCCGCCAGCCTGTAAAAAGAAAGCCTGCCGGCTGGGGAGCGGGCAGGCTTGCTGGACGGAAAGGGCGCCGGCTTAATGCCCGCCATGCCCCTTCTTCGCCGCATCAAAACTCTGCAGCACGTGCTCGGCCATGCCATTGGCCAGCTCGTGCTCGCCAATGAACACCTTGCCCGCGTTTTCCGCACGCAGCAATTCCGCCTCTTCCTCGCTGTGCGTGCGCACCACCGTCATGATGTTGGGGTTCAGCGCGCGCGCCGTCTCGATCATGGCGCGCACGTGGAAGGTGTCCGGCGTGGCGATGACGAGCATGGTGGCGTGCGTGATGTGCGCCTGGATCAGCACGGCCGGTTCGCCCGCATTGCCGGCCACGGCCGGAATGCCCTGCTTGCGCAGCTGGTCGACGATTTCGCGGTTTTCCTCTGCCACGACGAAGTGGATGCCCCGCTCCATCAGGGCGGCGGCGATGCGCCGGCCCACGCGGCCATAGCCGACCAGGACGATCTGGCCCGACAGTTTTTCCTGCGGCACCGTCATCGGCAGTTCGGCCAGCGGGTCGGTCGTGCGTTCGAACTTGCGCGCGAAATCGCTGTTGCTCATCACGCGCAGCAGCGGCTTGGCCATGCTGAACACGAGCGGATTCAAGGCGATGGACAGGATGGCGCCGGCCAGGATCAGGCTTTGGCCTTCCTGCGGCATCAGGCCCAGCGACAGGCCCAGGGCGGCCAGGATGAACGAGAATTCGCCGATCTGCGCCAGGCTGGCCGAGACGATGATGGCCGTTTTCGGCGGGTAGCGCAGCGCCATCACCAGCAGGAAGGCGGCAATCGACTTGCCGAAGATAATGATGGCGCACACGGCCAGCACTTGCAGGGGCTTCTCGATGAGGATGTTCGGCTCGAACAGCATGCCGACGGACACGAAGAACAGCACGGCGAACGCGTCGCGCAGGGGCAAGGACTCTTCCGCGGCGCGGTGGCTGAGTTCCGATTCGCGCAGCACCATGCCGGCGAAGAAGGCGCCCAGCGCGAAGGACACGCCGAACAGCTTGGTCGACGCATAGGCGATGCCGACGGCGGCGGCGATCACGCACAGGGTGAACAGTTCGCGCGAGCCGGTGCGCGCCACTTGCCACAAAATCCACGGGAACAGCTTGCGGCCGACCACCAGCATGAAGACGATGAAGCCGGCTACTTGCCCCAGGGTAATAGCGAGGGTTTGCCACAGGCTGACGGCCTCGGCATCCGGTGCGACCTTGCCGCCCAGCACGCCGGCAAACGCCGGCAGCAGCACCAGCACCAGCACGGTGACGAGGTCTTCCACCACCAGCCAGCCGACGGCGATGCGGCCATTCAGGGAATCGAGGATACCCCGTTCTTCCAGCGCACGCAGCAGCACCACGGTACTGGCGACCGATAGGGCCAGTCCAAAGATCAGTCCGCCACCGAGGGTCCAGCCCCACCAGTGGGCCAGGCCCATGCCCATCGCCGTGGCGACGCCGATCTGCAGGATGGCGCCGGGCAGCGCGATCTTGCGCACGTCCCACAAGTCTTCGATGGAAAAGTGCAGGCCGACACCGAACATCATCAGCATCACCCCGATTTCCGCCAATTGTCCCGCTATTTCCGCATCCGCCACAAAACCGGGCGTGGCCGGTCCGATGATGATGCCGGCGGCCAGATAGCCGACCAGGGCCGGCAGTTTCAGGCGCGCGGCGATGAAGCCGAAGATGAGGCCGAACCCGAGGGCGGCGGCGATGGTGGTGATCAGGCTGATGTCATGGGGCATGCGTGTGGGGTTCCTTATGGGGACGTGCGGATGGAAAAAGATGTTGCTCAGCGACCAAGTATAAACGCATCAAAGCCCCTGCCGGAAAATTTCCTGCGGCTTTATTGCAAAAAACCTGTGCTATATCTTCGTCCAGGTGGCCACGAACGCATGTTATCCACCCGGATCTTCGCCTAATTCAAGGACTCCACCCTATGCCACCCCGTGTCTCTACACCTTGCGCACGATCACGCAGCCGATGGAATAACCGGCGCCGAACGAGCAGATGACGCCCGTGGCGCCCGCCGCCATGTCATCCTGATACTTATGGAAGGCGATGATGGAGCCGGCCGACGAGGTGTTGGCGTAGGTGTCGAGGATCACGGGCGCTTCGTTGGCTTCCGCGTCGCGGCCCAGGATCAGGCGCGCGATCAGCAGATTCATGTTCAGATTCGCCTGGTGCAGCCAGTAGCGGGAGACTTGCGCCACTTCCACGCCTGCCTTGGCCAGGGTCGCCTTGATCATCTCGGCGGCCATCGGGCACACTTCCTTGAACACTTTGCGGCCTTGCTGGCGGAACAGTTTATCCGCCTTGCCCACGCCGGATTCGTCAAAACGGTTGAGGAAGCCGAAATTGTTGCGGATGGCGTTAGAAAAGCGCGTTTTCAGTTCCGTGCCGATGATCTCGAACTGGTGCTGGGACACGGCCGTGTCTTTCGCTTCGACGATGATGGCGGTGCAGGCGTCGCCGAAAATGAAATGGCTGTCGCGGTCGCGCCAGTTCAGGTGGCCGCTGGTGATTTCCGGGTTCAGCACCAGCACGGCGCGCGCCTGGCCGCTTTGCACGGCGGCGACGGCTTGCTGGATGCCGAAGGTGGCGGACGAGCACGCCACGTTCATGTCAAAACCATAACCGTCGATGCCCAGCGCATCCTGCACTTCCACGGCCATGGCCGGGTAGGCGCGCTGCATATTGCTGCAAGCGACCAGTACCATGTCGATATCGGCCGGCGTGCGGCCGGCGCGCGCCAAGGCGTCGCGCGCGGCGGCGACGGCCATTTCCGCCTGCAGCGACAGTTCGTCATCGCCCCGCTCCGCAATGCGCGACACCATGCGGGCCGGATCGAGGATGCCTTCCTTTTCCATCACGAAACGCGACTTGATGCCGGACGCCTTTTCGATGAAGGCCACGCTCGACAGGTCCAGCGCCGTCACCGTGCCCGCGGCGATCGCGTCGGCATTGTCGGCATTGAATTTTTCCGCGTAGGCATTGAAGCAGGTGACCAGCTCTTCGTTGGAGATCGAAAATGGCGGCGTGTACAGTCCGGTACCGCTGATGACGACTTGTTTCATGGTTAAACTTTCAAATTTGGCAATCGGCGCGGTGCCGATAAGTGAAGCAAATTTTACACAAACGGGCTCGACTGTAGAGAGTTTCGTGTTGCGGGGCGGGGGGAAGTGTGGCGGAAGATTGATTTTTGTCGCGTGGACGGGGTAACGGGGGGCATGGCGCCCCCCGCTGTGCTGCTGGCGCTATTTGGCTACTTACTTACTTCTTCTGTTCTTGCTTGACGTCGGCTTGCACCACCACCGGTTCGGCCTTGGCCAGTTGCACCGGCAAACCTTTCAGGTGGTTCAGCGCCTGGTGCAGCTGGAAATCGTCCTGGCTGCCGAATTCCAGCGGTTTGCGGGTCTTTTCCAGGGCGATGATGCGCAATTGCTCTTCCATTTCGTCGTTGACGGGCGCGGCCTTGGCGCTTTCCTTGTCGCGGTCGTTGCTCAGGTGCTTGGAGAGGTCCGCTTCGCGGATGCGCAAGCCGTTCAAGCCGTCGCCGTCCGCATTTTCATCGACCAGCAGGTCGGGTACGATGCCCTTGGCCTGGATCGAGCGGCCGTTCGGCGTGTAGTAGCGGGCCGTCGTCAGCTTGACGGCCGTGTCGGCAGTCAGCTGACGGATGGTTTGCACGGAACCCTTGCCGAAGGTCTGCGTGCCGATGATGGTGGCGCGCTTGTAGTCTTGCAGGGCGCCGGCGACGATTTCCGAGGCCGAGGCCGAACCCGTGTTGACCAGTACCACCAGCGGCACTTTCTTGATGGCGGCCGGCAATTTCGCCAAGGCATCGCCTTCCGAGCGGAACGTATAGTATTCGGCGCGGCCGTAGAACACCTGTTTCGAGTCCGGCAACTGGCCGTTGGTCGACACGATGGCCGCATCCTTCGGCAGGAAGGCGGCCGAGACGCCGATGGCGCCTTGCAGCACGCCGCCCGGATCGTTGCGCAGGTCGAGCACCATGCCCTTCAGGTTCGGGTCTTGCTTGTAGAGCGCCGTGATCTGTGCGGCCATGTCGTCGACGGTCGGTTCCTGGAATTGCGACACGCGCAGCCAGGCGTAGCCCGGCTCGACCATCTTCGCCTTCACGCTTTTCTGGTGGATTTCCTCGCGCGTGATGGTGAAGGCCAGCGGCTGCGGTTCATCCTTGCGGGCAATGGTCAGCGACACCTTGGTGCCCGGCTCGCCGCGCATGCGCTTGACGTTGTCGTCGAGGCTGACGCCTTTCACGGGCTGGCCGTCGAGGCGGGTAATCAGATCGCCTGCCTTGATGCCGGCGCGGTAGGCGGGCGAATCCTCGATGGGTGAGACGATCTTGATGTAGCCGTCTTCGCTCAGGCCAATTTCAATGCCCAGGCCGACGAACTTGCCTTCGGAGCCTTCGCGCAGTTCGGCGTAGGCTTTCTTGTCCAGATAGGCGGAATGGGGGTCGAGCGAGGCGACCATGCCGGAAATGGCGTCTTCCAGCAATTTCTTGTCTTCGACGGGTTCCACGTAATCGGACTTGATCAGGCCAAACACATCGGCCAGCTGGCGCAGCTCTTCCAGCGGCAGGGGCGGCTCGACGTTTTTTTGCGCCATGGCGGAAAATTGCAGCGACACGGCGACACCGGCCACCACGCCCAGGCCGATCAAGCCGGTATTTTTGAGTTTGCCCATCATTGCACCTTTGCAGCTAGCGTGTCTTGCACAAGCGCCAGTCCCCGTGGAGCGGCGCTTTCCTGAAAGTATAGACCTGAATCTCTGCCGGCGTGGGCCGGCCGTGGAAAAAGCGTGCCTGGGCCCAGTCTATGCGCGAAAACGGGCTCGCCAGCTTGCCATATGTTGCGGTTTTGTATGCGATGTATAGTTACTCTTGAGGGGAGTAAGCATTTGTAAGAGTCGAAAAAAAGCGTGTGCCGCGGCCCTATAGTGGACTCGCATTCTCGACCCGAAGTGGTTTTGCCTGCGTCTGCGGACGCAGGCTTTTTTTTATCCGGAGCCCCCATGACCTCGTTGACCTTTCTCCCCGCCGTGCGCCGTTTCAGCCTGGCCTTGCTGCTGGGCGCCACCGCCTTGACCGCCTCGGCCGTGCCGATTGCCGACATGCGCCTGGAAGACTTGCTGCCGATGGCGCCCGATTTCAGGACGGAATTGAAGCTCAATGCGAATCAGACCACCTTGTGGCAGCAGGTGGAAGGGAAATCGCGTCAATTGTTGCGCGAACGCAAGGCGCGCCGCGAACGCCTGCAAGCGGGCGTGGCGCAGGGTTTGCAAACGCCCCGGCTGGAGCTGCGTGACTTGCTCGCCGGCCTGGACACGGAAAGCACGCAGAGCCTGGCCGAAGAAAAGCAGCTGCGCGAATGGTGGCTGAGCGTCAACGATGCTCTGGACGAGAACCAGCGCCAGATGGTGGCCCAGTTCATCGCCGGCCAGATGGCGCGCGTGATGGACGCCGCCGCGCCCCACAGCGAATCGCGCGGCGCGCCCGGTGGCGAGCACGGCGGGCGCAAGGGCGGTGGCAAGGGCGGCATGAGCGGCGCGGGCGTGAGCATGGGCAGCGGGGGCGCCGGTATCACCTTGCCCGGCAACTGAGGGTAAGCAGGGGGTAAGCGCGGGGGGCAAGCAAGGGGCAAGGATGGCCAAAAGGCATGCTTGCGTGCTACATTCCTGCAGCGCCTGGCGCGGCAGGCTATCCGCCCGAAGCTATCCGCCCGGTCTTTTTGACATGCCCCATAAGGACAATCCGTGAATCGCTATCTCTTGAGCAGTCTGACCCTGACCCTGTTGGCTGCGTTTGCCCATGCCGCCGAACCCGCATCCGCCGTTGCCGCCCCGACCGTGGCCCCCAGTGTCGCACCTTCCGCACCTGCCGCCGCCGGCGTCGTTTCCGGCATCGATGTGCAGTACATCGACCCCGCCGTGCGCGTGCAGGACGATTTCTTCACCCATTTGAATGGCAAGTGGCTGGCCACGGCCGAGATTCCTGCCGACAAGTCGAGCTGGGGTTCGTTCGCCAAGCTGCGCGATGACACCACGCCACAGTTGCGCGGCATCATCGAAGCCACGCAAAAGGACAAAAACAAGAAGGCCGGTTCCGAAGCGCAGAAAATCAGCGACCTGTACGCCAGCTACATGGATGAAGCCAAGCTGGAGGCGCTGGGCACGAAGCCGCTGGCCGGCGAACTGAACCGCATCCGCTCGCTGCGCGACAAGAAGGGCGTGCCGGCCCTGATCGCCCACCTGAGCCAGACGGGCGTGGCCACGCCGTACGCCGTCTACGTGGGCCAGGATGCCCGTGCTTCGACGAAATATGCGGCCTACGTGAGCCAAAGCGGCCTGGGCATGCCGGACCGCGACTACTACCTGGAAGCCAAGCAGGCTGGCGTCAAAGAAAAATACCAGGCGCACGTGGAAAAAATGCTGGCCATGGCCGGCGACAAGAATGCCGCCGCCCGCGCCAAGGCTGTCGTGGCACTGGAAACGGCCCTGGCCGAAGTGCAATGGACCAAGGTCGAGAACCGCGACCCTGTCAAACGCTACAACAAGACCGACATCAACACGCTGAACGAGCTGACCCCGGGCTACGACCTGAAGTCCGGCCTGGCCGCGCTGGGCATCGCCAACAAGGTCGATTACGTCATCGTCAACCAGCCGAGCTACCTGGCCGGCTACAACAAGGTGCTGGCGTCAAGCGATCTGGACACCCTGAAAGCGTATTTCGAATGGCAGTTGCTGCGCAGCTATGCCAGCTACCTGTCGAAAAACTTCGTCGATGAAAGCTTTGCCTTCTACGGCACGGTTCTCAGCGGCGTGACGGAAAACCAGCCGCGCTGGAAGCGTGGCGTGGGTGCCGTCGAAGGCGTGCTGGGCGAAGCCGTCGGCAAACTGTACGTGGCGCAATACTTCCCGGCAGAACGCAAGGCGCACATGCAGGAACTGGTGAAAAACGTGCTGGCCGCCTACAAGGACAGCATCGACACCCTGGACTGGATGAGCCCGGAAACCAAGAAGGAAGCGCAAGCCAAGCTGGCCAAGTTCACGCCGAAGATCGCGTATCCGAACAAATGGCGCGATTACACGAAGCTGCAGATCGTCCAGGGCGACTTGGTGGGCAACATGATGCGCGCCGCCAACTTCGGCTCCGCGCGCCAGGTGGCCAAGCTGGGCAAGCCGATCGACCGCGAAGAGTGGGGCATGACGCCGCAGACGGTGAACGCCTATTACAGCTCGACGATGAATGAAATCGTCTTCCCGGCCTCCATCCTGCAGCCGCCGTTCTTCGACGCCAACGCGGACGACGCCGTCAACTATGGCGCCATCGGCGCCGTCATCGGCCATGAAATCAGCCACGGCTTCGACGACAAGGGCAGCCAGTCCGATGGCGACGGCAACCTGCGCGACTGGTGGACCCCGGCCGACCGCAAGAATTTCGCCGCCAAGGCTGATGCGCTGACCAAGCAATACGATGGCTACAGCCCATTGCCTGGCTACCACGTCAACGGTGCCCTGACCCTGGGCGAAAACATCGCCGACAACTCGGGCGTGGCGATCGCCTACAAGGCCTATAAAATTTCGCTGGGCGGCAAGCCGGCACCCGTGCTCGACGGCTTGACGGGCGACCAGCGCTTCTACATGGGCTTTGGCCAGGTGTGGCGCAGCAAGATGCGCGAAGCGCAGCAGATCGTGCAGATCAAGACCGACCCCCATTCGCCGGGCCAGTACCGCGCCAATGGCACCATGGTCAACCAGCCTGGCTTCTACGAAGCGTTTGGCGTGAAACCGGGCGACAAGATGTATGTTGCGCCGGAAAACCGCGTCATCATCTGGTAAGCGCATGCGCGTCGTCGTGAAAAACGTACTACTGTAACAACAGAAAAGGCCACCTCGCGTGGTCTTTTTTGCATTCTGGCCAAAGTTCTTTCTGTCGTTTCGGCCGGTATGCTACAGTCAAAAACCGGGCCAGAAGCCCTGGGCCTTCTGACCCTTATATTTCACACAATACAATATAGAGGACAACCGTGAATCGTTATTTGTTAAGTGCATTGACCCTGAGTTTGCTGGCCGGCGTGTCCGGCATGGCTGGCGCCGCTGATACGGCCAAGAAAGCCGCCGCCGCTCCCGCCACGGCCGTCGCCGCCGCCGCGCTGACGTCCGGCATCGCCGTCGAATACGTCGACCCTGCCGTGCGCGCGCAGGACGACCTGTTCCAGCACCTGAATGGCAAATGGCTGGCGGAAACGGTCATTCCTGCCGACAAGTCGAGCTGGGGCAGCTTTGCCAAGCTGGCTGACGATACGCAAACGCAGCTGCGCGGCATCGTCGAAGGCGCGGCCGCCGACAAGGCCCGCGCGGCCGGTTCGAATGCCCAGAAAATCGGCGATTTTTATAACAGCTTCATGGATGAAGCCAAGCTGGAAAGCCTGGGCCTGACGCCGTTGAACGCGGAGCTGGCGAAGATCGCCGTGCTGCAGGACAAGGCGGAATTGCCGGCCGTAATCGCCCACTTCAGCAAGCTGGGCGTGACTTCGCCTTATGACTTCGGCATCCACCAGGACGCCAAGGATTCCACCAAATACGTGGCCGACATCGTGCAAAGCGGCCTGGGCTTGCCTGACCGCGATTACTACCTGGAAGCAGGCAAGGCCGACACGCGCGCCAAATACCTGGCCCACGTGGAAAAAATGCTCAGCCTGGCCGGCGACGCGAACGCTGCCGCGAATGCGAAAGCCATCCTCGCGCTGGAAACGGAGCTGGCCAAGGCGCAATGGAGCAATGTGCAGAACCGCGACCCCGTCAAGACCTACAACAAGGTGGAACTGGCGAAACTGGCCGCCGTGGCGCCAGGCTACGACTGGGCCCGCTACCTGAAGGACACGGGCATCGCCGGCAAGGTCAATTATGTGATCGTCAGCCAGCCCAGCTACCTGAAGGGTTTTGCCGAGATAGCCAACAAGACGCCGCTGGAAACGTGGAAAGCGTATTTCCAGTGGCACTTGCTGCACGCCAACGCCGGCTACCTGCCGAAAGCGTATGTCGATGAAAACTTTGCGTTTTATGGCACCACCCTGACGGGCGTGACGGAAATGCGTCCGCGCTGGAAACGCGGCGTGGGCGCCGTCGAAGGCGCGCTGGGCGAAGCCGTGGGCCAACTGTACGTGGAGCAATATTTCCCGGCCGAGCGCAAGGTGCGCATGGAAGCGCTGGTGAAAAATCTGATGACGGCCTACCAGCAAAGCATCGACAAGCTCGACTGGATGAGCCCCGTCACCAAGAAACAGGCGCAAATCAAGCTGGCCAAGTTCACGACCAAGATCGGCTATCCGAACAAATGGCGCGATTACTCGGGCCTGGACGTCAAGTCGGACGACCTGGTGGGCAACATCCAGCGTTCGCACTTGCTCAATTACAATCGCGAATTGAACAAGCTGGGCCAGCCTATCGACCGCGACGAGTGGGGCATGACGCCGCAGACCGTGAACGCCTATTACAACCCGGAACTGAACGAAATCGTCTTCCCGGCCGCCATCCTGCAAGCGCCATTCTTCGACGCCAACGCGGACGACGCCGTCAACTACGGCGCCATCGGCGGCGTGATCGGCCATGAAATCAGCCACGGCTTCGACGACCAGGGCGCCCAGTACGACGGCGACGGCAACCTGCGCGACTGGTGGACCAAGGCCGACCATAAAAACTTCGCCAAGAAAACCAAGCAGCTGGTGGCGCAGTACAACAGCTTCAGCCCCGTCAAGGGCCACTTCGTCAACGGCGAACTGACCCTGGGCGAGAACATCGCCGACAATTCCGGCGTGGCGATCGCCTACAAAGCGTACAAATTGTCGCTGAACGGCAAGAAAGCCCCCGTCATCGACGGTTTCACGGGCGAGCAGCGCTTCTATGCGGGCTTTGCCCAGGTCTGGCGCATGAAGATGCGCGAAGCGCAGCAACTGGTCTTGCTGAAAACGGACCCGCACTCGCCAGGCCAGTTCCGCGCCAACGGCACCATGCGCAACCAGCCCGGCTTCTACCAGGCGTTTGACGTGAAACCGGGCGACAAGATGTATCTGCCGCCGAAAGACCGCGTCATCATGTGGTAAGACGCTAGTCCCAGGCATAAGTTGCCAGCCGCCCCGCGCAAGCCGGGCGGCTTTTTTACGCCGTGTGATCTGGCGCAAACGATGGGTAAAAAAAAACCGCCCTGGCGGGCGGTTCCTGGAAACGGGTGTGACGCTGCTTACTTGGCCGGTTCCGTGGCTTGTGCGGCGGCGCCGTCAGCGGCAGCGGCCGGTGCCGGCACTTCCGGTTCCTTGAACTTGCCGCCCGAAGCGTTGGCGATGTAGACGACGGCGCGCGCCACTTCCACATCGTCGAGGTCGGGATTGCCGCCCTTGGCCGGCATCGCGCGCAAGCCTTCGATCGCGTGTTTCAGGACCGTATCGTAGCCCTGGGCCAGGCGGGCCGACCAGCTGCCCGCATCGCCAAACTTCGGTGCACCGGCCACGCCGGCGCCATGACACGCCACGCAGGTGGCCGTGTAGACGGCTTCGCCGCTTTGCAGCACTTTCGGACCGCTGGCATCCTTGAAGGTAAAGCCGGCATTGGCCACTGGGCTCAAGCGCTCGGCGATGGCTTCCGGCGACTGGCTGTCCGTACCGGCGCCCGTCAGTTTTTGCGCCGTGACGAACTGCACCAGCAGGATGATGCCGATGACGGTGATGAGGAAGAAGCCAGCTACGGCGGCAAGCAATTGTTTAGGCGTTTTGATCGCTGATTGTTGTTCGTTATGTGCGTCGCTCATGATGTCCTTAGTCCAGATTTGAAACTGATGGCCGTGTAAGGTAGCATTTTTACATGCTTGGATGTAAACCTTTATGAAACCCACAATTATAGGCACAAAAATTGAGCAGTGACATGCAATTGCCAGCGATACGACAGTTTCCGTAGACGTAGGTAAAGAAAAACGGTATCCTTCGCATCACTTCAGAAATTCCCCCTACGCGGCTGTAGCTCAGTGGATAGAGTATTGGCCTCCGAAGCCAAGGGTCGTGGGTTCGATCCCCGCCAGCCGCACCAAGATTTTTCCTTCAAGATTCGACATCATCCGTATGGTCCGCAGGCCAATCAGCGTACGGGATACCTGTACCGCAGCGTCTTGCATTGCCATGCCAGTTTTGATTTTTAAATAAATATTGCTATCCTGCACTAATAATTTGATATTGAGAAAATATTAAATTCGAGAAGACGGGAAGAACTGGCTGGGCCAGTCCCTTTTTAGTATTGATTCATGTACAGGGAACAGGAAAATAAATTGAATTTGAAATCATTGATTGGTATGGGAACGGCGGCGTTGTTATTAGCTGCTTGCGGTGGCGGTGGCTCTTCTTCTGCGCCAGAGAAACCTGCGGTGATCACGCCGCCGGACAGCGGTATCATGGCGAGTGGATTCACCTTTGCTCAAAATGAGGCGTTTTTCAAGCTGACTCAGCAACAGCGCCTGGAGCTGGTGGCGCTACCGGTTTTTGAGATTGCCGCACGTGCCGGGAAGACGGCGCAGGTGCATCTGGCGACCGAAAGCGGCGGCGGGATGCTGTTGGCTAGATGTTCGACACGCAGCAGCTGTGTCTCGGCGGGTAGCGCGGATGTTACACGCGTGGAATTGAGCGATAGCAGTCAACTGCGTTTGTGTAATGGCAGTGTTGGCTCACTTGGTGAAAAAGACGTTTATATTTGTGTCGATTCCGAACCTTTCAGCGAGACGGAAATGAGCATTTACTTGGTTAACGGCAAAATAATCAAGAAAACCTTGCGCTACAAACCTGCATAAATTGCATGCGCCGCGTGCCCATATGTGAGCGGCACGTGGTATTTCATGCCGCGCTCCAGTTGTTATTCCGCTACCGTGAGGTGCGGTTTATGTCGCCGCTTCCAACGAGACCAGATTCTGGCCCCTGATCAAGACTCCGCTCGTTAGCACATATGCCTCCCGGTCCGCTCTCTTCGAGTCAATGCCGCCGTTTTCCCTGAGCATGTCTCCCACCGGGAAGGGCTCGACTTTCGTCAGGCCCCCTGCGCATTCTTCCGTATTCGTCCATCCCGTCACTTTCTTTCCTCTGACGCCCCTGCCGTTGTCTGTTTACGACCTCCAAAGTCCTCCAGCCGCCGATATCAAAATTGATATCGACACAGTGGAAAAATTGATTGGAGAGATTATCGCCCAGCCCCTAAGATAAACGCCGAGCATGCGAACGACATGCAAGCAGTGCAAAAATATCAATACAATATCTGGAGATTCATGATGCGCAACGCCACCGGTCCGCTCGCGGCCACTTCCCCTCGTCCATTCACCTTGAAGGCTGCCGTTGCGGCATTGGCCGGTATTGGCTTGCTGAGCACGGCTTCGGTATGGGCGCAGGAGGCGGTGACGGCCGATGCCAGTGCCGAGCCTGCTGCAGAAGTGTCGGTCGTGACCGTCAGCGGCGTGCGCCGCTCGGCGCAAAATTCGCAGCAGATCAAGATGCGCTCGGACCAGGTCATCGATTCCATCGTGGCCGACGACATCGGCAAATTCCCTGATAACAATGTTGCCGAAACCCTGGCGCGCATTTCCGGCATCCAGATCCGCCGCGATTCGGGCGAGGCCAGCGCCGTCATGATCCGCGGCTTGCGCGATGTCACGACCCTACTCAATGGTCGCGAACTGTTCACCACCACGGGCCGCTACGTCAACCTGGCCGACATTCCCGCCACCATGCTGCAGCGCGTGGACGTGTACAAATCGCAGGGCGCGGACCAGGTTGAAGGCGGCGTGGCCGGCATCATCGACGTGCGCACCAACCGCCCGTTCGACTTCAAGGAGTTCACGGCCAGCGTGAATACGCGCGCCGTCTACAGCGACAAATCGAAAGCCACCGACCCGAACATCAGCGGCATGGTGGCGAACCGCTGGAAGACGGGAATCGGCGAAGTGGGCGCGCTGCTGGGCTTGTCGCAGCAGCAGCACCGTTACCATGAAGAACGCGCATTCAATACGGCGCCCGTGGATAAAAGTTTCCTGTTGCCCGGTTTGACGGGGCCGGACCAGGTGGGTTTGCTGCCGATCAAGGGCGACCGCCGCCGCACGACCGCCAATGCCGTGCTGCAATGGCGTCCGAACGCCGATGTCGAGCTGTATGCGGAAGGCATGGCCACGCGCTTCCTGCTCGATGCCGAGTCCGATTACTTCGTCGGCTTGCCATGGTGGGGCACGCCCGTGTCCGCCACCAAAATTCCCGGCACCAACCAGCTGCAAACCCTCACCTCGACCAACGTCAACACCATCATGTCGACGCAGGCGAACAAGAACGAGACGAAAACGCACCAGTTTGCCGTCGGCGGTTTGTGGGATATCAACCCGGAATGGCGTTTCACGTCGGAAGTGGCCAGCACCAAAAGTACCTTCAAATGGCGCAACCCCATCCTCGACGCCATCACCGTCGTGCCGAACGCCACCATCAATACCAACCAGAACGGCACCTTGCACGTCGATTACACGGGCATCGACTTGCAAGACCCGTCGAATTACTATTTGAAGGGCTTTTTCGACCGCTATGGCCAGGACCAGGGTAGCTCGAACGATGTGCGCGCCGACCTGGCGTACACGCCGAGTGCCAGCGGCATCTTCAAGGAAATCAGCGTCGGCTTGCGCGGCGTCAAGCGCGAAGCCGAATCGATCAAGAGTTTCGAGGGCAATGCGGAAGCACCGGACGTGTCCGGCGTCGCATTTCCGTTCGGCCGCCAGAGCGTGACGTCGATTCCAGGCCTCAATTGCTTGTCGGAACCGATGTCCAGCGGCGGCCCCGACTATGGTTTGAAGCAGTGGTACACGCCGTGCGCCAGCTTCTTGCTCAATAACACGGGCACCATCCGCGAAGCCGTCACGGGCAGCAGCGCGGCGCGCGCCATGGATCCGGGTTCGTTCTTCAAGGACACGGAAAAGACGTATTCCATCTACACCAAGGCAAAGGTCGCCTTCAAGCTGGCTGACTATCCCGTCGACGGCACCCTGGGCGTGCGCGTCGTACGCACGGAGCAAAGCTTGCAAGGCAACAGCTCGCAGGATGGCGTCTACACGCCCGTCATCAGCGACACGTCCAGCACCGATGTGCTGCCGAGCGTGGCCCTGAAAATCAAGCTGCGCGCCGACCTGGTTGGCCGCTTTGCGGCGGGCCGCACCATCAGCCGCTCCGGCTTTGCCCAGCTGAACCCGGGCGTGGCCCTCGTCAACTCGACGGAAACGGTGAAGGCGACGGGCGCGGGCGGCAATCCGAATTTGAAACCGGTCGTGGGCGACAATGTCGACGCGGCACTGGAATGGTATTTCGCACCGGCCGGTTCCGTCACCGCCACCGTGTTCCACCACAAGTTCGACGGGTATATCCAGCAGCGCATTTCCAGCGAAACCATTGCCGGCAAGACGTATGACGTGGACCGCCCGTACAACACGGCGGCCGGCAAGCTGCAAGGCCTGGAAATCGGCTACCAGCAGTTCTATGACGGCTTGCCTGGCATCTTGAGCGGCCTGGGCTTGCAAGCGAACGGCACCTACATGAGCGGCACCACCGACGACGAGACGGGCAGCCATGCGATCACGGGCGTGTCGCGCTACGCCTACAACCTGGTGTTGCTGTACGAAAAAGATGCGTGGTCTGGCCGCCTGGCCTACAACTGGCGCTCGAAATTCATCGACAGCTACAACCAGGGCGGCCCCGGCCTGGACTTGAAAGTGGCGCCGACGGCCCAGCTCGACGGTTCGTTGTCGTACAAGATCAACGAGCAGTTCACCGTGACCCTCGATGGGAATAACTTGCTCGATACCAAGTTCAAGGATTACTGGAACGAACCGGGCGTGTATGCGCGCGATATGCGGCGCTATGACCGGACAGTTGGCCTCTCTTTACGCTGGAAAATGTAAAACGTCCATGGCTGCGTTGCATTGCCTCGCCGTACTCCTCGTACTGTCTTCGGCAACGCGCCTTGCCCTGAACGTTTTACATGAGTGAAAAAAGCAGTATCCAAGGGCGTTGCCATGGTTTCGGCCGGCAACGCCCCTGTCAGTTGGACAGTCACGCACGATTCATCATAAAAAGAATGGACGGAAAGCATGGAGACGCAAAAATTATCCACCGTTGAAAAGGTCGGCTTCGGCGCCGGCGACATGGCGCTCAATGTCGTCATTTCGTCGATGATGTTGATCATCACCTTTTTCTATACCGATATCTATGGCTTGAAAACCACGGACCTGGCCCTGCTGTTCGTGGCCGTGAAAGTCATCGGCGCCATCGCCGATCTCGTCATGGGCCAGATCACGGACCGCTACAGCTTTGCCTCGGGCCGCTACCGCCCTTACCTGCTGTGGCTTGCAGTGCCGTATGGCGTCAGCGTCTTCTTTGTCTTCAGCACGCCCGAGTGGCAGTATGACGCCAAGCTGATCTGGGCATATTCCACGTATATCCTGATGACGATCATGACGGCCGGCGTGGGCATCCCGTATATTTCCCTGATCAGCGGCTTGACGAGCGACCCGCAGGACCGCCTGTCGGCCAACGGCTACCGTTTGTTCTTCGCCAAGATCGGCGCCTTCATGGTGACCATCGTCGTGCCGGTCCTGTCGCAGCGCTGGGGCGGCGGCAACCCGGCCGTCGGCTACCAGGCGGCCATGGCCGTGATGGCCGTCATGGGCGTGGCCCTGTTCCTGTTCTGCTATTTCTCCACCACCGAGCGGGTCGTGCACGTAGTGGAAAAGCAACCGCTGCTGGCGCAATTGAAAGTGCTGCTGCAGAACGACCAGTGGCTGGTGCTGTGCGGCGTGTGCGTCACGGGCACCATCGGCTACGTGGTGCGCGGTTCCGTCGCCATTTATTACGCGAAATACTATCTGGGCGGCAGCACGGAAACGGTGGCTGCCTTTTTGACCACGGGCGTGGTGGCCGCCATCCTGGCCATGATCGCCTCGACCTGGATCACCAAGTTCTATTGCAAAGTTAAACTGTTCCGCTACACGCAGATCGGCGTCGCGCTGATCAGCCTGGCGATCTATTTCTTCGTAAAACCGAGCGACACGGTGCTGGCCTTCGCCCTGTATTTCCTGCTGTCCTTCGTGGTGGACTTGCATGCGCCCGTGTTCTGGTCGGCCATCGCGGAAACCATTGATTACGGTCAAGTCAAGACGGGCAAGCGCGTTTCCGGCTTCGCCTTTGGCGGCATTTCCGTCTGCCAGAAGGCGGGCATGGCGGTGGCGGGCGGCCTGGTGGGCGTGCTGCTCGCGTATTTCGACTACCAGCCGAACCATGAGCAAACGCAATTCGCCCTGAACGGCATCGCCCTGATGCTGTCGATCATCCCCGGCTTCTTTCACCTGCTGATGGGCTTGCTGATGTTCAAGTACCGCATCAGCGATGCGTACTACAGCGGCGTCAAGTCGGAAATGCACAAACGCGGTTTTGTCGCCGCGTAAGAATAACTGAATGGAGTAAGCAACATGGCAGACGTCTTGAAACCGCTGATCGAACAACGCGCCGACCCGCACATTTACCGCCACAGCGACGGCTATTATTACTTTACGGCCTCCGTGCCCCAGTACGACCGCATCGAACTGCGCCGCGCCGACAGCATCGCCGGCCTGGCCGACGCGCCCACGGTCGACGTGTGGCACAAGCCGGACACGGGTCCGTACAGCGAACTGGTGTGGGCGCCGGAATTGCACTTCAACCAGGGCGCCTGGTATGTGTATTTCGCCGCCGCGCCGAGCCGCGAAATCAAGCATAAATTGTTCCAGCACCGCATGTATGCGATCCGCAATACGAATGCCAACCCGCTGGAAGGCGAGTGGGAATTCATGGGCCAGATCGACACGGGCATCGACACCTTTTGCCTGGACGCCACTACCTTTACGCACGACGGCGTGCTGTATTACCTGTGGGCGCAGAAGGACGTGGCCATCGAAGGCAATTCGAACCTGTATATCGCGCCGATGGCCACGCCGTGGCAGCTGGCCGGTCCGCCCGTGATGTTGAGCAAGCCGGAATTCGACTGGGAAATCCGCGGCTTCTGGGTCAACGAGGGGCCGTCCGTGTTGAAACGCAATGGCAAGATCTTCATCAGCTATTCGGCCAGCGCCACAGATGAAAATTATGCGATGGGCTTGCTGTGGGCCGATGCGTCGGCCGATTTGCTCGATCCGTTCTCGTGGAGCAAGTCGCCCGAGCCCGTGTTTGCCACATGCTACGAGCACGGCATCTACGGCCCCGGCCACAACAGCTTCACGACGGCCGAGGACGGCGACGGCGTATTGCTGGTGTACCATGCCCGCACCTACACGGAAATCGTCGGCGACCCGCTGTGGAACCCGGATCGCCACACGTTCGTCAAACCGCTGCGCTGGGATGCGCAAGGCATGCCCGTGTTTGGCCGCTCATCGACCCTGTAACGTTTCGGACCCGACGCCATGACCCCAGTTGATTCTGTTTCAGTGACGCAAGCGCCGTTCGGCATCCTGCCCGGTGGCCAGCACGTCACCGTGTTTACCCTGACGAACCGCCAGGGCATGCAAGTCAAAGTGCTCGACTTTGGCGCCATCATCAGCGCAATCCACGTGCCGGACCGCGACGGTACGTTGGCCGACGTGGTGCTCGGTTTCGAGCGCCTCGAACCCTATCTGGCCAATGGCGCTTTCCTGGGCGCCGTCATCGGGCGTTTCGGCAACCGCATTGCCGAGGGACGCTTCAGCCTCGACGGCAAGGATTACCAGCTGGCCGTCAACAATGCACCGAATCACTTGCATGGCGGCAACCAGGGCTTTCACCAAGTCATGTGGCAGGCCGAGCCGTTCACGCGGGACGATGCCGCCGGCGTCACGTTCACGCGCAGCAGCCCGCACGGCGAAGATGGCTATCCGGGCAAGCTGGACGTGACCGTCGTGTACGAACTGGACAACGACAATGCCCTGAGCCTGCGCTACCACGCCGTGACGGATCAGGCCACGCCCGTCAACTTGACCAACCACAGCTATTTCAATCTGGCGGGGCACGGCGATATCCTCGGTCACGAGGTGACGATCAATGCGGATCGCTATCTGCCCGTGGACGCGGGTTCGATTCCCACGGGCGAACTGGCGGACGTGTCCGGCACGCCGTTCGACTTGCGCCAGAGCACCGTCATCGGCGACAGTATCGATTTGCCGCACGAGCAGCTCCGCATCGGCCGTGGCTACGATCACAACTTTGTGCTGAATCAACAGCCGGGTCAGCTGCTCAGCCTGGCCGCCACCGTGCGCGATCCGCAATCGGGCAGGATGATGCAGGTGTACACGCAGGAGCCCGGCGTCCAGTTTTATTCCGGCAATTTCCTCGACGGCAGCCAGCCCGGCAAGCTGTGCGCCAACGGCTACCGCAGCGCGTTATGCCTGGAAACCCAGCATTTCCCGGATTCGCCGAACCAGTTCCACTTCCCGAACAGCATCTTGCGTCCGGGCGAGGAATATCGGACGCACACCGTGTACCGCTTTTCCGTCGGATAAGTACCCCTGCGAAAACAGCCCACGCCCTGCCGCCACGTGCCCGCAGGGCGTTTTCATTACGGCATGCTGATACCGTTTTCGGTATCGGAACGCATTAAAAATTGATTGGAAAGGCATGGCAGGATTCTTTAGTATTCCAACATCGCTGCCCGGGCCGACGACATTAGATCCGGCATAGCACAACCAGGAGAATGGCATGTCTGAGACAAAAAAGAAGGTTGCCCTGCGCTCTGCCGAGTGGTTCGGCTCGCAGGACAAGAACGGCTTCATGTACCGCAGCTGGATGAAAAACCAGGGCATACCTGACCACGAGTTTCACGGCAAGCCCATCATCGGCATCTGCAATACCTGGTCCGAACTGACTCCCTGCAACGCGCATTTCCGCCAGCTGGCCGAGCACGTCAAGCGCGGCATCCTGGAAGCGGGCGGTTTCCCCGTGGAATTCCCCGTCTTCTCGAACGGCGAATCGAATCTGCGCCCGACGGCCATGCTGACGCGCAACCTGGCTTCGATGGACGTGGAAGAATCGATCCGCGGCAACCCGATGGACGCCGTCGTGCTGCTGGTCGGCTGCGACAAGACGACGCCGGCGCTGCTGATGGGCGCGGCCAGCGTCGACATCCCCACCATCGTCGTCAGCGGCGGACCCATGCTGAACGGCAAGTTGAATGGCAAGGATATCGGTTCCGGCACCGCCGTATGGCAGTTGCACGAGCAGATGAAGGCCGGTTCCATCACCCTGCACCAGTTCATGTCGGCCGAATCGGGCATGTCGCGCTCGGCCGGTACCTGCAACACCATGGGTACGGCCTCGACGATGGCCAGCATGGCTGAAGCGCTGGGCACGTCGCTGCCGCACAACGCCGCCATCCCCGCCGTCGATTCGCGCCGCTACGTGCTGGCCCACATGTCGGGCATCCGCATCGTGGAAATGGTGCACGAAGACCTGCGCCTGTCGAAAGTGCTGACGCGCGAAGCATTTGAAAACGCCATCAAGGTCAACGCCGCCATCGGCGGTTCGACCAACGCCGTGATCCACCTGAAGGCGATTGCCGGCCGCATCGGCGTGCCGCTGGAACTGGAAGACTGGACCCGTGTAGGGCGCGGCACGCCGACCATCGTCGACTTGCTGCCGTCGGGCCGTTTCCTGATGGAAGAGTTTTACTATGCGGGCGGCTTGCCTGCCGTCATACGCCGCCTGGGCGAGGGCGACTTGCTGCCGCACAAGAATGCGCTGACCGTCAACGGCAAGTCGCTGTGGGACAACTGCGTCGAAGCGCCCATCTACAACGATGAAGTGGTGCGCACCCTGGACAACCCCTTGCTGGCCGATGGCGGCATTTGCGTGCTGCGCGGTAACCTGGCGCCGCGCGGCGCCGTATTGAAACCGTCGGCCGCTTCGCCGCATCTGATGCAGCACCAGGGCAAGGCCGTCGTGTTCGAGGATTTCGAGCACTATAAATCGCGCATCCTTGATCCGGATCTGGACGTCGATGCCGATTCCGTGCTGGTCATGAAGAACTGCGGCCCGAAAGGCTATCCGGGTATGGCGGAAGTGGGCAACATGGGCTTGCCGCCGAAACTGTTGGCGCAGGGCATCACCGACATGGTGCGCATTTCGGATGCGCGCATGAGCGGCACCGCCTACGGCACCGTCGTGCTGCACGTGGCGCCGGAAGCGATGGCGGGCGGCCCGTTGGGCATCGTGCGCGATGGCGACATGATCGCCCTCGATTGCCACAACGGCAGCCTGAACATCGACATCAGCGACGCGGAAATCGCCGAACGCCTGGCGGCCCGCGAACTGGGCAGCGCGCCCGGTCCGAAGAGCGGCTACCAGCAGCTGTACATCGAACACGTGTTGCAGGCCGACGAAGGCTGCGATTTCGACTTCCTGGTCGGCAATCGCGGTTCCGCCGTGCCGCGCCATTCACATTAAGCGGAGAATTCCATGCTGTTGCTGCAATTTACGAATGAACACGGCGGCCGCCTCGTCGGCCTGCTGCAAGACGACGTGATCCGCGTCATCGAAGGCTACAACACGACATATGCGCTGGCGCAAGACGCCATCCGCAAGCGTGTCAATCTGGCGGAGCTGGTGAACGCCACCGTCGGCAACGCCACGCATTCCTATGCGGACGTGGCCGCTGCCGGACGCGTACTGCCACCGCTCGACCACGCGGATGAAGCGCACTGCTACGTGACGGGCACGGGCCTGACCCACCTGGGCAGCGCCGGCGCGCGCGACGCCATGCACAAGAAGATCGGCGGCGACGCCGAGTCGCTGAGCGACTCGATGAAAATGTTCCGCCTGGGCGTGGAAGGCGGCAAGCCAGCCGCTGGCACGGCCGGCGCGCAGCCGGAATGGTTCTACAAGGGCGACGGCTCCATCGTGCGCGCGGGCGGCCAGCCGCTGCGCATGCCGGACTTCGCCCTCGATGGCGGCGAAGAGCCGGAAATCGCCGGCCTGTACGTGATCGGCGACGACGGCCAGCCTTACCGGGTCGGCTACGCCATCGGCAATGAATTCTCGGACCACGTGACGGAGCGCCAGAACTATCTGTACCTGGCCCACTCGAAGCTGCGCGCCTGCAGCGTGGGCCCGGCCCTGCTGGTGGGCGAATTGCCCGCGCACATAGCCGGTACTTCGCGCGTGCTGGACGCTGCCGGCAAGGTGCGCTGGGAAAAGGCCTTCGTCAGCGGCGAAGAGAATATGTCGCACACGATTGCCAACCTGGAACACCATCACTTCAAGTATCCGCTGTTCAAGCGCCCCGGCGATGTGCACGTGCATTTCTTTGGCACGGCTACCCTGAGCTTTGCCGATGGCGTCAGCGTGGCGCCGGGCGAAACCTTTGAAATCGAAGCGCCGGCCTTTGGCCCTGCCTTGCGCAACCGCCTCGACGTCTTCCCAACCGAATTTGCGAAAGTGAGCACATTATGAGTTTGAATATCACCGGTGATGCATGGATCGGCGGCGTGGCCGTCAAGGGCAATGGCGGCTCCTTCGAAGCGTGGGACCCGGCCGCGCGCGCGCACATCGCGCCCGCCTTCCACATGGTTGATGTAGCGCAAATCGACGAAGCGTGCCGTCTGGCGCAAGCCGCCTTCGACCCGTTCCGCGCTACCACGGATGCGGAGCGCGCCGACTTCTTAGACACCATCGCCGCGCAAATCGGCGAACTGGGCGACGACTTGATCGTGCGCGCCATGACGGAAAGCGGCTTGCCGCGCGCGCGCCTGGAAGGCGAACGCGGCCGCACGGTGGGCCAGTTGAAACTGTTCGCCGGCTTGCTGCGCGAGGGTTCCTGGACGGATGCGCGCATCGACAGCCCGCTGCCGGACCGCGTGCCGCCCCGTCCTGACTTGCGCTTGCGCATGATCGGCCTGGGCCCCGTCGCCGTGTTTGCGGCCAGTAATTTCCCGCTGGCCTTTTCCGTGGCCGGCGGCGACACGGCCTCGGCCCTGGCGGCCGGCTGCCCCGTCGTGCTGAAAGCCCATTCGGCCCATCCGGGCACGTCGGAACTGGTGGCGCGCGCCATCGTGAAAGCGATTGCCATCTGCAAGCTGCCGGCCGGCGTCTTCGCCTTGCTGACGGGCACGGGCAATGGCATCGGCCAGGCGTTGGTCGCCCATCCGGCCATCCAGGCCGTCGGTTTTACGGGCTCGCGTTCGGGCGGCATCGCCCTGATGAAGGTGGCGGCCGAGCGTCCGCAACCGATTCCTGTCTACGCGGAGATGAGCAGCATCAACCCCGTGTTTGTGCTGCCGCAAGCCTTGGCCGCCCGTGGCGCGGCGATCGCCGGCGGTTTTGCCGCCTCGCTGACGATGGGCGTGGGCCAGTTCTGCACCAATCCCGGCCTCGTGCTGGGCCTGGAAGGCGCCGACTTTACGGCCTTTGCCGCCGCTGCCGCCGAAGCGCTGGCGCCCGCGCCGGCCGCCACCATGTTGACGGCCGGCATCGCCAGCAGCTATGCCAAGGGCGTCGCCGCCCTGGCGCAGCACGCGGACGTGACGCCGCTGGTGCAAAACACGGGAGAAGAGGGCAAGGGCGCCGCCGCCCTGTTCGTCACGTCGGGCGAGGCTTTCCTGGCCAAACACGACTTGCGCGACGAAGTCTTCGGCCCGGCCTCGCTGCTGGTGGCATGCCGCGACATGGAACAATTGCTGGCGATTACGGAAAGCCTGGAAGGCCAGCTGACGGCCACCCTGCAGATGGATGCGGGCGACCTGGCGGACGCATACCGCTTGCTGCCCGTGCTGGAACGCCGCGTGGGCCGCATCCTGGCCAACGGTTTCCCGACGGGCGTGGAAGTGTCGACGGCCATGGTGCACGGCGGCCCGTTCCCGGCCACGTCGGACGGCCGCAGCACCTCCGTCGGCACGGCGGCCATCAACCGCTTCCTGCGCCCTGTGTCGTACCAGAACCTGCTGCAGGACTTGCTGCCGGAGTCGCTGCGCGCCGATAATCCGCTGGGGATCTGGCGCCGCAAGGATGGCGTTCTCGGCAAGGAGTAAAAACCTGCTGCGCGGCGGGGCCGATGGCCTTGCCGCGCCAGCTTGCGTTGCACGTTGTACATAAAAAATAAACAGGTGGAGACAAGATGAAGCAATTGGCGAAATATGGCAGCTTGCAGGGCAAGCGCGTGTTCATCACGGGTGGCGGCAGCGGCATCGGCGAATCCCTGGTGGCGGAATTTGCCGCCCAGGGCGCCGTGGTGGCGTTTGTCGATATCGCCGTGGAAGCGAGCGAGGCCCTGTGCCGCCGACTGGCTGAAGCGGGCTGGACGGCACCCGTGTTCCGCCATTGCGACATCACGGATATTGCCTCCCTGCAAGCTGTCATGGCCGAACTGGCCGATCAACTGGGCGACTTCGATATCCTCGTCAACAATGCCGCCAACGACCAGCGCCACCAGGCGCAGGATGTCACCCTGGAATACTGGAACGAGCGCATTGCGATCAATCAACGTCCCATGTTCTTCACGTGCCAGGCCGTCTTCGAGGGCATGAAGCGCCAGGGCGGCGGCTCCATCATCAACGTCAGCTCGATTTCGTGGCACATGAAGTCGGGCGGCTACCCCGTGTATGCCACCACCAAGGCGGCCGTCGTGGGCCTCACGCGGGGCCTGGCGCGCGATTACGGCGCGCACAATATCCGCGTCAACACGGTCACGCCCGGCTGGGTCATGACGCAGCGCCAGATCGACCTGTGGGTCGACGATGCGGCCGAAGTGGAGATCAAGAAAAGCCAATGCTTGCCAAGCAAGCTGATGCCACAGGACATCGCCGCCATGGTGCTGTTCCTCGCCTCCGATGACGGCGCGATGTGCACTTCCCAAGAATTCATCGTCGACGCCGGCTGGGTCTGACAAAACGTCCAGGGCGTTGTTGCCTTGCCTAGCCGTACTTTCGTACTGTCTTCGGCAAGGCGCCTAGCCCTGGGCGTTTTGTCGGCCGCGGGCCTTCCCGCCTTACCCCATTCGTGTATGCCTCCCACTCCGTAGCCGGAGAGGCATCGCCACATCCATTGCCGGGTTGATCCCGGCCCTTGCTTTTCACTCAAAAACAGGAGACAGCATGAAATGTATCAACACCAGCATCGTGGCCCTCAGCCTGGCAATGGCCGTCGGCAGCGCCTTTGCCGCGCCCGTCAGCGTCACCATCGACGCGGCCAAGCCTGGTTCCGTGATCAATAAAAACATCTACGGCCAGTTCGCCGAACACCTGGGCACGGGCATCTACGAAGGCATGTGGGTGGGGCCGGAATCGCCGATTCCGAATACCAAGGGCTGGCGCAATGACGTGCTGGGCGCACTGAAACAGTTGCACGTGCCCCTGGTGCGCTGGCCGGGCGGCTGCTTTGCCGATGAATACCACTGGAAGGATGGCATCGGCGCGCGCGAGAAGCGGCCGACCAAGGTCAACACCAACTGGGGCGGCGTGGAAGAGTCGAACGCCGTCGGCACGCACGAATTCTTCGACCTGGCCGAGTTGCTGGGCGCACAGACCTATATCAACGGCAACCTCGGTTCCGGCACGCCGCAGGAAATGTCCGAATGGCTGGAATACATGACGTCGGACAGCAAGTCCACCCTGGCCGAACTGCGCCGCAAGAATGGCCGCGCACAGCCGTATAAAGTCGATTACTTTGGCATCGGCAACGAAGCCTGGGGTTGCGGCGGCAATATGCGCCCGCAGTACTACGCCGACCTGTACAAGCACTATCACACCTTCATGAAGACGCCGGAAAGCGCGCGCCCGAAATTCATCGCCAGCGGCGGCAATGACGACGACATCAGCTGGTCCAGCACCCTGAGCCGCGAAATCAAGCCGAACATGATGGACGCCATCAGTTTCCACTACTACACGGTGCCGACCGGCGTGTGGGAAAAGAAGGGCGCGGCCACGGGCTTTGGCGAAAACGAATGGATTTCCACCCTGAGCCGTACCCTGCGCATCGATAGCTTGATCAAGAACAATCTCGCCGCCATCGACAAGAACGATCCCTCGAAAAAGACGGGCTTGTACGTCGATGAATGGGGCACCTGGTACGACGTGGAGCCGGGCACCAACACGGGTTTCCTGTTCCAGCAAAACAGCTTGCGCGACGCCCTCGTCGCCGCCTTGAATTTCAACATCTTCCACGCCCATGCGGATCGCGTGCGCATGACGAATATCGCGCAAATGGTCAATGTGCTACAGGCGATGATCATCACGGACAAGGATAAATATTTCCTCACGCCCACGTATCACGCGTTTGAAATGTACGTGCCGTTCCAGGATGCCACATCGTTACCGGTCGCCATCAGCGGCAATGGCAAGTACAGCCTGGGCAAGGTCAGCATTCCGGAAGTGAGCGCCTCGGCCGCGCGCGCCAAGGATGGCAAGGTGTACTTGTCCTTGGTCAACACGAACCCGCACAAGGCTGTCGACGTGAGCGTGGCGCTGGCGGGGCAAAAAGTGACGGCCGTGACTGGCCGCGTGCTGACCGCCGGCAAGATGGACGCCGTCAACAGCTTTGCGCAACCGCAAGCCGTGCAGCCCGTGGCGTTCAGCGCCAAGGCGCAAGGCGGCAAGCTGACCGTGTCGGTGCCCGCCAAGGCCGTCGTCGTGGTGGCGGTCGACTAGCCTGCCACCCCTTGTCATTCATCAAGCCGGCCCGCATGATGGGCTGGCTGACCATTTTGGAGAAGACGATGCACATGTTGACGCGCGGCATGGCCGCCATCCTGAGCACCCTGGCGATCATGGCTGCCGCGCACGCGGCCCAGGTCAGCGTGCACGACCCCGTGATGGCCAAGGAAGGCGACACCTATTATCTGTACAGCACGGGTCCCGGCATCACCTTTTACAGTTCGAAGAATATGCTCGACTGGCAGCCCGAAGGGCGCGTCTTCGCGGGCCAGCCCACGTGGGCAAAAACAGCCGCTCCCGGTTTTGACGACCATATCTGGGCGCCCGACGTACAATTCCATGACGGAAAATATTACCTGTACTACTCCGTGTCCGGCTTCGGCAAGAACACGTCGGGCATCGGCGTGACCGTCAACACCACCTTGAATCCCCGTTCGCCCGATTACCGCTGGGTTGACCAGGGCATGCTGCTGCAATCCGTGCCCGAGCGCGACGAGTGGAACGCCATCGATTCGAACATCATCACGGACAAGCACGGCACGCCGTGGATGTCCTTCGGTTCATTCTGGAACGGCATCAAGCTGGTGAAATTGACGCCCGACTGGACCCGTATTGCGGAACCGCAAGAGTGGCACTCCTTGGCGCGCCGCGCACCGCTGCCGCCACGGGCCGGCGAATTCAAGCCTGCACCCGAGGAAATTGAAGCGCCGTTCATCTTCCAGCGCGGCAACGAATATTTCCTCTTCGTTTCCTGGGGCTTGTGCTGCCAGAAGGAAAAAAGCACGTATCACCTGGCCGTGGGCCGCTCGACCAGCGTGACGGGCCCCTACCTGGACAGGGATGGCCGCGACATGGCGCAGGGCGGCGGCACGGTGCTGCTGCAAGGCGACAAGGATTGGAAGGGGCTGGGTCACAACAGTGCCTACACGTTTGACGGCAAGGATTACCTGGTGCTGCACGCATATGAAACGGCGGACAATTACTTGCAAAAACTCAAGATCCTGCCCATGACGTGGGACAAGGACGGCTGGCCGCAAGTCGATCCCCGCGACCTGAACCGCTATCGCAGCCGCGAATTGCCCGCCGCCAAACCGTAAGGACGCATCGTGAAAAAAACCGTGTTGACGCTGGCGCTGGCCGCCGGCGGACTGGCCACGCCTGTCCTGCAGGCGGCCGAACTGTTTCCCCTCTCGTCCGTGCGCCTGGGGGCGGGACCGTTTCTCGATGCGCAGACGACGGATTTGCACTACCTGCTGGGCTTCGAACCGGACAAATTGCTGGCGCCGTTCCGCCGCGAGGCGGGCTTGCCGCAGGTGCAGCCCAGCTATGGCAACTGGGAGTCGACGGGCCTGGACGGCCACCTGGGCGGGCATTATCTGTCCGCGCTGGCGCTGATGGTGGCGTCCACGGGCGATGCGCAGGCGCGCGAACGCCTTGACTACGTGCTGACGGAGCTGAAAAAATGCCAGGATGCCAACGGCAACGGCTACCTGGGCGGCATTCCCGACGGCAGCGCCGCCTGGCAAGCCATCGCCAAGGGAGACATGCAGGCCGACACCTTTTCCGTCAACGGGCGCTGGGTGCCGTGGTACAACCTGCACAAGGTGTTTGCCGGCTTGCGCGACGCGTATCAGCAGGCGGGCAGCGAGCAAGCAAAAACCATGCTGATCGCCTTGTCGGACTGGGCCGTGAAACTCTCGGCCTCGCTCACGGATGCACAGATGCAATCGATGCTGCGCGCCGAGCACGGCGGCATGAATGAAGTGCTGGCCGACGTCTACGCCATGACGGGCGAGCAGCGCTACCTGGACCTGGCCGTGCGCTTTTCGCACCAGGCCATATTGCAACCGTTGGTGGCGCAACAGGACAAATTGACGGGCTTGCATGCGAATACGCAAATCCCGAAGGTGATCGGCTTCGAGCGCATCGGTGCATTGACGGGCCGACGCGACTGGCAGCAGGCGGCGCAATTCTTTTGGCAAACCGTGCACGACAAGCGCACGGTGGCCATCGGCGGCAACAGCGTCAAGGAACATTTCCACGACGAGCACGACTTTTCCTCGATGGTGGAAGAGGTCGAAGGGCCGGAAACGTGCAATACCTACAATATGCTCAAGCTGACGGAACAGCTGTTCCAGCGCGACGAACAGGTGCGCTACGCGGATTACTATGAGCGCGCCCTGTACAACCACATCTTGTCATCGCAGCGCCCCGGCACGGGCGGCTTTGTCTACTTTACGCCCATGCGCCCGAACCACTACCGCGTGTATTCGCAAGTGGACAAGGGCATGTGGTGCTGCGTGGGTTCCGGCATCGAAAGCCAGGCAAAGTATGGCGAGTTCATCTACGCGCATGAGGGCGACGCCCTGTACGTGAACCTGTTCATGGCGTCCACCCTGGACTGGAAAGAGCAGGGCGTCAAGATTATTCAGAGCACGCAGTTTCCTGACCGGGACACGACGCGCATCACGGTGCAAGGAAGTAAAACGTTCAGCATGAAGATCCGCTACCCGCAGTGGGTAGCCAAGGGCAAGCTGCGCGTCAAACTCAACGGCAAGGCCATGCGTGTCGCTGGCGCGCCGGGCGAGTACGTGACGATCACGCGCGCGTGGAAAGCCGGCGACAGCGTCGATGTCGTGCTGCCGATGACGACGCGCCTGGAACAGATGCCGGACCAGTCGAATTATTACGCCGTGCTGCAAGGTCCCATCGTGCTGGCCGCCAAGACGCAGCCGTTCGCCCATGAACAACTGAACTATTTTGCCGACGACACGCGCATGGGCCATATCGCCCAAGGGCAAGTGTGTCCGCTGGAATCGTCACCGCTGTTCGTCAGCGACGAGCAGGATTTCATGCAGAGAATCCGTCCCGTGAAGGGCCAGCCGCTGACCTTCACGGCGCCCGGCTTGATCCAGGGCAAGGATGCGGCGAAGATAAAACTGATCCCGTTCTTCCGCCTGCATGACTCTCGCTACATGCTGTACTGGCCCGTATCCACGCCGGCCAGGCTGGCGCAACTGCAGGAAAGCACGCGCCAGGCGGAATCCGAGCGCCTGGCGCTCGACGCGCTCACCATCGACCAGGTGGCGCCGGGACAACAGCAGCCGGAGTCCGACCACAACTTCCAGGCCGAAGGGGGAGAAAACGGCGTGAACAAGGGGCGGCACTGGCGCCATGCGACGGGTTGGTTCAGCTATGTACTGAGCGACCCGCAAGGCGAAGCGAAGACCCTGCGCCTGACCCTGTCCACCCTCGATGCGGGCCGCGTATTTGACGTCTTGCTCAACGGCACGAAACTGCAAACGGTCACCGTGGCGGCCGATGCGCCGCAGGAACTGCACACGCTCGATATCGCCATTCCCCAGGCCCTGGTGGCGGCTGGCAACGGCAAACTCAGCGTGAAATTTGTCGCCGGCAAGGATTCCGTGGCGGGCGGCCTGTACGGGCTGCGCCTGTTGCGCTGAGGGAAGAAGGACCCGGCTCGTTCTACCGATACGCAAATCGGTATCGCAAGCGAAAAAGAATTGATTGGATGGCTATGTTGCTTTCTCCTACCATGGGTTCATAAAAAAACCGCCCATCCGGCATCCGGCTGTGATGGTATTCCAAAAAAAACTGGAGACAAGAATGACATTGACACGCCGCACACTCCTCGCCAGCGCCATGCTGCTGGCCGCTTCTGCCACCACCTTGGCTACTTCTTCCGCCTTCGCCGCCAAGCCCCTCGTCATGGGCTTTTCGCAGGTGGGCGCCGAAAGCGAATGGCGCACCGCCAATACCGTCTCCATCAAGGATGCAGCCAAGAAAGATGGCGTCACCCTGAAATTTGCCGATGCCCAGCAAAAGCAGGAAAACCAGGTCAAGGCCCTGCGTTCGTTCATCGCGCAAAAAGTCGACGTGATCGCCTTCTCGCCCGTCGTCGAATCTGGCTGGGATACCGTCTTGCGCGAAGCCAAGGCCGCCAAGATCCCCGTCATCTTGACGGACCGCGCCGTCAACGTGGCCGACAAATCGCTGTACGTCACCTTCATCGGTTCCGACTTCGTGGAAGAGGGCCGCCGCGCGGGCCAATGGCTGCTCGAACACGCCAAGAAAACCCCGGATGCGACGCTGAACATCGTCGAACTGCAGGGCACGGTCGGCTCCGCACCGGCCATCGACCGCAAGGCGGGCTTCCTGGAAGTGGTGGGCAAGAATCCGAAGATGAAGATCATCCGTTCGCAAACGGGCGACTTTACGCGCGCCAAGGGCAAGGAAGTGATGGAAGCGTTCCTCAAGGCCGAAGGCAAGAAGATCAACGTGCTGTACGCGCACAATGACGACATGGCCATCGGCGCCATCCAGGCCATCGAAGAAGCGGGCATGAAACCGGGCAAGGACATCATCATCATCTCCATCGATGGCGTCAAAGGCGCGTTCGAGGCCATGATCGCCGGCAAGCTGAACGTGACCGTCGAGTGCAGCCCGCTGCTGGGCCCGCAACTGATGTCCATCGCCCGCGACGTGGTGGCCGGCAAGCCCGTGCCAGCGCGCATCACGACGGTGGAAGGCGTGTTCCCTGCCGAGGTGGCCGCCAAGGAATTCCCGAACCGTAAATACTAAGCTTGCCGCATGATGAAGACGCAAGCGCATCACACTGCCGCGCCAGCTCCCTTGCTGGAGTTGCGCGGCATCAGCAAGTCCTTTCCCGGCGTCAAAGCCCTCAGCGATGTTGCCCTGCGCCTGTATCCGGGCGAAGTGCACACCCTGATGGGGCAAAACGGCGCCGGGAAGTCGACCCTGATCAAGGTGCTGACGGGCGTCTATACGCCCGACAGCGGCCAGATTTTGCTCGATGGCCAGCCCATCGCCCCCGCCTCCACATCGGATGCGCAGTTGCTGGGCATCAGCACGGTGTACCAGGAAGTCAATCTGTGCCCGAACCTGTCGGTGGCGGAAAACATTTTTATCGGCCGCTATCCGCGCCGCTTCGGCGGCCGTTTTGGCCCCATCGACTGGCGTTCCATGCAGCAACAGGCGCGCGCCTTGCTGCAGCAATTGCAGATCGATATCGATGTCACGGCGCAACTGTCCAGCTTTCCGCTGGCCATTCAGCAAATGGTGGCCATTTCGCGCGCACTGAACATTTCGGCCCGCGTGCTGATCCTCGACGAGCCCACGTCCAGCCTGGACGAGGCGGAAGTCAATCTGCTGTTTTCCGTGCTGCGCCGCCTGCGCGAGCAGGGCATGGCGATACTTTTCGTGACCCACTTCCTGGACCAGACCTACGCCATTTCCGACCGCATCACCGTCATGCGCAACGGCGAGCGCGAAGGGGAATACGCGTGCAGCGAACTGTCGCGCCTGGCGCTAGTGAACAAGATGATCGGCGTGGCGGCCGATACGCAGGCGCAGGAGCTTGATCTGGCGCAAGAAGCGGGCGCCGCCAGTTTCGGCCCTGCAGTGCTGGAAGCGACGGGACTGGGCCGCAAGGGCGCCTTGTTGCCCATGGATTTCCACATCCGCCAGGGCGAATTGCTGGGCCTGGCCGGCTTGCTCGGCTCGGGCCGCACAGAACTGGCGCGCCTGCTGTTTGGCGCCGACAAGGCCGATTCCGGCAGCATCACCATGCAAGGCAAGCCGCGCCAGTTCCACGTGCCGCGCGACGCGATTGCCCGCGATATCGGCTTTTGCTCGGAAGATCGCAAGCACGAGGGCGCGATCCTGTCGCTGTCCGTGCGCGAAAACATCATCCTGGCCTTGCAAGCCCGTACGGGCTTGCTGCGCGCCATTCCGTTCAAACGCCAGCAGGCGCTGGCCGACGAATATGTGAAGGCGCTGGGCATCAAGACGGCCAGCATCGAAACGCCCATCGGCAGCCTGTCGGGCGGGAATCAACAGAAGGCCTTGCTGGCGCGCTGGCTGGTGACGTCGCCGGCCATGCTGATTTTAGACGAGCCGACGCGCGGCATCGACGTGCGCGCCAAGCAGGAAATCATGAGCTATGTCGGTAAACTCTGCCGCAAGGGCATGGCCATCCTGTTCATTTCGTCCGAATTGCCGGAAGTGTTGCGCTGCAGCGACCGCATTCTCGTCATGCGCGACCGCAAGGCCTGCGGCGACTATGCGCGTGGCGAGCTGGACGATAGTTCCGTGCTGCAAGTGATTGCCGGAGACGCCACATGAGTTTATCCACGCCATCGAGCGCGCCGCTGGCGCGTCCGGCTTCCACTATGGGTACGTCCGCCTTGCATACCGTTTTACATCACCCCCTGAGCCGGCCCCTGGCCGCGCTGTGCTTGCTGCTGCTGGTCGATTTCTTTGCCATCCCCGGCTTTTTCCACTTGGAAATCCGCGACGGCCATTTGTACGGCAGCGTGATCGACATCGTCAACCGCGCCGCTCCCCTGATGCTGGCGGCCTTGGGCATGACCCTCGTCATCGCCACGCGCGGCATCGATATTTCCGTGGGCGCCGTCGTGGCCCTGTCCGGCACCGTGGCTGCCATGTTGATCGGCGGCACCATGGTGATGGACAACGGCGTGCCGACCTACGTGAGCAACATTCCCATGGGCTGGGCCCTGGCGGCCGCCCTGGGCGCGGCTTTGCTGTGCGGCGCCTGGAATGGCGTGCTGGTGGCGGGCCTGGGCTTGCAGCCCATCGTCGCCACCCTGATCCTGATGGTGGCGGGGCGTGGCCTGGCGCAATTGTTGACGGATGGCCAGATCGTCACCGTCTACTATCAACCGTTCTTCTTCATCGGCAGCGGTTATTTGTTCGGCTTGCCGTTCTCGCTGTTCCTCGTGGCGTTGGTGTTCCTCATCACGGCCGTGCTGATGCGCAAGACCGCCCTGGGCCTGTTCATCCAGGCCGTCGGCATCAACCCCGTCGCCGCGCGCCTGGCCGGCATCAAGACGGCGACCTTGATCTTCTTCGTGTACGTCTTTTGCGCCGCCTGCGCGGGCTTGTCGGGGCTGATGATCAGCTCGAACATCAAGAGCGCCGACGCGAACAATGCGGGCCTGATGCTGGAACTGGACGCCATCCTGGCCGTCACCTTGGGCGGCACCTCGCTGGCCGGCGGCAAGTTCAGCTTGGTCGGCAGCATGATCGGCGCCCTCATCATCCAGACTTTGACCTACACCATCTATTCGCTGGGCGTGCCGCCGGAAGTGAACATGGTCGTCAAGTCCGTCGTCGTCTTCCTCGTCTGCCTGTCGCAATCGTCGGAATTCAAGCAATTGCTGCATCGGAGAAAAGCATGAAGGGTTTGCTGCACACCCCGTATTTCACCTCGCTCGTCACGGTCCTGCTGCTGGTGGTGATGCTGGGCCTGGGCGGCGCCGCCTATCCTGGCCTGCTGTCGACGCAAGTGATCTTTAACCTGTTGATCGATAACGCCTTTTTGCTGGTGATCGCCGTCGGCATGACCTTCGTCATCGTTTCCGGCGGCATCGATCTGTCCGTCGGTTCCGTGCTGGCCCTGTCGACCATGATCGCCGCCTGGCTGCTCAACGTGGCGCACTGGCCGCCGCTGCTGGTGATCGTCACCGTGCTGGCGCTGGGCACCGTATTCGGCGCCAGCATGGGCGCGCTGATCCATTACTTCAAATTGCAGCCGTTCATCGTCACCCTGGCCGGCATGTTTTTGGCGCGAGGCTTGTGCTATTTGATCAGCATCAATTCCATCACCATAGCCGACCCGCTGTTCGTGGCCATGTCGCAGACCCAGCTGGGATTCCTGGGCGGCTTCGTCTCGCCCGGCGTCGTGATCGCCGTGGCGACCTTGCTGCTGGCCATCTGGCTGGCGCACGCCACGCCATTCGGCCGCGCCGTGTATGCGATCGGCGGCAATGAACAGTCGGCTTTGATGATGGGGCTGCCTGTCGGCCGCACCAAGGTGCTGATTTATGCGTTCAGCGGCTTTTGCGCCGCGCTGGGTGGCGTGCTGTTTTCGTTCTACATGTTGTCCGGCTATGGCTTGCATGCGCAAGGCACGGAGCTGGACGCGATTGCCGCCGTCGTCATCGGCGGCACCCTGCTCAGCGGCGGCTACGGCTACGTGGCGGGCGCGCTGTCGGGCGTGCTGGTGCTGGGCACCATCCAGACCTTGATCGCCTTCGACGGCACGCTCAGCTCGTGGTGGACCAAGATCGTCATCGGCGGCTTGCTGTTCGTCTTTTGCGTCGTGCAAAGACTGATGGCCATGGGCCAGAAAAATACCAACGGGAGTTAATCTGATGTTCAAGCAACACAAACGTGCCGCAGCCATCGGCATGGCGGCGGCGCTCGCCTGCGTCCCATTCGGCGCGCAGGCGGCCAACCCCATCGTCAAGGATATCTACACGGGCGATCCGGCCGCGCTGGTCGACAATGGCAGGGTGTATCTGTATGTGGGCCACGATGAAGCGAGCGCCACGGACCTTGACTACCGCATGCATGAATGGCGCGTGTATTCCTCGTGCGACATGGCGAACTGGACGGATCACGGCTCGCCCGTGCGCTTTTCCACTTTTGCCTGGGCCGGCAAGGATGCGTGGGCGGGCGACATCGTCAAGCGCGACGGCAAGTACTATTTTTACTCGACCGTCGACCACAAGAGCATCCCCGGCAAGGCCATCGGCGTGGCCGTGTCCGACAGCCCGACGGGCCCCTTCGTCGACGTGCGCGGCAGCGCCCTGATCACGAACGACATGACGAAGCAGACGGCGATCCCGTGGGACGACATCGATCCGGCCGTCTTCATCGACACGGATGGCCAAGCCTACATTTACTGGGGCAACACGGTCTTGAAGTACGCCAAGCTGAAAGCGAATATGACGGAGCTCGACGGCCCGATCCTGACCTTCGGCATGGATGCGTTCACGGAAGCGGCGTATATGCACAAGCATGCGGGCACGTATTATTTATCGTACTCGCGCAACTTCCCCGAGGAAACGGCGTATTCGACGGGGCCCACGCCCACGGGGCCATGGCATTTCCGCGGCACCATCATGGACAAGAATGCCATCGTAAAAACCATCCACCAGGCCATCATCGAATTCAACGGCAAGTCGTACATCTTCTATCACAACGACAAGTTGCCCGGCGGCGGAGAATACCGGCGCTCCGTGGCCGTGGAAGAACTGAAATACAAGCCGGACGGCACCATCGAATTCATCCATCAAACGGCCGGCCCGGCGGCCAACCCCAGCGCCGCTTGCAAGGCATCCTGAACGCTGCTTGACGATACACAAAAAGGAGACACACCGATATCTATAACATCGATATTGAGTTAGAAGCGATATCGATCATGATATGATTTATTCATGGATACCCTCAACCCCAACTGGTTCTTGCGAGCCCGCCTGAAGACGCGGCAATTGCTGCTGTTGATCGCCCTTGACGAGCAGCGCAACATCCACCGCGCGGCGGAAGAATTGCACATGACGCAGCCGGCCGCGTCCAAGCAAATCAAGGACCTGGAAGAGATGCTGGACGTGCGCCTGTTCGACAGGCTGCCGCGCGGCATGGAGCCGACCATCTACGGCGAAACGATGATACGCCACGCGCGCATGGCCTTGACGAGCCTGTCGCTGGCGCATGACGACATCGTCGCCCTGAAGTCGGGCTTGACGGGCCAGGTGGAAGTGGGCGTCATCATGACGCCGGCCATGGCCTTGCTGCCGCGGGCGATTGCCCGCATCAAGCAGCAGGCGCCCTTGATGCGCATCGGCGTGCACTTGGAGCACAGCAATACCCTGATGGACATGCTGCAGCACGGCACCCTGGATTTCATGATCGGGCGCATCCTGGAAAAGGAAAGCAGCGCCGGCCTGATCTACGAGGAATTGACGGAAGAGCCGGCCAGCGCCGTGGCGCGCAATGGCCATCCGCTGCTGTCGCGCAAGAATTTGCAATTGAAAGACTTGGCGGGCCAGCCGTGGATCTTGCCGCCGCAAGGCAGCATCCTGCGCCACCGCTTCGACATGATGTTCCGCCGCGCCAGCCTGGAACCGCCCGTCGACGTGGTCGACACGACCGCCTTGCTGTTGATCACGTCCCTGCTGCAGCAAACGGATTCGCTGCACGTGATGCCGACGGAAGTGGCGCATTACTACGAATCGTTGAACGTGCTGAGCATCCTGCCCATCGAGCTGCCGTGCAAGATGGATGCGTTCGGCATCATCCGCCAGCAGGATCACTTATTGTCGCCGGGCGCGGACATGTTGTTGAAAGCTGTGCGCGCCACGGCACAGGATATGTACTAGTCGGGCACTTCAAAGAAAAACAGCTGCACCAGTCGGCCATTCTCGGGCCTGTCGCCAAACACATTGCTGATCGAGTGAAAGTAATGGCCCTTGTAGACGATCAGGCGGTTGTGGCGCATCGGCACTTCCAGCAGGGCTTGCCAACTGTCGCGCTGTTCCTGTAAGTCGTTGAATTTCTGTACTTTATTGTTCGGCAGCCAGCGTTTCTGGAAATCCTTGAAGCTGGCGTAGCCGCCCGCCTTGACGTCCGCCTCGGGTAGTCTCCGGTACCAGCCGCTGGGCTGGTGGCGCCAGAAGGTGGTGCCGCCCTGGCACTGCTCGGGCGGGTTCAAATACAGCACGCCCGCATAGAAATTGAAATTGTTGCCCGTCTCATTGTCCACGTGGATATCCGTGCGCGCCATGGCGTCCGCATAGCTGAGGCGGTACGAGCCATTGTCGGGCGAAATGAAACGGATGGGGCGGCCCAAGGCCGTGGCGATGCGCTCCATGATGGCTTGACTGGGCTGGCCCGCCGTCTGGCTGCCCGGATAGTTTTGTCCCGCATAGCGCTGCTGCTCGAACGGCAACGCCAGCGCCTGCGTGCGCCAGGCGGCCGGGTCGGGCAGGAAATCGTCGAGGATGTGCAAGTCCGTTTCGCGGATAAAATCGTGCAGGGTGTCCGCGACATTGTGCGGCGTCAATGTTTCTGCCTGTTCCGCTTGCGGACTGGCAAAGCCGATGCAGCACGTTTGCGCCAGCGCCGGATGCAGCGCCAGGCCTTGCGCGTAGCGCGCCAGCGCCAGTTCCTGCTGTCCCGTGCGGTAATACAGCTCGGCCAGTCCCTGCAGGGTTTGCCAACGCTGCGGACGCAGGGCGTGGGCCCGCTCCAGTTCGGCGATGGTCTCCAGCAGACGCTGTTTTCCCATCAGCAGTTCCGCATGGCTGATGGCGAAATCGTGCTCGTGCGGCGCCAGCCGCGCCGCCGTGGCGTAGCTGGCCAGCGCCGCCTCGCTATCCGTGCCGCGCAGCACATTACCGAGGTTGTAGTGGAACAGGGCGTTGTCGGGCTGTTGCTTGAGCGACAGTTTCAGCAAGCCCAGGCCGATGGCGCCCTGGCCCAATTCCAGCATGGCCAGGCCCTGGAAATGCTGCGCTTCGGCCAGGGCCGGGTCTTGCTTGTACGCGGCCTGGTAGGCATTGATCGCCTCGATCAGCTTGCCCGCCTGTTGCAGCCGTTGCCCGTTTGCCAGATGTTGTTCCGCCAGTGTCTGTTCGCCCATGTCGCTATCCCGATGCAATGTGGCGAACAGTGTAACCGAGCCCGTTCTACTGCGCCTGGTTGACGGGAATTTCTTCCCCGTTCAGCTTGATCGCCACCTTGACGATCTGTGCCTTGACCTGGTTGCTGGCCATGTCCGTTTCCTGGGCGTAGGCGTACACGACGATGGCGAAGTCCTTGTAGCCGCTGCGCGCCGCCTCGATCTTGCGGGCCGCGTCCTGGTCCACCTTCAGCAGCGAATAGCCATCGCCATTCGTGAATGCCAGCTTGTAGTCGCCGTTGTCGTACATGTAGTAATACGTGCCCGCGTCGGCGAACTTGGCCGGGAAGGCGGCCTTGTCCATGGCGTACGGCGACAGCGCGCCCTGGCCATTGATCTGGTAGCGCAGGTAGCGCCGGGTTTTCGCCTCATTGACCTTGGCGTCGATCTGCGGTTTCAGGGCGTCGAGCACTTCCTGCTTGCGGAAGGCATCGTTGCTGCCCGCATATTCGCGCGAGATGCGCTGCGCCACGGCCGCGTAGTCGGGCGGCACGCCGGACAGGGCAATGTAGCTGTACATCAACTGGTTGCCGCTGGTGATGTCGACATAGCTGGACGTTGGCGTGGCAGCGTCCGCTTGCGGCAGGCTGGCGGCCGCCGCCTTCACTTGCGCCTTGGCAGCCAGGTCCGCGACATTCGCGGCGACGGGGGCGGAAGTGGCTGGTGTGGCGTTATCTGTCTTGCCGCAGGCGGACAGGATCACGGCGATGGCGAGCAGGGCGGGGAAAGTGCGGTTCATGGTATTTCCTTCAGTATGGGTGTGTAAGAGGTGACTTAGCCGACGGTTTTGCGCTTGTATTCGCCAAGGCCGTAGGCGGCCAGGACAATGCTGGCGGCCAGCACGAGATAAAAGCCGATGCCGAACGAGAGCCCTTGCCACACCTGCCCCAGCATTTCGCTGGCCATCTGCTCGGCCATGCGGGCCGCGCGGCTGCCCATGATGCCGCCCATGGCGTTGCCCGCGTCGCTGACGGCGCCCTTGATCTTGATGAACAGCAAACTGCTGTGGAGGACGATGAACAGCAGCGGCGCGCACTTGCCCAGCGCCGCTTTCGGGTGATTGCTGGCCATGGTGGCGCAGCAGGCGGCAATGGCCAGCAGGAAGAAAAATTGCGCCGAAGTAAAACCGCCGCCGCCATCGCGGGCAAAGCTTTCCAGGCTGTCGGCGGACAGGCCCAGCAACTGCCAGTAAGTGCGCGACACGGAGGCGAACAAACGGATGCCGATGGTGTTGAAGACAAAGGCGCCGGCGATCAGCACGCCCAGGCTGGCCAGCACCTTGATGCCCAGTGCCGAGACGGCCTGACCCCACAGCTGCTGGCCCTTGTCGCGCGCCAGTTTCGCCGCGCCGGCCATCTCTTCCTGCGCCAGTTGCTGCGTCGCCACGGCGCTGACCGTGTCGAGGCCGCCTGACTCGTTGAAACGCACGTCGACGACGGCATTGATGGCGGGCGCCACGTCGGAGCGCCAGTGGGTAGCGACGTCGAAGGCATGTTGAATGCCGGCCACGCTGACGGAACCTTGTCCGCTGGCTTGGTAGGCGAGGATGCGGCCCCGTTGGCCGGTGGTGATTGCTGCTGGGCTGGATGCTTGCATGGGATTTCCCTGGTCACTGTCATGCTGTATTGCATGTACCCACGGATAACGGGGGCAGTTCAGGGAAATCCAAAATTATTTGAAATTATTTTTTGGGCGGCTGCATCAGGTCTTTGGCGGCGCCCTGGTAATCCTTCATCAAGCCCATGAACGCGTCCTGCAAATGCCGGGCCGCATCCTGCGGCGGCGCGCCCGTGCGCCGCGCCAGGTCGAATTTATACGCATGGGCGGCCGTGTAGCCCGCCTGCGAGGCGGCGTCCAGCAGCGCGCCCGCCCGTTTCAGCGAGGCGGGATCGCCCTTGACCATCAGCAATTCGGCCAGATAGGTCTGGGCAATCGGAAAGTCTTTCGCGGCCGCCTTTTCCAGCCACTGCATGCCCACCTTCGGCTGTTTGACGCCCGCGTCGCCGCCGCCGATGCCATAGCCGAGGGCCGTCAGCGCCACCAGGTCGCCGCCCCGTGCGCGCTTTTCCAGCTGCTGGCGGGGAAACGGGCGGGCCGCGATCTGCATGCGGATTTCATAGTTGATGTCTTGCAATACGTTGCCTGGCCACACCTTGACGCCCGGTGCGGCCGGCTTTTCCATGGCTGGCGCTGGCGCGCGCATGCCGCTGCTGCCCGAGGCCAGCACGCCCGGTGTTGCCTGGCTGACACCCTTGCCGCTGCCCATGTTCAGCACCAGGCGCGCCGACGTTTCGCCGAACGACACGCGGGGCTTTTGCACGTCGTGCGTCATGGCCGCGACGCGTGCCGCCACCTGCGAAAACACGTCGCCCATGGGCAAGCCCGGAGCGTCCAGCGCGTCGAGCAGGGCGCTCGTGTAGGGGCTGTTGCGCGAATCGGGCGACCAGAAATCGCGGGCCAGGGCGCCGGGCCCGGCCGAATAGGCGATCACCACGCCGCGCGGCGCGGCCGTATCGGCAAAGCCGTGGCTGGCCGCATTGCCGCCGGGAACCACCACCGCGCCGCCGCGTGTATATTCCTGGCGGCAAGCGTCGAGGATCAGCACGGCGCCGCGCGCGCCCGTGCGCTGCAAGTCGCCCGCCAGACTGGAAACGGACACGCCCTGCGCGACGATGGCGGACGCGCTGAGCGCATTCATGTTGGCGCCCAGCGGCAATACATAATTGGCTTCGCCCGCCTGCGCGCCGTGGCCCGCGTAAAACACGAGGGCGATATCGGCGCCGCGTGCCTGCGTGGAAAACTCGGCCGACGCCTTTTGCAGCTGCGCTGCATTGATGTCCGTGCGCAACAGCACTTCAAAGCCCAGGCGGCGCAGGCGTTCGGCCATGGCGCGCGCGTCATTCACGGGATTTAACAGGGGCTGCGGATAGGCCGCGTTGCCGATCACCAGCGCGATGCGCTTGCCGGGACCGCTGCCGACATTCCCCGTGGCCGCTTGCACGCCGTTACCGCAGAGTAAAAAGATGAGGCTGAAAAACAGGGAAATCAGGCGATGCATCGGCGTCTCGGGAATTGTCGTGAAAGTAACAAAAGTTAGCGATTTTGACGGTGATATGAGAAAATTGCTTAAATGCATTTTACCTTACTGACAAGTTTCTCTTGTCTGGCCAGCGTATTGCTTGTTTGCCGGTGCGCGTCGCCGCCGGCCAGTGGCGCGTGGCGCCCAACACACGATCGGACCGGCTGTGCAATCGGAACAATTTGAACGGATTCATGCTTTCTGGACCCGCCGCCCGCAGCTGACACAAGGCGAACTGGGCGAGTTTTACCAGCGCGTCATCGCCGCGCTGACCCCGTGCCGTCCGCGCGAAGCGGCGTCGCTGGGCGATTCCCTGGCCGATCTGCGCCACCAGTTCTTCATCGAAAAAGTCTTGCACAGCGACAGCGACGCCGCGCCCCACCACATCGGTGCCCTGTTTCTGTACTTCAAGCGTTTCATCATCGACCAGCTGCGCAAGCAGCGTGACGACGACGATGCGGATGCGCAAGAGGGCTGCGAGTTGCGCGCGCCCGACGCCTATGCGGAACCGCTGCGCGACTACCAGCTCACGCCGCAGCAAGTGCGCGAGGCGGCCGACAGTTTCATTACGACTTTGCCGCGCGATTTGATCTTGCTGCTGCGCCATTGCGGCTGCGGCGGCATGCCCGTCAAGGAACTGGCCGAGCAGATTGCCTCCGCGCACTACCACGGCGGCAAGCTGGGCTTGGTCCACAGGCAGAAGGGCGAGCCTGCCAGCGCGGGGCGCCAGGTGGTCGAGCCGGCCCACCGCGCCACCTTGCTGGGCAGCTGGGTCTTGAGCCTGCTCAAGCTGCGCGTGGGCGATACCCTGGCCGCGCGCGACATGCAGGCGGCGCAAATAGTTTTGGATATCTTGTGCGTGGCCGCGTTATCCCTGCACCTGGACCCCGCGTCCCCTCCCTCGAACCCGGATGAAAGGCCACCGGCATGAATGCATTGACGCCCACCCTGGCCATCGTTGCCGCGCGCCTGCCGTCGCCCCCGTCTTCCATCGACGTGCTGGACGACGAGGTGGCGGGCGCTACCCCCGACTGGCGCGGCATCGCCGTGCCGGAACACCTGATGCAACGCTTCGCGCGCCGCAGCGATGCCGCGCCGCTGGCCGGGCGGCCCATCGCGGGCGGACAGATTCACCTGCTGGCGCGCCGCCCCGGCTTCGGCGCCGTGCTGCTCGATGCCTGGGACAGCACGCGGCAGCGCTGGCGCGGCTGGCTCGTCACGCCGGACACATCGTATGCGGACGCCTGCGGCCTCGTGGTCGAGGAGCGCGACGCGCCCGCCGACCCGCGCGCGGGCCTGGTGCTGTGCGACATGCCGGTGACGCTGGCCGTGACGGACCTGGGCGCCTGCCTGGGCGTATTCAGCCAGGAGCGCCTGCAGGCGGCGCGCTGGCTGGAGCTGCATGGCCGCGCCAACGGGGCAGCAGCCGCACCGGGCGTGATCGCCCGCGTGGCCTTGCCGGGCGACGATTACGCCTTGACGGGCACGCCCTTGTCGAGCGAGCTGTGCAAGGATGGCCGCGTGGCGTATCGGCAATTGTTGCGCCAGGGGCTGCAGCAGTTGCAGATCGCTCCGGCCGATGCTACTTCGCCACCGGTGAAGGTGCCAATGCAGGCGGCAAATTCCAGCCGCTGGCTCAAACTTGTCACGGCCGTGGCCGCCAGCGTGATGGTGGTGCAGTCGGCGTGGCTGTTCCTGCCGAAAGAGGGCGCCGTCGTCGGCAATGCGGAATTCCGCAACGGTGCTCCACAGGGCAGCGGCGTCGAGACGGGCGTGCGCACGCGCGTGCTGTTCCGCGCCGAGGCCACGGAGGCGGAAATCCGCACCTGGCTGCAGCGCGAGCAGCTGGAAATCGTCGCCGGACCGGACACCCTGGGCGCCTTCACTGTGCTGTCGCGCAACCGCCAGAAAGTCTTGCCGCCGCCAGGTCCGGGCAATCCGCTGGCCGTGATCAATCCCTGACCCCGAAATAAGAGAAAGTTATCAAGTATGGCAACGTATAAGAATTTTGCATCTGCGCACTGGCGCAAACTGGCCATGGGCCTGGCCGCCGGCGTCCTGTTGACGGGCTGCGCCATGACGCCGAATGGCCGTGGCGGCGTGTTGATGGGCCTCGATACGGCCGAGCTGTTCGGCACGCCGATTTCCACCTTCCGCTTGCGTGACGGCACGGAAGGCACTTTGCGCAAGGATCCGAAGGGCAAGTATTCGATCAAGCTGTCGCAGGCGTTCCGCGTCGTGCCGCTGGATAAGGCCATCACGGCCCGCGTGGCGCGCGTGGAAAACGTGGGCGAGCGCACCGTGGTGATCGTCGAAACCCAGGAGCGCGGCTGCGCCTACCGCTATGAAGTGCTGGCGTTCCAGGGCACGGACGTGCTGCAGTGGACGGTCGGCAATTGCAACGACCGCCCCCGCGTGGAACTGGCGGCCGATGGCCGTTCGCTCAATATCGACTTCCCCAATTACAACCGCCTGGCGCGCATGATTTACACGGACAGCCGGCTGCTCAACGCCAGCGTGCCCGTGCCGCCCGGCGTCGATACGCGCGCGCAGCCGTTTGCCGACGACGCTCTGCGCGCCGCCGGCCCCGTCATCGCCACCGTGCCGGGCAGCGACAGCGGGCGCGTGATTCCTGCCGCTCCGGCCGCCGCACCGGCAGCCGCCACCAAGCCCGCCACGCGCGCCACCAGCCGGAACCGCCGCCAGGTGGCGCAGGAAGCGCCCGCGCCAGCCCGCACCGTGCCAAGCGCCCCGGCAGCGGCAGCTCCGGCCGCGCGTGCCGGCGACAGCGCTTCGCGCGTGCCGGCCGCCATGAGTTTCCAGACGGAAGAAATCAAGCCCGTCGTCATCGATTTGAGGAAATAGGATGGCCGCCAGCTTGCGCAGTCTGCAAATCCGGCAGACCTTGATCCTGATCGTCCTCACCATTATGTATCTGTGCTTCGAGCTGGGCTTCAATGCCCGCCTGCTCGACGTGGTGGGGGGCAACGTCAAGCCGGAAGACGTGGAAGGGGTGGAATTCTATGGCCGCAGCCTGTCGGGCATCGCCGCCGCGCTGGTGGTGCTGCAGCTGATGTGGCGCCGCCGGCTGAAGAACAATGGCAGCGGGCCGGGCTGGACCAAGATCCTCGTCTGCTGCGTGGTGACGGCCGGCGTCGTCTTCGGCGTGCTGAAAACCACGGTGAATGTGCTGGTCAATACGCGCGACGCGGAATTTCGCCGCATGGCCTTCAACACCACCCTGCTGCAGCGTTCGCTGGTAGGCGGCAGCTTGCAGCTGCAGGGCCTGGTTGACGATCCCACCCTGTTCGCCAAGCCGGAGGGGAAATCCTTCCTGGCCCTGTTCCCCTTCCTGGCTGTCTCGGTGCGGCATCTCGACGAGCGCATGGGACCGGCCAAGGAGCAGCTGGTGCGCGCCAACGTGCGCCAGGTGGCAGGCGGCCCGTCCGGCTACTATGACAAATATCAAGAAGCCATGCGCGAGCTGGCCGGCAAGTGGGAATTGTATGCGGGCATCATCCCCGACAGCGATGCCGGCTTGCGCGCCAAGCAGCAATCGTCGTGGCAGGAATACGTGAGCAGCCTGTCGCGGCGCGGCTGGCAGCCGCATTCGGTGCCGATGCGGCGCCAGGCTGCCGTCGTCAACAATGTGCGCAAGAAAGTGCCCGTGCCCGCCAACTGGCGCACCGATGACGAGCTGGGCTTCCGCGCCGCCGTCAAGCGCCGTTACGCGGCCGAGGCGGCCGGCAAGGGCGTCTCCGTGCGCGGCGAGCGCATCCCGCCGGGCTTGCCGTTTGCCGCCTTTGTCGCGCGCCCCGGCGTGCAGGCGGAATTGCGCGAAGCGTTGAAGTTGCCGGCCAGCGCCACGGTGCAGGCCGCGTATGCGAGTCCGGCCGAGTTCGGCCGCCTGTTCGACCAGTTCCTGGATCGCCAGACGGCGGAAAAACTGGTGGAATACCGTGCCAGCCGCACGGATTTTGAAGCGGGCGGCAGGTTCTTCCACGAAGGCAAGGAAGCGGCGCGCGCCGCCATCGTGCCGCCCGTGGCCCTGTTCTTCTCGCTGCTGGGCGCCATCGGCCACTTTTCCAAATTGCTGTACCTGATCGCGACCGTCGTATTATTGCTGCTGGCCATGCGCCGTGGCGAGCAGGCGGGCGCCGATGGACAGCTGAGCCGGCGCTCCGCCTGGATCGCCACGGGCGTGCTGGCGACGGCCTTTGCGGGCACCTGGGGCATGCTGTCGGTGCTGGACAACAATGTCACGCGTAGCGAGCTGTTCCGGCAAATGCTGGACTGGACGCGCCAGGGCGAGCCCGACAGCACGCGCTGGAATCTCGCCGGCAAGGCCATCCTGGCCAATATCACGCACGTCGTGGCGGTGGGGCAGGGCTACAGCTACCCCGTCAACGAAGCGATCCGCATCCATGTTTTGCAGGGAATTCACTATGGCTATCACCCGCAACAAAAATAAGGCGGCCGCGCTGGCCTTGCTGTTCTCCATGTGCAGCACGGCCGCGCAAGCCGATTGCCTGGGCATGAAGATGCATGCGCACCGCGGCGCAGGCAATGCGCCGGAAAACTCGCTGAGCGCGCTGCGCAACACGTATTTTGGCACCTGGGACGGCGTCGAGACGGATTTGCAGCTGCTGGGCGATGGCAGCTGGGTGGTGCACCACGACTTGCTGACGGGAAGAGTCGTCGACACGGGCTCGCCCCGCACCGTGAAACAATTGACGGCCGACGACTGGCGCGCCGCCAGCATGAAGAACCGCGGCGTGGCCACACCGGAAACGCCGCCCTTCGTCACCGATGTCGCCGACCTGGCGACGGCTTTCCCGGCCAAGACCCTGAATGCGGAAATCAAGGATGTGGTGTCGTCGTGTGCGCCGATCGCCACCCTGGTGGGACAGTTGCGCGCGAACATCAAGCACGGCAACTGGTTTTTGACGTCCGGCGTGCCGAACAACCTGGCGTGCGCGCGCCGCGCCGATCCGCAGGGTTACCTGGGCCTGCTCGTGTTTGACGCGCGCAATGCGCAGGCGGCCGGCGCCAACCGGGTCAGCCGCTATATCGCGAAAAATGCCCGCCCGCCCAAGCTGGACAAGCCATGGCTGCAGCGCGTGCAGCAACAGATCGGCATGCCCACCGGCGTGCATGTGGATGCGCGCAGCCTGGACGCCAATCCGAATCTGCTGGCTGATGCCGCCAGCCTGAACATGCCCGTCTTCGTGTACGCCGTCGATGGCGACTCGGCCCTGGCCGCGTCCCTGCTGCGCGCCCAGCAGCGCAGCCACCGCTGGCCCAGCGGCGTCATTCTTGACGGCAATCCCGAGACGTTTTGTGCGATGATGAAGTAAGCATTTTTACTTGCCGAGAGACCATGCCATGACCCTGCCGCAACCCGACCCCGCCGCCGCGCTGGCCCGTAGCGCCATCGGCGCCATGTTCTTTTCCCTGTTTGGCGGCCTGTGGGTGGCCGCCTGGTGCGTGCAGACGTATGGCGCGCATCCGCTCAGGCTGCTGCCGGTCGCCGGCGTCACCGTCCTGCTGTTCATGCTGGCGTGGCGCCAGTTCCGCCGCCACCGCGCCGCGCATGCGGCGGCGGAACAATCGCCGGAAGCGAAACGCGTGGGGCGGCTGTTCAATATCGTGAACGCCGGGCAATGGATCGCCATCTTCATCGTCGGCAACGTCCTGAAAAACATGGGCTTGCAGGCGTGGTTCATTCCCGCCGTCATTTTGATCGTGGGCCTGCATTTCTTCCCGCTGGCCTGGCTGTTCAAGGCGCGCCGCCACCTGGCCATCGGCATGGCCCTGTGCGTGTGGGCCATCGGTTATCCGCTGACCGTGCGCCATGGCCCCATGCACCCCATCGGCTGTCTCGGTGCCGGCCTGATCCTGTGGGTGGCGGCCCTGTCCGCCGTGCGCGCCGGTTTTGCCGTGCAGCAAAGCGCCTTGCAAGCCCAGAAATAGCTGTATCCGACGGCCCGCGCAGGGCCGTTTTTGCCCCGTTTTTGCCTTTTCCCTGCCGCATTCCTGCCTCTTTTTTGCGCATCGCAGCATCGATAATGTTTGCATCGCGCGCGCGACTGGCCTATAAATGTAATCGATTACATTTTATTGAGCACCTTCATGCCGCCAGCCGTTCCATCACCTTTGCCCGCCGAAACCGTCTCCATCAGCGCCGTCGCCGCGCATGCGGGCGTGTCGGTGGCCACCGTGTCGCGCGTGATGAACGAGCAAGCCGGGGTGCGGGCGCCCACGCGCGACAAGGTGCTCGCTTCCGTGGCGGCCCTGGGCTACCGCATGAACCATCTGGCGCGCAGCCTGCGCACGGCCGAGAGCCGCATGCTGCTGACCATGGTGCCCGACGTGGGCAACCCGTTTTATGCGCAGATCGTGCGCGGCATCGACACGGTGGCGCGCGAACACGGCTATTTCGTGCTGCTGTGCGACACGGGCGCCGACGCGGGCCGCGAGCGCTCGTACTTCGACTTGCTGCGCATGCACCGCGCCGACGGCGCCATCTGCCTCGATCCGGACACGGTGCAGCATGCCCTGTCGCATGAATCCGTCAGCCTGCCGTGGGTGGCGTGCTGCGAATTCGATCCCGCCGTGGCCGTGCCCTATGTCGGCATCGACAACCACCGCGCCGCCTCCGACGCCGTCGCGCATCTGCTGTCGCGCGGCCATACGCGCATCGGCCTGATCAACTCCGACGAGCGCTATCTGTACGCGCGGCAACGCCAGCAAGGCTACCTGGACGCCCTGGCGGCGGCCGGCCTGCCCGTACAGCCGCAGTGGGTGCACACGGTGCAAAGCCTCGATTACGAAGCGGGCACGGCCGCCACCTTGCGGATGATGGCGGGACCGGATGCGCCCACGGCCATCTTTGCCGTGTCCGACACCCTAGCCATCGGCGTGCTGAGTGCGCTGCGCCAGCTGAAAAAAAGGGTGCCCGAAGACGTGGCCGTCATCGGCTTCGATGATATCGCCATCGCCGCGCAGATCGATCCGGGCTTGAGCACCATCGCCCAGCCGATGCGCGAACTGGGCGAGACGGCGGCGCGATTATTGCTGCAGCGTCTGGCGGACCCGGCGGCCAGTGTGCCGGGCGTGCTGCTGCAACACCGATTAATTCTGCGAGGGAGTGCATAGTGAGCGTTGCCGTCGGTTTCGAGGGGGTCTGCAAGGATTTCGGCCCCGTGCGCGTCTTGCATGGCGTCAGTTTCAACCTGTCGCCAGGACGCGTGTATGGCTTGCTGGGCGAAAATGGCGCCGGCAAGTCGACCCTGATGAAAATCCTCGCCGGCTATGAGGCCGTGAGCGAAGGGCAGTTGCTGATCGATGGCCAGCCCCGGCGCTTTAGCAACTCGCGCGCGGCGGAGAGCGCCGGCATCGTGCTGATCCACCAGGAATTCAACCTGGCCGAGCACCTGACGGTGGCGCAAAATATGTTCCTCGGCCACGAAAAGACGCGCGGCTGGCTGCTCGACGAGGCCGCCATGCAGGAAGAAGCCTCGCGCTACCTGAAACAGGTGGGCCTGGACGTGTCGCCCGAGACGAAAATCCGCGACTTGATCGTAGCTGAAAAGCAACTTGTGGAAATCGCCAAGGCCCTGTCGCGCCGCGCCCGCTTCCTGATCATGGATGAACCGACGGCCACCCTGACGTCGTCGGAAACCCAGCGCCTGTTCGCCGTCATGGCGCAGCTGAAAGCGGACGGCGTGACGATTCTCTACATTTCCCACAAGCTCGATGAAGTGGAACGCAACACGGACGAAGTGATCGTCATGCGCGACGGGCGTTTCGTCACGCGCGAACCGACGGCCAGCCTCACGCGCCAGCAGATGGCGAACCTGATGGTGGGGCGCGAACTGTCGGACATGTTCCCCGCGAAAGTGGCGCTGGCGAAAGAAGCTCCTGTGTTGCTGAAAGTCGAGGGGCTGACGGTGCCGGGTTGGTCCAGGGACTTGTCCTTCGAGGTGCGCGCCGGCGAAGTACTGGGCTTTGCGGGCCTGGTGGGCGCGGGGCGCACGGAATCGTTCGAGGCGCTGCTGGGCTTGCGTCCGCGCAGCGCGGGGTTGATCCATCTCAATGGCCAGCCCGTGGACATCCGCACGCCCAAGCAGGCCATGCAGCATGGCATGACGTATTTGAGCGAAGACCGCAAGGGAAAAGGTCTACATGTGAACCTGGGCTTGCGCGAAAACCTCACCCTGATGACGATGGAGCGCTATGCGCGGCCGTGGCTGGACGTGAAAGCGGAAAAGGAGGCGCTGGCCAAGGCGGTGCTGGACTTCAATATCCGCACGGGCGACCTGGACAGCCGCGCGCGCATGCTGTCGGGCGGCAACCAGCAAAAGCTGGCGCTGGCGAAATACCTGCATTCGGACCCCCGTGTCGTCGTGCTCGATGAACCAAGCCGCGGCGTGGACGTGGGCGCCAAGCGCGACATTTACTTTTTGATCCACCGCCTGGCCGCCGAAGGGCGCGCCGTGATCGTGATTTCATCCGAACTGATCGAATTGATCGGCCTGTGCCACCGGGTCGCCGTGATGCGCGCCGGCACCTTGCAAGCCACCCTGTCTGCTGACCACCTGACCGAAGAGGAGTTGATTGCCCATGCAACCGGCACGCACTGACACCACTGTCTCCACCGGCGCCCCGGGCGCCAGCATCGCCAGACTGGGCGCGCGCATCAAGGGCTTCGGCCCCGTGCTGGGCCTGTTGGCCCTGTGCATCGCGGGCACCTTGCTCAATGGCGACTTCGCCACCCTGGACAACCTGATGAACGTGCTCACGCGCACGGCTTTTATTGGCATCATCGCCGTCGGCATGACCTTCGTCATCATTTCCGGCGGCATCGATCTGTCCGTCGGTTCCATGGCGGCCCTGATCGCCGGCTGCATGATTTATTTCATGAATGCGCTGGCGCAAGGGGCGGGCGGCGACCTGGCGCCCATCACCATGCTGGTGCTGGGCATCGCCATGGCGCTGATCCTGGGCGCCGGCTTTGGCCTGATGCATGGTCTTTTAATTAGCAAGGGCAATATCGAACCGTTCATCGTTACCCTGGGCACGCTCGGCATCTTCCGCGCGGTGCTCACTTACCTGGCCGACGGCGGCGCGCTGACCCTGGACGCCACCCTGTCCGAGCTGTACAGCCCCGTCTACTACACGAGCGTGCTGGGCGCGCCGATCCCCATCTGGATTTTCCTCTTCGTCGCGGCGGCCGGCGCCATCATTTTGAACCGCACGACGTTCGGCCGCCATGTGCAGGCGATTGGTTCCAACGAGCAAGTAGCGCGCTATGCAGCCATCAACGTCGACAAGGTGAAAATTGCCACCTACATGCTGCTGGGCGTGTGCGTGGGCATCGCCACCGTGCTGTACGTGCCGCGCCTGGGCTCGGCCACGCCGACGACGGGCTTGCTGTGGGAACTGGAAGCCATCGCCGCCGTCGTCGTGGGCGGCACGGCCCTGAAAGGGGGCGAAGGGCGCATCGTCGGCACCGTCATCGGCGCGATTTTATTATCCGTGATCAGCAACATCCTGAATTTGACCAGCATCATCAGTGTCTACCTGAATGCCGCAGTGCAAGGCGTGGTGATCATCGCCGTCGCCTTCCTGCAGCGAGGCCGCAAATAAAACAAGAGCGGCGTTCTGAAAGGGCGGCCACCGGGCGCCCACAACCTTGGAGGAGAGCAGCATGAAGAGCTTTATACGGGTAGCAGGGATGGCAGTGCTGGTGATGCAGGCGTGGGCGCTGCCGAGTGCGCAAGCGGCAGAAAAGTTGGTGGTTGGGGTGGCCATTCCCACGGCCACGCACAGCTTTACCTCGGGCATCGTCTGGTGGGCCAACCAGGCCAAGGCGGAGCTGGAAAAAGCCCATCCGGGGCTGAAGATCATCGTCAAGACGGCCGCCACGGCGCCCGAGCAGGCGAACCAGCTGCAGGACATGTTGACGGTGAACAAGATCAACACCCTGGTCATCTTCCCCATCGAGTCGGCCTCGCTGACGCAGCCCGTGGCGCAAGTGAAAAACAAGGGCGTGTACGTGACGGTGGTGGACCGCGGCTTGACCAACACGCAGTCGCAGGATGCGTACATCGCGGGCGACAACACGGCCTTCGGCAAGCTGCCGGCCGAATACCTGGCGAAAAGCTTGAATGGCAAGGGCAATATCGTCGCGCTGCGCGGCATGCCGACGACGCTCGACAACGAGCGCTATGACGCATTTTCCGCCGTGATGAAGGGCCATCCCGACATCAAGGTGCTGGACGCCAAGTATGGCAACTGGAACCGCGACGATGCCTTCAAGGTCATGCAGGATTACCTGACCCGCTTCAAGCATATCGACGCCGTCTGGGCCGCCGATGACGACATGGCCATCGGCGTGCAAAAGGCCATCGCGCAAGCGAAGCGCACGGACATCAAGCAAGTGTTCGGCGGTGCGGGCGCGAAGGGCGCCGTGAAGAAGATCATGGACGGTTCCGACCCGCTGATCGTGGCCGACGTGTCGTACTCGCCCAAGTTCATGTACGACGCCATCAAGCTGACGACGGAAGCGCGCCTGAAAGGTGATAAATTGCCGGCCAACACCATCATCCCATCGGTGCTGATCACGCGCGAGAACGCCAAGCAGTTCTACTTTCCGAACTCGCCTTTTTAAACTGAACCTCCCCCGGGGCCAGATTCCCGGGGGCCAAAGGATACCCATGAAAACCATCCAGGGCCCGGCCATCTTCCTGGCCCAGTTTCTCGGCGACGCGCCGCCGTTCGACTCGCTCGAGCACCTGGCGCAATGGGCGGCCGGCCTGGGCTACAAGGGCTTGCAGCTGCCGACGGCGCCGCGATTGTTTGATCTGGAACAAGCGGCTGCCAGCCAGCAGTATTGCGATGACGTGGTCGCCCTGCTGGCGCGCCACGGCTTGCAGGTGACGGAATTGTCGACGCATTTGCAGGGCCAGCTGATCGCCGTGCATCCCGCCTACGACGCCCTGTTCGACGGCTTTGCGCCGGAACAAGTACGGGGCGATCCCGCCGCCCGCACGGCCTGGGCCACGCAGCAGCTGCTGTGGGCCGCCACCGCCTCGCAACGCCTGGGCTTGACGGCGCACGTGACGTTTTCCGGCGCGCTGGCCTGGCCGTATCTGTACCCGTGGCCGCAGCGCCCCGCCGGCCTGGTGGAGACGGCGTTCGCGGAATTGGCCCGGCGCTGGCTGCCCATCCTCGACGCGTTCGACGCGGCCGGCGTGGACCTCTGCTACGAATTGCATCCGGGCGAGGACTTGCACGATGGCGTGACGTTCGAGCGTTTCCTGGCCGCCGTCGATGACCACCCGCGCGCATCCATCTTGTACGACCCCAGCCACTTCGTGCTGCAGCAGCTCGACTACCTGGCCTTCATTGACATTTATCATGCGCGCATCAAGGCCTTCCACGTCAAGGATGCGGAATTCCGGCCGAACGGGCGCCAGGGCGTGTATGGCGGCTATGGCGACTGGCAAGACCGGGCCGGGCGCTTCCGCTCGCTGGGCGATGGGCAGATCGATTTCAAGGCTATCTTTTCCAAGATGGCGCAGTACGATTTCCCCGGCTGGGCCGTGCTGGAATGGGAATGCTGCCTGAAACACCCGGAGGATGGTGCGGCCGAAGGGGCGCGTTTCATCCGCGAGCACATCATCCACGTGGCCGAGCACGCGTTCGACGATTTCGCGGGCAGCGCGGTTGACCAGGATCAAATCCATCACTTGCTAGGCTTGAAATAGGGAGACGACATGCAGCGACGGATACGCTTGGGCATGGTAGGGGGCGGGCAGGGCGCGTTCATCGGCGCCGTGCACCGGATTGCGGCGCGCATCGACGACCAGTATGAACTGGTGGCGGGCGCCCTGTCGTCCGATCCGCAGCGCGCGCGCGACAGCGGCGCCGCGCTGCACCTGGCGCCGGAGCGTTGCTACAGCGATTACCGCGCCATGGCGCAGGCGGAAGCCGCGCGCGCGGACGGCATCGAGGCCGTCGCCATCGTCACGCCGAATCATTTACATGCGCCCGTCGCCACGGCGTTCCTGGAAGCGGGCATTCACGTGATCTGCGACAAGCCGCTGGGCATCTCGCTGGCGGAGGGCCAGGCGCTGGCGGCGCTGGCGCAGCAGAAAAATCTGCTGTTTGCGCTCACGCATACCTACAGCGGCTACCCGCTGCTGCGCCACGCCAGGGCCATGGTCGAGGCGGGCGACATAGGCGAGCTGCGCCTCGTGCAAGTGGAATACTCGCAGGATTGGCTGGCCGATGCCATCGCGGCGGGCGGCATGAGCGAAGGCAACTGGCATAACGATCCGCAGAAGGCGGGGCCGGGCGGTGTGCTGCTCGACGTGGGCTTGCACGCGTATCACCTAGCGCAATTCGTCAGCGGCTTGACGCCGCAGCAGGTGCTGGCGGAATTGTCGACCTTTGTTCCGAACCGCACCCTGGACGACCACGTGCAGGTGATGTTGCGCTACGCGAATGGGGCGAAAGGCACCCTGTGGGCCAGCCAGGTGGCGACCGGTTGCGAAAACACGGTGCGCCTGCGCCTGTTCGGCAGCAAGGCACAGCTGGACTTTGACCAGGAACAACCGAACGAGCTGTGGTTCACGCCGCAGGGCGGCAACCGCCAGCTGCTGCGCCCGGGCCGGGTCGACAGCGCCGCGGCGCGCCACGCCACGCGCGTGCCGGCCGGCCATCCGGAAGGGTATCTGGAAGCGTTCGCCCAGCTGTACCTGGATGCGGCCTTGCGCATCCGCGCATTGCAAGCTGGCTTGCCCGTGCCCGAGGAAGCGGGCTGGCTGCCCACCGTCACCGATGGCGTGGCGGGCCTGGCCTTTGCGGAAGCCGTGCTGCGCAGCCATGCGGATGGCGGCCGCTGGACCGCGCTGGCGGACTGTTAAACTGGAGGCATGAGCGCGCCTCCCTTTACCATCACGATCGTCCCGCAAGGCTGGCAATTCCCGGCCGATGCGGGCAGTACCATCCTGGCTGCCGCCGAGCTGGCCGGCATTCGCCTGCTCAGCTCTTGCCGCAACGGCACCTGCCGCACCTGCCTGTGTCACATGCCCGAAGGAAAGATACGCTACACGGTGGACTGGCCCGGCATCAGCCCCGATGAACGGCTCGACGGCTACATCCTGCCCTGCGTGGCCGTGGCGGACAGCGATGTCACCATCCAGGCGCGCGCCGTGCGTACGGGCAATTAGTTCACGACGGCTTGCCGCCCTTGAGGCGCTGCAGCAGCGCGTCCACGCTGTCGCTGACGGGCAAGCCGTGGCGGCGCAGCAACTGCACGTGCAAGACGAGGTTTTCCAGCACCAGCTTGGCCGCCACGGCAAGCAAGGCCAGGTTGCGGTCTTCCGGGCTGAAACTTTCCATGGCGTCGGCCATCTCGCACAGGTGATTGGCGATCAGGCCGCGCAATTCCTGCTCGTCGAAGGGCAAGTCGGCAAAATCGATGGGATCGGCCACTTCCACTTCCTGCATCAGCACCGCTAGTTCTTCCGGGGTAATCGTCATGCCTGGCCTCCTTGTGTGCTTGCCTCTATTTTAATTGTATTGGCCGCAAAGGGGACTAGAATGAGTCCAGGCCGATGATGTCGAAGGCAGCATGGCGAACTTGCACTTTACGCAACAACTGGCGCGTTTCCTCGACGTTCCTGCCGTGGAGGTGGATGCGCCACGCCTGCGCGCCGCCCTCGATGCCGCGTTTGCCCGGCAGCCGCGCCTGCGCGGCTACGTGCTCGACGAGCAGGGTGCCTTGCGCCCCAATGTGGTGATCTTCATCGACGGCGCCCGCTGCCGCGAGCGGCGCGTGCTCGACGACGCCTTGCGGCCCGACAGCCAGGTGTATATCTTGCAGGCACTTTCCGGAGGTTGACGCCATGACAGCAGTCCCGCAGCGCGCGTATCTCGGCACCCGCAAGGGCCTGTTCCAGTTCGATGTCGATGCGGCCGGCGCCTGGCAGCTGGCGCTGGTGCAGTTTGCCGGCGATCCCGTGTCCATGCTGCTGCACGACGGCCGCGACGGCACCTTGTATGCGGCCCTGAACCTGGGCCACTTCGGCGCCAAGCTGCACCGGCGCGACGCGGGCAGTGGCGAATGGAAAGAAGTCGCCGTGCCCGCCTATCCCGCCAAGCCGGAGGGCAGCACGGATACGGTGGACTGGACCTTGCGGCAAATCTGGTCGCTGGCGGCCGGCGGCGCGGACCAGCCAGGCGTGCTGTGGGCGGGCACCCTGCCTGGCGGCCTGTTTCGTTCCAGCGACCGCGGCGACAGCTGGCAACTGGTGGAATCCCTGTGGAACGTGCCGCAGCGGGCGCAGTGGTTTGGCGGCGGCTATGACGTGCCCGGCATCCACAGCATCTGCGTCGACCCGCGCGACAGCGACAAGGTGCTGGTAGGCGTGTCCTGCGGCGGCGTGTGGCAAACGGTCGATGGCGGCGCCAGCTGGGCCTTGAGCGCGACGGGCATGCGCGCCGATTACATGCCGCCCGAACTCGATGAAAACGAAGCCGTGCAAGACCCGCACCGCATCGTGCGCAGCGCCGGCGCGCCCGAGGCGCTGTGGTGCCAGCACCATAACGGCATCTGGCGCTCGGAAGATGCCGGCTGGCACTGGCAGGAAGTCACGACGGCGCCGCTGGCGCATTTCGGCTTTGCCGTGGCCGTGCATCCGCGCGATGGCGACACGGCCTGGTTCGTGCCGGCGCAGGCGGACGTGCTGCGCATTCCCATCGATGGCGCGCTGGCCGTGACGCGCACGCGCGATGGCGGGAAAACCTTCGAAGTCTTGCGCGCGGGCTTGCCGCAGCAGCATTGCTACGACCTCATCTACCGCCACGGGCTGGCGCTGGCCGACGATGGGCGCAGTCTGTTGATGGCGTCGACGACAGGCGGCGCCTGGTTTTCAGGCGACGGGGGCGAACACTGGCAGACCATTTCCGCCCACTTGCCGCCCGTTTATGCCGTCTGTTTTGCCACGCCGTAATAGCACAGGAAGATATCGACGGCCAGTTCCGTCACTTCGCGCCGGCGTGCCGGGCCCAGCAAAGGCTCGCCCAGGGTGATCTGCGGCCAGAAGGCAAAGGTTTTCAAGGGCGACATCAGCAGGTGCGCCACTTCCAGCGTCTCGCCCGCCTTGATGCGCCCGTCCTGCTGCGCCGCGCGGATCCAGATATTCAGTCCCGTTTCCTTTTCATTCAGGCGCGTCACCATCGCTTGCGCGCGCGCGGGCGAGTGGATGGTTTCGCCAAAGATCACGCGCGCCAGGTCGATGAAGGCCGGATCGCACAGCAAGTCCATCTTTTGCTCGACCAGGGCCAGCACCTGAGGCCGCAGGGGTTGGTCGGCAACATAGGGCACGGCAGGCTGGGCCATGCTGCTTTCCCACATGCGCTGCAGGATTTCCGCGAACAGCTCGTCCTTGCTGGGGAAATGGTTGTACACGGTGCGCTTGGATACGGCGGCCGTGGCGGCGATCTTGTCCATGCTGGTCGCATCAAAACCGTGCTCGCGGAACTCGGCGATGGCGGCATCGACGATGGCGACGCGCTTGCGGTCGGTGAGGCGTTGCGGTGCGGCCATGGCGGGAAATCTCCTTTGAAAACAATATTTTACACCTCTTGGTTTACTTTGCCAGAAATAGGAACTACACTGTGTAGTGTAATTTAACCCTTGTTAATTCTTTGCCGGGCCGCATATGCACTTGCACCGAGTCGCACGTCGTCTCTTATCCTTGGGAGTCCTGATCATCATGAGTTCTTGCACCTTGCGCGCCGCGCCTGCCGCGCCCATAGAATCGCCACAACGCCTCGACGGCAAGTTCCGCAACCCCGTGCAAATGCACAAGCTGGGCACGGCCGCAACGCTCAAGCTGATGTGGACGTTTTTCTTCGATAAGCCCGACAGCACCGTGCCGGCCGCAGCCGTGCCCGTGCAAGCCTTGACCCGGGCGCAACTGCTGGCCGCGCCCGACAACAGCCTGTTTCGCCTGGGCCACTCGACCCTGCTGTTGAAACTGAACAATGAATTCTTCCTCACCGACCCCGTGTTTTCCGAGCGCGCCTCGCCGGTGCAGTGGGCCGGGCCGAAGCGTTTCCACCAGCCGCCCATCAGCATCGCCGACTTGCCGCCGATCAAGGCCGTCATCCTGTCGCACGACCATTACGACCACCTCGACCACGCTGCCGTGCTGCAACTGGCCGCCAAGACGGAACACTTTGTGACGCCGCTGGGCGTGGGCGATACCCTGGTGGCATGGGGCGTGCCGAAGGATAAGGTACGGCAATTCGACTGGTGGCAAGGCACGACGATTGCCGGTGTGAAACTCGTCGCCACGCCGTCGCAGCATTTCTCGGGACGCGGCTTGTTTGACGGCAATCAAACCCTGTGGGCCTCGTGGGTCATCGACGCGCCGGACGTGCGCGTGTTTTTCAGCGGCGACTCCGGCTATTTCGACGGTTTCAAGCAGATCGGCGACAAGTACGGCCCGTTCGACGTGACCATGATCGAGACGGGCGCCTACGACAAGCTGTGGCCGGACGTGCACATGCAGCCGGAACAGACCTTGCAAGCCCACCTGGACTTGCGCGGCAAATGGCTGATGCCCGTGCATAACGGCACCTTCGACCTGGGGCTGCACGCCTGGCATGAACCGTTCGACCGCATCGCGGGGTTGGCGGCCAAGCAGGGCGTGAACCTGGCCACGCCGCAGATGGGCGAGGCGGTCGACCTGGCGCAGCCGCAGAAGGGCGAAAAATGGTGGCTGGCGATGCTGGAAGAGGAGATGGCGAAGTAGGCTCGCCTACGCCGTCACGTCGATCAGGCGTCCCACCGTCTGGCCATAGCCGTTCAGCTGGGGCGTGCTTTTCGGCACGGAGGGGATGGCTGGTTGCGGCACGGCCACCTTGATCGCCTGGTCCAGCTGCGGCGCCTTGACGGCGGCCGGGGCATCGGCCTGGGCTTGCTGGCTGCTGCGCTGGGTCTGGCTCAGCGATTCCTGTTCCCGCGCCAGCAGCTGGCGGCTTTGCGCCAGCTGTTCGCTGTCGCGCTGTACCTGGTTCTGGCCTTGTTCGACCCGGCGTTGCGCCGTGGCCAGCGAGGCATGCAAGTTGTTGACGGAGCTTAGCGTGACCACATTGTTCACCTTTGAGAGTATGTCCAGGCGTGCAGGGATGGGGGAAGCCCGGACCGATGTGCTGTGCCAGGCATCATTGTCCGAACATGCCAGGCGGTAATCTTTACCTGAATCAAGAGTAGGACAAATTCTCGCACAGTTCCAGTGAATTATGTTTTCTTGATAATGCTATCGTGCGCGCTGTGTGTTGCCGCAGCGGCATGCCGGCGCTGGCGAGACACTTGTCAAAGTGAGTACCCGCTGTCGCTTGTGGCCCTTGTTTGTCTGCCATCACGGATGCCGTGCCGGGAAGAAGAAAAAATGGTCGCATTTAAAACGTTGCTTTTTAAATAGTCAATGTGTTGTTGTTTTTCTACCGTGTCTGCGCACGCGAATGCGCGGTCTGTTTGGCGCTCTGGGCTATAATTGACGGTCAGAGTTGGTTTCTTTTGCCATACAGACAGGTAGTTAACATGAATCTCAAGAGCCTCGCAATTGCCCTCGGCATGTCGAAAACGACAGTCAGCAGGGCGTTGAACGGCTATCCGGAAGTCAATTCCCGCACCCGTGAAATCGTCCTGGCCGCCGCCAAGAAAGTCGGCTACCGGCCCAACCCGCTGGCGCGCAGCCTGGCCGTCGGCCGCACCAATGTGCTGGGCATGATCTATCCGCTGCTGCCCAGCGACCTGGGCGACAGCGTCTTTCTTTCCGTGGTGAATGGCATGTCGGATGCCGTCGAAGCGTCGAAGATGAGCTTGATCATCGCCCCCGTGTCGCCGCAGAATGAACAGCCCTCGTATGAAACCATGGTGCGCGGGCGCCAGGTCGATGGCCTCGTGGTGGGCCGCACCAAGGTGGTCGACGAGCGCATCGCATATTTGACGAAAGTGGGCTTTCCCTTTGTCGCGAATGGCCGCACGCGCATCGACGCACCGTATGCGTATTTCGATTACGACAACGACACGGGCATCGACCTGGCCGTGTCGTTCCTGGCCGCGCACGGCCACCAGCGCATCGCCCTGCTGAGCGCGCCGCTGGAGCTGCATTTTGCTTATGAGCGCAAGGAAAGCTTTATCCGCTGCATGGCGCAAGCGGGCTTGCCGGTCGATCCCCGCTATTTGCTCGACAATACTTTCGACCGCCGCAGCGGTTACCAGGCCATGCAGCAATTGCTGGCTTGCTCGCCCCGTCCCACGGCCGTCATCGTCGACAATCACTTGTCCGGCGTGGGCGTGGTGCGCGCGCTGATGGATGCGGGCATCGAGATCGGCAAGGAAATCTCCGTCATCGTCTGGGGCAATGTGGAAGACACCTTGATCGGCATCAACGTCACCACCATCGACCAGCCCGATCTGCGCCGCGCCGGCGCGAAGATGGTGGAAATGCTGCAATCCCTGCTGGCCGGCACGCCGCCGGAACGGCTGCAGGAAATCTGGCAACCGGTGCTGTTGCCGGGGGCGACGGTGGGGCGCTGCCCTGAATGAAAAAAACGCAGAGCCTCGGCTCTGCGTTTTCATTTCAAGCCCCGCTGGCCGGCTTACGCCGCGTGCTTGCTGCCGTCCGCCAGCTTGGCCAGCAATCTCGCCTTGTCCTGGCGATACGTGGCGACGGCCGCTTCCTTGACGTGGCCGAAGCCGCGGATTTTTTCGGGCAGGGTCGCCAGTTCCACGCAAGTGGCCAGGTTGTCCGCCGTCAGGTTGACCAGCATGCCGGCCAGCAATTCGCGGTATTCGACGATCAGCGCGCGTTCCATCTTGCGCTCGGCCGTATAACCGAAGACGTCGAAGGTGCCGCCTCTGAGCCCCTTGGCTTTCGCCAGCAGCTTGAAGGCGCGCCACATCCAGGAACCGAACTCCGCTTTCACCAGGTGGCCCTTGGCATCCTTTTTCGCAAACAGCGGTGGCGCCAGGTTGAATTTCACGGAGAAATTGCCTTCGAATTGCTGTTGCAATTGCTCCACGAAACGGCCATCCGTGTACAAACGCGCCACTTCGTACTCATCCTTGTAGGCCAGCAACTTGAAATAGCTCTTGGCGACAGCCGTCGACAGCTTTTGGCCCAGTCCCAAGGTGTTTTCGCGGTCGCGCACCTGTTTGACCAGGGTCAAGTAACCGTCCGCATACGGGGCGTTCTGGTAGGCCGTGAGGAACTCGACGCGTTTTTTGATGACGCTATCGAGGCTTTGCGGCATTTGCATGATGATCGCTTGTGACGGCGTGGCGATTTGCGTGACACGGCGCACGTCGACGGCGGCGCGGCGGCCCCACAGGAAGCTTTTCTTGTTCGACTCGATGCCCACGCCATTGAGTTCGATGGCGCGCAGCAAGGCCGCTTCCGTCAGCGGGATGCGGCCTTTTTGCCACGCGTAGCCGAGCATGAACAGGTTGGCGGCGATCGAATCGCCCATCAGCGCCGTGGCCAGTTTTGTGGCGTCGATGAAGTCGGCCGCGTCCGCGCCGCCCACGGATTCCTCGATCAGCTGGCGCACTTCCGCCGTCGGATATTGCCAGTCGGCATTCTGCGCAAACGTGCCCGGCGGCTGCTCGTGCAGGTTGACGACGGCCAGGCTGCGGCCAGGACGCATTTTCGACACGGCATCCTGCGCGCCGGCCGTCAGCATGTCGCAGCCCAGGATCAGGTCCGCTTCGCCCGTGGCGATGCGCTGGGCGCGGATGTGCGCGGGGGAGCGGGCGATTTTCACGTGCGAGGTGACGGAACCGTTCTTTTGCGACATGCCCGTCATGTCCAGCACGGATGCGCCCTTGCCTTCCAGGTGGGCCGCCATGCCCATCAGCGCGCCCACGGTGATGACGCCCGTGCCGCCGATGCCGTTGATCAGGATATTGTACGGCGCGTCGCAGCCGGGCAGGACCGGTTCCGGCAGGGGGCCGAAGTTGTCCGTCTCGCCCGTTTTACTCGCGCCCGTCTTGGTTTTTTTCAGGTTGCCGCCTTCGACGGTGACGAAGCTGGGGCAAAAACCCTTGGCGCACGAGTAATCCTTGTTGCACGAGGATTGGTCGATGGTGCGCTTGCGGCCAAATTCCGTCTCTTTCGGCAAGATCGACACGCAGTTCGATTGCACGCCGCAGTCGCCGCAGCCTTCGCAGACGGCGTCGTTGATGACCATGCGTTTCGGCAAATCGGGATACTCGCCTTTTTTCCTTCTCCGGCGCTTCTCGGCCGCGCAGGTCTGGTCGTAGATCAGCACGGACACGCCTGGTACTTCGCGCAATTCGCGCTGCACGGCATCCATGTCCTTGCGGTCGTGCAAGGTCAGGTGGGCGGGCAGGTTGCTGCGGTCGCTGTAGCGGCTCAAGTCTTCCGTGACCAGGGCGATGCGGGCGATGCCTTCGGCCGCCACTTGCTGCGCCATCATCGGCACGGTAATCAAGCCGTCCACGGGCTGGCCGCCCGTCATGGCGACGGCGTCGTTGTAGAGAATCTTGTAGGTGATGTTCACCTTGGCGGCCTGCGCGGCGCGGATGGCCAGGTAGCCGGAGTGGAAATACGTGCCGTCGCCCAGGTTCTGGAACACGTGCGGCAATTCGGAAAACGCGGCCTGGCCGATCCATGGCGCGCCTTCGCCGCCCATGTGCGTGGTCAGCTTGTTCATTTCCGGGTAGATCGAGGTGGCCATCACGTGGCAGCCGATGCCGGCCAGCGCCAGGCTGCCGTCCGGCACCTTGGTCGACGTGTTATGTGGGCAGCCGGAGCAGTAGAAGGCGGGACGGAACGGCGTGTTCACGGCCTTTTTCAATACCGCGTCCTTGGCGTCGAGGAAACTCAGTCGAGCCTTGATCAGGTCGCAGGTGACGGGGTCGGAAATCAGGCGCGCGATGCGGCTGGCGATGACTCTTGCCACTTGCGAGACGGAAAAGTCCGCCTTGGACGTCAGCAGCCATTCGCCGCGCGGCGCCACCCATTCGCCTTTTTCGTCGAACTTGCCGATGACGCGCGGGCGCACGTCGTCGCGCCAGTTGTAGAGTTGCTCTTTCAACTGGTATTCGACGATTTGCCGCTTCTCTTCTACCACGAGAATTTCATCGAGACCTTGCGCAAACTCACGCACGCTATCCGGCTCCAGCGGCCACGGCATGGCCACCTTGAACAATCGCATGCCGACGTCGGCCGCCATCTGCTCGTCGATGCCCAGTTCTTCCAGCGCTTCGAGCACGTCCAGGTAGGACTTGCCGGAGGCAATGATGCCCAGCTTGGCGTTCGGGCTGTCGATGGTGGTGTGGTTGAGCTTGTTTTCGCGCGCATAGGCGAGGGCCGCATAGATCTTGTAGTCCTGCATCAGCGCTTCCTGGTTGCGCGCCTGCTGGCCCAGCGGGATGCTCGACAGGCGCGCGTTCAGGCCGCCTTCTGGCATGACGAAATCCTGCGGAATCTTGACTTCCACGCGGAACGGGTCGGCATCGATGGAGGCCGACGATTCGACCGTGTCGGCCAGCGCCTTGAAGGCTACCGTGCAGCCGGAAAAGCGCGACATGGCCCAGCCGTGGATGCCCAGGTCCAGGTATTCCTGCACGTTGCACGGATACAAGACGGGGATCATCGAGGCGGAGAACAGGTGGTCGGACTGGTGCGGCAGGGTCGATGAATACGCGCCATGGTCGTCGCCGGCCACCAGCAGCACGCCGCCCAGTTTTGACGTTCCCGCATGGTTCATGTGCTTGAAGACATCGCCGCAGCGGTCCACGCCCGGACCCTTGCCGTACCACATGGCGAATACGCCGTCATACTTGGCCGGGCCGATCAGGTCGACTTGCTGCGAACCCCAGACGGCCGTGGCGGCCAAGTCTTCGTTGACGCCGGGGACGAACTGCACGTGGTGCGCTTCCAGCTGTTTCTTGGCTTTCCACAGGTTTTCATCGAGGCCGCCCAGGGGCGAACCGCGGTAGCCGGAGATGAAGCCGGCCGTGTTCAGTCCGGCGGCCTGGTCGCGCAGGCGCTGCATCATGGGCAGGCGCACGAGGGCCTGGATGCCGGACAGGAAGATGGCGCCGGAAGTGGCCGTGTATTTGTCGTCGAGGCTGACGGTGGTCAAACGGGAAGTGTCGGGGGGCGTAGATGGCGCGGCACCGGCGTTTCTAGCGAACGCTGCGGAGCCGTTTTCCGTGGTCACGGACATGGCTGTCTCCAAAAGGGTGTTTCAGATATCGGCTGTACAAGGGACGCGCCCGGTAAGGCGCGCACTGTGCAGACGGGATGGCCGCGTGTGGGCGGCACATAACTATTTTAAATTTAAAATAGTTAATGTGGTCAGTGTAGAACGAGTCAGGAAAGGGGGCAAATACGCTTTGCCGATGGGGGTATAAGAAATACTTATGCCATGGGCGCGAGCACATGCGCCCCCACCCAGCGCCCGCTGCCGCACAGCTCGGCAGCCACTTGCAGCACGAGGTTTTTCACGGCGTTGCCCGCATTGGTGAGGGGAATGTTTTTCGAGGCGCACAGGGCTACCGTGCGCGACAGGACGGGGCTGTGGATGGCGTAGCTGCGCATGGCGCCGCTGTCGAGCTCGGCCAGCAGGGGAGCGGCCGGCAGGATGGTGGCGCCCATGCCGGCCAGGATGGCCGATTTCAGGATGGCGATCGAGTTGATCTCGATCACGTTCGCCGTTTCCAGGCCCAGCTCGCGCGCGCGGCTGTCGATGCGCGGGCGCACGCCATGCTGCAGGCCCGGCAGGATCAGGGTGGCGCTCAAGGCTTGCTGGAACGACACGGCATGGCCGGCGGGCGCGAACGGCGAATCGTTGCGGCAGATAAAGCGCATCTCCTCTTCCACCAGCGGGCTGCAGGCAAAGGGCGTCAGCTGGCCGTCGTCGAACAGCACGGCCAGGTTGATGCGGCCCGATTTGAGCTGTTCATTGAGGTTGCCCGTGATTTCTTCCGTCAGCTGCAGGGTGATTTCGGGATAGCGTTCGCGCGCGGCCAGCAGCAGGGGCAGGGCCAGGGCGCCGGAGATGCTGTGCGGCAAGCCCAGGGTGACATTGCCGGACGGACGCGTGGCGCTTTGCGTGACGGCCGAGCGGGCGTCGGCCACCTGTTTCAGGATCGCCTGCGCATGTTCGTAAAACACCTTGCCCGCATCCGTGCTGAGCACGCCCTGCGCCGAGCGGTGCAGCAGCTGCACGCCCAGTTCCTCTTCCAGCTGGCGCAGCTGCTGCGTCAGGGCCGGCTGCGCCACGTGCAGGATCAGGGCTGCGCGCGACAGCGAGCCGTGATCGACGATGGCAACAAAGTAGCGTAATTGGCGCAGTTCCATGGGTCCCAGAAGCGGTGCGTTGAGCGGAAAAAACCGGGTGTTGCGCCACGGCGCCGAACGCGGCCAGCAGAATAACAATTTTGTTATACTCATTCTAGCGCCTTCGGTGCTCCAGTCGCGTATTTGTGGGATGACAGCATGCTCAAGAAAGTTGATTCGTCTCAATTAAAAGTGGGCATGTACATCCATGACCTCAGTTGCGACTGGATGACGCATCCATTCGTGCGCAACCGTTTCCTGTTGCGCAGCGACGATGAAATCCGCAAGATCATGCAGGCCGGCATCCACGACGTGGTGATCGACAGCGGCAAGGGCCTCGACGTGCAGGACGCGCCTACCGTGGCGCAGGCGCGCGCCGAGACGGAGCGCGAACTGGTGCAGATCGCCGCGCCGCTGCAAGTGGTCACGCGCGTGTCGCTGGGCATGGAACTGGCGCGCGCCACGCAGGTGCGGCGGCAGGCGACCAGCCTGGTGCGCACGGTGATGGCCGACGTGCGCCTGGGCAAGGCGGTCGAGCTCGACCGCGTGCAGCACACGGTGCAGGACATCACCGAATCGATCCTGCGCAATCCCGGCGCCCTCGTCGGCTTGTTGCGCATCAAGACCAAGGATGATTACACCTTTTTGCATTCCGTCAGCGTGTGCGCGCTGCTGGTGGCGTTTTGCCGCTCGCGCGGCATCGATGCCACGACCACGCACCAGGCGGGCCTCGGCGGCTTGCTGCACGACACGGGCAAGGCCCTGGTGCCCGATAGCGTGCTGAACAAGCCCGGTCCTTTGACGCCGGAAGAATTTACCCTGATCAAGCGCCATCCGCGCGACGGCTACGATATCCTGCGCCAGTCGCCCGAGGTGGGCGCGATACCGCTCGATATTGCCCTGCACCACCACGAACGGCGCGACGGCAGCGGCTATCCGGACCAGCTGGCCGGCGACGCCATCAGCGAACTGACGCAGATGGCCGCCATCGTCGACGTGTATGACGCGCTGACGTCCGACCGCAGCTATCACAAGGGCATTCCCGCGGCCGAAGCCTTGCGCAAGATCTATGAATGGAGCAAATTCCACTTCAATCCCGTGTTCGCGCAGGATTTCATGCGCTGCGTGGGTATCTATCCGGTAGGCACCATGGTGATGCTGGAATCGGGCCGCCTGGCCGTCGTCATCGAGGCGCACGAAAGCAATCTGCTGGCGCCGAAAGTGAATGTGTTTTTCAGTACGAAGAGCAAGACCTACATCAAGCCGGAAACGGTCGACCTGTCGCGCGGCTTCGGCTTCGGCGGCGCCGACAAGATCGTCGGCCATGAGTCGGCCGCCAAGTGGCAAGTCGATCCCATGCGTTTTTTATCGCTGGCGGATGCCTAGAAAAATTCCGCCGTATCGTTCGAGGTAATGGTAGTTAACAGGCCCTTGGCGACCAGCTCGTCATAGTGGCACGCCAGGTTGCGGCCATGGCTTTTCGCGTAATACAGGGCCTGGTCGGCGCGGCCGAGGATGATCACGGGCGCTTCGTAGGCGTTGATGCTGACGAAACCCACGCTGACGGTCACCCTGCCCACTTGCGGGAAGTCGTGCGCCTCGACATTGGTGCGGAAGCGGTCGATGATTTTCTGCGCATTTTCCAGCGTGATCGAGCGCAGCAGCACGACGAATTCCTCGCCGCCGAAGCGGAAGATGCGGTCTTGCGAGCGGAACGACGATTGCAGCTGGTTGGCGATCAGGATCAGCACTTCATCGCCATACAGGTGGCCAAATTTATCGTTGACCAGTTTGAAATGATCGACGTCGATCACGGCCAGCCATTGCCGTTCCGTGTCCGTATGGTGGCGCCGTTCTTCATCCACGGGACGCGGCTTGTCCGCTTCCGGTTCGCCGCGGCTTTGCAGGATTTTTGCCAGCTGGTCGTCGAAGGTCTTGCGATTCAACAAGCCGGTGAGCGAATCGCGTTCGCTGTAGTCGAGCAGGTTCTGGAAATTGCGGTACACGCTGACGATGCCGCCGATCACCTGGATGGTGGCGCCCGTGTAGGGCGTGGGATTGGTGATTTCCAGGCAGGTGGTGACCTGGTCGCCGATCCAGATGGGCAGCCACAGCAGGTGGCGGCCGTCGGCGCACAGGGTGTCGGCGCTCGCTTCATGGCGCTTGATGCAGGCGGCCAAGGCCGGGTAGTCCGACAGCGGTTCGCCCGGCAGGGTAGGATCGGTATGCTCTTCCATGCGGGCCACGCTGCCCGCCACGATGATGGCCCGCGACCGCACGAACACCTGGCCCCGCACGGTGGTCAGGGCCAGCACACGGGTCTGCGATGCGGCAGCGAGTTCCTGGACCGCCGAGATCACGGAGATGTCGAGCATCGTGTGGTCGCGGTGCCCGGTCATGTCCACCATGTGTTTCAGTAGGGAATCCATTGTCGATCTCTGGAAAGTAGTCACACAAGTGTCGTCATACCAGCATTGCATCAAGCAAGAGCATGTTCGCGTCCGTCTACAAGAAGCCAAGATTTATTTGGTGGCATGACGCTCTGTACCGCCGGGCGAGAGGCCTTTCCAAAGAAGAGCTAAGCAGGATAATGTCTTTTTGCCTAATAGGCAATTAACGTATGCAATATTTCATGTAAATACATGAGATTCATGCACTGCATTGCAAAAAACTTGCCCTGACGAAGGCTTTCAATCCAGATCGCAACATTTGTTTGCGTCAGCCGACATGTCGACAGGGTTTGATAATTTCCATATGGAAACTTGTGGCGCGTCAATTTGCCAAAACGTGGACGCTTTATAGTCAATGCAATGGCGCAGAAATTTACGGCAGGAAACATATTAGCAGGAATGGGCAATGTTTCACACCCGATTGCGCCAGGGACTTGTGATTCACTTTTGGGAGCTTGTCATGCATACCTTCCTGTCGGCAGTACAGCAGTTTGTCAAGGATGAGGATGGCATTACGGCAATCGAATACGGCTTGATCGCGGCCTTGATGGCTACCGCCATCACGGCCGGTTTCTTGCTGATCAAGACCAACTTGCTGGCCGTCCTCACCGACATTTCGTCGAACCTGGTGTTGACGCCCTAAGCGGGTGCCCGCCGCTGGCCGGCCAGTGGCGGGTTTTTTTCGGGAGGTGTGCCATGCCTGCAACCGCCTTGTGCGATTTGCTGTTGCTGTGCTTCGTGACGGGAGCTGCCGTCAGTGATTTGATCCGCCGCAAGATACCGAACGGTGTGGTGTTGTCCGGCATCCTCGCCGCCCTGGCCCTGCACCTGTGGCTGTGGCCGCACAGCGTACTGCCCGTGTGGCTGGGCGGCATGGCGACGGGTTTTTTCCTCTTTTTACCCTTGTATGTGCTGCGCGGCATGGCCGCCGGCGACGTCAAGCTGATCGCCATGGCGGGTGCCTTTGCCGGCCCCTGGCCCGTGCTGCAGATCTGTTTCGCCACGTTCGTCCTGGGCGGCGTGATGGCCGTGCTGATGATCACCTGGCAGGGCAAGTGGCGCGCCTGCCTGGGCAATCTGCGCCAGCTGCTGTGGCCGATGATCGCGCGCATGGCCGGCATTCCCCTGGCGCCAACTGCACTCGGCAGCCAGGCCAGCGTGGGCAACATGCCGTACGGCCTGGCCATTGCCCTGGGCTGCCTGGCGGTGCAGGGGCGTCATTATTTCTGATTGGTATTCATTGCTCTTGATCAATGGGCGCCAGTCTCCGCTCGCTAGAATGAATTCTGTTGAATGCCCTCTTAACCGGCTTGGAGACGCAGCATGATCGAGGTCGACTATTCCCTGAGCACCGAGAGTGCGCCGCGCCCTGCCGACGCGAACCTGATGCCGCCCCTGCCGCCGCAACCGAAGAGCTTGCGTGAAACGGGACTCGAGCGGCCGCTGGTGGTCGAGCTGATCGCCAAGCTGATGTTTGTGGGCGGCAAGACGCACCTGTCCGCGCTGACGACGCGCTTGCGCCTGTCGATCAATGTCTTGCGCGAAGTGCTCGATTTCATGGTGACGGAGCAGATGGCCGAGGTGGCCTGGCGCGGCGAATCCGATATCGACGTGCAGTACCAGCTGACGGGCGCCGGCAAGCAGCGCGCCAGCGCCTTCCTCGAGCGCTGCGCGTATATCGGCGCCGCCCCCGTTACCCTGGAAGCGTACCGCGCCATGGTGGCGCGCCAGTCGTGGCTGGCGCAGGAACAGCGCGTCGGCAGCGACGATCTGGCCGCCGTGCTGGGAGGTGCCCATGCGGGGCCGGGCATGCTCGACGTGGTCGGCGCAGCCCTGCATTCGGGACGCTCGCTGCTGCTGTACGGTCCGCCCGGCAGCGGCAAGTCGACCCTGGCGCTGCAGCTGGGACAATTGCTGCACGGGCTGGTCGCCGTGCCCTACGCCATCGTCGTCGGCCAGGACATCATCCAGTTATATGACCCGGCCCAGCACCTGCCGCCCGCGCCGCAGCACGTCAGCCATGCGCGCCAGGCGCTGGAGCGGCGCAGCACGGACATCCGCTGGGTGCTGTGCCAGCGTCCCGTGATCCACGTGGGCGCCGAGCTCGACGCCGGCATGCTGGAGCTGCGCTATGACGCCAGCGGCGGCTGCTACCAGGCGCCGCCTCATGTGCGCGCCAACAATGGCATGCTGATCATCGACGACCTGGGCCGCCAGCGCCTGGGGGCGCAAGAACTGCTGACGCGGCTGATGCAGCCGCTGGCGCGCGGCAGCGACCAGCTGGGCTTGCCCGGCGGCGTGCAGATCAGCGTGCCGTTCGACAATGCCCTCGTGCTGGCCACGAACGTGCCGCCGGACGAGCTGTTTGACGCCGCCTTGCTGCGCCGCATCGGCTACAAGGTGCAGGTGGGGCCGCTGACCGAGAGCGCCTATCGCGCCCTGTTCCGCCAGCAATGCCGGCTGGCCGGCATGGCCATCGACGAGCAGGTCCTGAACCATCTGCTGCAGCTGCATGGCGCGCAGGGACGGCCCTTGCTGGCCAGCTATCCGCAGGAATTGCTGGCGCGCATAGGCGACTTCGCCGGCTTTGCCGGCAGCGAGGCGCGCCTGACGGTGGCCGCCCTGGAACAGGCCTGGGGCAGCCTGTTCGCCAGCTGCGACATGCCGGCCGCCAGCCTGTGCGAGCGCATCGCATGAAGAACCGGCGCGCCCTCCTGATGATGGGCCTGGCGGTCGTGCTGGGCTTGCTGGCCGTGCTGCTGGCCTCGCACTGGCTGCTGCGCCAGACGCCGGCCGGCAAGGGCAAGATCGTCGTGGCCGCCAGCGATGTCAACCTGGGCCAGCGCCTGACGCCCGAAATGCTGCGCCTGGCCGAGTGGCCGGCGGAAAGCTTGCCGCAGGGCGCGCTGCAAGACCCGGCCACACTGGCGGGACGGGTGCTGAAAACCAGCGTGCTGCGCGGTGAGCCCCTGAGCGAGGCCAAGCTGGCGCCGGCCGGCACCCTGGGCGGCCTGTCGGCCCTGATCACGGAAGGGCGGCGCGCCATCACCGTGCGCGTCAACGATGTGATCGGCGTGGCCGGCTTCGCCTTGCCGGGCAACTATGTCGACATCATCGTGAGCACCCAGCAGGATGCCGGCGACCGCGCGTTTCCGCAAAGCCGCAACATTTCCAAGATCGTGCTCGAACGCATCCTCGTGCTGGCCGTGGCGCAGGAAGTGGGGCGCGACGAGACCAAGCCGCGCGTGGTCAATGCGGTGACCCTGGAAGTGACGCCGGAACAGGCGGAAAACCTGGACCTGGCGCGCAGCGTGGGCAGCCTGTCGCTGGTGCTGCGCAATCAGGTCGACCCGCAGCCGGGCGTGACGGCGGGCGCCACCAAGCTGACCCTGCTGGGCGGACCGCATGAAGCCGAGCCTGCCCCTCCTGCCGCCGCGCCCGTGCTGGCCGCCGCGCCGCGTCCCGTGCGCGTGGCGAAGGCGCCGCCGGAACCGCAGCGCCTGTGCAGCGGCGTCATCGACGGGACGCGCCAGTCGCGCGAATGTTTTTAGCCTTTTGGCCTTTGCCTTGCTCAACCATGGACACGCTCATGAACCGCGCCCTGCTGATAATGTTCTGCCTGCTGTCGCCGCTTGCCGGCGCGGCGGCCGATCCTGGCCCGCGCTGCGGCGGCGAAGCGGCTTCGCCCGGCCACTTGCAGCTGCAGGTGGGCAAGTCGAGCATGCTGCGCCTGCCCGAGGCGGTGCAGCAGCGCAGCGTCGGCAATCCGGCAGTGGTGCAAGCCATGCTGGTCGCGCCCGACACCTTGTACGTGGTCGGCGTCGACGTGGGCAGCACGAATATGATCATCCAGGGCCGCAGCGGCGTGTGCAGCGTGGTGAACGTCAGCGTCAGCATGGACCCGGCCGGCCTGCAAACGACCCTGGCGGCGCTGATGCCGGAAGAAAAAGCCATCCGCGTCACGGCCGTGGCCGACACCCTGGTGCTGTCGGGTACGGTGCAGGATGCGGGCGCCGTGCTGCGCGCCGTCGAGCTGGCGCACGCCTACGTGCGCCGCGCAACCGTACCGCTGGCGCTGCCCAAGCCGGCCGATGGCGCCGCCATGCCGCCCGCCGCCACGGCGCCCGCCAGCGGCGCGGGCGGCGCGCACAGCCGCATCATCAACATGCTCGACGTCAGCGCGCCGCAGCAGGTGATGCTGGCCGTGCAAATTGCCGAAGTGTCGAAGTCCCTGCTGGAGCGGCTGGAAGTGGGCGCCACCCTGCGTCTCGCGTCCGGCAGCTGGGCCACCACCTTGCTGTCGAACTTCCTCAGCGGCACGGCGAATGGCTTGCTCGACGTGCGCAAGTCGAATGGCCGCCAGCAGCTGACCATCGAGGCGCAGAAACAGGATGGCCTGGTGCGCATCCTGGCCGAACCGACGGTGATGGCGATCAGCGGGCAAGAGGGCAGTTTTCTGGCCGGCGGCAAGATCTTCATTCCTGTCGGCCAGGACAACAACAAGATCACGCTGGAAGAGCGCGAATACGGCGTCGGCCTGCGCTTTACGCCCACCGTGCTGTCGGGCGGACGCATCAATCTGAAGGTGGCGCCGGAAGTGTCGGAACTGTCGCGCGAGGGCGTGGGCATTTCCGCGGCCGGCGTCAGCGGGCGTTCGATCTTGCCCGTCATCACCACGCGGCGCGCCTCGACCACGGTGCAGCTGTACGACGGCCAGAGCTACGCCATCGGCGGCTTGATCAAGAATAACCAGGTGAGCAACATCACGGGCGTGCCCTGGCTCAGCGAAGTGCCCATCCTCGGTGCGCTGTTCCGCAGCACGGATTTCCAGCACGACCGCACGGAATTGCTGTTCGTCATTACCGCGCACCTGGTCAAGCCCTTGCCGGCCGATGCCGTGCTGCCGACGGCGCAGCTGGCGCCGCCTTCGCGCATGGACTTGATGTTGGGCGGCAAGATGGAAGGCACGCCGCCGTCCGTGCCGCCGCCGCGCGCAGCCAACGTTTTCGAGTTGAAATGAGACGGGGAGATACGCCATGCCGAACTCGCTCTTGACGTCGCTGCGGCGCTGCGCCGCCCTGGCCCTGGCCTTGCAGCTGGCCGCCTGCGCGTACGGCAGCACGCCGCAGCTGGATCGGCGCTTCGGCGACGCCGTGCGCCTGTCCATGGCGCAGCAGGTGCGCGATCCGGCCGGCGCGGGCAATCGCACGCCTGCCGATGGTCTCGACGGCCCCAGCGCGCACGCCGTCATGCAGCGCTACCGCGCCTCGTTCGCGGAACCGAATGCCCAGGCGCCGCAGCCGGTGCAATTCATGCTGGGAGGCGGCAATGGCAAATAGACGCCAGGGCCAGCGCGGGGCGATGCTGATCGCCTTTTCCATCCTGCTCATCGTGGTGCTGGGCTTTGTCGGCCTGGCGCTCGATGTGGGGCAAGTCATCGGCCGCAAGACGGAACTGCAGAACCTGGCCGACAATGCGGCGATGGCGGCCGCCGCGGAACTGGTGGGCACGCCCGAGGGCTTGCTCGTCGCCGTGGAAAAAGCCAAGGGTAGCGCGGCCGACCGCAGCGCATGGCGCCGCCGCATGCAGGGCGCGACTTTGTCGGACGCCAGCATCCGCTTCGCCAGCGCGCCCGACGCGCCAGCCAGCGCCTGGCATGCGGCTGGTGCCGTGCCCGACGCCGCCACGGCGCTGTTCGTGCGCGTCGATACGCAAGCCAGTACCCCCTCGCTGGGACGGGTGGCGACGGCGTTCCTCGGTGCCTGGTCGCCGGCGCTGCGCACCCTGGAGACGGGCGCGCGGGCCGTGGCGGGGCGCACCAGCTTGTATCTGACGCCGCTGGCCATCTGCGCGCTGTCGGCCAGCGCGGCCAGCCCGCGCACGAATGCGGCGCTGCTGCCGGCCGTCGAGTTGCTGGAATATGGCTTTCGCCGCGGCGTGGCGTATAACCTGTTAAAACTCAATCCGCATGGCCCCGCGGCCGAACACTTCGTGCTCAATCCGCTGGGCCAGCCGGGCGTGCTGGGGTCGTCGCAGCAGGTCGGCGAAGCGAGCGTGCTGCCGTTTGTCTGCAGCGGGACGGTGCTGTATCCGCGTATCGGCAGCGCCCAGGTGCATGTGCACCGGCCTTTTCCCGCCGCGCTGTGGACGGCCTTCAACGCGCGCTTCAACCAGCATGCGGGCAGCGGCTGCCATGCCGTCACGGCGCCGCCGGACACGAATATCCGCGCCTATCCGAATACGGCCGCGAGCTGGTGGATGATGAACATGCCCGACGCGCCGAGCGCCCTGAGCACGGGCAATCCGCTGCTGTCCGTGGCCGATCCGGAATCGAACGCGACGCCGCCCGCCGTCGGCAGCTATGGACCGCTGTGGTCGTTTTCCAGGGCGGCCAGGTACAGCAACCCGAAGCCGGCCGGCGGCTATCTGCCGTTTGCCACCAGCGACTGGCCCAGGTTGTATCCGGCCAGCCCGGCCGCGCCGGCCGCGAAGTCCGGCTACCCAGCCACGCCGCCCTACCAGACGCTGGGCTTCCAGACGGCGCCGGCCAGCAACACGGGCGTGGCGCAGCGCCGCCTGCTGCATATTCCCCTGCTGGCTTGCCCCGTGCCGGCCGGCAGCGACGTGCTGGCGCGGGTGCGCGGCGTCGGCCGCTTCTTCATGACGGCGCCGGCCAGCAATGGCGTATTGAGCGCCGAATTTGCCGGACTGGTGGACGAGGGCGCGCTGGCCGGCCCCGCGGAGCTGCTGCAATGAGGCCGCTCCGCCGCGCTGCGCGCCGCCAGGGCGGTGTCGCCGCCATCGAGCTGGCGCTGATCCTGCTGTTTTTCATGGCGCTGCTGCCCTTCGTGCTGCTGTTCGGCCGTGCGCTGCTGGTGTACACGGCCCTGCAAAAAAGCGCGCACGATGCGGCGCGCTACATGGCGACCATGCCGCTGCCGCAGATGGGCAAGTTCGACGCGGCGAGCCAGGGCGCCGCGCTGGCCCGGGAGATGGTGGCCGAGGCGATGGCAGAAAGCTGGCCGGGCATCAATCCCGCGTGGGTCAACGTGGAATGCGTGTATGCCGACGATTCCTACGCCTGCGGCAGCTACGCGACGGCGCCGCTGCAGGTGCGCATCAAGGTCACCGCCGACATGCCGGTCGATTTCCTGCCGGGGCTGACCCGCAAGTGGCTGCCGCAACTGGCGCCGATCCCGCTGCGGGCCAACGCGACGTTGCGCTATGTCCATTAACCCGCGCCTCCGCCGGCAGCGCCAGCGCGGCGTCTTCGCCGTCGAATTCGCCATGCTGGCGCTGCTGTTCTTCCTGTTCCTGTTCGCCATGCTGGAAATGGCGCGCGCCGTGTACATGTGGAACATGGTGCATGAAATTACCCGGCGCGCGGCGCGCGCGGCCGCCGTCACCGATTTCAGCGATGCCGGCGCCTTGCAAGCCGTGCGCACGCACGCCGTGCTGCGCGCCACGCCGGGCACGCTGCCGCTGGGCGGCGGCCTCGGCGACGCGCATGTGCGCATCGATTACTTGTCGGAGAGCGGTGACGGCGCCGCGCTGGCGGCACTGCCGGTGACGGTGCTGCCGGGTTGCCCGCAGCGCAACCGCATCAATTGCCTGGACGATCCGCACGGCGCCAGCTGCATCCGCTTCGTGCGCGCGCGCCTGTGCCAGCCCGGCGTCGGCGCGCGCTGCGAGCGCGTGCCGTACCGGCCCATCCTGCCGTTGCTGGGGATGATGTTTCCCTCCGGCGCAGGCGCCATACGTTTGCCCAGCGGGACCACCATGGCGGTGGCCGAGTCGCTGGGCTACGCGGACAATCCCGGCTTTTGTCCATGAGCGCCAGTGCGTCGGCGCAGCCGAATGTAATGCCTTGAATGAAGGAGGGGGGATGAAAGCCTTGATGATTACCCGCGACGCCAGCCTGCACGATGAAATCGCGGCGCAAGGCGCGGCCCGCATGCCCGTGCTGCGGCTGCTGGACCGGCGCAGCGGCTTGCGCGACGCCGTCGAGCGCATGCTGCCCGAAGCGCCCGAGCTGGTGATCGTCGACGCCAGCGGCATCGATGCCGACGAAGCCGACCTGCTCGAGCGCCTGGCGCGCCAGTATCCGCTGGCCGTGCTGATGCTGCTCACGCGCGGCCAGCAGCAGGATGTGCTGATCCGCGCCATGCGCGCCGGCATGCGCGAAGTGCTGCAGCTGCCGCTGGTGCACAAGGCCTTCCACGAAGCGATGGACCGGGTCGATATCCAGGCCGGCGTGACGCAGATGCGCGACGGCAAAGTGCTCGCCTTCATCTCGTGCAAGGGCGGCAGCGGCGCCACCTTCCTGTCGACGAATTTTTCCTATGCGCTGGCCAGCCTGGCCGGCTGCAAGGTGCTGCTGATCGACCTGCACGGCCAGTTCGGCGACGCCACCCTGTATGTCTCGGACCAGAAGCCGGCCATGACCCTGTCCGACATCTGCGCGCAGATCGCGCGCATGGACGGCGCCTTTCTCGCCTCGTGCCTGGTGCACATCACGCCGAACTTCGGCGTGCTGGCGGCGGCCGACGACCCGGCGCACAAGGTCGACATGCAGCCCGAGCACATGGACCGCATCCTGGCCGTGGCGCGCCAGCACTACGATTACATCGTGCTCGACGTGGGACGCCAGATCGATGCGCTGTCGCTGCGCGCGCTCGACAACGCCGACGCCATCTATCCGGTGCTGCAGCTGGCCTTGCCCGACATCCGCGACGGGCGCCGCCTGCTCGATATCTTCCGTTCGCTCGGCTATCCGGGCGAGCGCTTGCGCCTGATCGTCAACCGCTATGAAAAGGGCGGGCGCCTGCGCCTGGCGGACCTGGAGCAGGCGCTGGGCGCGGAAGTGGTGCACACGGTGCCCAACGATTACATCGCCGCCACCGATTCCGTCAACCAGGGCATTCCGCTGCTGCAGCTGTCGCGCACCAGCGCCGTGGCGCGCAGCCTGGCCGAACTGGTGGAACTGGTGACGGCGCGCCGCGTGACGGAAAGCCGCGGCCTGTTCGACCGCCTGTTCAGCCGCAGCGAGGCTTAGGACGGGGATGGATGTCAAGGCTCCCGCCGGGAGCCATCATGGGAGCCGAGATGACTTTACGCGAACGCCTGGCGGCGAATGAAACGGTGCGCCCCGCCACGAATGGACAAGGGGCGCTGGCGCTGCACGCCTACCAGGAACTGAAAAAGACCATGCACCAGACGATACTCGACCGTATCGACCTGGAACGCCTGAAACGCCTGACGGCCGAGCAGTTCAAGCACGAGCTGGCGCTGCTGGTGCAGCGCGTGATCGAGGAAGAGCGCATCGTCCTGAACCAGCACGAGCGGCATAGCCTGGTGCTCGACATCCAGCACGAGATGCTGGGCTTCGGCCCGCTGGAACCGTTGCTGGCCGATGCCAGCGTGTCCGATATCCTCGTCAACACCTGCGACAAGGTGTATGTGGAGCGGGGCGGGCGGCTGCAGTTGACGGACGTGACCTTCCACGACAATGCGCACCTGATGAAGATCATCGAGAAGATCGTCTCGCGCGTGGGACGGCGGGTCGACGAATCGAGCCCGATGGTCGACGCGCGCCTGCCGGACGGCTCGCGCGTCAACGCCATCATTCCGCCGCTGGCCGTCGATGGCCCGATCCTGTCGATCCGGCGCTTTGCCGTGCAGCCGTTGAGCATCGCCAATCTGCTCGACTACAAAAGCCTGACGCCGCCCATGGTGCAGGTGCTGCAGGCGCTGGGGCAGGCCAAGGTCAACATCCTGATCTCGGGCGGCACGGGCAGCGGCAAGACGACCCTGCTCAACGTGCTGTCCGGCTTCATTCCCGGCAGCGAACGCATCGTCACCATCGAGGATGCGGCCGAACTGGCGCTGCGCCAGCCGCACGTGGTGCGCCTGGAAACGCGCCCGCCGAATATCGAGGGCAAGGGAGAAGTGAGCCAGCGCGCGCTGGTGCGCAACGCGCTGCGCATGCGGCCCGACCGTATCATCCTGGGCGAGGTGCGCGGCGCCGAGGCGCTCGACATGCTGCAGGCGATGAACACGGGGCATGAGGGTTCGCTGGCGACCATCCACTCGAACACGGCGCGCGATGCGCTGGCGCGGCTGGAAAACATGGTCGGCATGGCCAGCGTGAACCTGACGCCGCGCGCCACGCGCCAGCAGATCTGTTCGGCCGTGACGGTGGTGATGCAAGTGTCGCGCCTGACGGACGGCGCGCGCAAGCTGGTCAGCCTGCAGGAAGTGACGGGCATGGAGGGCGACATCATCGCCATGCATGAAATCTTCCGCTTCGAGCAGACGGGCGTCGATGCCGCGGGCAAGGTGCTGGGCCACTTTTGCGCCACGGGCGTGCGGCCCCGTTTCACGGAACGCTTGCGCATGTTCGGCGCGCCCGTGCCCGATACGGTGTTTGATCCTGACCGCATCTACGAATAAAGGAAGCATCATGGACCTGGTGTTCTACGGCTTTGCCGTGCTGCTGTTCGCCGCCTGCATCCTGATGGTGGAAGGCGCCTGGCTGTGGTGGGCGGGCACGCACGGCAGCGCGGCGCGGCGCATCAACCGGCGCTTGCGGCTGATGGCGGCGCGCGGCGAGGCCGGCGGCGAGCGGGTTTCCATCCTCAAGCAGCGCCGCTATGCGCGCTCGCCTGGCCTGGAGCGCTGGCTGCGGCGCCTGCCGCAGGCGGCAAAGCTCGACCACCTGCTGCTGCAATCGGGCTTGTCCTGGTCGGTGGCGCAGTTCCTGGGCGGCGCGGGCGGCTTGCTGCTGCTGGCGCTGCTGTGGCTGGCCATCTGGCCCATGCCGCTGCCGGGCGCCTTGCTGCTGCTGGGCGTGGCGGGCGGCGGGCCGTGCATGGTCGTGCTGCGCGCGCGCGCGGCGCGCCTGAAAAAGATCGAGGCGCAATTGCCGGAAGCGGCCGATTTCCTGGCCCGCGCGCTGCGCGCCGGGCACTCGTTTTCGAACGTGCTGCAGATGGTGGGCGATGAACTCAATGAGCCGATCAGCGGCGAATTCAAGATGGCGCACGAAGAGATCAATTACGGCGTGCCGATGAACGAGGCGCTGCAAAACCTGGCTGCGCGCATTCCGCTGACGGACTTGCGCTACCTCGTCATCGCCGTGCTGGTGCAGCGCGAATCGGGCGGCAATCTGGCCGAAGTGCTGGTCAGCATCGCGCGCATCATCCGCGCCCGTCTGAAGCTGCTGGGGCAGGTGCGCGTGCTGTCGGCCGAGGGGCGCATGTCGGCCTGGGTGCTGGGGCTGATGCCGGTGGTGATGATCGGCGTGATGGCGCTGGTCAACCCGCAATACATCAGCCTGCTGTGGACGGATCCCAGCGGCATCAAGCTGCTGTGGTACGCGGCCGGCATGGTGGCGCTGGGTGTCGTGTGGATGCGCAACGTCATCCGCATCCGCATCTAAGAGATCGCCTGAAAAAAAGTCCATGGCGTTGTTGCGTCGCCTTGTCGTACTGTCGTACTGCCTTCGGCGACACGCCTAGCCCTGAACGTTTTGTCAGTCGATCAATCGGAGGAAATGCCATGACTGGCCCGCAACTGCTGTTCCTGTTGATCGTCTTCGCCGTGGTGGTGGCGCTGGCCCTGCTGGCGTGGCTGATCTTCTTTCCCGGCGCCTTGCGCCAGCGCCTGTTCGGTGCCATGGCGCCTGCCGTCAGCGAGGCGGTGGCCGATACGGGCTGGGTGGAGCGCGTGGCGCGTGTGGCGCAGCCGTTCAGCAAGCTGTCGCTGCCGGAAGAGGGCTGGGAGCGCTCGCCGCTGCGCACGCGCTTCATGAACGCGGGCTGGCGCCAGGCCAGCGCGCCAGCCCTGTACTTTGCCGCGAAAACCGTGCTGGCCCTGCTGTTTCCCACCGTGCTGGGGCTGTATGCGGCCAGCGCCATGGCGGCGCAGTTGCGCAGCGTGCTGTTGCTGCTGCTGTGCGTCAGCGCCACCGTCGGCTATTACCTGCCGAATCTGGTGCTGGCCAGCACGGCCAAGCGGCGCCAGCGCGACATCTTTGAAAACATCCCCGACGCGCTCGACTTGCTGACCGTGTGCGTGGAAGCGGGCCTGAGCCTGGAGCGCGCGCTGGTGAAGGTGTCGGGCGAAATCCACATCAAAAGCGTGGTGCTGGCGCAGGAATTGCAACTGGTGCTGATGGAAATGCGCGCCGGCTTTTCCAAGGAAAAGGCGCTGCGCAACCTGGCCTTGCGCAGCGGCGTGGAAGATGTCGACACCCTCGTCGCCATGCTGATCCAGTCGGAACGCTTCGGCACCAGCATGGGCGACTCGCTGCGCGTGCACTCGGAAAACCTGCGCGGCAAGCGCAGCCTTCTGGCCGAGGAGGCGGCCGCGAAGATCGCCCTGAAACTGCTGTTCCCGCTGATCTTTTGTGTCTTTCCCACCCTCATGCTGGTGCTCATGGGGCCGGCCGTGATCGAAGTCTATCGCGTGCTCGTGCCGGCCATGGCCAACCGCTGAAAGGAGCTACCATGCGCTTGACGATTTCCCGCCTGGCCACCGCCTGCGCCTGTCTGGGCTTGGCCGCCTGTACCACGCCGCCGGCCCACGCGCCGCTGCCGCAGTGGCCGGACGCCGATGCCGCCTATGCGGCGGGGCGCCAGCATTTCGAGCGGGGCGACCTGCCGGCCGCGCAAGCGGCCTATGCGCAAGCCTTGCGCGCCGCGCCGCGCCATGTGAATGCGCGCAACGGCCTGGCCGTGCTGCATGCGCAGCGGGGCGAGCACGATGCGGCGATCGCCCAGTGGCTGGCCCTGACGCAGGAAGCCGGTGCGCCGCAGCCGTGGCAGGCGTATCTGTTCAGCAATCTCGGTCGCGCCTACTATTTGCGCGGGCGCGATGCACAAGCGTTGACTGCGCTGGAACAGGCGTGTCTGCTCGATCCGCTCAATGCGCTGGCCTGGCAGCACCTGGCGCAAGTGCTCGAACGGCTGGGACAGCACGCGCGCGCGGCCGTCATGCGGCGCCAGGCGCAGAGCCTGCAGGAACACGATTTACGGAGCGACATGGCCGTCTTGCGCAACGCGGCGCCGCCGCAGGGCGTGCCCGTGGCCGCGCCGCTGCCGGATGCGCCCGCCATGGCGCGCATCGAGATCACGCAAGGCGACGGCATGGCCCGCTTGCAGCGCGTGCCGGCCGCCGCGCGCAGCATGCCCGCTGTCACGGCCGGGCGGTCCATGCCGGCTCCTGCCGTGCCCCGCCCGCGTTTGGAAATTGTGAATGGCAACGGCGTGCCTGGCCTGGCCGCCGCCCTGGCGCGCAGCCTGGCCGGCGCTCCCGTGCAAGTGGTGCGCCTGGCCAATGAAACCGGCTTCCAGGTGGCGCGCACGCGCGTCGAGTACCGGCCCGCGCAGGAGCAGGCGGCGCGCCAGCTGGCGCGTCAGTTGGGGACGCAGGTGCAAACCCCAGTAGAAACCCAGGCCGGCGACTGCCCCGCCAGCGAGCTGCGTCTGGTACTGGGGCGCGACCTGAGCGATCCGGCCATGCTGCACCGCTATTATCTGCAGCAATTGCAGCTGGCGCGCCAGGCGCTGGCGCGGCTCGGTTAACACGTCTTGACCGGCATAAGAAACGCGGCGCCTTTGCGGGCGCCGCGTGTTTTTCATGCTGCGGATGATTGCGGCTGGCGGCGCCGCGTAAAAGCCAGGGCCGCCAATCCCATGCCCAGCAGGAACAGCGTGCCCGGCTCCGGTACCGCAAGCGGCGGATCGATGACGACGATATCGGTGCGCGTGGACTTGGAAAAATTCAAGGTATAGCTGCCGGCCGGCAGGGCGAAATTCGAGGTCAGGGAAAACATCGCGAAGCCATTCGTGAAGGCGCGCCCCGTGGCCGGGTCGTTGGTGCCGGCCGTCATGTTCAGGCTGAACGGGTCGAGGCTGCCGGCGCCATGGTTGCCATTGATGTCGCTGCCATTGTTGGCATCGCCATCGGGCGCGAACTGGAAGATCACGCCATCGGCGTTCGCGTGCGACAGGCAGCCGGTGGGGCTGGAACTGTTGCACGAGATATTGAAGATATCCATGATCGACACGTTTGACTTGTCGCCCATGGTCGTCACGCTGGTGCGCAGGTCGCGCCGTCCCATGAAGCTGAAGGTGATGAAGCCGGCGCTCGACAGGGTCAGGTTGACGGAGCCGGTCAGCGTGTCGCCGGCCGTGGCCGTGGCGGCGCCGATCGTGTTGCGCTGTGCTTCCGCCACGGCGCTCACGCTGGCGCCGCCATTGAGCATGTTGCCGAAGGCATGCGCATCGCCGCGGGCAAATTCCAGGGTGGAACTGGGGCTGGGGGCGTAGTGGTTTTGCGGCAAGCCGCTGCAGCCGCCGCCCGAGCACACTTGCAGCACGTCCGCGTTGGCGGCCGGACCCGTATTGACGGCGCGCGGATTGACGGCCACGCCGCCTTCGAAAAAAGCGCTGTCGCTGGCATTGCGGTTGGCGCCGGCCAGCGACAGCGCGCCGGCGCTGGTGGTGATGCGGAAATTGTTCAACTCATTGACGGCCAGGCCGTACGCGCCGGCCTGTGCCTGGCCGCTGGCCAGCAGGCTCGCCGCCGCCAGTGCGCCCAGCCAGCCCAGGGTCTTGCTTCGTGTGTGATCAACGTTCATCGCAGCCTCTTGTCGTGGTCAGTCTCGGAAAATCCGGGGGACAAAGAATCCAGAATGACTTGCCTGGATTCATCTCGTAGACAGGGATAAGCAGCTTGCGTGCCACACAAAAATATCACAAGAAATCAAGTGCTTGCACAAAGCGGACTGAGCTGGATGAAGTGAAGTGTAAGAAAGGCCGACGCCGCTTGGCGGGCGCCGTCGGCCAGCCTCAGGTGCCCCGGTGATAGCCCAGGTGGCCGCCCGAATTGCGTGCGCAGCCGCAACCGATGCGCGCCACTTCCTCGCCTTCCGTCAATTTCCAGTTGGTAATCGTCGTGTGATTCCAGTCGATGTCGCTTTTCTTGACAGGTTTGACCGTCAAGATGCGTGCTTCCGCATCCGTGTACTCCATCAGCTCTTCGTCGTCGGCGATGTCGAAATGGCGGTGGATCAGGGAAATGCCGAAGCGGTCGAGCGCGCCGTAGCGTTGCAGCACGTCGCGCAGCTCGCGAAAGCAGGCGAGATCGTCGGGCAGCAGCGGATTGACGGCGGAAATATCGGCGACGGGTTGCCATTGCATGGCGTGGATGTTCAGGCTGTGCATGATAGGCTCCTGTGCCCCATGATGATAGGCCCAGGCTGCCGGAGGGGCGCCGGCACGCCTGGCGAAATGCCCATCGTGGACGCAAAGCCGCTGCGGCGCTTGCGCCGTATCAAAGGTGCGGCACATCGCCTCTCGTCCGATCATTGCCCGGTAAAATAGGCCATGGCAAACAAAACCCCTACCTTCCCCGGCGCGCGCACGGGCCGCGGCCAGGTCCTGGCCGTGCTGCTGTCGAACCGCGACCAGTCCGGCGCCGAACCGCTGCAAGGCCGCGTCTCGCTGGCCGCCATCGTCAAGGCATTGAAACGCAAATACCACTGGCCGATCGAAACGCACAGTTTTCCCGCCAACACGCAGGATGGCCGCGCCAGCTGGGCGACCGTCTACAGCTTGCCGGACAAGGTCATCGAGACCGCGCTGGAGGCCGGCGGCCGGGAGTGGCTGGAGAGTCGGGGAGCGGCCGGGCGGCGCTGAGCGCGCCGCCTGCCTTACTCGATCCCTTTATTCGAGCCGGAAGCCGACCTTGAGCGTGACCTGGAAGTGCGCCACCTTGCCATCGACGATATGGCCGCGCGAATCGGTCACTTCATACCAGTCCATGTGCTTGACCGTCAGCGCCGCCTTGGCAATGGCATCGCGTATCGCCTGATCGCTGCTCTCGGTCGACGTGCCGACCAGTTCGATCAGCTTGTAAGTGTGTGCGGACATGATATTTCCCCAGATAGGCAAGCCAGACATCGGGAGCCTGCTTTGCGCAAGCACGTGCTCATCTTGCGCCTAAATGTGCAGGACGTCATTGCGCGGTGCAGCAATGCGTCAACCTGGATGACGATGCGTGTCAGTGTTCCGGATGGCTTCCGCAGGCGTGGGAAAAGAAAAAAGGGCTACCAGCCGAAGCGGGTAACCCTTTGATTTACTGCTGAATTCTGGTGCCGACTGCCGGTTTCGAACTGGCCACCTGATGATTACAAATCAACTGCTCTACCAAATGAGCTAAGTCGGCAAAAACTGCGCGTTGCGAATTATACGCTATTTAATGCGTGTCAGGGTCGGGCGGCCGCCTTTTTTTGGTGGCTCGTCGTCGCCAGGCGTGGCGTTGTCGCGTTGTTCGGGGGAGCTGGTCGGCACGGACGACAGGGTGGGACCGCTGGCGGCGGGGGCGAGCACGGGCGGCGGGACGTCGGCGGAGGCCGGGCTGTCCGTCGGTTGCGCGTCCGGGTCATCGTTGCCCAGCACGGGCTCGAAGGCCATGCCCTGGCCGTTTTCGTTGGCGTAGATGGCCATCACGTTGTCGACCGGCACGTAGATTTCGCGCGAGACGCCGCCAAAGCGGGCGTGGAAGCGGATGGCGTCGTTGTCCATCTTCAGGCCGCTGGTGGCGCCGAAGCTGATGTTGAGCACGATTTCGCCCTTTTTCACGTACTCCATCGGTACCGTGGTGCGCGAATCGACTTTGACCGCGAGATAAGGCGTGTAGCCGCTGTCGGTGCACCACTCGTAGATGGCGCGCAGCATATAAGGTTTGGTTGAGATTTCAGACATGGTAGGCACGGTGAGGCGGGAGCGCCCCCGTCAGCATGAGGCGGGCGCACCGGTAGTTCAAAAGACTGGGACAGCGCAAAAATAACTTTACCACATGCCCCAAGATATCCCGGCAGGCGCGGCCTGCCGGGATTATCTTTAGCGGCGCATGACCTTTTCGGAAGGGGTCAGCGCTTCGATGTACGCAGGACGCGAGAAGATGCGTTCGGCGTATTTCATCAGCGGTGCGGCCGTCTTCGACAGTTCGATGCCGTAGTGGTCCAGGCGCCACAGCAGCGGCGCGACAGCCACGTCGAGCATCGAGAATTCGTCGCCCAGCATGTACTTGTTTTTCAGGAACAGCGGCGCCAGGGTCGTCAGGCGGTCGCGGATTTCCGCGCGTGCCTTGTCGTGGGCCTTGTCGTTGCTCTTGGCGCGTTCGCTTTCCAGCACGTGCACGTGCACGAACAGTTCTTTTTCGAAATTGAACAGCATCAGGCGCGCGCGGGCGCGCATCAGCGGATCGGCCGGCATCAGTTGCGGATGCGGGAAGCGCTCATCGATGTACTCGTTGATGATGTTCGATTCATACAGGATCAGTTCGCGTTCGACCAGGATAGGCACCTGGCCATACGGATTCATGGTCGAAATGTCTTCCGGTTTGTTGAACAGGTCGACGTCGCGCACTTCGAAGTCCATGCCTTTTTCAAACAGGACCAGGCGGCAGCGTTGCGAAAATGGGCAGGTTGTACCCGAATAGAGAACCATCATTTTTTATAGTTCCTTAGAAACAAAGGGGGTGAAGCCGCGAACGGCTCACCCCAGGTCGCTTGTCCACTCATGCGGACAACGCAGAAACAGGCATAAACCGGCCTATGGCCGGCGCCTCACTTATTTGACTTCCTTCCAGAACGACGCGTTAAGGCGCCATGCCAGCAGAGCAAAGACCGACAGGAACAGCAGCACCCACACGCCCAGGCGCTTGCGTGTTTGCTGTGCCGGTTCGGCCATCCACTCCATGTAGCCGACCAGGTCGGCTACCGCATTGTCATACTCGATCTTGTTCAACGTACCTGGCTTGACCTGCTCGAAGCCGGCAAATTTGTGGATCTTCTTGCCAGCTTCGTGCGGATCATTCTCTTCCACGAACTTGGCAGACTGGACACCTTGCAATTCCCATAATACATGCGGCATGGCAACATTCGGCACGACCATGTTGTTCCAGCCGGTCGGACGAGTGTCGTCTTTATAGAACGTACGCAGGTAAGTATACAGGTAGTCGCCGCCTGTGCCAGCGGAAGATGATTTCGCGCGCGAAATTACCGACAAATCCGGCGGTACGACGCCAAAGAAGGCCTTGGCGTCCTGCGGTGCCAGGCTCGTCGTCATCAAGTCGCCGACTTTATCGCCGGAGAACAACAGATTCTGCTTGATCTGGTCTTCCGTCAAGCCCAGGTCGCGCAGGCGGTTGTAGCGCATCGACACGGCGGCGTGGCAATTCAGACAATAATTGACGAACAATTTGGCGCCATGTTGCAGCGCTGCCATGTTGGTCTGGCGGTCAGGAGCCTTGTCCAGCGGAAAGCCGCCTTCGCTGGCGAGAGCCATGGCGGGCACGAAGGCCAGGATGGCGAGCAGTTTTTTTGCAATCTTCATATGATGTATGTCCTTTGAGCGTGGCGTGAGAGCGGCTTAGTGCGGGTGAAACGTCACACGCGACGGCACGGTCTTGAACTTGCCCATTGCACTCCACCATGGCATCAACAGGAAGAAGCTGAAGTAAATCAGGGTGCACACTTGCGACACGATGGTCTTCGTATCCGTTGGCGCCTGGGTCCCGAGGTAGCCGAGGATCAGGAACGACAGGCCGAAGATGGCGTACACATATTTGTGCCAGTTCGGACGGTAGCGGATCGATTTCACCGGGGAATGGTCGAGCCATGGCAGGAAGGCCAGGATCACGACGGAACCGCCGAAGAACACCACGCCCCAGAATTTCGCGTCCAGCACCTGCGGCAGCATGCCGATGATGGCGACGATGGCGATGCCGGCGATGGCAGACTTGACCGTCGTCGACAGGCGCGACTTGAGCCAGATGAACACCACGTAGGCAGCCACGACACCCATCAGCACGTACATGAAGTCGGCCGTGGTGGCGCGCAGCACCGAGTAGAACGGTGTGAAGTACCAGGTTGGCGCGATGTGCAGCGGGGTCTTCAGCGAATCGCCTGGCAGGAAATTGTTGTATTCCAGGAAATAACCGCCCATTTCCGGCGCGAAGAAGACGACGGCGCTGAAAATGACGAGGAAGATCGAGACGCCGAACAAATCGTGCACGGTGTAGTACGGATGCGAAGGAATCGAATCGACCGGGTGGCCGTCGGCGCCCAGGTTTTCCTTCACTTCGATGCCGTCCGGATTGCTCGAACCGACTTCGTGCAAAGCGATCAAGTGCGCTGCAACCAGGCCCAGCAGTACCAGCGGAATGGCGATCACGTGGAAGGCGAAGAAGCGGTTCAGGGTCGCGTCGGAAACGACGTAGTCGCCGCGGATCCACAGCGACAGGTCAGGGCCGATCAGCGGGATGGCGCCAAACAGGTTGACGATCACTTGGGCGCCCCAGTACGACATCTGGCCCCATGGCAGCAGGTAGCCGAAGAACGCTTCGGCCATCAGGCACAGGAAGATGGCGAAACCGAACAGCCAGATCAGTTCACGTGGCTTGCGGTACGAGCCGTACAGCAGGCCGCGCGTCATGTGCAGGTAGACGATGATGAAGAAGGCCGAGGCGCCCGTCGAGTGCATGTAGCGCACCAGCCAGCCCCACGGCACTTCGCGCATGATGTACTCGACGGAATTGAAGGCCAGGGCCGCATCCGGTTTGTAGTGCATGGTCAGGAAGATGCCGGTGACGATCTGCAGTACCAGCACCAGCATGGCCAGCGAACCGAAGATGTACCAGAAGTTGAAGTTTTTCGGGGCGTAGTACTTGCCCCATTGGTCGTTCCACAGCTTGGTCAGGGGAAAGCGGTCATCGACCCAGCCCAGCGCTTTTTCGGCGACGGGAGCGTCCGCCGGGAATTTCGTTTCTTTGAAAGCAGCCATGATCAAGCCTCGCCTTTCTCGTCTTTACCTATCAGCAATTTGGTGTCGCTCAGGTACATATGGCGCGGCACTTGCAGGTTGTCCGGCGCCGGCTTGTTCTTGAACACGCGGCCAGCCATGTCGAAGGTGGAGCCGTGGCAAGGGCACAGGAAGCCGCCTTCCCAGTCATCGGGCAGCGACGGTTGCGGGCCGGGGGTAAATTTCGAGGAAGGGGAGCAGCCCAGGTGGGTGCAGATGCCGACGGCGACGAGAATTTCAGGCTTGATGGAACGCGCCTCGTTCATGCAGTATTCGGGCGTGAATTCGGCGGGATTGCGTTGGGAATTGGCATCGGCGACCTTGCCATCGGTTTGCTTGAGCGACGCGATCATTTCCGGCGTGCGCTTCAGGATCCAGACCGGCTTGCCGCGCCATTCGACGGTGCGCATTTCGCCGGGTTGCAAGGTGGTGATGTCTACTTCGACCGGCGCGCCAGCCGCTTTCGCGCGCTCCGACGGCTGGAAGGTGCTTACCAAGGCTCCCGCGGTTGCCAATCCAACTACACTGCCCGCCGCGCACGTGGCGACGAGCAAGCCGCGACGGCCTGAATCGACCTGCTTTTCGTTACTCATGCAAACCCCAATCAGTCAAAATGCGAATCTTTATTATGAGTGGCAGCCGCGAAAAACCCGTCGCCGAAGCTCTTTCCCACTGATTGCCGCAACCCGCATCTTTGTACGGTAAAGTGGCAACATCCCTGCGGAACTTCGGACTATGGCGCAGCCCATGCCAGTTTCTTGTTGATTATCCGGAAGCGAAAAAGCCGCTTCTGGCAACCGCAAATTATAAGTGAAGCAAACAACGAATAAAACAAAAACGTTGCTTGTACCATAATTTATATACTTTTGCAGGAGGTGGCTAGTTCTTTCGAACTAGATGCGCGCGGCTGTGCCGGAATTGGTCTCGCCGGCAACCACAAGTTGGTGTGCCCGGGAATCAATAGTATGATCGGCATGTTTTTTATACATATCCGAAGGAGAAATTTCATGGCAATGATGCAAGAATTTAAAGAATTTGCAATGAAGGGTAACGTCGTCGATCTGGCGGTCGGTGTCATTATCGGTGGTGCCTTCGGCAAGATTGTCGATTCCCTGGTGCAAGACGTGATCATGCCGCCCATCGGCCGCATTTTCGGCGGCCTCGATTTCGCCAATTACTACCTGCCCCTGAATGGCCAGGCGACGACCCTGACCCTGGTGGAAGCGAAAAAGGCGGGCGCCGTGCTGGCCTACGGTAATTTCCTCACCATTTTGCTCAACTTCGTCATTCTGGCTTTCATCATCTTCCAGATGGTGCGCCTGATGAACAAGGCCCGCCGCAGCGAACCGGTCGCGCCGGCACCGGCACCGGCCACGCCGGAAGACATCGTGCTGCTGCGTGAAATCCGCGACTCCCTGCAGAAGAACGGACAGAATAGCAACGATCTGGCAAAATAAGTCGTTCCGGCACCGGCCGGCTGACCTGGGTGGAGTGTTATGCGACGATTCTGGTTATTGTTTGCGCAAACCGTGACGATCGCGTTGGCGCTGTACTTTGTGTACGGCGCGCTGCGCCCGGCCAGCCGGGTACAGCAACTGGGCTCTCCTGCCAAGCCGGTGCCCGTGGTGGAAACGGCGTCCAGCAGCCTGGCGCCCGGTTCCTACCGCGACGCGGCGGCGCGCGCCATGCCCGCCGTCGTCAACATCCTCACCCTGCAAGTACCCAAGCGCGGCGCCCATCCGCTGGCGCGCGATCCCTTCTTCAAACGTTTCTTCGGCGACCGCGACCCGGACGGCGAGGATGACGACGACTTGAAAAACAGCCTCGGTTCGGGCGTTATCGTCAGCCATGAAGGCTATGTGCTGACCAACAACCACGTGGTCGAAGGCGCCGACGAAATCGAAGTGGTGCTCACGGATGGCCGCAAGGCGCCCGCCAAGGTGGTGGGCCTGGATCCGGAAACGGATCTGGCCGTGATCAAGATCAACCTCGACAAGCTGCCCGTCATCGTGCTGGGCCAGTCGGAACTGGCGCGTGTGGGCGATGTGGTGCTGGCCATCGGCAACCCCTTCGGCGTGGGCCAGACGGTGACCATGGGCATCATCTCCGCCCTGGGCCGCAACAATCTGCACATCAACAGCTTTGAAAATTTCATTCAGACGGATGCGGCGATTAACTTCGGTAATTCGGGCGGCGCCCTGGTCGATACGCGCGGCAACTTGATCGGCATCAATACGGCGATCTACTCGCAAAGCGGCGGTTCCGTCGGCATCGGCTTCGCCATTCCCGTCTCGACGGCGAAAACCGTGATGGAAGCCATCATCAAGGATGGCCACGTGGTGCGCGGCTGGATCGGCGTGGAAACGCAGGACATCACGCCCGAGCTGGCGCAAAGCTTCAACTTGCAGCGCAGCAGCGGCGCCATCATCGCCGGCGTGGTGCGCAACGGCCCGGCCGACAAGGCGGGCATCGTGCCCGGCGACATCCTGCTGACGGTGGAAGGCAAGCCCGTCGGCGACACGACGGAAATGCTGAACCTGATCGCCCAACTGCCGCCCGGCGGAAAAGCTAAAATGACGGTGCTGCGCAAGAATCGCGAAGCGGCGCTCGACGTGATGGTGGGCAAGCGCCCCATCCCGAAAGAGCTTTCCAAATAGTTGCTGATCGGAATTTGACACATGCATGTGCGTGATTTGACCCAATTTTTACGTGAACTGAGCGACAACAACAACCGTCCCTGGTTTGTCATGAACAAGCCCCGCTACGACATCCTGCGCGAGGAATTTCTCGCGCTGGTGACGTCGCTGATAGGCGAACTGGGCAAGTTCGATCCGGCCGTGAAGTACTGCAATCCGAAGAAGGCCTTGTTCCGCATCAACCGCGACGTGCGTTTCGCGCACGATAAAAGCCCGTATAAAACGCGCTTTTCGGCCGCCATCGCGCCGAACGACATGCGCCGTCCCAGCAAGGCGGGCGGCCCCACGTATTATCTGCAGATCGATGGGCAAGGCAACTTGCTGTTCGGCGCCGGCGAATACATGCCGCCGCCCGGCCGCTTGAAGGCGCTGCGCGAGCACATGGTCAACGACGCGCCAGGGTTTTCCAAAGTGCTGAAAAATAAGCGTTTGAAAGCCCGTTTCGGCACCATCCAGAACGAGGGCAAGCTGCAGCGCCCGCCCAAGGGCTTCGAGGCGGACGCCGAACATATCGAATTCATCAAGCTGAAGAGCTTTTTTGTCTGGACCGAAATACCGCTGCCCGTGAACGACCCCGAGAAACTGCTGCCGACCCTGGCGGAAGGCTTGAAGGATGCGTGGCCGCTGGTCGAGTGGATGCGCGGCGCGAAAGAGCCGGAGGAAGTCACCGAGTAATTGCGGAAGGAGCACATGATGGCACTGGAACACGCAAGTTCAGGACAGGTGATCGAGGTGCTGCGCAGGGACGGCGACGACCTGTCGCAGTTTTCCGCCATCGCGCTGGCCAAGACGGATGAGCTGGAACTGATCCGCATGTGCATGCCCAAGGGCAAGACCATGCCCGAGCATCATGTGCTCGGTGAAATCACCTTGCTGTGCCTGCAAGGGCAGGTGGCGGTGACGGCGCATGGCGGCGTGCACCTGCTGGGGCCGGGGCAGATGCTGTACCTGCTCGGCGGCCAGGCGCACGCCCTGGAAGCGCGCGAAGACAGTTTATTGTTGCTGACCATACTCATGCACAAGGCGGGACGTTAGGTTTTTTCTGGCGCTCAAGCCGCTTCGGCGCGCGGATCGCGCGACAGCAGCTGCTGCACCATCACGTGCGGCAAATCGCCATCGAACAGCACGCCGGCCACCGCGTTGGTGATCGGCATCTCGACGCCCATGCGGCGCGCCAGTTCGCGCACAGCCTTGGCGCACGGCACGCCTTCGGCCACATGGCCGAGTTCGGCCACGATGGTATCGAGCGCCTTGCCTTGCGCCAGGCCCAAGCCGACGCGGCGGTTGCGCGACAGGTCGCCCGTGCACGTCAGAATCAAGTCGCCCATGCCCGTCAAGCCCATGAACGTTTCCGTCTGGCCACCCAGGGCCGTGCCCAGGCGCGTGATTTCCGCCAGGCCCCGCGTAATCAGCGCGGCGCGCGCATTCAAGCCCAGGCCCAGGCCGTCGGCCACGCCCGTGGCGATCGCCAGCACGTTCTTGACGGCGCCGCCCACTTCCACGCCCACCAGGTCGTCGCTCGCATACACGCGGATGGTGCCGCCATGCAAGGCCGAGACGACGCTGGCGCGCAAGGCCGCGCTGTGCGAGGCGATGGTCAGCGCGCACGGCAAGCCGCGCGCCACTTCCTGCGCGAACGAGGGGCCGGACAGGGCGCCGCCGGGGATATTGTCGCCGAGTACTTCCTGCACGATCTGGTGCGGCAGCAAGCCCGTGCCGCCTTCAAAGCCTTTGCACAGCCACACCAGGTTGCCGATGGCCTTGTCTTTCAATTGCTGCAGCATGGGCCGCAAGCCCGCCACGGGGCAGGCGGCGATCAGGATGCCGTGTTCGCCACCGGCATGCGCGACGGCGGCGTCGAAATCGGCGCTGATGCGCAGTTGCGGCGGCAAGGGGAAGCCGGGCAGATAGCTGTTTTCGCCGCTGGCGGCCATGGCGGCCATGGCGTCGCCGTTGCGGCCCCACAGCAGCACGTCGTGGCGGCCGGCCAGGGCCATGGCCACGGCCGTGCCCCAGGCGCCGGCGCCGAGGATGGTGATCTTGCGGGGGAGCGCCGTGGCGGCGGGAGATGTATCGGGAGAAACTTGCATGCGACCTCAGTCTGGCAGGGGGAGGGGCGCGGCGCGGCTGGCCGCTGCCCGGATGAATCTGGCGGTGCTTACAGGCCCCACACTTCGCTGGTCTTGACGTAGCCGCTCTGGCCATCCTTGTGGCGGACCTTGACCCAGTTGGAGCTCGGCTGCTCGCTCATTTCCAGCAGCACGCCCTTGTCGACGAGGATGATGGGGGAGGCGGTGTCGTCGGGGCTGGCGCGAACCTTGAGGTTCGCGGCGCGCGCCACGACGTTGCGCTTGGCGGACAGGCCCTTGGCTTCCGTCCAGGCCATTTCGCCGCTGGCGTCGCGTACCTTGACCCATTCGCCGTAGCTGAGCACGATTTCCAGCGGCATGCCGCGTGGCGCCACGTACAGCTTGCCGCCCTTGGCGGATGGCGCGTCGTACAGGATCACGGGAGCCGCGCCCACCGTTTTGAAATCGACGGCGTGACTGGCGGCGGTCGCCAGCAGCAGCACGGCGCCGGCCATCCAGCGGAACTTGCTCAAGAGCGCACTTTTCAACATGATATTTTTGAACCTTAACGAAACACGGCGGCCAGGCCGCCGTGTCAGGCCAGCCTTGACGGCTGGCGGGGTCTTGCCTGAAGCTTAGTGCGTCGTCGCGTCGGCTGCCGGGGCAGCTGCTGCGGCGTCAGCAATAGCTTGCAGACGTTGTTGGTAGAACACTTCGAAGTTGATCTCGGCCAAGTGCACTGGCGGGAAGCCGGCACGGGTGATCACGTCGGCGATGTTGGCGCGCAGGTAAGGGTAGATGATGTTCGGGCAGCCGATTCCCAGCAGTGGATCGAGTTGATCAGCAGGAATGTTGCGTGCTTCGAAGATACCGGCTTGCTTGCCTTCAACCAGGAAAGCGACTTTTTCGCCGACTTTGGCGGTGACGGTGATGGTCACGGTGGCTTCGAAGATGCCGTCGGCCAGAGGCGCAGCGCCCACGTCCAGTGCCACTTCGATGGCTGGTGCTTCTTGTTCCAGGAAAATAGCTGGGGAATTTGGTTGTTCCAGCGACATGTCTTTCAGGTAGACGCGTTGGATTTGGAAGACTGGTTGCAGATTTTCGTCAGACATGGAACGCTTTCGTTGTAAAGGACAAGAACGGCACACCGTTCAAATATGGTGCTTGCGGTATTCAAACCGCGCCGGATAGGCGCGGCCAGATCAGGTGCGAGGGCAATTGTATCAAAACAATACGACAAAAAACCAAGCAATTTCTCGAACCCGCTTTATATCAGGCTGCCGTGCCATTTAACAAGGGGTCCAGCTTGCCAGCTTGATCGAGCGCATACAAATCGTCGAATCCGCCCACGTGGGTATCGCCCACATAGATCTGCGGCACCGTGCGGCGGCCCGTGCGTTCCATCATCTTGATGCGCTCTTCCGGGTCGAGGTCGACGCGGATCTTTTGCACGGCGACGCCCTTGGCTTCCAACAGGCGCTCGGCGCGCACGCAATACGGGCACACGGCGGTGCTGTAAACAATAACGGGTACGGTCATGATGATTCCTTCAGTTAAGGCCGGCTTATTTCGCCAGCGACAAGGTTTTCAAGGGCAAACCTTGCTTTTTCCATTCGTCGAGGCCGCCTTCCAGGCTCGTTGCCTCAGCGAAACCGGCTTTGCCCAGCAGGCCGACGGCGGTTGCCGAACGCGAACCTTTCTGGCAAACCACTACAATGGGGCGCGTTTTGAATTTTTCCAGCTCGCCCACGCGTTTTGCCAGTTCCGGCAGCGGAATATTTTTTGCGTCAGACAAGTGGCCCGTGGCGAATTCTTCCGCGTTGCGCACGTCGACGATGACAGTCTTGCCACGGTTGATCAGTTGCGTGACTTCCAGCACGGTCGCGCGCTTGCCGCGCATCGACAGCAGTGGCCAGAGGAGGGCGCCGCCGGAAATAATGACGATGGCAAACAGAAAAATGTGGTCGATAATGAATTTCACGTAGGGTCCAATGGTTTAAGTCAATCCGCGCATTATAAAATAGAAGCTGGACGAGGTCTTTTTACGTTTTGCTTTTTTGATTTGAACCCCTTGAGAAGATAGAACTATGTACAAAATCGTTTTCATGCGTCACGGCGAGTCCACCTGGAACCTCGATAACCGCTTCACCGGCTGGACCGACGTCGATCTGACGGAAAAGGGCGTCAACGAAGCCAGGGCCGCCGGCCAGATCCTCAAGCAGGAAGGTTTTACGTTCGACGTGGCCTACACTTCCGTCCTGAAGCGCGCCATCCGCACCCTGTGGCTGGCGCTCGACGAGATGGACATGATGTATTTGCCGATCAAGAACGACTGGCGCTTGAACGAGCGCCACTACGGCGCCCTGCAAGGCCTGGACAAGGGCGAGACAGCCGCCAAGTATGGCGACGAGCAAGTATTGGTATGGCGCCGCAGCTACGACACCCCGCCGCCGCCGCTGGAAGCGAACGATGACCGCGCCTCGTTCAACGATCCGCGCTATGCCGGCCTGCCGCAAGCGTCGATTCCCCTGACCGAATGCCTGAAAGACACCGTGGCGCGCGTGATGCCGGCCTGGGACGAGGAAATCGCCCCGGCCATCCGCGCCGGCAAGAAAATCATCATTTCGGCCCACGGCAACAGCTTGCGCGCGCTGATCAAGATGCTCGACGGCATCAGCGACAGCGATATCGTCGGCCTGAACATCCCGAACGGCCAGCCGCTCGTGTATGAACTGGACGCCGACCTGAAACCGATCCGTCATTACTACCTGGGCGACCCGGCAGCGATTGCGGCAGCGCAAGCTGCCGTGGCGAACCAAGGGAAGGCCAAGTAACTTGTCGTCTTTCTTCCGCGGCACAGCCATCGCCCCCTCTGCTGAACGACCCCTGCCGGCGTGGCGCGCCGGTGCCATGCTGTGCCTGGCGCTGCTGCTTTCCAGCGGTGCCGCGCAGGGCGCCAAGCCCACCGAACGCAGCAAGCAGAAGGCGGCCGCGGAAGCACAACGTGCTGGATTGCAACAAAAGCTGACGGCGCTCAAGCGCGACATCAGCCGCACGGAAAGCGCCAAGGATGACGCGGCCGATACCCTGGCCGAGTCGGAAGAGGCGATTTCCAACGCCAACCGCGCCTTGCGCGATCTGGCGCAGGAGCAAAGCGAGACGGGCGTGAAACTCAATGCGCTGGGGCAAGAGCACCAGCAATTGACGGCCACCGTCGAAAAACAGAAGACGCAGCTGTCGAAGTTGCTGCGTGAACAATATGTTGCCGGCAACGAAGACCGCATCAAGCTGCTCTTGTCGGGCGATAACCCGAACCGCATCAACCGCGACTTGCAACTGATGGCGTATGTGTCGCAGGCGCAGGCGCGCCTGCTGGAAGCCTTGCGCGCCAACTTGCTTGCCGTGGAGAAAAACCAGGCGGAGGTGCAGAACGCCAAGGATGAGCTGGAAGAAATCGCGCAGGAAGAGCGCGACCAGAAGGCCCTGCTGGTGCAGGAGAAGGCGCGCCGCGCCGCCTTGCTGACGAGCTTGTCGCAGCGCCTGGTGGCGCAGCGCAAGGAAGTGGGCAATGTCGAGCGCGACGAACAGCGCATGGGCAACCTGGTCGACAAACTGGCAAAACTGATCGAAGAGCAGGCCGCCGCCGCCGCGGCCGAAAAGAAACGCCAGCAATTGCTGGCCGAGCAACGCGCCGCCGCCAAAGCGGCCGCCGACGCCAGGATCGCGGCGGAAAAACGCGAACGCCTGCTGGCCGCGCGCGCCAAGGCCGCCCAGGCGCAGGCCGAACGCGAACGTCTTGCGAAAGAACAACAAAACAAATCGGGCAAGATCAAGCCGCAGACGCCGCCACCGCCGCCCGTGAAACTGGAACCGATCGACGACGACGAGCCGCCGCAAGTGGCCAAGGTGACGCCGAAACCGGAACCCAAGCCGGAACCGGAACCGGACCGCCCGAGCCTGGGCCCGGCCGCGCCGGCCGGCGCCTTCGCCAGCATGAAAGGGCAGCTGCGCGCCCCCGTGGCGGGCAAGATCGCCGCCCGCTTCGGCAGCAAGCGCGGTGACGGCCCCAGCTGGAAGGGCGTGTTCATCCGCACGGGCGAAGGCAGCGAAATCCACGCCATCGCCGGCGGCCGGGTCGTGTTTTCCGACTGGCTGCGCGGTTTCGGCAATCTGATCATCGTCGACCACGGCGGCCAGTACATGAGTATTTATGGCAATAACCAGTCGCTGCTGAAACGCGTGGGCGACGCCGTCAAGGGCGGCGAGGCCATTGCCAGCGCGGGCAACAGCGGCGGCAACGAGGAATCGGGGCTATACTTTGAATTGCGTCATCAGGGCCGCGCCTTCGACCCCGCCACCTGGGTGAAGTTTTAATTCAGTTCCCACCATTGCTGCGGCAGCGAATTTGTAGATTGCGAAGAATACATGGGTATCAAAGTCAAAAGTATCGGCCTGATCGGTCTGGGCGTCCTGGCCGGCATCGGCATGTCGCTGCAGTTCCCGGCCGTGGCGCAAAAAATCACGAATGCCCCGCTGCCGCTCGACGAGCTGCGCCAGCTGTCCGACGTCTTCGGCTTGATCAAGTCCGATTACGTCGAGAAGGTGGAAGACAAGAAACTCTTGACTGAAGCCATTTCCGGCATGGTCTCGTCGCTGGACCCGCATTCTGTCTACCTGGATAAAAATGCCTTCAAGGAAATGCGCGAAAGCGTGCAGGGCAAGTTTGTCGGCATCGGCATCGAAGTGAGCATGGAAGACGGCTACGTGAAAGTCGTCTCGCCCATCGAGGACAGCCCTGCCGCCAAGGCCGGCATCCTGGCGGGCGACCTGATCACCCGCCTCGACAATATCCCGCTGAAAGGCTTGCAGCTGGAAGAGGTCATCAAGAAGATGCGCGGCCAGCCGGGCACCAAGCTGGTGCTGACGATGTCGCGCAAGGGCGAAAGCAAGCCGCTGGTCTTCCCCATCGTGCGCGAGGAAATCCGCGTGCAAAGCGTGAAGGCCAAGATGGTCGCGCCCGGCTATGCCTGGCTGCGCATCGCCCAGTTCCAGGAACCGACCGTCGATGACATGGTCAAAAAGATCAACGCGCTGTATGCGCAAGACCCCAAGCTCAAGGGCCTGGTGCTGGACTTGCGCAACGATCCCGGTGGCGTCGTGCCGGGCGCCATCGGCGTGGCGACAGCGTTTCTTCCGGGCAATTCCGTGATCGTTTCCACCAAGGGCCAGTTGCCCGAGTCGAAACAGGTGTTTTACGGCCGCCGCGAATTCTATGCCGCACCGGGCACCAGGGCCGACCCGCTGGCCAAGTTGCCGGCCGCCCTGAAAACCGTGCCGCTGGTGGTGCTGGTCAATGCCGGTTCCGCGTCCGCCTCGGAAATCGTCGCCGGCGCCCTGCAGGATTACCAGCGCGCCACCGTCATCGGCACGCAGACGTTTGGCAAGGGTTCCGTGCAAACCTTGCGCCAGATCACGGCCGACACGGCCGTCAAACTGACGACGGCCCGCTACTACACGCCGAAAGGCCGGGCCATCCAGGCGCGCGGCATCGTGCCCGACCTGCTGGTCGATGAAACGGCCGAAGGCGATGGCTGGAACAGCCTGCGCATCCGCGAGGCGGACCTGGAAAAACACTTGAGCAGCAACGATGGCAAGCCGGAAGCGGCCAAGCCGACCATGGAAGGCATGCAGGATCAGCTGGAAGAAGAGCAGCGCCTGATCGCCACGGCGAAAAAACGCAAGCCGCTCGAATACGGCGCCAAGGACGATTTCCAGCTGCAGCAAGCCTTGAACCACTTCCAGGGCTTGCCGGTGCAGTTGGCCAAGGCCGATGCGAAGGTGGAGAAGATCGGCGCCAAGCCGGAAATCGCTTCCGACATCAAGGCGGACGACAAGAAGATTCCTGTGCAAAAACCGTAGTCGCCGCCATGAACGACAATCAGCTGCTGCGCTATTCGCGCCACATCCTGCTGGACCAGATCGGCATCGAAGGCCAGCAAGCCTTGCTGGACACGCATGTGCTGGTGATCGGCGCGGGCGGACTCGGCTCGCCCGCGGCCATGTACCTGGCCGCCAGCGGCGTCGGCAAGCTGACCCTGGTCGATGACGACACGGTCGATTTGACCAATCTTCAGCGCCAGATCGCCCACACCACGCAGCGCGTGGGCCAGCCGAAAGTGCTGTCGGCGCGCGAAACCTTGACCGGGATCAATCCCGAGATCGATATCGTCGCCTTGCAGGAGCGCCTCGACGGCGCGCGTCTGGCCGAACTGGTCTGCTCCGCCACGGTGGTGCTCGACTGCACCGACAACTTCGCCACGCGCCACGCCGTCAACCGCGCCTGCGTGGCGGCCAGGGTGCCGCTGGTGTCGGGCGCCGTGATCCGTTTCGACGGGCAAGTGAGCGTGTTCGACCCGCGCACGGGCACGCAACCGTGCTATTCCTGCCTGTTTCCGCAGGAACAGCAGTTCACGGACGAGGCGTGCTCGACCATGGGCGTGTTCGCGCCGCTGGTGGGCGTGGTGGGCGCCATGCAGGCGGCCGAGGCCTTGAAGCTGATCATGGGCGTGGGCGAATCCTTGGCCGGCCGGCTGCTGCTGCTCGACGGCTTGCACATGGAATGGAGCAGCATGCGCGTCGCGCGCGACCCCGGCTGCGCCGTTTGCGGCGAAGTGGTCTTGCCGGCCTGACAGCCCCCGCACAAATTTTTCCCTATATGACAGGCTTTGTCATATTTCCGCTTTATACTCTGCACTCATTACTCACCTTCTTCTCTCTTTCTTATGCAAAACGCAGCAAACCATCCGATACGCCAGCGCCGCGCGCGCGGCTTCACTTTGATCGAAATCATGGTCGTGGTGGTGATCATGGGTATCCTCGCGTCGCTGGTGGTGCCCAAGCTGATCGCCCGCACGGGCGAGTCGAAAGTGGCGGCGGCGAAAGTCGATATCGCTACCGTGATGCAAGCCTTGAAACTGTATCGCCTGGATAACCAGCGCTACCCGACCACGGAACAGGGCTTGCAGGCGCTGATCGAGAAACCGACCACGGGACCGGCCGCGAATGGCTGGAAGGCGGGCGGCTACCTGGAAAAGATGCCGAAGGACCCATGGGGCAACCCGTACCAGTTCCTGTCGCCGGGCGTGAAAGGCGAAGTCGACATCATTTCGCTGGGCGCCGACGGCCAGCCTGGCGGTAGCGGCGACGATGCCGATATCGGTTCCTGGGAACTGTAAGTTTTCCATTGCATGCCAGCCATGACCACCGGTCGCGCACCGCCCCGGCCACGCGCCAGCGGCTTCACGCTGATCGAATTGCTGGTGGTGATGGTCATCATCGGCGTGACCCTGGGCCTGGTGTCGCTGAACGCCATGCCGAATGGCCAGCAAGCCTTGCAAAAGGAAGCCGAACGCATCGCCCTGCTGCTGCAGCTGGCGCGCGATGAAGCCATCGTGCGCAGCCGGCAGGTGGCGTTCGAGGCTGACGAAAATCAATACCGTTTCCTGGTCCTCAATGAAAAGCTGTGGCAACCCGTGACGCAGGACGATTTGCTGCGCGAGCGCGCGTTTGCCAACACGCCCATGCTGCTCAGCGTGCAGCCCTCGAACAGCGTGGCCCAGCCGCTGCGCATCATCTTCGGCCGCGAACCGGTCGACAAGCCTTTCGTGCTGACCCTGGCCAGCGGCGAGCGCAGCGTGGCCATCCGCGCCGACGGCATCGGCCACTTCACGGTCGAGCAATGATGCGGCTCCCACGTCATGGCCGCCAGCGCGGCTTCACTTTGCTGGAAGTGCTCGTCGCCCTCGTGATCGTCGGCACGGCCCTGGGCGCGTCCTTGCGCGCCGTCGGCAGCCTGACGCAGAACAGCGACGGCTTGCGCAGCGCCATGATGGCCACCTGGTCGGCGGAAAACCACCTGGTGCGCCTGCGCCTGGCAAAAACCTTTCCGCAGACGGGCAAGCGCACGGTCGACTGCCCGCAGGGCGATTTAAAACTCATCTGCGAGGAAGAAGTGGTGGCGACGCCGAATCCCCGCATCCGGCAAGTGCGCGTCAACGTCTATGACGCGCAATACCCGGCCCGGCGCATCGTGCGCCTGGTCTTGCTTTCCTTTAACGACTGATGCTGCGCCGTCCTGTCCCTGCCGCGGGTTTCACCCTGATCGAGCTGCTCGTGGCGATCGGCATCCTGGCCATGGTCGCCATGCTGGGCTGGCGCGGCCTGGACAGCATCATGCGCTCGCGCGAAGTGCTGACCAGCCAGCTGGAGCAGGCGCGCGGCATGCAGCTGGCGTTTGCCCAGATGCAGAGCGATTGCGACCACCTGGCTGGCGCCGGGCTGAACAACAGCCTGCTGAACGGCCGCATCAATCTGTCGGCGGAAAACGACCGCCTGACCCTGGTGCGCCTGGCTGCCTCGGAGCAGGAGCCGCAACAGTTGCAAGTGGTCACTTACCGGCTGCGCGGCGGCGTGCTGACGCGGCGCGAGTCGAACGGCACGCGCGACCTGGCCGTGCTCGACACCCTGTGGCAGGCGGCGCGCGACGATACCGATACCTCCAGCGCCGACGTGGCCCTGATGCAGGGCGTCGACAGCATGGTCATGCGGGGCTGGAGCAATGGCGCCTGGAACGTGCTGACGGCGGGCGCCACCATCTCCACCCAGGTGCCGGGCCTGGAAGTGACCTTGCAAATGCCGGGCCAGGACGCGGGCCTGTCCAAAGTCTTTTTATTGGGACCGGGATGACGCGCTTCAAGTTCCCCTCGCGCCAGCGCGGCGTGGCCGTCATCACGGCCTTGCTGCTGACGGCGCTGGCCATCACGGTCGTCGCCAGCCTGTTCTGGCAGCAGCAGGTGCAGGTGCGCTCGATGGAAAACCAGCGCTTGCGCCTGCAGACGCAGTGGGCCATGCGCGGCATGGTCGACTTTGCCCGCTTCTGGTTGCGCCAGGACAATCCCATGCTGACGGCGCTTGATGGCGTATGGGCCACGCCCATCGAGGAAGCTCGGCTCGACGATTACGTGGACCGCGAAAAGGTCGACACGGAAAAATTCGACGCCACCGTCTCGGGCCGCGCGCTCGATGCGCAGGCGCGCTTCAATATCACCAACCTGGTCGACGTCACGGGCGCCATCAATCCGAAGCAGGTGCTGGCCTACCAGCGTTTATTGTCCAACATGAAGCTCGACAGCGGTCTGGCGCAAGCGACGGCCGACGCCGTGCTGCGTGCGCGGCCGAAGCCGCGCACCGCCAGCGGCACCGACGGCAAGACGCCCGCTGCCACGCCCGCCACGGGCGGCAGCAGCGAGCCGGTGGCGTTCACGCAAGTCGAGGATTTGCTGGCCGTGCCCGGCTATACGCCGCAAATGATCGAGCAACTACGCGATGTCGTCATCATCTTGCCCGAAATCACGGGGGTCAACGTGAACACGGCGCCGGCCGAGGTGCTGGCGGCCGTGACGATGATGTCGCTGTCCGAGGCCAGCGCCCTGACTTTGAGCAATCCGCGCAAAAAATTTGTTGATTTGGCAAACTTCAAGAATAATATTGATGCGAAGCAAGTGATTGAAGGTATCGAGCTTGACGTGAAGAGCCGCTACTTCCTCACCGTCATCCGCGTGCGGCTGGATCGTGCCGCCCTTGATGCCGTGGCGCTCATCAATCGAAAAACGGATCCGCAGCGCACCACCAGCCTGGTCTGGTTGCGGGAAAATTAACAGCTGAAAGCGAGTCACTTTGACAATATTGTATATCCGTCACCCGGCCAAGGCCTCCACCGACAGCGCGCCGGCCTGCTCCTTCGTGCTGGCCGGCGACGGCGGCGCCCTGTTGCAGCAGGGCAGCGCGCCGCTGGGCAGCCTGGGCCAGCTGATCGCCGGCGCGAAGCAGGTGGTGCTGCTGCTGGCGGCGGCCGACGTGACCCTGCTGCGCCTGAAAACGCCGCCGCTGGCCGGCGCCCGCTTGCGCGCGGCCTTGCCGGGCCTGGTGGAAGAACACATTCTCGGCGACACCCAGGATTGCCTGCTGGCCGCCGGCGCGCCCGACGCTGCCGGCATGCGCACGGTGGCCGTGGCGCAGCGCGCCTGGGCCGAGGTACTCGTGAAAGCCTTGCTGGCGCAGGGTGCGCGCAAGGTGGCGCTGCTGCCATCGCAGCTGTGCCTGCCCTTGCAGCCGGGCAGCGTGACGGCTGCCCTGCAAGCCAGCGGCGATGGCCTGGAACTGGCCTTGCGCCAGGCGCCGCAAGAGGGCCTGGGGCTGGTGTTGCCGGCCCAGCCGCAGCAGGCCTTGCTGACGACGCGCGCGTTTGCCGGCGATGTGCCCCTGACGGTCTACGTGGCGCAGGCCGAGCTTGCGCAATATCAACAACTGGCCGCCGGCATGGACGGCGTGACGGTGGAAGCGGACCACTGGGCGCACTGGATCGCCGGCGCCAGGGGCGCGGGACTGGACCTGGCCGCTTCCCTGGGTACGGCGACGGGCTCGGCCACCGAATGGCGCCGCTGGCGCTGGCCGCTGCGCCTGGCGCTGCTGGCCGTGATCGTCAACCTGGCCGGCATGAATATCGAATGGATGCGCTTGAAGCGCGAGGCCGCCACCGTGCGCACCTCGATGCAGCAAACCTTCAAGGCCGCGTATCCGAACGAAACGCCCGTGTATGGCCTGGAAGCAGAGCAGATGCGGCGCAATATCGCCGCCGCCCGCCTGCAGGGCGGGCAAGCGAGCATGGATGACTTCACCAGCATGAGCGCGGCGCTGGGCGAGGCGCTGGGCGGCCTGGCCGGGCGCGGCGTGGTGGCCTCGCTGGAATACCGCGAGCGCAGCCTGATCGTCAAGCTGAAACCGGACATGGTCGACGCCAGCGCCCAGGCGCAGGTGCGCGACGGCCTGGCCGCGCGCAAGCTGGCCTTGAATGAAACGGCGCCGGGCGTGTGGAAGATCACGCCGGCCACGGGAGCAAAAACATGAGTACAGCAGTCAACAAGGCGCGCGCCGCCTGGGCGGGGCAGCAGCAGGCCGTGCAGGCCTTCTGGGCCGAGCGCACGCCGCAGGAGCGCAAGCTCTTGAGCATCGGCGGCGTGGTGGCGGGGCTGGCCCTCGTCTACGCCGTATTCTTCGAGCCGGCCTGGACGGGCCGCATCGCCTTGCAAAAGAGCTTGCCCGAGCTGCGCCAGAACGCGGCCCAGCTGCAGGCGCTGGCGCGCGAAGCGGGCGAGCTGGCGCGCCAGGCGCCCGTGCAGGTCGCTCCCATGAGCCGTGACAGCCTCGACGCGTCCCTGAAGGCGCGCGGCCTGGCGCCGCAATCGCTGTCGCTGACGGGAGAGTACGCGCGCGTGCAATTGAACGGCGTGCCGTTCGCCAGCGTCATGCTGTGGCTCGACGGCTTGCGCCGCGAAGGCCGCGTGGCGGTGCAGGAAGCGAAGATCACGGCGCAGGGCAAGGCGGGGCTGGTCGACGCCAGCCTGACCCTGCACCAGAGCCCGGGCGCGGCGCGATGATGCGCCTGCTAGGCTGGCTGCTGGCCATCATCGTCAGCGTCTGCGTCACCCTGCTGGTGTTTTTCCCGGCCGGCTGGGTCGCCAGTCTCGTGGAAAAGCAGACGGGCGGACGTTTGACCTTGGGCGACGCGCAAGGTACCCTGTGGCGCGGCTCGGCCTTTATCGGCGGGGCGGCCAGCGCGAATGGCGCCGTGACGCCGCTGCTGCCGGGGCGCTTCAGCTGGCGCATTTCGCCCTCCGTGCTGTGGGGATCGGTGGACGTGGAATTGCAGAATGCGCAGGCGCTGTCGCAGGCCGTCAATTTGCGCGGCTCGTGGTCGCACTGGCAAGTCAGCCCGGCGGCCCTGCTGCTGCCGGCCGACGGCCTGGGCGGCCTGGGCGCGCCCTTGAATACCGTGGCGCCGACGGGCAGCATGCGCCTGTCGTGGAGCACCTTGCAGCTGGCGCTGGAAAAACAGCAGTTTTCCGCCATCGGCCGCACGACCCTGCAGATGACGGACATGGCTTCGCGCCTGTCGTCCTTGCGTCCGCTGGGCAGTTACGAGCTCGATTTCGATTGGCAGGGGCAGCAGGCGACGTTGACCTTGCGCTCCATCAAAGGACCGCTGCTGCTCGACGGCAGCGGCAGCCTGCAACAGGGGCGCATGCAGTTTTCCGGCCAGGCCCAGGCCGCAGCAGGATATGAAGAGACCTTGGCGAGTTTGTTGAATTTGCTGGGACAGCGCCGTAGCAATAGCGAAAAAAACATCATCGCCTTAGAGTTCAGACAATGAAAAAACCATCCGTGAGCCCCCATACCTTCTCCTTTTCGCTGCGCCGCCTGTCGGCCGCCGCCTTGCTGTGCTGTTCCGTGGCCGGCATGCCGGCGCCCGTCTGGGCCGCGCCCGGCGATGAAGCGGCGCTCAATTTCGTCGGCGCCGACATCGAATCCGTGATCAAGGCCGTGGGCCATTACACCAACATCAATTTCGTCATCGACCCGCGCGTCAAGGGCACGATCACGCTGGTGTCGGAAAAATCGATCAGCAAGACGCAAGCCTTCGCGCTGCTGGCCTCGGCCCTGCGCCTGCAGGGCTATGCGGTGGTTTCCGGCGACGGCTACGCGAAAGTGGTGCCGGAAGCGGACGCCAAACTGCAATCCGTGCCGACCCAGGTGGGCAACGGCAGCAGCCAGGTGAAGGGCGACCAGATCGCCACCCAGGTGTTTTACCTGAACTACGAATCGTCGGCCAACCTGCTGGCCGTGCTGCGCCCCCTGATTTCGCCGAACAACACGATCAATGCCAACCCTGGCAACAACTCGCTGGTGATCACCGATTACGCGGATAACCTCAAGCGCCTGGCGAAGATCATCGCCGCGCTCGACGTGCCCGCCTCGACGGACCTGGACGTGATCCCCGTGCGCTATGCCATCGCTTCCGACCTGGCCTCGATGGTGAATAAACTGATGGAAGGCGGCAATGCGGGCGGCGCCGCAGGGGCCGACGCGGGCAAGGTATCCGTGCTGGCCGACCCGCGCACCAATTCGCTGGTGCTGCGCGCGCCATCGGCGGCGCGCGCCAACCTGGCCAAGTCGCTCATTTCCAAGCTGGACCAGCCCACCACGCAGCTGGGCAACGTGCACGTGGTGTACCTCAAAAATGCGGACGCCACGAAGCTGGCGCAAACCCTGCGTTCGGTGGTGACGTCGGACGGCACGGCCGCTTCGGCGCAGCAGCCGGGCAACAACAGCCTGAATACGAATAACCAGAACAACCAGGGCGGCGGCATGAACACCACTGGCCTGGGCGGCAATACGCAAAGCGGCACCACGGGCGGCGCTTCGCTGAGCAACGGGCCGCAGCAGCTGTCCTCGGGCGGCGCGGCAGGCTTCATCCAGGCCGACGCTTCCACCAATACCCTGATCCTGACGTGCAACGAGGCCGTCTACCGCAACCTGCGCGCCGTGATCGACCAGCTCGACGTGCGCCGCGCCCAGGTCTACATCGAGGCGCTGATCGTCGAAGTGACGTCGGCCAAGGCCTCCGAGTTCGGCGTGCAGTGGCTGGGGCTTTCCGGCGACAGCAGCAGCAGCTACCGCGTGGGCGCGCTGCAGTCGTTCGCCGGCGGCACCGACAACAATATCGCCAAGCTGGCGCTGGGCGGCGGCAAGGTGCTGCCGACGGGCGGCCTGACGCTGGGCATCTTCAAGCAGATCAACGGCGCGCTGGGCCTGGGCGCCGTGGCGCATGCGCTGGAATCGGACGGCAACGCGAACATCCTGTCGACGCCGAACCTGATCACCCTGGACAACGAGCTGGCGACCATCAAGGTGGGCCAGAACGTGCCTATCCTGACGGGCCAGTACACCAGCACGGCCGGCACCAACACGAACCCGTTCCAGACCATCGACCGCAAGGAGGTGGGCCTGACCCTGAAGGTGCGTCCGCAGATTTCCGAAGGCGGCACGATCAAGCTGGGCATCTATCACGAGACGTCGAGCGTGGACAAGTCCACCTCGACGGCCGTCAGCGGCATCACCATCAACAACCGCGTGATCGAAAACAATGTGCTGGCCGACGATGGCCAGATCATCGTCCTGGGCGGCCTGATCGAGGACAGCACGGGCGACAACGCGGAAAAAGTGCGCGGCCTGGGCGACATTCCCCTGATCGGCAACCTGTTCAAGTACCAGACGCGCGAGCGCAAGAAAACCAATCTGATGATCTTCCTGCGCCCCGTCATCGTGCGCAACAAGGAGCAGAGCGGCAGCCTGGCGGCCGACCGCTACGACTACATGCGTTCGGCCGAGACGGCCGCCGTGCCGGCGTCGGGCAATCTGATGCTGAAAGACCTGGGCACGCCCGTGCTGCCGGCCCTGCAGGATGGCCAGCCGGTGGGCGGCAGCATGGTGACGCGCCCCGTGCCGCCGGCGCCGACGCCGCCGCCAGGCGCTCCGGCCAACGCGGCCACGCCGCCGCAGTCGCTGTTGCAGCAATATCAGCAACAACCGCAGCAACAGCCGCAGAAGTGATGGGACAGTCATGAGTAATCTGCTTCCCTACGCCTACGCGCGCGATTTCGGCTTGCTGGCCCGGCCCGGTGCCGTCGACGGCGCCCCCGTCGAGGTGCTGGTGGCCGCATCGACGGCGCCGGCGGCGATTGCCGAAGTGTCGCGCCGTTTCGGCCAGATCCAGCTGACGGTGCTGCCGCGCGGCGACCTTGATGCGGCCATTGCCGGCGCCTACGCGGGCGGCGGCGGCGACGCGTCGCAGATGGCCGATGAATTCGATGCCGACCTGGATTTGACAAAACTGCTGCAGGACGTGCCGGCCATCGAGGATTTGCTCGAATCGTCCGACGACGCGCCCGTCATCCGCATGATCAACGCGCTGCTCACGCAGGCGCTGCGCGAAGGCGCGTCCGATATCCACATCGAGCCGTTCGAGCAGACGTCCGTCGTGCGCTTCCGCATCGACGGCAGCCTGCGCGACGTCGTGCGTCCCAGGAAAGCCATCCACGGTTCGCTGATTTCGCGCATCAAGATCATGGCGCAGCTCGACATCGCCGAAAAGCGCTTGCCGCAGGACGGCCGCATCACCCTGCGCGTGGGCGGCAAGCCCGTCGACGTGCGCGTCTCGACCCTGCCCACCGGGCATGGCGAACGGGCCGTGCTGCGTTTGCTGGACAAGGAAGCGGGGCGCCTCGACCTGCAGCACCTGGGCATGAGCGCGCCCATGCTGGGACAGTTCGACGGCCTGATCACGCAGCCGCACGGCATCGTGCTCGTCACGGGCCCCACCGGCTCGGGCAAGACGACGACGCTGTACGCGGCGCTGTCGATGCTCAACGCCACCACGACGAACATCCTGACGGTGGAAGACCCGATCGAGTACGACCTGGCCGGCGTCGGCCAGACGCAGGTCAATCCGCGCATCGACATGACATTTGCCAAGGCGCTGCGGGCGATTTTGCGGCAAGATCCAGATGTGATCATGATCGGCGAGATCCGCGACCTGGAAACGGCGCAGATCGCCGTGCAGGCATCCTTGACGGGTCACCTGGTGCTGGCGACCCTGCATACGAACGACGCCTCGGCAGCCGTCACGCGCCTGCTCGACATGGGCATCGAGCCGTTCCTGCTGTCGTCGTCGCTCCTAGGCGTGCTGGCGCAGCGCCTGGTGCGCAAGCTGTGCGGTTCCTGCAAGACCTTCGACGGCCAGTACTGGCAGGCGGTCGGCTGCGAGCATTGCGGCCAGACGGGCTACCAGGGCCGCGTGGGCGTGTACGAGCTGCTGCGCACGACGGAGCAGATCCGCGCGCAGATCCACAACCGCGCCTCGGAAGCGGAAGTGCGCGCCGTGGCCCTGCAGGACGGCATGACGAGCATGCGCGACGACGGCGAACGCTGGCTGCGCGACGGCACCACCACGCAGGCCGAGTTGCTGCGCGTGACCAAAGACTAGGCCCGCCACCATGCCCGCATTCCGCTATGAAGCCGTCGACGCGCAAGGCGCCACCCGCAAGGGCGTGCTCAATGCCGACAGTCCCCGTTCCGCGCGCGCCGAGTTGCGCGTGCAAGGCCTGGTACCGCTGGCCGTCGAGCCGATCGCCGCGCAGGTCGACGCCGCCGGCGTGACCAAACGGCGCGGCTTCGGCGAGCGCCTGTCGAGCACCGAGCTGGCCCTGTTTACGCGCCAGCTGGCCAGTTTGCTGGAAGCGGGCCTGCCGCTGGAGCAGGCGTTTTCCGCGCTGCTGGAACAGGCCGAGCGGCCGTATCTGCGCGATTTGATCGCCTCGATCCGCTCGGAAGTGATCGGCGGCGCCGCGTTTTCCGACGTGCTGGCGCGCCATCCGCGCGATTTCGCGGAAATTTACCGGGCGCTGGTGGCGTCGGGCGAGCAGATCGGCCATTTGTCGCGCGTGCTCTCGCGCCTGGCCGACTATATCGAGCGGCGCAATGCGCTGGTGCAGAAGGTCAAGCTGGCATTCACGTATCCGGCCATCGTCACGGTGGTGGCGTTTTCCATCGTGATTTTCCTGCTCACCTATGTGGTGCCGCAGATCGTTTCCGTATTCGCCAATACCAAGCAGAAGCTGCCCATGCTGACGGTGATCATGCTGGCGCTGTCGGACTTCGTACGCAACTATGGCCTCGTCGTGGCCGTGATCCTGGCCGGCGCCTGGTTCGCCTGGCGCCGCGCGCTGCAGCAGCCGGCCCTGAAACGGCGCTGGCATACCTGGCTGCTGACGGCGCCCCTGTATGGGAAATTCGAGCGCAGCCTGAACACGGCGCGCTTCGCCAGCACCCTGGCCATCACCACGGGGTCCGGCGTGCCGATCCTGCGCGCGCTCGACACGAGCCGCGACACGCTCACCAACGTGGCGATGCAGGAACTGGTGGCTGACGCCAGCGGCGCCGTGCGCGAGGGCGTCAGCCTGGCGCGCGCGCTGTCGGCGCAAAAGCATTTTCCGCCCATGCTGATCCACATGATACGCGCGGGCGAAATCACGGGCGAGCTGCCGGCCATGCTTGAACGCGCCGCCAGCGCGCAGGAGCAGGACCTGGAACGCCGCACGCTCACCATCGCCGGCCTGCTGGAACCGGCCCTGATCCTGGCGATGGGCGTGGTGGTGCTGCTGATCGTGCTGGCCGTGCTGATGCCGATTATCGAAATCAATCAGCTTGTAAGATAAGTATCCAAGGAAGCCATGAAGCGTTTGCCTCAAGTTACAAGTTTGCTCGCCGTCGTGGCGCTGTCCGTGTCGCTGGCCTATTGGGCCATGCAGCTGTTTAAGGCGCCGCAGCGTCCCATCAATCCGCCCCCCAATCCGGTGGTGCAGGATGCCAGCGTGGAGGCGGGCGCCTCGCTGTTCGGTGGCCAGGTCAGCGTGGCCACGGCCAGCAACTACCAGCTCAAGGGCGTGGTGGCCGCCGGCAATGGCCGCGGCAGCGTGGCCATCATCTCGACCGATGGCAAGCCCTCCGTGGCCTTGCCGGAAGGAGCCGAAGTGGTGCCCGGCGTGACGGTGCTGGAAGTGCATGCGCGCCACGTGCTGCTGCGCGACGGCGGCGTGAGCAAGCGCATCGACCTGGTGGCCGACGACAAGGCGCTGGCCTTGCCGGGGCAGGTGTCCGCCACCCCGACGCCGGCCGCGGCCCCTGCGCCGGTCACGAACCTGGTGCCGCCGCCGCTGCCGATGGAGCAGCAGCGGCCGGCGACCATGATGCCGGCGCCGCAAGTGAGCAGCGTGCCGCCGCCGAATTAACGCTGTTTTTATCGTATTTTGCCGATGGCGCCATGCCGCCATCGCCACAGGAGTCTTCATGTTCTCGATTCGTGCCGTCCTGGCGGGCTGCGTGGCGGCGCTGTGCGCCTTGCCGCCGGCTGCCGCCGCCGATGTTCCCGCCGCCACTACCCCCGCCTCCACCGCCACGCCGGCCGTTTCCGCACCCGTCGCGGCGCGTCCGCGCATCGCCCTGGTGCTGTCGGGCGGCGGCGCGCGCGGCCTGGCGCATATCGGCGTCTTGAAAGTGCTGCAGGAGCTGCATGTGCCGATCGACATGGTGGTCGGTACCAGCATGGGCGGCGTGGTGGGCGGCGCGTATGCGGCCGGCGCCTCCGTGGCGGACCTGGAAAAGATGGCGCGCGAGACCAACTGGGCGCGCGTGGTGGCCGACCGGCCGCCGCGCGACGAACTGGCGTTCCGCCGCCGCGAGGAAGATTTGTTGCTGCCGTCGCGCATCGAGTTTGGCACCAGCCGCAACGGCATTTCCACGCCGCCGTCGGCGGCCAGCAATGCGGCGCTGGAAATGGCCTTGAACCGGCTGCTGCCGGCCGGCATGCGCGACCGCCCCGCCAGCCAGCTGCCGCTGCCTTTCCGCTCGGTGGCGTCGGACCTGGTCAATGGCGAACTGGTGGAACTGGTCGATACACCCCTGTTCCTGTCGATGCGCGCCTCGCTGGCCGTGCCGGGCGTGTTTGCCCCCGTACGCGTGAATAACCGGCTGGTGGTCGATGGGGGCCTGGTGCGCAACCTGCCCGTCGACATGGCGCGCGCCATGGGCGCCGACATCATCATCGCCGTCAACGTGGGCACGCCGCTGGCGCCGGAAAAAGAGCTGGGCAGCGCCATCGGCGTGGCGCAGCAGATGCTGCAAATCCTCACGGAACAGAATGTGCAGCGCTCGCTCAAGGAGCTGCAGCCGCAGGATATCCTGGTGGCGCCGGATTTGACGGGCGTCAGTTTCCTCGACTTTGAAAACTATGCGCGCGCCATGCGCGCCGGCGAGCAGGCGGCGCAGGCCCTGGCCGCCCGCCTGGCGCCGCTGGCCCTGCCGCCGGAACAGTATGCGGCGCGCGAGCAGCTGCGCCTGGCCGCGCCGGCCCTGCTGGACGTGGCCCTGCCGCTCACGCGCCTGGCCGTGGAGAGCGAAGGCGATATCAATCCGCGCATCCTGCAGGCGCAATCGGGCCTGGTGGAAGGGCAGTCGATCAGCCAGGAAGATGTGCTCAAGGCGGCGGCCAAGCTGTATGGCCGCGGCGACGTGGCGCGCGTGGAGACGGAAGTGGTCGATTCCGGCGACCAGCGCGCCGTCACCATCAAGGCCGTCGAAGCGCCGTGGGCCAGCAGCCGCCTGCGCGTGGGCCTGGAAGTGGGCAGCGATTTCAGGGACAGCAATACCTTTGCCCTGAAGCTGCTGCATGTGCGCTCGAATCTGAACAGCTGGGGCGGCGAATTGCGCAGCATGGCGCAGATCGGCACCACGCGCAATTTCGGGGTGCAGTACTGGCAACCGCTGGGCGCCGGCAACCCGTGGTATATCGCGCCGTCGATCCAGTACAGCTCGCAGGCGGTCGACCTGTTCGACAAGGGACGGCGCAGCGCGCGCGTCGCCTACAGCGGCCAGGGCGCCAGCCTGGTGCTGGGACGCCAGTTCGGCTTCTGGGGCGACCTGCAGTTCGGCGTCTCGCGCAGCGAAGTCAAGGCCGGCGTCAGCATCCCGGCCGACCCGGCCTACCCGCAGGAGCGGGCGCTGGGCACCAACCAGTTCGTCCAGTTCCGCGTCGATACGCTCGATTCGCCCGGTTTCCCCACGCGCGGCGTGCTGTTTGACGCCACCTGGACGCGCGCCTCGACCACGGGTTCGGGCGAGACGGGCCTGGGGCGTTCCGCCATCACGGGCTTGAAGGCCTTTGGCCGCGGCAATTGGGCCGGCCATGTGTATGGCGAATGGGCGCGCGCGCAGCGGGGCGAGGCGCCACTCAGCCTGGGCGGCTTCCTGCGCCTGTCCGGCACGCAGTTCGAATCGGTGACGGGGCGCAGCGTGGCCCTGGCGCGCTTCGTGATGGCGCGTCGCATCGGTTCCCTGCCCAGCACCCTGGGCGGCGCCGTGCGGGCCGGCTTTTCGCTGGAAATGGGCGGCGGCTTCGATCAGAGCGAGCACTGGAAATCCACCAAATTCACGCAGGCCAGCAGCGCCTTCATCTCCGTCGATACGCGCTTCGGTCCGGTGTACGTGGCGTCGGGCGCATCGAAGGGCGGCGAGAGCACGCTCTACCTGTTCCTGGGGCCGGTCTGGTAGGGCGCGGCGGACGCCGTACTGCGGCGCAGGGCCGTGAAGGCGGCAAATTCCCATGAGCGAAAGCCCAGCAGCAGGGTAAAGCCGTCGCGCTCGGCGGGGGCCAGGCGGCGGTCGTTCTGGTGCAGGCGCGCCAGTTCCTCGGCCAGCTGGCGGATCTTTTGCACCAGCTCCTGCGCGCTCGACAGCGACAGGCGCGCCGGGATGCACATCAGGGTTTCGCCGGCGCCGTCAAAATGCCCGCTGAAATAATCGGCCACCACGTGTTCGCGGAAGTACTGCTGCACCGGGCCGTCGGCCAGCCAGTGGAAGGCGTTCGAGACGCGCAGGCTATAGCGGTTCAGCGGCTTGAGCTCGATCAAGCCCAGGCGATCCAGCTCCGCCAGGCAGCCGATGCATTCGGCTTGCGTCAGCGCATACGTTTCCACCACCTGTTCCAGGCTCCAGTGACCGAGGCAGCAGATCGCCACCAGCAGCAGGCGCGGATGCGCCACCAGCGACTTTTCCTGCACCAGGGTGAGCGTGTCGGCATGCGGCGTGATGTCGGCCGCGCCGCGCAGCACGTCTTCCATGGCGATGCCCGAGGCCTTGCAGATCAGGGCCAGGCGCGACAGCGACATGTCGTGCTGGCCAAACATGCGCTTGACGCTCGATTCGCTCATGCCGATGCGTTCGGCCAGCACTTTGTAGGTGATGCCGGCGGCGCGCAGTTGCGTGCGCAGCACGCGCAAAACCAGTTCGGGTGAACTCACGGATATCCTTTTTGATAAGTTTGGTAGCGGGTAACGGTACCGAATGTAGCCCTTAATGGCACTTTGCACAAGGTGATAGTACTTTACGGCAAAAGAGATGACACTCCCGCTTGTGGCTCGCACGGCGCGCTACAACCAGGCAACTCATCCACTTGTAGAGGTTATTCATGTCCTTCAAATTACGTTTCCCCGCAGCGCTGCTGGCGCTGGCCGCCATCGCTCCCTTGCATGCATCGGCAGCCGATCCTGCGCCGGGCCCCATCTACATGGGCGCCAGCTATGGCTTTCGCGCCAGTACCGGCCTCGACTGCGTGCCGGGACAAAACGATTGCGACAAAAGCAGCAAGCGCAACGGCAAGGCCTACGTGGGTTACAGTTTCGACGCGCTGCCGTTTCAGGGCGGCGTGGCCCTGCCTTCGATTGAGCTGGTGGGGTATATGGGCGGCGAAGTGAAGTCCGGCTTCGACACGGGCGCCGGCCGGCGCGCGGGCCGCGGCAAGTTCACGGGCCTCGGCATGCAGGGCGTGCTCGGCTACCAGTTTGACGCGTTCACCCTGAGCGGCCGCCTGGGTGCAGCTTACACACAGGGCAAGGTCGATTATCTGGGCGGCGGTTCGGACAAGAAGGACAAGATCGGCCTGACCTACGGTATCGGCGCGGCGTATGCGCTGAACAAGAACTGGGCGCTGCACCTGGACTGGGACCGCGTGCCGGTCAAGTACAGCAGCAAGCAGACGACCAAGGTCGACATGTTTTCGCTGGGCGCGTCCTACCGTTTCTAAGGGGGCGCTGCTGCGGCAGAGAGTGGCCTGATGGCGGACGCCCCTGACCGGGGTGTCCGCGGGCGGCCTATTTGCCTATTTCGACTTTCAACAGCAATTTCGCCAGCAGCCGTTTTTCCTGCTGGCGCTGGCCTGACACGGTCTTGACGTGCGCCCCGGCGGCGCGCTGCAGGGCTGCAGTGGCGACAGGGTTGCGCGGTTTTTGCGAGGGTTCGACGCGGAACTGCATTTTTTGCCGCGTCGCCAATGCCTTGTTTGCCATCGGTCCCCTCCCTGATTACAGCACGTAGCGCGACAGGTCTTCGTTGACCGACAGCGCTTCCAGGCGTTCGTTGACATACGCGGCGTCGATCACCAGCAGGTTTTCCGTGCTGCTGCTGCCTTCGCTGGCCGTAAACGACACTTCTTCCAGCAGTTTTTCCATCACCGTATGCAAGCGGCGCGCGCCGATGTTTTCCGTGCGCTCGTTCACCGAGTAGGCGATTTCCGCCAGGCGCGTGATGCCTTCCGGCGCAAATTGCAGCTTCAGGTTTTCCGTCGCCAGCAAGGCTTCGTACTGCATCGTCAGGCAGGCGTCCGTGCTCGTCAAGATGCGTTCGAAGTCCGAGATCGACAGCGATTCGAGTTCCACGCGGATGGGGAAGCGCCCCTGCAGTTCCGGGATCAGGTCCGACGGTTTCGACAGGTGGAACGCGCCCGAGGCGATGAACAGGATGTGGTCCGTGCGGATCATGCCGTACTTGGTGTTGACGGTGGTGCCCTCGACCAGCGGCAGCAGGTCGCGCTGCACGCCCGCGCGCGAGACGTCGGCGCCGCCGGACTCCGAGCGCGAGGCGATCTTGTCGATTTCATCGAGGAAGACGATGCCGTTCTGCTCGACGTTCTGGATGGCTTTCTGTTTCAGCTCATCTTCGTTGAGCAGCTTCGCCGCTTCTTCCTCGACCAGCAGTTTCAACGCTTCGCGGATCTTGACCTTGCGCGCCTTCTTGCGCTGTCCGCCCACGCCCGAGAACATGGACTTGATCTGTTCCGTCATTTCTTCCATGCCCGGCGGCGCCATGATTTCCATCTGCGGGCCCGCCTCGGCCAGCTCGATCTCGATTTCCTTGTCATCGAGCTCGCCCTGGCGCAAGCGTTTGCGGAAGGTCTGGCGCGTGCTGTCGCCGCTGCCCGTGTCCACGGCCGCCGCCGTATTCGGCGTGAAGCCGAAGTCGCGCGCCGGCGGCACGAGGATGTCGATCACGCGGTCTTCGGCCGCATCTTCGGCGCGCGTGCGTACTTTCTTCATTTCCAGCGCGCGCGTCTGCTTGATGCCGATGTCGATCAGGTCGCGGATGATGGTGTCGACGTCGCGCCCCACATAGCCCACTTCCGTGAACTTGGTCGCTTCGATCTTGATGAACGGCGCCTCGGCCAGCTTGGCCAGGCGGCGGGCGATTTCCGTCTTGCCGACGCCCGTGGGGCCGATCATGAGGATGTTCTTGGGCGTGATTTCATGGCGCAGGGGCTCGGCCACCTGCTGGCGGCGCCAGCGGTTGCGCAGGGCGATGGCGACGGCGCGCTTGGCCTTGGCCTGGCCCACCACGTGCTTGTCGAGTTCGGTGACGATTTCCGACGGGGTCATGTTCATGATCATAGTTGGCTTTCTATCTTTCTTTTGCGTAGAGTGCCCGAAAAACGTTCAGGGCAAGGCGCTTGGCCGCAGGCAGTACCTTTTTGTACGCCCAGGCCATGCAACGCAGCCATGGGCGTTTTCTCGGGGACTCTTAGTCCAAGGTCTCGATGATGTGGGACATATTCGTGTAAATGCACAGCTCGGCGGCGATGGTCAGCGATTTCTTGACCACCTCGGCCGGCGAGAGCTCCGTGTTTTCCTGCAGCGCCTTGGCGGCGGACTGGGCGTAGGTGCCGCCCGAGCCGATGGCGCCGATGCCGTCTTCCGGTTCCAGCACGTCGCCATTGCCCGTGATGACCAGCGTCGATTCGCTGTCGGCCACCAGCAGCATCGCTTCCAGGCGGCGCAGCACGCGGTCGGTGCGCCAGTCCTTGGCCAGTTCGACGGAGGCGCGCAGCAGATTGCCCTGGTGTTTTTCCAGCTTGCCTTCGAAGCGGTCGAGCAAGGTGAACGCGTCGGCGGTGCCGCCGGCAAAGCCGACCAGGACCTTGCCCTGATACAACTTACGCACTTTGCGGGCTGTGCCCTTCATGACGATGTTGCCCAGCGTTACCTGGCCGTCGCCGCCCAGGGCGACTTGCTTGCCGCGCCGGACGCAGAGGATGGTGGTGCCGTGAAATTGTTCCATAGTGACCTCAAAAGATTCGTGCCGATGCGTGCAAGGCCATGCGATTGCGCGCCCATGGCTCAAAAGTGGGGATGGAAAAGGCAATTGCAAGCGGCACTTTCCACTGCCGTGCTTGCTTCAGTGTAGTCGGCGCGGGACGAAAAAAAAGCACGCAACCGGAGGTCGTGTGCTTTTTTATTCGCCATTGCGGGCCGCCGGGGCGGCCGCGCAAGGGGAGGGCGATCAGTCGCCGTACAGCTTTTGCTTCAGTTCGCGCCGTTGCTGGGCTTCCAGCGACAGGGTGGCGGTCGGACGGGCGATCAGGCGCGGGATGCCGATAGGCTCGCCCGTTTCTTCGCACCAGCCATAGTCGCCGGCGTCGATGCTGGCGATCGATTGCTGCACTTTCTTCAGCAATTTGCGTTCGCGGTCGCGCGTGCGCAGTTCCAGCGCATGCTCTTCCTCGATGGTGGCGCGGTCGGCAGGGTCCGGTACGAGCACGGTTTCACGCAAGTGTTCCGTGGTTTCGCCGGCGTTTTTCAGCAAGTCTTTTTCGAGCTGCTGCAGGCGCGCCTTGAAGAATGCCAGTTGTGCCGGATTCATGTAGTCATCTTCGCTCATGGCGCGAATTTGGTCTTCGCTGATGAGAGGGATGTCTTGGTTGGCGGCCGGGGTCGATTTATTAGTTTTGGTCATAACTTCGCTTACCTTCGATACGACAGAGTTTTCAAATTGATCAGTTGATGCGGCGATACCGAGCAACTGTACAGGTTCCGCTTGGCATTGCTGTCCCGCTGTACTGCGTGCGACCTTGGCTTGCCGGCGAAAGCCAGGACTACCGGCCGGCTAAGGTGCCATGTTGATAACTTTTTACCGCTCTATGCCAGTCGCGCTATGCGCGCGTCAACAGGCGTGTTGGGTGGATCGGTTGCATGCCTGGCATGCGGCCAGCGGCAGTTTGCCAGCATTTCATGACAGGCGAACGACATGGGCCGTTTTCGTCGCTGATTTTGGCACGCTTTGCTTTATATTGCCATCCCGATTTGTTGACTAGCCGATCAGAAACGGCTACTTGTTGGTTTATGCCAGCAAGACGGGTGTCAGACAGCGGGAAAGCGTGCTTAACTTTCCCTTTTGTTTCTGCTTTGCAACGGATACTTTGCAAAACCCGGCTAGTTTATACCAAACATTGTTCGAGTCCGCGAATAAAAATGTCTTTTGGTAGATTCTTGCCAATAAACACCATTTTGCTGCCGCGCACTTCATTTTCGCCCCATTTGGCGCCCAGGTCGCTGCCCATCAGCTGGTGCACGCCCTGGAAGACCACCTTGCGCTCCGCGCCCTGCATCAGCAGCACGCCCTTGTAGCGCAGCATGCGCGGGCCATACACTTGCACCAGGCCGCCGAGGAACTCGTCGAGCTTGGCGCTGTCGAACGGTTGCGTGCTCTTGAAAACAAAGGCGGCGATATCGTCGCTGTGCTGCGCATGGTGATGGTCGGCATGGCCGCAATCGGTGGCGCAGGCGTCGCTATGCTTGTGCCCGTGGCCGTGCTCATCTGCGTGCTCATGCGCGTGATCGTGGTCGTGGACGTGCGCCGTTTCGGTCGCCAGGAAATCCGGGTCCAGTTCCAGCTTTTCATTCAGGTTGAAGCCGCGGATGTCGAGCACCTCGGCCAGCGGCGCGCGGCCGAAATCGACCTTGGCGATGGGCGCGCGCGGGTTGATGCGTTTCAGGCGGCGCGTCAGGACGGCCACGTCGTCTTCACTGACGAGGTCGGTTTTCGACAGCAGCAGCTTGTCGGCAAAGCCCACTTGCCGCTGGGCTTCCTCGTATTCGTCTAGTTGCTTCATGGCATGACGGGCATCGACTACCGTGATAATAGCGTCGAGCATGTAATGGCTGCCCACTTCTTCATCGACAAAGAAGGTTTGCGCCACGGGACCGGGATTGGCCAGGCCCGTCGTTTCGATGACGACGCGGTCGAACGCCAGCAAGCCGGCGTCGCGCTTGCGCGCCAGTTCCGTCAGGCCCACGATGAGGTCGCCCCGCACGGTGCAGCAGATGCAGCCGTTGTTCATCTCGATGATGTGTTCGTTGCTATCCTGCACCAGGATCTCGTTATCGATGTTTTCCTGGCCAAACTCGTTTTCGATCACGGCGATGCGCATGCCGTGCTCTTCCTGCAGTATGCGGTTGAGCAAGGTGGTTTTGCCTGCGCCCAGGAAACCGGTGAGGATGGTGGTTGGAATCAGTGCCATGAGAGATGCCTTGTAATCGGTGGTGCCGCCGCGCAAGCGGAAGAATGCGGACGATTATGCCGGAATTTTGCAAAAGCTTGCAAATGCGCGCCCATCCGCTTGATATGGATCAGGCTGCCCCACCGGCGCCGCTGCCTACTTGAGCTTGGCGCGCGGGTGCGCCTGGTCGTACACGTGCGCCAGGTGCTGGAAGTCGAGGGCCGTGTAGACCTGGGTCGAGGTGATGCTGGAATGGCCCAGCATTTCCTGCACGGCGCGCAAGTCGCCCGACGATTGCAGCACGTGCGAAGCGAACGAGTGGCGCAGCACGTGCGGGTGCACGTTGGCGGGAATGTCCGTCGCCAGCGCGTGCGCCTTCAGGCGCAGCTGCAGCACGCGGGGCGAGATGCGCGTGCCGCGCGTGCTTAAAAACAAGGCAGCGCTGCCATCCTTGGCTGGCGGGCGCACGCCCAGCCAGGCGGTCAGGGCCACGAGGGCCGCCTTGCCGACGGGCACCTTGCGCATCTTGTTGCCCTTGCCCGTGACGATGACTTCGAAGCTGGCCATGTCGAGCCAGCCCAGCGAGGCGGGCTGGCCGCCGTCGGCCTTGCAGTAATGGGTGTCCAGGCTGGTCAGTTCGGAGACGCGCAAGCCGCTCGAGTACAGCAGTTCGAACATGGCGCGGTTGCACAGCTGTTCCGGTTCGGCGGCGCCTTGCTGGTGTTGCGCGGGCGCCACGAGGCGCACGGCATCGTCCACCGACAGGGCTTTCGGCAAGGTCTTGGCCCGCTTGGGGGCGCGGATGCCGTCGACGGGATTGGCGTCGAGCGGGGTTTCCCCGCTGAGCCAGTTGAAAAAGCCCCGCCACGACGACAGCTTGCGGGCGATCGAACGCGGGTCGAGGCCGCCGGCGTGCAGCTTGGCCGTGTAGCGGCGCACTTCGTTGTGCGCCAGCGCCGTCCACGGCGTACTGCCGCTCAGTTCCAGCAAGGCGCGCAAGTCGCGCCCGTAGGCGTCCAGCGTATGCGGCGACAGCTTGCGCTGCATGGCCAGCTGCGCCAGATAGGCGTCGAGCCAGTCAGCCTTGCCGCGCGCCTCCATGGCTTGCTCAGGCAGGCGTGCCGGCGCGCAGCGCGGCCAGGGCGGCGCTGGCCGTGGCGCCGATATGCACGAGGAAGTCCGTGCCCATGCTCGAGGTAAAGCGTTCGCTGTCGGGCGAACCGAGCACCAGCAAGCCGAAGGTGCCTGTGGTGTTCGGCGCGCGCAGGGCGATCATGACGGTCGATTCGATCTTGTCGGCCTGCAACCAGTGCACGGCTTCGAAATCGCGGTTGCTGCCGCAGTACGGCGCTTGCAGGCTGTTGGCGAACATGCGCACGTCGGCCGTCACATCTTCCGTGAACCAGCCGTTGGCGTGTTCCGGCAACACTTGCCACAGGCGCAGGCTGACGCAGGGCACGTCGAAATTGCTTTGCAAGGCGTCGACCAGCACGCGCGGCATGTCCGCATCGTTGCGCACTTGCAGCATGGCCTGGTTCCAGCCGTGGAATTTGCTGGCGATGTCGCCATTTTCCTCGGCCAGGCGGCTCAGCTTGGACATGCGCAGTTCCAGCGCCTTGTACTTGTCGCGCATCACTTCCATCTGCCGCTCCTGCAGCGAGATGGTGCGTCCCGTCAGCGGGCTGCTCAGCTTGACCTCACCGAGCAGGGCGGTATGCTCTTCGAAGAAATTCGGGTGCTCGCTCAGGTACTGGGCGACGGTGCTGGAATCGAGTGTGGCGGTCATTGAGAATATCTGTCAGTGAAAGTTGAACACTTCATTCTAACCGAGAGTGCGGCGGCATAGGCGCAAAGGGGACGGCGTCTATGCATTTTCCGCGCACGCATGAAAAAAGCGGCATGGTTGCCCATGCCGCCTTGCATTCTTAGCTCAGCAATCACCCGTGAAGGGTGACCGGCCGGGCATTAGAAGTTGTGGTGTAAGCCCAGGCCGATGTAGCTGACCGAGGTGGTGTTGTTGTAGTTGGTGAGGCTGGCCGATTTCTTGTTCGAAATATCTGCGTACAGGTAGGTACGCTTCGACAGATTGTAGTCGTAGCCCAGCGATGCTTGCTTGGTCTTGGCGACGCCATCCGGCGTTTTTTGACCGTAGCCAGCGCGGATCTTGCCTGGGCCGACGTCATAGTTGGCGCCCAGCACCCACGATTTGGTGTCGGTGTTGACGATTTTGAAATTGCCGTCATCCTGATGTTGGTACGTTGCCATCAGTTTCAATTCCGCGATCGGATTGAACGATGCGCCGACCGACCACAGCTTGGCTTGCAGGCCGTTACGCTCGTAGGCAGCCATGGCGGCGAACTGGGCATTGTTGTACGTTGCCGACACCGAGTACGGATTCGATTCTGGCACCACATTGGCTGGCAGGGCGAAGTTGCCGGTGGCATTCGTCGTCAGGTTGCGCACGGTGGCGGTAACGGCGGCGTTGTTGTTCGCTTCCTTGGCAGCCACGGTGGCGTTGAACTGGAAGCCGCTGATGACTGGCGAGTTATAGAACACGGCGTTGGAGAAGCGGTTCTGCGAGTTACCCGGTGCGCTCAGCGGATCGCTGGTGTAGCCGGCGACGGTCAGGTCGGTCTGGAAACCGGCTTTCGTCGGCATGCCCGACCATGGTTCGAATGCGGTGCTCGTTTCCTGGAAGGCGGTCAGGCCACGGCCCAGGCGTACGGTACCGAAGTCGCCTTGCAGGCCGACGCGGCTTTGACCCTGGAACAGCGGACGGGCGTTGTTTTCCAGCGTGCCCGTGTCGGATTCATAGCGAATTTCCAGTTGGAAAATAGCTTTCAAGCCATTGCCCAGATCTTCCGTGCCCTTGAAGCCCAGTTTGTTGTTGTCGCGCTTGGTAACGGCGGTGGTCGAACCCGTCGTTTTGCCCAGACCTGCATCGATCGTGCCGTAGATTTGGACGGACGACTGCGCTTGTGCTGTGGCGGCAAAGGCGCCGAAGAGTGCGAGGGCAACGAGTGATTTTTTCATGTCTTATTCCCTATTAAAAGTGAGTTCCGTCCGAGATCCGAGCAGATTGAAATGCGCTAACTGTCGCGTTTCGATGAATGAACCTTAATTCGTCGGCGCGCAAGACGTGCGGGATTGGTCAAATGTGCGTGAAAAGATTGGTGAAAAGCGGCATAACTGCATGCCCCTGTTGTATTTTTGTAACGCGCGGTTTTTGCCGAGCCCGCGCCGAGGGGCAGCGTTCTCCCACCGCCACGCTAGCGATGCCTTGCCATATTGGCATGTCCGCGCCAGGTCATTGTTGCGTTGAATCAAGTTCTTGAGGCCGCTTTGGCGGATTTATGACACAAGGACGGTACACTAAGGGACGGCCTGCGTTGATGGGCCTGGAGACGGCTCACTATTATTAGAATCATTGACTCAATATCGAGAATCGATGGCAAATCGCGAAACATTAGGATTGATCAAGGGCGCACGTGCGGGCGATGTCGCTTGCCAGCTGGCGTTGGGACGGGTGTATCTGTTTGGACAGGGTGTGCCGCAAAGCTTGCCCACGGCCTTGCACTGGCTGGCGCGGGCGGCCCAGGAAGATAGCGAGGAGGCGTGCTTGCTGATTGGCACGCATGTGCCGTTCGAAGTGGCGCAGCCGGCAGCCAAGGCGCTGATTCCCTATTACGCGCAGGCGTTCGATGCGGGCCTGGTGCAGGCGGGCCTGGTGCTGGCGCAACTGGTGCTGGGCAATGCCGCCAGCCATTGCGAAGCCTTGCGCGCCAAGGCGCGCGTGGCGCTGGACGCGGCCGTGCGGGCCGGCTTGCCCGATGCGCAATGGTTGTTGTCCATGCAAGAAGGATCGCTTGCCGCTGCCGGGGCGGACATCAGCCTTGCTGGCGAGCAAGTCCTCGATGGCGACGCGCCGCTGTACTCGTGGCTGGAGCAGGCCTGGAGCCAAGGCAACCATGCGGGCTTCCTGTCGCAAGGCTTGCCGCTGGCGCGCGAGCTGCTGCAGCGCCAGGCGGCGGCCGGGGCGCGCACCATCGCCCTCGATGCGCAGCAGGTGTTGCTGCTGTCGCGTTGCGCCCAGGCCCTGGCGCCTGGCGGCGATGCCGAGGGCTGGCAGTGTTGCGAGCTGGCCGCGCATGGCGGCGACCGCACGGCGCAGCTGGAGCTGGGACTCGGCTATGCGCGCATGGATGCGCATGGCCAGCGGCTGGCCACGCGCAACGGCGCGGCCAATTTCAAGCGGGCCGTGCGCTGGCTGACGCAGGCTGGCGAGCAGGGACTGGCCGAAGCCTGGTTCGTGCTGTCGCGCATCTATACGAAACCGGAATTTTCCCAGCGCAATGTGGTCGAAGCCCATTCCTGCCTGGAGCGTGCCGCCGACCTGGGGCATGGCCCGGCCCAGCTCGAGTGCGGCATGCATGCCTGGCGTAATCGCCGCGACGGCGTCAACAACGATGTGCGGGCCGCGTACTGGCTGCTGCAGGCGCAGGCGCAAGGCAGCCGTGAGGCGGAGGCGGCGCTGGCGAAGATCGCGCCGCACGGCGAACCCGGCGACTGGGGCCAGTGCGCCGCCATGCAGGCCGATGGGCATTTACGGCAATTGGACCAGAGCCATCCCCTGCTGGCGATGCGGCTGGCCCTGGCGCGCTGTTTTCATCTGTCGCGTGCCGAGGCATTGCTGCTCGATATACACGCGGCCGACCAGGGGCATTGTCTGTTGATCGATATCAGCGCCACGCATGGACGCGGCAAGCGGCGCCTGGCATTGATCCGCACGGCGCAGGAGCGCCAGCTGCTGGACCAGGCGGTGCGCCTGTTCGAGCGCGTCGATTGCGGCGTGGCGGGTCCGGAAGGCAATTACCGGCAGCGCCTGTACCGCCTGAAGTGCTACCTGGCCGAACTTGATGTTGCGCAGGAACAGCAGTTCCTGGCGGCCTGACTTTTACTGGCTTACAGTTCGATCGTGCCTTCGAACACGGTCACGGCCGGGCCCGTCATCAGGACGGGATGGCCGGGACCTTGCCAGGCGATCGACAGTTCACCGCCGCGCGCGCTGATGCGCACGGGGGAATCGAGCAAGCCGCGCAAGATGCCCGCCACGGCGGCGGCGCAGGCGCCCGTGCCGCACGCCAGGGTTTCACCCGCGCCCCGTTCAAACACGCGCAGTTTCACGTGCTGGCGGTCGACGATCTGCATGTAGCCGGCGTTGACCCTGCGGGGAAAGCGCGGGTGGTGCTCGATGCGCGGGCCCGTCGCGTCCAGGTCTTGCGCATCGACATCGTCGACCACTTGCACGGCGTGCGGATTGCCCATCGACACGACGGACACCAGCACGGGCGACGTTTGGCCCGGCAGCGCCAGGTCCAGCGGCCACACGGTGTCCTTGCCTTGCGCTATGCCGTCCAGGCCGCTGGCATCGAACGGCACCAGCTTTGGCTCCAGCACGGGCGCGCCCATGTCGACCGTGATGCTGCCGTCGATCTCCAGGCGCGGCGCGATGATGCCGGCCATGGTTTCCACGCGGATGCTGGTCTTGTCGGACAAGCCTTTTTCGCTGACGAACTTGACGAAGGCACGTGCGCCGTTGCCGCATTGCTCGACTTCGCCGCCATCGTTGTTATAGATGCGGTAGCGGAAGTCGCAGCCGGGCAGGCGCGGCTTTTCCACCACGAGGATCTGGTCGGCGCCGATGCCGAAACGGCGGTCGGCCAGGCGCTGCCACTGGGCCGGCGTGAAGTCGATCTCTTGATGGATGGCGTCGATGACGATGAAGTCATTGCCGGCGCCATGCATTTTGGTAAATTGGAGTTTCATGGTCTGCCGTATCACTTGTGCTGGTTATAGAACGACGCTTCGCCTTCCGGACGCGTCTTGAAGCGCTTATGCGTCCAGAAATACTCGGCCGGCGCTTCGCGCACGCGCTCTTCGATGAATTCGTTCATGCGGCGCGTGGCCGCCGTGATGTCGTCGCCCGGATAATCGTCCCACGCCGGGTAATACGTCACTTGCCAGCCCTGGTAGTTGGGCAGGAAGGTGGCGATGACGGGAATGACTTGCGCCTTGGCGGCCAGCGCCAGGCGCGCCGTGGCCGTCAGGGTAGCGGCGGGCACGCCGAAGAAGGGCACGAATTCCGCATCCTTTTCGCCGAAATCCATGTCCGGCAGCATGAAATACGGCAAGCCGTCGCGCAGCGCGCGCAGGATCGTCTTGATGCCGTCCTGGCGCGTAAACAGCTTGGGCGGCTTGAAGCGCGAACGGCCGTTGCGCAAGGCCTGGTCGAAGGCGGCGTTCTTTTGCTGCACATACATTGACGAGGCGGAAATTTCCATGGCCGTGGCGGCGCCGGCCACGTCGAGGCAGACGAAGTGCGGGCACAGCAGGATGGTCGGCTTGGCCGCGATCTGCTGGCCCGGGAAGGCGGGCACCTTTTTGATCAGGCGGTTCAGGCGCGCTTCCGACGACCACCACAGGATGCTGCGTTCCCACACGCTGCGCGAATACGCCTGGAAATGCTGGCGCGCCAGCGCCACGCGCTGGGCTTCCGTCAATTCCGGCATGCACAGGCGCAGATTCGTCAGGGCAATCTTACGCCGCGTGGGCATGGCGATGAACAGCAGGCTGCCGACGGCCACGCCGAAGCGGCCGAGGATGGGCAAGGGCAGCCAGTGCAGCAGCCACATGAAGGCGATCAGCAGTCTCATGCCTGCTCCCCGGCGGCATCCGGCGCGGCGGGCGTGGGCGGCGGCGCGCCGCGCGGCACTTTATAGCGATTGTAGCTCCACAGGTATTGCGCCGGGCTGCGCGCGATCAATTGTTCCATGGCCGCATTGATGGTGCGCGCCTGTTCCGCCGAGGTGCTGTCGAGGGACTCGGTGAAAGGCACGAAATGCACGACATAGCCGCGCCCGCCCGGCAGGCGTTCCGCGTAGGTGATGATGACTTCGGCGCCGCCCATCTGTGCCAGCTTGGCGGGCAGGGTCATGGTGTAGGCGGGGCGGCCGAAGAAATCGGCCCACACGCCTTCGCCTTCCTGCGGCACCTGGTCGGGCAGCAGGCCGATGGGCTGGCCTTTTTTCAGGCATTTGGCGAAGATGCGCACGCCCGACATATTGGCCGGCGCCAGCATCAGGTTTTCGCGCGCGCGCGCGCCTTCGATCAGCGGCTTCAATGCGGCGCGCTTGGGCGGGCGGTACATCACGGTGAGCGGCGTGCGCAGCGCGATTTGCTGGGCGACGATTTCAAAGCAGCCCAGGTGCGGCGTCAGGAAGACGATGCCGCGGCCATGCTGCAGCGCTTTTTCCACCAGTTCCCAGTTTTCCACCGTCGCATGGCGCGCCACGCGTTCGGCTGGCGCGCACCAGATGAAGGGCAGTTCCAGCACGCTCTTGCCCGCTTCGGCCACGGCCGTGTGCAAGTGTTGCGAAAACCCCGCACCTTGCATGTTCTCGCGCATGCGGCGGCGGTAGGACGGGGAAATGGCGTAAATTACCCAGCCGAGCGCAGCGCCCAGACCATGCAGGACGGGCAGGGGAAAGATCGATAAGAAGCGGAAAATTGGGACTAACATGTATAAGCGGTTTCCAGGAATGGCGTGTTGCCGTGCCAAAATTTTTTAAGAAGCGTAAAATACCACGTATGCAGTAACCGCTGAGTTAATAGACAACTTGCGATGCGGAATATAAATCTCGCTAAAGCGTCGCAGGCAAAATCCTCTTTACTGCGACAGAACATTCACATAGTAAACAGGAGCTTGCAATGTCAAACGACTATCTCTTCACTTCCGAATCCGTTTCGGAAGGCCATCCCGACAAGGTTGCCGATCAAATTTCCGACGCCATCCTTGACGCCATCCTGACCCAGGATCCAGCCGCCCGCGTGGCTGCCGAAACCCTGTGCAACACCGGTCTGGTGGTGCTGGCTGGCGAGATTACCACGCACGCCAATGTGGATTATATTCAAGTTGCGCGCGAAACCATCAAACGCATCGGCTACGACAACACGGAATACGGCATCGACTACAAGGGTTGCGCCGTGCTGGTGGCCTACGACAAGCAATCGCCGGACATCGCGCAAGGCGTCGATGAAGGTGCTGGCATTGACCTGGATCAAGGCGCTGGCGATCAGGGCTTGATGTTCGGTTACGCCTGCGATGAAACGGCCGAGCTGATGCCTGCCGCCATCCACTACGCGCACCGTCTGGTCGAGCGCCAGTCGCAACTGCGCAAGGATGGCCGTTTGCCATGGTTGCGTCCGGATGCGAAATCGCAAGTCACGTTGCGCTACGTCGATGGCCGCCCGGTCGGCGTGCACACGGTCGTGCTGTCGACCCAGCATGCGCCGGAAATCTCGCACAAGCAGATCGAAGAAGCCGTCATCGAAGAAATCATCAAGCCGATCCTGCCGCGCGAATGGCTGACGGAGACCAAATTCCTCGTCAACCCGACGGGCCGTTTCGTCATCGGCGGTCCGCAAGGCGATTGCGGCTTGACCGGCCGCAAGATCATCGTCGACACCTACGGCGGCGCAGCCCCGCACGGCGGCGGCGCGTTCTCGGGCAAGGATCCGTCGAAAGTCGACCGTTCGGCAGCCTACGCGGCCCGCTACGTGGCGAAAAACATCGTCGCGGCCGGCCTGGCGCGCCAATGCCAGGTGCAGGTCAGCTACGCCATCGGCGTGGCCAAGCCGATCAACATCACCGTCTACACGGAAGGCACAGGCGTCATTCCCGACGCGGAAATCGCCAAGCTGGTGCTGGCGCACTTTGATCTGCGTCCAAAAGGCATCGTGCAAATGCTCGACCTGTTGCGCCCGATCTACCAGAAGAGCGCCGCCTACGGCCATTTCGGCCGCGAAGAGCCGGAATTCACGTGGGAGCGCACGGACAAGGTCGCCCTGCTGCGCGACGCTGCCGGCCTGAAGTAATCTAGTCGGATTTGCAAGAAAAGCGCCCCGGCCTGCTGGCCGCGGGCGCTTTTTTTATGTGTTGTTACGTGGCAATGCCGTGCAAACAGGCTGGCGCGGCGGCCTTGACAATGATAAAATCCCGTGTCCGAGGAGCGTTGCGACGAAGAAATTCGCCAGGCTCGGAATATCCTGCAACTGCGCTCACGTACCTTTTTCAACAACTGAAAGGAGGGCGTGATGAACGCCGTACTCAAATCGCAACACGACTACACCATCGCCGATATCACCTTGGCCGCATGGGGCGACAAAGAAATCAAGATTGCTGAAACGGAAATGCCTGGCCTGATGGCCATCCGCGAAGAATTCGCGGCAGCGCAGCCTCTGAAAGGCGCGCGCATCACCGGTTCCATCCACATGACCATCCAGACCGCCGTGCTGATCCAGACCCTGGAAGCACTGGGCGCGCAAGTGCGTTGGGCATCGTGCAACATTTACTCCACGCAAGATCATGCCGCCGCCGCCATCGCTGCCGCCGGCACGCCTGTGTTCGCCGTCAAGGGCGAGTCGCTGGACGACTACTGGGAATACACGCACCGCATCTTCGAATGGCCGAACGTGGACGGCAAGGCCGTCTACTCGAACATGATCCTCGACGATGGCGGCGACGCCACCCTGCTGCTGCACCTGGGCGTGCGCGCGGAAACCGACCTGTCGGTACTGGCCAATCCAGGCTCGGAAGAAGAAATCTGCCTGTTCAACTCGATCAAGAAGCACTTGCTGGCCGATCCGACCTGGTACTCGAAGCGTCTGCCGGAAATCCTCGGCGTGACGGAAGAAACCACCACCGGCGTGCACCGTTTGTATCAAATGCACAAGGAAGGCAAGCTGGCTTTCCCTGCGATCAACGTGAACGATTCCGTCACGAAATCGAAATTCGACAACCTGTATGGCTGCCGCGAATCGCTGGTCGACGGCATCAAGCGCGCCACCGACGTGATGATCGCCGGTAAGGTCGCCGTCATCGCCGGTTACGGTGACGTAGGTAAAGGTTCGGCCCAGGCCATGCGCGCCCTGTCGGCGCAAGTGTGGGTGACGGAAGTCGATCCGATCTGCGCATTGCAGGCGGCGATGGAAGGCTACCGCGTCGTGACCATGGATTACGCGTGCGAACACGGCGACATTTTCGTCACCTGCACCGGCAACTACCACATCCTCACGCACGATCACCTGACGCGCATGAAAGACCAGGCCATCGTCTGCAACATTGGCCACTTTGACAATGAAATCGACGTTGCTTCGTTGAAACAATACGAGTGGGAAAACATCAAGCCGCAAGTCGACCACATCATCTTCCCGTCGGGCCGCCGCATCATCCTGCTGGCCGAAGGCCGCCTGGTCAACCTCGGTTGCGGCACGGGCCACCCGTCGTACGTGATGAGCTCGTCGTTCGCCAACCAGACGATCGCCCAGATCGAGCTGTACGCGAACACGGCCAACTACCCGGTCGGCGTGTACACCTTGCCGAAACACCTCGATGAAAAAGTCGCTCGTTTGCAACTCAAAAAGTTGAATGCGCAGCTGACGGAACTGACGCAAGAGCAAGCCGACTACATCGGCGTGCGCACGGAAGGTCCATACAAGCCCGACCACTACCGCTACTAATCGGTTGCTTGCCTCGGGAACCTACTGCGCGGCGCGGGGCGCGGCCGGCGATGCTCGCTGTACCTTCGTACAGCTGCGCTTCTCGGCCACGCCGCGCATCCGCTCGCTACGGTTCGCGAGGCAACAAGGCTCACTTGTGTAATTTAAAAGTCCGGCCGTTGCCGGTCGATTATCACTTTTGACAGGCTAGAGAAATGCGCTTGCTACTGATTTGGTTTATCAATGCGGCGGCCCTGTTTGCCGTCCCATACCTGATGCACTCGGTGACGATGAGCAGCGGCTGGACCGCGCTGCTGGCCGCTGCCGTGCTGGGGCTGGTCAATGCGCTGATCCGTCCCTTGCTGATCCTGCTGACCCTGCCCGTGACGTTCTTGTCGCTGGGCCTGTTCATTTTGATCATCAACGGCTTCATGTTCTGGCTGGTGGCGCAGATGATCGCTGGTTTCCATGTCGCCAGTTTCTGGTCTGCCGTGGGCGGTGCCATTCTGTACAGCATCATTTCCTGGGCCTTGTCGACCTTACTTTTGAGCAACGACGATGGAAAAGCATAACTTCAGTATTGAGTTTTTCCCGCCGAAAACCCCGGAAGGGGCGGAAAAGCTGCGCGCCACGCGTGTCAAGTTGTCTGAATTGCATCCGAAGTATTTCTCGGTGACCTTTGGCGCCGGCGGCACCACGCAGCAGGGTACGCTGGACACCGTGCGCGAGATCCTGGCGGCCGGCGAACAGGCCGCGCCCCACCTGTCTTGCGTGGGCGGTTCGCGCGAATCGATCCGCGCCGTGCTGGCCGACTTCAAGGCGGCCGGCGTGAACCGCATCGTGGCCTTGCGCGGCGACTTGCCCAGCGGCTATGGCGCCTCGGGCGAGTTCCGCTACGCCAACGAGTTGGTGGAATTCATCCGCGCCGAGACGGGCGACCATTTCCATATCGAAGTGGCTGCCTATCCGGAAGTGCACCCGCAAGCCCGTTCGCCGCAGGACGACCTGAACGCGTTCGCGCGCAAGGTGCAGGCCGGCGCCGATGCGGCCATCACCCAGTACTTCTACAATGCCGACGCGTATTTCCAGTTTGTCGAGCAGACGCAGAAGATGGGCATCAACGTGCCCATCGTGGCCGGCATCATGCCGATCACGAATTACACGCAATTGATGCGCTTTTCGGACATGTGCGGCGCGGAAATCCCACGCTGGGTGCGTCTGAAACTGGCCAGCTTCGGCGACGACAGCGCGTCCATCAAGGCCTTCGGCCTGGACGTGGTGACGGGCTTGTGCGAACGCCTGCTGGAAGGCGGCGCGCCAGGCTTACATTTCTATAGCATGAACCAGGCGGCGCCCACGACCGCACTGTGGCAGCGCCTGGTCAAGTAATTCCTTGCAGTTATAGCGCCTAACAAAACCGTCGCGACGCGCAGTAGGTTATGTTAGGTGCTTTCAGAGCAGATCTCCCTCGGTCACGATGTGATCGAGGGCGATGTCGTATTCGCCGTTGGGAAAGCTTGCCGCCAGGCAGGTATAGGCGATGCCCACGGTGCGCGGTCGGGGCAGTTGCGCCAGGGTGCGGTCGTAATACCCGCCGCCATAGCCGAGCCGGTACCGTTCCCCATTAAAACCCAGGCAAGGTACCAGCAGGGTGGCGGGCGCCGGGCGCAGGCGCAATTCGGCGGGCACGGCCACGCCCATGCCATCCTTGACCATCGCTTCTCCGGGCCGCCAGTCGCTGAATGCCAGCGGCGCATGCTTTTCCAGCACCACCGGCAAGCTTAATTGCACGCCGCGCGCGGCCAGCTGCGCATACGCGCCGTGCAGGTCCGGCTCGCCATGCAGGGGCCAGTACACGCCCAGTTCCTTGACGTTTTCCTGCGCGCACCAGTCCAGCAGGCGCTGCGCGATGGCCGCATCCCACTGCGCGCGCGTGGCGGCGGGCAGGGCGCGCCGGGCCGCCAGCAAGGCTTTGCGCAAGCCGGCTTTTTCCTGTGGCGCAATGGGTGGCCGTGCAGCCGGATCGCATGTTATTCTAGGGTCGCTATTCATATCACCATCAAGTTAAGATTGAGAGTCGTACATTGATTTCCCCACTGAAATGGATTGCCGGCACGATGCTGTGTGTTGCATCGGCCTTGTCTCCCCTGGCCGCCCTGGCCCAGGTGTCCGCCACCGTAACGCCTGCCGCTCCCGACACGCGCAGCGAGGACGATGCCTTCCTGCTGCTGCGCGACGCCGCGCGCAAGGATGACGTCGAAAAAGCCGACTTTTATGCGGGGCGCCTGACGAATTACCAGATTCCCTCGTATGTCGACTATTATCGGCTGAAACCGCGCATCAAACAGTTGACCGAGGCACAATTTCGCGATTACTTGAACCGCTACAAGGGCAGCGCCATCGCCGACCGTTTCCGCAACGACTGGCTGTTGGAACTGGGCCGCAAGCGCGACTGGGTCGTGTTTGATGAACAATACCCGCAATTCGCCCTCGACGACGACACCCAGCTCAAGTGCTACGCGCTGATGTCGCGCGCCGCCAAGGGGCAGAATGTGGCGTCCGAGGCGCGCAACCTGCTCGTCTCGCCGCCCGGCTATGGCGAAGCGTGCGGCAGCCTGATCGCGGCACTGGCGCAAAATGGCCAGTTCGACACGAATGACCTGTGGGCGCAGATCCGCCTGGCGGGCCAGACCAATGCCACGGGCCCGGCCCGCCGCATCGCGCTGTTGCTGGGCGCCTCCGACGCGAAGATGGCGCAAGCCATCGACTTGCCGGCGCTGGTGCTGGCCAAGGGCGCGGGCGCCAGCCGTGCCGATCACGAAATGTACCTGGTGGCCGTCGGCCGCATGGCGAAAAGCACCTTGAAACTGGGCGTGGTGGCCTTGCAAAAGGCGAGCGCGCAATTGACGCCGCAGGAACAGGCCATCGGCTGGGCCAGCCTGGCCCTGCAAGCGTCGTATGCGCTGGCGCCGGAAGCGTTCGAATATTGGCAAAAAACCAATGGCGTGCCCCTGACCCAGGAGCAGATGCAATGGAAGGCGCGTATCGCCTTGCGTGAAGGCAACTGGCCACTGGTGAAGGCCGCTATCCAGGCCATGCCGGCGTCCCTGCGCACGGATCCCACCTGGGTGTACTGGCTGGCGCGCGCGCAGCAGGCGGAAACGCCGGGCCGCCCGAATCCGCAGGCGGACGCCCTGTACCGCACGATTGCCGACCAATCGAATTTCTATGGCTTGCTGGCCAATGAAGAGCTGGGCAACCATCTGGTCTTGCCGCCGCCGGGCCAGCCCGTCAGCCCGACGGAAATCGCCGCCATGGCCGCCAATCCGGGCTTGCAGCGCGCCTTGAAATTTTTCAACATGCGCCTGCGCTTCGAAGGCACGCGCGAGTGGAACTGGGAATTGCGTTCGATGACGGACCGCCAGCATCTGGCGGCCGCGGAATTTGCGCGCCAAAACAATGTGCTCGACCGCATGGTCAATACCTCGGACCGCACGCGCCTGGAAGTGGACTATACGCAGCGCTACCCGACGCCGCACGACGACGTCATGCATCCGGCCACGCAAACCCTGGGCCTGGACAAGGCCTGGGTGTATGGCTTGATCCGCCAGGAATCACGCTTCATCATGGATGCGCAGTCGCACGTGGGCGCGTCCGGTTTGATGCAGGTCATGCCGTCGACGGCCCGCTATGTTGCCAAGAAGATCGGCCTCACCGATTTCGTCACGGAAACCTTGAGCGATGTGCGCACCAATGTCTTGCTGGGCACGAATTACCTGAACATGGTGCTTGGCGGTCTTGACGGTTCGCAAGTGCTGGCCAGCGCCGCCTACAACGCGGGACCTGGGCGCCTGCGCATCTGGCGCGCCACCATGACGCGTCCGCTGGAAGGCGCCGTCTTTGCCGAGATCATTCCGTACACGGAAACGCGCGGTTACGTGAAAAACGTGATGGCCAACGCCACCTATTACGCGGCCCTGTTCGAGAAGAGCCCGCAGTCGCTGAAGGCGCGCCTGGGCACCGTGGGACCGAAAAACAGCGCCGTTTCCGCCGATTTGCCATCATCCAACTAAAGTCCGCCGACCATGCAAACGACCATCCTTGATCCCAGCCTGACGCAAACCCTGGCCGCCGCGCGCGAGCCGGGCCTGACCCTCATCATCGGCAACAAGAATTACTCATCGTGGTCGATGCGCCCGTGGGTGGCCATGACGGCCTTCGGCATCCCGTTCCAGGAAGTGCGCGTGCTGCTCGACCAGAGCGACACGGCCACCAAGATCGCCGAATATTCGGCCTGCGGCCGGGTTCCCGTGTTGCTGGCGGGCGAGATCACGATCTGGGACAGCCTGGCCATCTGCGAATACCTGGCCGAGCAGTTTCCCGATAAACACATGTGGCCGCAAGACGTGGCCGCGCGCGCCATGGCGCGTTGTATCTGCGCGGAAATGCATTCCGGCTTTACCGGCTTGCGCACCGATATGTCGATGAATATCAAGGCAAAATTGCCGGGACGTGGCCGCACGGCCGCCGCGCAGGCCGACATCGGCCGCATCAGCGAAATCTGGGAAGAGTGCCTGTCTCGCTTTGGCCACCACCAGTTCCTGTTTGGCGATTTTTCCATCGCCGACGCGTATTTCGCCCCCGTCGTCATGCGTTTCCGCACGTATGGCGTGAGCCTGGCGCCGGCCCTGAACGCGTATTGCGAGCGCGTGCAGGCGCACCCGGCCGTGGCCCGCTGGATCGCGGAAGCGCTGGCGGAAACGGAAGTCGCTGCCAAGCACGACGCGGAATTACCTGAATAAGAAAAGAGTGTTATGAAGATTTACACGGTCGGTGGCGCGGTGCGCGACCAACTGCTGGGCTTGCCCGTGAAAGACCACGACCACGTCGTCGTGGGCGCCACGCCGGAAGACATGCTACGCCAGGGCTTCCGGCCCGTCGGCAAGGATTTCCCCGTGTTTTTGCACCCGAAGACGCAGGAAGAATACGCCCTGGCCCGCACGGAACGCAAGACGGCGCCCGGCTACCGGGGCTTTGTCTTCCACACGGCGCCCGACGTCACGCTGGAAGACGACCTGGTGCGCCGCGACCTGACCATCAACGCCATCGCCCGGGCCGAGGATGGGACGTTGACCGATCCGTTCGGCGGTATCGAGGATATTCGCAATAAAATCTTCCGCCACGTCTCCGACGCGTTCGGCGAAGACCCCGTGCGCATCTTGCGCCTGGCCCGCTTTGCCGCCCGTTTTCATACTTTTACTGTCGCGCCCGCTACCCTGACCTTGATGCGCCGCATGGTGGCCGACGGCGAAGTCGACGCCCTCGTAGCCGAACGGGTGTGGCAGGAAGTGGCCAAGGGGCTGATGGAAAGCCATCCTTCGCGCATGCTGACGGTGCTGCACGAATGCGGCGCCCTGGCGCGCATCATGGGCGAAATCGCGCTGAGCGAGCGCTTGCTGCAGGTCGTCGACCATGCCGCCGCGCAAGGTCATGACTTGCCCGTGCGTTTCGCCGCCCTGATGCTGCATATGAGCAAAGATGCCATCGAGCAACTGAGCGAGCGCTTGCGCGTGCCCAACGAGTGCCGCGAGCTGGCCGTCATGGCGGCGCGCGAACGGGACCATATCAATGGCGCGCTGGCGCTGAGCGCCGAAGCCGTGGTGAGCTTGTGCGAACGCTGCGACGGCTTGCGCAAGCCGCAGCGCTTTGCGCAACTGCTGCAAGCTGTGGCTTGCGACGGGCTGGTCACTGGCGACTTTGCGCCGGCGGCGCGGCTGCAGGGGGGATTGGATGCGGCGCGCGCCGTGAATGCGGGTGCGCTGGCGCAAGGCTGTGCGGAGCCGAAACGCATCCCCGAAGTCATCCACGCGGCGCGGGTGGCGGCCGTGCAAGCGTTCCTGGCCCAGGCTTGAGTGGCGGGAATAGGCTACAATGGCGCCACAATGTTGCACTGCACAATGCCGGCCTGACGTGCCGCAGCACCGCCCCCAGGAGTCGACGTGACCTTACCCAAGCTGTTTCAAAACCCGTTTCGCCGCTGGCTCAGCCGTAGCGGTGGCGGGCGTCCGACCGTGCTCGTCAAGCAATTGCACGAGCGCGACCGGCGCCGCATGATGAAGCATTTCCTGTCGCTCGAGAAAAGCGACCGCCTGCTGCGCTTCGGCAGCGCCTTGCCCGATGAACTCGTGGCCCAGTACGTGCAAAAGATGGATTTTTCGCGCGACATGATCTACGGCGTCTACAACAGCCTGTTCAAGCTGGTGGGCGTGGGGCACCTGGCGTTTGCGCCGAAGGATCAGTCGCCGGCGAAAAGCGTGGTGACGGACAAGGAGCAGGTGGCGGAGTTTGGCGTATCCGTGTCAAAATCCATGCGCGGCATGGGGGTTGGTTCAAAACTGTTCGAGCGGGCGGCGATTCACTGCCGTAACAACGATGTCGATACCCTGTATATGCATTGTTTGTCGTCGAACAAGACGATGATGCATATCGCCAAGAAGGCGGGCATGGAAATCCAGCGCGACTATGGCGAAGCCGATGCATATCTGAAACTGTTGCCGCCGAACCCGACCAGCATGCTGCAGGAAGCCGTGCAGGAACAGTTCGCCATGTTCGACTACACGTTCAAGGCCAATGCGCGCGCCGCGTTCAAATTGTGGGATCGCTTGCCGGGGCGCAAGAAGAAGCCCGGACCGCCGTCACCGCCGTCACAGTAAGGGCAGGGCCGTCGTATCCTTGATGCGCTGCAAGGCAAAGCTCGATTTCACGTCCAGCACGGCCGGATGGCGCAGCAGGGTCGCCATCATGAAGCGCGAAAAGTGCTCCATGTCTTCCACGTGCACGCGCAGTAAATAATCCATTTCCCCAGTCATCGCATAGCAGGCCACCACTTCCGGCCATTGCGCCACGGCCACGGCAAAGTCGGCGCGCGGCGAGGTATTCGTCACCAGATTCGGCGCCAGCACGCGCGCCGTGCTGTGCGCCGTGGCGTCGCTGTGCTTTTCCAGCCGCACATTGACGTAGGCGAGCAAGCCCAGGCCGATCTTTTCCGGGTCCAGCAGGGCCACGTACTGGCGGATCACGCCCGCTTCTTCCAGCCGTTTGACGCGGCGCAAGCATGGCGACGGCGACAGGCTGACCTGCTCTGCCACGTCCTGGTTCGACAGGCGGCCATCGGCCTGCAGGACGGCGAGGATCTTGCGATCCGTTTTATCCAGCGTAATTTTGCTCATGCTTCCTCCGGTGGTTCGACTTTCACGCAATATTATTGCGCAAATCATGATTGTTCGGGAGATCTTTGGCATTTAATGCCCACAGACCGCGCCTATACTGTGCGCTACTTCTTGGAGGAGACATCATGCAATTTCAGCCTTGGGATAACCCGATGGGTACCGATGGTTTCGAGTTCGTCGAGTATGCAGCACCAGACCCAAAAGCATTGGGCAAGCTGTTCGAGAACATGGGCTTCACGGCCATCGCGCGCCACCGCCACAAGGATGTGACCCTGTACCGTCAGGGCGACATCAATTTCATCATCAATGCCGAACAAGATTCGTTCGCGCAGCGTTTTGCCCGCCATCACGGCCCGTCCGTGTGCGCCATCGCCATCCGCGTCGACGACGCGGCCTTCGTGTACCGCCGCGCGCTGGAACTGGGCGCCTGGGGGTTCGACAATAAAACGGGCCCGATGGAGCTGAATATCCCCGCCATCAAGGGCGTGGGCGATTCCCTGCTGTACTTCGTCGACCGCTGGCGCGGCAAGGGCGCCGACAAGCCGGACGCGGCCGCACCTGGCGGCATCGGCGACATCAGCATCTATGACGTCGATTTCGTCGCCATTCCCGGCGCCGTCGCCAACCCCGTCGGCCATGGCCTGACGTATATCGACCACCTGACGCACAATGTGCACCGTGGCCGCATGAAGGAATGGGCGACGTTCTATGAAAGCCTGTTCAACTTCCGCGAAGTGCGTTATTTCGACATCGAAGGCAAGTTGACGGGCCTCAAGTCGAAGGCCATGACTTCGCCGTGCGGCAAGATCCGCATTCCGATCAATGAATCGTCGGACGACAAGTCGCAGATCGCCGAATACCTGGACCAGTACCATGGCGAAGGCATCCAGCACATCGCGCTGGGCACGGACAATATCTACGCGTCCGTGCAAGGCATGCGCGATACGGGTATCGATTTCCAGGATACGATTGAAACTTACTATGAGCTGGTCAACCGCCGCCTGCCGAACCACGGCGAGCAGCTGGAAGAACTGCGCCGCCTGCGCATCCTGATCGATGGCCACAGCACGGAAAACGAACGCGAGCTGCTGCTGCAAATCTTCACGCAGACGGTGATCGGCCCGATCTTCTTCGAGATCATCCAGCGCAAGGGCGACCAGGGCTTCGGCGAAGGCAATTTCCGCGCCCTGTTCGAATCGATCGAGCTGGACCAGATCAAGCGCGGCGTGCTGAAAGATACGAACGCCGCGTAATGTTGCTCTGTAACAAATAGTAGTGAAAATGGTACCCGCCCGGGAGTGCAGCGCAGCAAAGAACTGCGCGCATTCCTGTGGTAGTCTACGACAAACAAGTCATTTTTCCGCACCGGCATTGTCCACAAGGCACAGCCGGTACGTGTGAGTTCAACCGACTTTGCACGCGTAGCACAGAGAATAATGGAGACAAGTAATGAATGCACCAATCAAGGGCTCGAGTCTTGAGCCGGGCGCGCACGCGTCCGAAATTTCCCTGAACGACAAATACACGCTGGAGCGCGGCCGCGCCTTTATGACGGGCACGCAAGCGCTGATCCGCCTGCCCATGCTGCAGCGCGAGCGCGATTTGAAGGCTGGCTTGAATACGGCCGGCTACATCACCGGTTACCGCGGTTCGCCTGTGACGTCCGTCGACATGACGGCGATCAAGGCCAAGAAATACCTCGATGAACACCACGTTAAATTCCACCCGGGCCTGAACGAAGACCTGGCCGCTACGGCCGTCTGGGGCACGCAGCAAACGAATCTGTTCGAAGACGCGAAATACGACGGCGTGTTCGGCATGTGGTACGGCAAGGGCCCCGGCGTCGACCGCTGCGGCGACGTCTTTAAACACGCGAATAACGCCGGCTCCGCCAAGCATGGCGGCGTGCTGGTGCTGGCCGGCGACGACCATGCGGCGAAATCCTCGTCCACGGCGCACCAGTCCGACCATATCCTGAACGCTTGCGGCATCCCCGTGCTGTACCCGTCGTCGGTGCAGGAATACATCGACTACGGCTTGCACGCGTGGGCCATGAGCCGCTACACGGGGCTATGGGTGTCGATGAAATGCGTGACCGACATCATCGAGTCGGGCGCCGCCGTCGATTTCGACCCGGACCGCGTGCAGATCACCCTGCCGACCGACTTCGAAATGCCGGCCGGTGGCTTGAACATCCGCTGGCCCGACACGGTGCTGGAACAAGAAGTACGCATGAATAGCTACAAATGGTATGCGGCGCTGGCGTATGCGCGTGCCAACAAGCTCAATAAAATCATCTGGGACAGCCCGAAGGCGCGCATCGGCATCATCACGGCCGGCAAATCCTACCTGGACACGCGCCAGGCGCTGGCCGACCTGGGCATCGACGAACAGACGGCGTCCGACATCGGCATCCGCCTGTACAAGATCGGCATGACCTGGCCGCTGGAAGCGGACGGCGTGCACGAATTCGCCAAGGGCCTCGACGAAATCCTCGTGGTGGAAGAAAAGCGGCAAATCCTCGAATACGCGTTGAAGGAAGAGCTGTACAACCTCAAGGACGGCGAGCGTCCGCGCGTGGTCGGCAAGTTCGACGACACGGGCGAATGGAGCAACCAGAAGGGCACGGGGCACGGCGACTGGCTGCTGCCGGCCACGTATGAGCTGAACCCGGCCATGATCGCCCGCGCCATTGCCAGCCGCATTTCGCGCTACTACGCCGGCCACCCGGTGGAGCAGCGCGTGAAGGAACGCATCGCCTACCTGGAAGCGAAGGAAAACGTCCTCAAGGCCATCAGCGTGAAACCCGATCCGCAAAAGGACCGCACGCCGTTCTTCTGCTCCGGCTGCCCGCACAACAGTTCGACCAAGGTGCCGGAAGGCTCGCGCGCGCTGGCCGGCATCGGCTGCCACTACATGGTGCTGTGGATGGACCGCGAAACGTCGACGTTTACCCACATGGGCGCCGAAGGCGTCACGTGGGTGGGGCAGGCGCCGTTCACGAATGAAAAGCACGTGTTTACCAACCTCGGCGACGGCACGTATTTCCACTCGGGCATCCTGGCCATCCGCGCGGCTGTCTCGGCCAAGGTGAACATCACTTATAAAATTCTGTTCAACGATGCGGTGGCCATGACGGGCGGCCAGGAATTCGACGGCCCGCTGTCGCCGGCCATCATTTCGCGCCAGATCGCCGCCGAAGGCGTCGGTCCCATCATCGTCGTCACGGATGAACCGGAAAAGTACCCGGACGATTACGCCTGGGCCGAAGGCGTCACCGTGCGCCACCGTTCGGAACTGATGGACGTGCAGCGCGAACTGCGCGACATGCCCGGCGTATCGGCCATGATCTACGACCAGACCTGCGCCTCGGAAAAACGCCGCCGCCGGAAACGCAATGAATATCCGGACCCGGCCAAGCGCGCCGTCATCAATGAAGCCGTCTGCGAAGGCTGCGGCGACTGTTCCGTGCAATCGAACTGTCTGTCGGTGGAACCGCTGGAAACGGAACTGGGGCGCAAGCGCCAGATCAACCAGTCGTCCTGCAACAAGGATTTCTCGTGCACGACGGGTTTCTGCCCCAGCTTTGTGACGGTGGAAGGCGGCGGCTTGAAAAAGCCGAAGAAGGCGGCGGCTGCCGACAAGGACGCGCCAGCGGCGCCGGCCTTGCCGACGCCCGTCATTCCGTCGACGGCCGAGCCGTTCGGCATCCTGGTCACAGGCATCGGCGGCACGGGCGTCGTCACCGTCGGCCAGATCCTGGCCATGGCGGCCCACGTGGAAGGCAAGGGCTGTTCCGTGCTGGACATGAGCGGCCTGGCGCAAAAGGGCGGCCCCGTGATGTCGCACGTGCGCCTGGCGGACCGCCAGGAAGATATCCACTCGACGCGCGTGGGTACCGGTGCGGCCGACCTCGTCATCGGCTGCGACTTGATCGTCACGGCCAGCCGCGACGCCCTGTCGCGCATGGGAGAGGGCCGCAGCTGGGCCATGATCAACTCGACCAGCTCGTCGACGGCCGCGTTCGTGAAAAACCCGGACTGGCAATTCCCCGGCGCCTCGGCGCGCATGGAAATCGAAAAGGCGTGCGGCAGCGACCACGTGGACTTCATCGACGCGGGCCAGATCGCCACGGCGCTGATGGGCGACTCCATCGCGACGAACATGTTCATGCTCGGCTACGCCTGGCAAAAGGGCAAAGTGCCGCTGTCGGAAGCTGCCATCATGAAGGCCATCGACTTGAACAACGTCTCGGTGGCGTTCAACAAGGCCGCCTTCAACTGGGGCCGCGCCGGCGCCCACGATGCGGCCAGCCTGGTGCGCATGACGACGCCAGCCAAGGTGGTGGAATTCAAGCGCATCGAAACGCTCGACGACCTGATCGAAAAGCGCGTGGCCCTGCTGACGGCTTACCAGGACCGCGCGTATGCGCAGCAATACCTGGACTTCGTCGGCCAGGTGCGCGCCGCCGAAAGCGCGCTGAATGGCCCGCACCTGCGCCTGACGGAAGCCGTGGCCCGCTACTTCTACAAGCTGATGGCCTACAAGGACGAATACGAAGTGGCGCGCCTGTACACGGACGGCGCCTTCCAGGCGAAGATCGCCGCCATGTTCGAGGGCGACATCAAGCTCAAGTTCCACTTGGCGCCGCCGATCATGGCGAAAACGGATGCCCATGGCCATTTGATCAAGAAGGAATATGGCCCGTGGATGCTGAAGGCGTTTGGCGTGCTGGCCAAGTTCAAGGGCTTGCGCGGCACGGCCTTCGATGTGTTCGGCCATACGGCCGAGCGCAAGATGGAACGGGCGCTGATACTCGAGTACCGCACGACGGTGGGTGGCTTGCTGCCGAAACTGACGATGGCCAAGCTGGCGCAAGCCGTGGCGATTGCCAGCATTCCGGAAGACATCCGCGGCTATGGCCACGTGAAGGAGCGTCATCTGAAGGCGGCGAAAGAGAAGGAAGCCAGTTTGCTGATCGCCTTCAATGCGCCGACGCCGCTGCCGCCCGTCGTGGCGGCACCCGTGGCGGCCACCGTGGCGTGATGGGGTGAACTCCACGCTGTAGCAATGGCGCCTGCGGGCGCCATTTTTTTGTATCAAAGAAAACAACGCCTGTTTGTAAAACGTCTTATAATTTTTCGATAATTTCTTTTCGGAAAGTTCGTCATGTCTTCCCTGCGCTTTTCCGCCCTGGCGGTTCCTCTCGTATTGTTGTTGAGTGCCTGCGGTGGAGGTGGCGGCGGCAGCGACAGCGCGCCCGTCGTGCCGCCCGTGACGCCGGCGGGTCCGGCGGCGCTGGTCGCTTCGTCCACGGTCGCGAACCGCTGCGCGGCGCCGCGCGGCGGCAGCAGCATCGACAAGCCGGGCACCTTGCTCGATGAACTGACGTGGGTGCGCAGCTGGATCGATGAAACGTATCTGTGGTACCGCGAAGTGCCGACCACTTACCAGGCGCAAAGCTTCGCCACGCCCGTCGCGTACTTCGATGTGCTGAAAACAACGGCCACGGCGGCGTCCGGCAAGCCGAAGGATCAGTTCCATTTCACGTACACGACGGCCGAATGGGAAGCTTCGCTCAATGGCGTGGAACTGGGTTACGGCATGCTGCTGGCGCTGACGCGTACCACGCCGCCGCGCAAGGCGGTGATCTCGATCGTCGAGCCAGGCTCGCCGGCGGCACTGGCGGGCTTGCGGCGCGGTGACGTGCTGCAAACCGTCGATGGCGTCGATTTCGTCAATGTCCCCGACGCGGCCAGCGTGGCTATCCTCAACGCCGGCCTGTTCCCCAAGGCGCAAGGCGCGCACACGCTGGGATTCAGCCGTAACGGCGCGCCCCTGTCGGTGAGCCTGACGGCGGTGGACGTGAGCACCAGCGCCGTGCAGAACGAGCGCATCATCGACACGCCCACGGGCAAGGTGGGCTACCTGACCTTCAATACGCACAACAACGTGGCCGAACGCCAGCTGGTCGAGACCATGGGCCGCTTCCAGGCGGCCGGCATCAGCGACCTGGTGCTCGATGTGCGCTACAACGGCGGCGGTTACCTCGATGTCGCCAGCGAACTCGCTTACATGATCGCCGGTCCGCAAGTCACTACCGGCAAGACCTTCGAGCAGGTGCTCTTCAATGACAAGACGCGGCCGGAAGCGCCCGTGCCATTCCATGCGCAAAGTCAGGGCTTTCCCGCGCAGAATCCCCTGCCCAAGGGCACGCCGCTGCCTTCGCTGGGGCTCAAGCGGGTGACATTGTTGACAACAGGCAACACCTGCTCGGCCAGCGAAGCGATCATCAACGGCTTGCGCGGCGTGGACGTGCAAGTCAACCTGATCGGCGGCACGACGTGCGGCAAGCCCTACGGTTTCTATCCCGCGCCGAATTGCGGCACCACGTATTTCGCCGTGCAATTCCAGGGCGTCAACGCCAAGGGCTTTGGCGACTTTGCCGATGGCATGGCGCCGACCTGCGACGTGGCGGACGATTACCAGCATGCGCTGGGCGACGCGGCGGAAGGCATGCTGGCAGCGGCGCTGCGCTACCGCAGCAGCGGCAGCTGCACGCCGCCCATGGGGGCCACCAGGCTGTTGAGTTCGATGGAGAGTCCGGCCGACGCGGCCACGCGCCTGTTGCGACCGTCCTACAAGGAAATTGCCATCATGCGCCGTTAGCGCGCATGTTCCTGCCATGAGCTAGCGAGGACGCCTGGCGTTTTCCTGCTCATGAATATTTCTATATAACAATTTTGATATATAGAAAGATGAATCCATTCGTTCTGGAATGACTGACATTTTGCTATCTTGCCGCTTTTCTCCCACCTTGAGAAGCGCAACGATGTCGAAACAGTTCAAGTTAACACCGCTCAGCCTTGGCGTACTGGCCATCCTGGGCGGCACCGCATGGCAGGCGCACGCGCAAACGCAAGCGCCCGCAGCGGATCAGCAGGCGGCCACCCCGCCAGCCGTCGTGGTCACCGGTTCGCGCATTCCCCGCGCCAGCCTGGAAGGCCCGTCTTCCGTCACCGTCCTGACCGGCGACGAAATCACCAAGCAGGGCTACAAGAACGTCTTCGACGCGCTGACCAGCCAGGTGCAGAACAGCGGCTTTACGCAGGGCGAGGATTACGGCAATACCTTCACGCCGTCGGCCAATACCATCAGCCTGCGCGGCCTGGGCCCGAACCATACCTTGATCCTGCTGAACGGCCGCCGCCTGGCCGACTTCCCCATCGCCTATGACGGCGCCGTCAACTTCACCAACCTGGCGAACATCCCGTCGAGCATTGTCGACCGCATCGAAATCCTCAACGGCGGCGCCTCGGCCATCTATGGCTCGGACGCGATCGCCGGCGTGGTCAACGTGATCCTGAAAAAACAGACGGACGGCTTCGATATCAACGTCAAGCTGGGCGGCACCTCGCGCGGCGGCGCCGGCAACCAGCGCGTGCAGCTGACGGGCGGCGGCAATTTCGACAAGCTGCATACCCTGTTCAGCGTGGAACTGAGCCAGCGCGACCCGCTGTGGAGCATGGACCGCGACTTCATGACCAGCCGCTCCGGCGTGCCGACGACGATCGCCGCGCGCCGCACCCTGGTGAAAGGCAAGGCCGGCAACTATGTCGACCTGGGCGACACCTGCGGCCAGTTCGGCGACATGTTCGGCGGCAGCGTCAGCAAGTACACGGCGGCAAACGGCAGCTATTGCGCCAGCCCGAAAGCCCGCCCGACCTTCTGGACCACGCAGACGAAGAACCAGAGCCAGAACGTGTTCGGCAGCGCCAATTACGAGCTCGATGCCGACACCACCCTGTTTGCCGATATCCTGATCGGCAAGAACAAGACCGTCAACAATACGCGCGGCCCGTCGTGGACCTCCGCTTCGCTGAACGGCAATTCCTTCCTGAACCAGAACAGCGGCGCCTACGAAGAGTGGACGCGCTTTATCTCGCCCGAGGAAATCGGCGGCGTGCAGCGCTATAACCGCAGCTGGGACGACCTGGCCACGGCCATCTCGCTGGGCGCCAAGGGTCGCATTCCGGGCAGCGCCTGGCAATATGAGGCGAACTACAACGCCTCGGTCTACACGAGCGAAGCCCACCGGCCGCAGTTGCGCTCGAACATCGACAGCTTCTTCCTGGGACCGAAGCTGGGCACGGACGCGAATGGCGTGGCCATCTACGCCCCCGATCCCGCGCGCCTGTCGCAGCGCCTGACGCCGGCCGAATTCGACAGCATCAGCGGCTACAGCGACAGCAAGGACAAGGCCTGGACGAATACCCTGAGCCTGGCCACGAATGGCGACCTGTTCCAGCTGCCCGCCGGCACGGTGAAAATCGCCACGATTGCCGAAGCGAGCAAGCAGGGCTTCAGCAACGAACCCGATGCGCGCATCGACCAGGGCTATTTCAATGTCGCCACCGGTTCGGGCGTCACGGCCGGCACCCGTTCGCGCTATGCGCTGGGTGCGGAGTTGAATGTGCCGCTGCATGAAAAGCTGACCGCTACCGTCGCCGGCCGCTATGACCGCTACAGCTTTGCCGGCCGCAAGGAAGGCAAGTTCACCTACAACGGCGGGCTCGAACTGCGCCCGGCGCCGGACCTGCTGTTCCGCGCCAACTATGCCACCAGCTTCCGCGCGCCGGACATGAACTACATCTACCAGGCACGCGGCAAAGGCTATTATTCGAGCACCACCGACTATTACCGTTGCGATGCTGCGGGCAAGGCCATCGACGGCTGCGAGTATGCCAATAAATCGCCGGGTGCCGATTACGTGCAGAACGGCAGCCGCGACCTGCAGTCGGAAAAGGGCAAGTCCTTCGGCGTGGGCGCCGTCTGGTCGCCGAGTTCCAATTTCGACGTCTCGGTCGATTACTGGAACATCAAGATCGACGACCTGGTGACGAATCTGGACGCCGACAAGCTGCTGCGCGACGAATCCGATTGCCGCCTCGGCAAGGCCGATATCGGCTCGCCGACCTGTATCGATACCCTGGGCCGCATCGAGCGCTACGCGGCCAATGCCTTGAACAAGGCGGGCGAGATCAAGACCATCACCGTCAACCCGATCAACGCGGCCAAGAAAAGCAGCAGCGGCATCGACGTCAGCCTGAAATACTTGCTGCGCACGACGGATTATGGCCGCTTCGCCTTCAAGGCCAACTACGCCCGGGTGCTGAGCAAGAAATCGCAGCAATTCGCCGGCGATGCAGAGACCGATGAAACCAAATCGATGACCAACATGGATTGGCCCGACAAGCTGAACCTGAGCGTCAACTGGGCTGCGGGCGACTGGTCGAATACCTTGCTGGTCAGCCGCTACGGCAAGCTGCCGAATGCCGCCGGCAAGGCTTACCTGACGCCGACGGCGCTGGCCAACATCAGCACCGTCTACCGCATCAACGACCGCGCCACCGTTTCGCTGATCGTCAACAACGTGTTCGACAAGATCAAGCGCGACGCCAGCAACGGCTGGCCGTACTACCCGATCGGCAACTACAGCCCGCAAGGCCGCCAGGGGTGGATCGAGTTCAACTACCATTTTGGCTCGTAATTCACGCTTGCCAGAGCAAGGCCGGAGCAGCTGACGCTGTTCCGGCTTTTTTATTTTCCGGCGCGTTTTTATCCGACCGCCACTCTATAATTGCCCGCTTGTCCTCTCTCGATGGAGTTTGACCCATGCTACGCCACGCCCTGCTGTCCACCGCCCTGTTGACCGTGTTTGCCGCCAGCGCACACGCCGCTCCCGTCCTGACGACGGTGGCCGAGCGCTCGGGCTTTTTGCATACGGGCCGCTACGCGGAAGTGGAAACCCTGTGCCGCCAGTTCCAGGCGCGCTATCCGAAGCAGGTGCGCTGCGTGGAGTTCGGCCGCACGCCGGAAAACCGCCCCATGCTGGCGCTGGCCGTGACGAGTACGGGCGCCCTGACGCCGGCCGAAGCGGCGCGCCGCAAGCTACCCGTGCTGCTGGTGCAGGGCGGCATCCATGCGGGCGAAATCGATGGCAAGGATGCGGGCTTCCTGGCCTTGCGCGAAGTCCTGGAGGGCAAGGCGGCGCCCGGCGCGCTGGACAAGCAGGTGCTGCTGTTCGTCCCCGTCTTCAATGTCGATGGCCATGAGCGCTTCGGCCAGTGGAACCGTCCGAACCAGCGCGGTCCCGTGGAAATGGGCTGGCGCAGCACGGCGCAAAACTACAATCTGAACCGCGAATACATGAAGGCCGATACGCCCGAGATGCAGCACATGCTGGCGCTGGTGAACGCCTGGGACCCGCTGGCGTATGTCGACCTGCACGTCACCGACGGCGCCCAGTTCGAACCCGATATCTCGATCCAGGTCGAACCCGTGCATGCGGGCGATGCGGCCCTGCGCGTGGCGGGAACGGCGCTGCGCGACGGCGTGCTGGCCGACCTGGCCAGCCAGGGTTCGGACCCGAAACCGTTCTATATTTCGTTTGCCGAGAACGACAATCCGCAATCGGGTTTTGTCGATTCGGCGCCGAATCCCCGCTTCTCGCATGGCTATTTCCAGCTGCGTAACCGCTTCGGCATGCTGGTGGAAACCCATTCGTGGAAGGATTATCCGACCCGCGTGCGCATCACCCGCAACACCATCGTCTCGCTGCTGTCGCAAGTGGCGCAGCATGGCGCGCAGTGGCGGCAAACGGCGCTCGAGGCGGACGCGCGCGCCGCGCAGCTGGCCGGCACCACCCTGCCGCTCACCTACAAGACGACGGAGAAGAGCCGCATGATCGCGTTTCGCGGCTACGCCTACACGCGTACGCCGTCCGAAGTGTCGGGCGCGCTGATGACGCGCTACGATGAAACCACGCCGCAGATCTGGAACGTGCCGCTGCGCGACGAAATCGTGCCTGACTTGCAGCATGCCGCGCCGCATGCCGGCTATCTGGTGCCCGCCGCGCAGGCGCAGATGGTGGCGGCCAAGCTGCGCCAGCATGGCGTGTCGTACCAGGTGCTGGCTGGCGCGCCGGGCAAGCTGCCGGTCGAGACCTTTCGCGCCACGATGGTGAAATTCGGTGCGCAGTCGTTCGAGGGACGCCAGACGGCGGCCGTGCAGGGCGAGTGGCAGAAAGAGGCGCGCGTGGTCGGTGCGGGCGCACTGTACGTGCCCGTCAACCAGGCCAAGGCGCGCCTGGTCGTGGCCCTGCTCGAACCGCGCGCGCCCGATTCCCTGCTGGCCTGGGGCAGTTTCAATACGGCCTTCGAGCGCAAGGAGTACATGGAAGAATACGTGGCCGAAGACGTGGCGCGCGCGCAGCTGGCGGCCGACCCGGCGCTGGCGGCGCAGTTCCAGCAGAAGCTGGCCAGCGATCCCGCATTTGCCAAGAGCCCGGCCGCGCGCCTGGAATTCTTCGCCCGCCGCCACGCTTCCTGGGATGAACGCCTGAACCTGTATCCGGTGCTGCGCACGGATGTGGCGCCGGCCGGCTTGGCATTGCCGCCGACGCGCACACCGAAGTTATCAAATCGCGCAGATTAATCGAAAGAAAATGCTATTCTCCGCTCGATGATGGCGCCGCCACCACGAGCAGAGACCATGAATGGGCAACAAGACACTGTATAACCAGCACCGGGAGACGTTTTTTCACCTCTGCGACGCCGTCGGCGAAAATCAGGTGGAACAGGTGCGCAGCCTGCTCGAAGCCACGCCGCTGCTGTTGACCTTGCGCCGCTACAACATGGATGACGGCGAATCGCTGCTGCATCTGGCCGCGGCCGGCGGCAGCCGCGACGTCTGCGTCCTGCTCGTGTCGCTGGGCCTGGACATCGACCTGCCCTTGCCCGGCTACCGCAACCATACGCCGCTGGACGCGGCGGCAAGCCATGGCCATCTGGATACCTGCCGCTGGCTGCTCGAGCAGGGCGCTGCCGTCGATGGCTTGCCGGACAATATACTGTCGCCGCTGGACAGCGCCTGCGTGGGCGGCCACGAGGGCGTGGTGGCATTGCTGCTGCAGCGGGGCGCCAATCCGAACCGCCTGCATACGCGCTGGAACCAGGCGCCGGTCGATATCGCCAGCGGCTGGGGCTTTCCCGCGATCGCCCAATTGCTCGCTGCCGCTGGCGGCGTCAGCATACTCGACGTGCCGCAGCAAGCGGCCGCCTCGCCGCAGGAATCGATCCGCACCTTCATGCACAACAGCGCCGGCTGGGTATTGCCGGCCGTGTTCAGCCCGGAAAGCGGCGACGTGCGCTTTTCGCTGGGGATCAGCTGCATCGGCGGCAAGAGCGATTTCAAGCTGTTGTTTACGGCCGGCCTGTTCCAGCAATCCCCGATGACCGAACTGGCCATCTGCCTGCCTGGCCGCTGGCCGCTGACGGTCCACGGTTTCGCGCAGCACAGCCCCTGGCGCTTTCCGGTGGCGCTGCTGGCACGCCTGGGACCGCGCACGCTCGACCGGGCCAGTCTGGCGGCGGGCGAGCTGCTGCGGCGCGACGATCCGCACCTGGCGGACCTGGCCTGGCCGGACGGCGTCGACGCGCTGCTGGCCATCGACAAGCGCTGGAATCCGGAGCCGGAGGAGGACATTGCCGACGACGACAAGGTCACCATCCATCTGCTGGTGCCGGTGAAGTTCACCAAAAAAGGCGCGCCCGACGCCAGCACTTTGCCGGCCTTGATCGAACGCAAGCTCAAAGGCAGCTGGAAAGTGTCGGCCTTGCCCGTCCCCGTCATTGGCTAGCGCGCGTGGCCAGATCAAACCGGCCAGCTTGCAGCGATGTTATCCTGCTAATGCATCTTCCGCGTCCGCGCGCAACCTGTTCACGCATCGGTTTTTCATGACACAAAAAATTCTTCTCCTGAGCGTCTCGGCCGGCGCCGGCCACATGCGCGCGGCGCAAGCCATCGAGGCGTATGCGGCGCGCGATGACGGCGGCCCAGCGGCGCTGGCTCTGCATCTCGACGTGATGGATTTCGTCACGCCCGCCTTCCGCAAGCTGTACACGGATTTGTATATCAAGCTGGTCAACAAGGCGCCCGCGCTGTGGGGCTATCTGTATCACGCCACCCACGATGCGCCGCGCGACGGCTCGATGCAGCGCCTGCGCCGCGCCGTCGAGCGCCTCAACACGCGCGCGCTGATGGCGCGGATCGCCGCTTTCCAGCCCGACGCCATCATTTGCACGCATTTCCTGCCGGCCGAATTGCTGTCGCGCGCATTGCGCCAGCAGCAGCTGGCTTGCCCCGTGTGGGTGCAGGTCACGGATTTCGACTTGCACCGCATGTGGGTGCACGAGCAGATGCAGGGCTATTTCGCCGCCACTGACGAAGTGGCGTTCCGCATGCGCCACGAAGGCATCCCCGCCGGGCGCATCCACGTGACGGGCATTCCCATCATGCCCGCGTTCGCGCAGGCGCCCGACCGCGTGTCGTGCGCGCAGGCGTTTGGCCTCGACCCGCGGCGCACGACGATCCTGCTGATGGGCGGCGGGGCGGGACTGGGCAGCCTTGAAACGGTCGCCGCGCGCCTGCTGGCGCTGCCGGGCGACTTCCAGCTGATCGTGCTGGCGGGGAAAAACACCGCCGCGCTGGCGGCGTTGCAGGCATTGGCCGGCCAGTATCCGGGCCGCCTGCTGGCGCAAGGCTTTACCAGCGAAGTCGAGCGCCTGATGGCGTGCGCCGACCTGGTGATCACCAAGCCGGGCGGGCTGACCACCTCGGAATGCCTGGCGCTGGGCTTGCCCATGATCGTCAACTCGCCGATTCCGGGGCAGGAAGAGCGCAATGCCGACTATCTGCTGGAGCAGGGCGTGGCCCTGAAGGCATTCGATGCCGTCACCCTGGAATACCGGGTGCGCCTGTTGCTCGAGCATCCCGAGCAGTTGCAATCGATGCGCGCAAAGGCGCTGGCCCTGGGCCGCCCGCGCGCCGCCCAGGACGTGCTGGCGCAGGTGCTGCGCGCCGGCGCCGTTCTTCAATAACCAGGAAACCATGATGCTGCATGTCGTACTGTTGACCCTTGCCCTGGGGCTGGCCGCCGCGCCGGCCGGGGCGCAACCATCGCCGCCACGCCATCCGGACTGGGCCACGCCGCTGCCGCAGGTGTCGAACCTGCACCAAGTCACGCCCCTCCTGTACCGCAGCGCCAGGCTGGATAGCGCCGACGTGGCCCAGCTGCAGGCGCTGGGCGTGAAGACGGTGATCAGCCTGCGCTCCTTCCACTCCGATACGCAGGTGCTGGAAGGCAGCGGCATCCGCGCCGTCCGCATTCCCATCAATACCTGGGCCATCCGCGACCGCCATGTGATCGACACCATGCGTGCCATCCGCGCCGCCGGACAGCAGGGTCCCGTGCTGCTGCATTGCCTGCACGGCGCCGACCGCACGGGCATGATGGCCGCCATGTACCGCATGCTGTACCAGGGCTGGCCGCGCGAAAAGGCGATCGACGAGCTGAAAAATGGCGGTTACGGCTACCACGCCGTGTGGAAGAATATCGAAAGCTACCTCCAGCGCGTGAATGTCGACGAACTACGCGCACGTATCGATGCGCCGCAACCCTGATACCCCGCTGGCGCGCCACTTCAGGCATGATTGCGATTCCAGTCACGTTTTTCCGGAATTCGCATGGAACACCACAGCTTTCTCATCAACATACTGTTTTACCTGGTCGCCGCCATCATCATGGTGCCGCTGGCCAAGCGCCTGGGCATGGGCGCCGTGCTGGGTTACCTGGTGGCCGGCGTCGTCATCGGTCCCTGGGGCCTGGGCCTGATCAAGAATGTCGAGGTGATCCTCAGCTTTTCCGAATTCGGCGTGGTGCTGCTGCTGTTTTTAATTGGCCTGGAGCTGGAGCCGAAGCGCTTGTGGCTGCTGCGCCGTCCCATCTTTGGCTGGGGCGGGGCGCAGGTGGGCGTCGTCAGCGCGGGCTTGTGCGCCGTGGCCATGGCCTTTGGCGTGGACTGGCGCACGGCGCTGGTCGGCGCGCTGGGGCTGTCGCTGTCGTCGACGGCCATCGTGCTGGCCACCCTGGGCGAACGCAAGCTGATGAGCACGCCGGCCGGTTCCGCCGGCTTTTCCATTTTGCTGTTCCAGGATATCGCCGCCATTCCCATGATCGCGCTGGTGCCGCTGCTGGGCGGGCTGGTCACGCACAGTGGCGAGCCGGGCTGGCTGCGCGTGGCCAAGCTGGCCGCCGTGCTGGCGGCCTTGGTGATCGGCGGTCGCTTCCTGGTGAATCCCATCCTGCGCTTCATCGCCAGGACGGACTTGCGCGAAATCTTCACGGCCTTTGCCCTGCTGCTGGTGATCGCCATCTGCGTGCTGATGGAATCGGTGGGCCTGTCGATGGCGCTGGGCACCTTCATGGCGGGCGTGCTGCTGGCCGATTCCGAATACCGCCATGAACTCATTTCCGACCTGGAACCGTTCAAGGGACTGCTGCTGGGCCTGTTTTTCATCGCCGTGGGCATGTCCGTCGATTTCGGCGTGCTGCGCGCCCAGCCCTTGCTGATCCTGGCCCTGGTGGCGGGCCTGCTGGCGGTGAAGATCGCCTTGCTGTACGTGCTGTCGAAGTTTGTCGACATTCCCCGCGGCCAGCAGCTGTTCTTTGCGCTGCTGCTGTCGCAAGGCGGCGAATTCGCCTTCGTCGTGTTTGCCGCCGCCGAGGCCGCGCACGTGTTTGCGCCGGAAACGGCCGCGTTGCTGGTCGTGGTGGTGACCCTGTCGATGGTGGCCACGCCCTTGCTGCTGCTGTTGCACGACAAATTTGTCGCGCCGCGCCTGCAAGGCGAGAAGAAGCGCCGCCCCGACGACCATATCGAGGCGCAGGACAATCCCATCGTCATCGCCGGTTTCGGCCGCTTTGGCCAGATCATCGGCCGCCTGTTGGCAGCCAACAAGATCGGCGTGACGGTACTCGATCACGACCCGGACCAGATCGACCTGCTGCGCAAGTTCGGCTTCAAGGTGTTTTATGGCGACGCCACGCGCGTGGACCTGCTGGTGGCGGCCGGCATCGAGAAGGCCAGGGCGCTGGTGATCGCCATCGACAATGTGGACGACAGCCTGGCCCTGGTCGACGCCGTGCGCCTGCGCCTGCCGCAACTGACGATTCTGGCGCGTGCGCGCAACGTCACGCATTACTATGAATTGATGAAGCGGGGCGTGACGCTGATCGAACGCGAAACGTTCGCCGCGGCGCTGCTGCTGGGCGAGCAGACCTTGCAGCAGGTGGGCTTCAGCCCGGAGCGGGCGCAGCGCGCGGCCGGCATCTTTGGCCGGCATAACCTGAAAACCCTGCTGGAAGTGGCGCCGCACTTCCAGGACCAGCAAAAAGTCATGTCCCTCACGCGCCAGGCGCGCGAGGAACTGGAAGACATGTTCGAGAGCGATGCGGCGGCGTTTGCCTCGGAGCAAGCGGGAGAACCGGGGTCAGACCCTCAACACCGTTAACGCGAAGGCTTGTGCTAACAATCGAGGGGGTCTGACCCCAGCATTATTTCCCCCGCTTCGCTTCAATCGTCTCGATCTGGTCCATGATGCCGTTCATGCGCGCCGCCAGCGCCTGGTAAGGTTTTGGCGAGGCCAGGTCGACGCCGGCCGCTTTCACCAGCTCATACGGATACGCGGAACCCCCGGAGCTGAGCATCTTCAGGTAGGCGGCCAGGGCGCCCGGCTCCTTGTCGAGGATGCGCTGCGCGAAATCCTGCGCCGCGGCGATTGAGGTGGCGTACTGGAACACATAGAAGCCGTGATAAAAATGCGGCACGTAGGCCCATTCCAGCGCGTAGGCGGGATCGATGGTCATGACGCCTTGCGCCTCGCCATGGTAGCGCTTGAGGATGCCGGCATAGATGGCCGTGATCTCTTCGCCCGTCAGCGCTTCTCCTTTATCCACCTTGCCGTGGATGGCCGCTTCGAATTCGGCGAACATGGCCTGGCGGAAGTAGGTGCCGCGCAGGTTTTCCAGCGCCGCGCCCAGGTACAGCAGGCGCTCGTCATCGTCCTTGGCCTGCTTCAGGCGCGCGTCGAGCAGCAGCGCCTCGTTCGTCGTCGAGGCGATTTCCGCGACAAAGATGCTGTACGGCGCATAGATCGATGGCTGCGCCTTGTTGGCCAGCACCGAGTGCATGGCGTGGCCCCATTCGTGCGTCAGGGTGCTGACGGCTTCGTAGTTGTCCGTGTAGTTGAGCAGCACGAACGGATGCACGTCGTACGCGTCGCCATTCATGTAGGCGCCCGCCACCTTGCGCGGGCGCGGGTACACGTCCATCCAGCGCGCGTCCACGGCGGCGGTGAGGGCCTTGACGTAGTCCGGGCCCAGCGGCGCGACGGAATCGAGCATCATCTGCTTGCCGTCGGCCAGCGGGAAGCTGCGGTCGCTCTTCAGTAGCGGCGCATAGATGTCGTAATACGCGAGGTCCTTGACGCCCAGCATGCGCGCGCGCAGCTTGAAGTAGCGGTGCAAGGTGGGCAGGTTGGCGTTGGTTTGCGCGATCAGGGTCTGGTAGACGGCGGGCGGCAGATGGTCGGCGTCGAGCGCCGCACTTTGCGAGTCGGCATAGCGGCGCACTTTCGCATACGCGGCGTCCGTCTTCAGCTGGCCGTACAGGGTTTCGCCGAACGTGCGTTCATATTCCTTCCACTTGCCGAAGAAGGCGTCGAACACCAGCTTGCGGTCGGCGCGCTGGTCGTCACCCCGGTATTTCGTGTACGCCGCCTGGTCGAGACGTACTTCCTTGCCGTCCGACAGTTTCACGGTGGGCCACGGGATTTCCGCATTGGCCAGGGTGCGGTAGACGCTGGCGGCCGAGCTTGTTGCGAGGCCGAACTGTGCCACCAGCTGTTCGCCAGCCGCGTCGAGCGTGTGCGGCGCGCTGCGCAGCATGTTGCTCAATTGACAACGATATAGTTGCAAACCCTTGTCTTTCGCCAGCATGGCATCGATGCGCTTGCCGCCCAGGGCGAGGATTTCCGGTTGCAGGAAGGTTGTGGCCTGGGAGAAGTCGTTGCCCAGCAGGGCGGCGCGCTGGTTCAGCTGGTTGCCCTTGCTGTCGCCCGTATCCTGGTCGTAATACTGCGCCGCATAGGTGGTGAGCGTGTTGACGCGCTTGCGCGCCTCGGCGTACAGGTCCAGGCAGCTTTTCAGGCGGGCCGGCGACGCTTTCAACTGCCCCTTGCAGGCGCCCAGTTGCTGCAGCTGCGCCGACAGCTTTTTCGCGTCGGCATCGAACGCGGCGTCGTCTTGATACAGCGCCGTCAGGTCCCAGCGGTCAGCCTGGCGGTCGACGGGCGCAGCGGCAGGCGCGGCGAAGGCAGAGGAGAGGCCGAGAGCGAGCAGGGAAAACAGCAGGGGGCGCTTGAGCGCGGATGGCGTCATGGTTCATTCCAGTGAGGTTGTCGGAAGAATGCGTGCTGACCGCCGTGCAGGGATGCGCGCGTGACGCACCGCGTACCGGCAGAGCTGACTACGGTACCTCAAATGGACGCGGGGGGAAAGAGGCGGAGGGAAGATACCGCGCGCCACCTGGACGGTGGCGGCGGAACAACAGGAGGTTTTTACAGAGGTTGCAGCGCGATGGTGCCGAACGTGGTCGGCGTCGAGCATGGCTCTTCATCGAAGGCGATGTCGCCCATGGGGTTGGCCACGCCGTCCGCCTTCAAATCCTTGAAGCCGAACAGTTTCGGGTCCATCAGGTGGGATGGCGCCACGTTCGACAGGGCCGAGAAGATGCTTTCCACGCGGCCGGGGAATTTCTTGTCCCATTCGCGCATCAGGCCCTTGATCTGCTTGCGCTGCAAGTTTTCCTGCGAACCGCACAGGTCGCATGGAATGATGGGGAAGCCCTTGACTTCCGCATAGCGCTGCGTGTCTTCTTCCTTCACGTAAGCCATCGGGCGGATGACGATGTGCTTGCCGTCGTCCGACTGCAGCTTGGCCGGCATGCCTTTCAATTTGCCGCCGAAGAACATATTCAGGAAGAATGTTTCCAAAATATCATCTCGGTGATGACCCAGGGCGATCTTGTTGGCGCCCAGCTCGTCGGCCACGCGGTACAGGATGCCGCGGCGCAGGCGCGAGCACAGCGAGCAGGTCGTCTTGCCTTCCGGGATCAGGCGCTTGACGATGCTGTAGGTGTCCTGGTTTTCGATGTGGAAGGCGACGCCCAGTTCCGTCAGGTAGGCGGGCAGGATTTCCGGCGGGAAGTTCGGCTGTTTCTGGTCCAGGTTGACGGCGACGATATCGAAGTGAATCGGCGCGCGTTCGCGCAAGGTCATCAAGATGTCCAGCAGCGCATAGCTATCCTTGCCGCCGGACAGGCAGACCATCACCTTGTCGCCGTCTTCGATCATGTTGAAGTCGCCGATGGCTTGTCCCACCAGGCGGCACAAGCGCTTGTGCAGCTTGTTGTTTTCCAGGGCGATCTTTTCCGCCTTCTTGCGTGCCAGTTTCTGCGCTTCGACATTGGCCGGCACTTCCACGGCGGCCGTCATCGTTTCCAGTACGGCGGTGTCATTCATGTTGTTCATGCTTCATCCTTGATCTTGAATACTTCCACGCCCACGCCTTCGCAGTCGGGATACACGTCCGGTTTCATGCTCGATACGCGCGCGGCGCGCACGCGCGGGTGGGCCAGCATGGCGGCCAGCACGTCGTCGACCAGGCTTTCCTGCAGCTGCACGTGGCCTTGCGCCATGCGTTTGGCGATGGTTTCGCGCATGAAGTCGTAGTCGACCACTTCTTCCAGCTGGTCATCCTTGGGCGTCGACAGGGCCAGGGGAATGTACAGGTCGACGTTGATGAGGACGCGCTGCTCGCCCTTTTTCTCGAAGTCGTAGACGCCGATGTTGATGAGGACTTCGTAATTGCGCAGGAACAGGCGGCGGCAATCGGCCAGGCGAGGGTGGGACAGGGCGGACGACATAGTTTTACCTTTTAGGGAATGCTGGAGTGCTGGTTGTTTGGTAGGGCTGCTGATTATTTGGTCAAAAACATGACGTCGCGCGGCAAGCCGATCAAATGCTGGCCGCCATCGACCAGCAGGGTCGTGCCCGTCAGCGCGCGCGCGCCGGCCACGTAGCAGACGCTGTCGGCCACATCCTCGGGCGTGCTGGAACGTCCCAGCGGCGTGTTTTCATGCGCCTTGGCAAAGTTCGCTTCCGTCTGCTCGCCGGAGACCATGGTGATGCCGGGGGCAATGCCCACCACGCGCACTTTCGGCGCAAGCGCCTGGGCCAGCATGGTGGTCGCCGACAGCAGCGCCGCCTTGGACAGGGTGTACGACAAAAAATCAGGATTGAGATTGTACAGTTTTTGGTCCAGCAAGTTGATGACCACGGCTTGCCCGCCTGCCGGGGTGGCCTGGTACAGGGCTTGCGCCAGCAGGATGGGGGCGGCCAGGTTGGCGTGCATGTGGGCGTCGAGCGCGGCGACGGAAAAATCGCCCGCATTGTCGTATGCAAACAACGATGCGTTGTTGACCACGCAAGTAACCGGCCCCAGCGCCGCCTGTGCCTGCGGCAACAGCTGGCGTACGGCCGCTTCCTGCGCCAGGTCGCAGGGGAACGCTTGCGCGCGGCGGCCCAGCGCGGTGATTTCCGCGACCAGGCTGAGCGCCTCGTCGCGCGAGTCGCGGTAATGCACGGCGATATCCCAGCCGTCGCGCGCCAGGCCCAGCGCGATGGCGCGGCCGATGCGGCGCGCCGCGCCCGTGACGAGGGCGACGCGGGGTGTGCTGTCGAATGGCGTTGTCGTTGCTTCTGTCATGTCTTTGCTATGGTTGAGATATTCGGTGGACGCCACACTGGCGGCATGCGCCGCCGATTCGCTACAATGCGGGAATGTCTCTTCCCGCACCCGATAGCGACGCGCTGGCCGCGTCCCATGCCTTGCAGCACCAGATTGCCGCCGAAATCGCGCGCAATGACGGCGCCATTCCCTTTGTCCGCTTCATGGAGCTGGCGCTGTACGCGCCTGACCTCGGCTATTACAGCGGCGGCGCCGCCAAGCTGGGCAAAGATGGCGATTTTACAACCGCGCCGGAGATTTCGCCCCTGTTCGGCGCCACGCTGGCCCATGTGGCAGCCGCTATTATGGCGCAAACGGCCCCGCGCATCCTCGAATTCGGCGCCGGCACGGGCAAGCTGGCCTGCGATATCCTGACGGAAGCGGCGAATGCCGGCATCCATGTCGAACAGTATGCGATCGTCGAATTGTCCGGCGAATTGCGCGCGCGCCAGGAGCTGGCGCTGGCAGCCTTCCCGCAAGTGGTGTGGCTCGACGGCTTTCCCGACAGTTTCGAGGGTGCCGTGTTCGGCAATGAAGTGCTGGACGCCATGCCCGTCAACCTGATCAGCAAGACGCCCGCCGGCTGGTGCGAACTCGACGTCAGCATCGCCGACGGCCAGTTCGTGTTTGTCGAACGCCCGGCCGGCGCCGACGTGGCTGCGCAGATCGCCGCCCAGGTGCCCGAGGAGGACGCCTTGCCGGTCGGCTATGTCACGGAAATTCACGGCGTCGCCTGCGGTTTCATGCGCTCGCTGGCGCGCATGCTGACCAATGGCAAGGGCGGCGCGGCCGTGCTGTTCGACTATGGTTTCCCTGCGCATGAGTATTACCTGGACTTGCGCGCCACGGGCACCCTGATGTGCCATTACCGCCATCACGCCCACGCGGAACCGTTTTATCTGCCCGGCTTGCAGGACATCACGGCCCACGTGGATTTTACGGCGATGGCGGTGGCGGCGCAGGAGGCGGGCCTCGATGTACTTGCCTACATGAACCAGGCGTCCTTCCTGCTGGGCGCGGGTCTCGGCGACTTGCTGCTGCGCACCGATCCGGAGCAGATCAAGACCTATTTGCCGCAAGCGAGCGCCGTGCAAAAGCTGGTGTCGCCCGCCGAGATGGGGGAATTGTTCAAGGTGCTGGTAGTGGGGCACCGCGTGGAGTTGCCGGAAGCGCTGTTGTCCAGCGACCGCAGTCACCGCTTGTAAGCGCCTGCAATATCAAGGCAGGGCAGTATCGCCCTGCAATTTCCTGTCCGCCGGTGGTTATTATCTTGTCATATCGTATATGATGACCGACACAGCACGGTTCCATCCTGCAAGAACCCGTCGCCGCGCACCGATTTCAAGATAGAACGATGGGAAAGATACATACACACTATGACAACCTGAAGGTGGCGCGCCTGGCGCCGCAGGAAGTCATACGTGCCGCGTACAAAGCCCTCAGCCAGAAATACCACCCGGACAAGAATCCCGGCGACGAAAAGGCCGCCCGCATCATGGCGATCCTCAACAGCGCCTATGGCACCTTGTCCGATCCACAACGCCGCAAGGAACACGACGAGTGGATCGCCGCCGAGGAATGGGAAATCGAATGGCTGGAAAGCACCCACCAGGAAGAAGGCAAGAGCCGCGATGGCCGCGCGAAAGGCCATGCCCAGCCGCATGAACACGCCTGGGCGCAGGATGTGCCGCCGCCGAAGGGCAAGCCGCGGCGCGGCCTGCAACCCGTCTGGCGCAACTGGCGCTGGTGGCTGAGTTTGTTTATTTGCCTGTTGCTGGGCTGGCTGGGCGCCTTGCTGATGCTCGACACGTCGCAGCCCGTGCCTGCCGCGCTGGCGTCGGCCTGGAGCGGCCTGGCCCGCGACGGCGCCAAGCCCCATGCGGAAGCGGCCACGCCGGCGGCCGGTGCCGCGCCGCCATCGAAAGGCGAGGCGGTGGCAGTCGACAGCTGGGCCGTGGGCAAGCCGTATGCGCCCGAGCCGCCGCAAGCGAAGACGCCGGAGATCCGCGTGCTGGCCGTGTCCCAGCTGAGCCTGAAAGGCATCCAGCCCGCCTGCGATGGGGCAGGCAAGGCCGAGTCCCCATCGCTGGTGGCGCCGAATGGCGAACCATGGCCGGCCCATTCCGGCTATGTCGATGGATTCCCGATCGGTAACAAGGGCGATGAGCTGGCCGTGAGCATCGACAACAGCAGCAATGCCGCGCCCGTGTTCGTCAAGCTGTTTGACACGGAGCGGCGCTCGAACGTGCGCTACCTGTACATTCTCGCGTACGACAAGCTGCTGGTGGAGCAGCTCAGCGCGGGCAAGTATGAAGTGCGCTACCAGGCCGTGGGGCCGGGCCAGGATAGTTGTGGCGGCGCCACGCGCAGCGGTGCCTCGGCGCCGGCGTCGTCGCCGTCCGCCAGCGAAGGCGGTACGCAGAATCCTGTTGTAAGCAGCATCTAATCTGATTATGCTTGATATGCGTCAACGCAGCGTCCACATCGAACTTATCCATTAGGAGTATTCATGACCGACCTCAAGGCCGATGCAGATGATAACTGGCTGCTCGACGAAGATGAGCCGGTGGCCAGTCCTGCCGGGCTGGCCGCGCCCGACCAGCGCCTGTGGCGTGTCCTGATCGTCGATGATGACGTCGACGTGCATGCGGTCACGCGGCTGGCGCTGCGCAATGTCAGCTTCAAGGGCCGCGAACTGGAACTGTTTTCCGCCTACAGCGGCCGCGAGGCGTACGACATCCTGCGCGACACGCCCGATATCGCGCTGGTGCTGCTCGACGTGGTGATGGAAACGGATGACGCCGGCCTGATCCTCGCCAAGCGCATCCGCGCCGACCTGAACAATTCCATCGTGCGCGTCGTGCTGCGCACGGGCCAGCCGGGCCAGGCGCCCGAGCAGCGCGTCATCATCGAATACGACATCAACGATTACAAGGCCAAGACGGAACTGACGACGCAAAAGTTGTTTACCACCGTTATCTCGGCCCTGCGCGCCTACGAGAGCCTGATGATGCTTGAACGCAGCCGCATCGGCCTGGGCAAGATCCTCGCCGGCGCCACCAATCTGTACCAGATCCATTCCCTGCGCGAATTCGCTTCCGGCGTGCTGAATCAGGTCAGCGCCATCCTCGACGTGGGCGCCGACGGCGTGCTGTGCCTGATGCAGGGCGGCGCCGGACGGCCCGAAGTGGTGGCCGCCACGGGCACGTATGCCGTGCTGGCCGAGTCCGAAGCGATGCCGGCCGACCATGCCCTCACGTCCACCATCGACAAGGCATTCGCGGAAAAGCGCAGCCAGTTCGAGCATCCGGCCAATGTGCTGTTCATCCATACGGAAGGCAACCGCGAGCTGGCCATCTCCGTCACGCCGCCGTGGCCGCTGGCGCAGATCCAGCGCGACTTGCTGGAAGTGTTTTGCCAGCGCATCGCCGCCGCCTTCGACAACCTGTACATGTTCGGCCAGCTGCGCAAGGCGCAGGAAGCGACCGTGGTGGCGCTGGCCGACCTGGCCGAGTTCCGCGACAGCGACACGGGCGGCCACGTGCGGCGGGTGCAGTTGTTGTCCGACGCCATCGCCCGGCGCATGCAGCAACGCGGCGTGTATGCCGACGAGCTGACCCCGCAGTTGCTCGACATGATCGGCCTGGCCAGCATCCTGCACGACGTGGGCAAGGTGGCCACGCCGGACGCCGTGCTGCTGAAACCCGGCAAGCATACGGACGAGGAGCGGGCGCAGATGCAGCTGCACGCCAGCGTCGGACGCACCATCCTCGAGCGGGCCGCCAACATGGTCGACGGCGTCAGCTATCTCACGTATGGCGCGCAGATCGCCGGCGGCCACCACGAACACTTCGATGGCGCCGGTTATCCGAATGGCTTGAAAGGGCGCAACATTCCCGTGGCCGCGCGCATCGTTGCCGTGGTCGACGTCTTCGATGCCTTGCTGCACGAGCGGCCCTACAAGGAGCCGTGGCCGTATCCGCAGGTGCGCGAATACATCGAGCAGCGCAGCGGCAGCCAGTTCGATCCGGAAGTGGTGACGGCGCTGCTGGAACTGATCGACCATGAGCCGCAACTGTGGCATCCGGAGCGCGCCGTCGCTTGAGTAGCAACTTCGTCGGCATTTTTCGGCACGTCGCCATTCCCTTGCGCGCGGCGCCGTCATATACTCGGCAGCCTCATGCTGGCTGGCGCCACGCACCAGTGTGGCGCGCCGCGGAGTTTTCGGACATCACGACATGAAAGAACTCAAGGGCCTTAGCGCACTGATCATCGAGCCGCATCCGGGCATGCGCGCCAGCCTGCATAATATGCTCAACCTGTGCGGCCTGGCGAAGATCGATGACGCGGCCAGCTCGGGCCAGGCGATTCGCATGCTGGGCAGCAAATCGTATGATTTGATCCTGTGCGAATACGATCTCGATGGCGGGCAGGATGGCCAGCAGATGCTGGAAGACTTGCGCCACCACAAATTGATGCACGCATCGACCATGTTTTTCATGGTCACGGGCGAAGGCAGCTTCGCCAAGGTGGTCAGCGCCGTCGAGCTGTTGCCCACCGATTACATCCTGAAACCTTTCACCGCTGACAACATGCTCGAGCGCATCGGCCGCGCGCTGGACAAGCGCAACGCCTTCGTGCCCGTGTACGAGTTGATCGACGTGGGCAACGAGCGCGCGGCGATTGCCGCCTGCGCGGAGGGCGCCAGCCTGTATCCCCGTTACGCCACTGATTTTCTGCGCTTGCGCGCGGAATTGCACCTGCTGCTGGGCGAAGCGGCCGACGCCGAGCCGATCTACGCGGGCCTGTACGCAGCCAAGTCCATCGGCTGGGCGCGCCTGGGGCAGGCCAAGACGCAGTTCCTGCTGGGCGAGTACGAAGCGGCGCAAGGCACCCTGGAGGGATTGCTGGAAAACAACAGGCGTTTTCTCGACGCATATGACTGGCTGGCGCGCACGCATCTGGCCCAAGGCAAGCCGGAACTGGCGCAGGCCGCCCTGAGCGAAGCGGTGGCCCTGTCGCCGCACGCCGTGCGCCGCTTGCGCCGCCTGGGCGAGGCGGCCCTGGCGGCCGACGATATCGAGATGGCGGAAAAATCCCTGAAGTTGGTGGTCAGCAAGGCCAAGTATTCGGAATTCCGCGATCCGGAAGACCACGTGCGCCTGGTGCAGACCCTGGTGCGCAAGGGCGACCCGCTGCAGGTGGGCGCCGTGATCCGCGACCTCGACAAGTCGATGGGCGGGCAAAAGAATGCAGAACTGTGCAGTGCGCTGTGCAGCGCCATGCTGCATGCGCATACGGGCAACGAGGAGCGCCTGCAGCAATCGCTGGACGCGGCGCTGGCCGCCAACCGCCACAGCGTGGGCGGTTCGAACATGCTGAAAACCGAACTGGCGCGCCACTGCCTGGCGCATGGGCGCGAAGATGGCGCCGCCGAGGTGATGCGCGAAGTGATGCGCAACGCGCCCGACAGCGCCGCCATGACGCGCGCCATGGCCGTGTTCGAGCATGCCGGGCGCGAAGAGCTGGCCAAGGCGCTGGCACGGCAAAGCCGCCAGGAAGTGGCCGACATGGTGGCGGCCGGCGCCGCCAGGGCGGGCGAGGGCGATTTCCGTGGCGCCGTCGATCTGATGGGCGAAGCCGTCACGCGCCTGCCCGATAATCCGCAAGTGGTGTTCAATGCGGCCGTGGCCGTGCTGAAGTGCCTGGAACACGAAGGCTGGGATGAGCGCATGGGACAGCAGGCGCTGACGTTTATCGCCGGCGTGCGCCGCCTGGACCCGCGCAATCCCAAATTGCCCGTGCTGTCGGGCCTGCATCAGCAGTTGTTGCGTAAATATAAGCCCCTCGGCAACTCCTGGATGCATCCGCCTGACGCCCGGTAAAAGAGAGAAATGACGGGAAAATGCGGCTTCCCAGCAGGGGGGATAAAAAAAATCCAAAAAAAGCAGACTTTTTCGCGCCAACCCTTGCACATTCTCAAATCGGGAGCTTATAATCACGCCCCGAAGCAGCCAACTTCTTCTTTATAAGCAAATGCAGCAGTCAGGCATCAGCAAATAAGGTTGACAGTTGTGAGTAGATGCTTCATACTCTGCGGTTCCCGCGGAGGGGTGGCCGAGTGGTTAAAGGCGACAGACTGTAAATCTGTTCTCTATGAGTACGCTGGTTCGAATCCAGCCCCCTCCACCAAGTTTTTGCAAGGAAAACTGGGTAGTAGCAAAAGTAAGTGAAGATAAAGTGAACGATACCTCGCGGGTGTAGCTCAATGGTAGAGCAGAAGCCTTCCAAGCTTACGACGAGGGTTCGATTCCCTTCACCCGCTCCAGTTTCCGTTCAGATGCTTGATGCATCGCATGCAACAAATTACAGCCCTTGTAGCTCAGTGGTAGAGCACTCCCTTGGTAAGGGAGAGGCCACGTGTTCGATCCACGTCAAGGGCACCAGAATTCGCAGCAGGCAGCACAGAAGCAATTCAAACCAGACCGTCGGGCGTGTGCCTGAGCAATCTAATCAAATCATTAGGAGTTCAAAATGGCAAAAGGTAAATTCGAACGGACCAAGCCGCACGTCAACGTCGGCACCATCGGCCACGTCGACCACGGTAAAACCACGCTGACCGCTGCAATCGCAACGGTTCTGTCGAAGAAATTCGGCGGCGAAGCTAAAGCATACGACCAGATCGATGCAGCTCCAGAAGAAAAAGCGCGCGGTATCACGATTAACACCGCCCACGTCGAGTACGAAACGGAAACGCGTCACTACGCGCACGTTGACTGCCCAGGCCACGCCGATTACATCAAAAACATGATTACCGGTGCTGCCCAGATGGACGGCGCGATCCTGGTGTGCTCCGCAGCTGACGGCCCAATGCCGCAGACCCGCGAACACATCCTGCTGGCCCGTCAAGTTGGCGTTCCATACATCATCGTGTTCCTGAATAAGTGCGACCTGGTCGACGACGCAGAGCTGCTGGAACTGGTTGAAATGGAAGTGCGCGAGCTGTTGTCGAAGTACGAATTCCCAGGCGACGACCTGCCAATCATCAAAGGTTCGGCACGTATGGCGCTGGAAGGCAAAGAAGGCGAAATGGGTGTTGACGCAGTGCTGCGTCTGGCCGATGCGCTGGATGCTTACATCCCAACGCCAGAGCGCGCTGTTGACGGTGCTTTCCTGATGCCAGTAGAAGACGTGTTCTCGATCTCGGGTCGCGGTACCGTTGTGACCGGTCGTATCGAGCGCGGCATCGTTAAAGTCGGCGAAGAGATCGAAATCGTCGGTATCACCGATACCGTCAAAACGACTTGCACCGGCGTGGAAATGTTCCGCAAGCTGCTGGATCAAGGTCAAGCAGGCGACAACGTTGGTCTGCTGCTGCGCGGCACCAAGCGTGAAGACGTGCAACGTGGTCAAGTTCTGGCAAAACCAGGCTCGATCAAGCCGCATGCTCACTTCACCGGCGAGATCTATGTTCTGTCGAAAGACGAAGGCGGCCGTCATACGCCATTCTTCAACAACTATCGTCCACAGTTCTACTTCCGCACGACGGATGTAACCGGTTCGATCGAGTTGCCAGCAGACAAAGAAATGGTCATGCCAGGCGATAACGTGTCGATCACCGTCAAGCTGATCAACCCGATCGCGATGGAAGAGGGTCTGCGCTTCGCTATCCGCGAAGGCGGCCGTACCGTCGGCGCCGGCGTGGTTGCAAAAATCATCGCATAAGGAAATGTTATGCTTCCACCCGGGGCGTCCTGGGTGGTAGAATAGCACTCCTCGAAAGTTTTACGTAGGGACGTAGCTCAATTGGCAGAGCGTCGGTCTCCAAAACCGAAGGTTGGGGGTTCGATGCCCTCCGTCCCTGCCACCGTCAAGGTGCAGGGCACCGAAAGTAGAAAAATGTCAAATCAATCCGTGCAAACCGTTAGCACGTCGAGTGACAAGATAAAAGTCGCGCTGGCAATAGTGGCTGCGATTGCAGGAGTAGTCGGGTTTTATTACCTGGCAGGCCAACCAGCTCTGGTGCGTGCAAGCGCGCTTGTGGCTGGTTTGGTTATTGCTGTTGCGCTCTTGTATGTCTCGACGACCGGCCGTGAATTTCTCAATTTCGCCAAAGAAGCTGTGCGCGAAACCAAGAAAGTCGTTTGGCCTACCCGCAAAGAAGCCACGCAGATTACTGCGATCGTGTTTGCCTTTGTGCTGGTCATGGCGATTTTCCTGTGGGGCACGGATAAATTGCTCGAGTTTTTGTTGTATGACGTAATTCTGGGTTGGAAAAAATAATGAGCGAAAATGTGCATGATGAAGCGGCGAACGAGTCCGTTCCGGGCGACGCTCCGGTAGCGGACACTGGTGCAGCGCTGAGCGTGCCAGTGAGCAGCAAGCGCTGGTATGTCGTGCATGCTTATTCCGGCATGGAAAAAAGCGTCATGCGCGCATTGACCGAGCGCATCGAGCGCGCGGGCATGCAAGACCAGTTCGGCCAGATCCTGGTGCCGATCGAAGAAGTGGTCGAAGTCAAGAATGGCGTCAAGTCCGTCACCGAACGTCGTTTCTATCCTGGCTATGTGCTGGTTGAAATGGAAATGACGGACGAAAGCTGGCACTTGGTCAAGAACACCAGCAAGGTTACCGGTTTCATTGGTGGCAAGTCGAACAAGCCGACGCCGATCTCCGCGCGCGAAATCGACGGCATCATGAAGCAGATGCAGGAGGGTGTTGAAAAGCCCCGTCCGAAAACCTTGTACGAAGTGGGCGAGCAAGTCCGCATCAAGGATGGTCCGTTTACCGACTTCAACGGCAATGTCGAAGAAGTCAACTACGAGAAATCCAAAGTGCGCGTCTCGGTCACCATTTTCGGTCGCGCTACTCCGGTAGAGCTCGAATTCGGCCAGGTCGAAAAAGTCTAAGTATTATCAAGCGCCACCAGGAGCGTCGCGGCAGTCTCAGCGAAATCCGGTCAGAGGAGCCCCGCCAGGGTAGGATCGGCGGGGCGCTACTACTCAATCCAAGATAGGAGCCATCATGGCAAAGAAAATCATTGGTTTTATCAAGCTGCAAGTGCCAGCTGGTAAAGCAAACCCATCCCCACCAATCGGTCCAGCTCTGGGTCAACGTGGTCTGAACATCATGGAATTCTGCAAGGCCTTCAATGCACAGACCCAAGGTCTGGAGCCAGGCATGCCGATTCCAGTCGTGATCACCGCATTTGCGGACAAGTCCTTCACGTTCGTGATGAAGACGCCTCCAGCAACCTACCTGATCAAAAAAGCTGCTGCGATCACCAAAGGTTCGCCGAAGCCACATACCGACAAAGTCGGTACGCTGACCCGCGCACAAGCTGAAGAAATCGCTAAATTGAAAACCCCTGATCTGACCGCTGCCGACATGGATGCTGCTGTACGCACCATCGCTGGTTCCGCTCGTTCGATTGGTATCACGGTGGAAGGTGTTGTATAATGGCTAAGTTATCCAAACGTATCAAGGCTTTGAAAGCCAAAGTCGACCGTACCAAAGTGTACGCTTTCGACAACGCTGTCGCTCTGATCAAAGAGTGCGCAACGGCCAAGTTCAATGAATCGATCGACGTATCGGTACAACTGGGTGTTGATCCTAAGAAATCCGACCAAGTGGTGCGCGGCTCCGTCGTGCTGCCAGCTGGTACCGGCAAAACCGTACGCGTGGCAGTATTCGCGTCGGGCGAAAAAGCTGAAGCTGCTAAAGCAGCTGGTGCCGACATCGTTGGTATGGAAGACCTGGCTGAGCAGATCAAAGCCGGCGACATGCCTTTCGATATCGTTATCGCTTCGCCAGATACCATGCGTATCGTTGGTACCCTGGGTCAGATCCTGGGCCCACGCGGCATGATGCCTAACCCGAAAGTTGGCACTGTTACTCCTGACGTCGCTACCGCCGTGAAAAACGCGAAAGCCGGTCAAGTTCAGTACCGTACCGACAAATCCGGTATCATCCACGCTACCATCGGCCGTAAATCGTTCGCTGACGCAGATCTGAAGTCGAATCTGGTCGCACTGATCGACGCACTGAACAAAGCCAAACCAGCATCGAGCAAAGGCGTGTACCTGCGCAAAGTTTCGCTGTCGTCGACCATGGGCGCTGGCGTCCGTGTTGACCAGGCTAGCCTGGCAGCTTAAGTAACAGAATCAAGTCCTGTAGCGCCTTCGGGCGCTGCGGGCGCATCTTTGGGCTGTCTGCCCGGTGTTCGCACCAGGCAGGCAGACAATCAAAGACCGTTGGGCCGACTGCGATTGCACATGCAGAAGGTTAATAGGCTTGCCGGCAACGGCAAGTGCCCAACGCAGATGGTGTACCCGAACAAGTTTTGTAGTCCTCATGCTGCGTGAATCCATCCGCTCAGTTTAGTACTTCTTGACTTCGGACGCCGTGTTCGAACCGATGCAAGGCGCTCAACCACTCGGTTGTGATTGCCGAACATCATTTAAGGAGGTTGACCGTGAGTCTCAATCTGAATGACAAAAAGGCCGTCGTCGCCGAAGTTTCCGCACAAGTAGCAAATGCGCAAACGATCGTCGTGGCCGAATATCGTGGCATCCAGGTTGGTCACTTGACGCAACTGCGTGCTAAAGCGCGTGCCCAAGGCGTGTACCTGCGTGTGTTGAAAAACACTCTGGCTCGTCGCTCCGTTGAAGGTACCGCATTCGCCAGCCTGGCAGATGCCATGACCGGCCCGTTGATCTACTCGATCTCGGCCGATGCCGTTGCAGCAGCTAAAGTCATCGCTGACTTCGCTAAAACCAACGACAAACTGGTCATCAAAGCAGGTAACTACGCAGGCAAGCCGCTGGATACAGCTGCTGTCACCGCGTTGGCGAGCATTCCTAGCCGTGAAGTCCTCATTTCGCAGTTGTTGGGCGTTATGCTGGCTCCGGTTTCGGGCTTTGCACGTGGTCTGGCTGCCCTGGCAGCGAAAAAAGGCGAAGGCGCCGAAGCTCCTGCAGAAGCAGCAGCAGAAGAAGCCCCAGCAGCCGCTTAATTGCGCGCGCTTTTTTCTCTCAGTACCAATCTGATGTAACTAACGTAATAAATTTAGGAGTTTCAAAATGGCAATTAGCAAAGACGATATCCTGGAAGCAGTTAGCGCCATGTCCGTAATGGACCTGAACGACCTGGTTAAAGCATTCGAAGAAAAATTCGGCGTGTCCGCAGCAGCGATGGCTTCGGCCGGTCCTGCAGCAGGCCCAGCAGCTGCTGCTGAAGAGCAAACCGAGTTCAACGTTGTTCTGGACACCTTCGGCGCAAACAAAGTTGGCGTCATTAAAGCAGTTCGCGAAATCACCGGCCTGGGCTTGAAAGAAGCTAAAGACCTGGTCGATGGCGCACCAAAAACTGTGAAAGAAGCAGTGTCGAAAGCTGATGCTGAAGCAGCAGTTAAGAAACTGGTAGAAGCCGGCGCAACCGCTTCGATGAAGTAATATCTGTACCGGCGTCAGTTAGCGCCCGAGTCAAAGTCTGAGGTTTCCCCTCGCAAGGGGGGAAATCCGACTTTGGCTCCTTTGTCGTCTGTATCGTATTTGTAGCAGCAGTTTTGTTCGATTCAAGCCGGAAAGCAGAGCCTTGAGGTTTCGTCTGTGTCACACGCAGCGGTGCAAACGAACACTTGCAAAACCTGAATTTTCTATCCTTTCTGTCACTCACGGAGTGTCCATGCACTACTCATTTACTGAGAAGAAACGCATTCGCAAATCATTCGCGAAGCGCGCCAACGTTCACCACGTTCCGTTCCTGCTGGCGACCCAGCTCGAGTCTTATCATAGTTTCTTGCAAGAGGACATAGCACCGTCCGGCCGCAAGAATGATGGCCTGCAGTCGGCTTTCACTTCGATTTTCCCTATCGTTTCGCACAATGGTTTTGCGCGTCTCGAATTCTTGTCGTACGTTCTGGGCGATCCTGCCTTTGACGTCAAAGAATGTCAACAACGTGGCCTGACGTTCGCGTCGCCGCTGCGCGCGAAAGTGCGCCTGGTGATCCTGGACAAGGAATCGCCAACCAAGCCTGTCGTCAAGGAAATGAAAGAACAGGAAGTCTACATGGGCGAATTGCCGCTCATGACGACCACCGGTTCGTTCGTCATCAATGGCACGGAGCGGGTTATCGTTTCCCAGTTGCACCGTTCGCCTGGCGTGTTCTTCGAGCACGACCGCGGCAAGACCCACTCGTCGGGCAAACTGCTGTTCTCCGCGCGTATCATTCCTTACCGCGGTTCGTGGCTGGACTTCGAGTTCGACCCGAAAGACATCCTGTTCTTCCGCGTCGACCGCCGCCGCAAGATGCCAGTGACGATCCTGCTCAAAGCCATCGGCATGTCGCATGAGCAAATCCTGGCGAACTTCTTCGTCTTCGACAATTTCAACCTGCGCTCCGAAGGCGCGGAAATGGAATTCGTCTCCGAACGTCTGCGCGGCGAAGTGGCGCGCTTTGACATCGTCGACAAGTCGGGCAAGACCCTGGTGCTGAAAGACAAGCGTATCAACGCGAAACACGTGCGTGATATCGAAGCTGCCGGCATCAAGCACATTTCCGTACCGGAAGACTACCTGCTGGGCCGCGTATTGGCGAAGAATATCGTCGATGGCGACACCGGCGAAGTCGTCGCGTCCGCGAACGATGAGCTGACGGAAGACTTGCTGGGTCGCTTGCGCGATGCCAACATTTCCGAAATCCAGACCTTGTACACCAACGACCTGGATCAGGGCGCCTACATCTCGCAAACCCTGCGTATCGACGACACCGCCGACCAGATGGCTGCAAAAGTGGCGATCTACCGCATGATGCGTCCAGGCGAACCGCCAACGGAAGATTCCGTTGAAGCGCTGTTCAATGGCCTGTTCTACAACTCGGACCGTTACGACCTGTCGGCCGTGGGCCGCATGAAGTTCAACCGCCGCATTGGCCGCGATGAACTGACGGGCGCCATGACCCTGTCGAACGAAGACGTGCTGGCCGTGATCAAGATCCTGGTGGAACTGCGCAATGGCCGCGGCGAAGTCGACGATATCGATCACCTGGGTAACCGTCGCGTACGTTGCGTGGGCGAACTGGCCGAGAATCAATTCCGCGCCGGCCTGGTGCGTGTTGAACGCGCCGTCAAGGAACGCCTCGGCCAAGCCGAAGCGGACAACCTGATGCCGCACGACCTGATCAACTCGAAGCCGATTTCGGCCGCGATTCGCGAGTTCTTCGGTTCGTCCCAGCTGTCGCAGTTCATGGACCAAACCAATCCTCTGTCGGAAATTACCCACAAGCGCCGCGTATCGGCTCTGGGACCCGGCGGTCTGACACGCGAACGCGCCGGCTTTGAAGTGCGCGACGTGCATCCGACCCACTACGGCCGCGTCTGCCCGATCGAGACACCGGAAGGTCCGAACATTGGTCTGATCAACTCGCTGGCTCTGTATGCCCGCCTGAATGAATACGGCTTCCTGGAAACCCCGTACCGCAAGGTCGAAGGTTCCAAGATTACCGATCAGATCGACTACCTGTCCGCCATCGAAGAAGGCCGCTACATCATCGCTCAGGCGAATGCGACCATCAACGACGAAGGCATGCTGTCCGATGAACTGGTCTCGGCCCGTGAAGCCGGCGAAACCATTCTGGTCTCTCCAGAGCGCATCCAGTACATGGACGTGGCGCCAGGCCAGATCGTTTCCGTCGCTGCCTCGCTGATCCCGTTCCTCGAACACGATGATGCGAACCGTGCATTGATGGGCGCCAACATGCAACGCCAGGCTGTGCCTTGCTTGCGTCCGGAAAAAGCGCTGGTCGGTACCGGTATCGAACGCACCGTTGCGGTCGACTCGGGCACCACCGTGCAAGCGCTGCGTGGCGGTATCGTCGATTACATCGATGCGGGCCGTGTCGTGATTCGCGTTAACGATGACGAAGCAACCGCTGGTGAAGTGGGCGTCGACATCTACAACCTGATCAAGTACACCCGTTCGAACCAGAACACCAACATCAACCAGCGTCCTATCGTGCAAGTGGGCGACCGTGTTGCCAAGCGCGACGTGATCGCCGACGGCGCATCGACCGACCTGGGTGAATTGGCGCTGGGCCAGAACATGACCGTGGCTTTCATGCCATGGAATGGTCTGAACTTCGAAGATTCGATCCTGATCTCGGAAAACGTCGTCAAGGACGACCGCTACACCTCGATTCACATCGAAGAGTTGTCGGTTGTTGCCCGTGACACGAAACTGGGCGCGGAAGAAATTACGCGCGACATCTCGAACCTGGCTGAAAACCAGCTGGCTCGTCTGGATGAGTCCGGTATCGTCTACATCGGCGCGGAAGTACAAGCCGGCGACACCCTGGTCGGTAAGGTAACGCCTAAAGGCGAAACCCAGCTGACCCCGGAAGAGAAGCTGCTACGCGCGATTTTCGGCGAAAAAGCGTCGGACGTGAAAGATACCTCGCTGCGCGTGCCTTCGGGCATGATCGGTACCGTGATCGACGTGCAAGTCTTCACCCGTGAAGGCATCGTGCGCGACAAGCGTGCCCAGCAAATTATCGATGACGAACTGAAACGTTTCCGTCTGGACTTGAACGACCAGATGCGTATCGTTGAAGGCGATGCCTTCCAGCGTCTGGAAAAAATGCTGATCGGCAAAGTTGTCAACGGCGGCCCTAAAAAGCTGGCCAAAGGCGCCAAGATCACCAAGGAATACCTGGCCGATCTGGACAAATACCACTGGTTCGACATCCGCCCTGCGGACGACGATGCAGCAGTAGCGCTGGAAGCGATCAAGGAATCGATCAACGAGAAGCGTCACCAGTTCGATCTGGCCTTCGAAGAGAAGCGCAAGAAACTGACGCAAGGCGATGAGCTGCAACCAGGCGTGCAAAAAATGGTCAAGGTGTACCTGGCCGTGAAACGCCGCCTGCAGTCGGGCGACAAGATGGCAGGTCGCCACGGTAACAAGGGTGTGGTTTCCCGTATTGTTCCTGTGGAAGATATGCCATACATGGCCGACGGCACGCCAGCCGACGTTGTGCTGAACCCGCTGGGCGTTCCTTCGCGGATGAACGTTGGTCAGATTCTCGAGACTCACTTGGGTTGGGCTGCCAAGGGTCTGGGTATCCGCATCGGCGAAATGCTGAAGGCGCAAACCAAGGTCGAGCAAGTGCGCAAGTACCTGACGACGATCTACAACGACAACGGCCGTGCCGAAGAGTTGAACGACTTCGACGACGAAGAGATCATGAAGCTGGCGGAAAACCTGAAAAAAGGTGTTCCATTCGCCACGCCAGTGTTCGACGGCGCCAATGAAGAAGAGATCCGCCGCATGCTGGACCTGGCGTATCCGGACGACATCGCCAAGAACCTGGGCATGACCGCTTCGAAAAACCAGGTGACCATGTATGACGGTCGCACCGGTGAAGCGTTCGAGCGCAAGGTCACTGTCGGCGTCATGCACATGCTGAAACTGCATCACTTGGTTGATGACAAGATGCATGCGCGTTCGACCGGTCCTTACTCGCTGGTAACGCAACAGCCACTGGGCGGTAAAGCCCAGTTCGGTGGTCAGCGTTTCGGTGAGATGGAAGTCTGGGCACTGGAAGCGTATGGCGCGTCGTATGTCTTGCAAGAGATGTTGACCGTCAAGTCCGATGACGTGAATGGCCGTACCAAAGTGTACGAGAACCTCGTCAAGGGCGACCACGTGATCGACGCCGGCATGCCGGAATCGTTCAACGTGCTGGTCAAGGAAATCCGTTCGCTGGGTATCGATATCGACCTCGAACGCAACTAAAAGACAGCCACCTGTCATTTGGTTTGGGAAACACAAAGCCCGGCTGGGAAACCACGCCGGGCAATGTAGTCTCAGGAATATAGAAATTTAATCACCTCTGGAGTGATACATGAAAGCACTGCTCGATCTATTCAAGCAAGTACAGACCAACGAGACCTTCGATGCAATCAAGATCGGTCTCGCTTCGCCTGAGAAAATCCGTTCGTGGTCCTACGGCGAAGTCAAGAAGCCGGAAACCATCAACTACCGTACCTTCAAGCCTGAGCGCGACGGCCTGTTCTGCGCCAAGATCTTTGGCCCGATCAAGGATTACGAATGCCTGTGCGGCAAGTACAAGCGCCTGAAACACCGCGGCGTGATCTGCGAAAAGTGCGGCGTCGAAGTCACGCTGGCCAAGGTGCGCCGCGAGCGCATGGGCCACATCGAGCTGGCCTCGCCTACCGCGCACATCTGGTTCCTGAAGTCGCTGCCGTCGCGTCTGGGCATGGTCCTGGACATGACCCTGCGGGACATCGAACGCGTGCTGTACTTTGAAGCATACGTCGTGACCGATCCAGGCATGACCCCGCTGAAGAAGTGCCAGATCATGTCGGAAGACGACTACGCCGCCAAGTACGAAGAGTACGGCGACGACTTCACCGCCTTCATGGGCGCCGAAGGTATCCGTGAACTGCTGCGCTCGATCGACATCCACCGCGATGCCGAAACCCTGCGCGTGGAACTGAAGGAATCGAAATCCGAAGCCAAGATCAAGAAATACGCGAAGCGCCTGAAAGTGCTGGAAGCGTTCCAACGTTCGGGCATCAAGCCTGACTGGATGATCATGGAAGTGCTGCCAGTGCTGCCGCCGGAACTGCGTCCGCTGGTACCGCTGGATGGCGGCCGTTTCGCGACCTCGGATCTGAACGATCTGTATCGCCGCGTCATCAACCGTAACAACCGTCTGAAACGCCTGATGGAGCTGCGTGCTCCAGAGATCATCACGCGCAACGAAAAGCGCATGCTGCAAGAAGCGGTCGATTCGCTGCTGGACAACGGCCGTCGCGGCAAAGCGATGACCGGCGCCAACAAGCGTCCGCTGAAATCGCTGGCAGAGATGATCAAGGGCAAGGGCGGCCGTTTCCGTCAAAACTTGCTGGGCAAACGCGTCGATTACTCCGGTCGTTCGGTCATCGTCGTGGGCCCGCAATTGAAACTGCATCAGTGCGGCTTGCCGAAACTGATGGCGCTGGAACTGTTCAAACCATTCATTTTCAATAAACTGGAACTGATGGGTCTGGCTACCACGATCAAGGCGGCGAAAAAGCTGGTCGAGATTCAAGAGCCGGTCGTGTGGGACATCCTGGAAGACGTGATCCGTGAACATCCGATCATGTTGAACCGCGCACCTACCTTGCACCGTCTGGGTATCCAGGCGTTCGAACCAGTCCTGATTGAAGGCAAGGCCATCCAGTTGCATCCGCTCGTCTGCGCCGCATTCAACGCCGACTTTGACGGTGACCAAATGGCGGTCCACGTTCCTCTGTCGATCGAAGCGCAGATGGAAGCACGCACTTTGATGCTGGCATCGAACAACATCCTGTTCCCATCGAACGGCGAACCATCGATCGTTCCTTCCCAGGATATCGTGTTGGGTCTGTACTACGCGACCCGCGAAGCGATCAATGCGAAGAACGAAGGGATGATGTTCCCTGACGTATCGGAAGTGATCCGCGCCTACGACAACAAGGAAGTCGAACTGACGACCCGCGTTACCGTGCGTATTACCGAATACCCGAAAAACGCCGAAACGGGCGAATTCGAGAAAACGGTTACCCGCTACGAAACGACGATCGGCCGTGCGATCCTGTCGGAAATTCTGCCTAAAGGCCTGCCGTTCTCCGTCCTGAACCGCGCGCTGAAAAAGAAAGAAATTTCCAAGCTGATCAACACGTCGTTCCGCAAGTGCGGCCTGCGCGCCACCGTGGTGTTCGCAGACAAACTGATGCAATCGGGTTTCCGCCTGGCGACACGCGCCGGTATCTCGATCTGCGTCGACGACATGCTGGTACCGCCTCAAAAAGTGACCCTGATCGCGACGGCCGAATCGGAAGTCAAGCAGATCGAACAGCAATACGCCTCGGGTCTCGTGACCGCCGGCGAGCGTTACAACAAGGTAGTCGATATCTGGGGCAAGACCTCGGATGAAGTCGGCAAGGCCATGATGGACCAGCTCAAAGTCGAAGACGTGATCCGCCGCGACGGCACCAAGTCGACGCAAGAATCGTTCAACGCCATTTACATGATGGCCGACTCCGGCGCGCGCGGTTCCGCAGCCCAGATTCGTCAGTTGGCCGGTATGCGTGGTCTGATGGCCAAACCGGATGGCTCGATTATCGAAACGCCGATTACCGCGAACTTCCGCGAAGGTCTGAACGTTTTGCAGTACTTCATTTCGACCCACGGTGCGCGTAAAGGTCTGGCCGATACGGCGCTGAAAACGGCTAACTCCGGTTACCTGACGCGTCGTCTGGTTGACGTGACGCAAGACTTGGTGGTGATCGAGGACGATTGCGGCACCATGAACGGCGCCGTCATGAAGGCACTGGTCGAAGGTGGTGAAGTTATCGAACCGTTGCGTGACCGTATCCTCGGCCGCGTGGTGGTGCATGACGTCGTCAATCCTGAAACCCAGGAAACGCTGTACGAAGCCGGCACCTTGATGGACGAAGACATGGTCGAAGAGATCGAACGTCTGTCCATCGATGAAGTCAAGGTTCGCACGCCACTGACTTGCGACACGCGCTTCGGCCTGTGCGCCAAGTGCTATGGCCGCGACCTGGGCCGCGGCATGCTGGTCAACGCCGGCGAAGCCGTCGGTGTGGTGGCAGCGCAGTCGATTGGTGAGCCTGGTACCCAGCTGACCATGCGTACGTTCCACATTGGTGGTGCGGCATCGCGTGCAGCAGTGGCATCGTCGGTGGAAGCCAAGTCGAACGGTACCATCCGCTTCACGGCAACCATGCGTTACGTGACGAACGGCAAGGGCGCGCAAATCGTCATTTCCCGTTCCGGCGAAGTGCTGATCACCGATGACCATGGCCGTGAGCGTGAGCGTCATAAAGTACCGTACGGTGCGACCCTGATCGTCAAGGACGGCATGGTCATCAAGGCCGGTACGGCCTTGGCAACGTGGGATCCGCTGACCCGCCCGATCATTACCGAATACGCCGGTCAAGTGCGTTTCGAGAACGTCGAAGAAGGCGTCACCGTAGCCCGTCAGGTCGACGAAGTGACCGGTCTGTCCACTCTGGTGGCGATCGATGCGAAACGTCGCGGTTCGTTGACGAAAACGTTGCGTCCGCAAGTCAAGCTGATCAACGACGCGAACGAAGAAGTCAAGATCGCCGGCACCGAACACTCGGTGGCGATCGGCTTCCAGGTCGGCGCGCTGATCATGGTCAAGGACGGTCAACAGGTATCGGTTGGTGAAGTGCTGGCACGTATTCCTACTGAATCGCAAAAAACGCGCGATATTACCGGTGGTCTGCCACGCGTTGCGGAACTGTTCGAAGCGCGCTCGCCGAAAGATGCCGGTATGCTGGCGGAAGTCACGGGTACGGTTGCGTTCGGTAAAGAAACCAAGGGCAAGCAGCGTCTGGAAATCACGGACATGGACGGCAACAAGCATGAGTTCTTGATCACCAAGGACAAACAAGTGCTGGTGCATGACGGCCAAGTCGTGAACAAGGGCGAGATGATCGTGGACGGCCCGGCCGATCCGCAAGACATCCTGCGCCTGCTGGGTATCGAAGCGCTGGCACGTTACATCGTTGACGAAGTGCAAGACGTGTACCGTCTGCAAGGCGTGAAGATCAATGACAAGCACATCGAAGTGATCGTGCGTCAGATGCTGCGCCGTGTGCAGATCGTCAATGCCGGCGACACCAACTACATCGTTGGCGAGCAGGTAGAGCGTTCGGAACTGCTGGACGAGAATGATCGCATGGCCGTTGAGAACAAGATTCCAGCGACCTACGAAAACGTCTTGTTGGGTATTACCAAGGCATCGCTGTCGACCGATTCGTTCATCTCGGCCGCATCGTTCCAGGAAACCACCCGCGTGCTGACCGAAGCGGCGATCATGGGCAAGCGCGATGGTCTGCGCGGCCTGAAAGAGAACGTCATCGTCGGCCGTCTGATTCCTGGCGGTACGGGCCTGGCCTTCCACCGCGCACGCAAAGAGAAAGAAGCGTGGGAAGTGGAAGAGCGTCAAGCACTGCTGCTGGCCGAGAAAGCCTCGATGGCTGGCGAAGCTGCCGAAGCGCTGCAGGATATCGAAACCCAGCAACACCACGGCGACGAAGCGTAATCTGCGCTGCTAGCTGACAAGAACGGCACCTTCGGGTGCCGTTTTTTTTCGTCTTGAGATAAGTCAATCAGACCGCGTGGTCCGCATAGCCGTCGGGCCGGATCAGCAGGCTTTTGATGCCGGCCAGTGGCTGGCAGCCGGGTTTGATGGTCAACGAAGTGAGCCAGGCCGCATCGAAACGGTACGGTTGTGCTGCGTGCGCGGCATTGCCAACGACCAACTGCAGCCATTTTCCCGCGTGCAGCAGTTCATGGATGCCCACGGCCGTGCCGTCGGCCAGGCGCAGCAGCCAGTCGGGCACGCGCCGGCCGATCCAGTCTGCGCTGCCGGTGCTCGCGTCAGAGCCCAGCGAGATGGGATAGCGCACGCCAAAGCCGGACAACTCGCTGGCCAGCGCGCGGTTGACGTCCGGTTGCGCCAGCATGTCGCTGATGGTGGCGCGCAGGGCCAGGGTGCGCGCGTCAAAACGCGTCAGCATGGCCGTTTGCGCGAGGGTATTGTGCTGCAACGACACGCCAACGGGATGGCGCTCCGCATGGTAGCTGTCGAGCAGGCTGTCCGGTGCATAACCCTTGAGCACGCCGGCCAGCTTCCAGCCCAGGTTCATCGCGTCCTGCATCCCCACGTTCATGCCCTGGCCGCCTGCCGGCATGTGGATGTGGGCGGCATCGCCGGCCAGGAAGACGCGTCCCTGGCGATAGCGCCGGGCCAACCGTGTTTCGTCGTTGAAGCGCGACAGCCAGCTGGCGTCATGCAGGCTGAAATCGTAGTCCGCGATGGCCGTGCTGGCCTGCGACAACTCCTCCACGGTGGCCGCTTCCGCCGCCGCAGCCTGGGGACGGCGCGCATTCAGGGTGATGACGCGGTAGCGGTCTTGCCCCAGCGGCACGATCATCAGGCTACCCGCCGCGTTCGTCAGGGACAGCATCGGTGACGCGGGCGGATGACGCAGCCGCACATCTCCCATGAGCATGCTGCACGTGGCCGCCACGCCGTCGAAGGCGATGCCCGCCTGCTGGCGCACGAGGCTGCGAGCGCCATCGGTGCCGATCAGGTAACGGGCACGCAGGCAGAATGGGGCGCCATCGTGCGTGCCGGCCACCGTGACGCCATCGTCATCCTGCTGTGTCTGTTCCACGAGCGCGCCGCGAACAATTGCCACGCCGTCTTCCAGCAATTGCTCTTCCAGCAGGCGTTCCGTCGTGTTTTGCGGCAGGAACAAGGTGTAGGGGTGGGGCGTGTCGAAGCCGGAAAAGTCGAGCCGGGTATCGAGCCCCGCATAGTGGCCGCTGGACAAGGACGTGCCCAGCGCAACAAAGCGCTGGTCCAGGCCCCGCAAGCCCAGCATTTCCAGGGTACGGCCATGGATGGTCAGCGCACGCGAATGCGCGCTGCGTTGCGGCCGCCGTTCCAGGATGGCCACGCGGATGCCGGCCAGACGCAATTCGCAGGCCAGGGTCAGGCCGACGGGGCCGGCTCCGACGATGATGACTTCGATATCGCTATTGTGCATGTCGCTCTCAATCTAACGTTGTTAGTCTGCGCAAAATGGTAAACTAACGACGTTAGAGTTTCAAGGGAAATGACAGGAAAATGAAAATTCAACGCGAAGCCGTGGTGGCCAGGGCGCTCGAGCTGCTGGACGAAGTGGGTATCGAAGGCTTGACCATGCGCCGCCTGGCCGACGCGATGGGCATCAAGGCCGCTTCGCTGTACTGGCATTTTGCGAACAAGCAGGCTTTGCTTGATGGCATGGCCGACGTGCTGATCGAAGACGTGGCAAGGAACGTCGATGCGGATGCGGACTGGGAAGCGCAGTTGCGCCAGGTGGCGGCGCAACTGCGCGCGGCGTTATCGGCCCGCCGCGATGGCGTGCGCGTCTTTGGCGGTACCTATGTGATATCGGAAAACGTGTTTCGCGTCGCCGAAGCGTTAATCGGCCCGATGCGTGCAGCCGGGGCATCGGAGAAACTGGCCAGCTGGAGCGCATTTACGCTGCTCTATTATGTGCTCGGTTTTGTCATGGAAGCGCAAGGTACGGGACCGGGAAGTGCCGCGATGCATGCATTATCGAACCGGCGTGCCGCTTTCGCCGCCATGGCGGCCGACCATTATCCGCACGTGCTCGCCTCTATGGATGCCATCTTTAATGCGGAAATCGACGACCGTTTTAATGCGGGTCTCGATTTGATTATGATCGGCTTGCGGGAAAAAATTAAAACGAATCAAGGTATATATAATTAATCTGTCCGGCATCCATATATTTTGATGGCCGGGCATATTCAATCACCTTCCTTTTTCCCCAAATTTTTACTGTTTCCCTGTTCGCTTTGCAGTAAGCACTCACATTGATTCTCCTCCTCGGCGCCGTTACGGGGCGTGCCGTGGCGTGTCTGGCGATACCGAGTGCCGTCAGCACGGCCGCCACTGGTCGCGGCCGGCACACGTGTTGCGCAAATGTCCGGGCATGGCGGGCCACGCCAATTATCAGTTTATTCATGCTAAGATTTGGCGCATGATTGCCCAAGCCCTGTTTACTCCCGCCCAGCAGAAACTGCTGGGATTGCTGTTTGTCCGCGTGAATGAAGGCTTTCACTTGAACGAGATCATGCGTCTGACCGGCCTTGGTAGCGCGTCGGCGCAACGGGAACTGCGCCGCTTGCATGAGTCCGGCCTGATCACGTCGGAGCGGATCGGCAATGTGCGGCGCTTTTGGCCCAACAAGGAAAGCCTCGTGTATCCGGAATTGAGCGGATTGGTGCAGAAAACTTTCGGCATCGTTGGCGTCCTCAGCATGACTCTGGCGCCCTTGCGTGCCCAGTTGCACCTGGCATTCGTGTCGGGTGCCACGGCGAAGGGACAGGACATGCCTGGCAGCGCCATCGATTTGCTGCTGGTGGGCGAAGAAGCCAATTATGGCGATCTGTTGACGGGATTGGCGCCGGCCGAGCGAACCTTGAGGCGTAAAATCAATCCCAACTTATATACGCTGGCTGATTATCGCCGGCGTCTGCGTGAAGGCCAGCCATTTCTGCTGCAGGTATTACAGCAGCCGAAGTTGTTTGTCATCGGCGATGAATCGCAATTGCATGCGCTGGCATTGCCAGATTCTTCCATGCAGGCGAATGACACGCCATCTGTATTCTAAAGGCCGGGCCTGGCATTTAATTTCTGACATATGAAATTTTTGGCTGGAAAAATATCTGAGGCGGATTGATCGTATGATGAATAAACTACAGGCTTTTGGTTTAATTGTTTCCCAGGCAGTACGGGGAGAATTAACGTTTCCCACGAGTGTTAATTCCGCATTGCAATTGCAATTGGCCCTGGCTGAACCTGACTGCCATATCGACCATGCGATCAAGCTGGTTCTGGGCGAACCCTTGCTGGCGGCGCGCACGGTCGCGCTGGCCAACTCGGCCGTGTACAGCCGCGGCGATGCGGCGCCCGTGACCAGCGTGCGCGCCGCCGTCATGCGCATGGGGTACCGCAATCTGTACGCGCTGGTGGCGGCCATGGTGGTGCGCCAGTTCGGCAGCAAGATCATCGACCCCGTCCTGCGCCAGAAGGCGACCCAGCTGTGGGAGCACACGGCCCACGTGGCGGCGCTGGCGCACGTGCTGGCCCGCCGCGTGACGCACGTCGATGCCGACACGGCGCTGTTCGCCGGTATCGTGCATGAGGTGGGAGGCTTCTATTTGCTGTCGCGTGCCGACGAGTTCCCCGGCTTGCTCGACGATGATACGGATCACTGGATGGAGTCCGCTGAAGAGATCATTTCCCGCGAAGTCATGAAGAAGCTGCTGATCCCGCTGGCCGTGAGCGAAGCCATCGAAGGCTTGCGCGATGGCTTGCTGTCCATCCCGCCCGACTCCCTGCTCGATACCTTGTTGTTGGCCAAGCAACTGTCGCCCGTGCCGTCGCCCTTGCAGCTGACGTACGTGGAAATGCTCACGCCGTCCGATTCCGTCATCGATTTCATTATCGACAACGAGACCCTGCAAAGCATCCTGGCCGAATCGGCCGAGGAAGTGCACTCGATGAGCGCCGCGCTGCTGGTGTAGCTGGAAACGCCGGCGGCGAAAAAAAACGGCAGCGCCACCGGGGCGCTGCCGTTTTGCCTTCAGGCGCTGCGTCTTATTTCTGCTGCGCGATCCAACGGTCGACCTTGGCTTCCAGCAGCTTCAGGGGCAGGGTGCCGTCGCCGAGTACCACTTCGTGGAACTTCGGCAGGCTGAACTTGTCGCCCAGCGCTTGCTGCGCGCGCTGGCGCAGTTCGACGATTTTCAGCGAACCGATCTTGTAGCCCAGCGCCTGGCCCGGCCAGGCCATGTAGCGTTCCGTTTCGCTTTTCGCCACGGCGTCATAGCCGAGGGTGTCGCGCATGTACTTGATCGTCTGCTCGCGCGTCCAGCCCTTGGTGTGCAAGCCCGTGTCCACCACCAGGCGCACGGCGCGCAGCATTTCGTCGTTCAAGTGGCCGAAATACTGGGCCGGATCGTCGAACAGGCCCATTTCCTTGCCCAGGGTTTCCGCATACAGGGCCCAGCCTTCCGTGAAGGCATTGTTGCCGCCGAAACGGCGGAAGTTCGGCAAATCCATCTCTTGCACCAGCGCCAGGTGGAAATGGTGGCCTGGCTTGCCTTCGTGCAGGAACAGCGTGGTCATGCCCGTGTCGCCATACAGTTTCGGATCCGTGACGACGGACCAGAACACGCCCGGGCGCGAACCGTCGGCGGCCGGCGCCGTGTAGTGGTCGGCGGCCGTGTCGCGGCTCAGTTCAGGTTCCAGGCGCAAGTCCAGCGGCGCCTTAGGCACCAGGGTGAACAGGGCTGGCAATTTACTGTCCAGCAGCACGTTCAGCTTGCGGTAGACGTCGAGCACTTCCTGCTCCGTCTTGAACGGGCGGTATTTCGCCTGTTCCGACACCCACACGGGCAAGCCGGCCGCCGGGCCGTTGTAGCCCATCTTCGGGCCCACGATCGCGTATTGTTCCTGGATGCGCGCCACTTCCTTCAAGCCGATGGCGTGGATTTGCTCCGGTTTCAAATCCGTGGTGGTGCTGCTGGCCACGCGTGCCTGGTACCAGCTAGCGCCATCGGGCAGGGCGCTCCAGCCGCTGCTCGTGCGGCCGGCCGGCAGGTAATCGCGTTCCATGAAGGTGGACAGGCGCTGCAGCGCAGGCATCAGCTTGGCCTCGATGATGACGGTGTAGGTTTGCGTCAGGCGCGCCTTGTCCGCATCGGAAAAGCTGGCCGGCAAGTTCTTGATGGGCGTGTAATAGACGCTGTCCTGCGGCGTGGCGCTGACGAGTTTCTTGAATTGCGGCAAGGCCGATTCCGTCAGCGCCTTCGGCAGCACGATGCCTTTTTGCATGCCGACTTTCATGTTGGCGATGGCCTGGTCTATCCAGCCCGGCAACTGGCCGATACGGCTCAGGTAAGCGTCATACTCCTTGACCGTGGTCAAAGGCTGCGATGCCTCTCCGCCCGCATAATTGGCCAGGGTGACGGGCATGCTGTCCATCTGGTTCAAGGGCAACAGGTATTCGGGGAAGCGTTCGAAGCTCAGCGCCGTGGCCAGTTCATAGTCGAGGATATCGTAGTTGATCTGGTCCTGGTGCGACAGCTGCGCGCGGGCAATGCTGCGCAGGGTCTTCTGGTACTGGCGGTACAGCGCGAATTGTTTTGCGCGCGCGGCGGGCACGATGGCTGAACCGATCTGGTCGTCAAAACGGTTGTCGCCGCTCTCGGTGGCATTGATCGGCTCGAAACGGGCCAGCGCATCGTAGTATTGGTCGGCCAGCACTTTCAGCTGCTGCTTCGCTTTGGGCGCGCTGACGGCCACGGTTTTGGCTGCGGGCTGGGCCGCTTGCGCCATGGGCGCATGGGCGAGCAACAGGGAGATGGCCAGGGTGCCGAGGGTGCCGGCGGCAAAACGATGCTTCATGCGCGAGATCCTTTGTAAGGAGGGAATGAACGGAGGCTTACAACGCCTAATAAAACCGTAGTGAGCGGAAGGAAGTTGTGGTCGAGAAGCGCAACTGTACGAAGGTACAGTGAGCATCGCAGACCGCAAATTACGACGCGCAGTAGGTTTTGATAGGCGTTCTTGGCGGGGTCGGGGGTGGCCATTCAAGAAGGAACAGCCGGGGCGTAAGCATACGCCATTGCCCAGTGCGTTTGGACAAATTGTGCGGGAGAAATGTTGCTATTTGTCCGCTGACGCGACCAGGGCTTTCATCGCCTGCCAGTGCTGGCTGGCCAAGGGGACGCAGGCAGGGCAGGGCGTGGCGGCGATCAGGCTGCGGATCTGTTGCGCGCGTGCCGCCGTTTGCGGGTGTGAGGAAATCCATCCCGGTACGCTGGCCTTGTCCTTGTCGTCGAGTTTCTGGAAAAAGCGCAGCATGCCGTCCGGGCGGATCTGCGCGCGCTGCAAGGCCAGCAAACCCAGGCGATCCGCCTCTTCCTCCATGTCGCGGCTGAAATACAGGGTGCCGGCCTGGTGCGCCAGCATGGCGGCCACGGCGCTGATGTCGCCGATGGTCACGCCCACCAGGGCGCCCCAGCCCAGGCTGCTGATCATTTGCCGCAGCGAATGGCGCTGCTCCACGTGCTGCACTTCATGCGCCAGCACGCCGGCCAGCTCGCCCGGATCCCCCGCCTGGCGCAGCAAGCCCGTATGCACAACGATGATGCCGCCCGGCATGGCAAACGCGTTGACCGTGTCGTCCTGCTTGACGAGCCAGCGGTACTGGTAGCGCGAACCGGTCGTCAGCTGGCGGCCGATTTCCTGCACTGTTTGCTGCGCCACGCCGCTCTCGCTGATGCCGCCTTGCGCGCGCACTTGCGCCAGGGCCAATTCGCCCAGCTGCTTTTCCGTGGACAGGGGAATCAGCCCCGCCAGTGCGCCGACGGCATGGCCGCCTTGCCACCACAGCAGGGCGGCCGCAACGACGGTGGCGCCCGTCAAACCGAGCAGCCAGCCCGACACCTGCCGCTGGTTGCGCTGGCGCTCGCCCCACAAACGCTGCAGTTGCGGCTGCAGCGCCGCCGGCGCTTCGCGCAAGACGATGGCGATGTCCTGCGCGCCGAGCGGCTTCAGCGACGCTTGCCGTCCTTGTTCGTCGAGCCAGTTCAGGAACAGTTCCGGTCCGTCGACGCCGCCGACGCTGACGATCAGCTGCGCCACGTCGACACCGTGGCCGGGCGCATCGATGGCCAGTTGGGCACCAAAGAAATGTGCGCTGACGGGCGTGCCAGCCGGGCCGCCATCAGGACCGGTCAGCAGTGCCTGGAATGGCGTCATGCGGCGGCCTCGGCAAAGCGACTTTCGTACAGGGCCGCCATCAGGTCGGACTGGCTGATGATGCCGGCCAGGCGTTCATCCTCGTCGAGGATGGGAATATGGTGGTAGCCGGCGTCGGCCATCAGGGGCACGAGGTCGATGATGGGCGTGCCCAGGCGGGCCGTGTGAGGCGACGGCGTCATCAGCTGGCCCACCACTTCCGGCTTGTCGCCGTGGGACAGGCCGCTGCGCTGCAGCAAGCCGCGCAGCCGCTGGCGCATGCCTTGATAATCGTCGAGGCCGCCATGGCGCAGGAAATCCGTCTGCGTGATGATGCCGATGACGCGGCGCGCCCGGTTCAGCACGGGCAGGGCGCCCACCTGGTGCTCGCGCATGGTACGCCAGGCAACATCGAGCGGCGTGCCGAATTCCACGCTGAGCACATCCTTCGACATGATGTCGGCGCAGGTGACGACGCCGAAACGGCGCTGGTAGGCGCGCATTTCCGTTTGCAGGAAGATGGCTTGCAAATCGTCGCGGCTGATGTCGAGCACTTCGCTGTGCTGGCGCAAGACGGCATCGAGGTCATCCGGCGAAAAGCCCAGGCGGTTGCTGGGCACGTCATCCCGGGTGGCGTGCGGATGCGGTGCCACCAGTTGCTGGATGTGCGGGTAACGACGCCCCGTCAGATTGTTGTACAGCACGGCGCAAGCGACCAGCACGGCGGAATTGAACAGCACGGTGATGAAGACGAACTCAAAGCCGGCCGCATGCACGCTGGCGCCGCCGACCACGGTGGTGAGCGCCACGGCGCCGCCCGGCGGATGCAAACAGCGCAGGGCAAACATGGCGCCGATGGCCAGGCAGGCGGCCAGCGCCGCCACGCCCACGCTCGATCCCAGCCACTTCACGCAAGCCATGCCCACCAGGCCGGAGACGACATTACCGCCCACCACGGACCACGGTTGCGCCAGCGGGCTGGCTGGCAGGCAGAACAGCAACACTGCGGAGGCGCCCATGGGCGCGATCAGGTAGACACTGGCGCTGTCGGGAGCCAGCAGGAAATGGCAGATGAGTCCAGTGAGCAACAGACCGCAGATGGCGCCCGCGCAGGCGCGCAATTGTTCGCGGCGGCTGCCGTTGTTTGGTTGCGGCAGCCAGCGTGCCAGGAAAGAAGTCGTCATGGGGAGGGCGCGTTCGGGCCGCGTTGCTCTGTGTGAGCCCGATATTATCCCATGCGTTCCATTTCGCTGCCTGCGGGCATTAATCCCCGGCGCAGACGGCGTGCAGGCCGTGCCGCGCCAGCAAGTTTCTGGCAGCCGCGATGGCAGCCGGCTCCCGCTTGCTGCTGGCGCAGGCATAGATGTCATTGAGGACCGTCGCCGCATCTTTGACCGTGACGGCGGCCATCAGCTCGGCCAGGTTGCGGTCGGAAAAGTGTTCATGCAGCAGGGCCAGCACGGCGAAATATGCCGTGTCTGGCATGCCGCTGGGATAGGCGCTGCACAGCATGCGCGCGGCGCCGGATAGCGTTGGCGGCAGGCTGTCTGGCATGTTCAAGCGGCTTATCCTTGGCGTGCTTATACGTTTTTCGCATAAGCACAGTGCAATTAAATGGTGGATATTTCCTACAGGTACGCATATTCTAGACAATCACGCCCGCTGGCAGCTGTTCAGCTGGCTTCACGATCTCTCTCAGGAGTCCCGCATGCGCGTTTCCCGTTTCGTTTCCCTTTTCTTTGCCAGCCTGCTGCTTGCCGGCACCGCCGTTGCCGCCGCCCCCACACCGGCCAACCCTGTCGCCACGCCGCATTTGCCGTACAACGCGGCGGCCGACGCCAAGGCCGACGTGGCCCGCGCGCTGGCCGAGGCCAAGGCGGCGCACGTGCCTGTCCTGCTGATCTTTGGCGCCAACTGGTGCGAGGATTGCCGCGCGCTCGACAAGGCCTTGAAGGAAGGCAAGAATGCCGAGCTGATGCAACAGCAGTTCAAGGTCGTCAAGGTCGACGTGGGTAACTTCGACCATAACCTTGATGTGGCGCAAGCCTATGGCAATCCGCTCAAGAAAGGCATTCCCGCTGCCGTGCTCGTATCGAGCGACAACAACCAGGTGCTGTACGCCACCAAGGGCGGCGAACTGGCGAATGCGCGCCGCATGAGCGAGAGCGGCATTTATGATTTCTTCAAGCAAGCGGCGAGCGTGAAAGCGCCGGCGATTTAAGCGTTTTCCAACACCTTTAAAATTCTTCCCACGCATCGCTGGCCGGCGCTTTCGGGCGCGCTGCGGGTGCCGCTGCCTTGGCCAGTGCCGGGCGGGCCGGCTTGGGCAGCGCCGGCTTGCCGGCCGGCTGCTGCGCGGCATGCCCGGTTTCTTCCAGCTTGAAGACGCTGACCACCTGCGCCAGCCGCCCAGCCTGGTCTTGCAGGGACTGGGCCGCCGCCGCCGCTTCTTCCACCAGGGCCGCATTTTGCTGGGTGGCGTCATCCATCTGCGTGACCGTGGCATTGACTTGCGCGATACCCTGGCTTTGCTCCTGGCTGGCCGAAGCGATTTCTCCCATCAGGTCGGCGACTCTTTGCACGGAGACGACGATGTCCTGCATGGTGGCGCCGGCCGAGTCGACCAGCTTGCTGCCCGCGTCCACCTTGCTGCCCGAGTCGACGATCAAGTCCTTGATTTCCTTCGCCGCCTGGCTTGACCTCTGCGCCAGGTTGCGCACCTCGGTTGCCACCACGGCAAAGCCGCGTCCCTGTTCGCCCGCGCGCGCCGCCTCGACCGCTGCGTTCAGCGCGAGGATATTGGTTTGGAAGGCAATGCCGTCGATCACACCGATAATATCTGCGATCTTGCGTGAACTCTCCGTAATCGCGCCCATCGTTTGCACGACTTGTCCGACTACTTCGCCGCCCTTGACGGCGTGGCTTGAAGCCGACACCACTAGCTGGTTTGCCTGACGAGCGTTGTCCGCGTTCTGTTTCACGGTCGATGTCAGCTCTTCCATGGCCGCCGCCGTCTCTTCCAGACTTGACGCCTGGGCTTCCGTACGCGCCGACAGATCCAGGTTGCCCGACGCGATCTGGCTCGATGCGCTGGCAATCGCCCCGGTACTGTCGCGAACTTCGCGTATCGTCACATTCAGCGACGCGACGAAGCGGTTGAAGGCGGCGGCCAGGGCGCCGACCTCGTCTTCGGATTCGACGCGCATGCGGCGGCTCAGGTCGCCATTCCCGCTGGCGATCTCGCTGAGCATGTCGGCCGCGCGCGCGACGGGGGCAGCGATGGCGCGGCTGATGACATAAATGATGCACAGGGCGATGCCGCCCCCCACCAGGCCGGCGATCAGGGCGGCGATCAGGGCCGAACGCGTGACATTGCCCAGCACTTCCGCTTCCGGCACTTCGGCCATCACATACAGATTGAGTTCCGGCACGAAGGAGGCGGCGACGAACTGGCGTCCCGCCGGCGCGTCGTAGATGGCGTACGCGTATTTGTTGCTTGTCAGCAGGCTTTTGCTCAGGGTATCGCTAAAACCGGGCAAATCCTTGAGTTGATGCTTGCCGTCGGCCAGGGCCGTGTCGCGGTGCACCAGCAGCACGCCGTTGGCGCGCGCCAGGTAGACATGCCCCGTCTGGCCGATCTTGTAGCTGCGGATGGTGTCGGCCAATGCATTGATGGACAGGCCCAGGCCGGCCGCGATCTGCTTGCCGCCCGCCGTCTGGCCGCGCGCATTCAGGTACAGCATCAGGTCGCTGGAGTTTTCCGCCTTGTCGATGTCGAGCGTATAGGCCTTGTCGCCGGCCAGCAAGCCATAAAACCATTGGTCGGCGGCCTGGTTCTTGTCCAGGGTGCGCAGCAAGCCTTCCGTGGTGAAATACTTGCCCGTGCCGGCCGACGCCCAGTTGATCGAGGCCGCCTTGTTCTTTTCCTTGACGACGGTAGCGTAGCGCTGGAAGGTGGCGATACCGCTGTCGGGCAAGCCGGCGTCTTCCCAGTCTTGCAGGTAGACATCGTTGGCCATGGTTTGCACCACGGACAGGGGCTGGCTGATCTGGCGCAGCACGTCGTTGCGGATCTCGCCCACCTGCGCCGGCAATTCCTGACCGACGACGCGTTCGCGCACGTAATCGCTGCTCATGCGCACGCTGAGGAAGGACGAGATCGCCATGAAGAGCAGCAGGCACAAGCCCATGCTGAACAGGAGTTTTTTCTGGATGGAGAGACGGCGGAGCAGTGACATGGAAGACCTTGAATGATGGCCTGCACAATCGGCAGAAAAGCGGGCAGGCAAGCCTGCAGTATACCGGCCGGGCCGTGCGTTTCACTGCACCATTGCTGCTTTCAGGCTATTTATGTTGCAATGCAGCAACGCAAGAAGCAGGCAATCATGCCGATTTTTCATGCTTGTTCGCCATGCGGGGAAAATGGGTCAGGCAGGCAAGCCGTGGGCGATCAATTCCAGCGGCAATTCCGTGCTGCACTTGATTTGTTCCATGGAGAAGGCGGACGACACGCCCGTCAGCTGCACCGCCTTGATGAGCTTTTTATAGAAGGTGTCGTAGCCCTTGATGTCGGTGGTAACGACTTTCAGCAGGTAGTCGATATCGCCGCTCATGCGGTGAAATTCCTGCACCTCGGGCAAGACGATGACGGCGGCGGCGAAGCGGCGCAGCCATTTTTCATCGTGCTGGCCAGTGCGCACGCTGACGAAGACGGTCACGGGCAACCCCACTTTTTGCCGGTTGACGATGGCTACGCGGCTCTCGATATAGCCCTCCTCCTCCAGGCGCTTGACCCGTTTCCAGCACGGCGTGCTCGACAAGCCGATCTTCTCGCTGAGGGCGGCGATCGACAAGGTGCCATCCTGCTGCAGGGCGGCCAGGATGGCGCAGTCGAATTTGTCGAGCGGGCTGTTTGGTGAATGCATTTTACTATTCCTGTTTTTATGGCATGAACATGCTGCATATTACCGTGTTTGCAGTGTCTTTTGGCATATCTTTACGGGCGGGTGCCGGTAGACTGTTCATACGTTCCAGCCGCAGGTGCTGCCCCTTTATTTATAGAATCCCCGGACTGCCATCATGAAAGAAATCTACCTCGACAGCAATGCCACCACCTGCGTGCTGCCCGCCGCCGTTGCCGCCGCCCGGCAAGCGATGGAGCAGGGCTATGGCAATCCCAGCAGCACCCACGCGACGGGATTGCAGGCCAAGGCCATGATGGACGGCGTGCGCCAGCGCGCCAGTGGCCTGCTGGGCGTGGGCGAAGGCCGGTTGATGTTCAACAGCGGCGCCACCGAAGGCATCCAGACGGCCGTGCTGTCGGCCCTGTGCGCGCTGCGCGAACGGCGCGACGCGGGCAAGCGCATCGGCAGCCTGCTGCTGTATGGCGCGACCGAGCACAAGGCGGTGCCGGAAAGCCTGGCGCACTGGAACCGGCTCCTGGGCCTGAACCTGGAAGTGCGCAAGCTGCCTGTCGATGCGCAGGGGCGCCACGATCTGCAGGCGCTCGATGCGCTGATCGGCGACGCGGCCATGCTGTGCACGATGGCGGCGAATAATGAAACGGGCGTCGTCAGCGACTTGTCCGCCATCGCCCAGCTGCTGCAGGAACGGGGTGCCGATGCGTACTGGATGGTCGATTGCGTGCAGGCGCTGGGCAAGCTGAAGCTGAACCTGGCCGCCACGCGCATCGACTACGCGCCGTTTTCCGGCCACAAGCTGTATGCGCCCAAGGGCATCGGCATGCTGTATGTGCGCGCCGGCGCGCCGTTCACCCCCCTGATGATGGGCGGCGGCCAGGAAGCGGGCCTGCGCTCGGGCACGGAAAATATGGCCGGCATCGCCGCGCTGGGCGCCGTGCTGGCCGCGCTCGACGATGGCAAGACTTTCCGCAGCCACGCCGACCTGGCTGCCTTCCGCGAGCAGCTGGTGGCCAGCCTGGAACGCGCTTTCCCCGGCATCGTCTTCAATATGCCGTTTGACTTGTCGCTGCCGACGACGCTCAATTTTTCCGTGCCCGGCTTGTCCTCGAAAGAGCTGCTGGACCTGTTCGACGCGGCGCGCGTACGCGTCAGCTCGGGCAGCGCCTGTTCCGCCGCCAAGGCGCTCCCCAGCTATGTGCTGGAAGCGATGCGCGTGCCGCAATGGCGTGCCAGCTCGGCCATCCGTTTGTCGTTCGGCCCCCTGATCGACGCGGCGACGGTGACGGCCGCCTGCGCGCGCATCGAGCGTTGCGGCGAAGCGCTGCGCAGCAGCTGCCTGCTGCCATCGGCGCTGGCGCCATCGCCGCAGGACGGCATAATCCAGTTGAGCGTCGATGGCCAGTGCACCTGGCTGCTCAGCGACGCTGCCAGCGCCAGTTGCGTCGTCATCGATCCCGTCGCCGCCCTGGTGCCGCGCCTGGCCGCCTACATCCGCTGCCAGCACCTGGCCTTGCGCGCCATCGTGCACACGGCCGCCCCGGCCGACCATGGCGTGGCGCGCCTGGCCTTACTGCAGGAACTCGCCATCGAACAGGTGGGCCGCATCGATATCGACGGTGAGCTGGCACTGGGCCAGCAGCGCCTGCGACGCGTCGAGTGTGGTGAAAACCATGTGTATCTGCTGGAGCAGCGCTTTGCCTTCATCGGCGCGCTGGCGCCCGAGGCGTTGACACCCTTGCTGGATGCGGCGCTGGTGACGCAAGACACCGTGCTGTGCAGCTCAAGCGACGACGGCCGCCTCTGCAGCACCGTGCGCGTCGCCGGCGAAGGCGAAGCGTCCACAAGCGAACTGCAGCTCGATGCGGCCGCTTTGCCGACCTTCCTGCGCCAGCATCCCGACGCCATCCTCGTCGACGTGCGCGAAGCGTATGAACACGCGGCGTGCGCCGGCACGGTATTCGAGGGTTGCGCCGTGCACAGCGTACCGCTGAGCCGCCTGGCGGGACAGGTGGCTGAATGGTTGCAGCAGCCGCAGCGCCCGCTGGTCTTTTTCTGCCGCAGCGGTAACCGCAGCGCGCGCGCCGCCGCCTGCCTGCGCCGCCTCGGTCACGGCGCGGCATGGCAGCTCAACGGCGGCATGGCGATGGCGGAGGCGACGCGTCACCCGCTGGCCATCGCAGCCTGAGCGGCTTGAACTTTCTTCCGTGAAATATTGCACCGTGCCATCATTGGCACGGTGCCGCTACTCCCTTCCCTCTATTCATTTCCTCCAGGAATCTTTCTCCCGTTTCACTCGCTGATTTCTTTGCCGGCACGCCCCTAAAGCGCCGGGTATGTACGCTAGCGCACGGTCTTGCGCGCAGGGCGCCCCTACGATGAAGCTGAGAAAATCTCCCTACACCCTGAGATTCGTCGCAACGCTCCGGCGCTTCGCTTTCCGTCTTCGCCAGTGTCCGATCGTGTTCTTCCAGACTGGGCCAGCGTGACGGCGGCCGCTGGCTGCCTGCGCGCACCTAGCGAGGCCAAGTTGAAAGAGTACACAGCAGTTGTCACGCAGCAGATCAAGGAACAGATTTCCAAAGTTAAAGAAATCTTCCGCGACCATTCCCTTGCACCGGAAACCTTCGACGCCGCGCGCGACGATGCCTTGCCCTTGCGTTCCGAATTATTCAGCGCCATGCAGATGGCTGCCCACGGCAAGCATGTGGCCGCCGGCCATGCGGTGGGACGGCATCATGGGCGCGACCGCCTGCTGGCGCGCCTGGCCGACAATGCGGCCCTGATCACGGCCACCGTCAACGAGCTGACGGCGACCGTCAAGAGCGGACGCCAGGTCACACCCGCCTCGGAATGGCTGCTCGATAATTTTTACCTGATCGAAGAGCAGATCCGCACCACGCGGCGCCACCTGCCGAAGAACTACAGCAAGGAGTTGCCACGCCTGACTTCCGGCGCGGACGCTGGCTGCCCGCGCGTGTACAAGATCGCGCTGGAAATCATCTCGCACGGCGATGGCCGCGTCGACCTGGAAAACCTGTGCCACTTCGTCGAGGCTTACCAGGACGTTGCCACCTTGACCCTGGGTGAACTGTGGGCCGTGCCCATCATGCTGCGCCTGGCCCTGATCGAAAACCTGCGCCGCGTCGCCGCGCGCGTGGCTGACGACCGCATGCAGCGCGACCTGGCCAATACCTGGGCCGACCAGATGACGGAGATCGCCGAGCGCAATCCCAGCGGCTTGATCCTGCTGGTGGCCGACATGGCCCGTTCGAACCCGCCCATGACCAGCGCCTTCGTGGCCGAATTGTCGCGCCGCCTGCAGGGGCAAAGTTCGTCGCTGACCCTGGCGCTGTCGTGGCTGACGCATAAGCTGGCCGAGTCGGGCCTCACGATCGAGCAGCAGATCCAGTCCGAAATCGGGCAACAGGCGGCCGACCAGGTGTCGATCGCCAACAGCATCGGCAGCCTGCGGTTTCTCGGCACCATGGATTGGCAGGAATTCGTCGAGACCATGAGCGTGGTCGAGCAGACCTTGCGCCTCGATCCGGCCGGCACCTATGGCTTGATGGATTTCGCCACGCGCGACAGCTACCGCCACGCCATCGAACGCATCGCCAGGCGCAGCGCGCGCAGCGAAGTGGAAGTGGCCGAGATGGTGGTGCAGCTGGCGCACACGCACGGCAACGGCAATGACGCACGCCGCGGCCACATCGGCTTTTACCTGGTGGGGCGCGGCGTGCTGGTGCTGGAAAAGCAGGCCGGCGCGAAGCTGCCCTTTGTCGAGGCGCTGCAGCATACGGCGCGCGCGGCGCCGCTGGCCGTCTACCTGGGCGCGATCTCGTTCCTGACCCTGGCGACGAGCGCCTTGCTGCTCGAGCGCGCCGTGCGCCATGGCGTGCAGGGCTGGCCCCTGGCGGCGCTGGGCGCGCTGGCGCTGCTGGGCAGCAGCCAGCTGTCCGTGGCCGTGGTGAACTGGCTGGCGACCCTGATGACGTCGCCGCATCCGCTGCCGCGCATGGATTATCAGGCCGGCATTCCGTCGGATGCGCGCGGCATCGTCGTCGTGCCGACCCTGATCTACAGCGAGGACAACGTGGCGGCACTGTGCGAGGCGCTGGAAGTGCGCTATCTTGCCAACCGCGACCCGAACCTGCGCTTTTGCCTGCTGACGGACTTTGTCGACGCGCAGGCGCAAACGATGCCGGGCGACGACGCACTGCTGCGCCAGGCGCAAGACATCATCCGCGGCTTGAACGAGAAATACCGCGTGGAGGGCGTCGCGTTCAAGGAAAACGGCGATCCGGCCGACCACGAAGAGCTGGGCCACGTGGGGCCGTTCCTGCTGCTGCACCGTCCGCGCCTGTGGAATTCGCAGCAGAATGCGTGGATGGGACAGGAGCGCAAGCGCGGTAAATTATCCGACCTGCACGCGTTTTTGCGCGGCGGCGCGCGCGACAAATTCTCGCTGGTGGAAGGCGAATTGCGCGGCCTGCGCACGATCAAATACGTGATCACGCTCGACACGGATACGCAGTTGCCGCGCGATGCGGCGCGCGAATTCATCGCCACCATGATGCACCCGCTGAACCGCCCCATGCTGGACGCGGCCGGCACGCGCGTGGTGGCCGGTTACGGCATCCTGCAGCCGCGCGTGGCCGTGGCGCTGCCCAGCGCGAACGCTTCGCGCTACGAGCTGCTGTGCGGCGGTGAGCCGGGCATCGACCCCTACACGCGCACCGTGTCGGACCTGTACCAGGATGTGTTTTATGAAGGCTCCTTCATCGGCAAGGGCATCTATGACCTCGACATGTTCGAGCGCGTGCTGGGCCAGCGCCTGCCCGACAATAAAATCCTCAGCCACGATTTATTGGAAGGCTGTTACCTGCGCGCCGGGCTGCTCAGCGACTCGCAGCTGTACGAGGAATACCCGGCCCGCTACGACGCCGACGTGAGCCGCCGCCAACGCTGGATCCGCGGCGACTGGCAGCTGCTCGGCTGGCTGCTGGGCCGGGTGCCGGGCCGCGCCGGCAAGCGCGAACGCAATCCCCTGTCGATGCTGTCGCGCTGGAAGCTGTTCGACAACCTGCGCCGCAGCGTCGTGGCGCCGGCCACCACCTTGTCGCTGCTGCTGGTGTGGGGCTTTTTGCCGCACGTGGCCTTCTGGAGCGCAGCGGTGCTGGCCATCATCTTCCTGCCGCCCGTGTTTTCCGCCCTGTACGATTTGCTGCGCAAACCCCGCGACACCCTGTGGCGCCAGCACCTGGCCGCGTTCGAGCGTCGCTGCGGCGTGCAGTTTTCGCACGCCATGCTGACCCTCGTCTTCCTGCCGTACGAAGCGTGGATCAGCCTGGACGCCATCGCGCGCACCCTGTGGCGCCTGGGCGTCTCGCACAAGCACTTGCTCGACTGGCGCGCCTCGAACCTGCACACATCGTCAGGTTCGCAGGCCGACAGCTGGCGCGCCATGTGGTGCTCGCCCGCACTGGCGCTGGCTACCTTTGGCGGCTTGCTGGCCTGGCGCCCGCAAGCCTTGCCGGCCGCCGCCGTGGTACTGCTGTTGTGGCTTGTCGCACCCACCATCGCCTGGTGGATCAGCCGCCCCATCGAGCGGGCCGTGGCGCGCCTGTCGGCCGAGCAGGGTCGTTTCCTGCACGGCGTGGCGCGCAAGACCTGGGCGTACTTCGATACCTTCGTCGGTCCCGACGACCACTGGCTGCCGCCCGATAACATGCAGGAGCATCCGAACCTGGTGGTGGCGCACCGCACCTCGCCGACGAATATCGGCCTGGCGCTGCTGGCGAATTTGACGGCCTACGATTTCGGTTACCTCACCCTGGGGCAGTTGATCGAGCGCAGCCGCGCCACCCTGCACAGCATGGGCGAACTGGAACGCTTCCAGGGCCACTTCTATAACTGGTACGACACGCAAACGCTCAAGGCGCTGCAACCGATGTACATTTCGACGGTCGACAGCGGCAACCTGGCCGGCCATCTGCTGACCTTGCAGCCGGGACTGGTGGAGCTGTACGACGCGCCCATCATCGGTGTGCAGGTGGTGCAGGGCATCTGCACGACGGCGCAGGTGCTGCAGGAATTCATCGCCGCCGAAGGCGAGGGCAAGGCCATGCGCGACAGCATGAGCCTGCTGCAGGTAGCGGCAAATCCCACCACTCTGGGCGAATGGCATGCCTACCTGGGCGCGGTGAATGGCGCGGCCGACGCGCTGCTGTCGCTGACACTGCAAAGCGAGGATGGCGAACTGGCCATGTGGGCGGGTGCGCTGGCGCGCCAGTGCCGCGCGGCGCTGGCCGAATTGCTGCAACTGGCGCCGTGGGCGGGGCAGGCGGGCGTCGATGCAGTGCTGATGCGCGTGCCGACCCTGCGTGAACTGGTCAACCTGGAAACACCGGAAGGCCTGCCTGCCGAGTTGGCCGCCTTGCTGGCGCAGGGCCGCGACCAGGCGGGACGCCACATGCGCGACATCGCCCACGCGGCGGGCCAGGCGCGCGACTTCGCGCAGATCGAATACGCGTTCCTGTACAACCCGTCGACAAAACTGCTGGCCATCGGCTACAACGTCAGCGAACGGCGCCTGGACCCCAGCTACTACGATTTATTGGCCTCCGAAGTGCGCCTGGCCAGCTTCATCGCCATCGCCCAGGGCCAGCTGCCGCAGGAGCACTGGTTCGCCCTGGGCCGCCAGTTGTGCATGGTGGCCGGCCAGCCCGTGCTGCTGTCGTGGAGCGGCTCGATGTTCGAGTACCTGATGCCGCTGCTGGTGATGCCGAATTATCCGAACACCTTGCTCGACCAGACGTACCACTCCGTCATCGAGGCGCAGATCGATTACGGACGTCAGCGCGATGTGCCGTGGGGGATTTCCGAGTCCGGCTACAACACGGTCGACGCCAGCCTGAATTACCAGTATCGCGCGTTTGGCGTGCCGGGGCTGGGTTTGAAACGGGGCCTGGCCGACGACCTGGTGGTGGCGCCGTATGCCAGCATGATGGGCCTGATGGTGCAGCCGGAGGCGTCGTGTCAGAACCTGCAGCGCATGCAGGCGGCCGGCTACATGGGCCGCTACGGCTTCTTTGAAGCCATCGATTTCACCACGGCGCGCCTGCCGCGCGGGCAGGGCAGCGCCATCATCCGCTCCTTCATGGTGCACCACCAGGGCATGGGCTTTTTGGCCCTCAGTTACCTGCTGCACGACCGCCCGATGCAGCGCCGTTTCGAGTCCGATCCGCTGCTGCAATCGGCCTTGCTGGTGCTGCAGGAACGCACGCCGCAGGCCGGCGCGTTTTACTCGAACACGGCCGAACTGGCGGTGCTGCGCAGCGGCGCGCCCGAACAGGCCATGCCGATGCGCATCCTCACGCAAGCCAACAGCGCCGTGCCCGAAACGCAGCTGCTGTCGAATGGCCGCTACCACGTCATGGTGAGCAATGCGGGCGGCAGCTACAGCCGCTGGAAAGACTTGTCCGTGACGCGCTGGCGCGAAGACAGCACGCGCGATAACTGGGGCAATTTCTGCTATCTGCGCGACCTTGACGACGGCGTCGTCTGGTCCACCATGTACCAGCCGACCCTGGCCGAACCGAAGAAATATGAAGTGATTTTTTCGGAGGGGCGGGCTGAGTTCCGCCGCGCCGATCACGGCCTGGACCTGTACACGGAAATCGTCGTCTCGCCCGAGGACGACATTGAAATCCGGCGCACGCGCATCAGCAATAATTCGAACCGCCAGCGGCGCATCGAGATCACCAGTTTCGCCGAAGTGGTGATGGCGCCGGCGGCGGCCGATGCGGCCCACCCCGCGTTCAGCAAGCTGTTCGTGCAGACGGAAATCCTCGCGCATGAGAAGGCGATTTTATGCACGCGCCGGCCCCGCTCGAAGGACGAGCAGATGCCGTGGCTGCTGCATGTGATGACCGTGCACGATATCGAGCGCTACGAAGTCTCGTTCGAGACGGACCGCGCGCGCTTCATCGGCCGCGGCAACACGGCGCAGCTGCCGCAGGCGCTGCAGGAAAGCGGTCCATTGAGCGGCGGCCACGGCTCCGTGCTGGACCCCATCGTGGCCATCCGCTACGTCATCACGCTGGCCCCCGACCAGGCCGTGACGGTCGACAGCGTGACCGGCATGGTGGAGCAGCGCGATGCGGCGCTGCACCTGATCGACAAATACCAGGACCGCCACCTGGCCGACCGCGTGTTCGAGCTGGCCTGGACGCACAGCCAGGTGGTGCTGCGCCAGTTGAATGCCAGCGAAGCGGACGCGCAGCTGTATGCACGCCTGGCCAATGCCGTGATCTATCCGAATGCGGCCCTGCGTGCGGAGGCCAGCATCCTGATCAAGAACCAGCGCGGCCAGTCCGGCCTGTGGGCGTATGCCATCTCGGGCGACCTGCCCATCGTGCTGCTGCAGATACGCGATTCGGCCAATATCGAACTGGCGCGCCAGATGGTGCAGGCGCATGCCTACTGGCGCTTGAAAGGCCTGATCGTCGACCTGGTGATCTGGTATGAAGAGCAGTCGGGCTACCGCCAGCTGCTGCACGACCAGATCATGGGCTTGATCGCCTCGGGCATCGACGCGCAGGCGATCGACCGCCCGGGCGGCATCTTCGTGCGCCTGGCCGAGCAGATCGCCAACGAGGACCGCATCTTGCTGCAATCGGTGGCACGCGCCATCATCAGCGACTTGCGCGGCACCCTGGCCGATCAGGTCAAGCGTCCGCCCAGCCCCGTGCTGCGCATGCCGCCGCTGCTGCAGGACCCGGCCCGCGACCACGGCGGCGTGCCGCACCGGGCGCCAAGGCGCGAGCTGATCCTGGAAAATGGCCTGGGCGGTTTCACGCCCGACGGACGTGAATATGTGATCACGACGGGAGAAAATAAACAGACGCCAGCGCCCTGGTCGAACGTGCTGGCCAATGCGCAATTCGGCACGGTGGTGTCCGAAGCCGGCCAGGCGTATACGTGGAGCGAGAATGCGCATGAATTCCGCCTCACGCCATGGCAGAACGACCCCGTGTCCGACCTGTCCGGCGAAGCGTTCTATGTGCGCGATGAGCAAACGGGCCAGTTCTGGTCACCCTCGTCCCTGCCCGCGCGCGGCAGCGGCGACTACGTCACGCGCCACGGCTTCGGCTACAGCGTGTTTGAACACAGCGAGGGCGGCATCGCCACGGAACTGTGCACCTATGTGGCGCTCGATGCGGCCGTCAAATATTCGGTCATCAAGGTGCGCAACGACAGCGGTGTGCCGCGCCGCCTGTCCGTCACGGGCTATGTGGAATGGGTGATGGCCGACCTGCGCGCCAAGTCCGGCATGCATGTGGCCACGGAGGTCGACACGATCAGCGGCGCCCTGTTTGCGCGCAATAACTACAATACGGAGTTTTCGGGCCGGGTCGGCTTCTTCAATACGGATGCCAGCATCCGCTCCATCACTTGCGACCGCAATGAATTCATCGGCCGCAATGGCAGCCTGGCGCAGCCGGCCGCCTTGCGCCGCGTGCGCCTGTCCGGCAAGGCGGGCACGGGACTGGATCCGTGCGCGGCCATCCAGGTCCCGTTTGAATTGCAGCCGGGGCAGGAACGTGAAATCGTCTTCCTGCTCGGCGTGGGCGGGCGCCGCAATGCCGACGCCAGCACCATGGTGCAGCGCCATGCGGGCAAGGATGGGGCCCGCAGTGCGCTCGACGCGGTGCGCGCGCATTGGGAAAATACCCTGGGCGCCGTGCGCATCGAAACGCCCGATCCATCGCTGGACGTGATCGCCAATGGCTGGCTGATGTACCAGACCATCGCCTGCCGCCTGTGGGCGCGCAGCGGCTACTACCAGTCGGGCGGCGCCTACGGTTTCCGCGACCAGCTGCAAGATGCGATGGCCATGATCCACACGGCGCCGCAGCTGCTGCGCAATCACTTGCTGCTGTGTGCGGCGCACCAGTTTGTCGAAGGCGACGTGCAGCACTGGTGGCATCCGCCATCGGACCGCGGCGTGCGCACGCATTGCTCCGACGATTACCTGTGGCTGCCGCTGGCCGCCTGCCGCTATGTGATCGCCACGGGCGACGTCAACGTGCTGTCGGAAGTGGCGCCCTTCATCGAGGGCCGCGCCGTCAAGCCGGAAGAGGATTCGTATTACGACTTGCCCGTGCGTTCGGGCGAGTCGGCCGACCTGTACGAGCACTGCGTGCGCGCCATCCGCCATGGCTTGCGCCTGGGCGTGCACGGCTTGCCGTTGATCGGTTCCTGCGACTGGAACGACGGCATGGACAAGGTGGGCGAACATGGCAAGGGCGAGAGCGTGTGGCTGGCCTTCTTCCTGTACGAAGTGCTGCAGCGCTTTGCCGAGGTGGCCGTGCTGCGCGGCGATTCTGCGTTTGCCCAGTTCTGCCGCGACGAAGCCGTGAAACTGGCGGCCAGCGTCGAGGAACATGCGTGGGATGGCGAGTGGTACCGGCGCGCGTATTTCGACGACGGCACGCCATTGGGTTCGCACACGAACGAGGAGTGCCAGATCGATTCGATTTCGCAAAGCTGGGGCGTGCTGTCGGGCGCGGCCAACAAGGAGCGGGTTGCCGGCGCCATGCGCCAGGTCGATGCGCGCCTGGTGCGCCGTGATTCCGGCGTGATCCAGCTGCTCGATCCGCCATTCGACAAAGCCGATCTCAATCCTGGCTATATCCGCGGCTATGTGCCGGGCGTGCGCGAGAACGGCGGCCAGTACACGCATGCGGCCATCTGGACGGCGATGGCGTTTGCGCGCCTGGGTGACGGCGAAAAGGCGTGGGAACTGCTGCGCATGATCAATCCCGTGCGCCATGGCATGGACGCACAGGCGGTGGCGCGCTACAAGGTGGAACCGTATGTGGTGACGGCCGATGTGTATGCCGTCGCGCCGCACGTGGGACGCGGCGGCTGGAGCTGGTACACGGGATCGTCGGGCTGGCTGTACCGGCTGATCGTCGAATCCCTGCTGGGCTTGACGCGTGAAGCGAACGTGCTGCGCATGGCGCCCACCATGCCGGCCGAATGGGACAGCTTCAAGCTGCATTACCGCTTCGGTGCCAGCAGTTATGCCATCACGGTGGAGCAGGCGCAGGGGCGGCCTGCGGGATTGTCGCTCGATGGCGTCGCGCAGGGCGGCAACAGCATTGCCTTGCGCGACGAGGGCCGCGAGTATGCGGTGCTACTGCTGCTCTAGTATTGTCCAGGTGTCGTGTTCGGGCCGGCGCCGGCCAGCCAGCAGGATCAAGCCGGCGCCGAACAGCAGCAGGTCGCGCGTGCGTACTTCGGGCGCGGACTGCGCTGCTGTCTGGCGGTGGTAGTTCAAGGGTATCGCCATGGCGGCGATAGGCTGGCTGGCGCAAGCGGCCAGGCACAGCGCCGCCACTTTTCTGTTTAACTGCATACATTCCTCAAGAAGGCGCGCTGCCCGCTCGGGATGGGCGCGCCGGTACTCATGTCGCCGACATTGTAATTATGAGCATGAATATTGTAAATGAGAAATTATATCAGGCTGCCTCAGAACCCTAGTGCCGCGCCCGCGCCCAGCAGGGTGGCCACGCCCAGCACGGCAAAGACCAGCGCCGCGATGCCATGCACGAGGCGCAGCGGGACGCGGTTGGCGATCCTGTCGCCGAGGTACACGGCCGGCACGTTGGCCAGCATCATGCCGAAGGTGGTGCCCAGCACGACGGAAACAATGTCGTGATAGCGCGCCGCCAGCGCCACCGTGGCGACCTGCGTCTTGTCTCCCATTTCCGCCATGAAGAAGGCGATCAGGGTGGTCAGGAATACGCCGTACTTGGCCAATTTGGTTTCGTCTTCATCGAGCTTGTCGGGGATCAGGGTCCAGGCAGCCATCGCCAGGAAGGAGACGCCCAGCACCCAGCGCAGCACGTCGGGCCCCAGCATGCTGGTGATCCAGGCGCCGACGGCGGCGGCGAATGCGTGGTTGGCGATGGTAGCGACGAAAATCGCCAGCACGATGGGCAAGGGCTTGCGGAATTTGGCGGTCAGCAAAAAGGCCAGGAGTTGGGTTTTGTCGCCGATTTCAGCGAGACCGACGATGCCGGTGGAGATGAGGAATGCTTCCATGAGATTGCAAGAGGTACGCGGGCCGGACGAATTAACCAATGATCCACGGGCGACTCCGGCCCATGCGGCCGCCCTGGATCAATGGTCTCGTCAAGTTTTGCAACCACCTGCACCATGGCCTGCGGGCCAATTATGTTGATACAGGTTCCCGCGGCAAGACCGCAGGACGACTACTCCCCAATGTTCGAGGCGCATCATACGCCAATGCCCGCGCCGGCGCCAGTGCCGGCGGGGGATGCTGCGGCCTGGTGTGTGGGACTTCGACAACAATGATCGATTTGCAAACAGACTCGACTTAGAATGCAGTCTGTCCACGACTCCCAGATGGAATGCGCCATGCCGGTCCTTGTCCGCTTGCTTGCCTTGTGTTTGACCTTGTTTGCTCCCTTGTCCGGCCTGTGCGCCGCCGCGTCCTTCGACGACAAGTTCCGCCAGCTCGAAGAATTGCTGCCCACGCCGAATAGCTACCGCACGGCGTCCGGCGCGCCGGGCCACGCCTACTGGCAGCAGCGTGCCGATTACGTAATCCGCGCTACCCTGGACGAAGCGCGCCGCGAAATCACGGCCAGCGAGCAGATCACCTATCACAACCGCTCGCCCGACAGCCTTGCGTATCTGTGGCTGCAGCTGGACCAGAATGGCTTGCGCAAGGACGCCGACCAGCGCCGCGTCCTGAGCGCGCCGTCGCGCCAGGCCTGGCTCAGCAGCAGCGAAGAGGAGGCGCTGAAATTCGAGGACTTGCGCGCCATCCATGCGGGCCGCGAATTTGACGGCGGCTTCAAGCTCACCGCCGTGAAAGCGGCCAGTGGCAAGCCGCTGCCGTATATGGTCAACCAGACCATGCTGCGCATCGATTTGCCTGTGGCGCTGACCCCAGGCCAGAGCATCACGTTCAACATCGACTGGTCGTATCAGATCAATGACCAGAAGGTGCTGGTCGAACGCTCCGGCTACGAGTATTTTGAGGACGACAAGAACGCGATTTTCCAGATCGCGCAGTGGTTTCCGCGCATGGCCGCGTATTACGACGCCGTCGGCTGGCAGCACAAGCAATTCCTCGGCTCCGGTGAATTCACGCTGGAGTTTGGCGACTACGAGCTGTATCTGACCGTACCGGGCGACCATGTGGTGGCCGCCACGGGCGAGCTGCAAAATCCTGCCGCCGTCTTGAGCGCGGCGCAGCGCGAGCGCCTGGCGCGGGCGAAAAACAGCGATACGCCGCTGCTGGTGATCACGCCGGAAGAGGCGCTGGCGGCGGAAAAGGGCAAAGCCACGGGCATGAAAACCTGGCACTTCAAGGCGGCCAATGTACGCGACGTGGCGTGGGCTTCGAGCCGCAAGTTCATCTGGGATGCGCAGGGTTTGAATAGCGGCGGCAAGCGCGTGATGGCCATGTCCTACTATCCGAACGAGGGCAATCCGCTGTGGCAGCAGTACAGCACGCGCGCCGTCGTGCACGCGATCGAGCAGTACAACAAGTACAGTTTCGACTATCCGTATCCGAACGCGATGTCCGTCAATGGCGCCGTGGGCGGCATGGAGTATCCGATGATTTCGTTCAATGGCGGGCGCCCCGTGAAGGACAAGAAAACGGGGGAACGCACGTATTCAAAGACGACCAAGTATGACTTGATCGGCGTGATCATCCACGAAGTGGGCCATAATTATTTTCCCATGATCGTCAACTCGGACGAGCGCCAGTGGACATGGATGGACGAGGGTTTGAATTCCTTCCTGCAGTACCTGGCCGAGCAGGCGTGGGAAGAGCATTTTCCGTCCTGGAATGGCGAGCCGCGCAAGATCGTCGACTACATGCGCAGCCAGAACCAGGTGCCCATCATGACCAATTCCGAGTCCCTGCTGCAGTTCACGGCGAACGCCTACGACAAGCCGGCCACCGCCCTCAACATCCTGCGCGAAACCATTTTAGGGCGCGAGCTGTTCGACTTCGCCTTCAAGCAGTACGCCTTGCGCTGGAAGTTCAAACGCCCGACTCCCGCCGACTTTTTCCGCACCATGGAAGACGCGTCCGGCACCGACCTGGACTGGTTCTGGCGCGGCTGGTTCTATACCACCGACGCGGTCGACATCAGCATCGACGGCATCAGCGAATATGGCGTGAGCACGAAGAATCCGGAAGTCGAGAAAGCGTGGAAGAAGGCGCAGAAGGCCGCGCAACCGATCTCGATCTCGGACCAGCGCAACAAGGCGCTGCCGAAGAAGGTCGACCTCGACCCCGCGCTCAAGGATTTCTATAACCGGCACGATGAATTCACGGTCACCAACAAGGACCGCAACAGCTATGCAGAGGAGCAGGAAACGCTGGAGCCATGGGAGAGAAAGCTGCTGGAACAGCACAACATGGGAAAGCATCTGTACCTGGTCGATTTTTCGAATCTCGGCGGCCTGGTGATGCCGCTGATCCTGGAAATCGAACTGAAAAGCGGCAAGAAGATCATCGAGCGGGTGCCGGCCGAAGTGTGGCGCTACTCGCCGCACAAGATCAGCAAGGTCATCATCACGGACGAGCCGATGGTGGGGCTGGTGCAGGACCCGTACTGGGAGACGGCCGACATCGACACCAGCAATAACGCGTGGCCGAGAAAAATCACGCCATCGCGCCTGGAGCTGTTCAAGCAGGACCGCGACAAGAACAACCTGATGAAGGATTTTAATGTGCCGCTGAAGGCACCCGAGGCCAAGGCCGAAGCCAGGCCGGAAGCAAAATAGGGAAACAGCGCCGGCCAGTCCGGCGCTTTTTCTGCCAGGTCCGCGCCGGAAGTGCTATTCTGCGCGACGCCCCGGCGCACACGGACCGGGGCTTTCGCAAATCATTCAAAAGACGACCATGCAAACTTTGACCTTCCTGCGCGCGCTGGGCTGTGCGCTACTTTGCCAGGTGACCCTGGCCGCGCACGCCGATCCCCTCAGCTATGCGCGCTACGACCAGGTGCGCACGCGCGACCTGCAGCTGGACCTGAAAGCGGATTTCAAGCAAAAGACCCTGTCCGGCTATGCCGAGTTGTCCTTGAACTGGATCGACCCGGCGGCGCGCACCCTGGTGCTCGACACGCGCGACCTGTCGATCGCGAAGGTGCAGGTACAGGACAAGCGCGGCGCATGGCAGATGGCGCCGTACCAGCTGGACAAGGCCGACCCGGAAAAGGGCCAGGCGCTGCGCATCACCACCACGGGCCAGCCGGGCAAAGTGCGCGTCTACTATCACACGTCCCCCAATGCCATCGCGCTGCAGTGGCTCACGCCGCAGCAGACCATGTCGGGCAAGCTGCCTTTCATGTTCAGCCAGTCGCAAAGCATCAACGCCCGCTCGTGGGTGCCGTCGCAGGATACGCCGGCCGTGCGCTTTACGTACAGCGCGCGCATCGATGCGCCAGCGGGCATGCGCGTCGTGATGAGCGCCGAGAATGACGAAAAGGCGACGGGCAAGGGCGGCTGGAAATTCAGGATGCCGCAGCCGATTCCCTCGTACCTGCTGGCCATCGCCATCGGCGAACTGGAAGTGCGCAAGCTCGGCCCCCGTTCGGCCGTGTATGCCGAACCGCCGCGCATCAAGGCCGCCGAATACGAGCTGGCCGACACGGAAAAGATGATCCAGGCGGCCGAAGCGCTGTACGGCCCATATGGCTGGGGCCGCTACGACATGATCGTGCTGCCGCCATCGTTCCCCTACGGCGGCATGGAAAACCCGCGCCTGACCTTCCTCACGCCGACCATGATCGCGGGCGACCGCAGCCTGGTCGACCTGATCGCGCATGAACTGGCCCACTCGTGGTCGGGCAACCTGGTCACCAACGCGTCGTGGAAGCACATGTGGCTCAACGAAGGCTTTACCACCTACGTCACGACGCGCATCGTCGAGCAGCTGTATGGCAGCGAAGTGGCGCAGATGGGAGTGCAGGTCGACCAGGAAGAACTGGCCGCCTCGATCAAGGAATTGCCGGCAGCGAAGACGGCATTGATCACGCGCGATGCGGACGCCAATCCGGCGGAAACGTACACGGACGACGGCATCATCTACCCGAAAGGCGCCTGGTTCCTGGCCACCATGGAGCGCCGTGCCGGCCGCGCCGTATTCGACCCCTTCCTGCGCGGCTGGTTCGACCAGCATGCGTTCCAGAGCGTGACGACGGAGCAGTTCATCGCCTACCTGCGCAAGAACCTGCTGGCGCAGCATCCGGACGTGATGCCGGAAGCGGAACTCGATGAATGGCTGTATGGCACCGGCGTGCCGGCCAGCGCGCAGCGCGTCGTCTCGCCGCGCCTGGCGCTGCTCGACCAGCACCGCGACGCCTGGCTCAAGGGCGAGCTGGCGACGAAGGACCTGGGCATGGACAAGTGGATCGCCATCGAATCGATGCACTTCCTGAACGATATCAACAACAAGGCCAGCGCGGCGCAATTGCGTGAGCTGGACCAGGCCTACGGTGTGGGCAAGAGCGGCAACAACGAAGTGGCGTACCGCTTTTATCTGGCCTCCGTGAACGCCGGCTACGATGTGCGCCAGCCGCTGCAAGCGTTCCTGATGAGCGTGGGCCGCCAGAAGTTCGTCGTGCCCCTGTACAGCGCCTTGATGAAGACGCCGCAAGGCCATGTCTGGGCCAAGGACGTGTATGCGCAGGCGCGCGAACGCTACCACCCGGTGACGCAGGAAAGCGTCGATAAATTGATGGCCGCGCAAGCGCATTGAACCTTATTGGGAAATCCTGACCATGCATACCATGAACCGTCTCGCCGCCGCCATCGTGCTGGCGTTTTCCAGCATCACCGTGCCGGCGCTGGCTCTTGACGCCGCACCCGTCGCTTCCGCCGCATCCGCGCCGGCGCCCGCCTTCGACCTTGACCGCGACGTCGCCACCGCCTTGAAAGTGTTCGACGTGCCCGGCATGGCGATCGCCATCGTCAAGGACGGCAAGGTCGTCACCGCCAGGGGCTTTGGCGTGCGTAAACTCGGCGAGCCGGCCGCTGTCGATGCGCAGACCCTGTTCGAGGTAGCATCGAACTCGAAGGGTTTCACGGCCGCCGCGCTGGCCATGCTGGTCGACGATGGCAAGCTGGCCTGGGACGATCCCGTCACCAAGCACCTGCCCGGCTTCCAGATGCACGATTCCTACGTGACGGGCGCCATGACCGTGCGCGACCTGCTGACGCACCGCAGCGGCCTGGGTCTGGGCGCGGGCGACTTGCTGTGGTGGCCGACCACCACCTTCAGCACCGACGAGATCATCGAGAAGCTGCGCTACATCCGCCCGGCCACGAGTTTTCGCAACAGCTATGCCTACGATAACCTGCTGTATATCGTGGCCGGCAAGATCATCGCCGACAAGGCGGGCATGAGCTGGGGCGAGGCCATGCATGAGCGCATCCTGGCGCCGCTGGGCATGACGGGCACCACCACCAGCCTGCTTGAAAACGCGGGCAAGTCCGACGTCGCCAGTGCGCACAGCAAGATCGACGGCAAGATCGCTGCCGTCAAGTCGATGCCTGTGCCGAACGCCGTGGGCGCCGTCGGCATCAACACGAATGCGGAAGATATCGCCAAGTGGATGATGGTGCTGCTCGACGGCGGCAAGATCGCCGGCGTGAAGGACAAGGACGGCAAGGAGGCGCGTTTGTTCAGCGAAAAGCAGGGCCGCGAAATGTGGACGGCGCAAACGCCGATCAAGATTTCCGAGCCGAAGCCGGCGCTGGCCGCGACCAAGCCGAACTTCAGCGCATATGGCCTGGGCTTCCAGCTGCGCGACTACAAGGGCATGAAAGTGGCCATGCACGGCGGTGCGCTGCAGGGATTTTATTCGCGCGTGGTGATGGTGCCGGAAGCAAAGCTGGGCGTGGCCATTCTGACCAATGCGGAAAATGGCGGTTCCATGACGGCGCTGCAATGGCGCATCCTCGACCATTATCTGCAGGCGGCGCCGTCGGATTGGCTGGCGCTGGTGGCCAAGGTGGAGCAGGACCAGCATGCCGAGGAAGTCAAGAAGCAGGGCAAGGCGTCGAGCGCGCGCGCGGCGAAATCGCAGCCATCGCTGCCGCTGGCGGCGTACGACGGCGAGTACGAGGATGCCTGGTATGGCAAGGTCGTGATCAAGCCGGAAGGAAAAAAACACATCCTCAGCTTCACGCGCACGCCGGACCTGACGGGCGAGCTGGAACACTGGCAGCACGACACCTTCATCGTGCGCTGGAAAGAGCGCAACTTCAACGCCGATGCCTACGTGACGTTCTCGCTCAATCCCGATGGCAGCATCGACCGCGTGAAGATGGTGCCCGTGTCGGCCGAGACGGATTTCAGCTATGACTTCCAGGACTTGAGCCTGGTGCCGGTGAAACCGAAGGAAGCGAAGAAATAAGGTGTCGATACAAAAATCGCAGCCTGTGCTGCGGTTTTTTTTCGCCTGTTTCCATGCAAATGCGCGGCAGGAAAGCGGCGAGCCGGTTTTTATTCCCTGAAATGGAATGAAAAAGAAACGTTATCTTGTTTTCTTGTTTGCGTATTTAATAACTCTTCAAGGTGCTACTATTTCTGGGCGCCATAGAATTCGTCTGTCGACAGGCGGTTTCCGGCGGCTGAAGGCTGTGTCTTCAGTGGTTTTTATAACGACTCAACTCTTGGGAATGGGATAAAAATGATCAATGTGAAAAAAGCCGTCTTTGTCTTTTGCGCCGCCGTCGGTTTTGCCGGCGCCATCAGTTCTTCCGCATATGCGCTGCCAACGCGCGAAACCTGCGAGGAAGCCTATACCTCGTGCGTGACGGACGGCGATGCCGGCGCCTGCACGCTGGTCAAGCGCCTGTGCGGCGTGTACGGCATCTACCTGTAAGGCGGCAGTCAACCCGGCTGGCAGGCGGCGCGCCGGATCGGCCCGCCGCCGTTTTTTTACGGCTTGACGAACTTCAGGGTCATGCGGTCGCTCTCGCCGATGGCCGTGTACTTGGCCCGATCCACATCCTTGTTGGCGTAGGTGGGCGGCAGTGCCCAGACGCCGCCCTCATGGTCCGCCGTATCCTTGGGATTGGCGTTGATTTCCGACTTGGCCGCCAGTCTGAAGCCTGCGCCTTCGGCCAGCTTGATCACATACGCTTCGTGCATGTAGCCGCTGCTGGCCGTGGTATCCTGCGCCTTGTTCGCCGGCAGGCGGTGTTCGACGACGCCGAACACGCCGCCCGGTTTCAGGCTGTCATACACTTCCTTGAACAGGGTTTTCATGCCCTCGTCGCCGATGGGTATCCAGTTGTGGATATTGCGGAAGGTGAGCACCATGTCGGCCGTGCCCTTGGGCGCGATGCGGTAGGTGGTGGGGGGCGCGAAGGCGCCGAGTTCCACCTTGCCGAAAGCGCTCGGGTTGGCGTCGAGTTTTTGCTGGAAGCGCGCCGCGCCACGGCGTGCACCTTCGCTGCTTGACTGCGGGTCGTTGCCGGCGGCGATCAGCTTGCCGTGGTCGCGCAGGTAGGGCGCCAGGATTTCCGTGTACCAGCCGCCGCCGGGCGCCAGCTCCACCACCGTCATGGTCGGCTTGATGCCGAAAAACGTCAGCGTTTCATACGGGTGGCGGGCGCTGTCGCGCAGCGCGTTGGCCGGCGTGCGCGCACTGCCGGTGATGGCCGCCTTCAGGGCCGCGTCGCCCGCATCGGCGGCCAGCGCCGCGTCGCTGCCGCCGCAGGCCAGCATGACCGTCAGGGCCGCGGCCAGGGATACTCGCTTCATCATCATATGCTCCATGCGTGATTGGATCGGTTGGTCAATTGGTGGCGATCGCCATCAACGCCGATCATCGGGCAAGCACGCTGGCCGGTCAAGCGGATTCCGTACCCCAGGTTGCGGCATACGCGGGTATGTCGCAGGTGTTGAGCGCATCGGCGATGGCCGCGCCACGGCCGTGCGAAAAGGGCAGTTCGCCCGTCCAGACGGCATGCGCCATATCGCCCGCATCGTCGAGCGGGCCGCCCGTGCGCTGCTTGACGGCGCATTCGTCGAGCGCGATGCGCAGCACGGTGGTGGCCGCGTATTCCTTGGCGCTGCCGCCGCGCACGTGCGCCAGACGTCCCGGTGCCAGCTTCTCCATCAGCGCATCCATGGCCACATGTTGCTGGCCGATGTCGCTTACTTTCTCAAACTGCCCATACACCATCGCCGAGCGGTAGTTCATGGTGTGATTGAAGGCGGAGCGCGCCAGCACCAGGCCGTCGAGATGGCTGACCGTCACGCACGCGTCGCTGTCGAGCAAGAGCTGCTTGAGCATGCGGCTGCCGTTCGAGCCATGGATGTACAGGTGGTCGCCGATGCGCCAGCAGGCGGTCGGGATGCAATGGCTGCCCTTGTCGTCGCGAAAAGCGATATGGCACAGATAGGCGGCATCGAGGATGGCGTACAGGGTGGTCTGTTCATAGCTGGCCAGTTCGGCGACGCGGCGCACGCGGGTACGGAGGCTGGGGGGCAGGGCGGTCGCGGTCATGGTGGAAGTCCCGTTGGTTGAAGAAGCAGGCCGCACTATAATCGGCATCTGGCCCTGAAAAAAGATCCAGAACCGACAAATAATTTAGAGCCACAATGAAGGGGGAGCATGGACTTCGCTTTGCTGCTGAACGCGTTCGAGCGCCCGCACCGCGGGCGGGGCTGGTCGCGCCAGCGCCTGCTGCATGAATGCCTGCGCGCGGCGATCCGCGGCGGCCAGTTGGCGCCCGGCACGCGGCTGGCCGCCACGCGCGTGCTGGCGGCCGAACTGGGACTGGCGCGCAATACCGTGCTGTATGCCTACGAGCAGCTGGCCAGCGAAGGATTTGTCTTGCCGGACCGGCGCGGCACCGTCGTCGCCGGCAGCGCCGGTGTGCCGGCGGCCGCGCCTGCGGCAGGGGGCAACGGTGGCTTGTCGCGCCGCGCGCAGCATTTGCGCGGCGTGGCGGGACAGGATGTGAATGCCTCGGTAGTGTTTCCCGCCGACGCCATGGGCGCGTTTGCGCCTGGCGTGCCGGCGCTCGATGAGTTTCCACTGGCGCAGTGGCGGCGCATGCTGGACCGCGCCTGGCGCGCGCTGACGCCGCGCCAGCTCAATTACGGCGACCCGGCCGGCGAGCCGTCGTTGCGCATGGCCATTGCCGAGCATTTGCGCGCCGCGCGCGGCGTCGTCTGCGATGCGGGCCAGGTGTTCATCACGGACGGCACGCAAAGCAGCCTCGATGTCTGCCTGCGCGCCTTTGCCGACCAGGGCGACACCTTGTGGATCGAGCATCCAGGCTATGGCGGCGCTCTGGCGGCAGGCCGTGGCGCGGGCTTGCAGGTGACAGGTATAGCGGTCGACATGGACGGCATCGCACCGACGGATGACGACTGGCGCGACACGCCGCCGCGCCTCGTCTACACCACGCCGTCGCACCAGTATCCGACGGGCAGCGTGCTCAGTCCCGCGCGCCGCATGGCGCTGCTCGAACGCGCCCGCGTGGCCGGCGCCCTGATTATCGAAGACGATTACGACAGCGAATTTCGCCATGGCGGCCCACCCCTGGCAGCGATGCAGGGACTGGTGGCCGACGCGCCCGTCGTGTACCTGGGAACCTTCAGCAAGACCATGTTTCCCGCCTTGCGCATCGCCTTTATCGTCGTGCCGGCCGCGCTGGCCGGGGCCTTCGCGCAGATGCAGGCGCAGGGCGCCGCGCGGGGGAGGGTGGCGGAACAGCTGGCGCTGGCCGAGTTCCTGCGCAGCGGCCTGTTTGCGCGCCATGTGCGGCGCATGCGCCGCCTGTATCGCCAGCGCCGCGACGCCTTGGGCGAGGCCTTGCAGCGTCATGCGTGCGGCGGCGCGGCCATCCATGGCGGCACGGCCGGCATGCACCTGGCGCTGCGTTTTCACGATCGCGCATGGGATGACCTGGCGCTGAGCCGCAGCGCCGCGCAGGACGGCATCGTGGCGCTGGCCCTGTCCGCGCATGGTACGGGAGACGGGGTGGGCTGGAATGGTTTCCTGCTCGGTTATGCCCAGGTGCCGGCCGAGAACATGGATGGCCTGGCGCGCCGCCTGGGTGGACTGCTGCCGGCGTGATGCAGCTACCTTATTGCTGGTCCTGCATCCACTGCTTCAAGCCGTTGACCCAGTTCTTGGCGGGCAGGTTGAACTGCTTCTTGATGGTGCCGGCGCGTTCGTATAAATCGCTGAAGTCGAGCGACGGCGATTTTTTGAAGGCCAGCACGACGATGTTTTCATCTTCCATTTCCGGCACCCAGACGACGGCGTCGAAAACCAGTTCCATCGCCTGCAGATTCTTGTCGTAGTTGGGGAAGTCGCCGAAGACATTCGTGCACATGATGCCGTCGTCCGTCAGGCAGTCGAAGCAAGCCTGGTAGAACTCGGGCGTGTCGAGCACGGGGCCGCGCGCGTCTTCGTCGTACAGGTCCACTTGCAGCGCATCGACGGTGCCGTGGTTGGCCGGATCGAGCACGAAGTCGAGCGCATTCATTTCGCGCACGTCGAGGCGCGCGTCGTTCGGCGGCAGCGCGAACTGGGCGCCGCAGATGGCGATCACGTTCGGATTGAGTTCGATGGCCGTGACCGTGGCGTCGGGGAAGCGGCGGTAGCTGAATTTGGTCAGCGCGGCGCTGCCCAGGCCCAGCTGCACGATGCGTTTGGGCTGCGTCTTGAACAGCATCCACATCATCATCATCTGCACGTATTCGAGCTCGATGGCATCGGGTTTGTCCAGGCGCATGGCGCCCTGCACCCATTTGGTCCCCAGGTGAAGGTAGCGGATGCCGCGGTGTTCGGTGGTGGTGGCAGGCGGGTGGCCCGGGTGGCTGAAAGCGGTATGGCTGGTGGAGGTGAAGTCGGTCGTCATGGCGCCAGTTTAGCAGCCGGAAGAAAAAAAGACGCCGCAGCGTCTTTTTGGTGGGGAGCTCAAGATTGCTTGCGGCGTCGTGCCAGGAAGCCCAGTACGCCCAGGCCGGCCAGCAGCATGCCATAGGTTTCTGGTTCAGGAACGGGGGCCAGGTTCAGGTTGAAGGTGCCGCCATAGCTGCCGCCATTGCTGTTGCCCATCACGGTGAGGACCATCGGGCCGTTGAACAGCAGGTTGGTTGGCGCTAGCACTTCGCCCTGGGCATAGCCGAAGACGGTGGGTCCGCCAAAGCCCGTCAGGGCGATGCCGTTCAGGTTGGCACTGCTGAAGTTGATGGACGAAGCATCGCTGCCCGTGACCGACAGGTTGGCCAGGAAGGCTTGCGCGGTCGAACCGAAAGTGGCGTCGGGCGTGAAGGTGAAGGTGTCGGTAAAGGCGCCGAGCGGACTGGGTGTGGCGTTGAAGCCGCCCGTCCACAGGTTGCCGGTGGTGTTGGTCAGGTCCACGTTGTACGCTGTCGCCTGCGCTACGCCGATGGAAGCCGCGCTCAAGAGTGCTACTGCGATGAGTGATTTCAGTTTCATTTTTATCCCCGCGAAAAAACGATTAATGTTTCAAAAAAACCGTACCGCTCAGATAAATTATCGCCAGGACATTTCATTGTCAATGAGCTATTTTTATATCATTATGCAAACTTAAATAGCTTATTTCTAACACACGGGCATGGCGCTCGTTATGTTGCAATATTAAAAACTCTAATTATCAATATAATACTGAAAAATAATTGCGCAGCATGTGATGGAAAAATCGTTGCGCCAGTAACTAATTTCTGTCCAGCAAGGGAAGAATCAAGGTTACCGCCAGGCCGCCGTCCTCGCGGTTGGCCAGCGTGATGCGCCCGCCATGGGCTTCGGCGATTTCGCGCGCCAGCGCCAGGCCAAGTCCCGTGCCGCTGCGCTTGGTGGAATAAAACGGCACCAGCGCGTTTTCCAGCACGGCGCCGCTCATGCCCGGCCCGCGGTCGCGCACTTCGATGCGCAACTGCCCTTGCGCCTGGCTGACGTGCAGGCCGATGTGCTCTTCCCGCGAGCCCGATTCCAGCGCATTCTTGAGCAGGTTCAGCAGTGCCTGCTGCATTTGCGCCGCATCGAACACGGCCGCCTGCGCGGGCGGCGGGCAGTCGAGCCTGAAGGGCGCCTGCGAGGCCAGGCCATCGAGGAAAGGCTGCCACTCGCACGGCGCCAGGCGCGGTGCGGGCAGCTTGGCAAAGCGCGCATAGCCGAGGATGAAGGTTTCCAGGTGGCGCGTGCGCTCTTCGATGGTGGCGAGGATTTGCGGCAGGCGTTCCGTCTGGCCGCGGCGTACCAGCTCGGCACCGGAATGAGCCAGCGAGGCCAGCGGTGCCAGCGAGTTGTTGAGTTCATGGCTGATGACGCGGATGACTTTTTTCCAGGTCTGCACTTCCTGGCGACGCAGTTCCAGGGTCAGCTGGCGCAACAGCAGCAGTTCGTGCTTGCGCCCGTTCAGGCTGAAGCTGCGCCGCGCCAGGTGATACACCTCTTCCTGTTCCCCCTCGCCGCTGGTAAACAAGCCGTCGTTGCGGCGCGCGAGCGCTTCGGCCAGGGCCGGTGCCGCCTGCTGCACGATGTCGGCCAGGTGATGCCCTTCGAGCCGGCGGCCGTGGTGCAGCAACTGGCGCGCGGCCAGGTTGGCGTAGACGATGGCGCTGCCCTCGGCCACCAGCAGCATGGCCACCGGCGTGTTTTGCACCATGGTGTCGAGCAGTAGTTCGCGCTGCACCAGGTCCAGGCGCTGCTTGCGCAGCACGTCGCCGAGCGCATTGTGGGCCGCCACCAGGTCGGCCAGTTCATCGTTCTGCGGCCAGCGCAAGCTGAAGCCGAAGTCGCCGTCCTGGTAGCTGGCGACCGTGCCGCTCAAGGCGCGAAACAGCGATAGCATCGCCTGCAGCTGGGCGCGGATGGTAATGACGGCGACCGGCAGCACGCACAGCAGGGTCCCCGCCAGTACCAGCAGCGGCTGGTCGGGTAAAAAATGCGCGAGCAGCAGGGCGATGACGATGCCCAGCACCAGCAAGGTAACGATCAGCGCCGTCCAGCGCGTGAGCAGGGAGAGGCGCATGGGACGGTAGGCCATCAGCCGCGCGCGATGCCCAGGCGTTCCATGCGCCGGTACAGCGCCTGGCGCGACAGCCCCAGTTCCTGCGCCGCCTGCGCCACCACGCCGTGCGCACGTGCGAGCGCTGCGGTGACGCTGTCGCGATCCGGTTCCGTCGCGGCGGCATCCTGCGGCGCGCGCAGCGATGGCAGTCCCGCCAGCGGCAAGCCCGTTTCCTGTGCGCGGATCAGCGGACCGGCCGTCAGCAGGCTGGCGCGCTGCATGACGTTTTTCAGTTCGCGCACATTGCCTGGCCAGCCGTGCGCCAGCAGGGTGGCCTGCGCCTGGGCGTCCAGGGTTTTTTCACTGCCCAGGAAATGCTGCGCCAGCACCAGGATGTCAAGCGGGCGCTGGGCCAGCGGCGGCAGGCGCAGTTCGATCACGTTCAGGCGGTAGAACAGGTCTTCGCGAAACGTGCCGGCCTTGATCATCGCCGGCAGGTCGGCGTTGCTGGCGCTGATGACGCGCACTTTCACTTGCCGCTCGCGGTTCGAGCCGAGACGCTCGAAGCGTCCCGTTTCCAGCACGCGCAGCAGTTTCATTTGTCCTGCCAGCGGCAGGTTGCCGATCTCGTCGAGGAACAGCGTGCCGCCGTCGGCCGCGTCGAACTTGCCATCGCGCGCGCGCGTGATGCCAGTATAGGCGCCGGCCTCCGCGCCGAACAGTTCCGCCTCGATCAGTTCGACCGGCACGGCACCGCAATTGAGCACGACGAAGGGACCGCCGGCGACCTGGGAATTGGCTTGCACGATGGCGGCGATGCGTTCCTTGCCGCTGCCGTTCGGCCCCGAAATGAGCACGGGCACGTCGGCGCGCGCCACCTGGCAGGCCAGGTGCACCACGCGTTCGGTGGCCGGGTCTTGCCACACCATGCCGCGCAGGTCGAAGTCGTGTTCCAGCGCGTGGCGCTGGCGCTGCTCGGCCACCACGCGCTGGCGCAGCGCGCGGTTGGCCTGTCCCAGTTCCAGCAGGTTTTGCACGCTGGCGATCAGGCGCCGGTCATCCCATGGCTTGGCCAGGTAGTCGGCCGCGCCGGACTTGATCAGGTCGACGGCCGCATCAAGCTGGGTCCAGGCCGTCAACAGGATCACGGGCAGGTCCGGATGGCGTGCGCGGATGGCGTGGAACAGCGCGCTGCCTTCCTCGCCCGAGGTGGTATCGGCCGTGAAGTTCATGTCCTGCACCACCAGGTCGATGGCGTGGCGTTCGAGCAGCTGCAGGCCTTCCTCGGGCGAGGCGGCGCGCACGGCGTCGATCTCGTGCAGGGAGAACAGCACGTCCAGCGCGATGGCCACGGCGGCATTGTCGTCAATAATCAGTACGGTAGGCATGCGCGCAGCATATCACTCAGGTGCCGGCTCAGGTACTGCGGGTGGCAGTGGCCGGTGAAATACTGGCCGCGCGCCATGCCGGGCCGTACACGGCGCCCACGCCCAGCAGCCAGAATACCAGCGCGCCGGCCAGCAGATAGCCGTGCGGCAGGCGCGCCATTTCCAGCTGGCTTACCAGCAGCTGGTTCAGGCCCAATGCCAGCAGCACGCCGCATGCCACGCCGACGCTGGTGATCATGAAATTCTCGGTCAGGAAATAGCGCAGGATGTCGATGCGGCGGGCACCGAGCGCGCGCCGCACGCCGATCTGCTTCCTGCGCTGCGTCACCCACAGGCTGGCGATGCCGACGATGCCGCTGGCCGTCACCAGCAGCAGCAAGGTCGACACGGCGATCAGCATCCATGACAGGCCGCGGTCGGCGCGATAGCGCAACTGGCGGTGCTGTTCTAGAGTGTCGATACGCACCAGCAGGCGGTCGCTACTGGCGCTGCGGATGGCCTGTTCCGCTTCCCTGATCAAGCGGTCGCGCTGGCCCGGTTCGGCGCGTACCGCGTAGAGCAGTGTATCGCGTCCTCCCGTCAGTCGCGCCGGCAGCAGGATCGAGTATTCGCCTTCGGCCCTGACCTGGCCGACCTGCGTTTGCAGACGCTCGACGACGCCGACCACGCGCAGCTCTGGATCATCGGCGCCGGTGCCCTTGTACAGCGTCTTGCCGACAAAGCTCGTTTCGCCGGGCCAGATTTTTTGCGCTGCGGCGAGCGTCACGATGGCCACCTTGGGGTAGCTGTCGTCGACATCTTCATCGATCTCGGGTACCTCCTCCGGCAGGAAGTCGCGTCCTTCCACCAGCTTCAAGCCATAGGTCTTGACCAGGGCATCGGGGGTGACGTAGGTCGATATGTTGGCGCTGGGCGTGACCTGGCTGCGCTTGGCCGACACGCTGGTGGAGTTGCCGGAGCGCGACAGCACCGCCTGCGACGTTTGCGCCACCGACAGCACGCCCGGCAAGGCGCGCAGCAGGGCCGCCTGGCGCTTCTGCTCGGCCAGTTGGCGTTGGTGGCTGCCGCGGTCCATATTCTGGATATTGACATAAAAAATGTCGTTTTCAGCGGCCACGCCGGTGGGCCGTGCGGCCACGGCTTGGCGCAGGTTGACGATGTGCAGGGCATTGGCCAGGATGGCCAGGCTGATGGCGATCTGCACGGCCACCAGGATGGCGCCGGTTTTGCTGCGCATCAGCGCCGACAGGATGGGACGGATTTCCATGCTGGACCTCATAGTGAATAAGTGGATGTCATTGGGACTTGAGCTGGATCGCCGGCGTCACCTGGCAGGCGCGCCAGGTGGGCAACAGGCCGGCCAGCAGGGCCGCCAGCACCGACATGGCAAACGTCAGCAGCAGCATCGGCACATCCATGTGCGCCACGGTGCCCAGTTCCTCCGACTGCTTGCTGACCACGGCCAGGGCACCAAACGCCAGCAGCAGGCCGATCACGCCGCCGGCCAGGCCGATCACGCCGCTTTCGATCAGGAACTGGCGGAAGATGTCGCGCCGTGTGGCGCCCAGCGCACGGCGGATACCGACCTCGCTGGCACGCACGGAAAACTTCGCCAGCAGCAGGCCGATGGTGTTCACCAGGCACAGCAGCAGAAAGCCGAAGGCTAGCCAGGCTGCCAGTTTGTTGTCGTTGTCGACCACCTTCAGGAAGGCCATCCATTCGTTCAGGTCGTACAACTTGTTGGGCGCATTGCGCATCATGCGTCCCAGCTTGCGCTGCTCGCCCGCGTAAGCGTCCAGGTATTGCTGCAGCTGGCCACGTTCGCCGCTGCTGGCCATTTCGAACCAGAACTGCAGCCAGGTGCAGCTGGAGTCGAGCCGGCCCTGGAAGCCGGGGGCTGTCTGGTCGCCATGGCAGCTCATGCCGCCGTCATGCTCCGCCTCGTGGCGAATCGCGCTGGCAAACGGGATGAAGAATTCGTCTTCCGCGCCGAAGGCACCCTTGCTGCCGATGATGTGGTGCGGGCGGGGCACCACGTCCCAGGTCGCCAGCACGCCCGTCACCATGTAGGGCCGGCCCAGTACCGTGACACGCTGGCCGACGGGGTTGTTCGTGCCCACCAGTTTTTCGGCCAGCGCCCGGCTTAGGACAATCACGTCGGCGCCGCTGGCGTCATCGGCTTCGCTCCATGGCTGGCCGTACAGGAAGGGGGCGTCGAACATGCTGAAGAAGTCGCGCGTGGGCGCCATGCCCTGGGAGTTGAACGACCCGATATCCTTGCGCGCCGGCTCGACGGGACCGGCCACGCCGTACATGACGGTGCGGCGCACGCCCACCTTGCTGGCCATGAAATTGCGCGCATCGATATAGCTCATCTGGACTTGCGCGAAGCCGGGTTTTTCCCCTGGCACGTAGCCTTTGACGGGCAGGATGTCGATCATCGGCACGAACATGCGGTCGCTCTTGTGCGGCAGCGGATCGCCCGACATGGCGTGCAGGATGGTGACGGTGGAGACGCTGGCGGCCACGCCGACGGCCAGGGTCAGCACCATCAGTGCGGTCAGGGCGCGGTTGCGGCGCAGGTTGCGCAGGCCCAGCGTGAAATAGTAGCGGAACATGTTCTCTCCTTACGCGGTCACGGGGTGCTGCGGCTTGGCCGACAGCGAGGCGCGGTGCTGCACCAAATCCGACACCTGGCCGTCGATGATGTGCACATTGCGCTGGCTGCGCAGCGCCAGTTCCGGATCGTGCGTGACCATCAGGATGGTGGTGCCTTGTGCATTGATCTCTTCCAGCAGCTCCATCACGCCACGCGCCATCTGGGTGTCCAGGTTGCCCGTCGGTTCATCGGCCAGCAGCAGCTTGGGCGAGCCGGCCAGCGCGCGCGCGATCGCCACGCGCTGCTGCTGGCCGCCCGACAATTCGGCCGGATAATGCTTCATGCGCGATGCCAGGCCGACCTTGGCCAGCGCTTCCTCGATGCGCTCCTTGCGCTCGGCGCGGTTGAAACCGCGGTAGCGCAGCGGCACGTCGACGTTGTCGAACAGAGACAGGTCGGGAATCAGATTAAAACCCTGGAAGATGAAGCCGAGTTTTTCATTGCGCAGGCGCGAGCGGGCATTGTCGTCCATGCCCCTGACGTTGACGCCGTCAAGGATGTATTCACCGTCGGTGAATTCCTCAAGCAGGCCGGCGATGTTCAGGAAGCTCGTCTTGCCCGAACCGGACGGCCCGGTGACGGTGACGAATTCACCTTGTTGTACATGGATGTCGAAGCCGCGCAGCGCGTGGGTTTCGATCATGTGGGTGCGGTAGACTTTGCTCAGGTTTTGCATGCGCAGCATGGCGGGGCCTCTCAGGATATAAGTTGAATGATGTGTCAGTTGAGCGAGACGCGGGCAGCGTTCTCGAAGTTTTCCGTGCCGGCGACCACCACCTTGTCGCCCAGTTTCAAGCCGTCGAGGATTTCCACTGCCGCGATGCTGGTCGCACCCAGTTTGATCGGCGTGCGGATAGCCACGCCGTCGCGCACGACGTAGGCGAAGCGGCCACCTTCGGCTTCGACGAAGGAGCCGCGCGCCAGCATCAGCACATTCGGTTTTTCATCGATCAGCAAGCGTGCTGCCACGCGCTGGTTCTGGCGCAGGCCGGCCGGTTGCGCGCCATCGAAACGCACGCGCGCCAGCACCTGGTTTTTGACCACCTCTGGCGACAGCGCCGACAGCTTGCCGGTCGCCCGGATGACGCCCGTTTCGATCTCGGCGCGCATGCCCAGGCCCATGTCGGCCACATAGGTTTCAGGCACCTCGAGCTCGACTTCCAGCTGCGACAGGTCGACCAGGGTCATCAGGGCCGTATTGGCTTGCACCACGCTGCGGTTGGCCACCGACAGGGTGCCGATAAAGCCGTTGACGGGCGCGCGCACGGTCAATTCATCGACCCTGCGCTGGGCGTTGTCGCGCACCAGGCGCTGGCGTTCGAGTTCATTGCTTTTTGTTTTCAGGGCCAGGGTTACGTCTTCGCTTTCCAGGCCTGCCGCCTGGGACGCGTGCTTGCTGCGGATGTCGGCCGAATTCAAGGCATCCTTGGCCTTCTGGTAATCGATCTTGGCGATGATGCCCACCTGCGCCACGCTTTCATAGCGCTCCAGCGTGCGCTGTGCGGACAGGCGCTCGATTTCGGCCGTATCGGCTTCACGGCGCGCCAGCAGTTTCTGCTTCTTGGCCAGGATCTGCTGGCGCGCCACTTCCGCTTCCAGCTGCTGCACGCTCGATTGTTCGCGCTTGAGGGCGTCGGACAGGTCGGGCGACTCCAGCACGGCCAGGATGTCGCCCTTTTTCACCGTGTCGCCCGCCTTTGCCTTCAGCGTGACGGTGGCCACGGTGGTCGAATACAAGGTCGGGCTGATCGAGGCGACCACGCGGCCAGTGACGGCCGCGTCGCGGATCAGGGTGCCGCGCGTGACGTCGGCCATGCGCAGGCGGCTGCTGTTGACGGAATGTTCGCTGTTGCGCCAGCCGGCAACGACAGCGATGCCGGCGCCGATGATGATGACGGCGCCGGCCAGCAGCAGGGCGCGTTGCTTGTGGCGCTGGCCCGGCGGGGCGGACAGGACGGCGTCTTGGGAGGAAGTATCGCGGATCATGGTCAGGTCTCGTGAAGGATACCTTTCTCAATGCACAATCCGTGCCATTTGTTAAGCCGTTGATTTGAATGGGAAAAATATTTTGCGTCCGGCTGTCCGCCGTGTCCGCGTTGTCCAGCATGTCCGTCCGCGCAGGTCGCACTTGATAAATTGGCAATCGCCTGCATCTGCTGGTACATACCTTTCATAGACTCCTCCCCAGGCGCCATGCATCCGTTCTTCCAGCAACTTTTCCCTGCCCGTGTCTTCGCGCCGGCGCTCGATTATCCTTTTGCGCGCAGCGACGTGGCAATGCTGCAGCGGCTGGCGGGCGAGGCGCCAGCGCTGGACGGCCAGACCTGGGACGAACTGCTGCTCGACCAGTATGCGGCGCAGCTGGCGTGCGAGACCAGTATCTTCGGCCAGCAGGAGCTGCACCGGCGCCTGAGCGGCGGCCAGGCCGATCCGGCCTCCATTGCCCGCGTCCGGCGATTGCTGGGCGATCCGGCCCAGGCGGCCAGCCTGCAGCGTGCCTGTCTGCCCTTGCGTCAGGCCGACACGGAAGTGAGCGAGACCCTGTTTGGCGCGGCGCTGGCGCCGGCGCCCTGGTGGAGTGTCTGGCTCTGGCTGGTGCCGCTGGCCTTGTTGCTGGCCATCGCCGCCACCTGGCTGGTAGGGTGGCCGGCCCTGTTTGGCATGCTGGCCGCCTGTGTGGCGCTGATGACCGTGCAGGTGCGTTTTTACGAAAGCGCCAAGGCGTGGGAGCGCACGCTCGATACCTTGCGCTATCTGCTGAAAACCCGCGCCGCGCTGGCGCGGCTCGATGTGCCGGCATCCTTGCCATTGGCTGCGGAGGGCGCGCAGGCGGCAAAACTGACGCGCGCCATCGAGCGTTCGCTGTTGCATTACGTGCCTTTCATCGATACGGTACTGGTCGAATATGGCGACTGGCTCCTGCTGAAAAACGTCAAGCGCTATTTCCGCACGCGCCAGCTGGTGGCGCGGCAGCTCCCCTTTTTGCGCGACAGCTTTACCCGGGTGGCCCAGCTGGAAGCAGACCTGGCCCTGGCGCGCCACCTGCGCGGCCGTGCGCAGTTCTGCTGGGCGCAGGAAAGCGATGCGCGGCAGTTGTCGCTCGATGCCATGGTGCATCCGCTGCTGGATGATGCCAAGCCCCTGTCGCTGCGGCTCGATGGCCGCGGCGCCTTCATTTCGGGGCAGAATGCGGTGGGCAAAAGTACTTTGTTGCGCGGCGTGGGGCTCAATCTGATCAGTGCGCGCGCCTTCGGCTTTTGCTATGCGCAGGCGGCCCGGGTGCCCATGCTGCCCCTGTATTCGAGCATGCAGAATGAAGACTCGCTCGATGGCGGCGAAAGTTTGTACATTGCCGAACTGCGGCGCGCGCGCGAATTGCTGGCGTTGGCCGGGGCGGGCACGCCGGTCTTGTTCCTGATCGATGAAATCTTCCGCGGCACGAACCACCTCGAGTCGGTGGCGGCGGCGGCCGCCGTGCTGCACAGCCTGGCCGCTGAGCACCTGGTGATCGTCTCGTCGCACAACCTCGTGTTGGGACCTTTGCTGGAAGACTGTCTGGCGTCATGGTGCGTGCGCCGTGATGACAAGGGCGCGCTGCTGCTGGCGCTCGGCGTGCTGCAGGCCACGAATGGCATCGCCCTGCTGGCGGAGCGCGGGTTTGACGCCGGCATCGCGGACAAGGCCGGGCGCGTCTTCGACTGGCTCAGCACGCATATGGCGCAGCCGGCCAACTGCGGCGGCGTGCTCGAACGGACCTGATGGCCGCGCTTACTTTTCCTGTTTCTCCGGCGTGCTCTTGTCGATCACTTCGCGGCAATCGCCGCGGATGATGGCGTTGTCGTAGTTGGTCCAGCCATAGCTGTCGACGTAGCGCTTGTGCTGTTTGAAGCGGGGGCTGGCGATGCTCCATTCGGGCTGTTCGCCGGCAAAACGGATGTCGCCCAGGTCGAGCAGGGTGTGGAACATGTTTTCCGTCGACAGGCGCGCCTTTTGATGGCGCCGCAGCTGCGTCACCTTGTCCGGATAATGCTGCTGGAATTGCGGCGAATACCAGACGAAGGCGGGCACGTGGAATTCGAACTGCGTGTTGTGGCCATGGAAGGCCAGGCGGCAGGTGCCGTCGTACAGGGTCTGGCCGTGATCGGCGACGTAGACGAGCGAGCTGCGCAGGGCGGTGCGCTGGCCATCGTCCTTCAGCATGCCGATCACGTTCGACAGGAACCAGTCCGTGTACAGGATGGAGCTGTCGTAGCTGTTGTTCAGCTGGGGCTTGATGGCCGTGTCCGTGTAGACGGGCTTGTCGACGCCGAACAGCGACGGCTGCCACTTGTCGAATTGTTTGGGATAGCGCTGGCTGTAGTTCCAGTGGCTGCCCAGCGTGTGCAGCACGATGAGTTTTTTCGGCGCCGGGTCGGCCAGCGCGTTCTTGAACGGATCGAACAGGATCTGGTCGAAGTTCGAATTGTTGGTAAAGCCGCCCAGGTTCAGGAATTGCACCACGTCCGCTTCCTTGGCAAACACGGAAACGGGCGTGTCAAACTGGCCGAAGGAAATCTGGTTCGACAGCCAGTAGGTCTTGAAGCCCGCTTCCTTGTAGGCGGTGAGGAAGGATTTTTCCGAGAAGCCATCCTTGAGGCTTTGCGTGGCCGGCTTGCGCGAGATGATGACGGGCACGGACAGGCGCGTGGCGGAAACGGCCGTGATGACGTCGACCAGCGGCACCAGGTTGCTTTCCTGTTTCAGCAGGGGATTCGTGTCGCGCTCGTAACCGTTCAGGCTCCAGCGGTCGTAGCGCGACGATTCGCCGATCACCATGACCACCACTTCCGGATGGGGATCGGGCTGTTGCTGGTGCGCGCCGAAACGGAAGCTGCTGCTTTTCTGTCCCAGTTCGGCCAGGTATTTGCGCTCCTTGTAGAAATCGAAGCCGCGCGCGGCCAGGCCGAAGGGCCAGGAATTGCTGACGGTGTCGAAGGCGTAGGGCAGGCGCGCCCAGTGGGGCAGGCTGGGCCAGCCCAGGCCCGTCTCGTCGGCGCCGGCGATGCTGGCGTTTTCCGGCTTGCTGCTTTCGTCGTCTTCCTCGGCCGTTTCGTCATCGGCCGAGCTGGCGTCGCCGAAGCCGGAGGCGCCCGCCTTGCCGCTGGCCGCCGAGTTGCCGGCCTTGGCCGATACGGGGGCGCTGTGCAGGACTTTGGCGTCGAAACCGAATTCGTAGCCATACCACCAGAAACCGCCCAGCAGGAGCAACAGCACGAAGGTGGCCGGGCGCGTCTTGCCGCGCCAGTCGAGGTCGCGCGTGCGCGCGGTCGCAAACCAGCTGGCAGCGCACCAGGCGATCACGCCCAGCATGACGGCGCCCATCAGCCATACTTTTTGCCCGAGGAATTCCATCGCTTCCTTGGGGCTGGTTTCGAAGATGATACCCAGGTGGTGCGTGGAAATGCCCTGGCCATAGAAGATGAACAGGTAGATTTCTGTTGGTAGGGCCAGGAAGGCGGGCACCAGCAGCCAGTGGAAATATGCGGGGCGCTTGAACACGCTCCAGACGGCCAGCCAGGCCAGCAGTTCGAACGTGAGCATCTGCCAGGGATGCTCGAGCGGACGTCCCAGCAGCGCGGGGATGAAGGGCACGGCCGTCAGCAAGGCGTAGGTCAGCAGCAGGAACAGAGTGGCGGGGCGAAGCAAGGAGCGCATAAAGGAGGGCAGCGAAAAATGTCCGCTATTATCAATCCTTTTGTTGTCTTGCGGTCATACAAGAATGTGCGGCCCCGATGCTTGGTTGCAGAGAAAGAATGTTAAATCATCAAGCCCCGCGAGGTGACGGCACCCGCGCGCCGTGGCCAAAGATTAGTCAAAATGCCACAAAAGTGCCGCTTTTTTGCCTTTTTTTATAGCAAAAAGCGGTAAACTGATTGACCCCCTGTAACACAAGGTCTAAACTAGCGAGTTCTCGATTTTATTCTGCTCATCGTTTACGTATTGCTTGGCATTTCATGGCCGCTCCTTATCGAGTGGCTGCGGGCGCCTCCGGTGCGCAGTAGATGAAAGCGGGACGAGGTTTTAGTCGCCGGGCATCTTGCCCGGGTTATTAATCGTAGTTTTTTGTTGGATTTATAACGATGCCAACCATCAATCAATTGATTCGCAATCCACGCGTCGCTTTGACCGTGAAGAGCAAATCGCCGGCGCTGGAAAACAGCCCGCAAAAACGTGGCGTCTGCACACGTGTTTACACCACGACTCCAAAGAAGCCTAACTCGGCTCTGCGTAAAGTCGCTAAAGTTCGTCTGACCAATGGTTTCGAAGTCATTTCGTACATTGGCGGTGAAGGCCATAACCTGCAAGAGCATAGTGTTGTGCTGTTGCGCGGCGGCCGCGTTAAGGATTTGCCGGGTGTGCGTTACCACATGGTTCGCGGTGCCCTGGATACCCAAGGCGTTAAAGACCGTAAGCAATCGCGTTCGAAGTACGGTACCAAGCGCGCTAAAGCAGGCAAGAAGTAATAAGTTGTACGCAGCAAACCCAAGTTTCGCTCAGTGGCAACTAGCTAAGTGAATGTAGTCGACCGCATCTGGTCGAGTAAGTGGAGGACTATGATGGTCGTCCGCGAGTGTGCGAAGAACGCGCGCTCAACTGAAGATTGAAAGGAATTGATATGCCACGTCGTCGTGAAGTACCCAAGCGCGAAATTTTGCCAGATCCAAAATTCGGCAACACTGATGTCGCTAAATTTGTAAACGTGCTGATGCTGTCCGGTAAGAAATCGGTTGCAGAAAACATCATCTACGGTGCTTTCGAGCACATCGCAGCAAAATCGGGTAAAGATCCACTCGAAGTTTTTGCTACCGCAATCAACAACGCCAAGCCGTTGGTTGAGGTGAAATCCCGTCGCGTCGGTGGTGCAAACTACCAGGTGCCGGTCGAAGTTCGCCCAGTCCGTCGTATGGCTCTGTCCATGCGTTGGTTGCGTGAAGCTGCTAACAAGCGCAGCGAAAAATCGATGCCACAACGCCTCGGCGGTGAGCTGATGGAAGCGGCTGAAAGCCGCGGCGGCGCGATGAAAAAACGCGACGAAGTCCATCGTATGGCTGAAGCGAACAAAGCGTTCTCGCATTTCCGCTTCTAATATAAAGCCAGCTACCGCAAGGCGGCTGTCAAGCATCTGTTGTTCGAGGCCGGGCTCATTTTTGCAAAAAAATGCTGCTCGGTTTTGTCCATTCATTTAGGATTAATTATGGCCCGCAAGACCCCCATTGAGCGCTATCGTAATATCGGTATCTCCGCTCACATCGATGCAGGTAAGACGACCACGACCGAGCGCGTCCTGTTCTACACAGGCGTGAACCACAAGCTGGGCGAAGTCCATGATGGCGCTGCCACCACCGACTGGATGGCACAGGAGCAAGAGCGCGGTATCACGATTACCTCGGCTGCTGTTACGTGCTTCTGGAAAGGCATGGCTAACAACTTCCCAGCTCACCACATCAACATCATCGACACCCCAGGCCACGTTGACTTCACCATTGAAGTGGAACGTTCGATGCGCGTGTTGGATGGCGCCTGCATGGTTTACTGTGCAGTCGGCGGCGTGCAGCCACAATCGGAAACGGTATGGCGTCAGGCTAACAAGTACAAAGTGCCACGTCTGGCCTTCGTGAACAAGATGGACCGTACCGGCGCCAACTTCTTCAAGGTCTACGATCAGATGCGTTCGCGTCTGAAAGCCAACCCAGTACCTATTCAGATGCCTATCGGCGCTGAAGACGTCTTCACCGGTGTTATCGATCTGGTCAAGATGAAAGCGGTTATCTGGGACGACGCTTCGCAAGGCATGAAGTTTGAATACGAAGACATTCCTGCACACCTGGCCGCTGATGCTGCCAAGTGGCGCGAGAACATGGTTGAAGCCGCTGCTGAAGCGTCGGAAGACCTGATGAACAAGTACCTGGAAGAAGGCGACCTGTCGGAAGCCGAGATCAAGGCTGCTCTGCGTCAACGTACCATCGCCAGCGAAATCGTTCCAATGCTGTGCGGTACCGCCTTTAAAAACAAGGGCGTACAAGCCATGTTGGACGCGGTCATCGAGTACCTGCCATCGCCAATCGACATTCCGCCAGTACCTGGTCTGGATGAAGATGAGCAGCCTGTCGAGCGTAAAGCTGACGACGACGAGAAATTCTCGGCGCTGGCGTTCAAGATCGCAACCGATCCGTTCGTGGGTCAGCTGTGCTTCATCCGTTGCTACTCGGGTACCCTGAATTCGGGCGACTCGGTGTTGAACTCCGTGAAGCAGAAGAAAGAGCGTATCGGCCGTATCGTGCAGATGCAAGCGAACGAACGCGAAGAAATCAAGGAAATGCGCGCTGGCGACATCGCCGCCGTTGTGGGTCTGAAAGACACCACCACTGGCGATACGCTTTGCGACGACAAGGCAAGCGTGGTTCTGGAGCGCATGGTCTTCCCTGAGCCAGTGATTTCGCAAGCGGTTGAGCCAAAAACCAAGGCCGACCAGGAAAAAATGGGCTTGGCGCTGAACCGTCTGGCAGCAGAAGATCCATCGTTCCGCGTGCGTACCGATGAAGAATCGGGCCAGACCATCATCGCCGGTATGGGCGAGTTGCATCTGGACATCATCGTTGACCGCATGAAGCGCGAATTCAACGTTGAAGCCACCGTCGGCAAGCCACAAGTGGCTTACCGCGAAACGATCCGTAAAGTGTGCGAAGAGTCGGAAGGCAAATTCGTCAAGCAATCGGGTGGTCGTGGTCAATACGGTCACGTGGTTCTGAAGATCGAACCGCAAGAACCGGGCAAGGGCTTTGAATTCGTTGACGCGATCAAGGGCGGTACCGTTCCTCGCGAATACATCCCTGCAGTTGAAAAAGGTGTGCGCGACACGCTGACTTCGGGCGTGATGGCTGGCTACCCAGTCGTTGACGTGAAAGTCACGCTGTTCTTCGGTTCGTACCATGATGTTGACTCGAACGAAAATGCATTCCGCATGGCCGCTTCGATGGCATTCAAAGATGGCTGCCGCAAAGCATCGCCAGTCATCCTGGAGCCGATGATGGCCGTGGAAGTGGAAACGCCGGAAGACTACGCCGGTACCGTGATGGGCGATCTGTCGTCGCGTCGCGGCATGGTGCAAGGTATGGATGAAATTGCTGGCGGTGGCGGCAAGATCATCAAGGCCGAAGTGCCTCTGTCGGAAATGTTCGGCTACGCTACGTCGTTGCGTTCGTCGACCCAAGGTCGTGCGACTTACACGATGGAATTCAAGCACTATGCTGAAGCACCTAAGCATGTGACTGAAGCAATCGTAAGCTCGAAAGCTAAGTAATAGAAGTTCCGGGCCGGCTTTCACGAGAATGCCGGTCCCTACATTTAAATCATTGTTCTAAGGAAGAATAAAATGGCAAAAGGTAAATTCGAACGGACCAAGCCGCACGTCAACGTCGGCACCATCGGCCACGTCGACCACGGTAAAACCACGCTGACCGCTGCAATCGCAACGGTTCTGTCGAAGAAATTCGGCGGCGAAGCTAAAGCATACGACCAGATCGATGCAGCTCCAGAAGAAAAAGCGCGCGGTATCACGATTAACACCGCCCACGTCGAGTACGAAACGGAAACGCGTCACTACGCGCACGTTGACTGCCCAGGCCACGCCGATTACATCAAAAACATGATTACCGGTGCTGCCCAGATGGACGGCGCGATCCTGGTGTGCTCCGCAGCTGACGGCCCAATGCCACAGACCCGCGAACACATCCTGCTGGCCCGCCAAGTTGGCGTTCCATACATCATCGTGTTCCTGAACAAGTGCGACCTGGTAGACGACGCAGAGCTGCTGGAACTGGTTGAAATGGAAGTGCGCGAGCTGTTGTCGAAGTACGAATTCCCAGGCGACGACCTGCCAATCATCAAAGGTTCGGCACGTATGGCGCTGGAAGGCAAAGAAGGCGAAATGGGCGTTGACGCAGTGCTGCGTCTGGCCGATGCGCTGGATGCATACATCCCAACGCCAGAGCGCGCTGTTGACGGTGCGTTCCTGATGCCAGTAGAAGATGTGTTCTCGATCTCGGGTCGCGGTACCGTTGTGACCGGTCGTATCGAGCGCGGCATTGTTAAAGTCGGCGAAGAGATCGAAATCGTCGGTATCACCGATACCGTCAAAACGACTTGCACCGGCGTGGAAATGTTCCGCAAACTGCTGGACCAAGGTCAAGCAGGCGACAACGTTGGTCTGCTGCTGCGCGGCACCAAGCGTGAAGACGTGCAACGTGGTCAAGTTCTGGCAAAACCAGGCTCGATCAAGCCGCATGCTCACTTCACCGGCGAGATCTATGTTCTGTCGAAAGACGAAGGCGGCCGTCATACGCCATTCTTCAACAACTATCGTCCACAGTTCTACTTCCGTACGACGGACGTAACCGGTTCGATCGAGTTGCCAGCAGACAAAGAAATGGTCATGCCAGGCGATAACGTGTCGATCACCGTCAAGCTGATCAACCCGATCGCGATGGAAGAAGGTCTGCGCTTCGCTATCCGCGAAGGCGGCCGTACCGTCGGCGCTGGTGTTGTTGCCAAAATCATCGCTTAATTATTAAGCGATAGAAAAGAAGACGCGTCGTCGCCCGGCGCCCTTCTTTTTATTCAACTGCCGGGGTTGGCAAGCATTTTGGTGCTATCATGTCGACCCTGACGGTTGTAGCGTCAGAAATTCCCGTATGACCTCATTGCCGTGCAGACCGCGCGGTTCGTTCTTTTAAGGAAATATCATGTCGGCACCAAACCAAAAAATCCGTATCCGCCTGAAAGCTTTCGATTACAAGCTGATCGACCAGTCCGCTCTGGAAATCGTTGAAACCGCGAAGCGCACCGGCGCTGTCGTCAAAGGCCCAGTACCACTGCCTACCCGTATTCAACGTTTCGATGTGCTGCGTTCCCCGCACGTCAACAAAACTTCGCGCGATCAGTTCGAGATCCGTACGCACCAACGCCTGATGGACATCGTTGACCCAACGGACAAAACCGTTGACGCGCTGATGAAGCTGGACCTGCCAGCTGGTGTTGATGTCGAAATCAAGCTGCAATAAGAGTTTTCAGGGGCAGCTGACAACACCGTAGCATCAGGTATTGACAGCTGTTCCAGGCCGGCGGGGTGTCCCGCTGCCTGATGATGGGGCCGGGCCTGCTCACGATCGTGAGTGCGCCCGGCCCCATTGCTATTGGTGCCTGCCCAGTACTGGCGCCACCTGCCTGCGTGCAAAATCGCTTTACAGTGCTGCAGCCCGTCGATAAAGTTGCTGCATGCTCAATGCCCTCGATACCCACCTGTTAAATGCGACTCCACGCCAGCGCTTGCGCGGCTGGCCGCGCTTCCTGACCGAATTCCTGTATTTCGGCATCAAGGAGGCGAGGTCGTGCCTGTTCGTGGGGCTGTTTTTTGCTGCCGTGTTCCTGGTGCCGAGCGCCGGCCTGTTCGGCCTGCCGCGCTATGACGTGCTGCTGCTGGTGGCGCTGGCGATCCAGGCCGCAATGGTCTGGAGCGGACTGGAAACGTGGGATGAGCTGAAAGCCATTTGCCTGTTCCATGCGGTCGGCTTTGCGCTGGAAGTATTCAAGGTATCGGGGGCGATCCAGTCGTGGAGCTATCCCGACTTTGCCTATACCAAAGTGTTCGGCGTTCCCCTGTTTTCGGGATTCATGTATGCGGCGGTCGGCAGCTACATCATCCAGACCTGGCGCCTGCTCGACATGCGGATTCGCCACCATCCGCCATACTGGATGGCGGTGCTGATCGCTGTGCTGATCTACGCCAACTTCTTTACTCACCATTACATCGGCGACTATCGCTGGTACCTGGCCGCCTGCGCGCTGGGCTTGTATGCGCGCACCACCGTGGTGTTCCGTCCGCTCGACCGCGACCGCAGCATGCCCTTGCTGCTCGGTTTCGTGCTGGTCGGCTTCTTTATCTGGCTGGCTGAAAACATCAGCACCTTCTGGGGCGTGTGGCGCTATCCGAACCAGCTTGGCGCCTGGTCGGTGGTGCATGTCAGCAAATGGAGCTCCTGGTCGCTGCTGGTGGTGATGACGTTCACCATCGTGGCCCACCTCAAGCACATCAAGGCCAGCATCCACGTCGCCCAGCCCTAGGCCGGGCTCCGGGCATCTCTTATTGCAGGCTGGCCGCCACCGCGTCGAAGCGCGCGCCCAGTGCGGCCTGCGGACCGCCTTGCAGCTGCCTGGCGTACTGGCGCAGCACTTCCGCGGAATACGTGCGCGATGCGGACGACAGCTTCGGCAGCAACGGCAGCACGCGTTCCAGATAGCCTGTGCCTTCCTGCCACTTGCCTTGCGCGGCCAGGGCCGACGCCAGTTCCACCATGCGGCGGCCGACGCGCGCATCGCTGCGTGGCTGCGCCGCTTCTTCCGTGGCCAGCGCTTGCCGGTACAGTTGCTCCGCTTCGGCATTCTTGCCCTGCAAGCGCTTGATGCGGCCCAGGTTGTATTGGCGCTGCGAGAGGATGTCCGCGCTGGCTCCGGCCTGCTCGGCGCTGCGCAGCGCCTGTACGCAAGCCAGTTCCGCTTCGCCAAACTGGCCCTTGAGCTCGGCCGCGTTGCAGGCGTCTTGTTGTGCGTTGGAGGTGGTGATCGTCGCTGGCGCCGCGCAGGCGGCCAGCAGGCTGATAGCGCATAGCAGGCTGATGGTATGGTTCTTCATAGTCTCCTCGGACGGGTGTCAAACACGGTGTATCGGTGGAGTCATGCTGCGATAAATATACTATAAGTTTTTTGGGACGGGTGGCTTTTTGCCGGCGCGCGGCAAGGCGCGCGATTGACGCCGCTTGCGTGCTTCAGGGATACTCCGGGTCTGTCCACTACTGCGTGCCGCCGCCATGTCCAAGACTGTCCTGATCGTGGAAGATGAACAGGCGATTGCCGACAGCATCGCCTATGCCTTGCGCACGGACGGCTTTGCGCCGCGCCATGTGATGTTGGGCGAGCAAGCCCTGGCCGCGCTGCGTCCAACGCCCGGCGAAGCCGCGCAGATGCCCGTTCTGGTGGTGCTCGACGTGGGCTTGCCCGACATGAGCGGGCTGGAAGTGTGCCGCCGGCTGCGCCAGTTTTCCGAGGTGCCGGTGATCTTCCTGACGGCCCGCAGCGATGAGATCGACCGTATCGTCGGCCTGGAAATCGGCGCCGACGATTACGTCACGAAACCGTTTTCGCCACGCGAACTGGTGGCGCGCATCCGCGTCATCCTGCGCCGCGCAGGTGTCGCGCAAGCTCCCCGCGAGACTGGCATGACGATAGTCGCGCCTGTCGCCGCGCCGGCGCGCTTCGAATTGCGCGCGCTGGAGGCGAAGGTGCTCTTTCACGGCCAGCCGCTGGACCTGACCCGCTATGAATACCTGTTGCTGAAAACCCTGCTTGCGCATCCCGGTCACGTGCTGTCGCGCGCGCAGCTGATGGAGCGCGTGTGGAGCGGGGCGCCGGACACGCTCGAGCGTACCGTCGACGCGCACGTCAAATCGCTGCGCGCCAAGCTGCGCGCCATCGATGCGCAAGTCGACCCCATCCACACCCACCGTGGCCTCGGCTACAGCCTGGCCGGCGCATGAAGATCGGCCTGCGCATCCTGCTCGGCTACTTCCTGATCGTCGGGCTGGCCGCATGGTTCCTGCTGAACGTCTTCATGGAGCAGGTCAAGCCCGGTGTGCGCTCGACCCTGGAAGACACCCTGGTCGATACCTCGCAACTGCTGGCCAGCCTGGTGGCGCCTGACATGAAGGCGGGCAGCCTGGCGCAGTCGCCCGTGGCAGAACGCATGCAGGATTACGCGCGCCATGGCGTGGACGTCAATATCAACGGTGTGCGCAAGCGCACGCTCGATTACCGCATCACCATCACGGACCGGCATGGCATCGTGCTGTTCGATTCCAGCGGGCGCGACGTGGGGCGCGACTATTCGCGCTGGAATGACGTGTACCTCACCTTGCAGGGCAAGTATGGCGCGCGCAGCACGCGCAGCCGGCCAGACGACGAAATGTCGACGGTCATGCACGTGGCCGCGCCGATTCGCGACGGCAATGAGGTGATCGGCGTGCTGACGGTGGCCAAGCCGAATGCCAGCGTGCAGGCGTTTGTCGAGCGCAGCCAGCGCAAGATACTGCAGCGCGGTGCCGTGCTGTTGCTGCTGTCGCTGCTGATCGGCCTGGCATTCGCCTGGTGGCTGCACCATGCGCTGGGCAAGCTGATGCATTACATCGGCGATGTGGAAGCAGGGCGCAAGGTGGCGCTGCCGGCGCTGGGCCAGAACGAGATCGGCACCCTGGGGCGGGCGCTGGAGGCGATGCGCACGCGCCTGGAGGGCAAGGAGTATGTGGAGCAGCTGATGCACACGCTGGCGCATGAATTGAAGAGCCCGATCGCCGCCATCCAGGCCTCGGCCGAGTTGCTGCAGGAAGACATGCTGCCGGCCGAACGTCGCCAGTTCCTCGCCAGCATCCTGGAGCAGAATGCGCGCCAGCGGCAACTGATCGACAAGCTGCTGGCCCTGGTGCGCGTGGAAAAGCAGCAGCGCCTGGATAACCCCGAGCGTATCGCGCTGGCGCCCCTGCTGGCGCAAGTGGCGCAGGATGTGGCTGCCACCTTAGCGGCGCGCGGCGTGCGTCTGCAATTGCAGCACGACGAGGCGAGCGTGGCGGGCGACCTCCTGTTGCTGCGCCAGGCGCTGGGCAACTTGCTCGATAACGCGGCCGGCTTTGCCCCGCCCGGCAGCTGCATCGACCTGACGGCGCGGCGCCAGGGTAGCCAGGTGGAAATTGCCGTGCGTGACCGCGGCGCGGGCATCCCCGCATATGCGCTCGAACGCGTCTTCGAGCGCTTTTACTCCCTGCCGCGCCCGAGCGCCGGCAAGAGCACGGGCCTGGGCCTGCCCTTCGTGCGCGAGGTCGCTTCCCTGCATGGCGGCACGGTCGAGGTGCTCAATCATGTGGAAGGCGGTGCCTGCGCGCGCCTGTGTCTGCCGCTGGCTTAGCGCACTTTATTTACAGGCTTCACACAGACTGCATCGTCAGCGCATACAGCTTCCCTACACTGGCCGCCTTACTTCAAGGATGCGCCATGCAAAAAACTCTCTTAGTCAAAGCGTTGATCGTGTTCGGCCTGATGTTGCTGATCGGCCTGCCTTTGCTGATGATTCAGGAAACGATCAAGGAGCGGATGGAATTCCGCCAGGAAGCCGTCAATAGCATCGCCGCCGATTCGGTGCGCGAACAAACCATTATCGGCCCCATCCTCGTGATTCCCTACACGGAGCAGTACGACGAGCGCGTGGAAGTGGCCAAGGGCGATGACAAGGAAGCGAAAGCGCCTGTGCGCACGGAGTTGCTGCGCCGCTTGGTGCAGCGCCGCCTTATCGTGTACCCGAACGATTTGCAGATCAACGGCAACATCGAGACGGACCGCCGTTACCGCGGCATCCACCAAGTGCTGGTCTACAGCGGCCAGCATGCGTTCAAGGGCGACTTCACGGTGCCGGCCAGCAGCCAGTTGCCGCGCAAGTCGCCGGACTCGCGCGTGACCCTGGGTCAGCCTTTCGTCGCCCTCTCCATCGAGGACGTGCGCGGCATCCGCAATATCCCGAAAATCGACTGGGGCGGACAAAAGATCGAGTTCGAGCAGGGTACCGACCTGTTTGCCTTCCGCAGCGGCTTGCATGCGCCGTTGGGCGCCATGCCTCTGGCGGCACCGCAGCAGGTGCGCTTCAGCTTTGACCTGGGCCTCGATGGCATCGAACGCCAGCATTTCGTGCCGGTGGCCAAGAACAGCCAGATCCAGATCAAGTCGAACTGGCCCCATCCGCAGTTTGGCGGGCGCTTCCTGCCGTCGCCGAAGAATCGCCAGATCGATGCCCAGGGTTTCAATGTAGCGTGGAACATCTCGTCGCTGGCCACCAATGCGCAAACGCAGCTGAGCACGATCGAAGGGGAATTCAAGGTGCCCGACAGCGCCCCGCTGGGCCAGATTGACCGCTTCAGCGTGGGCTTCATCGAGCCGGTCAATGTGTATTCGCAATCGGACCGGGCCACGAAATATGGCTTGCTGTTTGTGGCGTTGACCTTTGCCGCCTTCTTCATCTTTGAAATCCTGAAAAGCCTGCCGATCCACCCGGTGCAATATTTGCTGGTGGGCCTGGCGCTGGTGATCTTCTTCCTGCTGCTGGTGGGCCTGGCCGAGCATATCGCCTTCCTGGCCGCCTATCTGATCGCCAGCGCCGCCTGTATCGTGCTGACCAGCTTTTACCTGGTGCACGTGCTGCACAACGCCTGGCGCGGCATCGGCTTCGGCGTGGCGCTGACCTTGCTGTATGGCGCCCTGTATGGTTTGCTGAGCTCGGAAAACAATGCGCTGGTAATGGGCAGCATCCTGCTGTTCGCCGTGCTGGCCGTCATCATGGTGGCGACGCGCAAGGTGGACTGGTATCAGATTGGCAAAGGAGCGCCGCAAGAGTAAGGGCCACTCGGGCGCCATGCGTTGCCTTGCAGCCGGCCCGGACGGAGAGATGTCCGGGCTGGCTTTTTATTTGGCGCCGGAAAAACGCGGCGCCGTTAATTGGTAGCTGGTTGGTATTGTTTACGGTATTCTATTGGCATTGCTTTTTAAGTAATGGCGGTGCCGCGGCGCCTGCCCGGGGCGGTGCGAGGGTGGCGTGTCGTCCTGGTTGTTCTTCCATCTGATAAACGGAGATGAACTATGATCAAGAAGACGATGGCTTTCCTATTTGCGCTGGGTATGAGCGCCTCGTATGCCATGGCTGGCAATGATTGCACGCTGGAGTGCGCCATCCGGGCCAATACGTGCTCGGGCGGCATGCCCGGTTCGGCCTCGAGCCCTATCTGTGAGATGATCTACAAGCATTGCATCGAGCAGTGCAAGGTCTGAGCTGAGCCGCCCACAAGGGGGCGCCAAGCCTGATTCATGAGGGAAAGAGGGCGCGTACGCCGTGTATGCGCCCTTGTTGTTTCTGCAGTTGCCAGTGACTTGCCGCCGAGGGCGCCCGGTGCGCCAGGGCGCATGCCGCCGTGCATTGTGCCCGTTAAGTTGCCTTACGGCAGGGTTTTTCAGGCGCGCCGACAACTCCTGCAGGGGCGTCGCGCAACACTTTGACATACCTCGTGTTAACTTGTTGCGTCAAGGGTTTTTGTGCTATATACTAGCCGGCTTCGGTATGGATTCGTCTTTTTTGAGTCCTACGTTACTTTGTAGTTAAACAAGCCCCGCCCAATCGCAGGTGGGAATGGAGAAAAAATGAGCCTAGGCCTTCTCGGTCGCAAGGTTGGTATGATGCGCATTTTCACGGATGAAGGGGATTCGATTCCTGTCACCGTGTTGGACGTATCGAACAACCGTGTTGCGCAAATCAAAACCCCTGAAACAGATGGTTACTCCGCTGTTCAGGTCGCATTCGGTCAACGTCGCGCTTCCCGCGTGACCAAAGCTGTTGCTGGTCATCACGCTAAAGCTGGTGTTGAAGCCGGTACTCTGTTGAAAGAGTTCCGCGTTGACGCTGCTAAAGCCGCTGAACTGAAAGCTGGCGATGTTGTCGCTGCTTCCCTGTTCGAAGTCGGTCAAAAGATCGACGTGCAAGGCGTTACCATCGGTAAAGGCTATGCAGGCGTTATCAAACGTTACCACTTCGCTTCTGGCCGTGCAACGCACGGTAACTCGCGTTCGCATAACGTTCCAGGTTCCATCGGTATGGCACAAGATCCAGGTCGCGTTTTCCCTGGTAAGCGCATGACCGGTCATCTGGGTGACGTTAACCGTACGATCCAGAACCTCGTGATCGCCCGTATCGATGCCGACCGTCAGCTGTTGCTGGTCAAAGGCGCGATTCCAGGTGCGAAAAATGGCCAGGTAGTTGTCTCGCCAGCCATCAAAACCAAAGCCAAGAAGGGAGCTTAAACGATGGAACTCAAGCTTCTGAATGCGCAAGGTCAAGCCGCCTCGAACGTTGCTGCAGCCGATACGATTTTCGGCCGTGACTACAATGAAGCGCTGATCCACCAAGTCGTCATCGCTTATCAAGCGAATGCACGTAGTGGTAACCGCAAGCAAAAAGACCGTGAAGAAGTTCATCACACGACGAAAAAGCCATGGCGCCAAAAAGGTACCGGCCGCGCTCGTGCTGGTATGTCGTCGTCGCCACTGTGGCGCGGCGGTGGTCGGATTTTCCCGAACTCGCCTGACGAAAACTTCACCCACAAAGTGAACAAAAAAATGTATCGCGCAGGTATCTGCTCGATCCTGTCGCAGCTGGCTCGCGAAGAGCGCCTGATCGTCATCGACGATCTGACGATCGACGCGCCAAAAACCAAGCTGCTGTCGCAAAAATTGAACGGCCTGGGCTTTGATTCGGTTCTGATCATCACCGACGTTCTGAACGAAAACCTGGAACTGGCATCGCGCAACCTGCCTAACGTACTCGTCGTTGAGCCACGTCACGCAGACCCGATGTCCCTGGTGTTCTACAAGAAGATCCTGGTCACCAAAGCTGCATTGGCCAAGATTGAGGAGATGCTGGCATGAGCGCGATTTTGAAACATAGCGAAGAACGCTTGATGAAGGTGCTGTTGGCGCCCGTGATTTCCGAAAAGGCCACCATGGTCGCGGAAAAGAACGAGCAAATTGTATTCCGCGTATTGCCGGATGCAACCAAGCCTGAAATCAAGGCAGCGGTCGAACTGCTGTTCAAGGTTGAAGTTCTGTCCGTGCAAACTGCAAACCGCGAAGGTAAGCAAAAGCGCACCGGCAAGTTCAACGGTCGTCGTAACCATACCAAGCGTGCTTTCGTGTGCCTGAAGCCTGGCCAGGAAATCAACTTCTCCGAGGAGGCTGCATAATGGCACTCGTTAAGATGAAACCAACCTCGCCAGGCCGTCGCGGCATGGTAAAGGTGGTGAATGCCGACCTGTACAAAGGTCGTCCGTTCGCTGCCCTGGTTGAAAAGAAATCCAAGACCGCTGGTCGTAACAACAACGGTCACATCACCACCCGTCATATCGGTGGTGGTCATAAGCAACACTATCGCTTGATCGACTTCAAGCGCACCAAAGATGGTATTCCAGCGAAAGTGGAACGTATCGAATACGATCCAAACCGCACCGCGAATATCGCTCTGTTGTGCTACGCCGACGGCGAACGTCACTACATCATCGCAACCAAAGGCATGGCCGTTGGCGACAGCGTGATGAACGGTTCGGAAGCACCGATCAAATCGGGTAACTGCTTGCCAATCCGTAACATCCCAGTCGGTACCGTGATGCATTGCGTCGAAATGCTGCCAGGTAAAGGTGCCCAAATGGCACGTACCGCCGGCGCTGGCGTTGTGCTGATGGCGCGTGAAGGTACCTACGCTCAAGTGCGTCTGCGCTCGGGCGAAGTACGTCGCGTGCACATCGAGTGCCGTGCAACGGTTGGTGAAGTCGGCAATGCCGAGCACAGCCTGCGTAAAATCGGTAAAGCTGGTGCGATGCGCTGGCGCGGTGTTCGTCCTACCGTTCGCGGTGTGGTCATGAACCCGGTCGATCACCCGCACGGTGGTGGTGAAGGTAAAACAGCAGCTGGTCGTCATCCAGTTTCGCCTTGGGGCCAACAGACTAAGGGTAAGAAGACACGCAGCAACAAGCGTACTACTTCCATGATCGTCTCGCGCCGCGGCAAGAAATAAGGGGTAGCACATGACACGTTCATTGAAAAAAGGGCCGTTCTGTGACGCCCACCTGGTGAAAAAAGTTGAAGCCGCGCAAGCAGCCAAAGACAAAAAGCCAATCAAAACCTGGTCGCGTCGTTCGACAATCATGCCTGACTTCATCGGCCTGACGATCGCGGTGCATAACGGCAAGCTGCACGTGCCGGTTTATGTTTCCGAAAACATGGTTGGTCACAAGCTCGGCGAATTCGCACTGACCCGTACGTTCAAGGGCCATGCAGCTGACAAAAAGGCTAAGAAATAATGGAAACTAAAGCTATCCTCAAAGGTGTGCGCCTGTCGGACCAAAAGGGCCGCCTGGTTGCTGACCTGATCCGTGGCAAGAAAGTTGACGCTGCACTCAACATCTTGCAATTCAGCCCGAAAAAAGGTGCTGCGATCATCAAACGCGTTCTGGAATCCGCTATTGCGAATGCCGAGCACAATGATGGCGCGGACATCGACGAATTGTTCGTGAAAACGATCTACGTCGAAAAGGGCCCCGTCCTGAAGCGCTTCACCGCGCGTGCAAAAGGCCGTGGCGACCGTATTTCGAAACAATCCTGTCACGTTTACGTGACTGTCGGTAACTAAGGAGCCACGATGGGTCAGAAAATTCATCCAACCGGTTTCCGTCTGGCGGTCACCCGTAACTGGGCTTCGCGCTGGTATGCAGGCAACGGTAATTTCGCTGCCATGCTGAACGAAGACTTGAAAGCACGTGCTTACCTGAAAAAGAAACTGAAGAACGCTTCCGTTGGCCGCATCGTTATCGAGCGCCCAGCCAAGAACGCGCGCTTCACGATCTACAGCTCGCGTCCAGGCGTGGTCATTGGTAAAAAAGGCGAAGACATCGAAGTACTGAAGTCCGCGCTGACCAAGATCATGGGCGTGCCTGTTCACGTGAACATCGAAGAAATTCGCAAGCCAGAAATCGACTCGCAACTGATCGCCGACTCGATCGCTCAGCAGCTGGAAAAACGGATCATGTTCCGCCGCGCCATGAAGCGTGCAATGCAAAATGCAATGCGCCTGGGTGCTCTCGGTATCAAGATCATGTCGTCCGGCCGTTTGAACGGTATCGAAATCGCACGTAAAGAGTGGTACCGCGAAGGCCGCGTGCCTCTGCATACCCTGCGCGCCGATATCGACTACGGTACCAGCGAAGCGTCGACCACCTACGGCATCATCGGTGTCAAGGTGTGGGTATACAAAGGTGACCGCGCGCCTAACGGCGATGCACCAGTCATCGATACCCCAGCTGACGAGAAGAAAAGCCGCGGCCCACGCCGTGACGATGGCAAGCCAGCTGGCCGTCCACGTCCAGCCGGTGCCGGTGCGAAACCATCCACAGCACCAGGTGCACGTGTGCGTACCGCCGCTAAACCGGCCGCCGCAGCAGCACCAGCTGAGAAAGCAGGAGAATAATCATGCTGCAACCAGCACGCAGAAAGTATCGTAAAGAGCAGAAAGGCCGTAATACCGGTATTTCGCACAGCCGCGGCACCGCCGTGTCGTTTGGCGAATTCGGTCTGAAGGCAGTTGCGCGCGGTCGTATCACTGCGCGTCAAATTGAAGCGGCGCGTCGTGCAATGACGCGTCACATCAAGCGCGGTGGCCGTATCTGGATCCGTATTTTCCCGGACAAACCGATTTCGAACAAACCGGCTGAAGTCCGTATGGGTAACGGTAAAGGTAATCCTGAGTACTACGTCGCTGAAATTCAGCCAGGCAAAGTACTGTACGAAATGGATGGCGTTGATGAAGCGCTGGCACGGGAAGCATTCCGTCTTGCCGCCGCTAAACTGCCACTGGCGACGACGTTTGTCATCCGCCAAGTCGGCCAATAATTGGAGTTGTATATGAAAGCATCTGAACTCCGCGGCAAGGACCAGCCAGCTCTGCAAAAAGAGCTGAATGACCTGTTGAAGGCACAGTTCGGCCTGCGCATGCAAATCGCTACGCAGCAGCTGAGCAACACTTCGCAGCTCAAGAAGGTACGCCGCGATATCGCGCGTGTGAAGACGGTAATGAATCTGAAGGAAGCCAAATGAACGAACCAGTGAAACAGTCGCTCAAGCGCACGCTGATCGGTAAAGTGGTTTCGGACAAGATGGACAAGACCGTTACCGTTCTGATCGAGCGCCACGTAAAACATCCTTTGTATGGCAAGATCATCATGCGTTCGAACAAGTATCACGCGCATGACGAGACCAACCAAGTCAAGGCCGGTGACACGGTCGAGATCCAGGAAGGTCGCCCGATCTCCAAAACGAAGGCATGGACGGTGACACGTGTGGTTCAAGCCGCACCAACCGTTTAAATAAAAACCACCGTTTCGGCGGTGGCTTTTAATTAGTACTTGCAGGCCCGCAAATTGTATGTAATACTTGCGGGCTTCGTTCATGTAACGCCGCAAAGTGTCTGGCCACAGACAGTAGCATTCGCGGTCAGTTGATGTATGAAGGTCATGCACCCAAACAGTGAAGCCCAGCAGGGCGGCTCTGGCGGGACCAAGACTGACCGTGGGTCTACATTGTGTGGATTCTTCGGCTTAAGTTGGGAAAGAGAATACTATGATTCAAACTGAAAGCCGGCTCGAAGTGGCTGACAATACCGGTGCTAAAGAAGTAATGTGCATCAAGGTATTGGGCGGCTCCAAGCGCCGTTATGCTGGCATTGGCGATGTGATCAAGGTAACCGTTAAGGTTGCTGCGCCACGTGGCCGTGTCAAAAAAGGTGAAATTTATAACGCCGTGGTTGTGCGCACCGCTAAAGGTGTTCGCCGCCAAGACGGTTCCCTGGTGAAGTTCGACGGCAATGCCGCCGTTCTGTTGAACGCCAAGCTGGAACCGATCGGTACCCGTATTTTTGGACCTGTCACGCGCGAACTGCGCACTGAGAAGTTCATGAAAATCGTGTCCCTGGCACCGGAAGTCCTGTAAGGAGTCGTAATGGATAAGATTCGTAAAAACGACGAAGTCATCGTTCTGACCGGGAAAGACAAGGGCAAACGTGGTGTGGTACAGCAGCGTATCGATGCTGAACATATCGTGGTTGACGGCATTAACATCGCAAAAAAAGCGACTAAGCCAAACCCGATGACTGGCGTAACTGGTGGTATCGTCGATAAGACCATGCCAATTCACGTGTCCAACGTTGCATTGTTTAATGCAGCGACTGGCAAGGCAGATCGCGTGGGTTTCAAAGAAGTGGACGGCAAGAAAGTTCGCATCTTTAAATCCTCCGGCGAAGTAGTGAAGGCTTAAGAAATCATGGCACGTCTCCAAGAATTCTATAAAGAAAAAGTCGTTGCCGACCTGACCAGCAAGTTTGGTTACAAGTCGGTAATGGAAGTTCCACGCCTGACCAAGATCACCCTGAACATGGGTGTTGGTGAGGCTATCGCGGATAAAAAAGTTCTCGAGCACGCAGTTGCTGACTTGACCAAGATCGCCGGCCAGAAGCCAGTGACCACCAAGTCCCGCAAAGCGATCGCAGGCTTCAAAATCCGTGAAGGTTACCCGATCGGTACGATGGTCACCCTGCGCGGCGCTCGCATGTACGAGTTCCTGGATCGCTTCATTACCGTGGCTCTGCCGCGCGTACGCGATTTCCGTGGTGTGAATGGCCGTGCATTTGATGGTCGTGGCAACTACAACATCGGTGTCAAGGAACAGATCATTTTCCCTGAAATCGAATACGACAAGATTGACGCGTTGCGCGGTATGAATATCAGCATCACGACAACCGCTAAGACCGATGACGAAGCCAAAGCTTTGCTCGCCGCCTTTAAATTCCCTTTCAGGAACTGATCATGGCCAAACTGTCACTGATTAATCGTGAGATCAAGCGTGCTGACCTGGTGGCGAAATTCGCCCCTAAGCGCGAAGCTCTCAAGGCCATCGTCGATGACCAATCGAAATCGGAAGAAGAGCGCTACGAAGCTCGCCTGAAACTGCAGGCGCTGCCACGTAACTCGAACCCGACGCGTCAACGTAACCGTTGCGCCATCACTGGTCGTCCGCGCGGCACATTCCGTAAATTCGGTCTGGGTCGTATCAAGCTCCGTGAATTCGCCATGCGTGGTGAAATTCCGGGTATGACAAAAGCAAGCTGGTAATAGGAGAATATGCAATGAGTATGAGCGATCCTATCGCCGATATGCTGACCCGCATTCGCAATGCACAAGGCGTGCAAAAGACGACCGTGGCCATGCCATCGTCGAAAGTCAAAATTGCGATTGCCAGCGTCCTGAAGGACGAGGGTTACATTGAAGATTTCGCTGTTGCCGAAGCTGGTGGCAAAGCGGAACTGAAAATCGGTTTGAAGTATTATGTTGGCCGTCCCGTCATTGAGCGCTTGGAGCGCGTGTCCCGTCCGGGTCTGCGCGTCTACAAGGGTAAAGACGAGATCCCTGTTGTGATGAATGGCTTGGGTGTGGCGATCGTGTCGACTCCGCAAGGCGTCATGACTGACCGCAAAGCACGCGCTACCGGTGTCGGCGGCGAAGTTATTTGCTACGTGGCTTAAGGAGTTACACATGTCTCGAGTAGCTAAAATGCCTATCGTAGTGCCAGCTGGCGCCGAAGTCGCCATCTCCGCACAAGCGATCACCGTAAAAGGCCCGCTGGGCGTACTTTCCCAGGCCCTCACCGGCCAGGTCAAAGTGGAAAACAATGCAGGAACCCTGAGTTTCGACGTGGCGAACGACAGCCGCGAAGCCAATGCCATGTCCGGCACGCTGCGCGCACTGGTCAACAACATGGTTGTTGGCGTCACCAAGGGTTTCGAGAAAAAGCTGAACCTGGTAGGCGTGGGTTACAAGGCGCAAGCTCAAGGCGACAAGCTGAATCTGTCCCTGGGTTTTTCGCACCCTGTAGTGCATGACATGCCAGCTGGCGTTACCTGCGCAACACCAACCCCGACCGAGATCCTGATTAAAGGTATCGACCGTCAACAGGTTGGCCAGGTAGCCGCTGAAGTTCGTGCTTACCGCGCTCCTGAGCCTTATAAAGGCAAGGGCGTTCGCTATGCGGACGAAGTGGTTAAGCTTAAAGAAACCAAGAAGAAGTAATTAGGGGCTGACGATGGATAAGAAAGAATCACGGCTTCGCCGCGGACGCCAAACCCGCATCAAGATTGCGGAATTGAAAGTAAATCGCTTGTCGGTGCATCGCACCAACCTGCACATTTACGCCAACCTGATCAGCCCGGACGCTAAAGTCCTGGTTTCGGCCTCGACGGCTGAAGCGGAAGTTCGCGCTGAACTGGCAGGCCAATCCGGCAAAGGCGGCAATGCCGCTGCTGCAGCCTTGATCGGCAAGCGCGTCGCTGAAAAAGCGTTGAAAGCAGGGATTACCGAAGTTGCGTTTGACCGCTCCGGTTTCCGTTACCACGGCCGTGTGAAAGCGTTGGCAGAAGCCGCACGCGAAGCCGGTCTGAAGTTCTAAGGATCAATCATGGCAAAAATGCAAGCAAAAATGCAAAGCGACAAGCCGGATGATGGCATGCGCGAAAAAATGATCGCGATCAACCGCGTGACCAAAGTGGTCAAGGGTGGTCGTATCATGGGTTTCGCCGCGCTGACCGTAGTTGGTGATGGCGATGGCCGCGTCGGCATGGGCAAGGGCAAATCGAAAGAAGTGCCAGTTGGCGTGCAGAAGGCAATGGAAGAAGCCCGTCGCAACCTGATCAAAGTACCGCTCAAAAACGGTACCTTGCATCACACGGTTGTTGGTCGTCACGGCGCCTCCAAGGTCCTGATGAACCCAGCTAAGCCTGGTACTGGCGTTATCGCTGGTGGCGCAATGCGCGCTATCTTCGAAGTGATGGGCGTGACGGACGTGGTGGCGAAATCCACCGGTTCGAACAACCCATACAACCTGGTACGCGCTACGCTGGACGGCCTGTCGAAAATGAGCACTGCTTCCGATATCGCTGCCAAACGCGGCAAGTCGGTCGAAGACATTCTGGCTTAAGGTGGACAAAATGACAAACACAGTCAAAGTGCAATTGGTCAAGGGCTTGATCGGTACGCGCGAATCGCATCGCGCTACCGTGCGCGGTCTGGGTCTGCGTCGTGTAAATTCGGTTTCCGAATTGCAAGACACCCCATCCGTACGCGGCATGATCAATAAAGTATCGTATCTCGTTAAAGTTGTCGGGTAAGCCTTCGGGCTTACACGAACGGAGCAAATCATGGAATTGAATACTATTGCACCAGCCGAAGGCGCTAAGCACTACAAGCGTCGCGTCGGTCGCGGTATCGGCTCCGGCCTGGGTAAAACCTCGGGTCGTGGTCACAAAGGTCAGAAATCGCGTTCGGGCGGCTTTCATAAAGTCGGTTTCGAAGGCGGTCAGATGCCTCTGCAACGCCGTCTGCCTAAGCGCGGTTTCAAATCGATGCACGCAACCTTCAAAGCTGAAGTGCGCCTGTCCGATCTGAACAACCTGGCTGTTGGCGATGTCGACATTCTGGTCTTGAAGCAAGCTGGCGTTCTGGGCGTGTTGGCCCGTGACGTGCGCGTGATCTTGTCCGGCGAAATCACCAAAGCGGTGAATTTGAAGGGCTTGAAAGTGTCCGCTGGCGCGAAAGCAGCCATCGAAGCAGCCGGCGGCTCGGTAGCCTGAGTTGACCGCTAACAGCTTGATCGGAGCGAAAATTGGCGACTAATCCACAACTTGCTAAAAGTGCAGCGGCCGGTTTCCCTTGGGGACGGCTCTGGTTTTTGCTTGGCGCATTGGTGGTTTATCGTATCGGTGCTCACGTCCCGGTTCCCGGGATTGACCCGACACAATTAGCCTCGCTGTTCAAGGAGCACGAAGGCGGCGTCCTGGGCATGTTCAACATGTTCTCGGGCGGTGCCTTGTCTCGTTTTACAGTGTTTGCGCTGGGTATCATGCCTTATATCTCGGCCTCGATCATCATGCAATTGCTGTCGATCGTGTCACCGCAGATGGAAGCGTTGAAAAAAGAAGGCGAAGCAGGTCGTCGCAAGATCACCCAGTACACCCGGTATTTCACGGTTGCCCTGGCACTGTTCCAAGCGTTAGGCATTGCAGTCGCACTGGAGTCGCAAGCTGGTCTGGTGTTGGAACCTGGTCTTGCATTCCGCTTCGTGACGGTCGTCACTTTGTTGACCGGAACAATGTTTTTGATGTGGTTGGGTGAGCAAATTACCGAGCGTGGTTTGGGTAATGGCATCTCGATCATCATTTTTGCCGGGATTGCAGCAGGTCTGCCGTCGGCGTTGGGTGGCTTGTTCACTCAGGTGTCGAATGGTTCGATCGGCAGCTTCAGCGCGATTTTCATCGTGATCCTGGTAGCACTGGTAACGTACTTCGTTGTATTCGTCGAACGTGGTCAGCGCAAAATATTGGTCAATTACGCGAAGCGCCAGGTAGGCAACAAGATTTATGGCGGTCAAACCAGCCATTTGCCGTTGAAGCTGAACATGGCCGGCGTGATCCCGCCGATCTTTGCTTCTTCGATCATCTTGTTCCCGGCCACTATCGTGGACTGGTTTTCAAAGGGCGCCGACAACGCTAACCCTGCGGTGCGGTTCTTGAAAGATTTGGCAGCATCGATGGGGCCTGGTGAGCCTATCCATGCGCTGTTGTACGCAGTGGCGATCGTGTTTTTCTGTTTCTTCTATACAGCGCTGGTCTTTAACAGCAAGGAAACAGCGGATAACTTGAAGAAAAGCGGTGCGTTCATTCCCGGGATCCGTCCAGGCGAACAGACAGCCCGTTACATCGACAAGATCCTGACACGCTTGACACTTGCCGGCGCAGTCTACATCACCCTGGTGTGTTTATTGCCGGAATTTATGCAAGCCCAGTGGAAAGTACCATTCTATTTCGGCGGTACTTCTTTATTGATTATTGTAGTTGTCACCATGGATTTCATGGCGCAAGTACAGAACTACGTGATGTCGCAGCAATATGATTCACTGCTGCGCAAAGCAAATTTCAAGGGCGGAATTCCGACGCGTTAAGCGCGGTAAACATACCGAATGGCAAAAGACGACGTCATACAGATGCAGGGCGAGATTCTTGAGAATCTCCCAAATGCAACATTTCGAGTGAAGCTGGAGAACGGACACGTGGTGCTCGGGCATATTTCAGGTAAAATGCGGATGAACTATATTCGCATTCTCCCTGGAGACAAGGTGACGGTGGAGTTAACGCCGTACGACCTGAGCCGAGCCCGCATTGTGTTCCGTACCAAGTAACACACTGAATCAAACCAAAGAAGCGAAAGAAAGAGCCCAAAAATGAAAGTTCTCGCATCAGTCAAGCGGATCTGCCGCAACTGCAAGATCATCAAGCGCAAAGGCGTAGTCCGCGTTATCTGCGTGGAACCACGTCACAAGCAGCGTCAAGGTTAATCGAGGAATAACAAATGGCACGTATTGCAGGGGTTAATATCCCAAATCATCAGCATACCGTTATCGGCCTGACGGCCATCTACGGTGTGGGCCGTCCACGCGCAGAGAAAATCTGTGCATCGACCGGTGTAGCAACCAACAAAAAGATCAAAGATCTGGATGACAGCGAACTGGAAAAGCTGCGCGATGAAGTAGGTAAATTCATCGTCGAAGGCGATCTGCGTCGTGAACTGTCCATGAACATCAAGCGTTTGATGGATCTGGGTTGCTACCGCGGCATGCGTCATCGTAAGGGTCTGCCTTGCCGTGGCCAGCGTACGCGTACGAACGCACGTACCCGCAAGGGACCGCGTAAAGCCGCTCAATCGCTGAAAAAATAATCCGCTAGGGAATAATTATGGCTAAGTCGCAAAATAACGCCGCATCAGCACGCGTGCGTAAAAAAGTTAAAAAGAACGTCGCTGAAGGCATCGCACATGTCCACGCTTCGTTCAATAACACCATCATTACCATCACCGATCGTCAAGGCAATGCCTTGTCGTGGGCTACCTCCGGCGGTGCAGGCTTCAAGGGTTCGCGTAAATCGACCCCATTCGCAGCGCAGGTCGCCGCGGAAGCCGCTGGTAAAGTGGCTGTTGAGTGTGGCGTGAAGAACCTGGAAGTACGTATCAAGGGCCCAGGTCCTGGTCGTGAATCCGCCGTTCGCGCGCTGAACAACCTGGGCATCAAGATCACCGAGATCCAGGACGTGACGCCGGTACCGCACAACGGTTGCCGTCCACCGAAACGTCGTCGTATCTAAGATAGTGTTGCAGAGGGCGCTTCGGCGCCAGCTGCTTTGCTGTCTGTTGTAACTCAGTACAGTTGTGTGAAAACGCTGGAGCAGGGAGCCGGAAACGGTTATACTGCCCGGCTGTTCTTGCCTGTCAAATTCTGTTTGACGGGTTTTTCGTTTTCAGCCACCGTCTGATTGAAACCAAATCAGACTAGCGCCTAACCGCATCAGTGTGTTTGATCATGCATGTGGCTGGGGCGTTATCATTTAAAAAAAGGAAGTATCGTGGCACGTTATATCGGACCTAAAGCAAAACTTTCCCGCCGTGAAGGTACAGACCTGTTCCTGAAGAGCGCACGTCGCTCGCTGGACAGCAAGTGCAAACTGGACGTCAAGCCAGGCCAGCACGGTGTCAAATCCGGCGCCCGCACCTCGGACTACGGTAACCAACTGCGCGAAAAGCAAAAAGTCAAGCGCATGTACGGCGTGCTGGAACGTCAATTCCGCCGCTACTTCGCTGAAGCAGACCGTCGTAAAGGCAACACCGGCGAAACGCTGTTGAAGTTGCTGGAAACGCGTCTGGACAACGTTTGCTACCGCATGGGCTTTGGCTCGACCCGCGCTGAAGCGCGTCAACTGGTCAGCCACAAAGCGTTCACCGTGAACGGTATCGTTGTGAACATCGCTTCGTACGCAGTCAAAGTTGGCGACATCGTTGCTGTTCGTGAAAAATCGAAAAAGCAAGTGCGTATCGTTGAAGCACTGTCGCTGGCTGAACAAGTTGGTATGCCTAGCTGGGTTTCGGTTGATGCCAAGAAAATGGAAGGTACCTTCAAGTCCCTGCCAGAGCGTAACGAAATCGCTAACGACGTCAACGAATCGCTGATCGTCGAGCTGTACTCGCGTTAATAGTAGTTAGCAAGACTCCCGCCCACTCACTTTCTTGAGTGGGCGTTTTACTAATGCCATCAGCCTTATCGGTGTAATGAGCCGAGGGTATTGAAAAGGACATTTCATGCAAAACAGTTTGTTGAAGCCACGTATTATCGATGTTGAAGCTCTCGGTGCAGGTCACGCCAAGGTCGTGATGGAACCGTTCGAGCGCGGCTATGGCCACACATTGGGTAACGCGTTGCGCCGCGTTCTGCTGTCGTCGATGGTAGGCTACGCGCCGACCGAAGTGACGATCGCCGGCGTCGTCCACGAATATTCCTCCCTCGATGGCGTGCAAGAAGACGTCGTCGATCTGTTGCTGAACTTGAAGGGTGTGGTTTTCAAAGTCCACAACCGCGATTCGGTAACCCTGACCCTGAAAAAAGAAGGCGAAGGCGCGATCCTGGCCTCCGATATCGACCTGCCGCATGACGTCGAACTGATCAACCCTGACCACGTGATCGCCCACCTGACCGCTGGTGGCAAGCTGGACATGCAGATCAAGGTTGAAAAAGGCCGCGGCTACGTTCCTGGTAACGTGCGTCGTCTGTCGGAAGACACGAACAAGACCATCGGCCGCATCATTCTGGATGCGTCGTTCTCGCCAGTGCGCCGTGTATCGTACTTCGTTGAATCGGCCCGCGTTGAACAGCGTACCGACCTGGACAAGCTGATCATCAACATCGAAACCAACGGCGTGATCTCGCCGGAAGAAGCGATCCGCCAGTCGGCCCGCGTCCTGGTGGACCAGTTGAATGTGTTCGCTGCCCTGGAAGGCACGGAAGCCGCCGCCGAAGCGCCATCGCGCGCTCCGCTGGTCGATCCTATCCTGTTGCGTCCAGTCGACGACCTGGAGTTGACCGTGCGTTCGGCGAACTGCCTGAAAGCGGAAAACATCTACTACATCGGCGACCTGATCCAACGTTCGGAAAACGAACTGCTGAAAACGCCAAACCTGGGCCGCAAGTCCCTGAACGAAATCAAGGAAGTGCTGGCATCGCGCGGCTTGACCTTGGGCATGAAGCTGGAAAACTGGCCGCCTGCCGGCCTGGAAAAGTAATTCGTAGTTGTAGCAAACTGCCTGGGACAGGTGTCCCAGGCTTTTATTTTGTAGCACCAAACCGGCCCGCGATGAAGCTTCTGCCTCATTGATCGAAGAGCTGGAATTTAAACACTCACCGAAAGGATTTATCATGCGTCACGGTCACGGCCTCCGTAAACTGAATCGTACCTCGTCCCACCGTCTGGCAATGCTGCGCAACATGACAGTATCGCTGCTGCGTCACGAAGCGATCAAAACCACCCTGCCAAAAGCAAAAGAACTGCGCCGCGTTGTCGAGCCAATTCTGACCCTGGGCAAAACCGACTCCCTGGCAAACAAGCGTCTGGCCTTCAACCGCCTGCGCGACCGTGAAATGGTCGTCAAACTGTTCGCTGAACTGGGCCCACGTTTCGCCAACCGTAACGGTGGTTATGTGCGTATCCTGAAAATGGGTTTCCGCGTCGGCGATAACGCTCCTATGGCGTTCGTTGAACTGATGGATCGTCCAGATACGACCGAAGCAGTTGAAGTTGCTGGCGAGTAATCCCAGTAATTGCATCTAAGAAAGCCAGGCCTAGCCTGGCTTTTTTGTTTTCTGCTGCAGCTATCCTTGCTGCGGTGTACTATTCTTCTTTCGCGCCGGCCCGGCACAAGCGCTGCCTGCTCCGCGCGACTCTTGTCGAATGGCACAGCTGATGCCGCAGAAAAAGGTTGTTCATGTCCCGTTTCCCTTCCAGCGCCACCGCGCGCGCCGCTCCCCTACATCAACTGCTGATCTGGCTTGCCACCTGTATGCTGCTGGCCATGGCCGTCTTTGGCGCCAATCATGCCCGCGCCGACGATGAATTCCTCGACCCCGAGCTGGCGTTCAAATTTTCCGCCCGCATGCAGGACCCGTCCACCATCGCCGTCACGTATGTGATTGCAGATGGCTACTATATGTACCACGAGCGCTTCAAGTTCGAAGCCGTGGGCGCCAAGCTGGGTACGCCCGTGTATCCGAAGGGCAAGGTCAAGTTCGACGACACTTTCCAGAAGAACGTGGAAACCTTCCGCCAGACCCTCACCATCACCATTCCCGTGGAAGCGGGTGGCGCGTTCACCCTGAAGGCGACGGGCCAGGGCTGCTCGGACAAGGGCCTATGCTATGCGCCGCAGGATGCCACGGCTCAGCTGGTGGGCGGTGGCGGCGGCCAGAGCATGGCGCCGGGCGGCTTGCCGTCGAAATTCGCCTTGCCGGCCGCGCCGGCAGTCGACACGGCCGCCGTCAACGGCCCGCAGGCGCAGGCGTCGCCTGGCGTGTCCGTCATGAGCATTCCCCAGGCCAATATCACCAGCACGCCCGAGCCGGTAGCGGCAGCGCCCGTGGCGGCCAGCCCTGCGCCCGCGCAAAGCGAGATGGGCAAGATCGAGGCGGCCCTGAAGGGCGGCAAGCTGCTCGTCATCGTGCCCCTGTTCATGCTGCTGGGCCTGGGCCTGGCATTTACGCCATGCGTGCTGCCGATGGTGCCGATTTTGTCGTCGATCATCATCGGCGATGGCGCCAAGGTCAGCCGTTCGCGCGGCTTGCTGCTGTCGCTGACGTACGCGTTGGGCATGGCCATCGTCTACACGGCGCTGGGCGTGGCGGCCGGCCTGGCAGGCGAAGGCCTGGCGGCCCAGCTGCAAAATCCGTGGGTGCTGGGCTTCTTTGCCCTGCTGATGGCAGGCCTGGCGCTGTCGATGTTCGGCTTGTATGAGCTGCAAGTGCCGGCTTTCCTGCAAGGCAAGCTGACGTCCGTGTCGAATCAGCAATCGTCGGGCCGCCTGGCGGGCGTGTTCGTCATGGGCGCCATTTCCGCCCTGATCGTGGGGCCCTGCGTGGCCGCGCCGCTGGCCGGTGCCTTGCTGTACATCAGCCAGACGCGCGACGTCGTCATCGGCGGCAGCGCCTTGTTTGCCATGGCGGTGGGCATGAGCGTGCCTCTGCTGTTGGTGGGCGTGTCGGCCGGCACCTTGCTGCCCCGCGCCGGCGCCTGGATGGACGCCGTCAAGCGCTTCTTTGGCGTACTGCAGCTGGGCGTGGCCTGGTGGCTGGTCTCGCCCGTGCTGCCGGGCGCCGTGCAGATGCTGGGCTGGACGGTGCTGTTCGTCGGCTATGGCATGTATTTGCTGGTGGGCAAGAGCGGCGCGAAGAATGCCTGGATCGCCAAAGCCTTTGGCCTCGTGTTTGCCGTGCTGGGCGCGATGCAACTGGTGGGCGTGGCCAGCGGTGGCCGCGATCCGCTGGCGCCACTGGCCCACCTCGGCGGTGGGCAAGTGCATGCGCAACCGTTTATGCGCGTAAAGACCGTGGCGCAGCTCGATGCGGCGCTGGCGCAGTTGAACGGCAAGCCGGCCCTGCTGGACTTTTATGCGGACTGGTGCGTGTCCTGCATCGAAATGGAAAAACTTACCTTCGTCGATCCCGCCGTGCGCGAGAAGATGGGGCAAGCCGTGCTGCTGCAAGTGGACGTGACGGCCAATGATGCGGACGACAAGGCCATGCTGAAACGTTTTCAGCTGTTCGGCCCGCCGGGCATCATCATGTTCAACCCGCAAGGGCAGGAAATCGCCCAGTCGCGCGTGATCGGCTTCCAGAACGCCGCCACCTTCCTGACCTCGTTGCGCAAGCTCGACGGGCAGTAAGCGGTCACTTGTCTCGCCAACAAGAAAAAGCCTGCATTGCAGGCTTTTTCTGTGTTTACACCCGCTACAACTTAGCCGGCTTTGGGATGCTGCTGCATGCCGTCGTGACCGCCATGGTGGCCACCGCGGTGGCCGCCGTGCTTGCCGCCAGGCACGCTGTCGTCAAACACTTTCTTTTGCTCCGGCGTCAGCACGGCATAAAAGGTTTTCAGCGAGGCCAGGCGGCTTTCCTGGTTCGCGATGCGCTCCTTCGACATGGCGATCCATTGCTCCATGCGTTCCGGCGCCGACAGCTTGGCCATCGCTTCGCGCTTGGCTTTCCAGTCGCCCATCGGTTTTTTCGGCGCATTGGCGGCCGTGAAAGTGGCCCAGGCCGGTTCCTGCGCGGCCGTCAGCTTCAGTTTGTCGTGCAGGCGGGCCTGGTACTTGGCCATGCGCTCGGCCGGGTTGCCGCCGCGGTGGCCTTCGTGTTGCATCTTGGTACTGGCGGCAGGCGCGCTGGCGGCCGCTTCCTGGGCGTGGACGGTCAGCGATGCCGCACCCATGCCGAGTACGCTCATGGCGATGATCAAATTCTTGCGCAAGGTTGTCATTGAGGCGTTCATCTGGATTCCTTTGTAAAAGTGAGGGATGTACATGCTGCTGCACATGAATCCATGTTGGACGCGCCATGTTTCCCCGAAGTGTCCGCTGCCAGACAGTTTGTATCTATATGTTTCTTCGGGTCTCCTATATACAAGACGATACAAATGCGCTGTGCAAGGCCGGGGGAAGTGGGGATAATTCGTACCATGGAACCCACTTCTACAATTCTCATCGTCGACGATGACCGCGATATCCGCAGCTTGCTGGCGGACTACCTGGAAACGAACGCCTACCGCACCCTGGGCGCGGCAGATGGCACGGCCATGTGGAAAATCCTCGACGAAACGCGGCCCGACTTGATCGTGCTGGACTTGAACCTGCCCGGCGACGATGGCCTGACCCTGTGCCGCAAGCTGCGCGCCCAATCGACGGTGCCGGTGATCATGTTGACGGCGCGCAATGAACCGCTGGACCGCATCCTGGGCCTGGAAATGGGCGCCGACGATTACTTGCCGAAGCCGTTCGAACCGCGCGAATTGCTGGCGCGCATACGCAGCGTGCTGCGCCGCAGCCATGCCATGCCGTCGAACGTGCCATCGGACAAGGCGCAGCAAATCCGCTTTTCCGGCTGGACCCTGGACTTGACGGCGCGCCACCTGCTCAATCCCAGCGGCCTCGTGATCATGCTGTCGGGCGCGGAGTTCCGCTTGCTGCGCGTGTTCCTGGAACACCCGAACCGCGTGCTCAACCGCGACCAGCTGCTGAACCTGACGCAGGGCCGCGACGCCGACCCGTTCGACCGCTCGATCGATATCCAGATCAGCCGCCTGCGGCAAAAGCTCGGTGAAGATGCCCGCTTGCCGCAAATCATCAAGACCGTGCGCAACGGCGGCTACGTGCTGGCCGGCCAGGTCAATGTGGAGCCGCACGCGTGAAGGCCTTCCTGGGGTCGATGACGGGCCGTGTCTTCATGTTTCTGCTGATCGGCATCGTCGCGTCGGCCGCGCTGACGCAGTGGCTGGCCGTGGGCGAACGCCAGCGCGCCATCGAGCAATACCGCGACTACCACGCCGTCGAGCGGGCCGAGCAGCTGGTGATGGCGGCCGACGTGGTGCCGCTGGCCTCGCGCGCTGCCTACCTGAAAGTGGCCAACAAGGGCAGCGTGCGCCTGGAACTGCGTCCTGAAACGGAACATACGCCCGGCGCGCCGACGGAGTTTTCCACCGCGCTGCAAGCCAAGCTGGGCGAAGGTTTCAAGGTCAGCGCGCTGGCCGAACGCCCGGCCGCCTGCGTCAAACCGCGCCAGACGCCGGGCATGTTTGCCGCCAAGCCATGGGGCGGCACGTGCGAAAACCTCGACGTGCGCATGCAGGATGGCCACGTACTGCGCCTGATGGTCTTGCCGCCGCGCCAGCAGCCGCCGTTCAACGAACACAACGACTGGATGACCTTGCTGCCTTTCCTGATCAGCATCGCCATCCTCGCCTACCTGGTCACGCGCATGACCATGCGCCCGCTCAAGCAACTGGCGCAGGCGGCGAAAGACCTGGGCAACGACATCAACCATCCGCCGCTGACCCTGTCGGGCGCCAGCGAGATCCGCCAGGCCAGCGCCGCCTTCAATGCCATGCAGGCGCGCATCCGCCAGCATATTTCCCAGCGGACACAGATGCTGGCGGCCATCACGCACGACTTGCAGACGCCGCTGACGCGCTTGCGTTTGCGCCTGGAAAAAGTGGCCGATACGGAATTGTATGACCGCCTCGTGGGCGATTTGTCGGCCATGCAGAGCATGGTCAAGGAAGGGCTGGATCTGGCCCGTTCGATGGATAGCACGGAAGCGATGCAGGCGCTCGACCTCGATTCCCTGTTAGATAGCGTCTGTTCCGACGCAGCTGATGCCGGCCAGAAAGTCACCCTGAATGGGCAGGCAGGCATGGCCTTGATGGCGCGTCCGATCGCCATGCGGCGCTGCCTGGTGAACTTGATCGACAATGCCGTCAAATATGGCCTGTACGCGCAAGTTGCCGTCGAGCGCATCCCGGGTGCCGCGCGCATCCGCATCCGCGACGGGGGGCCAGGCATTGCGCCAGATCAATTGGCTAAAGTGTTCGAACCGTTTTATCGCATCGAGACTTCGCGTTCGCGCGAATCGGGCGGCACGGGCCTGGGCTTGACCATCGCGCGCAATATCGCCGAACAGCATGGCGCCACGGTTTCACTGCTCAATCATGTCGACGGTGGACTGGAAGTCACCCTCATCGTGCCCGAGTATTACGCAGGAAAGTGAGTATTTCCGTGCGACAATATTGTGCTTTATGCCCCCCTGGCAACTACCTTCAACCTGCAGCCCTGCGCTGCGACAGCGTGACAGAACAATGAAAAAGACTAGTCTGGCAATCCTCGTGGGTGCGGCCCTGTGTATCGGCGGCGGCATCTGGTATTTCAATCATCAGCCCGGCGCGGCGAGCGGTGGGCAGGATGGTAAAGGGGGCAAGGGCGGACAAGCGCCGACGACGGTGAGCGTGGTCGTTCCGGTGCGCCAGGATGTGCCGATGGTGCTGCAAGCCAATGGCAGCGTGATGCCGATCAGCAGCGTCGATTTGCACCCGCAGACGACCAGCACGATTACCAAGGTGCATATCCGCGAAGGCCAGTTCGTCAAGCAGGGCGAGCTGATGTTCACTCTCGATGCGCGTAGCGAACACGCGAATGTCGACAAGGCGCAGGCGCAGGTCTTGCGCGACCGCGCCTCGGTGCAGGACTTCGAGCGCCAGCTCAAGCGCAGCCAGGATTTGCTGAGCAAGAACTTTATTGCTCAGGGCGCCGTCGATACCCTGCAAAGCCAGCTCGACGCGGCACGCGCCTTGCTGGCTGCCGACCAGGCCGCCTTGCGCGCCGCCCAGGTCGATTCCAGCTACACCGTCCTGCGCGCGCCGCAGGCGGGCAGGGTAGGGGCCATCAATGTCTATGCGGGCAGCCTGGTGCAGCCGACCACGTCGCTCACCAGCATCACCCAGCTCGACCCGATCGACGTGTCGTTCACCTTGCCGGAAAGCAGCCTGTCCGGCCTGCTGGCGGCGCAAAAGGCGGGTGAGGTGCCTGTCACGGCGCTGCTGTCCGATGCGGGCGGCAAGCAGCTCGACGGCAAACTGAACTTTATCGACAATGCCGTCGATTCCGCCACCGGCGTGATCCGGATCAAGGCGCGGTTCAATAATGGCGGCACCGATTTGTGGCCAGGCCAGTACGTGAATACGCAGCTGACCGTGCGCACCCTCAAGGATGCGCTGGTGATCCCGCAAAACGCCATCATCACGAGTACTTCCGGCACCTTCGTATACTCGATGGAGGCGGACAGTACGGCCAAGATGCGCAAGGTAAGCCGCGTGTACGCGTTCGGGCCGAGTGCTGTCGTCACCGGCCTGGCAGGCGATGAAAAAGTCATCGTCGATGGCAAGCAGAACTTGCGTCCAGGCAGTAAGGTGCGCCTGGCGGAAAAACACAAGGCCGCCGATGGCGCCGCCGCACCGCAGGGCAAGCCAGCATGAACCTGTCCGAACTGAGCATCCGCCGCCCCGTCATGGTGGTGCTGCTGTCCCTCTCCATCATCCTGGCCGGCGTGCTGGCCTATCTGCAAATTCCCGTGGCGGCCTTGCCGAGCTACAACACGCCCGTCATCAACGTCAGTGCCGACCTGGCCGGCGCCAGCCCGGAAACCATGGCCTCGTCGGTGGCCTTGCCACTGGAAAAACAATTTTCCACCATTTCCGGCCTCAGCCTGATCACGTCCACGAGCACGCTGGGCAATACCTCGCTGACCCTGGAATTTGACGCCAGCATCAATGTCAACGAGGCGGCCGTCGACGTGCAAGCCGCGCTGCTGCGCGCGCAGCGCCAGTTGCCGACGGAAATGACGGATTTGCCATCCTACCGCAAGGTCAATCCCGCCGATGCGCCGGTGCTGTTCATCCAGATGACGTCGCCATCGCTGAACTTGTCGGATCTCAACGATTATGCGGAAAACCTGATCGCCCCGAGCCTGTCGACCCTGCCTGGCGTGGCCCAGGTGATCGTGAATGGCCAGAAGCGCTTTGCCGTACGCGTGCGCGCCCGTGCCGACCTGATGAATGCGCGCAACCTGACGATGGACGAGCTGGCTACCGCCTTGCGCACCTCGAACACGAATTCCCCGCTGGGCATCCTGGACGGCCCGAGCCAGACCCTGACCATCCAGGGCAATCCGCAAATGATGAAAGCGGCCGATTTTGCCGAACTGATCGTCGCCAGCCGCAACGGCCAGCCCGTGCGCCTGAAGGACGTGGCCGAGGTGGAAGACAGCTTTCAATCGATCAAGGCCGTCGGCAGTTTCAACGGTGAGCGCTCGATCAGCCTGATGGTGCAGCGCCAACCGGATGCCAACACCGTGCAAGTGGTCGATGGCGTGCGCCGTTTGTTGCCTGGGTTCAAGGAACAATTGCCGCAATCGATACAGATCAGTCTGGTTAACGACCGTTCGCTGTCGATACGCGAAGCCATCCACGACGTCAATTTGACCTTGGCCCTGACGGTGGTGCTGGTGGTGCTGGTGATCTTCCTGTTCCTGCACCGCGCGGCCGCCACCTTCATTCCTGCCGTCACCATGCCGATTTCCCTGCTGGGCGCCCTGGCCCTGCTGTACTGGCTCGGCTACAGCCTCGACAACGTCTCGCTGCTGGGCATTACCCTGGCCGTCGGCTTGGTTGTCGACGATGCCATCGTGGTGCTGGAAAACATCGTGCGCCATATCGAAATGGGCAAGAAACCGATACGCGCGGCCCTGGAAGGGGCAAAAGAGATGGGCTTTACCATCATCTCGATTTCCGTCTCGCTGGTGGCCGTGTTCATCCCCATCTTCTTCATGCCGGGCGTGATCGGCTTGCTGTTCCATGAGTTCGCCGTTGTCGTATCGCTGGCCGTGCTGGTGTCCGCCATCGTCTCGCTGACCCTGGTGCCGATGCTGGCCAGCCGCTTCCTGCCGGCCGATTCGCGCGAGCACAATGACAGCGACCCCAGCCATGGCGAAAAAACCTTCATCGGCCGCCATTTCGAAGCGGGTTTCACGAAGTTGCGCAACGGTTACGTGCATCTGCTCGACAAGGCCCTGGCGCACCGCAACGTGGTGCTGTTCGTTGCCGTGTGTACCTTTGCGCTGACGGTGCTGTTGTACGCCACGATACCGAAGGGTTTCTTCCCGGAAGAAGATCTGGGCCAGATCCAGGTCAATACGGAAGCGTCGGAAGATATTTCCTCGGCGGCACTGCAGGATTTGCAAGCCCGCGTGGCGGCCGTGCTCAAGGCGGACCCCAGCGTGCAGGATGTGACCTCGTTCGTCGGCGGCGGCAACACGGGGCGCATGTTCATGGTCTTGAAACCGCGCAACGAGCGGCCGAAAATGCCCGTGGTGCTGGAAAACCTGCGCCGCGCGACGAGTACCGTGCCCGGCATGGCCGTGTATTTCCGGCCCGTGCAAAACTTGCAGCTGGGCGGACGCCAGAGCAAGAGCCGCTACCAGTACACCTTGCAAAGCGTCAGTCCCGACGCCTTGAATGACTGGGCGGAAAAGTTTATTGCCGGAATGCGCACGGATCCCGCCTTCCGCGACGTCACCAGCGATTCGCAGATCAAGGGCTTGCAGGCGTCGCTCAGGATAGACCGCGACAAGGCCAATTTGCTGGGCGTGCAAATGTCCGACATCCGCACGGCCCTGTACAGCGCCTTTGGCGAGCGGCAAGTGTCGACCATCTATTCGTCGGCAGCCAGCTATTACGTGATCCTGGAAGCGGCCACGGCAGACCGACAGTACGACGATGCGCTCACGCGCGTGTCCGTGCGCAGCAAGACGGGCGAACTGGTGAAACTGTCGAGTATTGCCTACGTGGAACGCACGATCGGGCCCACGTCCGTGAATCACCAGGGGCAGTTGCAGGCTGTTACCATCGCCTTCAACCTGGCGCCGGATGTGCCGCTGGGCATCGCCACGGGCAAGATCGACGCGATGGCCAAGGACATGAGCTTGCCGGCCTCCATCATCACGCGCTACGGCGGCGACGCGGCCGTGTTCCAGAGCTCGCAGTCGAGCCAGATCATCCTCATCATTGCCGCGCTGGCCGTGATCTACGTGCTGCTCGGCGTGTTGTATGAAAGCTATATCCACCCGCTGACCATCCTGGCCGGCTTGCCATCGGCGGCCGTGGGGGCGCTGCTGACCCTGCGCCTGTTCGGCATGGACCTGACCATGATCGCCATCATCGGCATTTTGATGCTGATCGGCATCGTCAAGAAAAATGCCATCATGATGATCGACTTCGCCCTGCATGCGCAGCGCAACGACGGGCTGGCGCCGGCGGAGGCCATCCGGCAGGCTTGCATCCTGCGTTTCCGCCCCATCATGATGACGTCGGCGGCAGCCTTGATGGGTGCCTTGCCGATCGCCCTGGGCCTGGGCGCCGGCGCCGAGCTGCGCCAGCCGCTGGGACTGGCCGTGGTCGGCGGCTTGCTCTTTTCGCAAGTCATTACCCTGTTCATCACCCCCGTGATTTATCTGTTCCTGGACAAGTACAGCGGCACGGGACCGTTGACGGACGAGCAATTGGTGGCGCTCGACAACAAGGCCTGATCCGCCGCACGGCCAGCACCGGCGCCCCGTTCCTGAGTGAATGCGGCGCCGGTTTTGTATGGGCCGTGATACATACGGTAACAACCGTCAAGGGACGGCTAGGGTACGCTGATACCGCTGCAAGGAAAGTCGCTATCCTGTACGCTTCGGGTTGGAAATGCCGAGGAAGTGTTCCCAAAAGCAAGGGACTCTGGCACTATGGCTGCCCTGTAAGATTACTTTTGTCGCTACACAGAAAGCACGATTCATTTTGCATGACACGACCCATTTGATGGCTGCCGATTCCGATGTTTGCCCCACCTGCGGGCAAGTCATCCAGCCACCACCGGCCTACGGGTCCAAGACCAGCACCATGCGCAAGGTGGCGCTCGGCGTGTCCGTCTTGCTGCACGTGCTGCTGGCGGCGTATGTCCTATTTCGTAGCGACAAGATCGAAAAGATCCCGCCGCCGAAGAAGGAAAGCGCGATGGTCTACATTGCGCCGCTGAAAGACAAGCCGCAACCGAAACCCACGCCGAAACCGAAGGACACGAAAGTGGCCAAGGTCAAACCGCCACCGGCGCCGAGCAAGCGCGTGGTCACGAAAGACGTGCCGCGCGACAAGCCGAAACTGGAAACCTTCACGCCGCCGCTGGTGTCGAAAGTGCCGTTGCCGCCGCCGCCCGCTGAAGACATGAGTTCGATGATCGAGCAGCGCCGCAAGCAGCGTCAGGCGCAAAATCCCGCGCCGCCGGCCGAGGAAAGCGAAAACGACCGCGCCATGCGCGTGGCCAAGGCGAATATCGCCGGCGCCCAGGGACGCAATTCCGGCAGCGACCGCGAGGATTCGGGCGGCGTGTTTTCCATCGTCAACCAGACCTCGTTCAGCGCGGAAGTCAAGTTCAAGGGCTGGAACGGCAACTTCAAGCGCAACTGGCTGAAGCAGGAAAAAGTGGAGCTGGGAAATGAGCCCGATATCGAAACGGCCATCCTGAAGAAGATGATCCAGCTGATCCGTGCCGAGAAACCGGGCGACTTCGTGTGGGAATCGCGCCGCCTGGGACGTAACGTCAACCTCAGCGCCCGCGTGGAAGACACGGCCGAGCTGATGGCTTTCCTGCGCCAGGAATTCTTTTCCGAGAAACGGCCAGGGCCGGGACGGCGCTAGGCGCTCGTCAAACTGATGGCAATAAAAAAGGCTGCACCGTGTGAACGGGCAGCCTTTTTTTTACGCAGCGTTGATCTCGATCAAGCCGGTTTGTCCGATTCCGGCTCGACGTCGTCTTCCATGTCGATCAATTCGACCATCTGGGCCGCGCCGTCTTCGCTGATGCCGGCCAGTTCCATGATCTTGTCGTTGGCTTCGTCGATGCCGACTCTTTTCAGGGCCGAGAACAGTTGCACGGTGAACGGGAAACCGACGCCGTCTTCATCCACATAGCTGTCGAGCTTGGCTTTCGCCTGGCGCAAGGCATTCACGGATTCATTCCGGTTCAGCTTATCGACCTTGGTCAGGATGCAGTGGATCGGTTTACCCGTCGGGGCGAACCATTCCAGCATTTGAATGTCCAGGTCGGTGAACGGACGGCGCGAATCCATGATCAGGATCAAACCCGCCAATTGCTCGCGGCGCTGCACGTAGTCGCCCAGCAGGCGCTGCCAGTGCAATTTGGCCGAGCCCGATACTTCCGCGTAGCCGTAGCCCGGCAAGTCGACCAGCAGGCATTCGATCTCTTCGACGATAGTGGCATCCTTGCGGTGCTGCGCCACGTGGGCGCCGCCGATGGAGAAGTAGTTGATGTGCTGGGTACGGCCAGGTGTCTTGGAGGCGAACGCCAAGCCTTTCTGATTACACAAGATGTTGATGGCGGTCGATTTACCGGCATTGGAGCGGCCGGCAAAGGCGATTTCCGGCACCGTGGTATCGGGCAGGTCACGCAATTGGTTGACGGTCGTAAAGAAGCGGGCTTGCCAGAGTTTTGACATGGGAGTAGTAAAGCAACAAAAGGGAGCGATAAGGGAGCGATAACGCCAAGAAGCTATTGTACAATAAGGGGTTGTTTATTGTTGCCGGCGTAGCAGCGATGCGGCTTGCGGCCCTGAAAATAAAGCAAAAATCCACAGGGCGCGGCAATGTCCACCACTAATTTCTCACTGTCTCAGGGTGCCTGAATGAATCGTGCGTTTTCACCGTTTATCAAATCCATGCTGCTCGCATTGCTGGCTGTATCGGCAACTGCCTCCGCGGTCGAAGCAGCGAAACCGGCCGTCAAGGCCGACGCCGCCAAGGGCGCCACCCTGTACGCCGATGGCGATGCGGCGCGCGGCTTGCCTGCCTGCGTCTCCTGCCATGGCGCGGCCGGCAATTCGACCATCACGGTCAATCCGAAACTGGCCGGCCAGCACGAAAGCTATATCTACAAGCAATTGGTCGACTTCACCACGCCGGAACGCAACCAGCCCGTCATGACGACGTACGCAAAGATGCTCAGCGACGCCGACAAGAAGAATATCGCCGCCTACCTGGGCGCGCAGCTGTCCAAGCCGGGCGCCGCGAAAAACAAGGATACGATCGACCTGGGCAAGAAAATCTACCGTGGTGGCATTGCTTCCAAGCAAGTTGCCGCCTGCGCCAGCTGTCATGGCGCGACGGGCAATGGCATTCCCGTCCAGTATCCGCGCATCGCCGGCCAGCACCAGGATTACACGGTGGCCCAGCTGACCATGTTCCGCAGCACCAAGGCTGATGCCCGCAAGAACAGCGCGCAAATGCACACCATCGCCGCCCGCATGTCGGATGACGAGATCGCCGCCGTTGCCGATTACATCGCCGGCCTGAAGTAAGTTTTCATAGTGGCAAGAGATTGCCAGGCGCACCAGCGCGCATGAACGAGGGCGGCCGTCTCAACAGGCTGCCCTTTTTTATGGCAGGGGCCAAACAGGAGTATGCTGCCGCCTTGCGCGGAGAAACTATCAGCTCCATGCCACATTTTCTTGAAGATTGCATATCCCGTATGAGTATCCACGTATGAGCACAGGCACGACCGGAATCGAGTTAAAGACCCAACGCCGCAGCCTGGCTGAATTCGTCGAGCTGGTCTCGTCGATGCGCTTTGCCATCAGCCTGCTGACCCTGATCGCCGTCGCCTCCATCATCGGCACCGTGCTCAAGCAAAACGAGCCCATGCCCAATTATGTCAACCAGTTCGGGCCGTTCTGGTTCACCGTTTTCGACAAGCTGAGCCTGTATTCCGTGTATTCGGCCTGGTGGTTCCTCGTGATCATGGGTTTCCTCGTCGCCTCGACCTCGCTGTGCATCGTGCGCAATGCGCCGAAGATGCTCAAGGACATGCGCAGCTGGCGCGACAATGTGCGCGAGCAATCGCTGCGCAATTTCCACCACAAGCTGGAATGGCAGGCGCCGCTGCCGCGCGCCGTGCTGGCGCAGCAGATGGTGATGCGCCTGAAAGACGCCGGCTACGGTGCCAAGGTGGTCGAGAAGGACAACGCCACCCTGGTGGCCGCCAAGCGGGGCGCCGCCAATAAATGGGGCTATATCTTTGCCCACGGCGCCATCGTCATCATCTGTGTGGGCGGCTTGCTCGACTCGGAAATGCCGATCCGCGTACAGCAATGGTTCTTTGGCAAGACGCCGTTTTCCGGCAGCGGCGTGATCGCCGACATTCCCGCCCAGCACCGCCTGAGCCTGTCGAACCCCACTTTCCGCGGCAATACCATGATCCCGGAAGGCTCGTCGAGCAACACGGCCATCATTCCCCAGGCCGATGGCGTGCTGATCCAGGATTTGCCCATCACGATCTTGTTGAAGAAATTCCATATCGATTTTTACAGCACGGGCATGCCGAAGCTGTTTGCCAGCGACGTGGTCGTCACCGACCATGCGACGGGGGAAAGTTTCCCTGCAACCATCAAAGTCAACCAGCCTCTGCTTTACAAGGGCCTGGCCCTATACCAGTCCAGCTTTGAGGATGGCGGCAGCAAGCTCAAGTTGACGGGTTATCCGATGACGGGCAAGACGACGAAACGCTTCGATATCGGCGGCGAAGTGGGCGGCAGCACGCCGCTCGAGCGCAGCGATGGCAATTCCTACACGGTGGAATGGTCGGGTTTCCGTCCCTTCAACGTGGAAAACCTCAGCGCTGGCCAGGATGTACGCGCCGTCAACAAGGCGGAAAGTTTTAACGATAAATTCGCCGTCGGCCTGGACAAGCGCCTCGGTTCCGCCGCGAAGAACGCGAACAACAAGGATCTCAAGAACGTGGGCCCCTCGGTGCAATACAAATTGCGCGACAAGACGGGCCAGGCGCGCGAATACCAGAACTACATGCAGCCGGTCGCCGTGGATGGCACGACGGTGTTCCTGGCCGGCATGCGCGTCAACCCCAGCGATCCGTTCAGCTATCTGCGCATTCCCGCCGATGACAATTACAGCGTGAACGAATGGATGCGCTTGCGTGCCGCGCTGCAAGATCCCGCGCTGCGCCAGCAAGCCGCCACGCGCTATGCGGCGCGCGCCATGCCGCAGGCGGGCGCGGAAGCCTTGCGCAGCCAGTTGCAGGAATCGGCGGCGAAGAGCCTGGGCATCTTTGCCGGCAATGGGCAAGAGGGCGGTTTCCTCGCCATTTCGCGTTTCCTGGAGAAAATTCCTGCCGCCGAGCAAGAAAAAGCGGCCGACATCTTCATGAAGATCTTGAATGGCAGCCTGTGGGACTTGTGGCAGGCGGCGCGCGCCCAGGATGGCTTGAAGGCCATCGAGGCCGATGACAAGCACGGCCGCTTCCTGCAGCTGGCCACGAATGCGCTGTCCGACAGCTTCTTCTATGGCGCGCCCGTGTATCTGCAACTCGACGACTTTACGGAAATCAAGGCGTCCGTGCTGCAAGTGACGCGTTCGCCGGGCAAGAGCGTCGTCTACCTCGGTTGCCTGTTCCTCGTGATCGGCGTGTTTTCCATGTTTTATATCCGCGAGCGTCGCCTGTGGGTGTGGATCAAGGATGGCGAGGGCGGCAGCGAGGCCTTGATGGCCATGAGCACGCAACGCAAGACCCTGGATTTTGAAAAAGAATTTGAGAACTTGAAGGCAAAGCTGCCGCAATCGGCGTAAGCTGCGCTGTGTCTGGGACGCTTGCGCGTCGCCGGGAATGGAGAAAATGATGGAATTGGCAAACAAGCAAATATATACGCAGGAACCGGGATTCTTCAAGCGCCTGAGCCTGATCGATTGGCTGTATGGCGCCGGCTTGCTGGCAGCCTCCCTGTTCGGTCTGATGCGCTTTGGCGCCTTCATGGATATTTATGAAAAAGCCATCTTGCTGGCCGCGGCGCCCACGTTCGCGTGGCTGGGCTGGTACTGGAAGCCCGTGCGCTGGCTGATCCCCGTGGCAGCCGTGCTGTCGCTGTTCGCCATCGAGCTGTACGCGGGCCACCTGGAGATGGCGAATCAGAAATTCTTCCTGAAATACATCTTGTCGAGCCAGTCCGCCATCCTGTGGATGGGCACCCTGTTCGTGCTGTCGACCCTGTTCTACTGGATCGGCCTGGTGGCGCGTTCGGAATTTGGCTCGTCCGTCGGCTCCCTGCTGTGCTGGGCCGGCGTGGTGCTGGGTCTGACGGGCATGCTGGTGCGCTGGTACGAGTCTTACCTGATCGGCGCCGACGTGGGCCATATTCCCGTGTCGAACCTGTATGAAGTGTTCATCCTGTTTTCCTTGATCACGGCCATGTTCTACCTGTATTACGAGCAGCATTACGCGACGCGCCAACTGGGCGCCTTCGTCATGCTGGTCATTTCGGCGGCTGTCGTGTTCCTGATGTGGTACACGGTCACGCGCGACGCGGCCGAAATCCAGCCGCTGGTGCCGGCCCTGCAAAGCTGGTGGATGAAGATCCACGTGCCGGCCAACTTCATCGGCTACGGTACCTTCGCCCTGTCGGCCATGGTGGCTGCGGCCTACCTGCTCAAATCGAGCGGCTACCTGGTCGACCGCCTGCCGTCGCTGGAAGTGCTCGACGACGTGATGTACAAGGCCATTTCCGTGGGCTTCGCTTTCTTCACGGTAGCGACTATCCTGGGCGCCTTGTGGGCGGCCGAAGCATGGGGCGGCTACTGGTCGTGGGACCCGAAAGAAACGTGGGCGCTGATCGTCTGGCTCAACTATGCAGCCTGGCTGCACATGCGCCTGATGACAGGCTTGCGCGGCCGCGTCGCCTCGTGGTGGGCGCTGGTGGGCTTGCTGGTGACGACGTTTGCCTTCCTGGGCGTGAATATGTTCCTTTCCGGTTTGCATTCTTACGGCAAGCTTTAATTGTTTTTTGCATGACAGAAGCGTCATGAACGGCCCGGGAAAACTGGTGTAAGGTACAAATAATCACCTTTTCCCGGAGCCGCCATGTTGATCAAGCGCAGTCCCAATGGCATTGAGTTGCCGTATTCTTCCGAAATCACGCCGCGCGCCGTGTTTGAATCGCGCCGCAGTTTCATCAAGCAAGTGGCGCTGGGCACGATGTCCAGTGCGGCCTTGCTGGAAATGGCCAGCCGCGAAGCCTTCGCGCAAGGCACCAATCCCAAGCTGGCTGCCAAACTGAATCCCGCCTATTCGGCGCTGGAAAAGCAGACGGCCTATAAAGACGCCACCAGCTACAACAATTTCTACGAATTCGGCACGGACAAGAGCGATCCGGCGCAAAATGCGGGCACCCTGCGCACGCGTCCGTGGACGGTCAGCATCGAAGGCGAAGTCAAGAAACCCATGACCCTGGACCTGGACGCGCTGCTGAAGCTGGCGCCGCTGGAAGAGCGCGTTTACCGGCTGCGCTGCGTGGAAGGCTGGTCGATGGTCATCCCGTGGGTCGGTTATTCCTTCTCGGAAATCATCAAGAAGGTCGAACCGACGGGCAATGCCAAGTATGTGGAATTCATCACCCTGGCCGACAAGAAACAGATGCCGGGCGTGGGCAGCCGCGTGCTGCAGTGGCCGTATACGGAAGGCTTGCGCATCGATGAAGCGAACCATCCGCTGGCGCTGCTGACCTTGGGCATGTATGGCGAAACATTGCCGAACCAGAATGGCGCGCCCGTGCGTATGGTGTTGCCGTGGAAATATGGTTTCAAGTCCGCCAAATCCATCGTCAAGATCCGTTTCGTCAAGGAACAGCCGCGCACGTCCTGGAACCTGTCGGCGCCGTCCGAATACGGTTTTTACTCGAATGTGAACCCGAACGTCGATCATCCGCGCTGGTCGCAGGCTTCCGAGCGACGCATCGGCGAAGACGGCTTTCTCACGCGCAAGCGCAAGACCCTGATGTTCAATGGCTACAACGATGTCGCTTCCTTGTACGCGGGCATGGATCTGAAGAAGTTCTTTTAAGGAAAGACCATGGCCTTCAACCCCACGCCGAGACAATTGTCGCTATTCAAAAGCCTGATCTTCTTGCTGGCGCTGCTGCCGTTTGCCCGCATGGTCTGGCTGACGTACACGGGGCAACTGGTGGAACCGCTGGAGTTCATCACGCGCGGCACGGGCGACTGGACCCTGTATTTCCTGTGCATCAGCCTGGCGGTCACGCCCCTGCGGCGCTTCACGCAATGGAATTGGCTGATCAAGCTGCGGCGCATGCTGGGCCTGTTCGCGTTTTTCTACGCGACACTGCACTTCACCACTTTTTTATGGTTCGATCACTTTTTTGATGTACAGGAAATGTGGAAGGATGTGATGAAGCGGCCGTTCATCACCGTGGGTTTCATCGCTTTCGTGCTGCTGATCCCGCTGGCCGTGACGAGCACGAACGGCATGGTGAAACGCCTGGGGGGCAAGCGCTGGCAGTGGCTGCACCGCTTGATCTACATCATCGCGCCGCTGGGCATCTTGCACTTCTGGTGGATGAAGGCGGGCAAGCACAATTTCGCGCAACCGATACTGTTCGGTGTCATCGTCGCGCTATTGCTGCTAATTCGCGTGTATTTCGCCTGGAGCAAGCGAGAAAAGAGCGCCAGGGCGGCCAACGCAGCCACCCCGGTGCGTGCCGTTTAGGCGGCTGGCACGATGACCGGTGGCGGCGGCACGGGCGCCGGTTCGACCGGGCCTTTTACCGGCGCGCCCTTGGCCGCTGGCGGCTTGGGCAGGTACAGGGGGCCGGGCTGGCCGCAGCCGGCCAGGACGCTAGAAACCACAATGGCGGTGCCGATATAAAACGCTGAGGATGACTTCACGATTAGAATCACGGTTTGATTAAGATCTTTGGAGTGTAGCATGAGCGAATCGGAATTCCTGGCCCTGGCCGAAGCCACCCTGACCCAGATCGAGGCGGCGCTGGACCGGCTGAACGATGAAGACGTGCTCGACGTCGAATGCAGCCGCAGCGGCAATGTGCTGGAAATCGAATTCATCGATAACGGCACGAAAATCATCGTCAACAGCCAGGCCCCCATGCGCGAGATGTGGGTAGCGGCCCGTTCCGGCGGCTTTCACTACAAGAGAGTTGGCGACGAGTGGCGCAACACGCGCGACGGCTCGGAACTGTTTGCGGCCCTGTCGGCCATGGCCAGCGAGCAGGCAGGCACGGCAGTCGTATTGAAGTAATTGTCTTAGCCGTGCGTCATAAAAAAGGGCAGCCTCTTCAGGCTGCCCTTTTTGCATCAAACGATCTTAAAACAGTTCGTTCTTGACGGCTTCTTTCGCCTTTTCTTCCTCCGGCGTGCCGCGCGCCGCGCCTTCCAGGCTGCCTACGCCCGTGCCCGGCGGATTTTCCGCATAGTAATACTCGTCGCCCACGTGGATCAGGCCTTCCGGCACGGCGCGTTCCTCGACGGGAATGCTTTTCAGGGCTTTCGCCATGTAGCTGATCCAGATCGGCAAGGCCAGACCGCCGCCCGTTTCCCGGTTGCCCAGGTTGCGCGGCTGGTCGTAGCCGATCCAGGCGATGCCCACCAGCTTGGCCTGGTAGCCGGCGAACCAGGCGTCGATGGAATCGTTGGTCGTGCCCGTCTTGCCGGCCAGGTCGGGGCGCTTCAAGGCCATGGCTTTATTGGCCGTGCCGAAGCGCACGACGTCGTTGAGCATGCTGTTCATCATGAAGGCATTGCGCTCGTCGATGACGCGGTTGGCTTCCTCGCCTGCCAGGTCGGGCTTGGCTTGCGACAAGACATTGCCATCGCTATCGGTCACCTTGGCGATCAGGTACGGGTTGATCTTGTAGCCGCCATTGGCGAACACGGCATACGCACCCGCCATCTGCAGCGGCGTCACGTTGCCGGCGCCCAGGGCCAGGGTCAGGTAGGGCGGGTTCTTGTCTGCGTCAAAGCCGAAGCGCGTCGCGTATTCCTGGCCATATTTGGCGCCGATCTTGTGCAGGATGCGGATGGAAATCATGTTCTTCGATTTCATCAAGCCCTTGCGCATGGTCATCGGGCCATCGTATTTGCTGTCGTAGTTCTTCGGTTCCCACGCCTGGCCGCCCGTCTGGCCCGCGTCGAACGAGATCGGCGCATCGTTGATGATGGTGGCCGGCGACAGGCCCCGTTCCAGCGAAGCGGAATAGATGAAGGGCTTGAAGGCCGAACCGGGCTGGCGCCACGCCTGCGTGACGTGGTTGAACTTGTTGCGGTTGTAATCGAAGCCGCCCACCATGGCGCGGATGGCGCCGTCCGTGGTGCTGGCCGAGACGAACGCCGATTGCACTTCCGGCATCTGCGTCAAGACCCAGGTGTTGCCTTCTTGCATGACGCGGATCACGGCGCCGCGCTTGATGCGGCGGTTAGGCGCCGCTTTTTCCGACAGCCAGGCCGCGCCGAAGGTCAGGCCGGGGCCGGTAATCGTGATTTCCTCGCCCGCCGAGGTGACTGCCTGCAAGGATTTGGGCGACGCTTGCAGCACCATGGCGGCGATGATGTCGTCGCTGTCCGGATGGTCGGCCAGTTCCGTCTCGATCGCGTCATCGGCTTCGGCCTTGGTTTTTGGAATCTCGATATACGCTTCCGGGCCGCGGTAGCCGTGGCGTTTCTCGTAATCCATCACGCCCTTGCGCAAGGCGATGTAGGCGGCGTCCTGGTCGGCCTTGGTGATGGTGGTGTAGACGTTCAGGCCGCGCGTATAGGTATCTTCCTTGAATTGCTCGTAGACCAGCTGGCGCGCCATTTCCGACACGTATTCCGCATGCACGCCGAAAGCGCTGCTGTCGGTTTTCACTTTCAGCTCTTCATTTTTCGCTTCTTCGTACTGCGCCGGCGTGATGTAGCCCAGCTGGGCCATGCGTTGCAGGATGTATTGCTGGCGCATGCGCGCGCGTTTCGGATTGACGACGGGGTTGTAGGCCGACGGCGCCTTCGGCAAGCCGGCCAGCATGGCCGCTTCCGCCACGGTGAGATCCTGGATATTCTTGCCGAAATAGATTTGTGCGGCCGAGGCGAAGCCGTAGGCGCGCTGTCCCAGATAAATCTGGTTCATATATACCTCGAGGATCTGGTCCTTGCTGAGGTTTTTCTCGATCTTCCAGGCCAGCAAGACTTCATACGCCTTGCGTTTCAGGGTCTGTTCGCTGGACAGGAAGAAATTGCGCGCCACCTGCTGCGTGATGGTCGACGCGCCTTGCTTGGCGCCGCCCGTCAGGTTGTGCAGGGCCGCACGCGTGATGCCCAGGTAATCGACGCCGCCATGCTCATAGAAGCGGTCATCCTCGATGGCCAGCACGGCTTTCTTCATGACATCGGGAATATCCTTGATGTGCACCATGTTGCGCCGCTCTTCGCCGAACTCGCCGATCAGCACACTGTCGGACGTGAACACGCGCAGCGGCATCTTTGGCTTGTAATCGGTCAAGGTATCGAGCGCCGGCAGATTCGGATACGCCATGGCCAGGCCAAAGATCACCAGCAAGACGCCGACGATGCCCAGGCCCAGCAGCGATACCAGGGCCATCAGCAGGAAACGTTTGGGTTTGCTGCCCTTGGTGGGCGGCTTCGAGCCAGCGGGGCCAGCGGATTTTGAAGATGTCATGCGTCGTATGTCTTTCGGTTAATTATGCCGGCCAATTATAAGCGAGCTTGCCGGGGTGGCAGCGCGCCGTGGCGCTGGCCGGGGGGAGAGTGTCGAAACTTGCCGATACTCTATATAAGCGTGTATTGGCCCGCTGGCAACCAGGATTTGGTAACAATTATTCTGCGCCAGATCACGGCCCGGCCAGATAGGTGTCGCGCGCCGCAGACTCCGGCCTGAAATCCATTTACAAGCCGGCGCCGCCGGGACTAGGCTGTCGGATGGCAGGAACCTCTCCCACGCTGACGTTTCTCTATGAAAAACATGTCCATCAGCAATTTTCTTGGCATCGGCTTGCTGGGCGTCGACATCGCGGACGATGCCGTGCGCGTGGTCGAGTTGAGGCGCCGGCGGGGAAGATTGTCGTGCCGGCATTGCGGCGCCGCCGCGCTGACGCCCGGCGTGATACTGGAAGGCAATGTCGAGGACATGGAGGGCCTGGCCGATGCCTTGCGCCAGGCCCACCGCGACAGTGGCAGCGCCTGCACGCGGGTGGCGCTGGCCATGCCGGCCACGGCCCTGATCACGCATGCGATCCGCCTGCCGGCCGGATTGCCGGAGGAACAGCTGGAAATCCTCGTGGAACTGGAAGCGGCCCAATACATGCCGTTTGCACTGGAAGACGCCAGCCTGGATTTTTTCATACTCGGTCCCGCGCCGCCGCTGGCTGGCGCAACAGGCAAGGAGGTCGACGTGCTGCTGGTGGCGGCGCGGCGCGCCAGCGTGCAGCGCCGTCTCGATGCGGCCACGGCGGCGGGCTTGCAGGCCGTCGTCATGGATAGCGAGGCAATGGCCATGCAGGCGGCGCTCGCGCACGGTGGCTGGCAAGCTCTGCCCGACGGTGGCGTGGCCTACCAGCTGGCCTGGGGCCTGGCCCTGCACAGGTACGCCCGATGACGGTCCGGGCGCAAGTGCAGCGCATCAACCTGTTGCCGTATCGCCCCGCGGCGCGGCGCAGGCGTATTCAGTTGCTGCTGTGGCAACTGGCGGGCGGAGCGCTGCTGGGACTGCTGCTGGCCGTGGCGACGGGCGCCTGGCTGCGGTACCAGCTCGACGCGCAACTGCGCCGCCAGGAGGACTGGCGTAGTGCCATGCAGCAAGTCGATGCCGTGCTTGTAGTTGGCCAGCGGGTGCAGGGCGAGACGGCGGCGCTGCTGCTGCGCCAGCAAGCCATGGCCAGTTTGCAACAGCAACGCAATGCCTGGGTGCGCATGCTGGACGCGCTGGCCCGCGCGATGCCGGCTGGCGTAGCCTTGCATAGTGTGCGCCAGGAAACGGCGATGGTGCGCTTGCAGGGGCAGGCTGCGTCGCAGGACAAGGTCGCGGCATTGCTGCTGGGGCTAGAACAGGCGGCGCCCTGGTCCCGGCCGGAATTGGTGGAAGTGCGCGGCGCGGCCGATGGCGCCGTGGAATGGACGGTACGGCTGGCTTTGGCACCCTAGTCCTGGAGGTTGATCATGCTGAGCTTGAAGATCGCGTCGCTGTGGCCGCTACCCGCGCGCCTCGCTTGCGCCGCCCTGGCCGCGACGCTGGTGGCGGCCCTGCTGCACCTTGCGTGGCTGGATGGACTGTTTGTGGCCATGCAGGCGGGGCAAGGCGAGGAGGTCCGCTTGCGCACCGCGTATCAGTCGGCGCAAGCCAGGGCGCAGCAGTTGCCGCATTGGCGCGCACAGCAGCGCCAGGCCGGCGCCGAGCTGGCCTTGCTGGAACAGCAACTGCCCGACCAGCAGGCGATGGCGCTGCTGTTGACGCAGATCAATGCCGCAGGCCAGTCGCGCGGGTTGCAGTTTTCCCTGTTCAAGCCCGGTGCGGCCCAGCCGCAAGCGCCGTATGTCGCCTTGCCGATCGCCATACAGTTGCGCGGCGGCTACCACGCCATGGGCGCGCTGCTGGCGGACCTGGCACGCCTGCCGCGCATCGTCACGGTGCATGGACTGGCCTTGACCCTCGGCAAGGATCGCTTGCTGACCCTCGATGCCGTGCTGCACGCGTATCGCTTGCCCGCAGCGGGGGAGCGGGCCCCGGCAGAGGCCTTGGCGCCCAAGGCGGGCGCATCCGCTGCGGCATGGCGTCCGCTTGCCGCTGTCGCGCCGCAGCCGTACGCGGCCGCTGGCCTGGCCGATCCTTTTGGCGCCTTGCCGCCGGCCGGCGCGCCGGGGCAGCGGGGCGCCGTGGCGGGGCCCGACCCGCGGCGCGTGCGCGAACCGCTGGAAAGCGTGGCCTTGCCGGCCATCAGCATGGTCGGCAGCGTGCAACAGGACGGGCGCCTGAGCGCGCTGCTGCTGCTGGCGGGCCAGCGCGTGTACCGGGTAGCGGTGGGCCAGTACCTGGGGCAAGACCACGGTGTGGTGACGGATATCAGTGAACAGGCGGTGCAGTACCGTGAACTGCTGCGCGAGGCGGATGGTCCCTGGCGCGAGCGGCGCGGCAGCCTGGCCTTGCAGGCGGCGGGGGCGGGTGCGAAGGCCAGCCTGCCCGAGGCGGCGCCATGAGGCCGCGCCGCGTGCTGCTGGCCGCCATGCTGTGTCTGCATGCCAGCAGCCTCGCCCAGGAAGCCGTGGTGCACGTGTCGGCGCCGCGTTTATATGTCGGCGAGAAAATCTCCGTCGACTTCCAGAACGTGGGCGTGCGCGCGGCCCTGCACATCCTGGCCGATGTGTCGGGGCAAAATATCGTCGCCAGCGACAGCGTGGCGGGCAACGTGACCTTGCGCCTGCGCGACTTGCCGTGGGACCAGGCGCTCGACGTGCTGCTGCAGGCGAAAGGGCTGGACATGCGGCGCAATGGCAACGTGCTGTGGATCGCGCCGCGCGAGGAAATGCTGGCGCGCGAAAAGCTGGAGCTCGAAACGCGCGCGCAGATCGCCGAACTGGAACCCTTGCAGTCAGCCATCTTCCAGCTCAATTACCAGAAGGCCGAAGCGTTCCGCACGGTGTTCGCCCTGGACGCGGGAGAAGGGCGCAGCCGCCTGCTGTCGCGCCGCGGCAGCGTGCTGATCGAGCCGCGCACGAATCAATTGTTCGTCACCGACGTGCCGGCGCGCCTGGAGCAGATCCGTCAACTGATCGCCAAGACAGATATTGCCACGCGGCAGGTGATGATCGAGGCGCGCATCGTCGAGGCGAATGACAGTTTCAGCCGCAATCTGGGCGCGCGCCTGGGTTTTACGGACCAGCGCCTGGCGGCGGGTCAGGTGCCCGGCTTTTCCCTGGGCGGCAGCGGGCGCCGCGCGGCCCTCGGCGGCAGTTACCAGGGCGTGGGCGAGGCGACGGGGCAAACGGTGGCCGGCGCCGGCGCCTTCGTGCCGAACACGCAATTTGTCAACTTGCCGGCCGCCAGTATCAATGGCTTGCAGCCGGCCAGTTTCGCCCTGAGCCTGTTTTCGGCGGCCGCCAACCGTTTTTTGAACCTGGAATTGTCCGCGCTGGAAGCGGACGGCCGGGGCAAGATCATTTCCAGCCCCCGCGTGGTGACGGCCGACAAGGTGCTGGCGCTGATCGAGCAGGGCATCGAACTGCCATACCAGGTGGCCACCAGCAGCGGCGCCACGTCGATCACGTTCCGCAAGGCGAATCTGCGCCTGGAAGTGACGCCGCAGATCACGCCGGACGGCAACGTGGTGCTGGAAGTGGACGTCAACAAGGATAGCGTGGGCCAGGAAACCCGCTCCGGCTTCGCCATCGACACCAAGCACGTGCGCACGCAAGTGATGGTGGAAGATGGCGGCACGGTGGTGCTGGGCGGCATTTATCAGCAGTCCGAACGGGGCACGGACAGCAAGGTGCCACTGCTGGGCGACATCCCCGTGCTCGGTGTTTTTTTCCGCAGCACGGGCCGCAGTCAAGAAAAAACCGAACTGATGGTGTTTATTACGCCGAAAATAGTGGCAGATCGGCCAGCAACACGTTAATGTCACATCTTTACGTTTAAGTAACAATGCACACGAAAGCGGACTGATGGCGACTATGCGGAATGTATCTTGGGGCAACACTTATTGGAGTCGGGTATCGAATTGGCTGGTCTTGCTGGCGCTGGGCGCCTTGCTGGGCGCGTGTGGCGGCGGTGGCGGTGATCCGACCCTGGGCGTCAAGGATGGCGCGAATGCCGGCGTTGGCAGTGTGGTATTGGTTGCTGGCGCAACAACGATTGTTGCCTCGGGCGCGGACGGCACGGAAGTCGTACTGACTGCCGTGGTAAAAAATCCTGGCAATAATGCCATGACAGGCCAGACGGTGACCTTCACTGCCAGTTCCGGTACCGTCAGCAATACCAACCGCGTGACGGATGCCAATGGCGCGGTGACGGAAAAACTCAGCGTGAAAGGCGATGCGAGCTTGCGCGACATTACCATCAAGGCCAGCAGCGGCGGCGTTGAATCGGCCCCCGTGGTGGTGAAAGTGGTGCCCGTCACCTCCGGCATTGCCAGCTTGCTGCTGACGTCTTCCGGTGGCACTCTCGCTTCGTCCGGTGGTACCGCTGTCAATGTCATCGCTTTTGTGAAGGATGCCAACAATGCCATCGTGCCCAATGCCAGCGTGACGTTCAGCGCCGACTCGGGCGCGCTGGGCGCGACCAAGGTCAGCACCAATGCGCTGGGACAGGCGCAGGTCAGCCTGAATACGGGAGGCGATGCCAGCTTGCGCACGATCAAGGTCACGGCCAGCGCAGGCGCGCAAACGGCCAGCACGGACATCGGCGTCAGCGGCACCCGGCTGGTCATCAATGCCTTTTCGACGGTGAACCTGAAGACGAGCACCGACATGGTGGTCAAGCTGGTCGATTCGAGCGGCAATCCCCTCGTCGGCAAGCCGGTGACCTTTAGCGCCCGCAGCAATGCCATCACGGTCAAGGGCGGCGGCGCCAGTCCCGCACTGACCGACAACAACGGCCAGTTGGTGTTGAGCTACAATGCCCAGGTGGGCAGCAGCGACAGCATCAGCGTCAAGGCGCAGGGGGATAGCGTCGTGTTGCCAATTGCAATTAATGCATCAAATTTCACGATCAATGCCGTGTCGGGTAACAATGTTGCGTTGAGCACCTTGAACACGAACACCTGCTATGCGGTGATGGTGCATAGCGATGTGGCGGGCGTGCCACAAACGGGCAATGTGCGTTTCAGTACATCGCGCGGCGCCATCTATCAGGATGCCGCCTGCGGCACGCCATTGCAGGCGCCGCTGGCGCTGGTGGGAGGCAATGCCATCGCCTACGTACAGGCCAGCGGCGCCGGCCTGACCGCCCTGACGGCGAAGTACGAAGGCAGCGGCGCCTTGGTGCAGTCGGAAGTGGAGTTCGTTGCGCCATTGACGGCCCAGGCCACGATCAGCTTGCAAGCCGACCCGGCAGTCATCGGCGCCAATACGGCCGGCAGCACGGCGCAGCGCAGCGCCTTGCGCGCCGTCGTACGCGATGGCTCGGTGGAAAACAACCTGGTCAAGAATGCACAGGTGAGCTTCTCGATCCAGGCCGACGCCAGCAATGGTTCCCTGAGTTCGCCTTCGCTGGTCACCACCGACAGCGATGGCGTGGCCACGGTCAGCTACATCGCGGGGCAGGGGACTACCGGTGTCGATGGCGTCGTTGTCAAGGCGCAACTGCAGGGCGTATCGAGCAATGCCGCCACGGTCAAGCTGACGGTGACGAAGAAATCGCTGTTCATCAGCGCCGGCAGCGGCAATGCGCTTGACGCCTCCGACAGCAGCACCTATCGCAAGACGTATAGCGTGTTTGTGACGGACGCCGCCGGTAACCCCGTGCCGGACGTGATCATCACGGCCGCTGCCTGGCCCCGCTATTATTACAAAGGCTATCTGCAATATTCCCGGATTGCCGAGTCGTGGATAGTCGTGAGGACAGCGAACGCCTGTGACAATGAAGACCGGGACCGCAGCGGCACCTTCAATCCGAATAACGACTTCAACCTCAATGGCCGTCTCGACCCGGGCATTCCGCTCAATCTGTCGACCGGTGGCAAGACCGACAGCTCGGGAACGGCGATCGTTACCCTGACTTATCCGCGCGACAGGGCCAACTGGCTGGACGTCGAATTGACGATTCGTGGCAATAGTTCCGGGACGGAGGCAACTTATGTCGGTTACACTTTGCTTCCGGGGCTGGCTACGGACTTTAACCGCGTGGATGTTTCACCTCCAGGCGTCCTGAGTCCGTATGGGCAAGCCACTGATTGTCGTAATCCAAATTAACTGTCGCAGCACATGCAAAATCTGTTTTTAGTAGGCCTCATGGGCGCAGGCAAAACCACGATCGGGCGCATCCTGGCCCGCAAGCTGGGCTTGCGCTTTGTCGATTCCGACCACGAGATCGAGGCACGCACGGGAGCGACCATCCCGTGGATCTTTGAAATCGAGGGCGAGGCCAGCTTTCGCCGGCGCGAGGCCGAAGTCATCCGCGACCTGAGCGCCCAGGAAGGCATCGTCATGGCCACCGGCGGCGGGGCCATCCTCAACGCCGACAGTCGCGCCTACCTGAAGGAGCGGGGCACGGTGGTCTACCTGCGCGCCAGCGTCAGCAACATCCTCGCGCGCACCAGCCACGACAAGAACCGTCCCCTGCTGCAGACGGCCGACCCGCGCCGCAAGCTGGAGGAATTGACGTCCCAGCGCGAGCCCCATTACATGGAAGTGGCCGACATTGTGATCGACACGGGCCGTCCTAACGTACAATCGATGGTTCAGACCATCCTGATGCAGCTGGCCAGCCTCGAATGCGAGGCCTCGCCCAATTGCGTCATTCATGCAGAGCCTTCGATGAACGAGCAATCCAAAATGTTGTTGAGCGTAGACCTCGACGAGCGCAGTTATCCGATCGCCATCGGTCCCGGCCTGCTGGCCGACGCCGATGCACTGCTGCGCCATATCAGCGGCCACAAGGTGGCCATCGTCACCAATACCACTGTCGCGCCCCTGTATCTGGGCCGCCTGCAAGCGGCGCTGGCCAGCGATGGCCGCGAAGTGATCAGCATCGTCCTGCCGGACGGCGAAGAATATAAAAACTGGGCCAGCCTGATGCAGATCTTCGACGCGCTGCTGGCCAATAAATGCGACCGCAAGACCACCCTGGTGGCCCTGGGCGGCGGCGTGATCGGCGACCTGACCGGCTATGCGGCGGCCAGCTACATGCGCGGTATCGGTTTCGTGCAAGTGCCCACCACCTTGCTGGCGCAGGTCGATTCCTCCGTCGGCGGCAAGACGGGCATCAACCACCCGCTGGGCAAGAACATGATCGGCGCCTTCTACCAGCCGCGCGCCGTGATCGCCGACACCTCGACCCTGGAAACCCTGCCGGCGCGCGAGCTGTCGGCCGGCCTGGCCGAAGTGATCAAGCATGGCGCCATCATCGATGCGGCCTTCTTCGACTGGATCGAGGCGAACATGGCCAAGCTGATGGCGCGCGACAAGGGTGCGCTGGCTTACGCGATCGCCCGCTCGTGCGAAATCAAGGCCGACGTGGTGCGCCAGGACGAGCGCGAAGGCGGCTTGCGCGCCATCCTGAACTTCGGCCACACCTTCGGCCACGCCATCGAGGCGGGCCTCGGTTACGGGCACTGGCTGCACGGCGAAGCCGTCGGCTGCGGCATGGTGATGGCGGCCGACCTGTCGTGCCGCATGGGCTATATCGACCAGGCGGCCGTGGAGCGCGTGCGCGCGCTGGTCGCTGCCGCCGGCCTGCCGGTGAAGGCGCCGGACCTCGGTGTCGAGCGCTGGCTGGAACTGATGGAAGTGGACAAGAAGAACGAGGGCGGCGCCATCAAGTTCATCCTGTTGCAACCCCTGGGCAGCCCGAACATCACGTCCGCGCCGCACGAACTGGTGCTGGCTACCCTGGCCGCCGGAGTGCAATAACATGTTGCCAGAAGACTTCCTCGCCCCGTATGCGGCCCACTCGGCACAGGGGCAGGGACGTCGCTTTGCCGAGGCGCCGCACGCCTCGCGCAGCCAGTTCCAGCGCGACCGCGACCGCATCATCCATTCCTCGGCCTTCCGTCGCCTCGAGTACAAGACCCAGGTGTTCCTCAATCACGAGGGAGACCTGTTCCGCACGCGCCTGACGCACAGCCTGGAAGTGGCGCAAGTGGGTCGCTCGATCGCGCGCAACCTGCGCCTGAACGAAGACCTAGTCGAAGCCATCGCGCTCGCGCATGACCTGGGCCACACGCCGTTCGGCCACGTGGGCCAGGACGTGCTCAATGAGTGCATGCAGGCGCACGGCGGCTTCGAGCACAACCTGCAAAGCCTGCGCGTGGTCGATACCCTGGAAGAGCACTACGGCGCCTTCGACGGTTTGAACTTGATGTTCGAGACGCGCGAAGGCATCCTGAAACACTGCTCCTTGGCGCATGCGCGCGAACTGGGCCCCGTGGCCCAGCGCTTCATCGACCGCACGCAACCGACCCTGGAAGCGCAGCTGACCAACCTGGCCGATGAAATCGCCTACAACAGCCACGATATCGACGACGGCCTGCGCTCCGGCCTGATCACCATCGCCCAGCTGGAAGAGGTGGAATTCTTCGGCCGCCTGTGGCGCGAGGTGCAGCAGGCATTCCCCGGCCTGTCCGGCCGGCGCGCCATCTACGAAACCCTGCGTCGCCTGATCACGGCCCTGGCCGACGATCTGATCGTCACGTCGACTTCCCTGATTGCGGACGCCGCTCCCCGCGACGTCAGCGAAGTGCGCGCCAGTCCCCCGCTGATCCGCTTTTCGGACACCATGCGCAAGGATGCGACGGAGCTCAAGCGCTTTTTGCGCGCAAACCTGTACCGCCACTACCAGGTCAACCGCATGCGCGTGAAGGCCAGCCGCATCGTGCGCGAACTGTATGACAGCTTCATGGACGAACCGGCCCTGCTGCCGCCCGACTATCAGCTTATTGGCCATGACAGGGATGGCACTGTCACGCAGCAGGCGCGCAAGATCGCCGACTACATCGCCGGGATGACGGACCGCTACGCGATTCGCGAGCATCGCCGGCTGTATTCGCTCGACGAGTTGTAAGGGCATACCCCCATTCCTCTCCCCTGTCAATTGGCATGATCATCTAGGTCCCCACCCGATCATCCCAATACCCCCGTAGCGCCTTCTTTTCTATCATGGCAGCAAGTCAACAAGGGCTTGCCGCCCATAGTCAAGGAGAGTGTCATGATTGAATCGCGCCGCAGTTTCTTGCGCGCCTTGCCAGCCGTAACCATCGGGGCGGCCATCGCGCCGCTGCCAGGCAAGGCGGCCACCAAGGGCGAAGGCGGCCAGCGCTGGGCGATGGTGGTCGATGTGCAGAAATGCATCGGCTGCCAGGCTTGCACGGTCTCCTGCATCATGGAAAACGCCGTGCCGGAAAACAGCTTCCGCACCATCGTCTCGACCTATGAAGTCAAGGAAGAGAACCGCTGCGGCACCTACATGCTGCCGCGCCTGTGCAACCACTGCGCCAATCCCCCCTGCATTCCCGTCTGTCCCGTGGGCGCTACATTCCAGCGCAAGGACGGCGTCGTCGTCGTCGATGGCGACCGCTGCGTGGGCTGCGCCTACTGCGTGCAAGCCTGCCCGTACGACGCGCGCTTCATCAACCACGAAACGGGCAAGGCCGACAAATGCACGTTCTGCGCGCACAGGGTCGACGAAGGCTTGCTGCCCGCCTGTGTGGAAACCTGCGTGGGCGGTGCGCGCATCTTCGGCGACCTGAATGATCCGGACAGCGTGGTGCACCAGCTGCTGACCGAGAACAAGGTGAAGGTGCTGAAACCCGAGCAGGGCACCCAACCCCACGTGTTTTACCTGGGACTGGACACGCGCTTCGCCGGCCACGTCGAGGGCGAAGCGACTCTTTGGCAACCGAGCAAACACGGGAAATAAACCATGGACAGCCACATCACCGAAATTCTCAACGTCACGCGCGAAGCGGCATGGCTGCCGTGGGCGGTGCAGTATTTTTTCCTCATCGGCCTCAGTTATGGAAGTTTCATGCTGACCCTGCCGTATTTCGTCTTCGGCCGCAAGGCGTATGAACGCCTGGGACGCATCGCGCTGCTGGCATCCCTCGTGTGTGGCATGACGGCGCCCGTGGCGCTGCTGGCCGATTTGCACGGGCCGGGCCGCTTCTATCACTTCTACATTTATTTCCAGCCGCAGTCGTGGATGTCGTGGGGTTCGTTCTTCATTCCCCTGTACCTGGGCTGTCTGATGCTGTACGCGTGGCTGGCGCTGCGCGTGGATTTCGCCACGCGGGGACAGGGCCAGGACCGCCTGGCCTTCGCCTACCGTTTGCTGGGGCGCGGCGGCGCCGCATCCTTGCGGGCCATTCGCGTCGCCGCTGCCTTCACCTTGTTGGCCGCCTTCGTCGTGGGCCTGTACACGGGCATGGAAGTGATGGTGGTGCGTGCCCGTCCCCTGTGGTTCACGCCTTTCCTGCCGGCGCAGTTTGCCGCCACTGCCTTTGTCGGGGCCGTGGGCCTGGCGCTGCTGTTCAACCGCTTCCTGCCGGGCCGCGACCAGGCCCTGGAAGTGTCCTTGAACCGCGCGCTGGCCCTGTCGCTGGCGCTGGTGCTGGCACTGGGCGGCGGCTGGCTGTTCGTCAGTCTCTCCGGCGTGAGCGCCATCCACAGCATGGCCTTTACGCAGGTGGCGGGCATGCCGCAATGGCAGTTCACGGCCGTCTGGGCCGTGCTGTCGGCCATCGTGCCGATGGCGCTGGCCATCTGGCGTCCGGCCACGAGTGGCCTGGCCAATGGCCTGATCGCGCTGCATAGCGCCTGGATGATGCGCTGGACGATTTTTATCGGCGGCCAGACGATTCCGAAGACGGGCGCAGGCCTGTACGACTACCACCTGCCGATGGGGAACGATGGCTTGCTGGGCATTATTGGCACGGCCGGCCTGTGGATCGCGCTGCTGTTGCTGATGCTGGAATTTTTGCCATGGGCGGGACGCGTCGTCGCTGGTCGCAGCCGTCCCGTCATGGCCACGCACTGAGGAGTCAAAAATGAACGATCAAATACACAACAACGCACACAACGACGTCCCTGACGACGAAAACGAAAAACGCCGCAAGCTGTTGCGCTACGGCGCCATCGGCGGCGGCCTGGCCGCGTTTGCCGCCAGCTTTTCCACCACGGCCGGCCGCATGGTCGACCATGCGCTGGGCAAGGATAAACCCGTGCAGAAACTGCATGGCAATTCCCTGCCGCCCGAGTTTTCCGTCGATACGGCCACGGGCAAGCTGACGGTCAATCCGGACCAGCAAGTGAGCTACACCATGTGCATGGGCTGCACCACGTTTTGCGGCGTGCGCGTGCGCCTGGATAAAAAAAGCGGCAAGGTGCTGCGCGTGGCCGGCAATCCCTACAGCCCACTGTCGGCCGACCCGGCGCTGCCGTATCAAACCTCGATCCGCGACAGTTTTGTCTCGCTGTCGCGCTTCCAGGAAAAGGGGCTGAAGGGCCGTTCGACGGCTTGCGGCCGCGGCAACGGCGTGCTGGAACAGATGGAGTCGCCGTTCCGCGTGCTGGCGCCTATGAAGCGTGTAGGGCCGCGCGGCGGCGGCCAGTGGGAACCGATCGCCTTCGACCAGTTGGTGAAGGAAGTGACGGAAGGCGGCGACCTGTTTGGCGAAGGCCACGTGGAGGGACTGCGCGCCTTGCGCGAGCTGGAAAAGCCGATCGATCCGGCGCAGCCGGAACTGGGCCCGCAAGTGAACCAGGTGGGCCTGATGTGCAGTACCGACGATGGCCGCCTGGCGTTCGGCACGCGCTTTTTCAAGCAGTCGTACGGCAGTTTGAACCTGGTCAACCACGGTTCGTATTGTGGCGGCGCCTACCGCAGCGGCTCGGGTGCCATGTTCGGCGACATGAAGAAGATGCCGCACGCGAAAGTGGACCTGGAAAATACGGAATTTTGCATGTTCGTCGGCACGGCGCCGGGCAATGCGGGCAACCCGTTCAAGCGCCAGGGCACCCTGATCGCGAAAGCAAGGTCGGGCAAGCGCGAATTCAGCTACGTCGTCGTCGACCCCGTGCTGACGAACGCGGACAGCCTGGCCGCGGGCGACCGCAGCCGCTGGGTGCCGATCAAGCCGGGCACGGATGGCGCGCTGGCCATGGGCATGATCCGCTGGATCATCGAGCACGAACGCTATGACCGCAACTTCCTCGTGCAGCCGAACCTAAAGGTGGCGGAAGCGGCGGGCGAAGCCGCCTGGTGCAATGCCACACATTTGATCATTAACGAGAAGGGCCATCCGCGCGATGGCCGCTACCTGCGCGCGTCGGATATGGGCGCGGTGGAGTTGTCGGAAGAAGAGCGCTACAAGGATGGCGACGCCTTTTGCGTGATCGACTCCGCCACGCAAGCGATCGTGCCACACAATGCCGCCAAGGGTGAGGCGCGCCTGTTCTTCGACGGCCCGCGGGACGTGGCGGGTGCACCACTGCACCTGAAGACGGCCATGACGATGCTCAACGAGGAAGCGCAGCGCCACAGCATGGATGAATACGCGGCGGCCTGCGGCATTTCACGCGACATCATCGAAGGGCTGGCGCAGGAACTCACCAGCCATGGCAAGCGCGCCGCCGTCAATGCGCACGGCGGCATGATGTCGGGTGCGGGATTCTATAACGCGTATGCGCTGGTCATGCTCAATACCCTGATCGGTAACCTGAATCGCAAGGGCGGCACCCTGGTCAACGGCGGCAGCTTCAAGGATGCGGGACCCGGTCCGCGCTATAACCTCGAGAGTTTCGACGGCGAGATCAAGGCGGCCGGCATGCCGATCGGGCGCAATGTGCCGTATGAAAAAACCTCGGAATTCAAGCTGAAGAAAGAAGCGGGCAAGGCGTATCCGGCGAAGGCGCCGTGGTATCCGAATGCGCCCGCGCTGGCCACCGAGTGGCTGACCAGCGCCATGAACGGCTACCCGTACACCCTGAAGGCGCTGATTCTGTGGAGCTGCAATCCCGTCTACGGCATCACGGGCTTGCGCGCGCAGATCGGCAAGGAACTGGCCGATCCGAAGAAGATACCCCTGATCGTCGCCATCGACCCTTTCATCAATGAAAGCTCGGCGTTTGCCGACTACCTGTTGCCCGATACCTTGCTGTACGAAAGCTGGGGCTGGGCTGGCGCCTGGGGCGGCATGCCCGTCAAAATGAGCACGGCGCGCTGGCCCGTGGTCGAACCGCGCGTGCAAAAGACGCCGGACGGCCAGACCATCTGCATGGAATCGTTCTTCATCGCGCTGGCGAAAACGATGGACTTGCCCGGTTTCGGTCCAGAAGCCTTGCAGGACATGGATGGCCAGCGCTTTCCCCTGCAGCGCGCGGAAGACTGGTATCTGCGGGGCGGTGCCAACATCGCCTGGCAAGGGAAAACGTCCGTGCCGGAAGCTAGCGACGACGATATCGAACTGTCCGGCGTGGCGCGCATCCGCCCCGAACTGGAGCGCACCTTGAAGCCGGAAGAGTGGCGCAAGGTGGCCTTCATGCTGGCGCGGGGAGGGCGCTACCAGAGCTATGGCGAAATGTTCGGCCTGCGCCTGCCGCCACCGGCGAACCCCAAGGCACCCGTGGCTCCTGCACCCGTGATCGACGAGACGCCGTATCCGCAGGACTGGTCCACGCACCGTTACCTGAAGCCCATGATGCTGTACAACGAGGGCCTGGGCGTGAGCAAGAACAGCTTGAGCGGCAAGCGTTTTCCCGGCACGCCCGCGTGGCGAGTGGCGGCGTTTGCCGACGGTACGCCCGTGCGCAAAACCTATCCGGCCAGCGAGTGGCCGTTCGAGTTGATCAGCTTTAAATCGGCGCTGCAGAATTCCTACAGCATCGGTGCGCGGCGCTTGCGCGGCATCCATCCGGACAACCCGGTCGCCGTGCATCCCGACGATGCGGCCCGCTTGAAGCTGGTAAATGGCGATGCCATTTACCTGGAAACGCCGGGTGGCAGGGCCAGGGCCACGGTGATGCTGCGCCATGGCGTGCAGCGGGGCGTGATTGCCGTCGAACACGGTTTCGGCCACAAGGAGCACGGTGCGCGCGCCCACCGTATCGGCAAGCTGCGCCAGCCAGATGAACCGACCATCGGCGCGGGCATCAACCTGAATGACCTGGGATTGACGGACCCGAGCCGCGGCGACAAGAACGTGTTTGTCGATCCCGTTTCGGGCACGTCGGTGCGGCAGGGGCTGCCGGCGCGTATCGTGCGGGCTTAAATCTCGCCGCTGGCCATCAGCAACCGGGCTACCTCGGCTGCTGAATGCAGGCCCAGTTTTTCCATCGTGTTATGGCGGTGCACCTGTACCGTCTTGTCGCTGATGCCCAGTTCGCGGGCGATGACTTTCGAGGCTTTGCCTTCGGCCATCAGCAACGCCACTTCGCGCTCGCGTGCGGTGAGCCTGGCCAGCGCCGATTGCGCCGTATTCGTGCTGGCGGCGCTACGGCTTTCTTCCACGCTGCGGGCCACGGCCCGGCTGACGGCGTCCAGCAATACCTGGTCCTTGCACGGCTTTTCCAAAAAATCGCAGGCGCCTGCCTTCATCGTCTGCACGGCCATGGCCAGGTCGCCGTGACCGCTGAGGAAAATCACGGGCAGGGAGATGGCGTGCCCGGTCCTGTTGTTCAACTCCTGTTGCAGTTCCAGTCCGCTCATCAAAGGCATGCGCACGTCGAGCAGCAGGCAGCCCGGCACATGGCCAGCGTAGCGCTGCAGGAAGTCGCGCGCCGACTCGAACGTCTCGACCTTCCAGCCGGCCGAATCGAACAGATAGGCCAGCGAGCGGCGCATGGCGGCGTCGTCGTCGACGACAAAGATGATCGCATCGCTTTCATTCATGGTGTTTCCTTGTTGGCTCCCAGGCCGGTATCTTCGGGCAGGCGGAACCAGACCGTCAAGCCTGGTGCATCGGCGTTGGCGTGCGCCGACAGGCTGCCGCCGAACGATTCGATGATGCTTTTGCTGAGCGACATGCCCAGGCCCAGGCCTTCGGCCTTGGTGGTAAAGAAGGGTTCGAACAGGCGCGCCATCTGCGCCGCTTCCAGGCCGCAGCCGGCGTCGCGCACGGCCACCGTGCAGGCGCCGTTTTCGCGGTGCAGCAGCACGCCGATGGGGTGCTGCGGATTGCCGTTTTCCAGCTGCGCATCGAGCGCATTTTTCAGTAAATTGAGCAGCACCTGCTGCACTTGCTGCGGGTCGGCCAGCACGCGCGGTGTCGCGCTGACTGCCTCGTGGCGCCAGCTGATATTGGCTTGCGGATGGGCTGCGCGGAACAGGGCCACGGCTTGCTCCACGGCGTCGGCCAGGGCGAAGGCGGTGCTGTGCGCGGGACGCTTTTGCGCCATCGCGCGAATGTGACGGATGATGGTGCCCGCGCGTTCGCTTTGCGTGGCGATTTCCTGCGCGCCGTCGAGCAGGGGCGCCGCATCGAGCCGACCCGCCGTGATGCGGCGCGCCATGCCGCGCGCGAAATTGCCGATGGCGGCCAGCGGCTGGTTCAATTCATGCGCGATGGCGCTGGCCATTTCGCCCAGAATCGCCAGGCGCGCCGTGTGGTCGAGCGTGGCCTGGCGCTGGCGCGCCTGTTCTTCCAGCGCGCGCTGCTGGTGCTGGGCGGCGCGCAATTGCTCCGTGCGCCGGCTGACCAGGTATTCCACGCGCACCGTGTGCACGGCCCAGGCCACGAGCAGGGCCAGCACCAGCAGCATCCAGCCCCAGTAGCGGCGCAGCGCCGTCTCGAACGTCAGCTTGTCCAGATAGGCGTAGGGACCGATGCGCAGTTCGCGGAACAGTTCATCGACGATCTGGTAATCGCTGGGCACCGTCCAGCTGTAGCCTTCCTCGGTGCGCGGCATGGCCAGCAGAGCCTGCGCCACTTTTTTCGCCAGCGCGGGCGGCGTCTGGCGCAGGGCCACGAAGGGCCAGTCCGGATACAGCCGCGACGAGCTGGCGCAGCGAAAGCCGGGAATCGGGCGCGTGGTGATCACGCGCAGTTCCTCGGCGCGCACTTCGCCGCGCGCCACCATCTGTTCGAGCAGACAGGTGCGCACGATGCCCGCATCCATGCGCCCGGCGCGCACGGCGTCGACGATCTGCTGCGAGGGAAAACCGCTGTAGCGCAGGCTGGCAAAATCATGCGCGGGATCGATGCCCGCTTCGCGCAGTTCGCGCGCGGCGATCTGGTAGCCGCCAAAGGCGTCGGGCGCCACGGCCATCACGTTCTTGCCCGCCAGGTCGGCCAGGTCGTGCAACGGCGACGCGCTGCGCACGACGATAGCCGAGCCGATGGCCTGGCGCGGCGAGTCCGTCCATGGCGATTCGAGCGTGGCGATGCGGCTGGCGCCATCGCTGTGTTCCAGCGCCACGTAATGGCCGCTGCTGGTGATGGCGAAGGCAATGGCCTGCGACTGCACGGCGCGTGTCAGGCCCGCCTGGTCGTAGTCGGCCAGGATGAAACGGATGCCGGGGATGTTCGCTTGCAGATGGCGCGTCACGTACGACCAGTCCTGCTGCACGGCGTCGCCGCCCTTGTAGGCCAGCACGCCTATTCTTACCTCTGGCAGTTCGTCAGCCGCTTGCGCGCCGTGCCAACACAGCGCCGCCAGCGCCAGTACGACAAGCCTGCGCACTAGAACATGCTGCGCTGCGCCGCACGCGCATCGCCGAACAGGTCCAGCAGCAGTTTCTTGATGGGCGCGGGCAGCGGCGCGTCGGCGATGTTCGCGCCGTCGTACCAGACGTGCGTGGACTCTCCGGCCAGCGCCAGACGGCGCGCCAGCGTGATGCGGCAGGGGACGATGTGCAGCTTGTAGTGGGTAAACACGTGTACGATGGGCAGCAGCCGTTCCTGCGTCTCGATGGCGCCGAAGGGCGCCACGGCGCGCGCGAGCGCATCCTGGTCGATGTCGCGCGGACAGTCTGCATCGGCCAGCACGTGGCCATCGAGTTCCGGCAGCGACAGCAAGCCGCCCCAGATGCCGGAGCCGGGACGTTGTTCCAGCAGCACCTGGCCATCGTCGATGACGACGAGCATGACCGCATGTTTTTCCGGGCTGGTTTTCTTTGGTTTGCGCACCGGTAAGTCTTTGACCCGATGGGTGGCGTAGGCCACGCAGCGCGGCTGCAGCGGGCAGCGGCCGCAATCGGGGCTGCTGCGCGTGCACAGGGTGGCGCCGAAGTCCATCAAGCCCTGCGTGTAGGCTTCGATGCCAGTCTCCGGCAGCAGCGCTTCGGCGCGGCGCCACATGGCTTCCTCGACGCGTTTTTCGCCGGGATAGGCATCGATGCCGAAGGTGCGCGCGAAGACGCGCTTGACGTTGCCATCCATGATGGCCGCGCGCGTGCCGCTGGAAAACGCGGAGATGGCGGCTGCCGTCGAACGGCCGATGCCGGGCAGGTCGGCCAGCAGGGCGGGATCGCTGGGAAAGACGCCATCGTATTCGGCTACCACGCGCTGCGCGCACTTGTGCAGGTTGCGCGCCCGCGTGTAGTAACCGAGGCCGCTCCACTGCGCCATCACGTCTTCCACCGGGGCGCTGGCCAAATCGCGCAGGGTAGGGAAGCGTTCGAGGAAGCGCGCGTAGTAGCCCAGCACGGCGGTGACCTGCGTTTGCTGCAGCATGATTTCGGACAGCCAGATCAGGTAGGCGTCGCGCGTGTTTTGCCATGGCAGCGCATGGCGGCCATGCTGCTTTTGCCAGGCGATGACGGTGGCGGAAAAAGTCGGGTCGATGTAATTTTCAGACGCGTTTTCAAACTGAGTTGCGCCCTTGGCGGGCGAGAGCGGATGCAGCAGACGTTTCATGCAGGTTTCCAGTGTTCTGTGGTGTGATGTTGCTGATGTTGCGTTCAGGTTGCGCTGGCCGTGCGCAAGGCAGCGAGCAATTGCGCCAGCTGCGCCTTGTCGCGTTCGAGCGCCGCCAGGCTGGCTTCGAAGCCGGCGATTTTCTGTTCCAGGCTGCCCGTGGCGTCGTGGATGCGCTGGATCGAGGCAAAGCGCAGTTTCAGCTGTTCCTTGTATTCGACGATCTGCGCTTCGAGGGGCGCCATGATGACTTTCAGCCAGGCGCTGGCGTCGTCGTTGGCATTGGTGAAACTGCGGCGCACGCGTGAGGCGATGGTGTCGAAGAATTTCTCCATCAGCACGACCCGGCTGGTGGTGAGCAGGGTGGCCGTGCCGAACTGCTTGTGATACACGGCTTCGATATCGGCGATCTCCTGGCGGTAGCGGGCCAGGGAAAACGGCATCGGCAAGGCCAGCGCCAAGCCATGTTCGGTGGCGAATTTGCGGTACATCACGTTCATCATTTCCGTGATCTCGGCCGTCTTGCCTTCCGAGCGATCCAGGTTCCTGGTGATGCGCTCGAAATACTGGCGCACGGCTTCGCGCAGGCCCGTGAAAAAGCGGCTGCGCTGCATGGCGGCGCGCACGCCATCGATATCGTCGCGCACGATATCCATGCCCAGGCTCGTATAGAGTTCCGTCGACAGGCGGGTAAATACGGCGCGCGTGGCCTGCAGCTTGAACAGGCTGCTGTCGAATTCCTTCTTCTCGATATCGACGCGGCGCATCATGTGCGCGATCACGCTCTGGTTCTTGCCGCGCAGGCTGTGCAGCTCGTGCAGCTGCTCGGCAATGCCGCGCGCGCGCGCCGCCGCCTGCACCTGCTGCGCCGCCTCGATGGCGTCCAGGTCGAACGCCAGCTGGCGCCGGATGATGTCCTTGCGCGCGGGGATCAGCTCCTCGAACAGGGCCGTCTCCAGCGGCAGCAAGCGGCTCTTTTCCAGCAGCGTGGCATCGTGGTTGATCTTGCCTACCAGGGCCTTTTGCGCCGAGACGGGAAACACCTGGCCCGCATCCAGCGTCAGCAGATGCGCCACGCTGGCCTGCTGGCGTTCGATGGCTTGCGCCACCTCGGCATCGCCGCGCAATTCGTCCCACATGCTGTCGATCTTGTTGAGCACCACCAGGCGCCCCGCGCCGGCGCCGATATGGTTGCGCCATACTTCGATATCGCTGCGCGTGACGCCCGTGTCGGCCGCCAGGATGAACAGCACCGCGTGCGCATTCGGGATCAGGTTCAGGGTCAGTTCCGGTTCCGTGCCGATGGCGTTCAGGCCGGGCGTGTCGAGAATCACCAGGCCCTGTTTCAGCAGCGGATGGGGGAAGTTGATGATGGCGTGGCGCCACATGGAAATTTCCACCTGGCCGTCCTCGTCGAGCATGGCGGGGGCGTCCGCGTCGTCGGCGTCGTACAGGCCGTAGTGCGCCGCTTCTTCCACGCTGACTTTTTTCGTCAGGCTGACCTGGCGGATGGCTTCCTGCATGTCGCCGCCCGCCTCGATGTTCAGGGGCAGGACGGTCCAGGCGGCGGGGAGGTCGCGGTAGTCGCTGGTCGACAGGTTCTGCGCGCGCGTCTCGATGGGCAGCAGCCGGATCGATGGTGGCCAGGCCGCGTCGTACAGCAGCTCGGTGGGGCACATGGTGGTGCGGCCCGCGCCCGAGGGCAGGATGCGCTGGCCATAGCCGGCAAAGAAGATGGCGTTGATCAGCTCGGATTTTCCGCGCGAGAATTCCGCCACGAAGGCCACGGACAGGCGGTCGTCAGTCAGGCGGGAGCCACAGCGCGTCAGGCGCAGCGCGGAGGCGCCGTCGACCAGGCCCGCCGCGCTGGCGGCTTGCCGGTATGCCTGCAGGGCCGCCAGCACATCCTGGCGCCATGCGCTGTATTGTTCCAAGTCTCTGACCATCTGGCTCCCTCTGTGAGTGTGGCTACTTTTGGCAATTCACGCAGTAAAACGTGGAACGCTGTCCCTGCACGATTTGCCGGATCGGCGCGCCGCACACGCGGCATGGCTTGCCCGCGCGGTTGTACGTGAAATACGTCTGCTGGAAGTAGCCGGACTGGCCGTTGACGCCGATGAAGTCGCGCAGGGTGCTGCCGCCCTGCACGATGGCTTCGGCCAGCACGTCGCGGATCGATTGCGCCAGTTTCTCATAGCGGGCCAGGCCGATACGCCGGGCTGGCGTCTTCGGGTTGATCCCCGCGCGGAACAGGCTTTCGGAACAATAGATATTGCCCACGCCGACGACGATGTCGCCCGCCATCAGCACTTGCTTGATGTTGGTGCCCTTGTTGCGCGTTTTCTCGAACAGTAGCTGGCCCGTGAAGCCGCCTTCCAGCGGTTCCGTGCCCAGGCCGCGCAGCAGCGCGTGGCCATCCAGCGGGCCGTCGGCCTCGTCATGCCACAGCACGGCGCCGAAGCGGCGCGGATCCGTCATGCGCAGCACCTGGCTGCCGCCGTCCGCGTCTTCTACGACGAGGTCGAAATGGTCGTGCTTTTGCGCCTCGGTCCCCGTGGGCAGCACGCGCAAATGGCCCGACATGCCCAGATGGATGATCAGGGTGCCGTGGCGGAAGTGGATCAGCAGGTATTTGCCGCGCCGCCCCGTCAGGCCGATGGTTTGCCCCGACAATTGTTCGCCCAGGGCAGGGGGGAAGGGCCAGCGCAGGCCGTCGCGGCGCAGCACGACGGCACGCACGGCGCGCCCTTCGATGTGGGGCGCGACACCGCGCCGTGTGACTTCGACTTCTGGCAATTCTGGCATAGGGCTCGAATGGTGGAAAACCGGGTAAAAAACAGGCGGGTCGCCGGCGGATGGCTGGCCCGGGCACGCTACGCCGCCACGACGTATATATTTCGTTACATACGTGAAGTACGCGATAGCCGCGTTGGGCGTAGAATCAAACTTTGCCGTTTAGCCAGGATCAGCCTTTGAAAAACGCTTTCGCCATTGTAACCTTGTCCGCCCTGATGGCCACGCATGCCATGGCACAGACGCCTGTTGCCCCCGCCGATGGGGCGGCCAGTCCCGCTGCGGCCGCTGCGCCGCCAGCGCCCGGTATCGAGTCCGGCGACGACGCCAAGGGCGAGAAGCTGCCCAAGGTCGAGTTGAGCAGCGATTTGCTGTACAAGCTGACCAAGGCTGAAATGGAATTCAAGAGCGGCCAGTGGCAAGGGCCGTATGTGACGATGATGGTGGCGGCGCAGCAGACGCGCGACCCGCGCCTGGCGCGCCGCGCCTCCGAAATGGCGCTGGCCGCCAAGCAGGGCGGCGAAGCGCTGGCGGCCATCCGCCTGTGGCGCGAGCTGGCGCCCGAATCGGACGAGGCGACCCAGTTCTTCCTTGGCTTCGTCGTGTTGACGGACAAGATCGAAGAAGCGGAACCGATTTTTGCCGAGCGCCTGGCCAATGCGCCGCAGGGTGCACGGGGCGTGGCCCTGTTCCAGATGCAGCAGATCCTGTCGCGCTCGAATGACAAGCTGTTTGCATATGCCATGCTCACGCGCCTGGTGCAGCCCTACCTGGACATGTTTGAAGCCCACCTGGTGCTGGCGCAGGGCGCCCTGTCGCTCGGCGAGCGTGAACGCGCCATCGGCGAAGCGAACAAGGCGTTGGCGATCAAGCCGAACTCCGAGCTGGCCGCGCTGACCCTGGCGCAGGTGACGGGCGAGCCCGAGGCGGCAGGCAAGGTGCTGGCCGCCTTCCTGCAAAAGAATCCGGACGCCGTCGAAGTGCGCGGCGCGTATGCGCGCCTGCTGGTCGAGCAAAAACAGCTGGAGCTGGCACGCGACCAATTCCTGCTGCTGCTGAAAAGCCAGCCCGACAACCTGGGCGGCCTGTATGCGCTCGGCATCGTGGCGTTGCAGCTGGAAGACACCAAGGGCGCGGAGCAGTACTTCAAGCGCTTCCTGGCCGTGCTCGACAAATCCCCTGGCGACGCGCGCGATCCGTTCAAGGCCCTGATGATACTGTCGCAGATCGCCGAAACGCGCGGCGACACGGCCGGCGCCATCGCCTGGCTGGACAAGGTCGACAACAGCGCGTCCGCCGGTTATGTCGAGGCGCGTTTGCGCCGCGCCCAGCTGATCGCCCGTGGCGGCAATCTCGATGCGGCGCGCAAGGCGCTGGCGGAAATCGAAACGGACGATTCGGCAATCCAGGCGCAGGTGCTGCTGGTCGACGCGCAATTCCTGCGCGATGCCGGCTACGTGCAAAGCGCCTATACGGTGCTGGAAAACGCCTTGCTGCGCTTCCCAGATAATCCGGAATTGCTGTACGACTACGCCTTGCTGGCCGAGCGCCTGGACAAACTCGAGCTGATGGAGGCGAGCCTGCGCCGCGTGATGGCGCTGGCGCCCGACAACCAGCACGCGTATAACGCCCTGGGCTACTCGCTGGCCGAACGGGGCATCCGCCTGCCGGAAGCCCATGCGCTGATCGAAAAAGCCTTGCAGATGGCGCCGGGCGACCCGTTCATCATGGACAGCATGGGCTGGGTGCAGTTCCGCATGGGTAACCTGGTTGCCGCGGAAAACGCGCTGCGCCGCGCCTATGCCGTGCGCAGCGATCCGGAAATCGCCGTCCACCTGGGCGAAGTGCTGTGGCAGAAGGGCGACAAGGCCGAAGCGCAAAAGCTGTGGCGCGAGGCGCAAGGCAAGGATCCGAAAAACGACGCGCTAAAAAGCACCCTGGCGCGCTTGAATGTCAGTTTGTGATTGAATCGATTAACTCAACTATGAAAAACCAGCGCCATGGCGCTGGTTTTTCCTTGTGCCCATGTCCAAACCCATGTCCAAACATTTCCTGCCCCTGACGGTCCTGTGCTTGGCCCTCTCGGCCTGCTCGACCCTGACTTCTCCCTTTTCGTCCGGCGCCGCGCCATCGGGCGAAGCCGTGGCGCCCTACCGCGAACAGGTGGAGCTGACGGGCCGCCTGAACGTCGTGTACCAGAAGGATGACAAGCCCGAATCGGCCACCGTCAACTTCAACTGGCTGCAGACGGCCGCGCGCACGGATGTGACCCTGTATACGCCCGTCGGCAGCACCCTGGCGACGATCGCCGTCACGCCGCAGCAGGCCGTGTTGACGCAAAGCGGCAAGGCGCCGCGCAGCGCGCCCGATGTCGATACCCTGAGCGCGCAGATGCTGGGCTGGTCCCTGCCCGTGTCGGGCTTGCGCGACTGGCTGCAAGGTTATGCCGTGGGCGCCGATGGCAAGCGCTTCGTCGCGTCACCGGCCAATGACAGCGTGATAACCAAAGACGGCTGGCGCTTGCGCTATGTGTCGTGGCAAGATGCTGCTGACAACACACTGGGCGCCTTGCCCCAACCGCGGCGTATCGATGCCGAACGCACCACCAGCGCGCAGGCCGATGCCGTCTCGCTGCGCATCGTGCTCGATGCCGCCCCATCCACACCTGCACCATGACATTGACGACCCTGAATCATTGCCCGGCTCCCGCCAAGCTGAACTTATTTCTGCACGTTAACGGCCGCCGTGCCGATGGCTACCATCTGCTGCAGACGGTGTTCCAGTTGCTCGACCATGGCGACACTTTGCACTTCGCGCTGCGCGACGATACGCTGATCCGCCGCGTGACGGCGCTGGCCGGCGTGCCGGAAGAGCAGGACCTGATCGTCCGTGCCGCGAAACTGCTGCAGGCGGAAGTGCTGCGCCGCACGGGCGCCTTGCCGCGCGGCGTCGATATCGCCATCGACAAGGTGCTGCCCATGGGCGGCGGCCTGGGGGGCGGTTCGTCCGACGCGGCCACGGCCCTGATGGCCTTGAACCGCCTGTGGCAAGCGGGCTTGAGCCGGGAGGAATTGATGGCGCTGGGCTTGCCGCTGGGCGCCGATATCCCGTTTTTCATCTTTGGCGAAAACGCCTTTGCCGAAGGTGTGGGCGAGGCCCTACAGCCCGTCGCCACGCCCGAATGCTGGTATGTGGTGATCGAGCCGGGCGTGCAAGTGCCTACCGCCGCAATTTTTTGCGCGGAAGGCTTGACGAGAAATACCGAACCCGTCACAATAGCGGACTTTTCCAGGTACCTCGCAGAAGGAAACGGTGCGGGTGGGTTTGGTAAGAATGATTTACAGCAAGTGGCATGCAGTCTTTTCAAGCCGGTAGCAGATGCGGTAGAATGGCTGGGTGCTCACGGTGAGGCCAGGATGACTGGTTCCGGTGCTTGTGTGTTTAGTGCGTTTGGCAGTCAGGAAGAAGCGGATGCGGTGCTCAGCAATGTGCCACCAGTCTGGATCGCCTGGAAGGCAAAAGCGCTGAATCGCCACCCGATGCTCACGGTGTTGTAAAGAGCAAAAAAAGATTTTGCTTAGCGTCAAATAGTCGGTATAATACTGGCCAACATGACGGCAAGCAGTCAGTAACGTAGGGGAATCGCCAAGCTGGTTAAGGCACTGGATTTTGATTCCAGCATGCGAAGGTTCGAATCCTTCTTCCCCTGCCACAATTTCACCGTAGTCTGTCGATGCGAGGTTAGCGTCCAGTACGGGAAAAAGCAGATATGTCGCCACGCGGCATATTCTAAACAATGACTGACCGGGCTTATGCCCGGTTAGTGCTTTTCAAGACTTCTATATCACCTCTTGGGACTCCCATGGCTTACGAAAACCTGATGGTTTTTACCGGCAACGCGAATCCAGCGTTGGCAGAGGGGGTCGCAAAAAACCTCGGCATCCCTCTCGGTAAAGCAAACGTTTCGAAATTCTCCGACGGCGAAGTAATGGTCGAGATTAACGAAAACGTACGCGGCAAGGATGTTTTTGTTTTGCAATCCACCTGTGCTCCAACCAACGACAGCCTGATGGAAATCATGCTGATGGTTGATGCCTTGAAACGTGCTTCCGCTGGCCGCATCACCGCCGCGATTCCTTACTTCGGCTACGCCCGCCAAGACCGTCGTCCACGCTCCGCGCGTGTGGCAATTTCGGCCAAGGTGGTGGCGAACATGCTGGAAGAAGCCGGTGTCGAGCGCGTCCTGATCATGGACTTGCACGCTGACCAGATTCAAGGTTTCTTCGATATCCCAGTCGACAATATCTACGCTTCGCCAATTTTGCTGGGCGACCTGCAAAAGAAAAACTACCAGGATCTGCTGGTGGTGTCGCCGGACGTCGGCGGTGTGGTACGTGCGCGCGCTCTGGCAAAACGCCTGGGCTGCGACCTGGCCATCATCGACAAGCGTCGTCCAAAAGCGAACGTGTCGGAAGTAATGAACATCATCGGTGAAGTCGAAGGCCGCAACTGCGTGATCATGGATGACATGGTCGACACGGCAGGCACCCTGACGAAGGCTGCCGAAGTGCTCAAAGAGCGCGGCGCGAAAAAAGTCGTGGCGTATTGCACGCACGCGGTGCTGTCGGGCCCGGCGATCGACCGTATTTCGGCCTCGCCACTCGATGAGCTGGTCGTGACCGATACGATCCCCCTGTCCGAAGCGGCCCTGGCCTGCGGCAAGATCCGTCAATTGACGTGCGCGCCGCTGCTGGCCGAGACGTTCAAGCGCATCATCAAGGGCGATTCGGTTATTTCCCTCTTTATCGATTAATTCGACAAGAGCAGCAACAGACGTCACCTGCGGCGCGACCGGCTTTTTGCCTGTTGCGCCGTAGTATTTTAGTTTTCGGGGCGCGTATGCGCCCATTTTCGAAGATTCCTGGTCGCGGGAATCTTCATAACACAAGGTGCAAGCCTTGTTCTTCTTGGAGTTTCACATGAAAGTTATCGCATTTAAACGCGAATTGCAAGGTTCCGGAGCGAGCCGCCGCCTGCGCATTTCCGGCCAAACCCCTGGTATCGTCTACGGTGGCGCTGAAGCCCCAGTGCTGATCTCGCTGGATCACAACGCCCTGTACCACGCGCTGAAAAAAGAAGTGTTCCACTCGTCGATCCTGGACCTGGAAATCGACGGCGTTTCCCAGCAAGTTCTGTTGCGCGACTTCCAAGTCCACGCATACAAACAACTGGTTCTGCACGCTGACTTCCAACGCGTTGACGCTAAGCAAGCTATCCACGTGAAAGTTGCTCTGCACTTCACGAACGCTGACGTTTCCCCAGCAGTCAAACTGCACGGCGCGACCATCAGCCACGTAGCCAACGAAATCGAAGTTTCGTGCCTGCCAGGCCAACTGCCAGAATTCATCAACGTTGACCTGTCGAACATCGACGTCGGTCACTCGCTGCACGTTGGCGACCTGGTCCTGCCAGCTGGCGTGACCGCTGTCACCCACGGCGCCAACCTGACCATCGCTACCGCTTCGGTACCGGCTGGCCACGTTGCTGCTGAAGCCGCTGCTGCTGAAGTTGTTGCTGACAAGAAGTAATTTTGCCGCCGCAGCAATGCGGTAGTCGCAAGGAAAAACCCGTCCGGTTCGCTCCGGACGGGTTTTTTTCTGCCTGTTTTCACCGATAATACGTTTTTACACTGCAGACACAGCCATGCCCATACGCCTGATCGTCGGCCTCGGCAACCCGGGACCCGAATACGAACAAACCCGTCACAATGCCGGTTTCTGGCTGGTGGACAACCTCGCCAACAGCTTGCCCGGCACGCGCTTGCAGCGCGATTCGCGCTACAACGCCATGCTGGCCAAGACCTCCATCGGCGGCAACGAAGTCTGGCTGCTCGAACCGCTGACCTTCATGAACCGCTCGGGCCAATCCGTGGGCGCGCTGGCGCGTTTCTTCAAGATCGCCGCCGATGAAGTGCTGGTCGTGCACGACGAACTCGATCTGATGCCCGGCATCGCGCGCCTGAAGAAGGGCGGCTCGGCCGGCGGCCATAATGGCTTGAAGGACATCACGGCCGCGCTGGGCACGCAGGATTACTGGCGCTTGCGCCTGGGCATCGGCCATCCGCGTACCCTGAGCCTGCAGCAGCAGGTGGCTGACTTCGTGCTGCACCGCCCGCGCCGCGAGGACCAGGAGCTGATCGAGCAAGCGATAGACAAATCGTTGCAAGTCATGCCGCAGATCGTCGAAGGCAAGTTCGAGGCGGCGACCATGAAGCTGCATACGGCCTGAGAACAGGGCCTGATGGCGTCACGATACGACTGTTTTGGCGTCATTTGCCCATCATCGGACTGTTGAAGCGCGCGGGACACGGGTACAATTGACCCCTTGAAATGCAGCACACGCACTATCCCCGGAAAAGGGTGAACAATCGCCCCGTTTTCCCTAACAGCACGGCAAGCACGCCGATAGACGGCGCCATGTGCTTTGATTATTAAAGGTTTTCCATGAGTCTCCAATGCGGTATCGTCGGCTTGCCGAACGTCGGCAAGTCCACCCTGTTCAATGCACTGACGAAAGCCGGCATCCCGGCTGAAAACTATCCGTTCTGCACCATCGAGCCGAACGTCGGCGTCGTCGAAGTGCCGGACCCACGCATGGATGCGCTGGCCGCCATCGTCAAGCCGGAACGCATGGTCAACGCCATCGTGGAATTCGTCGACATCGCCGGCCTGGTGGCGGGCGCGTCGAAAGGCGAGGGCCTGGGTAACCAGTTCCTGTCGCACATCCGCGAAACGGACGCCATCGTCAACGTCGTGCGCTGCTTCGAAGATGACAACGTCATCCACGTGGCTGGCAAGATCAACCCGCTCGACGATATCGAAGTTATCCAGACCGAACTGGCGCTGGCCGACATGGGTACCGTGGAAAAAGCCATCCACCGCGAAAACAAGAAAGCCCGCTCGGGCGACAAGGATGCGGCCAAGCTGCTGGCCATCATGGAACGCATGATGCCTTACCTGAACGACGCGAAACCCGTGCGTGCCATGGGCCTGGACGCCGATGAAATGGAACTGATCAAGCCTTTGTGCCTGATCACGGCCAAGCCGGCCATGTTCGTGGCCAACGTGTCCGACTCGGGCTTCACGAATAACCCGCTGCTGGATCAGCTGACGGCCTATGCGCAATCGCAAAACGCCCCTATCGTCGCCATCTGCGCGGCGCTGGAAGCGGAAATCGCCGACCTGGACGACGCCGACAAGGGCGCTTTCCTGGCCGACATGGGCATGGAAGAGCCAGGCCTGGACCGTCTGATCCGCGGCGCGTACAAGCTGCTGGGCCTGCAAACCTACTTCACGGCAGGCGTGAAGGAAGTGCGCGCCTGGACCATCCATGTGGGCGACACCGCACCGCAGGCGGCCGGCGTGATCCACACCGACTTCGAACGCGGCTTCATCCGCGCGCAAACCATCGCCTATGACGACTTCATCGCCTACAAGGGCGAAGCAGGCGCCAAGGAAGCGGGCAAGATGCGCGCCGAAGGCAAGGAATACGTCGTCAAGGATGGCGACGTGCTGAACTTCCTGTTCAACGTCTAACTTGTCACTGCTGTTTCAACGGGTATCATATTGTTTCTCATACCCGTAGAAACAACACTTTTACCCATGAAAAGCCGCGAATTTCGCGGCTTTTTTGTTTCCAGGTATTTCATGATATTTCGTATGCATTCACACAAATCACGGGTACGTGGGTGAGTACAATCCCTTGTTGTTGTCAAAAATGGTGGGTACAATCAAAAATCATCTCTAACTTGTGAAACTTGATGCTGACTGATGCACACTGTCGCAACGCGAAGCCCCGCGAAAAGCTGTACCGGCTTAACGATTTTAAAGGTCTCTACCTTGAGATAAAGCCATCCGGAGTGAAGGCGTGGCGCTATCGTTTCAAGCTGAACAGCAAGGAGTCCTTGTTTGCACTGGGGGACTATCCGGATGTCAGTCTGGCCGATGCGAGGGATGCATGCGGCGAAGCTCGTAAGCTCGTAAAACAGGGCATAAGTCCTGTTCAGAACCGGCAGCTTGAACGTGTGAAGCGGGAACTGGATTCCGGCAATACCTTTGAGGTGATTGCTCAGGAATGGTTGGCGTTGAAGGACTGGGAGGATGTCACTAAGACGCGCCGGCTGGACATGCTTCAGAGGGTGGTATTTCCATCAATTGGCAAGCTGCCAGTGCGTCAGATTACGTCCGCACATGTCCTTGATATCCTAAATAAAACGGTCGCGCGTGGCGCACCAACGGTTGCTGCTGAGGCGAAGCGAACCATGTCATCAGTGTTTGAACTTGCTGTTGCAACGTTGCGTGCAGATACGGACCCCGTATGGGCGGTACGTAAGGCGTTGCCACCAAATAAAACACAGCACAAACGAGCTTTGTCGGTTGAGGAAATTGGCAAGCTGCTTGTCGATTTTGACGGTCACGGAGGCAACTTTCAGACGCTTAATGCATTCCGCTTGATGTGGCTCACATTGGTGAGACCGAACGAGTCAGTTCAAGCTGAATGGGAAGAATTTGATCTTGATAGCGCGCTTTGGAAAATTCCGGCACAACGCATGAAAGCACGTCGCGAACATGTGCTGCCGTTGCCTGAGCAAGCCGTAAAGTTGTTAAAAGCAATGAGGCCAGTAACGGGCCACACTAAGTATGTGTTTCCCAATCGTGATGATCGTGCCCGCCCTATGGCAGACGCTGCATTGCGGCAGGCGCTTAAAAAATTAGGATGGGCAAAAAAATATAGTCCGCATGGCACTAGGACCACTGGAAGTACGCGTCTAAATGAGCTGGGCTATCGCCATGATGTAATTGAGGCTCAACTTGCACATGCGGAACCGAACGCTGTACGGCGTACCTACAATCATGCGACATACTTGGATGAACGCCGAGGCATGATGCAGGATTGGGCTGATCTACTAGACACTTGGAAAGCAAAAACATGAATTTTCCGGAGTTTGCGTCGAAACTTGGGATCGATGTTGATAGCTCAATGGCTGGGTTGGTCGATCATGCATTGAGGACTTGTGAAAAATATAATGTATCCAAGCGTGAAGACTGTGTACGCGCTTTCGTATCGCTTGCTGATTACGCAAGGGTACTCGTTGATGGTCGAATGGATTTCACTTCGAGGCACCTGGATAAATTTAGTGATATTCGTGATCTTGCAGGAAAGCTTAAGGAAAAAATTGACGAACTAAGCGACTCCGAAGCTGATGCCTTAGCACATTGCAACTTGTCCTCCCTAAACCTCACGCATGACTTTGCTGGAGCACTGAATGCTGCCAGCAAAGCTCTCTGTGGGCTTAGAAGCAAGCGTGATGTGATTACCTTTGTCGGGAAGCGTTTTGTTGTCCTATGTCACGAGTATCAAATACCCGTTAGGTGGAGCAAAGATCTTTATAACTGTTCCAAATACTGTTCAGCGCAATTTCTTGCTGCATTATTTGAGGCGGCTCACGTACCTTTTAGTGGTGATGAGGGGAAACGTACAGCCGCCCATAGCGCTAATAATTGTCTATATTCACTGTCAAAGGGCTTCGAGTGGAGCTTCGCCGATGAACTTCACGGAGTTCTCGAATTCGGAGTCGTTTACCTAGATAGGATTGTTCGCGAAAATAACCTCCTTGAAGATTTGCCACGGTTTGCTCGCTAGGTTTAACGGCCATCAGGTCTAGATGGGTTATGAATATGAAATTTCCAGTTTGCGATGCAACTGAACTGGTCCATGACACTCGCGACAGCCCTAATTTTTACAAGGGGGAAAGCATCGCCATTTCAGCATCGATGTGTACTTGTTCAGACTTGAGCTGACACATCACGTCAGGGAACTGGCCGCAAACGCCCCTAAGCAGAAGTAGTCCAGGTTGCCTTGTCGAACGTAAAAAACGGAGGGGGCGTAGCACCCCATTCAGGAGTTTCAAGTCCCAGCTCGATTGGTCCGAGAAATAATGCGACGTTCCAACCACGTTTATGGACGGTGCTGCCGTACGCAACTCCATCCAGAGCTCCGCCTGAAAAATCATAGTCGCGTATGAACTCGGTGACAACTTGAGAGGGTAGGTAGTCGATGTGAACTTGGTTATTGCGCGCTACCGGCTTCATGATGTCGTTAGCGAAGTCATGCAAGAAGCTCAATGTGAGCGTCAACGTGCGCGCTTCTTCCGAGAACAGGGTTGGCACAGGCGGCAGGTCGCGTAAGTCTAGAATTCGTATAGGGCGAATCGAGCGCCAGAGCCCCATCTTTGCTTTATCAGCACGTGTCTCCTTCAAGGCAGTGATTGCCGATGATGCGAGATAAAGCATCGGAATACCCGCTGGATTCATACGATTGCTCTGAAGAGCAAACTCGAGAGGAGGTGGGCCGAAATCCGACGCACTGACGTGTCCACCTTTAGGAAGGTCTGGTCGCGCACGCCAAAGCCTCAAACCGGCAGGGAGCTCCACAATCAAACCGAGTGCTTCACTTGCTCGTGCAATGTTACGCAGCAGTGACGCCGGGGTGAATGAATCTTGGCCATCTCTGCCGCTATTATGAAAAAAGAATCTTCGTTTGTGCTTTACGGTATGGCAAAATGATTCCCAACTGCTCCACAAGGCATGGTCAAGTTCAAGTGCGCCCACATCAAAGTCACACCACGGTTCGTCCGATATGGCGCCAGCGATTGCCGAGAACAGACTGCCAGTATGGTCTCGAGGCAGTTCCAACCCGACCCTGCCGAGCATCTCCCACGAATCCCAATGGTCTCCCAGATAGCCCCCTTCTGCTGAGCAATACCCAAGCTGATTAACGGCTTTCCCATAATAGCGCCCGATGCACTGGTCAATGTAGGCCGCCACTCTGTGGAATTCCACTGTTGGTGAGTCGAACTTGCCACAAAAGTCGCAACCACGAGGTCCTTCATAGTCCCGAATCCAGAGACGTAAATCTTGGTTGGAAAAGCAAGAGGAGCAGACGCGGTGTGGGTTCATATGTAGGAACATGGTTGAAAAGGATTGAGCGCTTCGGCTTATCAGGCTAGGACACCTTCATCCTATCTCGCAAAGCAACGGCTTCAATAATTGTAGTAGGGTTCGTCTACCTTGAGCGCAGTGATTTGCGTCCAAGAATGACAAACTTTCGCTTCCCTTGGCCTCTATTAGAGCGGAACTTGGGCAACCGGTTTATAGCCGGTAACCGACATGTTAGAAATTTAACTCATCTGACAGCTTGTGCCCGGTCAACTCTCAACTACTACAATTGCTGTGCAACCTATCTCCACCCTAAGCACCCTATGGGGAGAAATCTTTCTTTTAAAACTACCTCTTAATTTTCATCGTCCATAGCCAGAATGCCACCACGATTAACTTGTTTCACGGTGGTTCATGCAAATTCTGCGCATCCCAGCTGTATGTCAAATGCTTGGTTTGTCTCGCGTTACCGTATGGCGACGTGTCAAACTTGATCCATCTTTTCCTCGCCCGATACGCCTGGGCGCTTCTGATAAGTCTGCTATTGGCTTTCTTCAGCATGAACTAAACGCTTGGATTGCGGGGAACCGCAATTGAAGCATTCTCAACTCAAGCCTGAGAACTCGCTATCCGTCCTTCACGGAGAAACCGCTCTTACGCAGAGCTGCGTGAGCCAAGCGATCAGTAGGATTGCGCAGTACTCCAATAATCAATCAGTCACCAGGTTGGAGTGGTGGTCGCACTCTGACCGTGCCGAGATGCGTGATGATCCGCGTTGGTCGTTGGTCTTCTCTCACATTTCACATGTAACAGGGGATTCAGAATGAATGCTCCCCAAGAAAACCTCCCGATCTGGAAGCGTAATTTGAGGAGCAATGGCTCCTCTGTTCCTCCCGCTTGGGCAGCGTTTGCGTGCGACAGAAAATTTGAACCGCGTCTGTCTACGTTTCTAACTAAATCATCAAATTCCCATACTTTTTCCTTTCGGATTATTTGCGGTGCCGACGTACTCGTACAAGGGCAAGTAGGGGACTTTTTGGCGTGCATTGCGACTGCACGGCACAACAAGGTGGAATGGACTAAGCGATTGCCCTTTAGCGATTTGCGTACTCAGTTTTTCTACCCCAGCGGCAAGTTCATCTCGTTCGAAGAGATTAAGGTTGGGATGGCTGCACTGGATGCTCCGCCGCCAATGGATAAAGCTGGATGTGTCACTGGTCCAAGTGTCGGAGAGGCTGTTGCGCGTCGTTGCGCTGCGTCGGTACAAATTTCGCCTGCCCGCAGCGAAGCGAGGACAGCCGTAATTTGTGCGGCCGACGGCCGGGGTTTTGCTTTTGCCGTTGACTGTGCTTTTAGTCAGGCGGGCGTGGTAGCACCGCCTGACGGTCTCACGGATGGGACTTTTGCAATTAACGATTCTGGTGCCGGTTCGGTTTAGGGTTTATGGGATACGACACGATAAAACTACGATCACCCCCGATGGATGCATCAATTATCGATCACATCCAACAACAGTGTTTACGGCGCTCGGGTGTGGAAATGGCGACGGGACAACTGAAGTATGAAATTTTTTCCGGTGAGTTGTCCGGTTCGTGGGACTCCAGAATTTCTGTCCTGCCAAAGTATGAGGAGTATGTCATCAATAAGAGTGGACGTCCTCAGTTGTGCCCTTGCGAACCGTATGTCCTCATCGAAGCCTCTGTTCATAAAATTTTTCTGGGGCATAACGTTTATGGTGGCCCAACCGATTTTCAAAAAGTCTGTGGTGATTTTATTGAATTGGTAGGCCAGATATTAGAGGTCGATTTTTTGCCCGCGCACTATTGGACGGTGCATAGGGTCGATGTAGCGGAAACGTTTCGGTTGTCGATGCAGCAGTGCATAGAGTTTTTTCAAGGCGTGCAACTCATGAGTTTCCCACGACGAAGCAAAGGGGCATTAAAGACGAATCATTCCTTTCATTTTCCCGGAAAGACAACAGTGGTGAAGGGGTACCACAAAGGTTCGGAGTTTCGTGTTCATGAGCGTGGTCGGCTAAGGCAATATTTTAGCGACCTATTTATGTATCTTTTTGTTAAGGATGATGCTCGTAAAACGGGTGTGCTTGATGTGAAGAGGGGACCCTGGGTTGATCGGAAGCTAGAAGCGCTTCAACGCTTAGCAGATAAAACCCTACGTTTGGAAGTGGGCGTTAACAGCGATAAATTTCAATACGATTTTGGGAAAAATCCTCGGGTAAGTGAGGTAACCGACGCCTACCTGGAGGGCGTTTACGACCGAGAAGTGGAAAAACTGCTTCGTGAAGGAAAGCAAGGAATGGATACGGTGCGGAACACAAAGGCAGTCTTGCAGCGTCTTAAGAGCGAGTACGGTGATTCCAATGGGATGCGTCTTTACGGTTTCTGGAATGTGATGTGTACGTTGGGTGACGAGGAGGCAAGGAAGCAATCCGCAAAGGCTACTTTCTATCGCAATCGAAAGTTGCTTGAAGAGGCCGGAGTGTCGTGGCGCGGCAGCAATGTGGTCGTTGTTGCGAATGATGGGGCCTTACCAGCGGATTTTAGTCCAGTTAGGACAGACAAGCGTTTGCGTTTTTTACCGGCGCGCAATCGTGATGAGTATCAAGTAAGCCGGAAAATGTTGCAGGCAGCGTAAGGGGAATTGAGATGGCGGAATTGAATACGGTTACGAAGTTGGATGATAAGAAGGGCCAGCATAGCTTTAAACCGATGCATGTGTTTGTAGTTGGTCGTATTGAAGGGTCCAAGGCTTACGAAGGCAAGCGTTACACCCAAGTGATGACGCCAGCAGCCGATGCTTATTCTCGGCCACAGTTGGTAGAGATTCGCAGCAAGGCACGGCTGGGGGAAAAGGGAGAAGAAATTTCCTGCGAATGCGTGCTGGGCGGCTTTCAACGTAAACCTTATGAAACAAAGGATAAGCAAACCGGTGAGATTGTGAAGGTCGTACCGGTTGAGCACACCCTCGATTTAGCTGAGGCGCTCTAAATGGCTTTCGGATCGGTGCAGTTGGTCCGTGTCTGCGCTCCAGTCGCCACATCTGCGCAGGCTGATCAAGTTTTGTGTCCTTCCGTTAGCGGGCAGTTTTACGCCCCTGGAACAGCACAAGCCTATCTGATCGATCCAAGCCAGCAAGGAATTATCGAGGCGTCTATTGGTCCCTTCGACTATGCGCAGGCAGCTGGCTTGTGGTCTGCCGCGTTCTCGATGGTGGTCGGCTTGTATTTCGTCTCTACAGCTATCGGTTCAATCCTCAGCATGATTCGCAGGGGGTGATTGATTTATGTGGCCGGGCACTTCCCCGGATTTTTTGATGGAGTTATGGGTATGAACAAGAAAATTAAACGTTCCGTTGTTGTGGCATCCCTGGTTGTAGCAGGCATGACAAGCGCAGTTGCAGCGGTTGCTGCACCGACTGATTACACCGCGCTGACCGGCGCAGTGGACATGAGCAGTGTAATTACTGCGATCCTCGCGATTGCTGCGACCCTGGCTGGTCTGTTCGTCGCCATGCGCGGTGCAAAGACTGTGCTGGGCATGATTCGCGGCCGCTAACCCGGCACTATTTTTTCTAGTTGGGGGAGCCTTAGCGCTTCCCCTTTTTTATGGCGGTTGGCATGACGATCAATGACCTTTGGTATCTGATTATTTTCGCTTGGGGCATCGCCTGCGGCTGGGCGGTCATTAAAGGCATCGACAACAAATGAGGGATGCGATCGTGGGTGATTCGTTTAAGCGTAAGGTGCGTGCTTACGTAGCGTTGGTTTGTGTGTTCTGTATGCTGCTAATGCAACAACATGCCTATGCTCAAGCTGTTTTGGCCCCTGTGGAGAACTATGTGGTCAACAGGGCTGTGGGGGGCATCATTGCTAACAGAATTGCAGCAGCGAGAGGTGTTGCCGCGAATGATGCTGCGTGGTTAGCGACAGCCGTAAATGATCCAGTATATAAAGCCACGATGATGGGTGTTAGTCGAACAATGACAACGGCTAACGTTGCTTCTACCGTATTGGGAGTCGGCCTGGCCGTGGCCGGTGCGCCAGTGTGGTTGACCATTGCCGCGAGTCTGGGCGTGCTGGCGGTTGGTGCCGCTTTGGTCGCAGGTAATACGAAGATCGAGGTGATCACGAATGGGGCCATTAATCAATTGCGCGTTACACAGCCATCAATAGCAATCACCCCTCAACCATACTCTACGGGCTTGGCCGACATTGGATCAATGAAGTTGGGTTCTCAGGTTTACCGAGACGCATCTTGCTTTACGTCGGAAACCATTTGTATGTATTTCCCCCTTCTGCCATCGAATGTCAAATTCCCCTATCGTTGGAGGCCGCGCCCTTTCGATGGCGGTCAATGGGGTAAGTTATGGACTGTGGCTTATGATTTTGCAAGTTTTAAGCGATTTTATCTAGCAGATATGATGAGTGATGAGGTGTTCGATAATAGTTCGGAGATGTTGAGGGGTAAGTGTTATGAAGATGTCAAAACCATTGGTACGTGCACGTTGTCACGTATGTCAAGCTGGGACGTTGAACCTCGTTGGGAATTCAACGGTGTAGGTGTTGGCCGTTTGGTCGGATCAAGGCGCATTTCTTTCTGGGCTACGCCAGACAATCCTGTAGATAGCACTTATCCTAGTAGCCAAGGTGGCGGTCCCGCAGTCGAGATTACCGGTATTGTTGTTGACGAAGCAGAGAAGCCGTTTGTTGCGTCCAATCTTTCAGATGTTGTATCAGTATTGACGCCGGAGGCTTTGTCGCAACCCGTCAGTTCGCAGACATTGGCGAAGCTTACGGATGCTGCATGGCGCAGGGCTGCAGCGCAGCCAGATTACCAAGGACATCCTTACAGTGCCGCGTATCCTGTAACAGCGTACGACGCTACTACTTGGACTCAAGCTCATCCGGCCGACGCCCCTAAACTTGATGACCTATTGCGTCCTGCTAGTAATCCCACAACCTACCCTGATGGTGTGCCGATTTCGACAACGGTAGTTTATGTTCCCTCAACGCCAGGGACCTCTCCAGGCACCACTCCAGGAACAACCGTACCGAACGGCAATGTTAATGTTATCAATACCCCGAATGTAAACGTTGTGAATACTGTAAAGGTGGATTTCGGCACAGATCCCGGTGTAGCCGATCCAGCATTAGAGAATCCCCCGACAGGCGCGCAGATTCTTCAGCCTCTTACAAGTTTGTTCCCGGAGCTTCGTTCCTATCAAACACCTCAGCATATCGGGGCGTGTCCGAAGCCAGTGTTTGATGTGTTCGGCAAGACCATCGTGATGGATAGTCATTGCACTTTAGCGGAGCAGAACCGTACTGCTCTGGCGGCGCTCATGATGGCCGTCTGGATGCTGGTTGGCCTGTTTATTCTCCTTTCTGCGTGAGGTTCTTATGCCCGTCTTGTTTGGGATTTTCCTGTCGGCTCTCCGTACTGCTTTGGGATTTGTGTTCAGGTCCCTCGTCATCAAGTTCGTTGTGTTCTTTGCGCTCTTCTTTGTTGTCAAGGAGCTGGTAAATGTGCTTGTCAGTAGCAACCTTTATCCAGGAGCTACTCAGGTATCTGCCTTGTCCTCAGCGTTGTCCGGTATCCCTGAGTCGGTGTGGTACTTTCTCGATTTATTTTCGATATCGACCGGGTTATCTACCGTCATTTCGGCCTACGCGACACGGTTCATCATCCGTCGTATTCCTGTGATTGGATAATCCATGTCGATTAATGCGTACGTGGGCCTGCAAGGTTCAGGGAAATCTTACGAGTTTGTTTCCGGTCCAATGCTCGATGCCGTGATGACTGGTCGTCGTGTCATCACTAACGTGGCGGGTATTAACGAGGATCGTGTACATGAGTACTTGGTCAACTCGCGCGAAGCAAATCCCGCTAAGTTGGGTAGTATCGTGCATGTGTCGAATGAGCGCATCATGGAGCCATATTTTTTCCCCGACGAGGATAGACCCGAACTTGAGACCGTGGTGCGTGGCGGAGATTTGGTGGCGGTGGACGAAGCTTGGCGGTTTTGGGGGACGGACGGAGGTAAGCTGTCTCATGAACATATGCAATTTTTCCGCATGCATCGACATTACGTGCATCCAGACACGGCTATTGCATGTGATGTTGTGCTTATGACGCAGGACATCACTGGTTTGCACCGCTCGGTGAAGAATGTTATCGAGTTTGCTTTCCGTATGCAAAAGCACAAATCGCTGGGCTTCACGTCCCGTTACCGCGTTGAAATATACGAGGGCTGGAAGCTCAACGCGAAGACGCGTATTGACGATCGCCAGAAACGTTATAAAACCGAGATTTTTCCGCTATATCAGAGCTATACCGGTGGCAAAGGTATGGAAGCCGCTATCGACAAGCGGCAGAATATACTCGGCAATAAGACATTGTGGTTTTATGCGATTGGCACCGTCTTATGCATGACGGTTGGCGGTTGGTCTGCATGGAACTTCTTTCATCGCGATTCGTCCAGCGCTAAGGCACCAGTTACGCAGCAGCAGGCCCCTGGCATGATGGAGCAGTCCACGATTGGTCAGGTACAGTCGGTTGCGCATACATCACCTGAGGCGGTCTTCTCGGACAAGTGGCGTTATGTTGGTGAGTTTTCGTCCGAAGGAGAGTACTGGGTGCTGGTTGCTGATCCAGCTGGCCGGGTGCGCGTCGAATCGCCTTCGGCGTTTCATGGTATGGGTTTGTCAGTCATTGGAGATATTGATGGTGAACGTGTGGCTCGCTGGACTGGTGCTGTTGCTATCAAGAACGGCGTAGCTACGCAGTCTTCGCCTACTGTACGCGTTTTGCCGGAGGTGTCGAGGTGAGGAGCTTACTGTGTGTGTGCGCACTGATATTGCCGTTTTCTGTCAGTGCTGTTTCTCCCGCTAGGATGGCGCCGCCCCCCGATCAGATGATTCCGCTTGGTACCCAGCCGGTGCGTGATATCGTCAAGCCAGTTAAGGTGGATTTCAGTGGTTTGAGCGTGTCGCAGGTGGTTGCGGTGGTGTATGGTGAGATTATGTTACAGCCGTACGTGATTGATTCGGCCGTGTTGAAGGATGAGCGTGCGGTGTCGCTGCGCTTCGATGGTGCGAAGGGCGATATAAAGCGTTTCTGGCTCGATTTTCTTGATGCGATGGGCATGGAGGTGACGGTACGTGGTGGCGTTGACTACGTGGCAATGAAGCGTGTCGTTGAGCATAAGGATGCTGAGCCGCAACTGGAACCGTTTATCTATCGTACCAAGTACAGGTCTACCGCGTACCTTGTCGAGATGCTTTCACCACTGTTTCAACCTGGCGGTTTTGCCCTCAATCGTTCGGTGCGTGCTCTGGTCGGCGATAGGATCAATATTGGCTCGACGAGTGCCAGCTCTATTCCGTCGCATTCGGCGGCGTCGTTGATCGATCAGGAGAGTGACACACTCATTTTCAATGGTACTTCGAAGGAAATTGCCGTACTGGAGAAGTTACTGCCGAAGCTTGATATAGCGGCTGGTGAAGTGATTATCAAGGCTGTAGTGTACGAGGTCACGACCGGGCAGTCTGATGCCACGGCCTTTTCGTTGGCGGCAAATGTATTGGGTGGCAAGTTTGGTGTCTCGCTCGGTTCAATAGAACAGTTGGCCAACGCCTTGACGTTTCGCAGCGCAAATTTTGAGGCCGCGTTCTCGGCGCTGGCTGCTGACTCCCGTTTTAAGGCCGTTAGCAGTCCACGAGTGCGGGTCAAATCTGGTCAGCAGGCCCGTTTGGTTGTTGGCGCTGACGTGCCTACGCTGGGCGCGGTCACTGTGCCGCAAGGCGGTGCTCAACCCATCCAGTCTGTGGATTACCGTTCCTCTGGCGTGATTCTTTCGCTGTCCCCGACAGTGCGTGAGTCTTCCGTGGAAGTGGTGGTGGACCAGCAGATTAGCGACTTCGCTCGCACTGAGACAGGGGTCAATAATTCGCCAACGCTGACAAAGCGTTCTTTGTCTACGACAGTAACGGCGAGCGACGGGGAGCTGATTGTCCTCGGCGGGTTGATGCAGAACAAGAATAGTACCAGCACTTCGGGCCTATCTTTCCTCCCTAAATTCATGCGGACAGCAAGTGAAAGTGATAGCCGCACCGAAATTTTGTTGCTCTTGCAGGTATCTAAGTTGGTTTTGTAATTCGCTATAACTTCGGAGCTGGAAAAAAACGTCCTTCGGCGCACAATGAAGAACGGGCGTTTCGCCGCAGTATGTCGTGGCGAATGTGGGATTATCATGGAACGGTTGAGTGACGAATGGCTCAACGAAACGAGGATGGAAAATCGGCTCAATCCCTAGTGCCCCTAGGAATCTGAGTGTTTATGCGTGAATATTCTCGGCTTCGTCCGTTAAGGAACTTTGAGGACCTTTGCCGGGTTCGTCAACGACGATGTATTGCGAAAAGCTAACTGTTCGTGTTGACATCAAAGCGACTCAGACTATTGGAAATCGTTGATCCGGCCCAAGGACCCAAGGAAAATCAATGAAAACATATGTTCACCTGACTGACGCTGGTTTCATTGCCAAGATGAAAGATGGGCGTTGCTTCGAGCGTTTCGATTTGCTTGACTTGGCTCATGAGCTACACGCCGCTGGTGTAACTGCTGACGATGTGTCTTGCGGCGATTGGCGCGAGGGTGAGCATGTTTTGATGTCGGGCCAGCAGGTCGCCTTGAAATTTGAGTTGCGCCGACTTGGGTTGCGCGCATGATTATATTGTTTGATGTTGGCACTGACGTCGAGTTGCCCTTGAGTGTCAAACCCGAGCGGCTCTAGAGATCTGAGTGTTTATGCGTAAAAATTCCTCGGTACATCCGTCAATGGGACGTTGAATATCATATGCCGTGTGGCGGTTACTCAGAGTGATCTACCGAGTATTACGATGGCCGGCAGCGGGCGGGAATTGCTAGGGAGAAATTGATTTATTTGCTACCATTAATAAATCTTGAACAATTGATCTGTCGCAAGTTTGTCTGCGATGGCGCAAACTTCGCTATCCCTACCTGGAGTGACCAATATGCCCCTTACGCAAGCAGTATCCATTAGCGATCTTGTGCTTGACTTGAAGAATTTTCGCACTGTTGAGCAGGAAAACGAAAGCGAAGCTGTACAAGCAATGATTGCTGTTAGTCCAGACTACTTCTGGGGACTCATGGACAGCTTGATACAAGATGGCTACCTTCCTACTGAGAACATCATTGTTCTGCAAGTAAACGAGACGACCCGACTGGTCAAGGAAGGAAACCGGCGTATTGCGGCACTAAAAATTATTCATGGACTTATCAGTGTCTCGTCCTTGAGCTTTCCCACCACGATTCTTAGTCGAATTGCATCGCTTTCTGCTCAGTGGAAGGCGGAAAATCTGGAAGTTCCCTGCGCAATTTATCCGTTCACAGAGGCGGATACTGTGGATAGAATCGTAACTCTGACCCATGGCAAAGGTGAGAAGGCTGGACGAGATCAGTGGAATACAGTTGCGCGCGCTCGCCACAACCGAGATATGAATAGCGGGAGTGAACCTGCACTTGATCTTTTGGAAAAATACTTTAAGCATGCGACGAATCATACTCAGCAGCAAGTCGAACGATGGAGTGGTGATTACAGCTTGTCGGTTTTAGACGAGGCAATTAAGAAAGTCGCGGGTCGTTTTGGCGCATTAAATAGTCCGGATCTTGCTAAGATTTATCCATCAATTCAGTACAAGATTGTCCTTGATGACATTATTTTGGCTATTGGGCTGAAGACCTTAGGCTTCAAAAAGATACGAGCAATCACAGATTTCACGCTTGACTACGGAATGCCTGCGCCAACACCCACACCACTTCCGGGGGAGCCTGACCCAAGCGTCTCACCTCAAGGTGGCCCCGTTTCAGGTGGGCCAACGCCAGCCCCTGCTCCAGCACCAGGAACACAGGGTGGACAGGCAGCAGGTGGAGGCACGGCACAACCGGATGTCTCGGGTCTGCCACCTTCACCTGGCGCAGCTACGCCCACGGTGCCGACTCCAGGAAACGGGAAGGTCAGCACGACGCCCATAAACGATGAAAAATCCGTACGGCGAGCATTGAAGGCATTGAAAATTAGCGGGCAGAATCGTGCAAAGCTCGCTACTTTGCGGATCGAAGCTGGCAAACTCAAGCTGAAGGATAATCCAATTGCGTTTTGCTTTGTGCTGCGAAGTATGTTCGAGATCGCTGGCAAAGCCTATTGTGAGGATCATGCTGCAAACGGGGGACCTACTGCTAAAAAAGGAGGCGTAGACAAATCACTACTCAGTCTACTACGTGATATTACAACCCATTTGACTCAAAACAGTAGCGATCAAGCCATGCTTAAGGTGTTGCACGGAGCCTTGACGCAGCTTGCTAAGCCTGACGGAATTCTGTCAGTCACGTCGATGAACCAATTGGTGCATAACCCATCGTTTACAATTACGGAAAGTGATATTTGTTCGCTGTTCGGAAACGTATTTCCGTTGCTTCAAGAGATGAATAAATAGCAAGGATTTTTTATGGCACAGAACCGCACTCCGCTTCGCTATCCGGGCGGAAAACAACGATTGACCCCGTTCGTACGCGAAATTATCGCAGCTAATGGACTTGATGGGGGGCACTATGTTGAGCCATACGCGGGAGGAGCAGGTGTAGCAATGGAGTTGCTTGTGGATGGACACATCGCCCATGTTCATCTTAACGACTCTTCGGTTCCTATCTATGCATTCTGGAATTCGATTCTTAACCATACAGATGAGTTTTGCCAACGGATATCACGTGCGCTTGTTACCGTAGAGGAGTGGAAATTTCAACGTGACGTTATGCGTAATCCTACTGCTCATCCGGAGCTGGATGTTGGCTTCGCTACATTCTATTTGAACCGAACGAACAGGTCCGGAGTGCTTTCCGGGGGCGTGATTGGTGGACTGGATCAAACAGGGAAGTGGAAAATGGATGCGCGATTTCCACGAAATGATCTGATTAGGCGCATTGAACTCATAGGAACATTTCGTGACTCGATTACGTTGCGAAATTGGGACGCCGAACGGTTCATTACGGAGTACATTCCTACCTTGCCGGAAAACACGTTGGTCTACTGTGATCCACCCTATTTTGAAAAGGCCAGTAGACTGTATTTGAACCATTATGCGCCAGGTGACCACGAACGTATTGCTGAAATCATACAGGCCCAAGAAGGACGAAAGTGGATCGTTTCTTATGATGCTGTCGATCAAATCCTAGGGTACTATGGTCGCAGTCGAAAATTCTTGTACGAACTTCAGTACAATGCTGCCCGTGCCTATAAGGGTAATGAAGTTTTCATCTTTTCTAACAATGTTGTCGTTCCCCGAAATTCAGCACTTCCGTATATAGCGACGGCACTTAAGGCAAATACGCGTAAGCTTCACCAGCCGGCCGAAATTGCCCGTCAAGCTGCTAGACAACGTTAGCCTAGGACATGTGCAAGGTTCGAGTTGTCGAGCCACTATCAATGAGCATTACGTACTGAATGTACCTCCAGTATGTAATGGATCGTTTAGTGTGGTTTGGCAGCCGATATTCTGAACGTTTGCTGACCCTTTTTGAGGCAGCCGCAGCGTCCCGAGAGGGCGCTGGGTTTCGGCTGGCGTTCACGGGGAGCAGGTGCCCGAAGCCCCGTAAGGGGTGAGCCGGTAGGAGCCGGGCTGGTAAGCCTTGGCCGTATGCGGCCAACTCCGTATCCCGGTGAAGGTCTGCGAATCCGGCCACAAGCTGTCGATCTCCCCAACCGCACTTCGCGATGACATTTTGACTTGTTCTGGTAGGGACGATGAAAGTGGGTACACTGATGAGTATAAAGTTGACTTTGTGAGGAATTGTTTAATAAAAACAACGATCTTCATGGCAATTTCTGGTTTAACGTCTAAGGACAGATGCTTGCTGGCGAGCGCCAGCAACATACTGCATTCGTCCATTGCGAAATGCCGCTCAATGTATTTGAGCGGCATTTTTTGTTTGTCTATTTGAAAAGGCCTGCCATGCAGCCGGAGAAACAACCGCTCGTTTCCATTGTCATGGCCACGTATAACCGGAGCAATATCCTCGGGTACGCTATTCAGTCGGCACTCGCCAGCACCGTGCAGGATTGGGAACTGATTATTGTCGGCGATTGCTGCACCGACGATACCGCCGAGGTGGTCGCCGCGTTCGGCGACGCACGCATCCGCTTTGTGAATCTGGAAACCAATTACGGCGAACAGACGGGGCCCAACAATCTCGGCCTCAGCCTGGCACGCGGCACCTATCTGGCATTCCTGAACCACGACGACCTGTGGTTGCCCGATCATTTGCAAAGCAGTATTGAGGTCCTCGAGCGTACTGGGGCCGACCTGGTCTTTGATCAAGGGCTGGTGATCCAGTCAACCTGGAATCATATCGTCGGTGCCCTGGCTGGCGAGCTGCAGCCGTACCGGCCGTGGATGGATGTCCCAGCCAGCCTGTGGGTCATGCGACGCGAACTGGCGCTGCAGACCGGGCCATGGCAGCCGTCGTGGGAATTGCGCTGCTGGCCATCGCAAGCCTGGCTGCATCGCGCCTATCGTGCGAGACGGCAACTGGTTGCGAATCCGCGCTTGGGCGCCATCCTGATCCAGTCCGGCGGACGCAGCAATTCTTATCTGGACCGCCAACACAGCGAGCATGATTATTGGTGGGAGCAGATGCAGAATCAGGCGAATATTCTGCACGTGGTTGCAGCACTTTATGGCGCGCGGATCCATGAAAGGCACATCTCGCCCTCCCATTGTGCCGTGGACACCTTGAAGGCGGTGGCACGGCGTATCTTTTTATGGCTGCAATTATGGCCGCCACAACCGAGTTATTGGCTCAAGCATTGGCGTAAGGGATCGTTTTTACGTGAATTACGCCGCCGCCGGGGATTGAAGGACATGTCGCAGCGATAGATAATACGGTTGCAATACATAAGAGCATTTTAATAAAAATTCTAGGGGTAAATCTGGTGGTTGAGAAAGATAACTGGTTGTTGGTTGGCGCGAAGCAGGATGGTGTCAGTATTACTAAGGAATGGAAGCCGACAACGCCTTCTTTGATCGATGGCGTGATCTTTCAGGAAATCAAGCCTGTCTTGACGGCGTACGGTAGCCTGACTGAAATTTTTCGCACCGAATGGGTGCCTGATGCAACAGCGCAGATTGGCCAGATATTCGCCTCGACCCTGGAGCCGGGCGGACTGAGCGCCTGGCATGCGCATGCCATCACGACGGACCGCCTGTTCGTGGCGGCGGGCCAGATGCGCGTGGTGCTGTACGACGCGCGCGAGGATTCGCCCACCTTTGGCATGCTCAACGAATTCAAGCTGGGCACCAGGCGTCCCGGCCTGCTCGTCGTGCCGCCGCGCGTCTGGCATGGCGTGCAAAATTACTGCAGCACTCCTGCCATCCTCGTCAATGCGGTGGACCATGCGTATCGCTATGATGCGCCGGACCACTGGCGCGTACCGGCCGATTCGGACACGGTACCCTATCGCTTCTCCAACGACAGGCATGGCTGAGATGCCCGGCCCGGCTGAACGATGCGCCTGAACCGTCTCGCGGGTTTTTCAGCCGGCCCCATCTTGTCGCTGCTGTGCAGCCTGGCCACCGTTCCTGCCGTGGCCTGGCTGTTTCCACCTGCCGACATCGGCAAGCTGGATTTCTTCATGACCGCATGCACGGTGGCCGGTTTGTTGCTGTCGCTGGGGCTGGATAAGGCTTTCCTGCATGAATACCATTACAGCACCGCGCGTAGCGGCTTGCTGAAAGCGTGCCTGCTGCCGGCCGTGTTGCTCGCGCCAGTGGCGCTGGCCGTGATACTCGTGTTTGCCGCGCCCGTAGCGCAACTGTTATTTGATGTGGCGCAACCGGCACTGGCTGTCCTGTTCGCTGCCGGTATGCTGAGCGCCCTGGCCAATCGCCTGATCGCGCAGCTGTTCCGCATGCAGGAGCGCGCCTGGGTATTCAGCCTGGCGCAGGTATTGCCGAAAATGTCGCTGCTGTTGCTGCTGCCTGTCCTGTGGTGGGATCCGCAGCGCAATTTCGTGCACCTGGCAAGCTTGGTCGTGGCCACTACCTGGCTGGTCACGCTATGGCTGTTGTGGCATGCGCGCGTATCGCTGGCGCAAGCCTGGAACACCGCCGTGGACCGGGTGCTGCTGCGGCGCCTGCTTTCCGAGGCGGCGCCACTGCTGGTGAGCGGGATTTTTTATATGTTCATGTTGTCGGCTGGCATGGGCTTGCTGCGTTTCTTTGCCGGCTTTGACGAGCTCGGCATTTATGCGCTGGCCACGCGCGTGGCCGCCGGCGCCTGGCTGGTGCAATCGATTTTTACGATTGTCTGGGTACCGCAAGTACACAAATGGGCGGCGGCCGGCGGCGGCCTGTCGAATATTGCGGCCATTTGCCGCCATGCGCAGGCCATCGTGGTGGTGGGCTTTTGCCTGGCGGGCGCCCTGGCCTGGCTGATCGGCTGGGTCTTGCCTTCCAACTATCATGGCGTCGCGTACCTGGCGGTGGCCACCGTCGGCCAGCCGCTGTTGTATGCCCTGGCGGAAGTGACCGGCGTCGGCATCAATCTGGCCCGCCGTCCGGCATTTTCCATCGCCGCCTTTGCGGCCGGCTTGCTGGGCACCTTGCTGGCGGGCGCCGTGCTGGTGCCGCGCCATGGCGCCACGGGCGCCGCCGTGTCTCAACTGCTGGGCTTCCTCGTGTATTTCGTCGTCAAGACAGAGCTGGGCATGCGCGTCTGGCGTCCGCTGCCGCGCCGTTCGCTGTACCTGAGCACCGTCCTGCTGTCGCTGCTGGCAGCGGGCCACGCGGTTTTTGCCCAGCGCCTGGGGGTGCTTGCTCCGCTGGCGTGGGGCGTGCTGCTCGCTGCCGCACTGCACGTCTACCGGCCTTCGCTGTGGGCCGCTTTCAGGCTGTTCAGGCCCGTCCGGCAGCAGGGCTGAGGGCATTTGCTGCTCGTTGCCGTATTGCGTTTTCCTCGTCACTCCGCGTACAATGAGAATAATTCTCATTTATAATCCGATGCGCCTGTTCTTGCCGGCCGTTGGCGACAGGAAGGGTATCGTGAGCACCGCCGAGTTAGCGCTTCAGCAGCAAGTCAGCAGTCTGTACACCGACCACCATCACTGGCTGCGTGGCTTGCTGCGCCGTAAACTCGGCAATGCCTTCGATGCGGCCGACCTGGCGCACGATGTGTACCTGCACCTGATGAAGACGGGGCGCATGCCGCCGGCCGGGGAGTCGCGCCGTCACCTGACGCAGATCGCCAACGGCATGGTCATCGACCTGTACCGCCGCCGCCAGATCGAGGCTGCCTACCTGGAAGTGCTGGCCCTGGTGCCCGAGGCGCTGGCACCGTCCGAGGAAGAGCGCGCGCTGGTGATCGAGGCGCTGACGGAAATCGATGCGGTGCTGCACCAGTTGCCCGCCAAGGCGCGCAAGGCATTGCTGCTGTGCAAACTCGATGGCCTCAGCTATCGCGACATCGCCGCCGAATTGCAGGTGTCCGTCTCGTCCGTCGAAAAATACATCGCCGCCGGTTTGCTGGCCTGCTACCAGGCCATGCACGCGTCGGACGCCTGAGCCATGGAGGTGGTGATTGCGCCCGCCGTCGTGCAGCAGGCTGCCCAGTGGATGGCGCGCCTGTGGTCTGATGACGCCAGCGACGAAGACCGGGCTGCCTGTGCCCGCTGGTGCGCGGCCCATCCGCATCACGCCATCGCCTGGCAGCGTTTGCAAGCGTTCGAGGGCAAGCTGCACAGCGTGCCGCGCGATGCGGCCCGGCACGCGCTGCGCGAACCGGCGCCGGCCGCCTACCTGAACCGCCGTCGTGCCCTGAAGCTGCTGGCCGTGCTGCTGCCCGTGGGCGGCATGGCGTACATGCTGCGCGGCACGGATGCCTGGCAAGTGGCCACGGCCGGCCACGGCACGGCCACGGGCGAGATCCGCGAGATTACCTTGCCTGATGGTACGCGCGTGATGCTCGCTTCCGCTTCCGCCATCGACGTGCGCTTCGACGCCAGCGAGCGCTTGCTGATCCTGCGCAGCGGCGAAATCCTCGTCACCACGGCGCACGACCCGGACCCGGCACAGCGGCCGTTCCGCGTGCAGGGCCGCCACGGCACGGTGCAGGCGCTGGGCACGCGTTTTACCTTGCGACAAGACGAACACACGTCGCGCGTGGCCGTCTTCGAGGGCGCCGTCGAAATACGCCTCGCGCATGCGCCCGGCCACGCCGTGGGCATCGCCACGGGCTACAGCGCCATCTTCTCGGCCGACATCGTGCAATCGGCAGCACCCATGCCGGCCAGCGCGGCGGCCTGGACGAAGGGTGTGCTGGTGGCCGACAGCATGCGCCTGGACGAGCTGCTGGCGGAACTGGCCCGCTATCGCCCCGGCTTGCTGCGCTGCGACCCGGCCGTCGCCAGCCTGAGCGTCAACGGCGTGTTTTCCCTGCGAGACACGGACCGCGCGCTGCACAACCTGGCGCTGGCCTTGCCCGTACAAATCCTCGCGCGCACGCGCTACTGGGTGACGGTGCAAGCCATACCGCAGGCCGCTGCCTGACAATTTTCCGGGCCCGATTGAGGGTTTTGCATTCTCGTTCGGGATATAGGGTGAGAGCCACCCTTATTCATTGACCTTATGCACGTTTTTTCCCGTTTTTCCCATGCGTAGCCAACGCCGCGAGCCCGGCCCGATCAGTCGGATACTGCACCCCATCCGCGGACGCCTGATCGCCGCCGCCGTGCTGGCCGGCACGGGGTCCATGCTCACCCTGGTGCCCTTGGCGGGCATCGCGCAGATCGCGCAAATCGCCATGGCCCCCGCGCTGGCGCCGGGCGCTGTGTGGCAGATCATCGTCGCCAGCGTCGCCTGCCTGTTCCTCGGCATGGCCCTGATGTCGCTGGGAGAACTGGCCGCGCACCTGGCCGACAACCGCCTCACGCATCGATTGCGCCTGCAAGCCATGCAGCGCCTGGGACAGGTGCCGCTGGGCTGGTTCACCAGCCGGGCCTCGGGCGAGGTCAAGCAGGCGATGCAGGACGACATCAATACCCTGCACAGCCTCACGGCGCACTTCTATACGACAACGGGGCGCGCCGTGGGCGCCATCGCCATCTCCGTCGTGTATCTATTCGCCATGGATTGGCGCCTGGCCCTCATCGCCATCCTGCCGTTTCCCGGCTTCTTCCTGTTCTTCGGCCGCGCCATGAAAGCCAGCGGCGGCAACATGGAGCAATTCGTCGCCGGCATGGGGCGCATCAACAATGCCGTGGTGGAATTCGTCAACGGCATTCCCGTGGTCAAGGCGTTCGGCGCCACGGGACGCGCGCACGGCAACTACCGCACGGCCGTCGATGCGTTTGCCGAGGCGTTTGCCGCGTTTACCCGTCCGCTGGTCGGTTCCATGGCCAACGCCAACGCGCTGATCGCGCCCGTCGCCGTGCTGGGCGTGGTGGTGCTTGCCGGTACGGCTTTCGTGGCCCTGGGCTGGATGGCGCCCGTCGATATCCTGCCGTTCGCCCTCGTGGCGCCCGGCATTTCCGCGCCCATGCTGCTGCTGCATTACCTGACGCATGACCTCAACAACGCCACGGGGGCGGCCCAGCGCGTGCAAGCCTTGCTCGATACGCCCGTACTGGTGCAGCCCGCGCCGGAGCAGCAGCAGTTGCCCGACGGCACGGAGATCCGCCTGGAAGGCGTCGGCTATGCCTACGATGGACACAACAAGGTGCTGTCGGATATCACGCTCACCTTGCAGCCCGGCACGGTGACGGCCATCGTCGGCGCTTCCGGTTCCGGCAAGTCGACCCTGGCGCGGCTGCTGCTGCGCTTTTTCGACCCGACCGAGGGGCGCATCACCCTGGGCGGCGTCGACCTGCGGCACATCGCCACGCCCGAGCTGTACCGGCGCATCGGTTTCGTGCTGCAGGAAGTGCGCCTGATCCACGCCAGCGTGCGCGAGAACATCGCGCTGGGCCGGCCATCGGCCAGCATGCAAGAGATCGAACAGGCGGCGCGCCTGGCGAACATCCATGAACGCCTCCTGGCCTTGCCGCGCGGCTACGATTCCGTCATCGGCGAAGATGCGCAATTGTCCGGCGGCGAGTTGCAGCGCGTAAGCATCGCCCGCGCCGTGCTGCTCGATCCGTCCGTGCTGGTGCTCGATGAAGCGACGGCCGCGGCCGATGCGGAAAACGAGGTGGCGATCCAGGACGCGCTGTCGCGCTTTGCCCGGGACCGCACCCTGCTCATCATTGCGCACCGGCTCGACACGGTAATGCATGCCGACAACATCGTCGTCGTCGAGAACGGCGCCATCGTCGAACAGGGCAGCCATGCCGGCTTGCTCGCCGACAAGGGCCGCTATGCGCAACTGTGGGCGCTGGGCGGCTATCCGGATTTCCAGGAAGACGCGGTGCTCCCATGCTGAAAACATTCATTCAACTGCTGGGCGATGACGCGCCCGTGTTCCGCCGCTACTGTGCCATGGCGCTCGCGTATGGCGTGCTCAGCGGGCTGACCATCACGGCGCTGGTGCTGGCCCTGGGCCGCCTGTTGGGCGGCGACGTGGGCGGCGCGGCCCTGTGGCTGCTGGTGCTGCTGGCCGGGCTGGTCGCCTGCTGGGCCTGGCGGCGCCAGGTGGAAAAAGCCGGCGTGCGCGTGGGCGTGACGGTGCTGCAAGGGGCGCGCCAGCGCCTGGGCGACCACGTCGCGCGCCTGCCCGTGGGCTGGTTCACGCCGGACAACACGGCAAAACTGGGCCACGTCATCACGCAAGGCATGATGAATGTGGCCCAGCTGCCCGCCCACGTGTTGACGCCCGTCATCTGCGGCGCCGTCACGCCCGTCGTGATGGTCATCGCGCTGTTCGCGCTGCACTGGCAGCTGGGTCTCGTCGCGCTGCTGGCGCTGCCGCTGCTGGCCGGCGCCTTGCGGCTCACCGCGTACCTGGGCCAGCGTGCCGACGATGCCTATCACCACCATTTTGCCCAGACCAGCCAGCGCCTCGTTGAGTTTGCGCAAGCGCAATCCGTCTTGCGCGCATTCAATGGCAACGGCAGTGGTGCAGCTGACGGCGGCACGCGTTTCCTGCAGCAAGCGATCGATGCGCAGCGCCAGGCGGGCACGCGGCTCATTTACCTGTCTGCGCTGTCGTCCGTGCTCAACGCCTGGACCGTGCAAGCCATTTTCGCCGCCTTGCTGGCCGCCGCCGCGCTGTGGCTTGACAGCCTGGCGGGCGGTGCTGCCGGCGCGGGCGACGCCATCGCCGTCATCGTTGCCTTGCTGCTGGTGGTGCGCTTTGTCGACCCGCTGCAGGAAGTGGCCAGCTATGGCGAAGTGTTGCGCGGCGCGCGCGGTCCGCTCGACGCGGCGCGCGATATTTTCGCCGTGCAGCCGCTGCCGGAAGCAGACAAGCCGCAGGCGCCGCGCGATGGCGCCGTCGAATTGCGCGGCGTGGCTTTCCGCTATGCACAGGATCAGGCCGACGTCTTGACGGATATCAACCTGCGCATTGCGCCGGGCAGCATGACGGCGCTGATCGGCGCGTCCGGCTCCGGCAAGACGACCCTGGTGCGCCTGATTGCGCGCTTCTTTGACGCCAGCGCAGGCGCGGTGCTGGTGGGCGGCGTCGATGTGCGCGATATGTCCAGCGAGCAATTGGCTGGCCAGATCAGCCAGATATTCCAGGACAGTTATCTGTTCCAGGGCAGCATCGGCGACAACATTCGCATCGGCAAGCCCGGCGCCACAGATGCCGAGGTGCGGGAAGCGGCGCGCCAGGCGGGCGTGGCCGAGATCATCGCCCGCCTGCCGCAGGGACTCGATACCCTGGTCGGCGAGGGCGGCGCGCGCCTGTCCGGCGGCGAACGCCAGCGCATCGCGATTGCCCGCGCCCTGGTCAAGGATGCGCCGATTTTGCTGGTCGATGAGGCGACAGCCGCGCTCGACGCGGAAAACCAGGCGGCCATCGCCGAAGCGCTGGCGCGGCTGCGCGGCAAGCGCACGGTGATCGTCATCGCCCACCAGTTGTCGACGGTGGCCATGGCCGACCAGATCGTCGTGCTGGACGGTGGCGTGATCCGCGAGCAAGGCGCGCCAGCCACCTTGCGCGCGCAAGGCGGCCTGTACGCGCACTTCCTGGCCCAGCGCCAGGCGGCCAAGGGCTGGCGCATCGCCGCGCCCGCCCGCCAGGCTGGAACGGAGTCCCGCATTTGACACGCGCGCGTCTGTTTTTCGTCTTCTTCCTGCTGTGCTGCACGTCCTTGCTGGTCGGTGCGCGGCAGATGGAGTGGGCGCAGTTGTTGTCCTCGTCCGACGCGCTGTCCGCCGACGCTTGGCTGACCCTGACGGCCAGTCGGCTGCCCCGCCTGGCGGCGCTCGTGCTGACGGGCGTGGGCCTGTCCGTGTGCGGCGTCATCCTGCAGCACATCGTGCGCAACAAATTCGTCGAGCCGGCCACGTCGGGCGGTCTCGACGCGGCCAAGCTGGGCATTCTCGTGGCGCTCACCGTGGCGCCCGCGGCGGGCACGGCCGGCAAGATGGCGTTCGCGCTGGCCTTCTGTTTTGCCGCCAGCCTCGTGTATGTGGCCCTGATCCGCCGCATCCGCTTCAAGAATACGATACTCGTCCCCGTCATCGGCCTCGTGTATGGCGGCGTGCTGAGCGCCGTGGCCGAGTTTTATGCTTACCGCAACAACATCCTGCAAAGCATGCAGGGCTGGCTGCTGGGCGATTTCTCGAAGATCGTGCAGGGTAACTATGAAATCATTTATCTGATCCTGCCCATCGTTGCCCTCACGTATCTGTATGCGCAGCGTTTCACGGTATTGGGCATGGGCGAGGGCATGGCTACCAGCCTGGGCTTGAACTACGGGGGCACGGTGGCGCTGGGCCTGATGCTGGTGGCCGTCACGGTGGCGGCCACGGTGATCACGGTGGGGGCGATCCCGTTTGTCGGGCTGGCCATTCCCAACCTGGTGGCCTTGCGCTACGGCGACAAGCTGGACCGCACCCTGCCCATCGTCGCGCTGGGCGGCGCGTCGCTGCTGCTGGCCTGCGACATCGCCGGGCGCTTGTTGATCTATCCATTCGAAGTGCCCATCGGCCTGACGGCAGGGGGCGTGGGGGGCGTGCTGTTCCTCATGTTGATCATCCGGGGGCGGCGATGAGGCGCCGTTTGAACCAGCGCATGCTCTGGCTGGCCGCGTTGGCCCTGGCGCTCGCTTTCCTCTTCATCGGCGCAAATCTGGATTTCGATTACGTCATTCCCAAGCGCATGTCGCGCCTGGCCGCCATCGTCATCGGCGGCGTTTGCGTGGCCGTGTCGTCGATTGTGTTCCAGACCATCGCCGGCAACCGCATCCTGACGCCGGCCGTCATGGGTTACGAAGCCGTGTATTTGCTGCTGCAATCGCTGCTGATCCTCGCGATGGGCATGCACAGCGTCGTGCTGCTGGGGCAGAACGGCAATTTTGTCGTGTCGATCGCGCTGATGCTTGCGTATTCCTGGGCCATCCACTATTGGCTGTTTCGTGATGGAAAGAACAACGTGTATTTCCTGTTGCTGCTGGGATTCGTGCTGACGATGGTGATCGGCACATTTACCCAGTTCATCCAGTTGCGCATCAGTCCCGGTGAATTTGCCATCTTGCAAGGATTCAGCCAGGCCTCGTTCAACAAGGCGCAGCCCGTGCAGTTGCTGTACTCGGCCGTGCTGGCGAGCGCCGCTTGCGTGGCCGTGTTGAAAACCTTGCCGGCGCTCGACGTGCTGGCGCTGGGACGCGAACAGGCCATCTCGCTCGGTATCGATTACCGGCGCATGGTGCGGCTGCAGCTGGCGCTGATCGCCGTGCTGGTGGCGGTGTCGACGAGCTTGCTGGGACCGACGGCCTTCATGGGCATCTTTGTAGCGAACACGACTTACGCCCTGGCCCGCACGGCGCGCCATCGCGTCACCTTGCCGCTGGGCTGCGCCATCGCCATCGCCATCTTCCTGGCCGCCCAGTTGCTGGTCGAACACGTTTTCAATTACCGGACCACGGTTGGCATCCTCGTCAACCTGGTGTGTGGCGCGTACTTCCTCGCGCTCATGGTCCGCACCCGAGGTACAGCATGATCCACGTCAAACAGATTGAAAAAAACTACGGCGAAAAGCGCGTGCTGGCCAAGGTCAGCGCGCAGTTTCCCAGGGGGAAAGTGACATCCTTGATCGGCCCGAACGGCGCCGGCAAGACGACCTTGCTGATGCTCATCGCGCGCCTGCAGGAAGCGCATGGCGGCGAGATTACGATAGACGGGCGCAGCATTGCAGCCATCCAGATCCGGGACTATGCACGACTCGTGGCCACCCTGCGCCAGTCGCCCGATTTTCACTTGCGCCTGACGGTGGAAGAGCTGGTCGCCTTCGGCCGCTTTCCCTACAGCCGTGGCGCGTTGACCGAACAGGACCGGCAAGCCATCGATGACGCCATCGCCTTCCTGTCGTTGGAGCATCTGCGCCTGGCGTACGTCGATGAGTTGAGCGGCGGCCAGCGGCAGATGGCCTTCCTGGCCATGACAATCGCCCAGCAGACCGATATTCTGCTGCTCGACGAGCCGCTCAACAACCTCGACATGAAGCATGCCGTGCAAATCATGCGCGCGCTGCGGCGCCTGTGCGACGAGCAGGGCCGCACGGTGATCCTGGTGATCCACGACATCAATTTCGCCGCCAACTATTCGGACCACATCGTCGCCATGCAGGGCGGCGCCGTGCGCTTTTCCGGCCCCTCGCACGAGGTCGTGACGGAAGAGCGCTTGCGCGCGCTGTACGACATCGATTTTCACATCGTGCGCAACGAGCGCGGCTGCGTCTGCAATTACTTTACCCCCACAGGAGCTTGAGATGATCTGGAACAAATCCCGCCGCGCGCTGGCCGTGCTGCTCGCCGCCATGGCCGCCCTACAAGGCTGCACCGACAAGGCAGCCACGACGCCGCCATCGCCTGCCGCCTCCGCGCCACCGCAGGCGTTTGCGCCCATCACCATCGAGCACAAGCTGGGCACGACGGTGCTCAAGCAGCGTCCCCAGAGGGTAGCCGTGCTCGACATGAACGAAGTCGATTTCCTCGACCAGCTGGGCGTGCCCGTGGCCGGCATGGTGAAGGATTACGTGCCGCATTTCCTCACCCGCTACAAGGAAGACCAGGGCATCCGCGACCTGGGCGCCATCGTGCAGCCGAATCTCGAGCATATCCACGCGCTCCAGCCCGATTTGATACTGATGACGTCGATCCAGGCCAACCATTACAAGGAACTGAGCCAGATCGCGCCCACCTTGCATTTCGACGTGGATTACCAGAACAGTGAGAGCAAGCACATCGAGGTGGTCAAGCAACACTTGCTGACACTGGGACGCATCTTTGGCAAGGAAGACATTGCCAACCGGAAAGCCGCGGAGCTCGACGCGAAGGTGGCGGATGCGCGCAAGGTGACGCAGGAGCGTCCCGAGAAGGCGCTCATCGTGCTGCATAACAACGGCGCCTTCAGTTCCTTTGGCGTGCGGTCGCGCTACGGTTTTGTTTTCGATGCGCTGGGCGTGAAGCCTGCCAGCTCGGCCATCGAGGCGGGCTTGCATGGCCAGCCCATTTCCAGCGAATTCATCCAGCAAGCCAATCCCGACATCATCTATGTGGTGGACCGCACGGCCGTGATGGAACACCGTCCCGTCATGACGGCCGAACAGATGGCCAATCCGCTGTTGCGCCAGACGAATGCCTGGAAGAACGGCCGCGTGGTCTTCGTCGATGCGGACGCCTGGTACATCACGGCGGCCAGCGTGACGTCTCTGAAGCGGGTGATCGACGACGTGCTCAAGGGTTATCAGTGAGATAAATTATTTTCGTAATGAGTCGTATTTGCATTGAGGGTTTTGCCTTTTCGTTCGGGAGATAGGGTGAGAACAAGCAATCATCCCTTCTGAAAGGATTTACTTTATGACCCAACGCATGGCAACCCGCCATCTTCCCGCCTTGAACCTGAGCCGTATCGCCACCGCCGTGCAACTGGCGCTCATCACGGGCTTGACCGTGGGGGCGCTGGGCGTGGCGGCCCCGCCAGCCTATGCGCAAGCGGGGGCGGGCCAGGCCCGGCAAGCGTTCAGCGTGCCGGCCGGTACGCTGGGCCTGGCGCTCAACACTTTCGCGGCCGAGGCGGGCGTCGAATTGACGGTCGAGGCTAGCTTGCTGCAAGGCAAGAACAGCGCCGGCCTGTCCGGCAGCTACAGCGTGCCCGAAGGCTTTTACGAATTGCTGCGCGGCCATGGCTTGCAAGCCGTGCGCGAGGGCAATGGCAGCTACACGGTGCGCCGCGAACCGGCGCACAGCGCCGCCGCCGAAGCCGCCGCCACTATGCCGGCCGTAACGGTGTGGGGCAAGGGCAACAGCGTGACGGATGCCTATGCAGGCGGACAAGTGGCGTCCGGCGGCCGCGTGGGATTTCTTGGCGACAAGGATTTCATGGAAACGCCGTTCAACACCATCAGCTATACGGATAAATTCATCGAAGACCGGCAGGCGCGCGACATCACCGACGTGATTTCCGCCGCCGACCCTACGGTCTTCAGCAGCGGCATGACGGGCATCATCGGCGAGAATTACTCGATACGGGGCTTCAGCTCGAATATCGGCGATGTCGCGTTTGGCGGACTGTACGGCATCTCTCCCTATTACCGTACGTCGCCTGAAATGTTCGAGCGTATCGAGGTGCTGAAGGGGCCATCGGCCTTGCTCAACGGCATGCCACCGGGCGGTTCCGTGGGCGGCAGCATCAACCTCGTGCCCAAGCGCGCGGGCGATGCGCCGCTGGCGCGCGTGACGGCGTCGTACATGTCGGATTCGCAATGGGGAGGGCATATTGATCTGGGTCAACGTTTTGGCGAGAATCAGCAATTCGGCATCCGGGTCAACGGCGTCTACCGCGACGGCGACGGCGCCATCGACCACCAGAAAAAGAAGACCCGGCTCGTCTCGGTCGGCCTGGACTGGCGTGGCAATGGCGCGCGCCTGTCCGCCGATCTGTATCACAGCGAGGACCGCGCCGACGGCTTGAACCGGGGCGTCAACCTGGCCCCCGGCTTGCCCGTGCCGCGTCCGCCGAAAGCGGAAACCCTGCTCAATCCCAGCTGGGCGTTTTACGACACCAAGGACAAGGGCGCCATGCTGCGCGGCGAACTGGACTTGAACGCGCAAGTGATGGCGTACGCGGCCGTGGGCGCCAGCCGGGCCGACTACCAGTCGACGGGCGCGTATCTGATCCAGGTATTCAACACGGCCGGCGATTACCGCACCAACGTCGCCGACCTGGGCTTCGACGTGGAAAAACAGTCGGCCGAGGCGGGTTTGCGGGGCAAGTTGCGCACGGGTGACATCGGCCATCAATGGGCCGTCAACGCCACGTATTATCACCACACGGACAAGCAGTACGGCCGCCGCAATACCCTGGCGAAAGACTGGATCACGAATATCTACAATCCCGTCTGGGGCCCGGCGACGCGCTTCGATGCGCCGCAAATTTCCAAGGCGGAACTGCGCCTGGCCAGCTTTGGCCTGGTCGATACACTTTCCTTTGCGCAAGACACCGTGCAGCTGACGGTGGGCTTGCGCCGCCAGGAAGTGCTCAGCGATAACTTCAACATCAAGACGGGCGCGCGCACCTCGCGCTATGACGAAAGCGCCACCACGCCCGCCGTCGCCCTGCTGGTCAAGGCGAGCAAAACGGTCTCCCTGTACGGCAACTACATCGAAGGCTTGAGCCAGGGCGCCACGGCGCCGTTGACGGCCGCCAACTCGGGCGAGGTCTTTGCGCCGTACAAATCGAAGCAGGCGGAGCTTGGCGTCAAGGTCGACCTGGGCGAGTTCGCGCATACGGTCAGCGTGTATGAAATCAAGCGGCCCAGCAGCTATGTCGATCCCGTCAGCAATATCTTTTCCTTTGGCGGAGAACAACGCAACCGCGGCATCGACTGGGGCTTCTTCGGCTCGCCCCTGCGCGACGTGCGCCTGATGGGCGGCGTGGCGTATGTCGACCCGGTCTTGAGCAAGACCATGGGCGGCGCCAACCAGGGCAAGCAGGCGACGGGCGTGCCCAAGCTGCAAGCCAAGCTGGGCGTCGAGTGGGATACGCCCGCCATCCCTGGCGTGACCCTGACGGCGAACGCGACGGCGGCATCGAAGCAATACATCAATGCCGACAATTCGATGTCCGTGCCGGGCCGCACCGTGTTTGACCTGGGCGCCCGCTATGCGACGAAGGCGGCGGGTCGGCCCCTGACCGTGCGCGCCAGCGTGACGAACGTCGGCAACAGGGCGTACTGGGCGCTGCCGCAATGGACCAGCCTGGGCCTGGGTGCGCCGCGCACGGTCATGCTGTCGGCCACGACGGAGTTTTAAGCCGTCTAGCCGCTAGTCGTCCGGGCCACGCGCCAGGCTGCTGGAACGTTGCCACGTCCACATCAGGCCGATGCCGGCCGAGGTGCCGCTGTTCTGGCGCAGCAGGGGACTGGCGCGGTTGGCGGCGCCTGTGTAAGTGTCGTAGCGTACAAAGGCAAAGGCGCGCCAGTCCGGGTGTAGCCGGTACGAACCGCCCAGGCCCAGCCGCGTGAGCATCAGCCCGCTTTTTGCCGCATACGCGGGGCGCTGGCCGGTGGCAAACGCGGGACTGACGCCATACAAGTAATCGTTGATGGCGGCATTGCCCAGCACGGCGCCCAGGCTGGCATCCACATGCCATGCCTGCTGCCCGTCTTGCAGCGCGAAGACGAGGCGCGGCTCGAAGGTGGTGCCTTGGCGGCGCAGGCCGCCGCGCGCTTCGATGACGGCGCGCAAGGGCAGCTCCAGCCCCAGGCGGCTGTGCTGCGTCGGCTCGGCCAGCCTGATTTTCAGGCGCGGGCCAAATTCCACCAGGGTACCCAGGTCCGGCATGCCGCGCCGGGCCGGCACGTCGCTGGACCTGGCCGGCAGGGACAGGGCAAAACCGATGTCGAAATCGAATCGCTCCGTATTGAACAGGCGCGCACCCACGCCGGAGCGGTCGGCGCGCAAGACTTTCCCACGATAAATCAGATAGGGCAGGGCCAGGCTGCGCGTCGAGCGTTCGCTGGCGCCCGGATAGGCGGGCGTGACGGCCGTGCCGCCAAACACGCCCGCTTCCCATAAGGGCAGCGGTGCTTCGACGGCGCGCGCCGGCGCCATGGCGGCGAGGAGGCTGGAGGCGGCCAGCAAGGGGCGTGCGATATTCATCGAGCAACTCCGCAAGGTTTGCCCGCCGGCAGCGATTCCAGGTCGGCAAAGGCGCCCAGTGCCCACGATTGATGAAACTCCAGTTCATTGCGCACGGCCAAGGCTTCCGCCGCCTTGCCCTGGCGTTCATACAGATCGATCAGCGCCTTGTAGCCGAGGGCGCTCGATTGTTTGCTGCGTTTCGCCAGCGCGATGGCCTGGCGGAAATGAAATTCGGCCGCATCGTAGCGGCAGGCCCCGCTGGCGGCGCGTCCCGCCTGGTGGTGCAGCCGTGCTTGCCAAGCGAGATCGCCGTGGCCCAGTTCGACATTCCCGACGGCGTCCGCGTAGTTGCGCATGGCTTGTGTCCAGTCGCCCTGGCTGGCCGCTTCTCGCCCCCATTGTTCCTGTTGCGCCGCCGTGCGCAGTTCGATTTGCGTGGCGCAGGCATTGAGCGCCATCAAGACGAGCGGCAGCAGGAGGCAAGACCGGATGGGCGGCAGTGTGGACATGGCGCCACTGTAGCGCAAGGGAAGGCGCGCACGTTTGCGCGATACGCATGAATTCGGGATTTGCCCCGGCATGGATGACATATAATTTGCACACGACTTTGTTATTTTTGACAGTACACCTCACGGGAGCACCATGTTTTCACGCAAATTCCATTCTTGTGCACAGCTGATGCTGGCTACCATGCTGATGGGCTTTATCGCCGCTTCCCCCGCGCGCGCGCAGCAGGCGGCCGTCAAATTGCCGAATGTGGTGATCCTGGCCACGGGCGGCACCATCGCCGGCAGCGGCGCCGACAGCACCACCACCGTCGGCTACACCTCGGCCACCGTGGGTGTCGAGCGCCTGATCGCGGCCGTGCCGGAATTGAAAAAAGTGGCGAACGTGAAAGGCGAGCAAGTGTTCCAGATCGCCAGCGAAAGCATGGGCAATAGCCACTGGCTGGCCCTGGCCAAGCGCATCAACGTGCTGCTGGCCTCGAGCGATGTCGATGGCGTGGTCGTCACGCACGGCACCGACACCATCGAGGAAACGGCGTATTTCCTGAATCTGACCGTGAAGAGCCATAAACCGGTGGTGGTGGTGGGCGCCATGCGTCCGTCGACGGCCATCTCGGCTGACGGCCCCATCAACCTGTACAACGCCGTGATGCTGGCGGGCAGCAAGGAAGCCGTGGGCAAGGGCGTCTTGGTGGCCTTGAACGACCAGATCAACGCCGCGCGCGAAGTGACCAAAACCAACACCTCGACCACCGACACCTTCAAGTCGCCGGAACTGGGCATGCTCGGCTACATCCAGGGCAGCAAGGCCTTTTTCTACCGCCAGTCGACGCGCAAGCACACGCTGGAGTCGGAATTTGACATCAGCAAGCTCGATGCCTTGCCGCAAGTGGACATCGTCTACGGCTACGCCAACATGAACCGCGTCGGCATGGACGCCTTCATCGCCGCCGGCGCCAAGGGCATCATCCACGCGGGCGTGGGCGACGGCAGCGTGGCCGCGCAAATGAAGCCGGCCCTGGTGGAAGCGCGCCAGAAGGGCGTGCTGATCGTGCGTTCGAGCCGCGTTGGCCAGGGCATCGTGGCGCGCAATGGCGAAGCCAACGACGATGAACTCGACAGTGTCGTATCCGATACCCTGAACCCGCAAAAAGCCCGCATCCTGCTGATGCTGGCCTTGACCAAAACCAATAGTACGCAAGAAATCCAGCGTATTTTCTACACGTATTGATCGCCGTCACGCCGGCCCGGCCACTGCGGCTGGGCTTGGCGGATTTACGCTTGCCCGCTTTGCTGCCATACTTCGTTTTTGAATAACTTCCTGGCTGAAGCAGCAACACTGTTCCTTCTCCCCTGTCCATGGCTATCCTGTCCGACATCATCCTGTATCCGATCAAATCGTGCGCCGGCATCCATTTGCGCGAGGCGGTCCTGACGCGCTCAGGGCTGATGAGCGAGCACGTGTTCGACCGTGAATGGATGGTGGTGGACGAGCACGGCCGCTTCCTGACGCAGCGCGAACATCCGCGCATGGCGCTGATCGTGCCGTCCATCAAGGCCACCACCCTGGAATTACGCGCGCCGGGCATGTTGCGGCTGGAAATCGAGCTGGGCTTGCCGCATCCGCAACTGGCGCCCATGCTGGACGTGCAAGTGTGGGACGATACTGTGCGCGCCTACGATTGCGACGACGTCACGGCCACCTGGTTTACCAACGCCGTCGGCGTGCCGTGCCGCCTGGTGCGCTTTCACCCGGACGTGGTGCGCGCCACTAGCACGAAGTGGACGGATGGCGTGGCCGCCTCGACCATGTTTGCCGATGGCTATCCGGTGCTGATCGCCGGCAGCGCCTCGCTAGCCGACGTCAATGACAAGCTGCGCGCCGCCGGCCGCGAGGCCTTGCCGATGAACCGTTTCCGTCCCAATCTCGTCATCGGCGATATCGGCGCCTTCGAGGAAGACTACGCCGACTTCCTGCAATTCGGCGCGACCGTGTTAAAACCCGTCAAGCCGTGCTCGCGCTGCCCGATTCCGTCGGTGGACCAGGCCACGGGTGTGCCCGGACCGGACCCGCTCGACGTCATGCATGGCTACCGCGCCAAGCCCGAGCTTGACGGCGCCATCTGCTTCGGCATGAACGCCATCGTTACCGAAGGCGGCGATGAGCGTATCGTAGTGGGGCAGGACATCGGTTTCGAACTGGCATTTTAAGCATGGCGCCCGCACAGAAGGGTTTAAGGTTTCTATGAATCAAGCAATACCGCCGGACCCGCGCATTGCCAGCCTCGAAGCCGAAAACCAGGCCTTGCGGGCGCGCATGGCTTTCCTGTTGGAACAGGTCGAGCGCAACCACGACATCATGTGCCGCCACCAGGCGTTCGACCTGGAAATCGTCGGCGCGTCCACGTTTCCCGAACTGATCGGCACCATTTTCCGCACCTTGCCCGTGATTTCCGACCTCGACGGCGTCACTTTGAGCCTGCTCGACGAGGATGACGATATCGTGCTGGTGATGGAAAAGCTGGGCGTCGATTTCAGCGCCTTCCCGCAGTTGCTGTTCGTGCATGCCGTGGCGGAGCTGGGTTTTGCCCCGTCGGCGCCCGTGGCCGAAGGCGAAGCGGCCTTGCCGCCGCTGCCGCTGCTGGGCGCCTTCGATGCCGCCGTGCATGGCCCGCGTTTCCCGGGCATCGACTCGCCCCTGCGCAGCGTGGCGCTGGTGCCCTTGCTGCGCAACAAGCGCCTGATTGGCAGCCTGAACCTGGCCAGCAGCGACGTGACGCGCTTTACGCCCGTGCTGGGCACGGATTTCATCAAGCACATGGCTTCCATCATCGCCATTTGCCTGGAAAACGTGATCAGCAATGAAATGCTGAAATACATCGGCTTGACCGATTCCTTGACGGGCGTCTACAACCGCCGTTATATCGACCGCCGGCTGCTGGAAGAAATCGCCCGCGCGCGGCGCCAGAATTATTGCATTTCATGCATGTATATCGATATCGACCATTTCAAGCTGGTCAATGACACCTATGGCCACCAGGGCGGCGATGAAGTGCTGCGCGAAGTGGCCACGCGCATCCGCACGGAATTGCGCCGCTCCGATGCGCTGGGCCGCTTCGGCGGCGAGGAATTCGTCGTGCTGCTGATCGACGCCGACCTCGACAGTGCGACGTTCGTTGCCGAACGCATCCGCGCCAGCATCGCCGGCACCATGTTCGACTTGCCGGGCAGCGCGCAAGCGTGGGTCAGCGTCTCGATCGGCGTGGCCAGCCTGGAAGCGGACGCGGCGCTGCTGCCGATCGAAACGGTGGCGCAGCAGCTGGTGGCGCACGCCGACCAGGCCCTGTACCAGGCCAAGGCCGATGGCCGCAACAAGGTCATCAGCTGGCAGGCACAACCTAGCTAATTATTTCAATAGCAATGTTTCCGCCTTGGCCACGGCGTCGGCCGTGCCGCGCAGCACCACCACGTCGCCGCTGGCCAGCTGCGTCTCGGGGGTGACGTCGAGGCGGCCGCGGCCGCGGCGGATGGCTGTGACAAACGCGCCGCAGCCGGCCACGTCGATCGCACTCAAGGGCAAGTCCACGCAATGCGCACCGTCGCTGACGGTGACCGTATGCAGGCGTTCCAGCTCGGCATCGTCGCCCGCGTCGCTGGAACCGTGGAAATAGCCGCGCAGCGAGGCATAACGCTCCTCGCGCGCGGCCTGCACCCGGTGAACCACGCGGCGCAGGGGCACGCCCATCATGATCAGCGCGTGCGAAGCGAGCATCAGGCTGCCTTCCATCAATTCCGGCACCACTTCGGCCGCGCCTGCCTTCTTCAGCTGGTCGAGGTCGGTATCGTCGTGGCTGCGCACGATGACGGGCAAGGTGGGCGCCATTTCGTTGAGTAAATGCAATAATTTCAGTGCCGAAGGCGTGTTGGCATACGTGATCACCACGGCGCTGGCCCGGTAGATACCGGCCGCCACCAGGCTTTCGCGCCGGCCCGCGTCGCCATACGACACGTGGGCGCCGGCCAGCTGCGCTTCCTGCACCCGTTCCGGGTCCAGGTCCAGCGCGTGGTATTCGATCTTTTCTTCCGCCAGCAGGGTGGCCAGGCTTTGCCCGCTGCGTCCGAAGCCGGCAATCAGCACGTGTTTCTGCGACGCCATGGTGCGCGTGGCGATCTTCGTCAACGCCAAGGATTGCATCATCCAGTCGTTGGCCGCCAGTTTCATGACGATGGCGTCGGACTTGGCGATGAGGAAGGGCGCCACCAGCATCGACAGCACCATCGACGCCAGCACCACCTGCACGACGAACGGGTCCATCAGCTTGATGCCGCCGGCCAGGTTCAGCAGCACGAAGCCGAATTCGCCCGCCTGCGCCAGGCCCAGCCCCGTGCGCAAGGCCACGCCGTTGCTGGAGCCGAACAGCCGGGCCAGGCCCGCGATCAGGGCGAATTTCAGCAGCACGGGGCCGCACAGCAAGAGCAGCACGAGCCACCAGTTGTCGAGCACCACGCGGATATTGAGCAGCATGCCGACGGTGATGAAGAATAGGCCCAGCAGCACGTCGCGGAAAGGCTTGATATCCTCTTCCACCTGGTGCTTGAATTCCGTCTCGGAAATGAGCATGCCGGCAACAAAGGCCCCCAGGGCCAGCGACAAGCCTGCCCGTTCCGTGATCCACGCCGCCCCCAGGGTAATCAGCAGCAGGTTGAGCATGAACAACTCTTGCGAGCGGCGCTTGGCGACGATGGTCAGCCAGCCGCGCACCATCTTCTGGCCGATGAACAGCAGCAAAATGAGCACGACGAGGGCCTTGCCGCCGGCCCAGGCCAGGGTTTCGGCCAGGTTGTCCGAATCGCGGGTGAGGGCGGGAATCAGGATCAGCAGGGGCACGACGGCCAGGTCCTGGAACAGCAGGATACCGATGATCTTGCGGCCGTGTTCGCTTTCCAGTTCCAGCCGCTCCGTGAGCATTTTCGAGACGATGGCCGTCGACGACATGGCCAGCGCGCCGCCCAGGGCGAAGGCGGCTTGCCAGCTCAGGTGGATGTAGGCGGACAGGTAACGGGCGACAAACCAGCCGAAGACGACGGTGGCGATGATGGTGGTGACCACCTGCGCCATGCCGAGGCCGAAGACGATGCGCCGCATGGCGAGGAATTTGGGAAGAGAAAATTCGAGCCCGATGGAAAACATCAGGAAGACGACGCCGAACTCGGCCAAGGTGTGGCTAGCCTCGTTTTCCGCCGCCAGGCCCAGCGCGTGGGGGCCGATGACGATGCCGACGGCCAGGTAGCCCAGCATGGGCGGCAAATGCAACATTCTGAAAGCGACCACGCCCAGCACGGCGCTGCCGAGTAACATCAGGGTCAGTTCAAGCGAGGAAAACATGGGTTGCCCGGTACGGTCAATGGAAATCGTTGTTTGTTGTGACTGGCAAGTTTTTTGCTTTCCTAATTCGTTTATACTTTGGGCATGAGTGTAACCCATGAAAAAACAATGCTGAAAGCTTTTGATCGAATTGACATGCAAGCGACGACCGAGCGCGCTGTCGCGCTGGCCCGCACCACCTTGCAGATCGAGTCCGACGCCATCGTTGCGCTGCATGCGCGCCTGGCCACGGACGACAGCGTGGGCCGCGCCGTGGCGATGTTGCTGCAATGCAAGGGACGTGTCGTCGTCTCCGGCATCGGCAAATCCGGTCACATCGCGCGCAAGATTGCCGCCACCCTCGCTTCCACCGGCACGCCGGCCCTGTTCGTGCATCCGGCCGAAGCGGCCCATGGCGACTTGGGCATGGTCACCTCGGACGATGCTTTTATTGCAATATCGTACTCCGGCGAATCGTCGGAATTGATGGCCATCATGCCCGTCGTCAAGCGCATGGGCGGCGTGCTGATTTCCATGACGGGCAAGCCCAATTCGAGCCTGGCGCAATTGGCCGACGTGCACCTGGATATTTCTGTTGAGAAAGAAGCCTGTCCGCTGAACCTGGCGCCGACGGCCAGCACCACCGTCACCCTGGCCCTGGGCGACGCGATCGCCGTGGCCTTGCTCGACTTGCGCGGCTTCAAGGAAGAAGATTTCGCCCGCTCACATCCGGGCGGCGCCCTGGGTCGCCGTTTGCTCACGCACGTGCATGACGTCATGCGCAGCGGCGAACGCGTACCCAAGGTGCCCGTGGACGCTTCCTTGCTGCAGGCGCTGGAGGAAATGACGAAGAAAGGCATGGGCATGACGGCCGTCGTCGACGCGGACAACCGTCCCGTGGGCGTGTTTACGGATGGCGATCTGCGCCGCATGTTCGAGCGCGTGCAGGATTTCACGCAAGTGGCGATCCGCGACGTCATGCATGCGCAGCCGCGCAGTATCGCGCCCGAACGCCTGGCCGTCGACGCCGTGGCCGTGATGGAGCAGTTCCGCATCAACCAGATGCTGGTCGTCGATGCCGACGGCAAGCTGGTGGGCGCGCTGCATATCCATGATCTGACGCAAGCGAAGGTGATCTGATGGACAGCGTAGCGGACAACCTGGCGCGGGCGGCCAAGGTCAAACTGATGATCTTTGACGTCGATGGCGTGCTCACCGACGGCAGCCTGCATTTCGGCCCGGACGGCGAGATGATGAAAACGTTTAATGTGTATGATGGCCTGGGCATCAAGCTGCTGCAGGAATCGGGCGTGCAGACGGCCATCATCAGCGCGCGCCGCTCGGCCATCACGGCGCGCCGCGCGCAAGACCTGGGCATTACCCATGTGCACCAGGGCGGCCACGACAAGCTGACGCCGTTTCGCGAATTGCTGGCGCTGACGGGCTTGACGGAAGAGCAATGCGGCTATATCGGCGACGACGTCATCGACGCGCCCATCCTGAAACGCGTGGGCTTTGCCGTCAGCGTGCCGGGCGGGCGTCCGGAGGCGCAGGGCCTGGCGCACCATGTGACGCAGGCAGGCGGCGGTCGCGGCGCGGTGCGCGAGATCTGCGAATTCCTGCTGCGCGCCCAGGACAACTATGCGCGCGTCATGGCGCCGTTCCTGGAGTGAGGCGCGCCGCCTCGCCAGTGACCTTTGAAAGAGTGAAGCCCTATGCGTAAGCCAGGAGGCGCCCATCGCTGGCGCATGATTTTTACCGTGCTGGGCGCGGTTGTCGTCGCGCTGGGCAGCTTTTGGCTGCTCGAGGTGATGAACAAGAATGGCCAGGACATCACTGCCAGCAAGCATCTGGATGAGCCCGACTATTTCATCACCAATTTCAGCCTGGTGCGCATGGATTTGACGGGCAAGCCCAGCTATATCGTGTCGGGCACCAAGCTCACGCATTATCCGCTGGACGACTCGTCCGATATCGACCAGCCCTTCGTGCGCAAGCTCACGCCAGGCATGCCGCCGATGAACATGAATGCGGAACTGGCGCATATCGACCAGGATAATACCCGGCTGCAACTGCACCGCAAGGTCGTGATCGACCGCGTGGCCAGTCCGAAGGCGCAGAACCTGACGGTCAAGACGGAAGCGCTGACGGTGTTTCCGGACGAGGAAAGAATGGAAACGGATGTGCCTGTCGATATCCTGACGGGCGCCTCGCGCATCAATGGCGTCGGCATGAAGGCGAATAACGCCACCGGCGTCGTGGAAGTGCAGAATGCGCTGCGCATGGTCCTCCCGCCGAAACCGCGCCCGGCCGCGGCGGCAAAATGACAGAATGAAACAAGGAAACCATATTATGAAGAACATCTTGCTGTTGACCGTATTTTCGCTGGCCATCATGGGCGTGGCGCATGCCGAGAAGGCCGATTCCGAGAAGGAAGCCGTCATCACGGCACGCAGCGGCCACGTCGATGACATCAAGCAGGTGCGCACCCTGACGGGTGACGTCGTGCTGGTCAAGGGTACCCTGACCATGAAGGCGGGCCGGGCCCTGATCACGGAAGATCCGCAAGGCTACCAGTTCATCACCTTCTGGGCCGATCCCGGCAAGCTCGCGACCTTCCGCCAGAAGCGCGATGGCGCGGGCGACCTGTGGGTCGAAGGCGAAGCGGAGCGCGTGGAATACGACAACAAGACGGAAGTGGTGAAACTGTTTTCCAGAGCCAAGCTGACGCGCCTGGAAGGCGCGAAAGTCACCGATGTGGCCAACGGCGCCTTCATCTCGTATGACAGCCGCAAGGAAGAATTTGCGATGGAAAATTCCAACAGCGGCACCAGCACTGCGGATGGCGGCAGCGTGCGCATGGTGATCCAGCCGAAGACCAAGGCGCCGGCAGCGGAGAAAGCGCCGGCCACGCCCGCGCCAGGAAAGAAATAATGGAAAATACACGTTGCGGCAGCACCCTGATCGTTCGCGGGCTGCAAAAAACCTATGGCAAGCGGCAAGTCGTGCATGATGTTTCGCTGCAAGTCGAATGCGGCGAAGTGGTCGGCTTGCTGGGCCCGAACGGCGCCGGCAAGACCACCTCGTTCTACATGATCGTCGGCCTGGTGCCGTCCGATGGCGGCAGCATCGATATCAGCGGCGTGGATATCTCCAGCCTGCCGATCCACCGCCGTGCGCAGATGGGCCTGTCCTACCTGCCGCAGGAAGCGTCCGTCTTCCGCAAGCTGACGGTGGAAGACAATATCCGCGCCGTGCTGGAAATCCAGACCGTCGAAGGCCGTCCGCTGACGAAGGCCGAGATCGAGGAACGGCTGGATAAATTGCTGGCCGACTTGCAGATTGAAAAGCTGCGCGAGAACCAGGCGCTGTCCCTGTCCGGTGGCGAACGCCGCCGCGTGGAAATCGCCCGCGCGCTGGCCACCGATCCTCGTTTCGTGCTGCTCGACGAGCCGTTCGCCGGCGTCGATCCGATCGCCGTGATCGAGATCCAGCGCATCGTGCGTTTCTTGAAGGAGCGCAATATCGGCGTGCTGATTACCGATCATAATGTGCGCGAGACGCTGGGTATTTGCGACCGTGCCTACATCATTAACCAGGGCTCGGTGCTGGCGTCGGGACGCCCCGACGACATCATCGCGAACGAGTCGGTACGCCGGGTCTATCTGGGCGAACACTTCCGCATGTAAGCCAATGAAACAATCATTGCAGCTGCGCACTTCGCAGCACCTGGCACTGACGCCGCAGTTGCAGCAATCGATACGCCTGTTGCAATTGTCTACCCTGGAATTGCACCAGGAATTAGAGCAATTGCTGACGGACAATCCCTTGCTCGAACGCCTCGACGATCCGCTCGACCGTTCGCTGCGCCTGCTGTCCGACGGGGCCTTGAGCTCCACGGCCGCACCGGCCGAAGGGCCGCCCCAGCCACCAGGCCAGGAGGCGCCCGCAGCGCCGGCCGAAGCGGAAGCGTTTGACGGCGAGGGTGGCGACAGCCCGGCCGCCGCGGATGGCGGCGACAGCGACTGGAGCGAGGCGAGCCGGGGCAAGGCGCCCGACGACGAAGATTCGCGTCCGCAATTGGAGGCTCATCACTGCACGCTGCGCGAACACCTGATGGAGCAGATGCGCGTGACGGTGCTCGAATTGCGCGACCGCGCGCTGGTCGAGCTGATCATCGACGCGCTCGACGACAATGGCTACCTGGAAGAGTCGCTCGACGACATCCTGGCGCGCCTGCCGGAAGAGCTGGAAATCGACGCCGACGAGATGCGCACGGCCTTGTCGCTGCTGCAAAGTTTCGATCCGCCGGGCGTGGGCGCGCGCAACGCGTCCGAATGCCTGGCCCTGCAAATCAAGCGCTTGCCGCACATCGCCATGGTGACGCGGCGCATGGCCCTCGTGATCGTGGAAAAGCACCTGGCCTGGTTTGCCCAGCGCGATTTCAACAAGCTGAAAAAAGCCCTCGATTGCGACGATGAAGACTTGCGCGAAGCGCAGACGGTGATTCGCCAGTGCAATCCGCATCCGGGCGCCGTGTTCGCCTCGGACGTCTCCGATTACGTGGTGCCCGACGTCGTCGTCAAGCGCGCGCGCAATGGCTGGCAAGTCACCCTGAACAACGACGTCATGCCGCGCCTGCGCGTCAACGCCATGTACGCCAACTTGCTCAAGCAGGGCAAGGGGGAGGGCGCCATGGGCGCACAGTTGCAGGAAGCCAAGTGGCTGATCAAGAATATGCGCCAGCGCTTCGACACGATCCTGCGTGTGGCGCAGGCGATAGTAGAAAGACAAAAGAACTTTTTCTCGCATGGGGCCGTTGCCATGCGCCCCCTTGTGCTCCGTGAAATAGCTGATACACTGGGTTTACACGAGAGTACTATCTCGCGGGTAACAACTCAAAAGTACATGCTGACCCCGCACGGCATGTTCGAGTTGAAATATTTCTTTGGTAGCCACGTCGCCACCGAAGCGGGGGGCGAAGCGTCATCGACGGCGATACGGGCATTGATCGTGCAACTGACAGGAGCAGAAGACCCTAAAAATCCTTTATCCGACAGTAAGATTGCGGACATGCTGGGGGAACAAGGCATGGTGATTGCGCGACGTACTGTTGCCAAATACCGGGAAGCATTAAAAATTCCGCCAGTGAGCCTGCGTAAGTGTTTGTAAGTTTTTTTCGGTTCCTCTGCGGGCCGGATAGGATGGACCGCACGAACCCGATCATCTTTAGGAGTGTGTATGAATCTCACCATCAGCGGACATCATCTCGAAGTGACACCAGCCATCCGTGAATACGTACAAACGAAGCTGGAGCGCGTGAAACGTCATTTCGATCAAGTCATCGATATCGCCGTGATTCTGACCGTGGATAACCTCAAAGAGAAAGAAAAACGTCAAAAGGCTGAAGTCAACCTGCGTTTGAGCGGCAAGACTGTCTATGTGGAAAGCTTGGCGCACGACCTGTACGCCGCGATCGATACCCTGATCGACAAGCTCGATAGGCAAGTGATGAAATACAAAACCAAAGTGCAAGGGCACGGTAAAGAGGCGATCAAGCATCTGCCAGACAACTCCGAGGAAGAAGCCGTCGTCGCCGTCTAAGGCCACCCGCTTCCAGCAGTTGTGATCAACTAAGGGCGCACATTGCGCCCTTTTTTGCGCCCAGCGGAACGCAATGTTCCCCGCGCAGGTATTAGAATATTCGCACTTTCACTTCTTTCTAGCCTGCCATGAGCGACTTCGTCCAGACTTCCATCCGCAACCGCACCGGGCACATCGTGCTCGACCGTCCGAAAGCCTTGAATTCCCTGTCGCTGGAGATGGTGCGCGCCCTGAGCGCGGCCCTGCTGGCCTGGCGCGACGATCCGCAGGTGGACGCCGTCGTGATCCGCTCCAGCAGCGATAAGGCCCTGTGCGCCGGTGGCGACATCCGTTTCTTTTACGATGCGGGTCTGGCCACGCCGCAAGGCGGCAGCGCCCTGCTGGAAGATTTCTTTACGGAAGAATATGCTTTAAATCATTTAATTCATTTCTACCCGAAACCGTATATCGCCGTGATGGATGGCGTGGTGATGGGCGGCGGCATGGGTGTGGCGCAAGCCGGGCCAGGCAACCGCTTGCGCATCGTGACGGGCCGCACGCGCATGGCCATGCCGGAAGTCAATATCGGCCTGTTTCCGGACGTGGGCGGCAGTTATTTCCTGTCCCGCTTGGCCGGCCAGCTGGGCCTGTACCTGGGCTTGACGGGCTTGACGATCAACGCGGCCGACGCCCTGTACACGGGCCTGGCCGATGTCTACCTGCCCGAAGCGCAGATGGGGGCGCTGCTGGACCTGTTTCAATCGACGCCGGGCGAGGCCTTGCCTGTGGCCATCAAGGCGCTGGCGGCGCCATTCCAGGCCGAGGCGGGGGTATCTCCCCTGGCCACGGCGCGCGCGGCGCTGGACCGCCATTTCAGCGCCGGTTCGGTGGCGGCCATCATGGCTTCGCTGGCGCAGGACGACGGCGCGTTCGCCGCCAAGGCGCTGGCGGCCATGCGCCTGCGTTCGCCCTTGATGATGTCGGTGACCCTGGAGTTGCTGCAGCGGGGCGCCCACCTGGGCGTGGCCGATTGCCTGCGCCTGGAGCGCACAGTCGTGCGCCACAATTTCGAACATGGCGAAGTGCTCGAGGGCGTGCGCGCGCTGGTGGTCGACAAGGATAATGCCCCTCGCTGGAACCCCGCCAGCCTGGACGAAGTCGACTCGGCCATGGTGGCTCACTTCTTTACGCCCGTCTGGCCGGCTGCGGCGCATCCGCTGCGCCACCTCGATTAACTAGCTGCGCTCGCGGTGGCGTAGAACCACGCGCTCGTTGGGGCCGAAATATTGCGCCAGCCGCTCCGCCATGTACACGGAGCGGTGCTGGCCGCCCGTGCAGCCGAGGGCTACCGTCAGGTAGCTGCGGTTGTCGGACTTGAATGACGGCAACCATTTCTCGATGAAGGCGCGGATGTCGGCCAGCAGTTCCAGCGCGCTGGGCTGCGCGTCGAGGAAGGCGATCACGGGCGCGTCGCGTCCGTCGAGGGGGCGCAAGGCCAGGTCGTAATAGGGGTTCGGCAAGGCCCGCACGTCGAAGACGAAATCGGCGTCCAGCGGCACGCCCAGCTTGAAGGCGAACGATTCGAAGAACAGGGTCAGCGGCGCGCGTTCGGAGGCGACGATATCCTTGATCCAGGCACGCAGCTTGTTGGCGCTCAGTTCCGAGGTGTCGATCACATGGCCCAGCTGTTCGATGGTCGACAGGCGTTCGCGCTCTTCCGAAATGCACTCGATCAGGGTGCGGCGGCTGGCCGGATTCTGGTTCGGACGCAATTCATGCGACAGCGGATGGCTGCGCCGCGTTTCCGAGAAGCGGGCCACCAGCGAATGCGTGGTGGCTGTCAGGAACATGACCTTGACGTCGTGCCCCTGGTCGCGCAGCAGGGCCACATTGTGCGGCAGGCTGGTCAGCGACTCGGCGCTGCGCGCATCGACGGCGACGGCCAGTTGCGGTGTACCTTCGTCGAGCAGGGTCTGCGCCAGGCTGGGCAGCAAGGCCGGTGGCAGGTTGTCGACACAATAGTAACCGGTATCTTCCAGCACATTGAGCGCGACGGATTTACCGGAGCCGGATATTCCGGTGATAAGGACGATATGCATAACCCGATCATACAATAAAGACCGGCGCTCCGCTCCCAAGGCAACTATCTTTACAAATTATTGCAATTTGGACTGTAGTATTGGTTAAACAAAAGAGGGCGTGCTTCTTGCAACGCTAGTCGCCACTCATGGCGAGTCGTTGGTGAAGCAGGGAATTCACGCAGCACTGCTGCGTGCCTGCGCAACGGTTCGCCCTTGCAAGGGCGAACTCCATTGCAGACTAGTCACCACTCATTGCTAATCTCTGCCGTTCCATGAACTCCTGCAGGGTATCGATGCCGCGCAGTTGCAAAATCGTATTGCGCACGGCCGCCTCCAGCAGCACGGCGATGTTGCGGCCGGCGGCGACGGGGATGACCACCTTGCGTACGGGCAAGCCCAGCACGTCTTCCGTGGGGAACAGGAAAGGCAGGCGCTCGACTTCTTCTTCCAGCGCGTTGCGGCGCACCAGGTGCACGATCAGCTTCAGGCGCATCTTGCGGCGCACGGCCGTTTCGCCAAAGATGGCCTTGATATCGAGCAAGCCCAGTCCCCGCACTTCCAGCAGGTTTTGCAGCAGGGGCGGGCAGCGGCCTTCGATCATGTTGGGCGCGATGCGCGAGAATTCGACGGCATCGTCGGCCACCAGGCCGTGGCTGCGCGAGATCAGTTCCAGTCCCAGCTCGCTCTTGCCCAGGCCCGAGTCGCCCGTGATCAGCACGCCCACGCCCAGCACGTCCATGAACACGCCATGCATGATGATGCGCTGCGCCAACTTTTTCGACAGGTAGACGCGCAGGAAGTCGATCACTTGCGCGGCCGGCAGCGGGGTGGAGAACAGGGGAATGTTTTGTTCGTCGCAGATGGCGAGGATGTCGGGCGGCGTTTCCAGCCCTTGCGCGATGATCAGCGCGGGCGGACCGCCGGCGATCAGTTCGCCGATCACGTGGGTGCGCGTGTTGACCTTCAGGCGTTGGTAATAATTGATTTCCTGGTGGCCGAAGACCTGGATGCGGCCCGGATGGATCAGGTTCAAGTGGCCCACCTGGTCGGCGGCCGACGAGACGTCGCCCGAGATCAGGCGCTCGCCGCCGGGGAAGCCGGCGAACCAGCCCAGTTGCAGACTTTCACGATTATCGTCGTACAGGCGTTGTATCGTCAGCGGCGTTTGCAACATGGCAGTCTTCTTCAGGAGTGGAGGAATACCTGAAGTTTAACCTGTCGCTTGCAGACTGGGTTGCCAATTGACGATGCGCGAATGCACGGATTTCGGTTCCGGATCCGTGGCCAAGGCCGTGCGGAAGGCGTCATCGGAAAACATTTCGGCGATTTCCGACAGGATTTCCAGATGTTGCTGGGTGACATGATCTGGAATCAGCAGGAAAAACAGCAGATTGACGGGCTTGCCATCGGGCGATTCGAATGGAATCGGCTCGGCCAGGCGCACGAAGGCGCCCAGGGGCGCTTTCAAGGTTTTGCTGCCCTTGACCCTGCCATGCGGCACGGCCACGCCATGACCCAGGCCGGTCGAGCCCAGGCGTTCGCGGGCAAACAGATTGTCCGAGACGGTAGAGCGGGCGATGCCGTAATTGTTTTCGAAGATCAGGCCGGCTTGCTCGAAGGCGCGCTTTTTACTGGAGACTTCCAGGTCCAGCAGGACGTTTTCGAGGGATAATATTTTGCTAAGATTAGTCATGACACTCAATGAAATGGTGCAATGCGCAGAGGGCTTGCGAGCCGAATTATAGGCCTGTTTCGGCGGCCTGTAACGCCAATTCTCAACAGTATACGCCCGCTGCGGGCGCAGTGGGCGCTACAGCCCACGTGGTCATCATTTTAGCAAAAAAATAACATCGGCGTGTATCGGCTATTTCTTGATTAAAAACACGCAGTGCGCCGGTTTTTCCGCCGCCGAATGCCGATTTTCCGATTTTTCAGCGTCTTTGACATGCTCTGCAGCACTACTGCAACGTTGTTTTAAAACACAGCCAACATTCCTGTTGGCATGGTTGCGGGGTGTTGTTTGGCGTTACTGGCGCGCGTTGCGCAGATTGCCCGGCATCGCTCCCGTGCTGAAGTTGCTGCGCCAAGGATTGATATCGAGGCCGCCGCGGCGCGTATAGCGCGCATACACGGACAGTTTTTGCGGCTTGCACTGACGCAAGATATCGACAAAGATGCGTTCCACGCATTGCTCGTGGAATTCATTGTGCTCGCGGAAACCGATCAGGTAGCGCAACAGGCTTTCCTGGTCGATCTGCGGTCCCGCATACTCGATCTGCACGCTGCCCCAGTCGGGCTGGCCCGTCACCAGGCAATTCGATTTCAACAGATGTGAGACGAGTTTTTCTTCCACCGGCGCTTCATCGAGCGCCGCCTTCAAGAGCAGCGGCGAGGGCGTGTATTGCGTGATTTCCAGGTCCAGGCGGTCGAGCAGCACGCCGTCGAATTCGCCCATTTTCAGCTTGCCGAAATCTTCCTGCAAAGTCAGTTCCACTTGCACGGGCGCGCCGAAACCCTTCGATAAGTCCTGCTTGAGCAGGGCCAGCAGCGCATCTGGGCTGTCCAGCCTGGTCTGGTTGAACGAATTCAGGTAGAGCTTGAACGATTTCGATTCGATGATGTTCGGCGAATCGGCCGGCGCGCTGACCTTGGCAATGGCCACTTGCGGCTTGCCGCGCTGGTTCAGCCACGACAGCTCATAGGCATTCCAGATATCGAGGCCGAAGAACGGTAATGTACCGCGCAATTCCAGCTCGTCGCGCTTGCCCTGGCGGGGAATGGGAAACAGCAGTTCCGGCGCGTAATCGGTGCGGTAGGCGGAGCTTTTGCCCAGCGGGGATTGTTCGGCGAGGTCGTTGGTGGTGGTCATGGTCGTGTGGCGTGAATTCAGTCAAGCACGCATGGTAGCCTAATTCTCCCGACGGCGAGTAGCCGCCGCCGGGAGGTGATGCTTACCCCAGGAACAGCTTATAGACGGGATTGCTGCTTTCATCCCAGTAACGGTAGCCCAGGGTATCGAGGAAGCGGGCGAATTCTCCCATTTCATCGGGCGGCACCTGCAGGCCGATCAGGATGCGCCCCACGTCGCCGCCCTGGCTGCGGTAGTGGCATAGGGAAATATTCCAGTTCGGCGCCATGCTGTCGAGGAAGCGCATCAGGGCGCCCGGGCGCTCGGGGAACTCGAAGCGGTACAGCAGCTCGTCCTGCGCCAGCCGGCTCTTGCCGCCCACCAGGTGGCGGATGTGCGACTTGGCCAGCTCGTCGTGGGTCAGGTCCAGGGTCTTGAATTCGTGTTCCTCGAAAGTCTTCGCCAGCACGCTTGATTCATGTCGGTCGGCAATTTGAATGCCGACGAACACGTGCGCGGCCTTTTCATCGCTGATGCGGTAGTTAAATTCCGTCACGTTGCGCGCGCCGATGAGCGAGCAGAAACGTTTGAAACTGCCCCGCTGTTCGCGCATGGTGACGGCAAACACGGCTTCGCGGAATTCGCCCAGTTCGGCCCGTTCCGCGACAAAGCGCAAACGGTCGAAATTCATGTTCGCGCCGCTGGCGATGGTGACCAGGGTTTCATTGTTGACGGGGTGCTTGGTCAGGCTGGCCCGTTCCACATAGGCCTTGGCGCCGGCGATGGCCAGCGCGCCGGACGGCTCCAGGATGCTGCGCGTATCCGTAAACACATCCTTGATGGCGGCGCAGATGGCGTCCGTGTCGACGGTGATGATTTCATCGACATACGCCTGCACGAGGCGGAAGGTTTCCTCGCCGGCCAGGCGCACGGCCGTGCCGTCGGCAAACAGGCCCACGTCGTTCAGGGTCACGCGCTCGCCCGCTTTCAGCGAACGGGCCATGGCGTTCGAATCGACGCTTTGTACGCCGATGATCTTGATGTCGGGACGAATCTGTTTCACGTAGGCGGCAATGCCGGCGATCAAGCCGCCGCCGCCGATGGGCGCGAAGATGGCGTGGATGGGGCCGGCGTGCTGGCGCAGGATTTCCATGCCGATCGTGCCCTGGCCGGCGATCACGTCCGGATCGTCGAACGGGTGCACGAAGGTCAGCTTCTGTTCTTTTTCCAGGGTCAGCGCATGGTTGTAGGCATCCGTGTACGACTCGCCGTGCAGCACCACTTCCACGTGCACGCCGCCGCGTCCCTTGACCGCCTCGACCTTCACCAGCGGCGTGGTGGTCGGCATGACGATGACGGCGCGGCAACCCATGCGCGCGGCCGACAGGGCTACGCCCTGGGCGTGGTTGCCCGCCGAGGCGCAAATCACGCCCCGTTTGCGGTCCGCTTCGCTGAGCTTGGACATCTTGTTGTAGGCGCCACGAATCTTGAAACTGAACACGCTTTGCATGTCTTCGCGCTTGAAGTAAATCTGGTTGTTCAGGCGCTGCGACAGGGCAGGGGCCAGTTCCAGCGGCGTTTCGGTAGCGACGTCATAGACGCGGGCGGTCAGGATTTTCTTGAGGTAGTCGATGTTCATAGTCTGCAAGCAAGTGATTCTGGGCCAGAAAGGGTCTGGAGCGTGTCGGGCGATAGCGGCGGCGCCGCGGCGGATAGCCTGGCGACAATAATGCTCTGTGGAACTGCGGGCGGGTAGGCCTTTGCCGGCCGGCGCGGATTGTGCGGCGCGCAAGCTGCTCTTCATTATAATGGAGAGCCTTACTGCATCGCGAAGTGTTCCATGATCGAATCCGCAATCGCCTGGCTGCTGCAGCTGATCGCAGCACCGGAAGTCGGGCTGACATCGGTCTTTCTGATCAGCTTTATTTCCGCCACCCTCTTGCCGCTCGGCTCGGAACCGGCCGTGTTTGCCGTCATCAAGGCCAACCCCGCGCTGTTCTGGGCCACCATCGGCGTCGCCACCCTGGGCAACACCCTGGGCGGCGTCGTCGACTACTGGATGGGCTACCGGGCCAAGCAGGCGTTTGCCAAGGAACGCGATACGCGCTGGTTCCGCTGGCTGGCCCGCTATGGCGCCAAGACCATGCTGCTGGCCTGGCTGCCCATCGTGGGCGACCCGCTGTGCACCCTGGCCGGCTGGCTCAAGCTGCCGTTCTGGCCCAGCGTGGCCTACATGGCCGTCGGCAAGTGCGCGCGCTACCTGACCATGACGGGCTTGCTGCTGTATGTGCCCGATGGCGTATGGCACCGGATTGGACAAATGCTGGCGTAAAGTGGGCGCAAACGGGGCGTAATGCAACGCCGTTTTGCCCCATTTTTGGGCAGTTCGATAGTTTGCAGCAGACTCTGATTCTTGGCATTTTTGCGTCAAAAAATGATCAGCACTGGTTTTTTATTCATGCAAAATAGGGCTTTTCCGTATTTGCTATGGTGACGGATGCGGTGCTTAAACCTTGGGCGGCATAAGGCTGTTCCCGCATGGTGCGGCGCAATAAGATAAAATGGGCCTTTAGGGTCCAGTCCACATCGTCACCACACTCCATGAACGCTCCCGCACATATCCAAGCTTTACTGGCAGAAACGCCGAATGGTCCCGCAGCAAGCCGCCTGCGCGAAATCCCGTATAACTACACGTCGTTTTCCGATCGCGAGATCGTCATACGCCTGTTGGGGGAGGACTCCTGGCGCCTGCTCGACGAGCTGCGCGGCGCCCGCCAGACGGGCCGTTCGGCCCGCATGCTGTACGAGGTGCTGGGCGACATCTGGGTCGTGCGCCGCAATCCCTACCTGCAGGATGACTTGCTCGACAATCCGAAGCGCCGCCAGGGCTTGATCGATGCCTTGCATCACCGCCTGGCCGAAGTCGACAAGCGCCGCCTGTCCATCGACGCGGCCGGCGGCGACGTGGCCGCCAGCGGCGAAGCGCCCGAAGTGGCGCAAGCGCGCAGCGCCAATGTGGAGCTGCTGCTGAAAGCGGCCAGCAAGGCCGTGGCCGACTTTGGCGACGAATTCCGCAAGACCTACGACTTGCGCAAGCGCACGGTCAAGGTACTGGGACGCTATACGGAAAAGCATAATGTGCGCTTCGACGGCATGACGCGCGTGTCGCACGTGACGGACGCCACCGACTGGCGCGTGGAATACCCGTTCGTCGTGCTCACGCCCGACACGGAAGAGGAAATGGCCGGCCTGGTGAAGGGCTGCATCGAGCTGGGGCTGACCATCATCCCGCGCGGCGGCGGCACCGGCTACACGGGCGGCGCGATTCCCCTGACGCCGATGTCGGCCGTCATCAACACGGAAAAACTCATCACCCTGGGCGCCGTGGAAATGACGGTCTTGCCGGGCCTCACGCACGAATACGCGACCATCAATTCGGGCGCCGGCGTGATCACGAATAAAGTGTCGGAAGCGGCGGAAAAGGCCGGTTTCGTGTTTGCCGTCGACCCGACGTCGGCGCACGCCTCTTGCATCGGCGGCAACGTCGCCATGAATGCGGGCGGCAAGAAAGCCGTGCTGTGGGGCACGGCGCTGGACAACCTGGCCTCGTGGCGCATGGTCGACCCGAATGGCGACTGGCTCGACGTCACGCGCCTCGACCATAACCTGGGCAAGATCCACGATATCGCACTGGCACGTTTCCAGCTGGAATGGCGTCACCCGAGCACGCGCGACGCGACGAAACCGAACGCGCCGTTCAAGACGGAAATCCTGGAAATTCCTGGCCGCAAGTTCCGCAAGGAAGGCCTGGGCAAGGACGTCACCGATAAATTCCTCGCCGGCTTGCCGGGTATCCAGAAGGAAGGCTGCGACGGCCTGATCACGTCGGCGCGCTGGATTCTGCACAAGATGCCGAAGTTCGCCCGCACCGTCTGCCTGGAGTTCTTCGGCCAGGCGCGCGACGCGATCCCGTCGATCGTGGAAATCAAGGATTACCTCGACGGCTTGCCGGCGAAAGGCGAGCAATACACGACCATCCGCCTGGCGGGCCTGGAACACCTGGACGAGCGCTACCTGCGCGCCGTCGGTTACGCCACCAAGTCGAAGCGGGGCGTGCTGCCGAAGATGGCCCTGTTCGGCGACATCGTCGGCGACGATGAAAATGCTGTCGCGCAAGCGGCGTCGGAAGTGGTGCGCATCGCCAACACCCGCGTGGGCGAAGGCTTTGTCGCCGTCAGCCCGGAAGCGCGCAAGAAATTCTGGCTCGACCGTGCTCGCACGGCGGCGATCGCCAAGCACACGAATGCGTTCAAGATCAATGAAGATGTCGTGATCCCGCTCAATCGCATGGGTGAATACACGGATGGTATCGAACGCATCAATATCGAGTTGTCGATCAAGAATAAACTGCAATTGGCCGAGGCCCTCAGCGAATTCTTTGGCAAGGGTAATTTGCCAGTAGGCAAGAGCGATGATGCGTCCGACGACCGGGTCGACGATGCGGAAATGCTGGGCGACCGCGCCGAGCAGGCGCAGCAGCTGTTGGCGCAAGTGACGAGCCGTTGGACCTATCTGCTGGCCCAGCTGGATCGTCCGTTGGCGGACGTGAAGGGTGAATTGGCCGAACTGGGCATGGAACGCTTGCTGCCCGTGTTCGATGCGCGCCTGGAAACGCAGCCGGACGCCACCCTGTTCGACGTGGTGCAGGACCGCACCGTGCGCATTACCTGGAAGCAAGAGATCCGCGCCCAGCTGCGCCAGATCTTCAACGGCGCCGCGTTCAAGCTGATCCTCGACGAGGCCACCGCCATCCACGCGCGCATCCTGCGTTCGCGCGTGTTCGTCGCGCTGCACATGCATGCGGGCGATGGCAACGTGCACACGAACTTGCCCGTCAACTCGGACAATTACGAAATGCTGCAGGACGCCCACGAAGCCGTGGGCCGTATCATGATTTTGGCCCGCTCGCTCAATGGTGTGATTTCCGGCGAACACGGTATCGGCATCACCAAGCTGGAATTCTTGACGGAAGAAGAGATCGGCGAATTCCGCAGCTACAAGCAGCGCATCGATCCGGAGGGCCGTTTCAACAAGGGAAAATTGCTGAACCTGCCGGGCATGGGCGCGGACTTGCGCAATGCCTACACGCCATCGTTCGGCCTGATGGGGCATGAGTCCTTGATCATGCAGCAAAGCGATATCGGCGCCATCGCCGACAGCGTCAAGGATTGCTTGCGTTGCGGCAAGTGCAAACCCGTGTGCTCGACCCACGTGCCGCGCGCCAATTTGCTGTACTCGCCGCGCGACAAGATCTTGGCGACCTCGTCCCTGATCGAAGCCTTCCTGTACGAAGAGCAGACGCGCCGCGGTATTTCCATCAAGCATTGGGAAGAGTTCGAGGACGTGGCCGACCACTGCACGGTATGCCATAAATGCGTGACGCCTTGCCCGGTGAATATCGACTTTGGCGATGTGTCGATGAACATGCGCAATTTGTTGCGCAAGATGGACAAGAAGAGCTTTAATCCTGGCACCAAGGCCACGATGATGTTCCTCAACGCCACCGATCCCGTGACCATCAACGCCACGCGCAAGGTCATGATCGGCTGGGGCTACAAGGCGCAGCGCTTGGGCCATGACTTGCTGAAGAAATTTGCCAAGAAGCAAACCAAGGCACCGCCGCCATCGACGGGCAAGCCGCCCGTCAAGGCGCAGGTGATTCATTTTATTAACAAAAAGATGCCGGGCAATCTGCCGAAGAAATCGGCACGCGCGCTGCTCGACATCGAAGACGACAAGGTCATTCCGATCATCCGCAATCCGAAGACGACGACGGCCGATACGGAAGCCGTGTTCTACTTCCCCGGTTGCGGTTCGGAACGTTTGTTCTCGCAAGTGGGTCTGGCCACGCAAGCGATGCTGTGGGAAGTGGGCGTGCAGACGGTCTTGCCGCCGGGCTATTTGTGCTGCGGTTATCCGCAACGGGGTGCGGGCGAGTTCGACAAGGCCGAGAAGATGATGACGGATAATCGCGTCCTGTTCCACCGCATGGCCAACACGCTCAATTACCTGGACATCAAGACGGTGCTCGTGTCGTGCGGCACTTGCTACGACCAGTTGGCCACGTATCAGTTTGAAAAGATTTTCCCTGGCTGCCGCATCATGGATATCCATGAATATTTGCTGGAGAAAAACGTCAAGCTGGAAGGCGTCAACGGCGCGCGCTATATGTACCACGAGCCATGCCACAATCCGATGAAGCTGCAGGAGTCGGGCAAGACCATCAATTCCCTGATCAGCACGGTAGACAACGTGAAGATCGAGAAGAATGACCGTTGCTGCGGCGAATCGGGTTCGCTGGCCGTCACGCGCCCGGACATTTCCACGCAAGTGCGTTTCCGCAAGGAAGAAGAGATGGTCAAGGGCGCCGACAAGCTGCGCGGCGACGGTTTCACGGGCGACGTGAAAATCCTCACCAGCTGCCCGTCGTGCCTGCAAGGCTTGTCGCGCTACAATGACGATTCGGGCACGACGGCCGACTACATCGTCGTCGAGATCGCCAAACACTTGCTGGGAGAGAACTGGATGCCGGATTACGTGAAACGCGCCAATGACGGCGGCATCGAACGGGTGCTCGTGTGATGTCCACGAGTTGCGATCTGTGCAACTTGCTGGACGGCTACGCCAACAAGCAGGGTCTGGAGACCTTGCTGTGGCGCAGCGAGCGCCTGTCCGTCGTGGCCGTCGACGACCCAAGCTACCCCGGCTTTTGCCGCGTGATCTGGAACAAGCACATCAAGGAAATGACGGACCTGACGCCGGGCGAGCGCAATTACGTCATGGAAGTCGTGTGGCAAGTTGAACTGGCCGTGCGCGAAGTGATGCAGCCGGAAAAGGTGAATGTCGCCAGTTTCGGCAACATGACGCCGCACGTGCACTGGCACGTGATTCCCCGCTACCGCGACGACGCGCATTTCCCGAACCCCAGCTGGGCGGTGATCCAGCGCGAAACGGCGCCCCAGGTGCTGGCCGCGCGCCGCGCCCTGCTGCCGGCCTTGCGCGACGCCATCCTTCAACGTTTATCCGCATAAAGTATTGTCATGACTGAAAAAGCAGCAACACCCCAACCCACCGGCTTGACCGTGCACAACCAGTCGCGCGTGCTCGACGTGGCGTTCGACGACGGCAGCGAATTTGCCTTGCCGTTCGAATACCTGCGCGTGTACTCGCCGTCGGCCGAAGTGCAGGGCCATGGCAAGGGCCAGGAAACCTTGCAATTAGGTAAGCGTCTGGTCGGCATCACGGGTCTGGAGCCGGTCGGCAACTACGCCGTGCAGCCCACCTTCAGCGATGGCCACAATTCCGGCCTGTACACCTGGGCCTATCTGTACAAGCTGGGCGCCGAGCAAGCGACCCTGTGGCAGGATTACCTGGATCGCCTGGCAGCCGCCGGCTACCCGGGTGACAGCGGCCGGGATGCCAAGGCGGACATGACGGTCAAGCAATCTTCCGGCGGTCATGTTCATGGACCCAGTTGCGGTCATAAGCATTAATTAAAAATAATGCGGTAATCTTGTCGGATTGCCGCCGCCCCGTTCGTCGTATGGATGCCCGCGCTTGCGGGCATTTTTCTTTTGGAGAAGAGACTATGGAATACATGATCCTGATCTACGCCGACGAGGCGCGCTATGCCGCCATGGAAGAGGGCCAGATGGCCAGCCTGATGGCCGACTTTGCCCGCTATACGCAGGACCTGGAGGCGGCGGGCGTGATGCGCGGCGGCGCCGAGCTGGCGCCCGTGCGCAGCGCCACCAGCGTGCGTGTGCAAAACGGCAAGCCTGTCATCACGGATGGGCCGTTCGCGGAAACCAAGGAGCAGCTGGGCGGCTATTACCTGCTGGACTGCGCCCACCTGGACGAGGCGCTGGCCTGGGCCGGGCGTTGTCCGGCGGCTTCCCTGGGCACCATCGAAGTGCGGCCTGTCACGGCATAAACATGGCCAGTGACGCCATTGCGGCCGTCGAACACGTCTTTCGCCAGGAAAAGGGCAGGGTGCTGGCCGGCCTGATGCGGCGTTTCGGCGACCTGGGCCTGGCGGAAGATGTGTTGCAGGAGGCGTGCCGCAAGGCGCTGGAACTGTGGCCGCAGACGGGCATCCCGTCCAATCCCGCGGCCTGGCTCAGCTCGGTGGCGCGCAACGCTGGCCTCGATCACGTGCGCCGCGCGGGCAAGAGCGTCAGCGAGGCCGAGGCCGTGCTGTCCTGCCTGCCGGCGGCCATGCTTGATGAAACGCAAGCCATCGAGGACGACCGCCTGCGCCTGCTGTTCATCTGCTGCCATCCCGCGCTGGCGCCCGAGGCGCAGGTGGCGCTGGCCTTGCGCACCCTGTGTGGCCTGTCTACGGGCGAGATCGCGCGCGCCTTCGGCGTGGCGGAAGCTGCCCTGTCGCAGCGGCTCTTGCGCGCCAGGCGCAAGATCGCCGAAGCGCGCATCCCTTTCGAGTTGCCGCCAGCGCAAGACTGGCCGCAACGGCTGGCGCAAGTGCAGCACGTGATTTACCTGGTGTTCAGCGAAGGCTATTGCGCCAGCGGCGGCGATAGCCTGCTGCGCGCCGACCTGTGCGCGGAAGCGCTGCGCCTGGGGTGGCTGCTCGACAGCCTGCAGCCCGGCCAGCCGGAAGTACAGGGGCTATTGGCCTTGCTGCTGTTGCAGGCGTCGCGCGGCCCGGCCCGCCTTTCGCCCGCAGGCCAGTTGTTGACCCTGGAAGAACAGGACCGCCGCCTGTGGCAGGGAGATTTGATCGCCGAGGGGCTGGCCGTGCTGGAACGAGCCTTGCCGGCGCGCGCGCCGGGCCCATACCAGTTGCAGGCGGCCATTGCCGCCTTGCACGCCAAGGCCGTCACGGCCAGCCAGACGGATTGGCGCCAGATCAGCGCCCTGTATGGCGCCTTGTTGCGGCACAAGCCGGAGCCCTTGATCTTGCTCAATGCCGTGATCGCCTGCGCGATGGCGCATGGCGCAGAGCACGGCCTGGCGTGGCTTGAACGCCTGGAAGCCGTGCCCAGCCTTGCCAATTCGCATTATCTGCACGCGGCCCGGGCCGACTTGCTGCGCCGCCAGGGCGACCGACGGGGGGCGCTGGCGGCGTATGCCCGGGCGGCCATGCTGGCTGCGAATGCAGTGGAAAGGCAATACCTTCTCCGGCGTCACGGGGAAATGCGCCTGCCGCTTGTATAATGCTCCCAAGTTCAAACAGACTGCCTACCATGACCAATACGACCCATTTCGGATACAAAACAGTTGCAGAAGACGACAAAGTGCGCGAAGTCGCCAAGGTGTTCCATTCCGTCGCTGCCAAATACGACGTGATGAATGACTTGATGTCGGGCGGGCTGCACCGTCTGTGGAAGACGTTTACCATTGCCAACGCGGGCGTGCGCCCCGGTTTCAAGGTGCTCGACATCGCCGGCGGCACGGGTGACCTGTCGAAGGCATTCGCCAAGCAGGCGGGCCCTACCGGCGAAGTCTGGTTGACCGATATCAATGAATCGATGTTGCGCGTAGGCCGCGACCGCCTCTTGAATCGCGGCTTGCTCACCCCCACCTTGTTGTGTGACGCGGAAAAACTGCCATTCCCCGACAATTATTTCGACCGGGTCAGCGTGGCCTTTGGCTTGCGCAACATGACGCACAAGGATGTGGCGCTGGCGGAAATGCGCCGCGTGCTGAAACCGGGCGGCAAGCTGCTGGTGCTGGAGTTTTCCAAGGTGGCGGCGCCCCTGCAGAAGCCGTACGACCTGTATTCGTTCTCGGTCTTGCCGTGGTTCGGACAGAAAATCGCCGGCGACGCGGAAAGCTATCGCTACCTGGCAGAATCGATCCGCATGCATCCGGACCAGGAAACGCTGAAGACCATGATGGAAACGGCGGGCCTGGAGCGCGTGCAGTACTACAATTTGACGGCAGGCATTGCCGCTTTGCATACCGGCATCAAGATGTAATTCAAGCTGTAACTCACCAAGCCGGTGATTTTAGGAGATGGAATGAAATTGAAGAAATTTATGGTCGGCATGATGCTGGCCGCGACCACGGTATCCATGCTGGGCGAGGCGCTGGCCCGTCCCATGGGCGGTGGCCGTTCGTTTGGCCGCCAGTCGCAAAACGTGGGCCGCCAGGCGCCTGCGCCGGCACCAACCCCGGCGCCGGCCGCCGCGCCACGCCAGGCGCAACCTGCGCCAGCCCCCGCGCCGGCCCCTGCCGCCAAGGCACCGAGCCGCTGGAAGGGCTTGCTGGGCGGCGCCTTGCTGGGCCTGGGCCTGGGCGCCTTGCTGTCGCACTTTGGTCTGGGCGGCGCCCTGGCCAGCATGATCAGCACCCTGCTGATGGTGGCCTTGCTGGCCGGCGTGGCGTTCTTCATCTACCGCATGGTACGTGGCAAACGCGACAACAATGCCGGCGGCAATGCGCCGTTCGCCGGTTTTGGCGGCAACCAGCCTGCGCCAGCGGGCAACGTGCCTGACATCGGTTCGCGCATCCTGCCGCTGCCGCCGCTGCAACCCGTCTCGTCCGGCGTAGGCCTGGATAAGCCGGTTCCGGCTGCCGCGCCATGGGGCGTACCAAGCGACTTCGACAAGGACGCCTTCCTGCGCCACGCGAAAAGCAATTTCATTCGCCTGCAAGCGGCCTGGGACAAGGCGGACGTCAACGATATCCGCGAATTCACGTCGCCGGAAGTGTATGCGGAATTGCGCATGCAAATCCAGGAACGGGGCGCGCAGCCAGACTTTACGGATGTCGTCACCATCGATGCCGAACTGCTGGGGATCGAAACGAGCGTCAACGACTACCTGGCCAGCGTGAAGTTTACGGGCCTGATCCGTTCGGCGCCGGGCGCCGCAGCGGAACCGTTCGCGGAAGTGTGGAATATGTCGAAACCCGTCAGCGGCAATAGCGGCTGGGTTCTGGCAGGCATCCAGCAATTGAATTAATTGTAAAAACTTGCTGAATAATGGCTTAAGTCCATGCGGAATGCATGATGCTTGACAGATATTTCCTGCTGAACTGGTAAGATCGAAACCGCCCACCTTGTTTGATGGGCGGTTTTTTCTTTTTGGGGGCGCGCGCGGCGCGCAGTATATAGATGGCACCACTTTCCGATCTCTCCCTGATGACGCCCGTCATCGCGACAATCAACCACTTGCTGGCGCAGGAGCCGTGGGCACGCCAGCAACTGGCCGTGCACGCCGGCAAGCTGGCCTGCATCGACACGGGCGCCGTAGCCTTGCGCCTGCGCGTCGACAGCGCCGGCATGCTGGAAGCAGCGCCGGCCGACATGCCGGCCAACGTCACCATCCGCGTGAAATTGTCCGATGTGCCGCTGATCCTGCAAAACCGCGAGCGGGCGTTTTCGTACGTCAAGATCGAAGGCGATGCCGAGTTTGCCAATGCGATTTCGCAATTGAGCAAGGGCTTGCGCTGGGAAGCCGAGCACGACCTGGAAAAGGTCGTCGGCCCCATGCTGGCCACGCGCCTCGTTTCCGGCGCGAAGGATGCGGCCGCCTTTGTGCGCACGGGCCAGCAAAAGCTGGCGGAAAACGTGGCCGAATATTTCCTCGACGAACAGCCCATGCTGATCCGTCCTTCTACCCTGCAAGAGTATTCCGCTGGCGTGACGCGCGTGCGCGATGACGTCGAACGCCTGGCCAAGCGCCTTGCCCGGCTGGAAAAGGCGGTCGCCGCCGTCCAGCCGCAGCCCTCCTCACCGGATTTGTCTACATGATATTGAAATTCCTGCGCCTGTTTAAAATCATCCGTGTTTCCATCAAGTACGGCCTGGATGAGATAGCGATTTCTGGTCTGCAAGTTCCCCGCACCGCCAAATTGATCGACACCCTGATTTTCTGGCGCGACCTGTCGTCGCCACGGGGCTTGCGCCTGCGCCTAGCGCTGGAAGAGCTGGGCCCGATTTTCGTCAAATTCGGCCAGGTGCTGTCGACCCGGCGCGACCTGATGCCGCTCGACATCGCCGAAGAGCTGGCGCGCCTGCAAGACCGGGTGCCGCCGTTCGATTCCGACCTGGCCGTCGCGCAGATCACCAAGTCCCTGGGCGCACACCCGGACCAGCTGTTTGCCCGCTTCGAGCGCGAACCGGTGGCGTCCGCCTCGATTGCCCAGGTGCACTTCGCCACCTTGAAAGACGGCCGCGAAGTGGCCGTGAAGGTCTTACGTCCAGGAATGAAAAAGCTGATCGACGAAGACGTGGCCCTGATGCACATCGCCGCCGACTGGACCAGCCGCCTGTGGGCCGACAGCAAGCGCCTGAAACCCAAGGAAGTCGTGGGCGAGTTCGACAAATACCTGCACGACGAGCTGGACCTGATGCGCGAGGCGGCCAACGCCAGCCAGCTGCGCCGCAACTTCGCCAACTCGGACTTGCTGCTGGTGCCGGAAATGCACTGGGATTATTGTTCCAGCAGCGTCATCGTCATGGAGCGCATGTATGGCATTCCCGTGTCGCAGACGGAGCGCCTGGTGGCGGCCGGCGTGGATTTGCGCAAGCTCTCCAGCGATGGCGTGGAGATTTTCTTCACGCAAGTGTTCCGCGATGGCTTTTTCCATGCGGACATGCATCCGGGCAATATTCTCGTGTCGATCGCGCCCGAATCGTTCGGCCGCTACATCGCGCTGGACTTCGGCATCGTCGGTACCCTGAACGACTACGACAAGGATTATCTGTCGCAAAACTTCCTCGCCTTCTTCCGCCGCGACTACAAGCGCGTGGCCGAGGCGCATATCGAATCGGGCTGGGCGCCGAAGGATACGCGCGTCGATGAGCTGGAAGCGGCCGTGCGCGCCTGCTGCGAGCCCATTTTCGACCGTCCGCTGAAAGATATTTCTTTTGGACAAGTGTTGCTGCGCCTGTTCCAGACCTCGCGCCGCTTCAATGTGGAAGTGCAGCCGCAGCTGGTGCTGCTGCAAAAGACCCTGCTCAATATCGAGGGCCTGGGGCGCCAGCTGGATCCGGAACTGGACCTGTGGCAAACGGCCAAACCCTACCTGGAAAAATGGATGAGCAACCAGGTGGGGCCGCAAGGCTTCATGGAGCGCCTGCGCGCCGAGGCGCCCCGCTATGCGCACATCTTCCCGCAACTGCCGCGCTTGCTGCACCAGGCCTTGACGGTGCATGGCGAACCGCGCGAAAACGAGGTGGAACTGATGAAAACCTTGCTGGCGGAGCAACGCCAGACGAACCGCCTGCTGAGCTTTATCGTCTACTTCGTGGGCGCTTTCGCGCTCGGCGCGCTGGGCTTGCAAGTGTTCATGCGCTGGCATCAACTGCCGTTTTAACTGGCTGAGGACGTAAGTGATGGCTGACTTCCACACCCGCGACCCGCTCTCGCCCGCCTTCTGGGACGAGCGTTTCGAGAAGCAATTCACGCCCTGGGACCACGGCGGCGTGCCCGCGCGCCTGCGCAGCTTCGTTGCCGGCAGCCCGGTGCCGCTGCGCTGCCTGATTCCCGGCTGCGGCTCGGCGTATGAGCTGGTCTTCATGCTGGAACACGGCTGGGATGCCACGGCCATCGATTTTTCGCCCGGTGCCGTGGCGGCCGCGCGCATCCAGCTGGGTGAGCGGGCAGGGCGGGTGGTGGAAGCGGATTTCTTTGCCTGGGAACCCGTTGCGCCGCTGGACCTGATCTATGAACGGGCATTCCTGTGCGCCATGCCGCGCGCCATGTGGCCGCAAGTGGCGGCCCGCTGGACGCAGCTGCTGGCGCCCGGTGCCATGCTGGCCGGTTACTTCTTCTTTGACGACAATGCCAAGGGGCCGCCGTTCGGCATATCGCGTGAGACACTGCAGGAATTGCTGGCGCCGCATTTCGATTGCCTGGCCGACGACGCCGTCGACGATTCCATCGCCGTCTTCGCCGGCAAGGAGCGCTGGATGAGCTGGCGCCGCCGGGCGGACTGAGGCGGGCGGGGCAATTTCCGCTGGCGACAAAGGAAAAGCTTTATAATTCAGGGTTTTTGATGATTTTCTCGGAGTAGAGATGCCGATTTACGCTTACCGTTGTGACGAGTGTGGTTTTGCCAAGGACGTCTTGCAAAAGATCTCCGATCCAGTACTGACGGTGTGCCTGTCGTGCGGCAAGCCCAGTTTCAAGAAACAATTGACGGCCGCCGGTTTCCAATTGAAGGGCACCGGCTGGTACGCGACCGATTTCCGCGGCGGCACGGCGCCCACCACGGCCATTCCGACGGGCCCGGCCGATAACGCCAAACCCGCCTCGGCCGCCGAGAACGCGCCTGCCGCGGCCCCTGCGCCCGCCCCGGCTGCCGCTGCGCCGAAAGCGGACTGAAAAGCGCGCCGCGCCGATACGATCCCTTACCGAGAAACCGATGCGTAAATACTTTATTACCGGATTACTGATTTTGGTACCCCTGGCCATTACGGCCTGGGTCCTGAATCTGGTCATCAGCACAATGGACCAGTCGCTGTTGCTGGTGCCCGGCAGTACGCAGCCCAGCGTCTGGTTCGGCCGCCAGATTCCCGCGCTGAGCACCATTCCCGGCCTGGGCACGGTCTTGACGGTACTGATCGTGTTCTTCACGGGCTTGCTGACGAATAACCTGGTCGGCAATTACGTGGTGAAACTGTGGGAAAAATTGCTGCAACGCATACCCATCGTCAATTCCCTGTATTCGAGCGTCAAGCAAGTGTCGGATACCCTGTTTTCCCCGTCGGGCAATGCCTTCCGCAAGGCCGTGCTGGTGCCGTATCCGCACCAGAACTCCTGGACCATCGCTTTCCTGACCGGTGTGCCGGGCGGCGATGCGGCGAACCACCTGGTGGGCGACTATGTCAGCGTGTACGTGCCGACGACGCCGAATCCGACATCGGGCTTTTTCCTGATGATGAAGCGCAGCGATGTCGTCGAACTCGACATGAGCGTCGATGCGGCGCTCAAATATATCGTCTCGATGGGCGTGGTGGCGCCTGCGGAAGTTGTTGCTGTACCGGCCCCGGCAGCCAAAGAATAAAGGCAGGCGTCCCATGCGGGACGTGGCCGGATTGAACACTCACTAACCTGAACTGAGAATTTTATGTCTATGCGTACTGAATACTGCGGCCTCGTTACCGAAGCCATGCTGGGACAAACCGTCAGCCTGTGCGGCTGGGTACATCGCCGCCGCGACCACGGCAGCCTGATTTTCATCGACTTGCGCGACCGTGAAGGCCTGGTGCAAATCGTTTGCAACCCGGAACAAGCGGAGATGTTCAAGGTCGCAGAAGCCGTGCGCAACGAATTCTGCCTGCGCGTGACTGGCGTCGTGACCAACCGTATCGAAGGCACGATCAACAACAACTTGAAATCGGGCAAGATCGAAGTGGTCTGCTCGGAGCTGGAAGTGCTGAACCCTTCCGTGCCCGTGCCGTTCCAGCTGGACGATGACAACCTGTCGGAAACGACGCGTCTGACGCACCGCGTGCTGGACCTGCGCCGCCCGCAAATGCAAAACAACCTGCGCCTGCGCTACAAGGTGACGATGGAAGTGCGCAAGTACCTCGACGCGCTGGGCTTCATCGACATCGAAACGCCGATGCTGACCAAGTCGACGCCAGAAGGCGCGCGCGACTACCTGGTGCCGTCGCGCGTGAACGCGGGCAGCTTCTTCGCCTTGCCGCAATCGCCACAGTTGTTCAAGCAACTGTTGATGGTCGCCAACTTCGACCGTTATTACCAGATCACCAAGTGCTTCCGCGACGAAGACTTGCGCGCTGACCGCCAGCCTGAATTCACGCAGATCGATTGCGAAACCTCGTTCCTGACGGAACAGGAAATCCGCGACCTGTTCGAAGACATGATCCGCGTCGTCTTCAAGAACACGCTGAACATCGACTTGCCGAACCCGTTCCCGGTGATGGATTTCGCCGAAGCGATGGGCCTGTACGGCTCCGACAAGCCGGACATGCGCGTCAAGCTGGCCTTCACGGACTTGACCGAAGTCATGAAGTCGGTCGAATTCAAGGTCTTCAACGGCGCCGCCAACATGAAGGGCGGCCGCGTGGTCGCCCTGCGCGTACCGCAAGGCGGCAGCATGCCCCGTTCGGAAATCGACGCCTACACCCAGTTCGTCGCCATCTACGGCGCCAAGGGTTTGGCTTACATCAAGGTCAACGAGAAAGCCAAGGGTCCTGAAGGCTTGCAGTCGCCGATCGTCAAGTTCCTGCCTGCCGACGTGCTGGCCACGATCCTGGAGCAGACGGGCGCGCAAGACGGCGACCTGATCTTCTTCGGCGCGGACAAGGCCAAGGTCGTCAACGACGCCATCGGCGCGCTGCGCGTGAAAATCGGTCACAGCGAGTTCGGCAAGAAAGCCGGCCTGTTCGAAGACGTGTGGAAGCCATTGTGGGTGGTCGACTTCCCGATGTTCGAGCACGACGAAGAAGCGGACCGCTGGACGGCGACCCACCATCCATTCACGGCGCCGAAAGACGGCCATGAAGACATGCTGGAAAGCGATCCGGGCGCCTGCATCGCCAAGGCCTACGACATGGTCTTGAACGGCTGGGAACTGGGTGGTGGTTCGATCCGTATCCACCGCGAAGAAGTGCAAAGCAAGGTCTTCCGCGCGTTGAAGATCGACGCCGAAGAAGCGCAGCTGAAATTCGGCTTCCTGCTCGACGCCCTGCAATACGGCGCGCCACCGCATGGCGGCCTGGCATTCGGCCTGGACCGTATCGTGACCATGATGACGGGTTCCGAATCGATCCGCGACGTGATCGCCTTCCCGAAAACCCAGCGCGCGCAAGATTTGCTGACCCATGCGCCGTCGGAAGTTGACGAGAAGCAACTGCGCGAACTGCACATCCGTTTGCGCAGCACCGAGCCAAAAGTAGTGTAATGAAGCATGCGGCTGCCCAGGCAGCCGCTACCGTTCTACTTGCTGAGGCAAAAAAAGGCGCTGCGAGGCGCCTTTTTCATTCTTGATTGATATGAGCCATAAAATTCCCGTTTCCGTGCTGGTCGTCATCCATACGGCTGACCTAGACGTCTTGCTGATCGAGCGCGCGGGCCAGCCCGGTTTCTGGCAATCCGTGACGGGATCCGTCGATGCCGTCGACGAACCGCTGCTGCAGACGGCCGCGCGCGAACTGGCGGAAGAAACCGGCATCGTTGTCGATGGGCACGACCTCGTGCTGCGCGACTGGAACTTGTCGAATGTGTACGAGATCTATCCGATCTGGCGCCACCGCTATGCGCCCGGCGTGACGCGCAACACGGAGCACGTGTTCAGCGTGCAAGTGCCGCGCGACATCGCCATCACCCTGAGCCCGCGCGAGCATTTGCAGCACGCGTGGCTGCCGTATCTGGCGGCGGCCGACCGCTGTTTCTCGTCGTCCAACGCGGAAGCGATCTTGCAATTGCCGGCCATGACGGGCCTGGCGCGTCCCACCTGATTTTCCTAGAAAGCATTCCATGTTGAACTGGTTACATTTGACTGCGCAGCAAAAACTGCTGGGCACCTTGGGCATCGTTTTTTGCCTGTGCTTTATCTTCTTGCTGTTCAGCTCCACCGTGCCCGGCCGCACGCCGCCGATCGGCATGCCGCTGATGGCCATCGGCTGGCTGCTGCATCCGGGCGCATTTGCCAAGGGCAAGCGCACCGTGGCCTGGCGCGGCGCGCCCTTGCTGGTGAAAATCGTCTGGGCGGCCGGCATCACGGCGCTGATCGTCAGCGTGACGGCGGGCGTGGGACGCATGCTGGCCTGATTGTGTGCGTGGTTGTGCTCGTTTAGGTGCGCACGCGCACCTACGCCGGCGCCGCGCGGGGCCTGTCTGGGAGTAGAATCAATGCATGAAAATCCGCGTAGCAACTTATAATATACACAAGGGTGTCTCCTCCGTGCGGGGCTTGCCCCGCGTGCATGCTTTAAAGCAGGCGATTGCCCTGTTCCATGCCGATGTTGTCTTTCTGCAAGAGGTGCAGGGCAAGCACGACCGCAATGCGGCCCGCTATGGCGCCGAGAAGAACGGCCACAAGCATTGGCCGGAAGCGTCGCAGCACGAGTTCTTTGCCGGCCCCGAGCACCATTCCGCCTACGGCATGAATGCCGTGTATGACCATGGCCACCATGGCAACGCCTTGCTGAGCAAGTTTCCCATCGCTTCGCAAACCAACCACGACGTGTCCGACCATGCCTACGAGCAACGCGGCATCCTGCATTGCGTGCTCAAGACGCCGCAGGCCGACGTGCATTGCTACGTCGTCCACCTGGGCTTGTTCGAGTCGGGGCGGGGCCGCCAGACGCAGGCGCTGATCGACGCCGTCATGGAGTCGGCGCCGAATGGCGAGCCCGTTATCATCGCGGGAGATTTCAACGATTGGCGCAACACGCTCAGCGACAAGCTGCGCAATGCGCTTGGCGTGGTCGAGGTATTCGACCAGCGGGCTTCGAACTCGGCCCTGGGCGACCTGGTGCGCACCCTGGCGCGGCGCCAGACGAAAACGCCAATCCCCGTGCCGGCGCGTACCTTTCCCGCCGCCTTGCCGTGGTTCCGCCTGGACCGCATCTATGTGCGCGGTTTCCACGTGGAAGGCGCGCAAGTGATGCACGGCACCCTGTGGGCCAAATTGTCGGACCACGCGCCGATAGTTGCTGCTTTGAAACTCGCGTAGACTGCCGGCATGCGCACAGTCAATTTCATCGCCCACAACGACATCCAGCTGCTGTATTGCGGCACCGATTACTTTCCAGCCTTGATCGCGGCCATCGACGGCGCGCGCTCGGAAGTGTATTTTGAAACGTATATCTTTGCCGACGACGCCACGGGCGCCCTGGTGCTCGATGCGCTCAAGCGTGCCGCCGCGCGCGGCGTGCTGGTGTGCATGATCACGGACTGGTTCGGCACGGGCAACCGCCGGGTCAACACCATGCATGCAGAGCTGGAAGCGGCTGGCGTGCACCACCGCATCTTCAATCCGTGGTTCCGGCGCGGCATCACGCGCACGCACCGCAAGATCTGCGTGGCCGATGGCGAAATCGCGTTGGTGGGCGGCATCAATATCAACGACGACATGTTTTGCGACTATGACCACAGCATCAGCCTGGAAGCGCCGCGCTGGGATTTCGCCGTGCAGGTGAAGGGCCCGCTGGTGGACGCCATCCACGAGGAAGTGCAGGCGCAGTGGGCACGATTGGGCAAGATGAACCTGGTGCGGCGTATCAAGCTGTACCGCAAGATGCGCGTCGTCAGCAAGGAGCTGGCGAAGAACCCGGTCGTGGCCGGCTTTGTCGTGCGCGACAACCTGCGCAACCGCCGCACCATCCAGCGCGCCTATCTGCAGGCGCTGGGCCAGGCGAGGAAAAGCGTGATGCTGGCCAACCCGTATTTCGCGCCCGGCCACAAGCTGCGCCGTGCGCTGGCCCAGGCGGCCCAGCGGGGCGTGGACGTGGTGCTGTTGATCGGCGTGGGCGAATTTCGCATGCAGGATGCCGTGGCGCATTCGTTTTATCCGAAGCTGCTGGCCGCCGGCGTGAAAATCGTCGAATACCGCAAGACGCAGCTGCACGCCAAGGTGGCCGTCGTCGACGATGACTGGGCGACGGTCGGTTCCAGCAACATCGATGCGCTGAGCCTGTTCTTGAACCAGGAAGCGAACGTGGTCATCAAGGATGTGGCGTTCGCGCAAAGCTTGCGCCAGCACATCGAGCAGGGCGTGGCCGACGGCATCGTGATTCACCAGGATGATTTCAAGCACATAGGCCGTTTCCGGCGCATCGGCTACGAGGCCGCGTTCCTCGTGTACCGGCTGGTGATGCGCATTTTTTCAGTAGGCAAGTACGCATGAACGAGATGACAACGGTAAGGCTGGACAAATGGCTGTGGGCGGCGCGCTTCTTCAAGACGCGCTCGCTGGCCAGCGAGGCCGTCGACACGGGGAAAGTCAAAGTGGGCGGCGAGCGCGTGAAACCGGCGCGCAGCCTGCGCGTGGGCGACGAGTTGGTCATCGACAATGGCGCAGAGACGTGGGAAGTGGCCGTGCTGGGCCTGTCCGACAAGCGCGGCGCGGCGCCCGTGGCGCGCCTGCTGTATGGCGAAACGCCGGCCAGCATCGCCCGCCGCGAGCAGTTGGCCGAGGAGCGCAAGCTGTTCCGCGAGCCCGGCACCACCATCAAGGGGCGGCCGACCAAGCGCGACCGCCGTCAATTGAGCAAGGCAGGCGACCTTTCCTGAGGCTCGCCTGATGTGGGGCGGCAAGGGCGCGCGACGCTTTTGCCCTCCTGAAATCGCTGTAAACACGCAGCCTGAAAATGCTGCGCTGCACCAATAGAACACCGGCTCTAAAGTTCCCGTTTGACTTTTACGTGGTAGTGGATAATAGTACGAGCGTTCGGATTTTTTCGAGGCGTGCTTTTTTTACCCTCGCTTCAGTCCGCCAAATCGGCAACATCACTTTTAGAACGGACCTCTTGAATACTTCAGTCAAATTCATGCGCAAGGGCGAACTGACCCGTGCAGCCATCCTCGACGTGGCGCTGGACCTGTCCAGCCGCGACGGCCTGGAAGGCCTGACCATTGGGTTGCTTGCGGATAAAATGAACATGAGCAAGTCGGGCGTGTTTGCCCACTTTGGCTCGCGCGAAGACTTGCAGATGGAAGTGCTGAAGCTTTACCACTATCGTTTCGAGCAAGAAGTTTTTTTTCCCAGCATGAAAGAACCACGCGGCATCCAGCGCCTGCAATCGATGTTTGCGCGCTGGGTCAAGCGGGTCAGCGTGGAAATCGCTTCGGGCTGCATCTATATCAGCGGCGCCGTCGAGTATGACGACCGTCCCGGTCCCATCCGTGAAGCCCTGGTGGCCATGGTGCGGGCCTGGCAGGGCGCGCTGCTGCGCTGTGTCGAGCAATCGATCGCCACGGGCGACCTGAAAGCGGACACGGATGCCCAGCAGCTGGTGTACGAGATGTATGGCCTGATCCTGGCCCTGCATCACGATGCGCGCTTCCTGCGCGTGCCGGGCAGCATCGAACGGGCGCAAGCGGGCTTTGTCCGCCTGCTGGCGTCATACCAGAATTCCGTCACAAGCAAATAAGCCGTCAGGCAGTATCCGCAACAACGCACACGCACTTACAAGTACAACACTTTAGCTAATCGCCTTCAGGAGAAAATTATGGGTCAATACGTCGCGCCAATCCGGGATATGCAATTCGTCCTGCATGAGTTCCTGCAAGTGGAAGAAGAACTGAAGCAAATGCCGTCGTACGCCGACGTCGACGCCGACATCATCAACCAGGTGCTGGAAGAGGGCGGCAAATTCACCTCCGAAGTATTGTTCCCGCTGAACCACTCCGGCGACCGCGAAGGCTGCCACCACGACCCCGTCACGAAAAGCGTGACTACGCCGAAAGGTTTCAAGGAAGCCTACAAGCAGTACGTCGAAGGCGGCTGGGCGGCCCTGGCGTGCGATCCGGAATACGGCGGCCAGGGCTTGCCTGTCGTGCTGAACAATTCGTTCTATGAAATGCTGAACTCGTCGAACCAGGCCTGGTCCATGTACCCTGGCCTGTCGCACGGCGCCTACGAGTGCCTGAAGGAGCACGGTACCGACCACCAGAAGGAAGTGTATCTGCCGAAGCTGGTGTCGGGCGAATGGACGGGCACCATGTGCCTGACCGAACCGCACTGCGGCACCGACCTGGGCCTGCTGCGCTCGAAAGCGCTGCCTGAGGCGGACGGTTCCTGGACCATCACCGGCAACAAGATCTTCATCTCGGCCGGCGAGCACGACATGGCGGAAAACATCCTGCACCTGGTGCTGGCCCGCGTGCCGGACGCGCCGGAAGGCTCGAAAGGCATTTCGCTGTTCCTGGTGCCGAAATTCCTGCCAAACGCGGATGGAACTGTCGGCGAGCGCAATCCGATCACCTGCGGCGCCATCGAAGAAAAAATGGGCATCCACGGCAATTCGACCTGCCAGATGAACCTGGACGGCGCGAAAGGCTGGATCATCGGCCAGCCGAACAAGGGCTTGAACGCCATGTTCGTCTTCATGAACGCGGCCCGCCTGGGCGTGGGCATGCAGTCGCTGGGCCTGACGGAAATCGCTTACCAGAACGCGCTGATCTACGCCAAGGACCGCACGCAAATGCGTTCGCTGTCCGGCATCAAGAACCCGGAACTGCCGGCCGACCGCATCATCGTGCACCCTGACGTGCGCCGCATGCTGCTGACGGGTAAAGCCTACGCCGAAGGCGCGCGTGCTTTCACCTCCTATGTGGCGCTGCAGATCGACCGCGAACTGCACCACCCAGACGCCGACGTGCGCAAGGAAGCGGCCGATGAAGTGGCGCTGCTGACGCCTGTCATCAAGGCCTTCATCACCGACAATGCCTGGATCGCCACCTCGGACGCGATGCAAGTGTTCGGCGGCCATGGCTACATCTCGGAATGGGGCATGGAGCAGTATGTGCGCGACGCGCGCATCAACATGATCTACGAAGGCACGAACACGATCCAGTCGCTGGACCTGTTGGGCCGCAAGATCCTGGGCGACAACGGCGCCAAGCTGCGCAAGTTCGGCGAAAAGATCAAGGCTTTCGTCGAAGACAACGGTACCGATGAAGCGATGAGCGAATTCGTTACGCCACTGGGCGACCTGGGCGACAAAGTCACCAAGCTGACCATGGAAATCGGCATGAAGGCATTCCAGAATCCGGACGAAGTGGGCGCGGCATGCGTGCCTTACCTGCGCGTCGTCGGCCACATGATCTACAGCTACCTGTTCGCGCAGATGGCCAAGATCGCCCTCGAAAAAGAATCCAGCGGCGACAAGTTCTACACCGCCAAACTGGCTACCGCACGTTTCTACTTCGCCCGCTTGCAGCCTGAAACGGCAACCCTGATCCGTCAGGCGCGTTCCGGTTCGGCCAACCTGATGGCACTCGACGCAGACCTGTTCTAAGACTTGAGGAAAATATGACCAATTTCATCGTTAAAAAAGTAGCCGTCCTCGGCGCCGGCGTGATGGGCGCGCAGATTGCCGCCCATTGCATCAACGCGAAAGTGCCGGTCGTGCTGTTCGACCTGCCAGCCAAGGAAGGCCCGAAGAATGGCATCGTGCTGCGCGCCATCGAGAACCTGAAAAAGCTGTCGCCTGCACCGCTGGGCAACAAGGATGACGCCGCGCTGATCCAGGTGGCCAACTACGAAGACAACTTGGACCTGCTGGCCGGTTGCGACCTGATCATCGAAGCCATCGCTGAGCGCATGGACTGGAAACACGACCTGTACCAGAAGGTGGCCCCGCACATCGGCCCGAACGCGATCTTCGCCTCGAACACCTCGGGCCTGTCGATCACCAAGCTGGCCGAAGGCTTCGACGCCGACCTGAAATCGCGCTACTGCGGCGTGCACTTCTTCAACCCGCCACGCTACATGCACCTGGTCGAGATCATCCCGACCGAGTTCACCAAGCCGCAGATCGCCGACCAGCTGGAAGGCTTCCTGACCACCACCCTGGGCAAGGGCGTGGTCCGCGCCAAGGATACGCCGAACTTTATCGCCAACCGCGTTGGCGTGTTCGGCATCCTGGCCATCGTGCACGAAGCCGAAAAATTCGGCCTGTCCGTCGACGTCGTCGATGATTTGACGGGCGCCAAGCTGGGCCGCGCCAAGTCGGGCACCTTCCGCACGGCGGACGTGGTCGGCCTGGACACCATGGGCCATGTGATCAAGACCATGCAGGACTACCTGCCGAACGATCCGTTCGCTGCCGTCTACAAGACGCCGGCCGTGCTGGCGCAGCTGGTGGAAAAAGGCGCGCTGGGCCAGAAGAGCGGCGCAGGCTTCTACAAGAAGGTCGGCAAGGAAATCCAGCGCCTGGACTTCGCCACCGGTGAATACGTCGCCGGCGGCGCCAAGGCTGCCGACATCATCGCCCGCATCCTGAAGGAAAAGGATCCGGTCAAGAAGATGAAGGCGCTGCGCGAATCGACGAACCCGCAAGGTCAGTTCCTGTGGGCGATCTTCCGCGACGCTTTCCACTACATCGCCATCCACCTCGACACCGTGGCCGACAATGCGCGCGACATCGACTTCGCCATGCGCTGGGGCTTCGGCTGGAACGTGGGTCCGTTTGAAACGTGGCAGGCATCGAACTGGCTGCAAGTGGCCAACTGGGTCAAGGAAGACATCGACGCCGGCCACGCGCTGTGCAATGCACCGCTGCCGGCATGGGTCTTCGAAGGCCCGGTCGCTGAACAAGGCGGCGTGCATACGCCGGAAGGTTCGTATTCGGCCGTGTCGAACAGCTTCGTGCCACGTTCGACCCTGTCCGTGTACGACCGCCAGCCATTCCGCGCGCCAGTCCTGGGCAGCGGTGCCATCGATGGCAAGACCGCCGGCACCACCGTCTTCGAAGACGAATCCGTGCGCGTCTGGCATACGGGCGACGATGTGTTGATCATCTCGTTCAAGACCAAGATGCACGTGATCGGCGAAGGCGTGATCAATGGCCTGAAACTGGCGCTGGCCGAAGCCGAGAAGAACTTCAAGGGCCTGGTGATCTGGCACGCCGACGCAGCCGAAGGCGGCGCCTTCTCGGCCGGCGCCGACCTGCAATCGGCCCTGCCGGCATTCATGCAAGGCGGCGTGAAAGCCGTCGATCCGATCATCGCCGAACTGCAGAACACCTTCATGTCGCTGAAATACGCGAACGTGCCGGTGATCGCCGCGGTCGCTGGCCTGGCACTGGGCGGCGGTTGCGAGCTGGCGCTGCATGCGTCGAAGCGCGTGGCCTCGATCGAGTCGTACATCGGTCTGGTGGAAGTGGGCGTGGGCCTGATTCCAGCCGGCGGCGGCCTGAAGGAAGCGGCGCAGCGCGCCTACAAGGAAGCCAAGGGCAACGATATCCTGCAATTCCTGAAAACGGGCTTCACCAATGCAGCTACCGCCAACGTGTCGAAATCGGCGCTGGAAGCGAAGAAAATGGGCTACCTGAAGGAAGACGACGTGATCGTGTTCAACGCCTACGAGCTGCTGCACGTGGCCAAGGTCGAAGCGCGCGCCATGTTCGACGCGGGCTTCCGTCCGCAACTGCCGTCGCTGATCCAGGTGACGGGCCGTTACGGCTGGGGCACCATCAAGGCGCAGCTGGTCAACATGCGCGACGGCGGCTTCATTTCGGCGCACGATTTCAAGCTGGGCGAGATGATCGCCGAGATCGTATCGGGCGGCGACGTGGACCAAGGCAGTTTCGTCAGCGAACAGTGGCTGCTGGATATGGAACGCAAGGCATTCCTGGAGCTGTTGAACCATCCGAAAACCCAGGAACGGATCATGGGCATGATGCAGACCGGTAAACCGGTACGCAACTAAGCACAGCGTCGATGACGATCCTGTCCCTCGTTTTTAAAGTATTACTGCGCGTGAGGCCAAGCATGGTGTATGACCGTATCAAACAACAGATGATGGACACCTTGCCCTTCGTGCGGCTGCTGGGGATCAGCATCGACGACATCGGCGCCGGCACCTCGAAGGTGTCGCTGCCGGAAGATCCAAAACTGAATAATCACCTGGGCACGCAGCATGCGGGCGCCTTGTTTACCCTGGCCGAAACGGCTTCCGGCGCGGCCATGGCGGGCGGCTTCGCCGAGCTGATACTGGGCTTGCGCCCGGTGGCCAAGGAGTCGCGCATCCAGTACCAGAAGGTGGCGCGGGGCGCGACGCGCGCCGAAGGCCGGGTACCGGGCGACCTGGCTGCCTTGAAGGCGCAGCTGGCGCAGGATGGCAAGGTGGCGTTTCCCGTGGAAGTCGATATCTTCGACTCCGAAGGCACGCTGGCGGCACAGGTGACGGTGGACTGGTATTTGTCGCAGAAGCGATAAGCCTCTACCCCGGACATTCGACAGAACACGAACCTCGTTCAACATCTTTGAAAGAACAAAATGAGCAAACAACTTCAAGACGCGTACATCGTCTCTGCAACCCGCACCCCGATCGGCAAGGCGCCGCGCGGCATGTTCAAGAACACCCGCCCGGACGACCTGCTGGTGCGCGTGCTGCAATCGGCCCTGGCGCAAGCGCCTGGCCTGGACCCGGCGTTGATCACCGACGCCATCATCGGCTGCTCGTTCCCGGAAGCGGAGCAGGGCTTCAATATCGCGCGTAACTCGGTGCTGCTGGCCGGCTTGCCGAAAACCGTGGGCGGCGTCACCGTCAACCGCTACTGCGCTTCGGGCATCACGGCCATCGCCATGGCGGCCGACCGCATCCGCGTGGGCGAAGCCGACGTGATGATCGCCGGCGGCATCGAATCGATGTCGATGGTGCCGATGATGGGCCACCACCCGTCGATGAACCTGGACATGTTCAGCGACGAGAACATCGGCATGGCTTACGGCATGGGCCTGACGGCCGAAAAAGTGGCGCAGCAATGGAAAGTGTCGCGCGAACAGCAGGATGCGTTCTCCGTCGAATCGCACCGCCGCGCCATCGCCGCGCAGCAAGCCGGTTTCTTCAAGGCGGAAACGACGCCTGTGGAAATCATCACGCGCACGCCGAACCTGGCTACCGGCCAGGTTGACGTGACGCGCCGCACGGTCGACACGGACGAAGGCGCACGCGCCGATTCGTCGATGGAGTCGCTGGCCAAGCTGAAGCCCGTCTTCGCCGCCAAGGGCAGCGTGACGGCCGCCAACAGCTCGCAGATGTCCGACGGCGCTGGCGCGCTGCTGATCGTCAGCGAAAAAATCCTGCGCGAGCATAACCTGACTCCGCTGGCGAAATTCTCCTCGTTCGCCGTGCGCGGCGTGCCGCCGGAAATCATGGGCATCGGTCCGAAATTCGCCATTCCTGCAGCATGCGCCGCCGCCGGCATCACGCAAGACCAGCTGGACTGGATCGAGCTGAACGAAGCGTTTGCCGCACAGGCGCTGGCCGTCATCGGCGACCTGGGCCTGGATCCATCGAAGGTCAACCCGATGGGCGGCGCGATCGCCCTGGGCCACCCGCTGGGCGCCACCGGCGCCATCCGCGCAGCCACCGTGATCCACGCGCTGCAGCGTACCAAGCAGAAGTACGGCATGGTCACGATGTGCGTGGGCGCCGGCATGGGCGCAGCAGGCATCTTCGAGCGCGTTTGATGACACCTGGCATAAGCTACTGCGCGTTGCGATTCGCGGCCTCCGATGCTCACTGTGCCCTGGCACAGCTGCGCTTCTCGACCACAACTCGCTGCCGCTCGCTACGCTTCTGCCAGGCGTCGTGACGTAAGTGGTCAGATAAGATTGGTCAAAACTTGGGCGCTGCGGGATTACCCCGGCGCCCTTTATCTTTTTGGAGACGACATGGATATTGTGTGCAGCAAGAGCGAGGGCATTCTGACCCTGGAATTCAACCGCCTGGAACGCAAGAATGCGATCACGGGCGCCATGTACCAGACCCTGGCCGATGCGCTGGTGGCGGCGGAGACGGACGACGACGTGCGCGCCATCCTGATCTGCGGCAAGCGCGAGATTTTCACTGCCGGTAACGACCTCGATGACTTCATGAAGACGGCGCGCCCGAAGGATGGCTCGCTCGACCATGACCGTCCCGTGTTCCAGTTCATGCGCGCCCTGTACGGCAGCAGCAAGCCCGTGGTGGCGGCCGTTTCCGGCCCGGCCATCGGCATCGGCACGACCCTGCTGATGCATTGCGACCTGGTCTACGCGGCCGATAATGCCAGCTTCTCGATGCCGTTCACGCAGTTGGGCCTGTGCCCTGAATTCGGTTCCAGCCTGCTGCTCACGCAACTGGCCGGCTACCCGCGCGCGGCGGAAAAGCTGATGCTGGGCGAGTCGTTCCCGGCCAGCGAAGCGCTGGAAATGGGCCTGGTGTCGAAAGTCGTGCCCCTGTACGAGCTGATGACCTTCGCGCAAGGCCAGGCCGCCAAGCTGGTGGCCCTGCCAGCCGCCTCCATTCGCGCCACCAAGCGCCTGATGAAGCAAAGCCGCATGGAGCCGATGAAGGCTGCCATCGCCGAGGAAAACAAGCTGTTCAGCGCCATGCTGGGGGGCGCCGAGGCGAAGGAAGCGTTTACGGCCTTCTTTGAAAAGCGCAAGCCCGACTTCAAGCAGTTCGCCTGAGCTGTATGTTGTCCGGTAAAACAGGCGTCCCGCGGGGCGCCTGTTTTTATTTGGCCTGCCCCTCGATATTTTTGTTTCGTCCGGCACCGCAATCCGGTAAGGTGGCCCCGAGGCGTTTCACGCTCCTTCCCCCATGCCTGGCGCCCATCGACTGATTGGATACCCCATGAAAGTGGCAGCACTGATTGCCGGCCTGTGCCTGGCTTTTCCCGTCTGGGCGCAACATAATACCTCCGCCAGTCATGATGACCTGATGGCGCTGCTCCAGCAAAGGATGGCGCAGCAGCAGATCCCTGCGCTGCAGGTGGCCGTCATCGAGCATGGCAAGGTCGTCGAGCTGGCCGCGTTGGGAACGGCGAACGTGGAAAACGGCGTGCCGGCTACCAATGACAGCGTCTTTTCAATCAATTCCTGCACCAAGGCGTTTACGGGCGTGGCCGTGATGCAGCTGGTGGAGGCGGGCAAGATCAAACTCGGCGATCCCATCGGGCTGTACCTGGACGACTTGCCGCCTGCATGGCGCGCGTTGACCATACGCCAGTTGATGACGCACACGTCGGGCTTGCCGAATATCATCGACGAACAGGAAAACCTGCTGGGCGGCGAGAATGAGGCCCTGTCCTGGAGCAAGGTCAAGGCCCTGCCGTTCGAGTTCGCGCCGGGTGAACGCTATCGCTATAACCAGACCGGCTATGTCCTCATCGGCAAGATCATCGAAAAGCTCAGCGGCGAGTCCTTCGTGCAGTTCGTGGAAAACCACCAGTTCAAGCCGGCCGGCCTGAAGCACACGCGTTTCGGCGACTCCAGCGACGTGGTCGCCCATTCCGCCGGCGCCTACACCTATTCGCGCAACGAGGGCGGCAAGTGGCTGACGGGCACGCGGCTGGCGATTGCCTACGTCACCTTCCCCGCCTATTTCCGCCCGGCCGCCGGCATTCTGTCCACCGCAGGCGACATCGCGCAGTGGCTGCAAGCGCTGCAAGGCGGCAAGCTGCTGAAGGACAAGGCCAGCCTGCAAGCCATGTGGAGCCCGTATGTGCTGAACAATGGCACGACGCAGGGGCCGAACGACTTGCTCAACGGTTCGGCGCTGGGCTGGCCCGTGACGGTGCGCGGCGCGCACCGCGCGGCTGGTCCCATCGGCGGCATGCGTTCGGCGTTCTTCGTGTATCCGGAAGATGCGCTGTCCGTCGTCGTGCTGACCAACCTGCAGGGCGTCAATCCCGAGCTGTTCATCGATGACATCGCAGGCCTGTACGTGCCGGCCATGCATCCGTCGACGGGTTTCGGCTTGCCGCCGGAAGTGCTGCCGCTGCGCACGGCCCTGCTGCAGCGGGGATTCGAGCAGGCGCCGCAAGTGTGGGCCGAATTCCAGGCGCGCGACGCGCAGGCGCTGCCGGGCGAAGAGGCGCTGAATGTCTGGGGCTATAAATTGAGCAGCCAGCAGCAGCTGCCGCAAGCGCTGGCCATCCTGCGGCTGAACGCCAGCGTACATCCGGCCAGCTGGAACGCTTACGATAGCCTGGCGGAAATCCTCGAGCAGGCGGGCGACAGGCAAGGTGCGATTGCCAACTATGGCAAGTCGCTGGCGCTTAATGCCGGCAACAGCCACGCCAGTGAACGGTTGCGCGCGCTGCAGGCGCGCTGAGTACGGCGTTCAGCGCGACGCCAGCATCCCGGCCAGGATCAGGGAAACCGAGGCGTGCCAGTGCGTCTCGCCCACCGGCCTGCCCGCCAGCGCATAGCCGTGCAGGAAATCGACGAGCGCATCGCGCCCGCGCAAGCGGGTTTTCTTGTCCAGCGCGAGACCCTCGACGGCCAGCTCGAACAGCACCGTGAAGCGTTCGGCAACGTCGGCTTGCTCCACCAGTCCGCGCGCCATCAGGCGCACGAAATACGGCGTGGCGCTGACCAGTTCCAGGTACAGCGCGCACAGCGCCAGCACACGCCGTGGCGCTGCCTGGCGCCGCGTAAACGGCGGCTGGCGCGGGTCGAGCGCGGCAAAACGTTGCGCCATCAAGGCCAGCAACAATTCCTCTTTTCCCGCGTAGTAGTGATACAGGGCCATGGCGTCGACGCCCAGGCTCTGTGCCAGCGCGCGCATGGAAAACGCCTCGCCTTTTTCTTCCAGCAGGGCCAGGGCCGCGTGCAGGATGCTGGCGTTGTCCAGTGCGGGCAGGGCGCGGTGCGGACGACCCGCTCGGCGCACGGGAGATTCCATGGCTTGAAGTTTTAGGGTTTTCATGGGCATAATTCTACACCGTAGAATTAAATCAAGGAACACTCATGCAAAAACCTTTCGTCAGCGTTTTTCTCGGCATCAGCCTCGATGGCTGCATCGCCGGGGAAAACGGCGACCTGTCCTGGCTGGCCGAGTTGGCCCCCGACTCGCCCGACGCCACCGGCTATACGCAATTGATGGAGCAGGTCGATACCCTGCTGATCGGGCGCACCACGTATGACGCCGTGCTGGGCTTCGAGCCGTGGCCGTATGCGGGCAAGCGCGTGGTGGTCTTGAGCCACCGCGACTTCGCGCCGCGCCATGGCGAGCAGCGCCGCGAAGGCAGCGTGCGGGAAGTGCTGAAGGGACTGGCAGCGGAAGGCTGCCGCCACGTGTACCTCGATGGCGGCGCCGTCATCCGCGCCGGCTTGCGCGAGGGTGTCGTCGACAGCGTCACCTTGTCCGTGCTGCCCGTGGTGCTGGGCCGGGGCGTGCGCCTGTTCGAGGATGGCTTGCCGCGCAGCGACTGGCGGCTGGACGGCACGCGCCAGCTGCCCAGCGGCGTGGTGCAGCTGCGCTATGGAAAACGTTAAGCGGCGCTGGCCAGGTCGACGATGAAGCCTGTGTCAAAACGTTCGTTCTCGGGCGTGCCGTCCGGCCGTTTGTAGCCGCAGGGGTTGCACACCACGCGGCAGTCCTGGACGCGGTAGTCGAGCGAGGCATGCATGTGGCCATGCACCCACAGGTCCGCTTGCGCCACCAGCGCGTCCAGCTGCGAGGCGAAGGCGGGCGAACCGAGGTTGTCTGCATACTGCGCTTCCACCGACAGCATCGATGGCGCCATGTGCGTGATGACGACCGTCTTGCCATCGAACGGTTGCGCCAGCTGCCTCTCCAGCCAGGCGCGGTGCTGCGCGTGCAGCTGCGCCGTGTCGCTGGCGCACAGCAGGCGGGGCGTGTCGCCGCCCGTGCTGATGCGCTTGTAATCGGGCATGTAGGCTTGCGCCGCGTTCAGCGCTTCTTCCCGGCGCTGCGCGCCGAACAGCAGGAAATCCGTCCATAGCGTGACGCCGAGGAAGCGCACGCCGTTCAGTACCACGGCGTCGCCGTCGAGCAGACGGATGTTGGCGCCGTGCGCATTCGCGCTGGCGCAGGCGTCGCGCACGGCGTCCTGCATGCGTTCGAGCTGGTGGCCGTAGCCTTCGTGGTTGCCGTGCACGTACAGCACGGGCAGGGCGCCGAAGGTGCGCGCGGCCCAGGCGATGGCATTGCTGCCCGTGTCGATGTCGCCGGCCAGGATCACCACGTCGGGGCGGCAGGCGGCAAGGTCGATGGCGGGCGTGTTTTCGCCCCAGACTTCCAGGTGCAGGTCGGACAGGATCAGCAAACGCATGGCAGTGGGCGCGGCAAGGCGCACGGCAGTCGATGGGCCTCTATCGTAGCGCAAGTCGCCACGCCCGTCTGCTTGACCGCGCGAGGGTAGCGACGTTACCCTGTGGCATTGATTCATACTGCCTATCTTCCTGGAGCCGCATGCCGCCTTTCTTCCTTCCCAAGACCTTGCTCAGTATCGCGCTGGCCGCCATGGCGCTGCCGTTGACGGCGCATGCCGCCACGCCCGCCGTCGATCCCCTGACGCAGCCGATCGCCTCGCCGTATGCGGCGCAGTGGAACCGTCCGCAGCAGCCGGCGCGCATCCACGGCGACACGTATTACGTGGGCGTGGGCGGCTTGAGCGTGGTGCTGATCGACACGCGCGAAGGCTTGATCCTCATCGATGGCGCATTGCCGCAATCGGTGGCCGCCATCAAGGAACATATCCTCGAGCTGGGCTTTCGCCTGCAAGACATCAAGTTCATCCTGAGTACGGAAGCGCATTTCGATCATTCGGGCGGCATCGCCGCCTTGGCCCGCGACAGCGGCGCGCAAGTGATCGCCAGCCCGCTGGGAGCGGAGGCGCTGCGCGCGGGCTCGGTGCTCGCCATGGACCCGCAAGCGGGCGAAATCGATCCCATGCCGGCCGTGGAAAACGTGCGCGAGATCGCCGATGGCGAAACCCTGCAACTGGGCGACGTGACCATCACGGCGCGCCATACGCCTGGCCATACGCCAGGCAGCACCAGCTGGACCTGGGTGTCGTGCGAGGATGCGGAGCGTCAGGAATGCCTGAACGTGGTGTTTGGCGCGAGCCTCACGCCGGTGGCGGCCGACGACTTTCACTACTTGGGCGATGAACGCCATGCGGACCTGACGCCGGCCTTCCGCCGCGTCATGCAGGACTTCGCCAAACTGCCGTGCGACATCCTGATCTCGGCCCACCCGGACCACTCGGACGGCGACCGCAAGCTCACGCAACTGCTGGAAGGCGTCACGCCGAATCCCTTCATCGATGCGCAGGCGTGCAGCAACTACGCTGCCAAAAATGAAGCGAAGCTCGACGCCCGCATCGCCAAGGAACAAGCCATGGCCGGCGAGGCTGCGACAAAATAACAACGTTGGCGCATGCACCATGAAAATCGGTTGACGCACTGCAGCATACGGCGCAGAATCAGCGTCCGCAGTGCAGATTAACCAGATAAAGGAAAGGAAACCCATGTTCGAGCAGGCTGGCAGCAAATTGTACGACCACTAGCCCCGCGCATGACGCTCGGGGCCATCGGCAGCATTGCCGACCCCGAGCCGGTGTCCTTCAAACCCCGGTGAGGAAACTCGCCGGGTTTTTTTGTTTTGGACGACCGGATTGAAAGGAAATACCATGAAAATCAAAGTGAAAGCCACGCCCAAGCCGCGCAATCCGCTGGTGGCTGCCGCCAGGCTGCGCGGCGGCGCCGGCGCGCACCAGTCGGTAGCGTCGCCGCGCGCGGCGCGCCGGGCCGGCAAGCACCGCCTGCAGCAATGGCTGGCGGGCCGCCTCAAAGCTGACGATTAGCGGGCCGGCAGCTCGACGATGTAGTTCGGATCAAAAGCAGGATTTTGCGGCGTGCCGCTGCGCGTCCGGTAACCGCAGGGATTCGAGACGACGCGGCAGCGGCCGAGGCGGTAATCGCGCGAAGCGTGGATGTGGCCATGCACCCACAGGTCCGCCTGCGCGGCCAGTTCGTCCAGGCGCGAGGCGTAGGCGGGCGAACAGCCTTCGCTGCCGTAGGCATCGTCGACCGAGAGCAGCGACGGCGCCATGTGGCTGATGACCACCGTGCGGCCGTCGAACGGCTGCGCCAGTTCGCGTGCCAGCCACGCTTTTTGCTGCGCGTGGAACATGGCCGTGTCGGCCGCGCGCAGCTTGCGAAAGCCCATGTTGGCCAGGCGGATGCGCTTGTAGTCGTTCATGACGGCTTCCGCGTCGCGCATGGCCGCCTGGCGCGTGTCGTCGCCCAGCAGGCGGAAATCCGTCCACAGGGTGGCGCCCAGGAAGCGCACGGCGCCGCCTGCCGGGTCGGTGATGACGTGCGTGCCGCAGTCGAGGAAGTGCACGTTGTCCGTGGCGGCGCAGGCGCTGCGCAGCTCCTGGCGTACCTTGTCGAGGTGGTGGCCATAGCCTTCGTGGTTGCCATGCACGTACAGCACCGGCAAGCTCGCAAACGCGGTGGCGGCCCAGGCGACGGCGCGGGCGCCCGTGTCGATGTCGCCGGCCAGGATGACGACATCGGGGCAGCTGAGTGCAAGGTCGCCTTGCGGCGCTTCGTCGCGCCACAGCTCATGGTGCAGGTCCGACAGGATCAATAAACGCATGCGGCATCCAGGCGATGAGAGGGTATGTCATCGTACCTGAAAACTCTCACTCTTCCTCCAGCGCGGCGAAGCCGTGCGCCAGGTAGTCGAGCAGCGCGCGCACGGCCGGCAGCAGGCCGCGCCGCGACGGGAACACGGCGTGGATGATTTCGCGCTGCGGCCGCCACTGCTCCATCAGCGGCAGCAAACTGCCATCGGCTACCTGCTCGGTGATCATCATGGTCGGCAGCTGCACCACGCCCACGCCGGCCACGGCCGCGTCGCGCAAGGTCAGCATGTCGCCCGTGACGAAGCGCGGCACGTGGCGCAGCTGGGCGCGCGCGCCGTCCGGGCCATGTAAATCCCACTGGTAATGCTGTTGCGGCATGCCCAGGGCCAGGCTGGGCCAGTCGGCCAGGTCGGCCGGTGCCTGCGGCGCGGGCGCGCCGGCGAACAGTAACGGGCTGCCCACCATGCACTGGCTGCGTTCGGCCAGCACGCGCAGCACCAGGTCGCTGTCGGGCAGCGGCGGCGGGCGTACGCGGATGGCCACGTCGATGCCTTCGGCCACCAGGTCGACGCGGCGGTTGCTCGCTTCGAGCAGCAAGGTCACTTGGGGATGGTCGCGCATGAAACCGGCCAGCATGGGACCCACCAATGTATGCAGCAGGGCGATGGGGCAGGACAGGCGCACCGTGCCGCGCGGTGCGGCCCGCGTCAGCTCGATGGCTTCCTGTGCCGCCTCCGCTTCCACCAGCATGGCCTTGCAATGTTCATAAAACGTCTGGCCCACGTCGGTGACGGAAAAATGCCGCGTCGTGCGTTGCAGCAGGCGCGCGCCGAGGCGCTCTTCCAGCAGGGCGATGCGCCGGCTCAGCTTGGATTTCGGCATGCCCAGCGCGCGCCCGGCCGGCGCGAAACCGCCATGGTCGACCACCTGCACAAAGTAATACAAGTCATTCAGATCCTGCATGCCGCCTCCTTGATCGTTCTATTTTTAGAACGCTGATGGCATATTTTACCGTCTACCGCCTTCATCGTTGCAAGCGTATTCTGTCTTCATCGTAATGCAAACCCCAACAGGAGATCGAGATGAACACAGTCACAGGTATCTACAGCGCACCCCGCCAGCACTGGGTCGGCGACGGTTTCCCCGTGCGCTCGATGTTTTCGTATAACGGCCATGGCAAGCAGCTGAGCCCCTTCCTGCTGCTCGACTATGCCGGCCCTGCCGAGTTTGCGCCCGGTACCCGTCCGCCCGGCGTCGGCTCGCACCCGCACCGCGGCTTTGAAACGGTGACCATCGTCTACAAGGGCGAAGTGGCGCACCGCGATTCGACTGGCCAGGGCGGCGTGATTGGCCCCGGCGACGTGCAATGGATGACGGCCGGCGCCGGCATCCTGCATGAGGAATTTCACTCGCCTGCCTTCACGCAGTCGGGCGGCACCCTGGAAATGGTGCAGCTGTGGGTGAACCTGCCGGCGAAAAACAAGATGACGGCGCCCGGCTACCAGGCCATCACCAGCGGCACGATTCCCACCGTGGCGCTGCCGGACGATGCCGGTTCCGTGCGCGTGATCGCCGGCGACTTCGACGGCCAGCATGGCCCGGCCCGCACGTTTTCGCCGATGCAGGTGTGGGACCTGCGCCTGGCCCAGGGCAAGCTGACGCAGCTGCCCGTGACCCGAGGCTGGAGCACGGCACTGATCGTCCTGCACGGCACGGTGCTGGTCAATGGCGAGAGCGTGGTGCGCGAAGCGCAGATGGCGCTGTTCGAGCGCGATGGCGACAGCATCACCATCGAAGCGAACAACGACGCCGTGGTGCTGCTGCTGAGCGGCGAGCCGATTGATGAGCCCATCGTCGGCCATGGCCCCTTCGTCATGAACAGCGAAGCGGAAATCGCGCAGGCATTCGAGGATTTCAACAGCGGCCGCTTCGCCCGCATCGAGAAGTAAGTCACTTTGTGCAGTACCCATGCCGCATCCCGCGGCATGGTTTTTTGAGGAGACCACCATGAGCACCCCCGCCAACTTCCAAGGTTTGCCGCCGATGATCGATCCCGACGACGCCGTCATGCTGCTGATCGACCACCAGAGCGGCTTGTTCCAGCTGGTGCGCGACATCGAGCAGCACGTGCTGCGCGGCCACGTTACGGCGCTGGCCAAGCTGTCGCGCCTGGCCAACATGCCGACGTTTACCACCGCTTCCGTGCCCGACGGCCCGAACGGCCCATTGATCCCGGAAATCCACCATTTCAACCCGGAAGCCGTCTACATCCCGCGCACGGGCCAGATCAATGCCTGGGACAATCCGGCCTGGGTCGACGCCATCGAAAAGACGGGCCGCAAGACCCTGCTGATCGCCGGCACGCTCACCAGCGTGTGCATGGCCTTTCCCACCATCAGCGCGCTGGCGGCCGGCTACAAGGTGTTTGCCATCATCGACGCCTCGGGCAACTGGTCGAAGATGGCCACCGATATCACCATGGCGCGCGTGACGCAGGCAGGCGCCGTGCCGATCGACACGTATGCCGTGCTGGCTGAAGTGATGAGCACCTGGAACCGCGCCGATGCGATGGAGTTTGCCGCCATCATGACCGACCATATCGTGCCGCCGTACCGCGCCCTGATCGAAAGCTACGATAAGGCGCAGGGCGTGCAAAAGAATGGCCGCGAAACGAAGCTGGAAATCCTGGAAGCGGCCAGCAAGGGCTGACCGCCGCTACGGCGCTTCGTAGCTGCTGCGTATCGCCGCCAGCGCGCCGCGCTGTTCCAGGCGCGTGATGGCGGCGTTCAGGCGCGCCAGGTCGTCGGCGCTGGTCGTGCGCGCATTGAGCATCAGGTGCACGGGGGCGCGCAGGATGAGGAAGGGCAGGGTGTGCAAGGCAACGCCCTGCAGGCGCGCTTCGTGGCGCACGGCCAGCACGTCGCCCAGCAGCAGGTCGGCGCGGCCCGCATCGAGCATGCGCACGCCTTGCTGGAAGCTGCCGAACGCATTTAGGCGGCCGGCCTTTTCCAGCGCCGGCCGGGCCGCCGCGTACTGCGCGCCATACCAGCCTACCTTGGGCGCCAGCAAGGTCGAGTTGCCGCGCATGAGTTGCGCGAAGCTGGCGATCTGGCGGTGGCCGCCGGGCGCGCCGGATTTGCTGAAGAGGCCCACGGCTTCGTCGCGATACGAGAGGGAAAAGCGGGCATAGGACTGGCGTTCCGGCGTCTCGGACGCGGCCAGCATCAGGTCCAGCCCCCCTTTTTGGAACAGCAACTGGCGCCGCGCGGTGGGCAATTCCGGCAAGGTGACGAGGGTGCACCGGGCTTCCTTGAAAATGGCTTGCAGCAACTCCAGGTCCAGGCCCGTAAAGCGGCCCCGGGCATCGCGGTAGATATACGGCGGCCACTGTTCCAGCGCCATCGTCATGCGGCAAGCCACGGCGGGCAGGGCAGTTATGCCGAGCATTGCCGCAAACAGGAGATGGCGCATGCGCATATGGAGGTTTCCAGGAGTTTCAACTTGATATTCAATTTGCCAGAATGGCCGCGGAAGTCAAGGGCTGAGGCTGCGGAAGGCGGGCCTGGTTCGCATTTCCTCGATGTTTGCGCGTTTTTTGCCGCTTTTCCCCATGGAAATCGCCTCCGGCCCGGCGAACACCGTACAGTGTAATCGGCTATAGTGGCGCGGTGCCACCACTGCCCCGCAAAGGAAGACCGCTTGACTGCCCCGCTCGAGATCGCCGCCAATGTACTGATGACTGCCTCCATCATCCTGGCCGGACGCAATAATATTCATTCCTGGTGGATCGGCATGGTCGGCTGCGTGCTGTTTGCCGTGCTGTTTTTCCAGGTCAACCTGTACGCCGACGTGATGCTGCAACTGTTTTTCATCGTCACCTGCGTCATCGGCTGGCTGCAATGGCGGCGTGGCGCCGGCGGCAAGCCGTTGCCGATCACGCGCACGGGCTGGCGCAGCCTGGCGTGGGTGGTGCCGGCCGGCATCGCCTCCGTGGTGATCTACGGCATGCTGTTGCACCGCTTTACGAATGCCTACGCGCCGTTCATCGATTCGGCAGTGTTGGTATTTAGCATCATCGCGCAATTCCTGCTGATGAGCCGGCGCATCGAAACTTGGGCTTTCTGGCTGCTGGTCAACACCGTGGCCGTGCCGCTGTACTACAGCCGCGGCCTGCACCTGACGGCTGTGCTGTATGCGGCTTACTGGGTCAATGCCGTGATTTCCTGGTACTGGTGGAGCGTGCAGGCGCGCCGGGCGGCGCTGGCGCCAGTGGCGCATGCCGATGCTTGAATGTTGTCAAACGACAAGTCCTTAGATTCAAATCGTATATACAATCAATTTTTAATTCGTTCACGCGATAAAGACGCCGGGATATAGTGGCCTTTCCCCGCTTACCGGTGTCTTTTATGTTGCGTTCTACCCCTTCTGCCAGTTTTTACGCTACTTGTCATCAACTGACCATGCAATGCATGGCGCAGTGGATGCCGATGCGTGCCCGTCCACGCATCCCCTAAGTCACTCCATCCATTTCGTTGTCGTTTGCCCGCTGGCCCACCCGGTCCGCGTGCCCCTGCTCGGCCTTTTTTATCGGAAAAAGGCTGCAATCCCAATAAGAGGAAACCATGTTCAAACCACTCGCCATCAGTCTTGCCATCGCCGCTGCCTTTCCCGCTGTCACCACTCTTGCCCATGCCGAGGACGACATGCTGCGCGTGAATGTCACCGGATCGAATATCCGCGTCAGCGAAAAGGAGGGCGCCAGCGCCGTGCAGGTCATCACGGCCAAGGAATTGAAAGCCGGCGGCAAGACCAGCGTGTCGGACGTGCTGCGCGCCATTTCCGCCAACAGCGGCAACAGCTACAACGAACAATATACGGGCAGTTTCTCGGCCGGCACTTCGGGCCTGTCGCTGCGCGGCATCGGCCAGCAAAACACCCTGATCCTCGTGAATGGCCGCCGCGTGGCCAGCTATGCCACGGCGCAGGATTTGCAGCAGACCTTCGTCGACCTGAACAGCCTGCCGATGGCGGCCGTGCAGCGCATCGAGGTGCTCAAGGATGGCGCCTCGTCCGTGTACGGCTCCGACGCCGTGGCCGGCGTGGTCAACATCATCCTGTACAAGGAATTCACGGGCACGGACATCACGGCGCAATGGGGCGGCTCGACACAAGGCACGGGCCAGCATGAAAAGAGCGCGGCGTTGCAAACGGGTTTCGGCAAGCTCGAGGAAGATGGCTACAGCGTGGTCTTCTCGGTCGACGCGCAGCAGCGCGACAAGCTGCAGCAAAACGACGTGGCATGGCTGCGCGATGCCGATTATCGCCAGCAGCAGCGCGGCAGCCTGGGCTGGGCTGTCACGAATTACGCGGGCAACGACCCCACGCAGACCCTGGGCGGCGTGCGCGGCCCGCTGCAACTGGTGTCGTACAACGATATCAATCCCGATCGCAGCGGCCAGGTGCTGGCCTACAATCCGGCGCCGTATAAAACGCTGATTCCGGGCATCCAGCGCATCCACTCGTCGCTGCGCGGCACCCTCAAGCTGAACGCGGACACGGAAGCCTATGTCGACCTGCTGCACAGTTATTCGCGCGCCGACCAGACCTTCAGTGCGCCACTGACGGTGAATAACGCCACGCGCGTGTGGAACAACAGCACCAAGCTGCTCGACACCATCCCCGTGGTGCTGCCCGTGGGGCACCCGAACAATCCGGGCACGACACCCTTGCCCTTCACGGCCACGCTGTTCGACCTGGGGCCGCGCCTGAAGCAGGACCGCGTCACCTTCTACCGCGCGCTGGCCGGCGCCAAGGGCACCTGGGCGGGCTGGGACTGGGATACGGCCGTGGCCCATTCCAGCAGCAAGCTGGAGGAAACGGTGCAGAATTTCGTCAACCGCTACGAATTCCAGAAAGTGCTGACCGAAGGCAGCTACAATTTCTTTGATCAATCGCAAAACAGCGAAGCGGTGCGCAACCGCCTGCGCCTGTCGACCCTGCGCCCGGCCGAATCGACGCTCGACACGCTCGACTTCTCGGCGGCCAAGGATATCTGGGACTTGCCCGCGGGCCCGCTGGGCTTTGCCGCCGGCGCTCAATGGCGCCGCGAAAAGATGGATTCGCAAACCTCGACGGCCGTGCTGTCGGGCACGGAACTGCGCCCCGCGCTCAATATCATCAACGGCTCGCGCAATGTGTCGGCCCTGTTCGCCGAATTCAACGTGCCCGTGGTGAAGGATCTGTCCGTCAACGTGGCCGGCCGCGCCGACCATTACAGCGACTTCGGCAATGCATTTTCGCCGAAAGCCAGCGCGCGCTACCAGGCGGCGCCATGGTTGTTGCTGCGCGGCACTGTTTCACGCGCCTTCCGCGCGCCGTCGCTGCCGGAAATCACCGACAGCACGGCCGTCAGCTATACCAGCGTGATCGATGCCCGCGATCCGCTGACGCCGACGCAGGCGCGCGGCGTGACGGTGATGACGATCGCCAATCCGAACCTGCGCCCCGAGCGCTCGAAAAACCTGAACCTGGGCGTGGTGGTGTCGCCCACCAGCAGCTCGAGCATCGGCCTCGATTACTACCGCATCAAGCAGGATGGCGTGATCGGCACGGCCAGCGCCACCACCATCCTCGAGAATGAAGGCACGGCGCCGCAACAGATCACGCGCGGCGCCGATGGACGCATCACGACCCTGTACCGCCAGTTCCGCAACCAGGGACAGCGCGAAGTGTCGGGCATCGATATCGACCTGCGCCAGCGCTTCGTCGACAAGGACTGGGGCAAGCTGACCCTGGCAGGTCAGCTGAGCCGCGTGCTGCGCTTTGCCGAGCCGCTGTCCGATGGCGCGCCGCTCACCAATGGCGCCGGCACCAATCACTTCGGTTCCATTCCGAAATGGCGCGGCGTCAGCTCGGCCACCTGGGAACAGGGCAAATGGTCGTCGACCCTGACCTGGAACTATGTGGGCAGCTATGCGCAGGAGACGCACCTCGATGAATCGGTGGCCGCCTTCAGCACCTTTGACGCGACCAGCAGCTGGCAAGTGACGCCACAGGCGAACGTCACCTTCATCGTGCAAAACCTGGCCAACAAGCGCGCGCCCTGGGACTATGCCTCCACCGGCTTTGACTTTACCCAGGCCGACCCGCGCGGACGCGTTGCGGCGCTCAAGCTGAACTACAAGTTCTAGCCGCCCGCCGCCTGCCGCTGGCTCGTCTGCTCCTGCAGGCGCTGGCGGTAGGCGCTGGGGGGCACGCCCATGCGTTCGCGAAAGGCGGTGGCGAAGTTGCCCGCGTTGTGAAAGCCGATCAGCAGGGCGATATCCTGCACGTCGATGTCCGTCTGCTGCAGCAATTCCACGCCGCGGGCAATGCGCGCTTCGCGGATGAAGGCGAAGACCGTCATGCCCGTCTGCTCGCGGAACATCAGGGTCAGCTTTTCGCGGTACGTGCCGACGCTGCGGGCGATTTCGGACAGGTTCGGCAGGCTGCCCAGGTTGTCGAGAATAAGTTGCTTAACGGCATTAACGAAGACCAGGTCGGGATGCTGCAGCTTGTCGCTGATCGGCGTCGTCGCCGGCAGGGTACTGTTGCTTTTACGCATCAATCCCAGGTGGATATGGATGCGCGCGGCCAGTTCTTCCGGCGTAAATGGCTTCGAAATGTAGTCGACGCCCCCCACCTGCAAGCCCATGATGCGTTCCTTGGCGGCATCGGCGCCGCTGAGGAAGATCACGGGTATCTGTTCCGTTTCGGGATTGGCCTTGAGCAAACGGCACGCCGTGTAGCCATCCATCTCGGGCATGCGGACATCGAGCAGGATCAGGTCGGGGTGCGTGGCCAGTGCCAGCTGGTAGCCCTGGTAGCCGTTGAACGCGATGCTGAAACGATAGGGCTGCTCGCTGAGCAGCTCCATCAGCATGCGCTGCTCGAACGCGGAATCGTCCACGAGCAAGATGTTCTTTTTGATGGTTTCGCTGGTCAATGGCATGGCATGGATGACTTAACCAAATAACAAGTTGTGGCTTATTATGCCTCGCTTTTTCTTTTTTTTCTGCTTTTCTCGTGTTTCAAAAGATGTTTCTCCGCCAGAAGAAGCGCAGATTTCCCAGATCGCCAATAATTCATTCGTGCATTGATTTTAAGCAATGTCGATTGCTAAAAAATCTGTTTTGCCAATGCTGCAAAAAGTGCCGGAGTCCCCGGGTTCCTGACTCCCGGCACCTGTATTTTGTCGTCCTGGTTTGCGTGCCCAAGAAAACGCCGGCAATACCGTGACTGTCCTCGACGCCCCTCAAATTGGCGGGCTCATTAATGATGTTCCATCATCAGGAGGTATCATGTTGCGAGTTATTTTCCCCCGTCTTATCGTTGCCGCCAGCGTGGCTATTGCCGCCACGGCGCTTCTGCCACGTGGCGCCGACGCAGCCGTGTATCTGAATGGCAGCGCCAGCACCACCTTCGACGTCACCCTGAAGATCATCGCCAATTGCACCATCGCGGCGGCCAATCTCGACTTTGGACAAAGTCAGGGTGTACTGGCTACTGCCGTGAACGTCAATACGACCGTGAATGTCACCTGCACCAATACCACGCTGTATAACGTGGGCTTGACGGCGGGAACGGGCACCGGCTCGACCGGCACGACGCGCTACCTGAGCGGTACCGGCGGCAACCTGGGAACGGTGCAATTCAATCTGTACCAGACGGCCGGCAGCACCTTGTGGGGCGATACCCAGGGCACGAATACCGTCGGCGGCACCGGCAACGGCTCCTCGCAGCCGATTACGGTGTACGGCAATATTCCGCCGCAGGCGACACCGGCGCCCGACACCTACAAGTCGACCATCACGGCCACCGTTTACTTTTAAGCCAGGCGCCGCGTGAAGGCCGGTGTTGTTTCCCTGATGAAAGGCGTGCTGGCGCTGCTGGCTTGTTGCGCCGCGGGCGCGCACGGTGCCAGCCTGCAGATTTCGCCGGTGACGCTCAATTTGCGCGCGGCGCAGAATGCGGCCGGCCTCACCCTGCAAAACCTCGGTGACCAGCCCATCTACGGGCAAGTGCGGGTATTCGTCTGGGATCAGCGCGATGGCGAGGAAACGCTGGCGCCGACGCAGGAGCTGGTGGCCAGTCCGCCGATCGTCGAAATCGCCGCCAACAGCCGGCAGACCATCCGCCTCGTGCGTGCCCAGGCTGGCCCTGTCGCGCAGGAAAAGACGTATCGCGTGCTCATCGATGAAGTCAGCCGCGAGGATGAGGCGGGCCGCAGCGGCGTCGATATCCGCCTGCGCTATTCGGTGCCCGTGTTCGTGCTGCCGGCCGGTGCGCCGGGCAAGGAAGTGCTTGACTGGCAAGTTTTCCGCGAACAGGGCGAGTGGATGTTGCGCATCAAGAACAGCGGCAATTTCCATGCGCAGATCGGTGCGATGACGTTGACGAACCCGGCGGGCAAGGAGTTTGTCATCAGCAAGGGGTTGTTTGGTTATGTCTTGGCGGCACGCATGCGCGTCTGGCGCCTGCCCGTTGCCAGGGAGGCCGAACTGGATGGGCCGTTGAGTATTGCGGTAAATGTGAATGCCAAGGCACTCATTGCCAAGACTTCGACACCTTGAACATGGCTGCCATGACGGGGCGGCCTGCTGCGCGCCCCGGGTGCAAGCGGCCACACCATGAAACGCGCACTGGCAGCGTGGCTGTTGCTGGTCATGGCGCCGCTGGCCAGGGCCGATGGCGCGGCGGGCCTGACGGGTGCCGATCCGGGTCCTGCCAGCTTGCCCAGCGATCCGGCGGCGCCGAATGAACTGTATCTGGAGGTCACTGTGAATGCTGAATCAACCGGGCTGATCTTGCGCTTTACCCAGGTGGGCAAAGGCTTGCGCAGCAGTGTGGCGAACTTGCAGCAGCTGGGGCTGGACCCCGCGCTCCTGGTCGCACCCGGTCAGACCGAGGTGGCGCTCGACGCGATTCCCGGACTCAGCTATGAATATGATGCGGCGCGCCAGAGCGTGTCGCTGCGGGTGGCGGACGACTTGCGCTCGCCTTACCGCATCAGCGCGCGCACGGCGGCGCAGACGCCGCCATCGACAGTCACGCCCGGTGCCGTTCTCAATTACGAAGCCTATGCGGAACTGGGCCGGACGCGGCGCGCCGCCATCTTCAACGACTTGCGCTACTTCAATGACAGCGGCGTCTTCAGCAATACCGGCACCGTGAACCTGGGGTCGGACCAGCGCAAGTACATGCGCTTTGACACCTTCTGGAGCCACGCCGACCCCGACACCTTGCAAACGTGGCAAGTGGGCGACCTGATTTCTTCGTCGCTGAGCTGGAGCCGCGCCGTGCGCGTCGGCGGCGTGCAGTGGCGCAAGAATTTCCAGCTGCGCCCCGACTTGCTGACCTTTCCCGTCGCTTCCGTCGATGGCACGGCGCTCGTGCCTTCGTCGCTGAGCCTGTATGTCAATGGCGTGCAGCAATATGCTGCCAGCGTGCCCAGCGGTCCATTCGTGCTGAACCAGGTGGCCGGCATCAATGGCGCAGGGCAAGCCACCATTATCACCCGCGATGCGCTGGGGCGCAGCGTGACGACCGTGCTGCCCCTGTATGTCGATACGCGCATGCTGGCCAGCGGCTTGAGCGATTACTCGGTCGAGGCGGGCGCCGTGCGGCGCGACTATGGCCGCCGCCTGTTCGGTTATGAGCGGCAACTGGTTGCCAGCGCTTCCGGCCGCCACGGCGTCAGCGACAACTTCACCCTTGAAGGCCATGCGGAACTGGCCGCCGGCCTGTATCAGGCGGGGGCGGGCGCGCTGGTGCGGCTGGGCCAGGCGGGCGTGCTGAGCGGCTCGCTGTCGGCCAGCGCCGGCCGCAGCCGTGGTGCGCAGCTGGGTGCCGGCTATCAATACATGGGGCCGCGCTTCAGCGTCGATGTGCAAAGCGTGCGCGCCAGCGCCGGCTTTGGCGACCTGGCCTCGCGCGACGGCAGCCCCGTGGTGCGCGCGGCCGACCGCCTCACCGTCAGCCTGCCATTGCCTGCAGGAAGCAGTATCAGCAGCAGCTATATCAGCTACCGCACGCCTGGCGCGCCGCCATCGAAACTGGCCACCGTGGGCTATTCGGCCACCCTGTTCCACGGCCTGTTCTTCAACGCCAGCCTGTTCCAGGACTTGCGGCAACGCGAGAAGCGGGGCTTTTACTTTGGCTTGAGCATGGCTTTCGACAACAATCTGGCCCTCAGCGTGAACAGCAGCCGGCAAAACGGCGAGAGCGGCCGCAGCGTCAGTGCGCAGCGCGCGGCGGACTTTGGCGGCGGCTTCGGCTGGAGCGTGCAGGCTGGCACGGCGGGCAGCAATGCCTACCGGCAGGCGCAAGTGGAATACCTGGGCAACGACGGCCGCGTGAGCGCGCGCACGCAAAGCAGCAGCATGGGCAGTGCCTCCTCGCTGGGCGCGGCCGGCGCGCTGGTGCTGATGGATGGCCATGTCGAGGCGGCGCGCCAGGTGGGCAACGGTTTTGCGCTGGTCTCCACGGGCGGCGTGGGTAATATTCCTGTGCTGCATGAAAACCGCCAGATCGGCGTGACGGGCAGGGGCGGTTATCTGCTGGTGCCGAATTTGAATCCCTATGGCAATAACCAGATCAGCATCGCCACGGATGAGCTTGATGTTGATGCGCGGGTGCCTGTGAGCAATATTAATGTCGTGCCGCAATACCTGGCGGGCGTGCTGGCGGCCTTTCCCATCGAGCGCTACAGCGCAGCCACCGTCATCGTCCAGGATGCGCAGGGCAAGGCGCTGGCCACGGGCTTGCCCGTGTTGCACGTGCAAAGCGGCAAGCAGACGGTGGTGGGATTCGACGGCATCGTTTTCGTCGACGACCTGCTCGAACAAAACGAGTTGCAAGTCGGCGAAGGCGAAGGCGCATGCACGCTGCGTTTTGCCTATGTGCGTCCGGCCGCGGGCGGCTTGCCCGTGATCGGGCCGTTGCGCTGCGCCGCTGCCAGCGCCGGGGCAGGCCGCTGATGCGCCGCCTGCTGCTATGGCTGACCCTGTTACTGGGCTGCGCCTGGGGCGGCGTGGCGCAGGCGGCCGATACCTGCACGGTCAGCGTGACGAATATCGATTTCGGTACCGTCAGCCCGATTTCCGGCACCGATCACGTGGCGCAGGCCACGGGGACCTTCAGCTGCCTGTTTTCGTCGCTGAACCTGGGGCAATTGCTCACGCCCAATGCGCAAGTGTGCATTTCGCTGGGGCTGGGCACGAATTCCACGTCGGCCCTGCCGCGCAAGCTGGGCAATGGCAGCAACCGCATGGAGTACAACGTGTACGTGGACAATTCGTATGCGACGGCGAAGATCTGGGGGGGCGCCGGCGTGGCGGGCGCGCCGTCGACCTTCGGCATGATCCTGTCGGCCGGCTTGCTGGCCCCGCCCGGCACGTATTCCACCACCTTTACCGTGTACGCGAAGATTCCTGCCGGCACCGCCCTGGCCGCCGTGCCCACGGTGGCCAACGCCAATACCGTCTATACGTCGAGCTTTGCCGGCGTCGGCACCTACACCTACACCACGTATGGCCTCGTCAACTTGCAGGGTTGCACGGCCAGCAGCGGCAGCTTCGGTTTCACGGTGAATGCCACGGCCGTCAACGATTGCACCATCACGGCCACGCCGATGGCGTTTGCGAACGCCTCCATCCTGACGGGCAATCTGCGCAGCACCAGCACCTTGTCGGTGCGCTGCGTCAATAACAACGCTTACCAGATTGCCCTCAACGGCGGCAGCGTGGCGGCCAATGTGGCCAACAGGCAAATGAAGAACACGGTGACCACGGACAAGGTCAGCTATTTGCTGTCCGCCACCCTCGATGGTGCGCCATGGGGCGATGGCACGGCAGGCACGAGCATGGTGACGGGGACGGGAACGGGCGCCAGCGTGCCGCTGACGATCTACGGCCGGGTGCCGGCGCAGGTGTCGCCGCGCCCTGGCGATTACAAGGACACGGTGACGGCAACGATTTATTTCTAGAACGTGACGGTGACGAGGTCGGTGCCCGATGACGTTGCCTGCTGGTGCAGAAAATAGGGCGTGTTGTGCTGGCAGCGCACCTGGGCGCTGCCGCGCTGCGAGACGATGGTGCACGCATCGTGGACGACGAAGGTGGCCTGGAACGATGCGGAAGAGACGGTACCTGCGGTGGTGGTCTGGCAAACGGCAAGGGCAAACAGGGCTGGCAGTACGGCAAGCTTCAAAGGAGTCATCTTGGATGCATCTGGCGAAAAACGGGCGTGGTCAGCGATGCCGCATGGCAAGGCTGACACCATTTTTCGTACCGGGTTGAGGGGGACAGAACGAGCCATGATTGTACTGGAACAAGAAAAGTGTGAGTTTGTGCGTATTTTCAGGCCGCCATCATGGGGTGAGCGTAGCTTTCAAGATGATAGTAACTAAGTTTCTGTATTGCAACTGAAATACTTTTTCGATTGTTGTGTTGAATCAACGTGAGGAGATGGTCATGAAACATACCAACTTTAATAATTTGCCTTGCCCGATCGCACGCAGCCTGGGCAAGGTGGGCGAATGGTGGAGCATCCTCATCCTGCGCGAAGCGTTTTACGGCAAGACGCGTTTCGACGAATTTGAAAAAAGCCTCAAGATTGCGCCCACCATCCTGACGCGCCGCCTGGCCGACCTGGTGGAAGGGGGCTTGATGACGCGCCGCCTGTATTGCGCCAAGCCGCCCCGCTACGACTATGTGCTGACCAAGTCCGGGCGCGCCTTCAAGCCCGTCTTGCTGGCGTTTATTGCCTGGGGTAATGAGAACTTCGCGCCCGAAGGCGCCAGCCTCGTCATCGCCAGCCGCGACACGGGCCTGGCCGCCGATCCGGTGCTGGTCGACGCCACGACGGGCTTGCCCATCAACGACGAGTATTACGCGTTCGCGCCAGGGCCTGCCGCCAGCGACAGCATGCGCAGCATCATCCTCGATGCGGAAAAAAGCAGCGGCATCGCGCCCAAGCCGAAGGCGCCGGCCGCCAACCGCGGCTGGGTGGCGGAAGGCCACCTGGCCTGAACGCGCGCAGGCAGGCGAGCAGCAAGTTTGGCGTACAGCAAAGCGGACACGGCGGCATGGCGTTACTGTCGCACTATGCAACTCAAGTGCGGCGTACGCCCGGCTCGGCTGTACGGGCAGGGCGCCATCCGTGATCCGATGTCCGTTGAGGGAGTATTGCGATGAGCACACTGCAACAACACGTACGCCGCGCCGCCAGCGTGCTGGCGCTGGCCGCCCTGCTGGGCGCCTGTTCCCACGGTCCGCATCACCCGGGCGGCCATGACGTCACCTTGACGGGCGCGCAGGAAGTGCCGGCCAATACCAGCACGGCCAGCGGCAGCAGCAATATCCGCGTCGCCCACGACCGCGGCGTCAGCGGCGGCGTGCGCTACACGGGCATGGTGGCCACCGTCGCGCACATCCATGAAGCGCCCGCCGGTGCCAACGGCCCCGTCATCGTGCCGCTGGTGAAAACCGCCGAAGGCATGTTTGCCGTGCCGGCCGGCACCATGCTCACGCCGCCCCAGTATGCGAGCTACCAGGCCGGCAACCTGTACGTGAACGTGCACAGCGCCGCCTATCCTGCCGGCGAGATCCGCGCCCAGCTCAAGCCCTAGCGGGCCGCCTGCGTTTTTCCGAAAACCTCCTTGGGCCGCGCGAGCGGCCTTTTTTTGCGCCAGGCGGCCGGCCAGTGCAGCGCGCTACAATGGCGCTCCATGCTGACCATCCTCGCCATCACCTTTCCCTTCTTCGCCCTGGTGCTGTGCGGCTACCTTGCCGTGCGGCGCAAGCTGCTGCCGCTGGCCGCCATCGGCGGCTTGAACAGTTTTGTCCTGTATTTCGCGCTGCCCTGCATGCTGTACCGCTTCGGCGCCGCCACGCCCATCGCGCAGCTGCTCGACGCCAGCGTGTTCGGCGTCTATCTGCTGTGCGCCCTGATCATGGTGGGCGTCACCACAGCCATGACCTTGAGCCACCGCATCGATTGGAACAACGCCGCCTTCGGTGCGCTGGTGGCGGCCTTCCCGAATACGGGCTTCATGGGCGTGCCCCTGCTATTGACCTTGCTCGGTCCCCGCTCCTCGGGTCCCGTCATCGTCACCATCGTCGTCGACATGCTCATTACCAGCTCGCTGTGCATCGCCCTGTCGCGCATCGGCAGCGGCGGCGCGCATGGCAGCCGCGCGGCCGTCATGAATGCCTTGAAGGGCATGGTGGGCAATCCGATGCCGTGGGCCATTGTGCTGGGTGCCCTGACGTCGTGGCTGGAACTGGCCTTGCCCAAGCCTTTGATGCAGACGGTGGGCCTGCTGGCCGACGCCGCCTCGCCGGTGGCCCTGTTTACCATCGGCGCCGTGCTGGCCCGTTCGCAAATGAGCACGAGCGACCCGGCGCCACTGGGAGAGTATGTGCCCGTGGCGCTGAAAAAACTGCTGCTGCATCCGCTGTTGGTGTGGGGCATCGGCCACGCGGCCATCGCGCTGGGCGCGCCGCTCGATCCATTTGCGCTGACCTGCATGGTGCTGGTGGCTTGCCTGCCCAGCGCCAGCAATGTCTCGCTGCTGTCGGAACGTTTCGGCGCGAACACTGCGCGTATCGCCCGCATCATCCTCGTGTCGACGGCGCTGTCGTTTCTGACGTTTTCGGCGGCCGTCAGCTGGCTGGCGTGAGGGTGGACTCGTTGTCCCGGGCCGCGCCTCGCGCCTTGCGCATCATCGTGAGCACTGCGCGGCGCGCATCGCCCGCATCATTCTGGTCTCGACGGCGCTGTCGTTTTTGACGTTTTCGGCGGCTGTCAGCTGGCTGGCGTGAGGGTGGACGCGTTGGCCCGGGCCGCGCCTCGCGCCTTGCGCATCATCGTGAGCACTGCGCGGCGCGCATCGCCCGCATCATTTTGGTCTCGACGGCGCTGTCGTTTTTGACGTTTTCGGCGGCCGTCAGCTGGCTGACTTGACGTTGGCGGCGATCAGCGCGCCCAGGGCCTGCGCCGCGCCGGCTTGCGTGTCCAGCGCCAGGCCCTGCGCCATGCTGGCCTGGTCCCGCATGCTGCGGTTCTGCCCCAGCTTCCATTTGCCCGTGATGCGCGCGAGGGGAATCTCGATGCCGACGATGGCTTTCAAGAGTTTCTCGATGTAGCCGGCCGGCGCATCGCCCACTTTCCAAGGCGCGGCTTGATCTGCCTCATGGCGCGCCGTCAGGCGCTCCACCAATCCCAGCAGCCACGCCGCGTCGTCGATGGCGCGCAGGGGGCCGTGCGCGTGCACGACCGCGTAATTGAAAGTGGGGACCTCCTTGCCGCTGCGCTGCTTTTCCGCATACCAGGCGGGCGTGATGTAGGCATGCGGCCCCTGGAAGATCACCATGCAATCATCCTCACTGCCGGCCGCGCGCCACAGCGGGTTGGCGCGCGCCACGTGGGCGCGCAGGATGCCGAATGGCGCATCAAGCGTGGGCGCGGCGATCTCGAACGGCAGGTGGTCGGCGCACAGGCCATCGGCGCCATGGCGCACCAGCGCGCCCAGCGGATGCGCGGCTATCAGGCCATGCAGCACCTCGAGGCGCTCTTCGCGGAAGGTGGCGGGCGTGTACATCTAGCGCGCTCCTTCCACGACCACGTCGGCCGTCAGCGAATTGGCGATGTAGCAGCGCTCGTGCGCGTCGTGGTGCAGGGCGGCCAGCGCCTCGGGCGAGGGCGGCGTTCCCGCGAAGACGATACGGGGACGCAGCACGATGCGCGTCATGGCCAGGCGCCCGGCGGTATTCTTGCCCAGCTCGCCGACGGCGTCATCGCGGTAGTCGTCGATGACGTAGCCGCGCTGCGCTGCCAGCGACAGGAAGAACAGCATGTGGCAGCTCGATGTGGCGGCCACCAGCGCTTCTTCCGGATCGACGTTGGCCGCCACCGACATGGGCAGCGGCACGGACAGGGGCGACGACGAAGCGGGCACGTGCAAGCCGCCGTCGAACTGCCATTCATGGCCGCGGCTGTAGCGCTGGCCGGCGAAATCCTGGCCGTCACGCTGCCAGGCCACGGTGGCGAAAAACTGATGCATGGGTGCTCCGCAAGAGTAGAAGGGGGATGCACCATCTTAGCGCCAGTCTTGGCTATTTAAAACAGCCAATAAGTGCTATCTTGAAGCTACCAATTCAAGAATGCCACCATGCCAGTTTCCCACCTGCACCAGGTTATCGCCGCCTTGCCGCTGCAGCGCGGCGCCAGCGAGCCGCTGTTTCGCCAGCTGTATGCGGCCATCAAGGCCGCCATCCTCGATGGCCGCATGAGTCCCGGCATGCAGCTGCCGCCCACGCGCGACTTTTGCCGCCTGCTGGCCGTGTCGCGCCAGACGGTGCTCAATGCGTATGCGCAGCTGGCGGCCGAAGGCTATCTCGATGGCGCCGTGGGGCGCGGCACCTTTGTCAGCCGCGACGTTCCGCTGCCCGTCCCTGCCGCGGCGCCGGGCTTGCTGCGGCCCCTGTCGGCGCGCGGGCAGGGCGTGGTGGCGGCCATGCGCCAGGTGGCGTTCCACCGGGGGGCGCTGCGCGCCTTTCGCGTCGGCATGCCGCGCATCGACCATTTCCCGTTCGACGTGTGGAACCGCCTGGAAGCGCGGCGCTGGCGCCGGCCCGACCACCATTTCGGCTACAGCGATCCGGCCGGCTACCTGCCGCTGCGCGAACTGCTGTGCGTGTACCTGAAGGCGTCGCGCGGCGTCCAGTGCACGCCGCAGCAGATCGTCATCACTTCCGGTTCGCAGCAGGCGCTGTTTTTGCTGTCGACCATTCTGCTGGCGCCCGGCGACGCGGCCTGGATGGAGTCGCCCGGCTACCGGGGCGCCAGCGGCCCGCTGCGCGCGGCCGGCGCGCGCGTCTGCCCCGTGCCCGTCGATGCGCAGGGGCTCGACGTGGCGTATGGCGTGGCGCATTGCCCGCAGGCGAAGCTGGCCTACGTGACGCCATCGCACCAGATGCCGTTGGGCGTGAGCATGAGCTTGCCCCGCCGCCTGGCCTTGCTGGCCTGGGCCGCGCAAAATAAAGCCTGGCTGGTGGAAGACGATTACGACAGCGAATACCGCTACACGGGCGCGCCGCTGGCCTCGCTGCAAAGCCTGGACCGGGCCGGTTGCGTGGTGTACGTGGGCACCTTGTCGAAAGTGCTGTTCCCGGGCCTGCGCCTGGGCTACATGGTGGCGCCGCCCGCACTGGCCGAAGCGCTGGTGCAGGCCAAGGCCGTGATGGACCGCCACACGGCCATCGTGCCGCAGATGGCGCTGGCCGACTTCATCGCCGAGGGCCACTTTGGCCGGCATATCCGCCGCACGCGCGACAGCAATGCCGAGCGGCGCGACCTGCTGGTGCGTGGCCTGGCGCGCGAACTCGACGATCAGCTCGTCTGCGGCCCGGCCGACAGCGGCCTGGAACTGTGCGCGTATTTCCGCGGCAGCCATGACGAGGAAGCGGTGTCGCGCGCGGGCCTGGCGCGGGGCATCGAATTGCGTCCGCTGGGCCACTATGCCGATCCGGCGGCGGGGCCGGAGTGCGCCACGCCGCCCGGGCTGCTGCTGGGCTTTGCGGCGATTCCCCCGGCCGAGATGGCGCACGGCTTGCAGGAACTGGGGCGCCTCCTGCGTGGCCGATAAACTATACTGGTACTTGCCTGCACATGAAGAACACGACCATGAATATTACCCGCTGCTCCTGGGCCAATCCGGCCAATCCCCGTTATCTCGACTACCACGATACGGAGTGGGGCGTGCCCTGCCATGACGAGCGCCGGCTGTTCGAGATGCTGAACCTGGAAGGCGCGCAGGCTGGCCTGAGCTGGGAAACCATCCTCAACAAGCGAGACACCTACCGCGCCGCCTTCGATAACTGGGATGCGGAAAAGATCGCCGCGTATGGCCCGGACAAGGTGGCGCAGCTGCTGCTCGACCCGGGCATCGTGCGCAACCGCCTGAAGGTGGCGGCCGCCATCACGAATGCGCAAGCCTACCTGCGCCTGCGCGCGGAAGGGCAGACCCTGGACAGCTTCCTGTGGGCGTATGTCGATGGCCAGCCCATCGTCAACAGCTGGCAGACCGGCGAGCGTCCCGCCAGGACGGCCTTGTCCGACAAACTGTCGAAAGATTTGCTCAAGCGGGGCTTCAAGTTCGTCGGCTCGACCATCATCTACGCCTACATGCAGGGCATCGGCGTGGTCGACGACCATGCGCCCGCCTGCTTTTGCCGCGCGGGGCATTGATGCGCCGCGCGCTGGTGCTGCTCGACACGGATTTTGACGGCGCCCGCTTGCGTGCCGTTTGCGCGGCGCATGGCGGCCGCCGCCTGCATTACATCGCGCTGGCGCCGCGTCCCGTCGACGCCAACCACTTGCCCGAGCAGTGGCGCGCGCAGTGGCCGCCCTGCGTGCCGGGCCTGCACCGCATGGTGTCGCACGATGGCCTCGTCACGCTCGATGTGCTGATCGGCGAACCCGATGTCTGCCTGGCGCAATTGTCGGCGCGTGTCGACGAAGTGCACCTGGCCTGGGTGCCGGCAGCCACGCCCGTGCTGGCGCGCCTGATGGTCGATGGCGCCCGCCTGCAGGCCGTGCACCTGGACGAGGCGCAGCGCATGGCGCTGCAAAAGAACGGTTTTGTCTTCGACGAGAGCCGTTTGCGCGCCATGTTTTATGCGCGGCGCGCAGAGCACGTGGCTGCCGTGGCGCCCGAGCGGCGCGCCATCGTCATCGGCGCGGGCGTGGCCGGTGCGGCCGCCTGCGAACGCCTGGCCGCGCGCGGCTGGAAGGTGACCTTGATCGAACGCCACGCGCAGCCGGCCAGCGAGGCGTCGGGCAACCTGGCCGGCATCTTCATGCCGCAGCTGTCGAAGGACGACAATATCGCCACGCGCCTGGTGCGCGCCGCCTACCTGTACTCGCTGCGCTATTGGCAAGACCTGGGCGGTATCGGCAGCGCCTTTGATGGCGCGCAATGCGGCGTGCTGCAGCTGGCGCGCGATGACGCGCATGCGCAGGTGCAGCGGCAGATCGCCGCCAGCGGCCTGTATCCGCGCGAATTCGCCCGCTGGCTGGAAGCGCCCGAGGCGGCGGCCATGCTGGGCGCGCCGGCGCCCGATGGTGCCTGGTGGTTCGAACAGGGCGGCTGGGCGCGCCCGTCCTCCGTCTGCGCCGCCATGCTGGACGCCTGCGGCGCCTTGCTCACGCGGCGCTTTTCCAGCAGCGCCCTGCGCCTGGAACGCGGCGATCAGGAATGGCTGGTGCGCGATGCGCAAGGCACACTGATCGCGGCCGCGCCCACCGTCATCCTGGCGGCGGGCACGGGGGCCGTGGATGTCGAGCAGGCGGCCGGCCTGCCGCTGGACGCCGTGCGGGGGCAGGTCACGCACCTGGCCGAAGGCAGCTTGCCTTCGTTGCCGTTCGTCGTCTGCCGCGAAGCCTACATGACGCCGGCGCACGAAGGTGTCGTGTGCGTGGGCGCCAGCTACGATGCGGATGGGGACACCACGTTGCGCCCATCGAGCCAGGAAGAAAATATCGCGAAGATCGCCGACATCCTTGGCGTAGCCCCGTTCGAGGCGCCGCTGGCCGGGCGCACGGGCTTTCGCTGCGTGGCGCCGGACCGTTTGCCGTTGGCGGGCGCCTTGCCCGACCCCGGCGTGCCGGGCCGCTGCGAGCGCCTGCGCGACGTGCCCCGCTGGCCCGGCCTGTTCGGCTTGCTCGCTTATGCCTCGCGCGGCCTGATCTGGGCGCCGCTGGCGGCCGAGCTGCTGGCTTGCCAGCTGGAGGGCGAGCCGCTGCCGCTGGAGAGTCAATTGGCCGCCGCTTTGGACCCTGCGCGCTTCCTGCTGCGCGAGCGCCGCCGGAACGCCTGAAAAAGCCCATGGCGTTGTTGTCCTGCCTCGCCGTACGTTCGTACTGTCTTCGGCACTCCGCCTGGCCCTGGGCATTTCCAGACACTCCCCCTTCGATTTCTCCATATACGTTTTTCAGCTTTCCAAACTCTTTTTAATTTGTTTTCCGAACAACATAAGTTCGCTACAGTGGACTCGTGCTGGTTTTTGACGACGGAATAAAGAGGTGGAAAGATGGCTGCTGCAGAACTGATTTTCGATCCCCGCGCCGCGCACGGCGAGGCGGCGTTTGACGAAGTACTCAATCTCGCGCGTACCCAGGCGCAGGCGCAAGGCTTGCCGTATGCGGGCATCGTCAGTGCGCAGGATGCATGGCAGCTGGTGCAGGCCGGCAAAGCCGTGCTGGTCGACGTGCGCACGAATGAAGAACGCACCTTCGTCGGCTACGTGCCCGCCTCGCTGCACGTGGCGTGGGCGACCGGCACGTCCATGAACCGCAATCCCCGCTTTACGCGCGAACTGGAAGCGAAAGTGGGCGGCAAGGACGCCGTCGTGGTGCTGCTGTGCCGCAGCGGCAAGCGCTCGGCCGCAGCTGCCGAAGCGGCGGCCAAGGCCGGTTTCACGCACGTCTTCAATATCGCGCAAGGCTTCGAGGGCGACCTCGACGAGCAGCAGCAGCGTGGCCACAGCGGTGGCTGGCGCTGGCATGCGCTGCCCTGGCTGCAAGATTAAATCTCCCTTCAGGATCACCATGAACCAGCGAGCCATCCCCCCCGCCTCCCTAGCCGCGCAGCCGCAATGGGAATTGCGCCAGATCGTCGATGAATTGCGCGCCGTGCGCGAGCAGTGGCGCGAAGGATTGGCCAGCAACCAGGAGTGCGGCGCACGCGAATTTCCGTCGCGCCAGCATTTGCACGACATCATCAAAGCCCTGTGCGCAGCCCTGTTCCCCATGCGCCTGGGTCCCCTCGACCTGCAGCAGGAGAGCGAGGATTTCTTTGTCGGCCATACGCTCGACACGACCTTGACGGGGCTGCACGAACAGGTGCGGCGCGAGCTCAGTTACCACGCGCGCCAGCATGGCTTGCAGCAGACGGTCTCCATCGAACAGCAGGCGCTGGCCATCGTGCAGCGCTTCGCCCGCGCGCTGCCGCGCATCCGCGCCCAGCTCGACACGGACGTGGCGGCCGCCTTCCATGGCGACCCGGCCGCGCACAGCGTCGATGAAGTACTGCTGTGCTATCCGGGCATCCTGGCCATCATCCACTACCGCCTGGCGCACAACCTGTATGCGCTGGGCGCGCCGCTGGTGGCGCGCATCATCGCCGAAGTGGCCCATTCGCAGACGGGCATCGACATCCACCCGGGCGCCATCATCGGCAGCAGTTTTTTCATCGACCATGGCACGGGCGTGGTGATCGGCGAGACGGCCATCATCGGCGAACGGGTGCGCATTTATCAAGCCGTCACCCTGGGCGCCAAGCGCTTTCCCGCCGGTGCCGACGGCGTGCTGAAAAAGGGACTGGCGCGCCATCCCATCGTGCAGGACGATGTGGTCATCTACGCGGGCGCGACGATCCTGGGACGGGTGACCATCGGCCAGGGCTCCGTCATCGGCGGCAATGTCTGGCTGACCCGCAGCGTGGCGCCCGGCAGCCATGTCACGCAAGCGCATAACCAGCAGGAGGCGCCGGAGTTGCCGGCGCCATCCCACCCCGCTTTTGCCCACCACCCATGAGGACAGCATGTTGATCAAACAGTTTGGACTGGCCGTGCGCCAGTTGCGCGAAGGGCATGGCTGGTCGCAGGAGCGCCTGGCCGAAGCGGCCGACTTGAACCGCTCGTTCATCGGCGAGATCGAACGGGGTGCCGCCACGCCGTCGCTGCTGACGGTGGAAAAACTGGCCGGCGCGCTGGGCATCGGCCTGGCGGGACTGATGGCCCGCTGCGAGCCGGAATTGGTGGATTAAGGCGGGTGCATTAAAACGTCGCGTTGATGGCGATAGCATGTTGAGAGATCAGGGGAGACGCTTGATACTTTATTTGTTTTTCAGATAAGCATATTCACTTTTCTCATCAGGAGTAGTCATGGCAGAAGCAACAGAGAGCCAGTTCGCGCTGGGCGATAACGCCGCGCGCCAGCTGGCCAATGCAAGCAAGAGCGTCCCCCAGCTGTCCACGATCACGCCGCGCTGGCTCGTGCACCTGCTGCAATGGCTGCCCGTGGAAGCGGGTATCTACCGCCTGAACCGCGTGAAGAATCCGAAGGACGTGCGCGTGGCCTGCTCGCAGCGCGACGAGTCGGAACTGCCGCAAACCTTCGTCGACTACGACGACCAGCCGCGCGAATACTTCCTCAATGCCGTCAGCACGGTGCTCGACGTGCACACGCGCGTGTCGGACCTGTACAGCAGCCCGCACGACCAGATCAAGGAGCAGCTGCGCCTGACCATCGAAACGATCAAGGAGCGCCAGGAAAGCGAATTGATTAACAATCCCGACTACGGCCTGCTGGCCAGCGTGCACGACGACCAGCGCATCTTTACCCTGACGGGCGCGCCCACGCCGGACGACCTCGACGAACTGCTGACGAAAGTGTGGAAGGAGCCGGGCTTCTTCCTCGCGCACCCGCTGGCCATTGCCGCCTTCGGCCGCGAATGCACGCGCCGCGGCGTGCCGCCACCGACCGTCAGCCTGTTCGGTTCCCAGTTCCTCACGTGGCGCGGCGTGCCGCTGGTGCCGTCCGACAAGCTGCCTATCGAAGACGGCAAGACGAAGATCATCCTGCTGCGCGCGGGCGAACAGCGCCAGGGCGTGATCGGCCTGTTCCAGCCTGGCCTGGCGGGCGAGCAAAGCCCGGGTCTGTCCGTGCGTTTCATGGGCATCAACCGCCACGCGATTTCGTCCTACCTGATTTCGCTGTATTGCTCGCTGGCCGTGCTGACCGACGATGCGCTGGCCGTACTGGAAGACGTGGAGATCGGTAAATACCATGACTACCCAGACACCTACAAGTGATGGTGCGGCGGGCTTGCCTGCCGTCCCGTTTTTACCCGACGAAGCGACCTTGAACCGTCTGGCGGGCGAGTTTTTTGCCCGCCTGCCGGGTTTGGACAAGTCTCCCAGCCTCGGCGGTTCCGGCAGCGTGCTCGATGCGGCGCCCCGCTATGCGAATCGTCCGCCGCCGCAGCCCGGCCCTTCGTTTGCCGCCATCGTCCCTGGCGTGGCGACGGCGCAGGTGCCGCCCGTGACGGCGCCCCTGGAAGCGCCCATTGCGCCGGCCCCCGCGTCCGTACCGACGCCGCGCTTGTCGGCGATCAATGCGCCGGCTGCGCCGTCGCCGTATTATTTTATCGGTGGCGCGCATGGTTATCCCGCGTCGGGCAATGGCCTTGATGGCCTGGCGCGGCAGGGGCAAGGGCAGACAGCGCCCGATGATGTGCGGGGTCTGTTTGCCACGCCGCAGCAGGCGCCCGCGCGCCAGCTGCCCGTCTCGCCAGCCGGTGGCCAGCCCGCGTTCTATTTCCAGACCGAGCTGCCCTCGGCGACGACGCCTGGCGAGCACCAGACGCCGGCGCCGTTCGATGTACACGCCGTGCGGCGCGATTTTCCCGTGCTGGCCGAGCGGGTCAATGGCAAGCCGCTGGCCTGGTTCGACAATGCGGCCACCACGCACAAGCCGCAGTCGGTGATCGACCGCGTGTCGTATTTCTATGCGCACGAAAATTCGAACATCCACCGCGCGGCGCACGCGCTGGCGGCGCGCGCCAGCGATGCGTATGAAGCGGCACGCGCCAAGGTGGCGAATTTTCTGGGCGCCGCCTCGGCCAATGAAATCATCTTCGTGCGGGGCGCCACGGAAGGTATCAATTTGATTGCCAATACCTTCGGGCGCAAGTACATCGGCAGCGGCGACGAGATCATCGTCTCGCAGCTCGAACACCACGCCAACATCGTGCCGTGGCAGCAGCTGGCGGCCGAGAAGGGCGCGACATTGCGCGTGATTCCCGTCGACGACAGCGGACAGATCATCCTCGATGAATTCCGCAAGCTGCTCAACGGGCGCACCAAGCTGGTGTCCGTGACGCAGGTGTCGAATGCGCTGGGGACGGTGACGCCCGTGGCGCAGATCATTGCGCTCGCGCATGCGGCCGGCGTGCGTGTGCTGGTCGACGGCGCGCAAGCCGTGTCGCACCTGCGCGTGGACGTGCAGGCGCTGGGCGCCGATTTCTATGTGTTTTCGGGGCATAAAGTGTTCGGTCCGACGGGCATCGGCGCCGTGTATGGCAAGGCGGATTTGCTGGAGCAATTGCCGCCGTGGCAGGGCGGCGGCAACATGATCGCCGACGTCACGTTCGAGCGCACCGTCTACCAGGGCGTGCCGAACCGTTTCGAGGCGGGCACGGGCAATATCGCCGATGCCGTGGGCCTGGGCGCGGCCATCGACTACGTGCAGCGCATCGGCCTGGAAAACATCGCCGCCTACGAGCACGCGCTGCTGGAATACGCGACGCACCACTTGCAAGCCATTCCCGGCGTGCGTTTGATCGGCACGGCGCTGGACAAGGCCAGCGTGGCCTCGTTCGTGCTGGCCGGTTACGAGCCGGCGGAAGTGGGGCGCGCCCTCAATGACGAGGGTATCGCCGTGCGCTCGGGCCACCACTGCGCCCAGCCGATTCTGCGCCGCTTCGGCGTGGAAGCGACCGTGCGCCCCTCGTTCGCCTTCTACAATACGTATGAGGAAATCGACCGCATGATCGTCGTGGTCAGACGCCTGGCGGGCGCGCGCCGCTGATCTTGCCGCCTTGTCAAGCCGATGCCGCCCCTGCGCCAGCGGGGGCGGCATTGTTGCGTCATGTCACGGACTTTGCGCCTGGCTGGCAGGCGCCCGCAGGCTGGCGGTATAATTTATCCTTGGCAATATTCAAGCCGCGGCCCCCAAGGAGATATCCGGTGGAAGATCAACACAGCTCGCCCGAGCTTTTCCTGTTCCTGGCGTCGACCGTGCACGACATGAAAAACTCGATCAGCGTTGTCAGCGGCACCTTGGAGTCGCTGCTGGCGGCCGAGCAGGCCAAGCCCGCGCCCCAGGCCGACCCCGCCTACCTGCAGATGGCGCAGATGCTGTACCAGACCAAGCGCCTCAACGATAACCTGATCCAGCTGCTGGCCCTGTACAAGGAAGTGGGCAAGCCCGGCTACCCCTTCGACGTGCAGCCGCAACTGGTCAGCCAGGTCATCGACCAGGTGGTGGACCAGGAAAAGATCCTGCTGGCCTCGAAAGGCATCCAGCTGGAGACGGCCTGTCCGCCCGAGCTGATCTGGACCCTCGATGAAGACCTGGTCATCGGCGTGCTCGCGCATGCCATCAACAACGCCATCCGCTACACGAAAGACACGATCCGCCTGTCCGTGCGGGAGCACGACGACATGCTGGAGCTGCGCGTGGAAGACAATGGCGACGGCTATACCCAGGCTTTGCTGGACGCGGGCAGCGCGGCCATGGATGGCATGGCCGCCGGCGTGAATTTTTCCACCAACAGCACGGGACTGGGCCTGTATTTTTCCAGCGAAGTGGCAAAGATGCACAAGCACCGGGGCAGCAGCGGCAGCATCGCCCTGGAAAATGGCGGCGCGCTGGGCGGCGGCTGTTTCATCCTGCGCCTGCCCTGAACGAGGAATCCATGACGACAGACAGCCACGCCACCGCCGCCGAAGCGGGCAGCACCGATTGGGCCGACAAACATTATCTGCTGGTCGACGATTTCATCGGCATCCGCATCCTGTTGCGCGAATCGCTGCGCAACCTGGGCGCGCGCCATATCGACCAGGCGGCCAGCGGCGGCGAAGCCATGAAGCTGCTGGCCAAGACGCGCTACGACGTGGTGCTGTGCGATTACAACCTGGGCGAAGGCAAGAATGGCCAGCAAGTGCTGGAAGAGACGCGCGTGCGCAACCTGACGGCGCCATCGAGCGTGTGGCTGATGGTGTCGGCCGAAAAAAGCGTGGAATCCGTGATGGGCGCGGCCGAGCACCAGCCCGACGCCTACCTGATCAAGCCGATCACGGAAGGCGTGCTGCTGACGCGGCTGAACCGCGTGTGGCACAAGAAGCAGGTGTTCCGCGAAATCGACCAGGCTTGCATGGAAAAGGATTATCTGCGCGCCGCCAAACTGTGCGACGCGCAGATCGAGGTCAACAAGCTGCACGAGCTGGAATTGCTGCGCATGAAGGCCAGTTTGCTGCTGAAAAGCGGCGAGCCGGAAAAGGCCCGCGCCGTGTACGAAAAAGTGCTGGCCGAGCGCGATTACAGCTGGGCCAAGGCGGGCCTGGGCAAGATCCGCATGAATAACGGCGAACACGAGGCGGCGCGGCAGATCTTCCAGGGCGTAATCGTCGAAAACAAGTATTACATCGACGCCTACGACCAGATGGCCGTCGCCTACCAGCTGATGGGCCAGCACGAGGAAGCGTGCGGCGTGCTGGAAAAGGCGGCGCGCCTGTCGCCCAATTCCGTGCCGCGCCAGCGCAACCTGGGACTGGCGGCCCTGAAAGTGGGCAATGTCAGCATGGCGGAAAAGGCTTTCCGCAAGTGTATTTCCATCGGCGAGTTTTCCGTCATGAAGACGCCGGACGCCTACCTGGGTCTTGCGCGCGTGTGCGGCCTGAAGAAGGATGCGAAAGAGGCGCTGCAGTGGCTGCTGCTGGCGCAGCGCGAATTCTCGCCCGAACAGATCGGCTTGCGCGCGAAGATCACGGAAGGCATGGTGCACCACGAAACGGGCGATTACCGGCGCGCGCGCAAGTGCGGCGACGAGCTCGAAGCCATGCTGCTGGAAGACCCGGCGCGGCCCGAAAAGGCCATCTGCATGGAGCTGGCCACCCTGCTGTTCGCCGTCGGCGTCAAGGATGCGCCGGCCGGCCTGCTGTGCTACGTGGTGAAAAACAACCACGACAATCAAGTGGTGCAGGACGAGGTGCAAAAGATATTCGACAAGGCGAAGATGGGCGACGAAGGCACGAGCCTGATCATCGCCTCGCGCAAGGAAGCGTCGGACTTGATGAACAAGGGCGTGCTGCTGTGGAAGACGGACAAGCTCAACGAAGCGGTCGCCTGGATGCGCGCGGCGCGCGAAAAACTGCCGAACAACTTGCGCATCCTGTTCAATTCCGCGCAAATCATCGTTTCCTTCCTGCAGCAGCGCGGGTTTCAGGCCGATTTGGCGGCCGAAGCCATGGAAGTGTTGTTGTATGTAGACAAAATTGCACCAGGGCAGCAGCGCTTCGCGCAATTGATGGAGCAACTGGTGCAGCTGACGCCGCCGCCCGGGCCGGAAGACGCCGTCGCGGCGCCGGAAAATGCGCCGCCGGCAGCGGAAAAAGGGGGAAAAGCCGTGCGTGAGCGTGCCGGATGATAAACTAGGGGCCAGCGTGGGTTCGCCCGTGCTTGAGTTGCTTTACAACAATAAGGAAGAAACTATGCGTGATGTGGTCAATGAAGTATACAAAAAAATGAAGGTCGGCGCCGTTGCCTGGGTACGCCCGGTCGCCGCCAAGGGAGACACGCTGGAAACATTCCAGTCTTCGTACGAGCACGCCAAGGCGCTGGCCGACGAAGGCCTGATCACGATCGGTGACGTAAAACGCCAGGCCGACAACATGATCGAGGCGATCCGCATTCATCGTATCGCCTGATCATATTGCCGGCTTGAAACATCAGGCCTTGCCTGGTGCTTTGGCCTTGGGTGCTGCGCGTTTCGCGGGCGCCTTGCGCAGCGGGGCCTTGGCCTTGGCTGCCGTGCCTGCTTCGGCAGGTTTGGCCGGCTTGCTGGCCGCTGGCTTGGCTTTGCTCACGCCGCCAAAGCTGGCCGCTGCCGCGCTGGCGGCGTCGGGCGACATCGCTGTCGAGACGGCCTGCGTGAACTGATCTTGTAACAAATTCCACCAGGCACTTGGATTGGCCAGCTGGGCTCCGGCCTGGCTGCCGGCATCGGCGGGCGCCGCCGCAGCGGGTGCGGGCGCGGGCGCAGGCGCCGGTTTTGGTTCAGGCGCCGCAGGTGCGGCTTGCTGGAAAAACGCGGAAGCGTAGGGCACCGATTCAAACACGGATTTCTCGCTGGCGCCGGGCTGGGTGATGGCTGCCGCCAGGGACGCGCCCATCGATTTCAAGGTGGCGATGGTGCCGCGCTGCACTTCCAGCGCCTGGATACTGCCGCGCAGCATGCTGGTGTTGAGGTTCAGCCATGCTTCGACGGCCTTCAAGTCATTGATTTTCTTGTCCAGCTCTTCCACCGACATGGTGGGCGCCGTGATGCCAGGCATGCCCATGCCGGGCACGCTCATGCTGCCCCACAGGTTTTTGACGAAGTCGAGCGTATCGGTCACAACTGCTGCGCCCGGCATTTGGGGCATTTGCGGGTTTGCCATGCGAAATCTCCTGGTAGGTGGATAGCCTTAGCGTAGCAGATATCGGCTTGCAACTGACGCAATGCCGCCAACATTTTCTTACATAAAACATTAAGAGTTGAGCACGGGCAAGAAGCGGGAAGCGGGGCGGAAGCGTTACACTACGGCCTATGATGCCTGACTCCTTCTTTTCGCCACCGCGCCGCCGCACCGTCATCTTTGTCGCGGTCATCGGCGTACTGCATTACGTGGCGTTGGAATGGCTCACCTCGCGCGCCAGCATGGTGCCGCTGGGACAGAATCATGCGCAGGTGGTCAGCATGGCCTTGATCGCCGAGCCGCCCAAGCCCCTGCCGGTGGTGCCGCCCCCGCCGCCCGAACTGCGGCCCGTGCCCAAGCCCAGGCCGCCGCCGCCGCCCCCGCCGCCGACGGAGCTGGCGTCGAGCGAAACGCCTCAGTTGACGGCGCCCGTCAGCGACGTGCCGGAAGGCCCGGCCACGAGCGAGCCGGCCGCTGTGGCGGCCCCGGCCATCACGGCGCCGGCGCCCGCCGTGGCCGCCGCGCCCGCGCCGGCCAGCGAACCGCCGCCACCGCCCGTCGAACAGGCACGCCACTACAAGACGAACGCGCCCGCTTCGGCCCAGTTCGACCTGCATGTGGACAGGCGCGATGCGGACGGCACCAAGTGGCAGGGCGTGGCCGCGATGGCGTGGGACAACCGGGGCGACACGTATCAGCTGAAACTGGAAGTGGGCTTGAGCATGCTGATCACGCGCATCAACCTGCTGGTGCTGACGAGCGAGGGCCAGATCGATGGCAGCGGCATCGTGCCCGTCACGGCCACGGAGAAACGCAAGGGCCGCGCGCAAACGGCCACGCATTTCAACCGCGACGCCAAGGCCATCACGTTTTCGGCCACGACGGCCACGGCGCCATGGCAGGAAGGGGCGCAGGACAAGGCCACCGTGCCGTTCCAGCTGGCCGCCATCGGCCGCGCCGACGTCAACCAGCTGGTGGGCAATATCGACATTCTCGTCGGCGAGGAAAAGGAAGCGACCGTGTTCCGCTTCCACCTGGTGGGCGAGGAAGAACTGGACACGAAAATGGGCCGCCTGGTGACGTGGCACCTGCGCCGGCCGCCGAAGCCGGGCACGTATTCGTCGCAGCTCGATGTCTGGCTGGCGCCGTCCATGCAATGGTATCCGGTACAAATACGCAATACCGAAGCGAACGGGGCGCTGACCACGCAAACCGTGACCAAGATCTCCGTAAATGAATCAACAGGAAAATAAATGACTACTTTGACTACCTTGAAACGCGTCCTGGCTGCCAGCCTGCTGGCGGCCACCCTGACGCCCGCCATGGCGGCGGACGAGCCCGTGGACCATCCCGTCATCAAGCGCCCGTACAAGCTGGCGCCGTCGGCCGACCTCGTCTATTCGATCAAGGCGAAACAGCGCGGCATTGCGCTGTCCGGCGAATCGGTCAGCAACTGGCGCGCCGGCGACGGCAAGTACTCGCTGCTGGCCGAAACCAAGGCCGCCCTGTTCGGCAAGATCCTGGAACAGCGCAGCGAAGGCACGGTCGACGATTACGGCCTGGCGCCGGCGCAGTTCGTGGAAAAACGTTTCCGCAAGGAAGCGGCCACGACCACCTTCAAGCGCGACAGCAAGAGCATCGTCTTCAGCGAAGGCGATGAAACGTATCCGCTGAAAGGCGGCGAGCAGGACCGCAACAGCACCGTCTGGCAACTGGTCAGCGTGGCGCGCGCCACCCCGGAGAAATTCACGCCCGGCTCGGAATGGAGCTTCTTCGTTGCCGGCCGCCATGACGCCGAACCGTGGACCTTCAAGGTCGTCAAGCAGGAAACGGTCGCCACCGGCCAGGGTTTGCTGGAAGCCGTGCACCTGGTCAAGGCACCGCCGCCGGACAAGAAGGGCCAGCAAGTGGACCTGTGGCTGGCGCCGTCGCTGGAATGGTATCCCGTGAAGGTGACGTTCGCCGATGAAGACGGCGATTACGTCGAGCAAACCTTGCAAAAGATCGTCAGGAAGTAAGTGTTCACTAATGGCTTGGGACCAGGCATGCCGTGTTTGGCCCCCCATTTCATCCTCCTGGCCCGGCACGGCGCACCGGCCGTGTTGCGCCATGTCCGCACCGCCCCCTCCCATGCGCTAAATTGCATGTCAGAACTGATATACTGACGCCCCCGCCCCGCAGCGCCGCGTTAGCCCGCAGCGCCGCCCGCTGAACACTCATCCGGAAAAGAATGATTGATATAATGGCAAGTGCAGCCGTGGCTACGGATGCAAATCAGACAGAGCAAGAGCATCACGATTCCTTGCAGGCGCATTTCCAGCCCAATATTTCGGCCGATGAAATTGAGCAAGTTTTTCACTTGAAGCGGGCGCAGCCCTTGCTGCAAGTGTTTACGGCCCTGTTCCACGGCGGTTTCGATGGCGTGCTGGTGCGTCTGCTGGTGTTGCGCGAGCTCGCGTCCGATGCGGCCACGTCCGCCTATACGCGCGCCGATATCAATACGAAACTCGCATATCTGTTGCCGGAAAGCCTGGAAACGGTCTTGCTGCGCCTGCGCTCGAACCAGTTGCTGGCCTGGGATGCGCAGCAGGGCGTGTACCGCGTGACCCCGATGGCGCGCAATGTGCTGTCCGCCATCGACAGCTTGCTGGGCCTGGGGCAGACGGAAGATGAAGCGGAAATGGGTTTCCTGCTGTCGCAGGTGGCGGGCGCGCAAGCCGTCGGTGGCGTGTCGGTCGAGCAACTTCAGCATTTGCTGGGCCGCCTGGTGGACTTGACGGAAGAATTTTCCGACGCGATTGCCTCCGGTTCCGAATTCCGCCTGCGCACGGCGCAAGCGAAGTGGAACATGGCTTGCGACTGGGTCGAGAAGGGTTCCGAGATCCTCGTGGCGATCACGTCCGATGAAAACGCGGACAGCGCCACGCACAAGGCGGCGCAGGCGATCGGCCGCGCGCAAAGTAAATTGCTGAACATGCAAGGCATGTTTTCGCGCGCCCTGAACCAGATCGAGCGCCAGCGGGTCCACCTGGGCCAGTCGGGCCTGTCGACCACGGACATCAAGCGCTGGCTCTTGCTGCATGACGACCTGGCCAGCCTGGCCGAGGGCGCCATCGACCAGCCTGTCGTGCCCCTGTTCTCAACGCCGGCCGAGATGATCGACGTGGCTGAAACGGAACTGCTGTCCGAACGGGCGGCGGGTGTCATCAACACGGGCCTGCCCAGCGGAGAGGACGCGCCCACCACCATCAGCGACGGTCCCGCCATGCAACTCGAACTCGATGACTTGCTCGAACGCCTGTCGAACTTCGCCAGCCTGGGCAATTTCCCCAGCATCGGCGAAGAAGGGCCGAAATCGGTGCCCGTGCAGGATTCCCTGTTGCCGGCCAGCTTTGCCGTGGCCTCGTACCGCGCCTCCATGCTACCGCTGCTGGGCGACGTCTCCGAAGCGAGCTTGCAGGGATCCACGGCCGAACTGGCCCGTTTGCCGATTACCTTTACACCGACCGACGAGATGGTCCAACTGACCGACCCCCACGTGGCGGCCATGTCGATCGCCTCGCTTTCACTGAATGTTTCACTTGATTTAGATAGCGGCACTGCCGATGAATGACGATTCCCAAATCCTGATTGCGCGCCTGCTCACGCATCAAACCCTGCGCCGCGACGACAAGCTCGTCAAGCGCGTGCTGTCCGACGAGCTGTTCCGCGCCGAGATCGATGCGCGCCTGCTGGCCTGCGGCTTGAAACTGCTCGACAACGTGTACGCCGACCATGTCACCCTGGCACTGACGCGCACCATCGAACCGAAGATTTTCGGCGCGCGCGACGTGTGGCAAAACAACAACTTTGGCCTGGCGCGCGATGGCGTGGCCTTGCTGGTGGTGCTGTGGGCGCAGATCATCCTGCCCAAGCGTGAACGCCAGGAAACGCACCAGCACGCGGACGACGACCAGAACGACATGTTTGGCACGGAAAAGCCGCTGCCGCGCGCGGAAGACGCGTCGATCGGCATTTCCTACAAGGCGCTGCTGTCGGACTTCGGCGACAAGCTGGGCAAGAAGACGCGCATGGACATGAATCTGGGCACCCTGGCCAAGCTGGGCTTTATCGAGCGGCGCGGCGACTTCATCCTGGAAGGTCCGCTGCTGGACCTGATGATGGACACGGACGTCTTGAAAGAGCGCATCATCAATGGCGCCCTGGCTGACGTGTTCAAGCGGGCGCCGGCGCGCCTGGTGGCCGTCAGCGGCGATACGTTGCCCGACGCCGACCTGGCGGATGACTTGTCCGCCGACATCGGCGACCTGCCCGACGACGGCGATGAGTCCGTGTCCGACCTCCCTCACTGAAAGCGCCCATGTTTCATATCAAATCACTTGAACTGGTGCACTGGGATTACTGGCAGCGCATCAAGAATATTCCGCTCGACGCGAAGATCATCACCATCGCGGGGCAGAACGGCTCGGGCAAGACCACCTTGCTCGACGCCTTGCGCACCCTGTTCGGCCTCGATTGCTCGATGGGACGCACGTATAAACACTATGCGCGCCACTCGGGCCAGCAGACGGCCTGGCTGCGCGCCGTGGTCGACAACAAGAACGTGGGCAAGCAGCTGTCGAACCGGCCGTTCCGCAGTTCCGGCTTCTTCAGCGACGATGAAGTGACCCTGTTTTGCCAGATCCAGAAGAATGGCGGCGACTGGAAGCGCCAGTATCTGATGCGTCCGGGCAATGTGCAGATTGAGGACATCACGGACGCCAACGACTGGCTCGGCGTGGAAAACTACCGCAAGCGCCTGGCCAATGCGGGCCTGTCGCCCGCCATGTCGAAAGTGCTGGCGCTGGAGCAGGGCGAGACGGACAAATTGTGCGAATACGCGCCGCGCCAGCTGCTCGACCTCGTGTTCCAGGTGTTTGGCGACAAGGAGGTGCTGGACGCCTACGACGAAGCCAAGCGCCACCAGCGCGACACGGAAGTGGAACTGAAGCGTTTCGAGACGGAACTGGAAGCGTCGAAGACCAACCTGGAAGGCTTGCGCCTGCGCGTGGCCAACTATCACCAGTGGGAGGGGCTGCATAAGGAGCGCCGCAACCTGCTGGAAGAAGTGCTGCCCAGCCTGCAGTACCACGAGGCGCGCGAAAAAGCGGCCGCGGCCAGCCGGCAATTGCGCGATGCGCGCAAACCGATGGCGCAGGCGGACCAGCAGCTGACCGATAAACGCAACGCGCTGGCATCGCAGGCGAAGGCCCTGTTCGACGCGCAAATGAACGAAACCTTGCTGGAACAGGAATCGATCGGCTTGCAGAGTCGTTTGTCCTTGATCAATAGCAAGCTCAAACCGCTGGACAGCCTGCTGGAGCAGAAAGACCGTTTGCACAAGCTGGCGGCGGACTCGGGCAGCGACATCGCCGAAGTGGCGGCCCAGCTGGAACAGAAGGAAGCGCAATTGCTGCAGCAGCGCCAGCAGCGCGACGCCTTGGCGGCGCGCATCGCGGGCGAACAGGCAACTATTGCCGCGCTGCAAGGCAAGACGGCCATGCCGGAGCCGGACAACGTGCGCGGCATGCGCCGCGCGCTGCGCGATGCCGGGATCAGTCACGCGATGCTGTCCGATATCGTCGAAGTGACGGACAGCCGCTGGCAGGGCGCCGTCGAAGGCGTGCTGGGCGGTTACGCTTCGGTGGTGCTGCTGGACAAGGCCAAGGATGCGGCGGCCGCCTATCGTCTGGCCGAGAAGGAGCGCTATCGCCACTTCATCGTGCCCGACCTGGTCACGGCGCCTGTCGCGAAAGACGAGAGCTTGCTGGCCGTGGTGAAATTTTCCGCGCCCGTGCCCAGCTGGCTGATCGAGCAACTGTCGCGCATTTCCCGCGTCGATTCCGTCGAAGCAGGTTTTAAACTGGGCAACCATGAGGAATGGATCACGCCCGAGGCGTATCACCGCGAACGCCGCGGCGGGCGCTCGCTGTTCGTGGAAGCGTCGCGCTACCGCTTCGGCCAGGCTGGCCGCAGCGGCCGCCTGGAAGCGCTGCTGCGCTCCCTGCCGGGCCTGGAAGGACAGGAAGACACCCTGACCCTGGCGATTTCGAAGCTGGCGGCCGAAGTGGGCGCCTTGAAAGCGCGCATCGCCGGCGTCGACGCGGCCAAGGAACTCAGTGCCCGCCAGGAAGAGTTCGCCGAAGCGCTGCGCAATTCCAAGCCGCTCAAGGAAGAGCGCCTGGAAGTGGGTGGCCGCCTGGGCGAGCTGCAAAACCTGACGAAGAACGCCACCGTGGCGCGCACGCGTGCCGATACCGTGTGGCAAAACGCGCGCCTGGCCCTGTCCGAGGCGGAAGCGGGCTCGCGCCTCGGCTACAAGAAGCAGATCGAACAGCGCGCCGAGCATGCGCGCGCCTTGTTGGCCCTGCGCCATGCGTGGCGCCACTTGCCGAAAAGCTGGCGCCGTCCCGCACGCCGCGCGGCCCTCGTGGCCGAGCATCAGAATGCGCACCAGGTCGACTTGCGCGTGGCCAGCCTGCAAAACAGCCTGGCGCGCGACGACTGGGAACTGGACGCCACCGTCATCGACCAGCACCACCGCCTGTCGGACCAGTTGCATGGCCGCCAGTCGGAAACGGACGAGCGCCGCTACCAGAACAACCGCGCCATCGAAGCGACGGGCAATGCCCGCGGCGCCTACATGGAACGCTTGCGCTACACCATCAAGACTTACAGCAAGAACATCAAGGAGCTGGGCGAACTGGCCGGCATCGAAGTGCATGCCGACCCCGTGCGCCTGGAAAACGACGACGTGCAGCTGTCGCAGGCGGGCTTGCACGTGCGCTTCAAGTTCGACGGCAAGGGCGTCATCGGCATGAACGATGGCGAAGCGTCGGGCGGCCAGCAAGTGATGAAATCGCTGGTGCTCCTGATCGGCTTGCTGAAATCGGAAGACGGTTCCGGCGGCTTCGTCTTCATCGACGAACCGTTTGCCCACCTCGATATCCGCAACATTCAATTGGTTGGCGAATTCCTGAAGAACACGGAAGCGCAATACCTGATGACGACGCCGTTGACGCACAACACGGATGTCTACGATCCATCGGAACTGACTTTGATAACGAGCAAGAAGAAAAAGGATACCCAATGGGCGCAACCGATTTTCGTGCTGCAGCGCCGGGTCGATCCCGTCTCGGGCAAGGTGGCGTGATGCTGGTGCGCACCTTGCTGGCATCTGCCGCGCTGGCGCTGGCGTGTTCGGCGCCCGCCATGGCCAACGACGGCATCGGCTCCGTGAGCGCAGGCGGCATCCTGTTCGGCAAGACGGATGCCGTGGCCATGAAAAAGGAAGTGCTCAGCGTGAGTGCGGAATTGATCAAGGTCGAATACGAGTTCCTCAATGAGTCGAAAACGGATGTGGAGGAGACGATCTTCTTCCCGCTGCCCGAATACTCTTCCGGCTACCACGGCTCGCCCACGTATTATGGCCAGCCGCAGCAGTTTACCGTCGACGTGGATGGCAAGCGCAAGGACTATAAAACCACCTTCGTCGCCAAGCTCGACGCCGAGGATGTGACGGCCCGCTTGCGCCAGCTGGGCTTGTCCGATGCGCAAATTGCGTATTTCCCCTCGCACACGCCGTTCGACAAGAAAGTGGCGCCGCTGACGGCCGCGCAGAGCAAGATCATGATCCGCGAAGGCTTGCTGGCCCAGCTGTACGACGAGGAATGGGTACCGGCCTGGACCGTGAAAGTCATCTACCTGTGGCAGCAGAAATTCCCTGCCGGCAAAGTCGTGCGCGTGCGGCATCAATATGCGCCGTTCGTTGCGGCCGGTCCGGGCGCGTCCTACCTGGGCGATGGCAATACATTTGAAAAGAAATACTGCGGCGACAAGGCCTTCTACAAGACGTGGAACCGCCTGGCGGCCCAGCAGGGTGAAAGCGGCTTCGTCAATGCCGTGTGGGTATCGTACATTTTGACCACCGGCAATACGTGGAAGAATGGCATCGAAGACTTTACCTTGAACTTAATCAAGGGCAAGTCGGACGAGCTGGTCAGCCTGTGCTTCCCCGGTACGTTTACCAAAATCAACCCCACCACCTTGCAAGTCAAGCTGCGCAACTTCCATCCGAAGCAAGACCTGGACGTGTACTTCGGCAATGTCGAAGGCATGGTTAGCCACGACGGCGTGGCGCCGCAGATCCGGCCCTAGCTGCATGAGCAGGCAGGAAGCACTGGCGGCGCGCCTGCGCGCCATCGCCGGCGCCACGCCGTGGTGCATGCAAGCCCTGCACGCCGTGGCGCAGCTGGGCTTGCCCCACTGCTGCATCGGCGCCGGCGCCGTGCGCAACCTCGTGTGGGATGCCTTGCATGGTTACGCGCAAGCGTCTGCCTTGAGCGACGTCGACGTGGCGTATTTCGATGCGCACAATTTGCAACCCCGGCGTGAGGTGGAACTGCGCCAGCGCCTGGAAACTGTGCTGCCCGGCGTGCCGTGGGAGGTTTGCAACCAGGCGCGGGTGCACCTGTGGTTCGAAGACGCGTTCGGCTACGCCGTGCCGCCCCTGCTGTCGCTCGACGACGCCATCGCTACCTGGCCCGAGTTTGCTACCTCGGTCGGCATCTCGCTGCAGCCTGACGGCGGGATCGGCATCATCGCGCCGCATGGCCTCGACGACCTGTTCGATATGGTGGTGCGGCGCAACCCGGCGCGCATCAGCCTGGACGGCTATGCGCAGCGCCTGGCCAGCAAGGATTATGCGGCGCGCTGGCCGCGCGTCACCATCATCGCCTAGGTAAACCATGGTGTAAAACACAATTAAATGCACTGTGGATACAGATTGCCTATAATTGCCAATTTTCCAATAGTGTTTTCCTGATCCCATGTCCCTGTCGATTTCCATGCCGTTGCGCCGCCTCGGCCGCCTGTTCTGCCTTTCCTCCGCTCTCGTGGCGCCCGCCGCCTGGGCCGACAGCTATACCGATTTCCAGCAAGCCAGCGCGCGCCTGGAAGCGCTGATGGCCAAGGCCACGCTGCAAAGCGGCTTGCCGCGCCTGAGTGAACCTGAAGTGGCAGCGCTGATTGCCCGGATTACCGACGCGCCGGGCCTGTTCCGGGCGCCCGTCGCGGCGTTGCAGGACATCAACCCGAGCGTGGCCCTGTGCGAACGGGCAACCAACATCGGCAAGGCGTATTACACGTTTGGCAGCGAGCGGCCGCTGCCGCTGTCCGGCGCCGAATTGCAGCAGGCGCGCAATGACCAGGTAACGGAGAACCTGGCCAATTATGGCGATGAAATGAGTACTTTTTTTGCCTTTGGCATGCATTGCCATGCGCACTTGATTGGCTTGATGGAGCAGGAATTCAGTAGCCAGCCGCTGCAGGTAGTGAGCGGTACGGAGCGCATGCGCGCGCGCGCCTTCAGCAAGGGCTCGACCACCCTGTATGTCGGCGTGGTGCAGTTCGTGCAAGTGCCGTTCTGGACCGTGGCGCAAAAGAAGCGCATGCTGGACGCGGCCGCGCAGTACGCAGCGCCGAACGTCGCGCTGATGGCGCCGCCGTTGCGCGAGCGTTTGCTGGCCAGCCTGGCTGATGCGGACAAGGACCTCGATCCCGCCCTGGCGCCGGCGCTGGCGACGATACGCCAGGCACTGTCGGTGACGACCTGCGAAGGCCTGTGCCAGTACTACTGACGGGATGACTTATTCGGGCGCCTGCAGCGGTTGGTTGCGCTGGCGCCAGCGCACCAGGCCCCACGCATACACGGCGTAGTAGCCGATAACGAGGCCGTAGGCGGCCATCGTCAGCGCGCTCTGGCCGAACGGTGGCGGCGGCACGGGCACGTCGAGGCGCGAGTTCAGGTAGATTTCCATGCCACGGTACAGCAGGCGGGCGATGAACAGCATCGTGATGGCCAGGCCCAGGTAGCGGTGCTGGGTAAAGAAAAAGTCCTTGCCGACCTGTTCGAAGCGCGTCAGCTTCAAGCCCAGCACGCCCAGCCAGCCGCCGGCCAGCGCGGCCGCGCCCAGGCTGGACAGGGGCAGGACGTCGAACTTTGTCGTCGTCGCCAGGAACAGCAGCAGCGCGGGGAAGGCGATCGCCACCGTCCAGTGCCGCCACAGCTGCGACTTCTGGCGCGCCACCAGTTTCTTCAGGCGCGAGTAGATGCGCCAGACCAGCAGCGGGACCAGTAACAGCAGGGCGAGGGTGGTGGTTTCCATGTATGCAATCGGGTACGGGTAAAACAGCGATTGTAAGCCAGATGGGGACGGGCGGCGATGCTTGTCAAACGGTAAAAGTTGCATGTTGACATTTACATGGCATGCAAGCACTATGCCTTGTCACGCCGTGCCGCCGGCCGCCGACGTCAGGCCGGCAGGCAAACATGGACAGGCGGCGGGCATCTCGTGGTATGGTCTTCTTTTGTCCGCCGGGAGGCCAGCCATGTCCGTCATCCATGCCCACCGCGCGCCCGACCCGGCGCCCGTCGATGAACCCATGCCGGCGCCGGAGCCGCAAGAAGCGCCCGGGCACCATCCGGGGCCCGTGCACCCGGTGCCGCAGGACGATCCCGTGCCGCACCCGCATCCCAGTTAATCTCGTCAAGAAAGGCTGTTTTAGATGGCAATTGTCAAGGAAGTCTACACACGCAAAGTCAGCGGAGAATCGTTCGACTATGAACTCGATTACACCCAGGGCACGGACGTGGCCTGGATTGCGCGCGTGTATCACGACGGCGTGCTGAAAGGCTCGCCCCATGGCGCGCTGACGGCCAACGTGCTGTCCGGCCCCGCGCTGGAACAGTATTTGCGCGCGTACGTCGAAGGCATGATCGAGCGGGGCCTCGACGTGGCCGAGTAAGTTTGCCTTTGCGGCAGATCAAAGAAAAGGGCGCCGAGGCGCCCTTTGTTGTTTCTGCATTTCAACGTCTGATTAGTCGAACGCCCACGTGTACAGCACGTCCAGGGCATTGTTCGTGCCGGTCTGGAATTGCAGGGTGATGCGGCGGTTCAGCTTGTAACGCAGCTTGACCAGGCTCGTCGCCGTGCTCGTGCCTTGCTCGAACGTCAGGTAGGCGCGCGAGGACAGGCGCTTGCCGACGGTGACGACCGTGCTTTCCAGCCCTTGCGCCTGCGACAGGCCCACTTCGTCGAGTCCCAGCGAATTGGCCAGCTTGCCCTGCAAGCCGCCGCCGGAGCCGCCGAAGAGGGCGCCTGCTGCCGTCGTCAAGAGGGCCATTTCATCGCCGGCCGCCGTTTCCGCGCCGTGGCCCAGGATCAGCCAGGCCAGCTTGTCGCTGTCCGACACGCTCGGGGTGGACACCAGCTTGGCCGTCGGCGCCTGGGCCGTGCCGCGCACTTCCACGCCCGCTTCCACATTCGTTTCCGACAAGGCTTCGCCTTCGGGACGCTTGCGCACGGCCAGGATGTTCAGCGACGGGTTGTCGTAGGCGCCCGTGAAGGCGATCAAGCCCCGTTCGATCGACAGCTTTTGTCCATAGGCGGCGTATTGACCTGTGACAACCTTGATGCTGCCCGTCACGCGCGGCGCGGCGCGGTTGATGACCCTGGCGCGCACATTGCCCGCCAGGTCCGCATCGATGCCCATGCCGCGCAGGTGGAAGGCATTGCCCAGGTCAAACTCGAGGTCGATATTCAATGGCAAGGATGGTGCTTCCTTGCTGCCCTTGACTTCCTTGCCCAGCACCACCACGTCGCTGCTTTGCGTGGGTGTATCTTGCGGCGCCAGTTCGATCAGCGCGCGGTTGGCCTTGAACTTGCCCTCGAAGCTGAAGCGCTTGTCGTTGCGCACCAGGGTGCTGTTGCCCGACAGGATCAAGGTGCGGTCGGGGCGCGACAGCGCTTGCAGGCGATCGGCCATCAATTTCAGTTCCAGGCTCGCTTCGCCATTCGCAAAGCGTACCCAGCCGTCTGCCTGTACCTTGCCATCGCCGCCGTCAAAGCTCAGGCGCTGCAATTGCAATTGATCGCCGGCCAGCTTGGCTTGCAGCACGCCATTGCGCAATTTCAAGCCCTGGTCGGCCCAGTTCACCAGCAGCTTGCTGCCGTTGATGTCGCCATTCAATTGCGGCGCGCCGATGGTGCCACTACCGGACAGCGCCACTTTCAAGGCGCCGCCCAGTTCCAGGCCCGGCTGGCCCGTCAGCGGCGCCAGCCAGGCCAGCGAATCGATGCTGGTCGTGCCCGTCAGGGAGAGGGCGCTGTCGTTGCTGATGCGCCCGCCCAGCATTTGCACGGTGGCATTGATATCGCTCTGCCCCGCGCGCGCGCCATCGAGTTTCACGGCCAGGCGTAGCTGCTGGTTGGCAACATCCACGCGGGCGTCGAGGGTGCGCAAACCCAGCGCCAGCGGCTGCTCCACGCCCACCGTCACGTCGCCTTTTTCGCGGTAGATGTGCAACATGCCCGCCAGGGAGGGATCTTTCTGCTGCGCCGTCGGCACCTGCATGTCGAGCGACCATTGCGCGCCCAAGGTCAGGTCGCTGCGCGCATTGGCTTGCAGCGAGGGAATCACTTGCGCCAGATACGTCAGCGCCACGCCCGCCGCCTGGCCGGAACTGGTCCAGCGGGGACCGTTCTTGACCAGGCTTTGCATGGTGATGCTGCCCGCAGGCAATTTGATGGCGGTGTTGCCCACGCTGATCTGCTCCGGCTGGCCCAGGCCCGCCACGCCGCTGCCGGCGGGGCCCGCCACTTTCACGGGCACGGGCGCTTGCAGCACGAGCGCATAGCGGCCCTTGTTTTGCAGGCCGTCGATCGTGCCCGTCCAGCTGGCGCCGCTCTGGCTGCCGCGGATTTGCACGGTGGCGTCGAAATCGTCGTTGCGCGCCGCCAGGCTCACGGTATGGCTGCCGCGCGTGCCCGTCGTGGCCAGGCGGGCGCTGCCCAGCTTGAAGGTGGGCGTGCTGTAGCCCGTGATGTCCAGGCTGCTGACCATGGGGTCGAGCGCGCCCTGGCCGGCGCCCACGCTGGCGCTGCCCTTGATGGATTTCAATTGCTGGTCGCCAAAGAAGGTCAGATCGCGGCCATCGAGCGTCAGCTGCGCGGCCGGCGCGTCCATCTTGCCGCTGACGGAACCGGACGCTTGCAGCACGCCGGCAAAGCGGGGCCCCAGGGTCGACAGTTGCGGCGCATCAAGTTTCCACGTCAGCTTGTCCGTGGCGCCGCCCAGCGCGCCCTTGGCCAGCAGGCTGTTCGGCCCCAGGCGCAGTTCCGTATCCACGCTGTCGACCCGTTTCGCATTGGCCGACAGCTTGGCGTAGCCGGCCAGCGGGGCGTTTTGCAAGGTCGATTCGCGCAGGGCCAGGTTGAGGGCCACTTGCCAGTCGCCGCTCAGGCGGCCGCTGCCGTTGAAATCCGCGTTGACGTTGCCGTTGGGCAGTGCAGCACCAAACGCGGCCGGGTTGATCTTTTGCAAGGAACCCGTCACTTTCAGTTCCGCTACCTGCTTCGGTCCCGTCAAGCCCACGTCGCCGCTGGCGTGGATGGCGCTGTCCGGCGCGGGACGCTTGCCGCTGGTCAAGCCAAGCCCTTTCGCATCGGCAACAAACGTCGTGCGCGGCTGCTGCATGGTGCCTTGCACCACGCCGCTGGCCAGCACGCTGCCCAGCAAGTCGGACTGCAGGGCGGACAGTTGCCGCGCATCGACGTTCCAGTTGAGTTTTTCGCCGGCGCCGCCGAAGTTGCCCTTGGCCGTCACGTTGTTCTTGCCCAGCGCCAATTGCACGTCGATGCCGCTGAAATGGGCCGCATCGGCCGTCAGCTTGCCCTTGCCGGACAGGGGCTGGTCGAGCAGCTTGCTGGGGCGCACGGTGAAGTCCGCATTTGCCAGCCATTGCGGCGCCACGTGGCCGTTGGCGCGCACGTCGAGGTTCAGGTCGGCCACGGGGAAGGCGCCGAAGTCGGCGGGATTTAGACGGCTGGTGCTGGCCACGGCCTTGAACGGTTGTTCATCCTTCAGGCTGATCTGGCCCGTCGCGTTGACGCTGCTTTTGCCCGCTTGCAAGGTTGCCTTGCGCAATTGCACGAGGGAATCGGCCAGGGTGGCTTCCACGTCCAGGCGCAGCTTGGCTTCGCCCAGCTTGGCGCGCAGGGTTTGCGTCTTGCCGTCGCTGTCGAGCACGATATCGCCGACGATCTTCGTACTGTTGATGCTGCTGTAAATGTGCTGCAAGTCGATCTTGTCTGTGTGCAAGGTCAGCTGCGCATTGCCGATGGGGGCATCGGCCGCGTCGCGGTTGAGCTTGCCGCTGCCCGTGAACTTGCCCGCAGTGCCGAAATCGATGAGGGCCGACTCCAGGGTGGTGGCCGTCAGGGTGCCGCCTAATCTCGCCTCGAACTGGCGCAGCGGCAGCTTTTGCTGGTCGATGGGGCCCGGTGTCGCGTGGTTGAGGATGGCCAGCTTGCCCGACACGCTTTGCGCGCTGGGGCGCGTATCGATGGCGGCGTCGAGTTCCAGGCTCAGGTCCGCCTGCGGCAAGGTCGCGTCAAACTTGCCCGGATTGATGTTGCGGCCTTTGATGCTGGCCGAGCGCAGGATGATGACGGGGTCGAACGGCGCCAGCGCCAATCGGGCGTCGGCCGTGGCCGCGCCCGCGCTGCCCTTGGCCGTGACGTTCAGCACATTCAGGTCGCCGCCCAGTTGCAGGGCCAGGGCGGCCGGTTTTTCGCCGGCGACGGGGTTGATCTGCGTCAAGCCGGCTTTGCCTGACAGTTTGAACGGTTGCGTGGCGGCAATCGTCGCGCTGGCCGTGGCCTGGCCGAAGGGCGTGAGGGCCGAGGCGTCTTCCAGCTGCCATTGTGTCTTGTCGCCCGACAAGGTGAAATGGATCTTTTCAAATACCGTGTTGCCGCCCGGACTCACCAAGGTCACCTTGTCCAGGCGCGCGTCGGCAATGCCGATCTTGAACGGCGAAGCCAGGCTGGCGGGCATCGTCGACGGTTCCTCGGAGGGCGCCGTGCTTTCCACGGACAGGCTGGCCACATGCAGTTCGCTGATCGCGATGCCTTCCGAGAAGAACTGGAACGGCGACCAGTTGATGTCGATATTCTCGGCCGTAATGTGCTGCGTCTTGCTGCGGTAGCTGACGTGGCCCAGGTGCATGCGGTTGTACAGCGAGCCGGACACGCCCGACACGGCGATTTCGCCGCCGCTGGCGCTGGCCACTTTTTGCACCAGCATCTGCAAGGTCGATTCGCGGCCCAGGAACCAGAAGGCGCCGCCCAGCAGCACTGCCAGGCTGGCGACGGCGATCGCCACATAGCGGGGCCAGCGGCGGACCTTTTTCGCCGGCGGTGGCGGCGCGGCGCCGTTGGGGGACTCGGTAGTAATATCGGACATCAGAAAGTGAATCCCAGAGAGAAGTGCAAACGGTAAGCGTGGACGGCGTGGCCATACGCCACGTCGACATTGATGGGACCGACGGGGCTCTTGTAGCGCCCGCCCAGGCCGTAGCCCGATTTCGGCGTCATGGCCGCCTTCACGGTATCGGCCGCGTTGCCGGCGTCATAGAAGGCGGCAATGGCCCACTTCGGCTTGAACCAGTACTGGTATTCGGCGCTGCCGGTGAGCATGTAGCGCCCGCCGATGGTGGCGTCGCCTTCCTTGACTCCCAGTTCCTGGTAGCCATAGCCGCGCACGGACTGGTCGCCGCCCGCGCGGAACAGGTAGACGGCCGGCACGCCGCGTTTTTCCTTCGAGCCCAGCGCGCCCATTTCGCCGCGCACGATCAGCTCGCCTTTTTCACCGAGCGGACGGTAATACACGGCCTTGCCGGCCACGCGCACGAAGCGCTCGTCCGTCAGCACGGGCAGCAGGGCGCCGCCCACCTGGGCGTTGATGACGTAGCCCTTGGTGGGAAACAGCAGGCTGTCGAGGCTGCGCTTGGTGATGGCATAGGTCAACGGCAAGCTCTTGCTGCGCGTCTGTTCCAGGCCCACGACGGTCTTGTCCTCGCTGAGGAACTCGAACGTCAGGCTGCGCTCGAGGTTGGTACCGCCCCAGTTGCGCTTGGCCGAGATGGTCGTGACGGCCGTGATTTCGTTGGAAATGTCGCTGCGCTCGAACGAGGCGCCCGCGCTGTCGTTGTAGCCGCGCTCGGTCGTTGGGAAGTAAAAATTGGCGTGCGCCGCCTGTTTCTTCGTTTCCATGGTGATCGCGCTCTTGAAGCGCGTGCCCCACACGTTCAGGTTGTCATAGTTGAGCTGGGCGCGATTGCCCGTGTTCGTACTGAAACCGAGACCGGCGCTGACGTTCTGTTGCTTGTTTTCCGTGACGCGCACCACCAGCGGCAGCAGCGGCGCGGGGCCGCGGTTGACGGGCTTGGCTTCGGCGGCGGCGCTGGCACCTTCGGCCTCGGCTTGCTGGCTTTCCTGGCCGGCCTCGATCTGCTCGCTGAGGATGCTGCTCATGTCGGCGCTCACTTCCACGCTGGCAAAGTAGCCCGTGTCCTGCAGGCGCGCCTGCAACGATTGCAGCGCCGATTCGCTGTAGTACTCGCCCGGACGTATCTTGTCGAGGTTGCGGATGATGCTGGGATCGTAGCGTTTCAAGCCTTCGATGCGCAGCTCGCCGAAGCGCAGCTCGGGGCCGCTGTCGAGCACTACCAGCAGCGAGACCTTATGCGTTTCCGGGTCGACCACGGCTTGCGTGTCGACCAGCTGGGCGCGCGGGTAGCGCGTCTGCACCACTTCGCGCAGCAGGGCGCGCTTGGCCGATTCCCAGTCGGCCTGGCGAAACACGCTGCCCGTCTTCAGGGACCAGCTGCGCTTCAGGGCTTCCGTATCGTAGGGCTCGCTGGCGGCCAGCGGCGGCGTGGGATCGAAGCCGCGCAATTCCAGTTCGACCTTGTCGATGGTGACCGCCTGGCCCGGATCGACGTCGACGATGACGACGGGCTTGGCGCCGCTCGTATCGACGCGCACCGTGACGACGGGCGTATAGTAGCCGGCCGTGGCGATGAGGTTCCTGGCTTGCTCGGGCGTATCACGGACGAGGCGCTGCAATTGCTCGCGGTCCATGCGCGGGTTGCCGCGGAAGCGTTCCAGGTCCAGGTTTTTTTCGAGCAACTCATCGAGGTCGCCCGGTGCATTGACCTTGACCTCGTACTGCAGCGGGGCGGGCGCCGCTTCCGTGGCGGCGCTGTCGGCGGGCGCGTCTTGCGCGCTCTGTTGCGCACCCTCCTGCGCGGCGGCCTGGGCGATGGGGAACAGCAAGATGACACTGCCGGCGGCCGCCAGTGCCAGTTGACCCATTGCTTTTGTCACTACTTGTGCCAAAATTCGTGGTCGTATCGCCTTGCCGGCAGCCGTATGCCGTATGGGTCGTGCAGAAAACATGGTGCTCCAGATGAGTAAATGCTGACTGCATGTTACCGGAATAGGTAAACTGATGGCGGACGAATAAGTATTTTTTGCATGGGGAATCTCGTTTCCCCGCGCACTATTGGACAGAACAAAACTCAAAGAAAGAAATTATGCTAGCAACGGACTCCGCACTGGTGCTCTTTAGCGGTGGACAAGATTCCACCACCTGCCTGGCCTGGGCCTTGAAACACTATAGCCGCGTGGAAACTATCGGCTTTGACTATGGACAGCGCCATGCGATCGAACTGACCGTGCGTCCCGGCGTGCTGGAACAGATGCGCCGGCAGTCGCCCGAGTGGGACAGCCGCCTGGGCCAGGATCACATGATCGACCTGTCCCTGATTTCCGCCATTTCCGATACGGCCATGACGCAGAACGTCGAGATCGTCATGCAGGAAAACGGTTTGCCGAACACATTTGTTCCTGGACGCAACTTGCTGTTCATGACGGTGGCCGCCACCGTGGCCTACCGCCGCGGCTTGACGGTGCTGGTCGGCGGCATGTGCGAGACGGATTTCTCCGGCTATCCGGATTGCCGCGACGACACGATGAAGGCGCTGCAAGTGGCCCTGAACCTGGGCATGGACACGCGCCTGAAGCTGGAAACGCCGCTGATGTGGCTGGACAAGGCGCAAAGCTGGGACCTGGCGGAAGACCTGGGCGGCCAGCCGCTCGTCGACCTGATCCGCAGCGGCACGCATACGTGTTACCTGGGCGAGCGGGGCGAGTTGCACGACTGGGGCTATGGCTGCGGCACCTGCCCCGCCTGCGCCCTGCGCGCGAATGGCTACCAGCAGTACGCGGCGAGGAAGGCTGCGAAGCCGGCTGTCAAATAAGCAGTTTGCGCCGTTTCTTCAAGCGGCGGGGCGGGGGACAAGGCCATGCTGTGGTTTTTGCCACAGGAGCGTCTTGCCATGAAATCCCTCTTTGCCGCGCTGTACGGCCCCGTGTTCTGGGCCGGCTTCATCGGCGCCGCCACCGTGCTGGTGGCGCTTTGCCAACTTCCCCTCCGGGTCTTGCCGCCGTTATTGCTGCTGGCCCTGCTCACATCCTTCCTGGCCGAGCGTTACCTGCCGTATGACGGCGCGTGGAACCATGATCACGGCGACGGCTGGCGCGACATTGCGCACGCGTTCGTCAATGAAGCGCTGTACCTGCTGGGCCTGGCCATCTTCCCCCTGCTGGCCGGGCACCTGGCGCTGGGTCCGTTCTGGCCCGGCCAGTTGCCGTTCTGGGCGCAGCTGCTGCTGGCCATCCTTATTGCCGACTGCGGCATCACGCTCGTGCATTACCTGAGCCACCGTTATTATTTTCTGTGGAAACTGCATGCCGTGCACCACAGCGTGACGCGCCTGTACGGTTTCAACGGCTGGATGAAGCACCCGCTGCACCTGCTGCTGGAAGCGGCGGGCGGCATGCTGCCTTTGTTGCTGCTGGGCATACCGGAGCGTGTCATGGGCGTGCTGGCGTTTGCCGTGGCGATCCAGTTGCTGCTGCAGCACGCGAATGTCGACATGCGCATGGGGCCATTGCGCCACGTGTTTGCCTGGGCGCCATTGCACCGTTTTCACCACATGAAATACGGCACGGCGGGCGACGTGAATTTCGGCCTGTTCTTTACCTGCTGGGACCGCTTGCTGGGCACACGTTTCGACACGCCCGGCTACCGCATGCGGGGCGAGGACCTTGGCATCGGCAGCCGTCCCGATTACCCGGCCGCGTACGGGGCGCAACTGCTGGAACCGTTCCGCGCGGAAGAGGGCGTGCGCGCGCCCGAGTTGCCGGAAGGCTTGCGCGCGCCCCTCAATCGAGCAGCTTGACGTTGAGCTGGCGCAAGCTGCGGTCGGCGCGCACGCCGAACAGGCTGCGCATGGTGCGCGAAAAATGCGCGGCATCGGCAAAGCCGGCGCCGTGGGCCGCTTCCGTCAGGGTGCTGCCGAGCACAATGAAACGGATGGCCAGGCGCAGGCGACGCCACAGCACCAGCCGCCGCACGGGCAAGCCCAGCTGGGCGCTGAACAGGCGTTCCAGCTGGCTCAGCGACAAATGCGCCGCCTCGGCCACGGCGGCTGCGCTGACCTTGCCTGACAATAACGCGTCGACCTTGTCCAGCGCGCGCCGCAAGCGGGGATCGGGCAAGTGCTCGCGCGGCTGCGCCTGCAGCGCGGCGGCCAGGCTGTCCAGGCTGGGCATGCCTGCGCTGCCGGCCGCCGCCAGCAGGGCCGGGCCTCCCAGGCGTTGCGGTTCCGCATAGATGGTCAGCATGGGCGCCGGGGCAACCAGGACGGCGTGCGGACGCAGGCTATCGACCAGCAAGTGCCGCGCCGTGTGGACGATGCCGTCGAGCTCGGCCGTGAAAGGCGCCCCGGTGCTCAGCATCAACTGGTGCGCATAATGGGCGTGGCTGGCCGTGGCGCCCGCCGCGCCATGCAAGATGGCGAAGTCCGGCGCCAGCCAGAGTGTTCCCTGCCAGCTATCCTGTTGCAAACGCGACTCCCAGGTGATGGATTGCGGGGCGATCATATCAGCGAGTGATGGATTGTTTTCACGGCATCGAATTTTCCTGGAGTACACATCATTGCATTGGCGAAATATGTGATTTTTTTAATACAATATTCAGCATTGCAAGGCCGCCCGCTGTAACGTACTATCATTCTCATCGACTACCGATGGTAGTCCTGCAGCCCGCCGCCAGCCACGTCGCTGGCCGTGAAGCGGTTTGATATCCGTTCTGCTTGTCATCCTGTCATGCCTACACGCGCGTCTACGTCGTGGTTTGCTGGGCCAGTGTCGCACTGGATGGGACCGCGCGTGCTGGCCGCGCTGGTGCTGGCGCTGTGCCTGGGGTTGACGTATGGCGCCTGGCGCAATGCCCATGATGCCAGCGAACAGCAGGTGCGGGCCGATTTCGATTTCCGCGTGCACGAGCTGGTCAACAACATCGCCGGCCGCATGCAGACCTATATCCAGGTGCTGCACGGGGTGCAGGGACTGTATGCCAGTTCGCAGGAAGTCACGCGCCGCGAATTCCACGCCTATCTGGCGGTGCAACAGGTGGACCGCCACTTTCCCGGCATCCATGGCATCGGCTACCTGCCGCTGTTGTCCGGCGCCGCCCTGGCGCGGCACGAGGCCGGCGTGCGCGCGGAAGGCTATCCCGGCTATGCCGTGCGTCCGCACGGCCAGCGCGCCTGGCATGCGCCGATCACCTATCTGGAACCCTTGAGCGAGAGCAACCTGCTGGCCTTCGGCTACGACATCGGCTCCGAACCCGTGCGCCGCGCCGCGCTCGAACAGGCGCGCGACACGGGGCAAGCCGCGATGACGGGCAAGATCCACCTGGTGCAGGATGGCGGCAGCGCCCAGTCGCATGGTTTTCTCATCGTGCTGCCCGTGTATGAGAATAGCTTGCTGCACGGCAGCGTGGAGCAGCGGCGCGCCGCCTTGCGCGCCTGGGTATTTGCGCCATTTCGCATGGGCGACCTGATGGCTGGCGTGGGCGGCGAGAGCGCGCGCCAGCTGGACCTGGAAATCTATGATGGCGCGCAACTGGCCGAGGCGGCCCTGATGTATGACAGCTTGCCGGGCGCCTTGTCGTCTGCCGCGTCGGACAGCCTGGTGGCGCAGGAAACGATCACCATCGCCGGCCATGCCTGGACCTTGCGCGTGCGCGCCATGCCCGGTTTCGATGGCGAACTGCTGGCGCGGCCCCGCCTGGTGGCCTTGACCGGCTTGCTGGCCAGCACCGTGCTGGCGCTGACCGCCTGGCTGTTGGCGGCGGGCCGCGCCCGCGCCCAGGCGGCGCTGGCGCGTTCGAGCGAACTGACGGGCCAGCTGGAGCAGGGGCAGGCGAGCGTGCTGGCGATGGCCGAGGCGGCGCAGCGCAGCCAGGCCATGCTGCGCAGCATCCTCGACTCGACCATCGACGGCATTCTGGTCGACAACATCGATGGCCGCATCTTCACGTCGAACCGGCGCTTCCGCGACCTGTGGCAAGTGCCCGATGCGCTCGACTGGCAAGCCGACGGCGCGGCGCTGGTGCGCCATGTGGAAAGCCAGCTGGAGCAGGCGGCGCCTTTCCTCGGAGCACGCGTCCATGCGCCGCACGGCCACCGCGAGCGGCGCGACGTGCTGCACCTGCGCGATGGGCGGGTGGTCGAGCAATATGTGCGCAGCATGCAACTGGGCAATGAACAGGCGCGCTTGTGGACGTTCCGCGATATCAGCGAGCGCAGCCAGATGGAACGGCGCGAGCATACGCGGCGGCAAGTGCTGGAAATGCTGGCCACGGGTGCGCCGCTGGAACGGGTGCTGGAAAGCGTGGTGCTGAGCGTGCAAGCGGACCATCCCGCCATGCTGTGCAGCATCTTGCTGCTCGATGAAAGCCGCCACCGCCTGGTGCTGGGCGCGGCGCCGGGCTTGCCCGCGTTCTTCAACCTGGCCAGCCATGGCCATGACCTCGACACCCTGCAGGGCGTGCATGGCATCGCCGCGCAAGCCTTGCGCGATGACCTGCGCGTGATCGTCGGCGACTTGCACGCCGTTGCCGATGCGCAAGAGACGATGGAACTGGCGTGGCGGGCCCAGCTGCAATCGTGCTGGGCCGAACCCGTGCGTGGCGGCTCGGGCAAGCTGCTGGGCGTGCTGATGGCGTATCACCGCCAGCCCACCTTGCCGGGTGCGGCGCACCTGGCGCGGCTGAGCGAGGCGGCGCATCTGGCCGGCATGGCTATTGAGCAGGCGCAAGTGGCGCTGGCCCTGCGCGCCGGCGAAGCGCGTTTCCGCAGCCTGTACGACCATGCGCCCGTGGCCCTGTGGGAACAGGACTGGTCGGCCGTGCGCGCCGCGCTCGATGTTCTCGAGCAAGCGGGCGTGCGCGACCTGGGCGCCCACTTCCAGGCCCATCCGGAGGCGCTGCAGCGGCTGGCGGGGCTGGTGCGCATCATCGATGCGAACGGCGCCGCGCTGGCGCAGGTGCGCGCCAACGAGGACGACCAGCGCCGCGGCGCGCTGGGCCTGGCGCAGAATTTCGACGACAGCGCCTTGCCGCGCTTTGGCGATGCGTTGCTGGCGCTGGCTGGCGGCGCCCACCTGTACGAGTGCGAGAGCAGCTTCGTGCGTCTCGATGGTGCGGCGCGGCAAAATGAATTGAGCTTGCTGGTGATGCCGGGCCATGCGGACAGCCTCGATTTCGTCATGGTGTCCTCGCTCGATATCACCGAGCGCAAGCGCATGAACGCGGAACTGCTGCAACTGGCCACCACGGATTTTTTGACCGGCTTGCCGAACCGGCGCCACTTCATGGCGGCGCTGGAAAACGAGCATGCGCGGCTGCAGCGCGAGCTGGCCAGCTGCGCCAGCGTGCTGATGCTCGACATCGATCACTTCAAGCGCGTCAACGACGAGTATGGCCACGCGGTGGGCGATGCCGTGCTGCGCCACCTGGGCGCGCTGATGTGCCAGGCGCTGCGCAAGGTCGACGTGCCGGGCCGCGTGGGCGGCGAAGAATTCGCCATCTTGCTGCCTGGCACGGATCTGAGCGCCGCCGCCGTGTTTGCCGAACGGTTGCGCCGGCGCGTGGCGGAAAGTTCGCTGACCATCGATGGCGGCATTGTGATCACCATCACGGTGAGCATCGGCATGGCCGCCATGGCCGGTACCGATGCCGATTGCGATGCCGTGCTGGCGCGCGCCGACGAGGCGCTGTACCGGGCCAAGCGGGGCGGGCGCAACCGCATCGAACAGAATGACGGCGGCGGCGACGGCGTGCTCAGCAAGTTCATGGCGCAGTGATTACAGGCTGTGCTGACGCGCTTGCGCCTGCTTGCGGTTGCGGCTGACGATCAGCCAGACGATGGCGACGGGAATCAGCAGCGGCAGCAGCACGGGCGTGCTCAAGGCCAGCGCCAGTGCCACGCAGAGCGCCACCACCGCGATCAGCACCACGCCCACGCCGGCCAGGACGACTCCCGTGATGACGGCTGCGCACACCACCGCGATGGCGGCGATCAGCAAGCCGCCGCCGGCAAACACCAGGCCGAACAGCCACTCCAGCGGCCCGTCGACATCGTCGCCGTTGAACTGCATGTGCATGTCGCTGCCACTGCCGCTGATCTTGTCGAGGAACAGGCAGGCGAGCATGACGATGAGGGCGAAGGTGAGCAATTTTTTCATGATAGGCCTCGGTGTGTGGGTGATGGGGTGTTGCATGCTCACACTGTAGGGATGCGCCCGGCTCGCCGCCAGCGGCGTGCGACAGGCCGTCATTTTCACGGTATGGAAGGCGCTGGGGGCCAGAAAAACGCTGATCTGGAACAAGATTTCTTTTCTTGTAATGCGCGCAAGCCGACCTATACTGAATACCTCAGTCTCGCAAGGAGGGCAACATGCTTTTGTTTGCAGATACCGGGGATCAATCGCTATCCCCCCCTGACCATCGCATCATGCGCCAGCGTAGCGCCACGCAGTCCTGCGCCGAGCCCGTCGGCGCGCCATCGGCGATACCGCCGATCATCATCAACCCCTTCAATTACCATGCGCCGCTGCCGGCCATCGACCCGCGCTGGGTACCGCCCGGTCCGCCGCTGACCTGGCCCAACCGGCCTGCCATGTCCATGTGCTGATGCCTGGTCGTCGAAAGAAACGAGCAGCCTGGTAATGACAAAAGCCCGCTGCGCGGGCTTTTGCTGGTGCATGCCTGGAATCAGGATTGTTTGCGGCGCAGCATGAAGCCCAGCAAGCCCAGGCCGGCCAGCAGCATGGCATAGGTTTCCGGTTCGGGCACGGCGGCGATGAAGGCGTGGTTGTCGCTTTCAAAGGCGTCCTGGCCTGTCGAGTGGAAGGCGATCGAGGTAAATTTTGCCCCTTCGCCCGCCCACGCGTTCACATACAGGCCGACCGATTGATCGCCATTGGAGCTGACATTGCCCAAGGTGGCGATTTGCGATCCCGTCAAGGTGACCGTGCTTTGATCACCCATGGTGAAGACGACGCTGTTATACGCATCTGGCGAACCCATGTAGAAACCAAAATAGCTCAACCCGCCACCGAAGGTGGCGATGCCAGGGGTGATCTGGCCATTCGTCACGCCGACGGAATAGAAGGCCGTCAGATCGTTCGGTGGTTGCGCGGCGTAGCTTGGGTGATCGCTGGTAAAGACGTTCCCCGTGTAATTGCCGGGCACCAGGCCATCATTGAAATCGATGGTGGTGGCGCCGGCCACGGATGTGACCAGCCCTTCGCCTGCCAGTACCGTACCGCCGGTAGTGAAGGTGGGAATTGCGCTGGCGCTGCCTGCGGCGACGGCGAGCGTGGCGCAGGCCAGAGTGGACAAGATTTTCATGTTGATTCCCTCGAATGTATGGGTGTACACAACTATTTTTATCAGGAACGACGAAAGTGCCCGGCGTGGCGAGGCAGTACGGCGTGCGGGGAAGAGGGACGTCGCATGAGGCAGGAGTTTCTTGAGGCCAAGCATTACTACATGCAATATTTAAATATAAAAAACATAATTCAGATTCAAAAATAATAATAGGTTGACTTGAGAAATATCAAAGCGCGATTGCTAGAGTAAAGCTACTACATTGATAGCTTGTCTTCTTGCCTGGATCGACTATGGCGGGCCGCGCCTTACCTTGCGGCAAGGCGGCACGGGCGGGCGTTTTCGACTATCATGCTAGCCCCGACCTTCCATCACGAGCACCGCCATGAGTACCGATTTCCCCGATTTTTCTGACGAAGCAGCCGAGCAGGACAACGACGCCCCAATCCAGGAGCCGCGCCTGTGGGTAGGCAATGGCTGGACGGCGCGCGTGATCAAGAACGAGGAAGATGAAGGCTGGGCCGTCGCCATGATCAAGGATGGCGAACCGGAGCCAGCGCTGGTGGGCCCGTGGACCATGGGCCGCGACAAGAAAAACCCGAAGCCGCTCGACGTCAACGCGTTCAACACGCTGGTCAAGACGGCCTCGGAAGTGCTGCGCCGCCACGAGCAGCAGCTGCATGCGCAATTGCACAAGAACCTGTTCGTCGCCACCGACGAGGGGCAGATCAAGGTGATGTTCGACATCGTGCCCGACGAAGACCACCCGTACGCGGAACTGAGCGCCTACGACGCCGACGGCGAACAGATCGCCAAGGTGCGTACCTCGGCCGCGTTCAAGTTCAACGCCACGTCGGCGGCGAATTGGATCGAAGGCGGCTACCGCCGGCCGGGTTAAGCCGATTGCGGTAGCGCTTCCCTCTATTTACTCAGCTGTACCGCCGCGCCTTCGGGCGCGGTGTGCATTTCCACCTCGTCTTCCTTGCGGTACGCCAGCCGGTACAGCAGCGGCAGCACCAGCAGGGTCAAGGCTGTCGACGACAGGATGCCGCCGATCACCACGGTGGCCAGCGGACGCTGCACTTCAGCGCCCGTGCCCGTGGCGATGGCCATCGGCACGAAGCCCAGCGAGGCCACCAGCGCCGTCATCAAGACGGGCCGCAGGCGCGTGATGGCCCCTACGCGTATCGCCTCCTGCAAGGGCATGCCCTGTTCGCGCAGCTGGCGGATGTAGGCGATCATCACCAGGCCGTTCAGCACGGCCACGCCGGACAGGGCGATGAAGCCCACGGCCGCCGAGATCGACATGGGAATGTCGCGCAGCCACAGGGCGACGATGCCGCCCGTCAAGGCGAACGGGATGCCGCTGAACACGAGCAAGCCATCCTTCACGTTGCCGAACATGGCGAACAGCAAGACGAAGACGAGGGCCAGCGCCACCGGCACCACCAGCTCCAGGCGTTTCGTGGCCGACTGCAATTGCTCGAACTGGCCGCCCCAGCTGGTCCAGTAGCCGGCGGGAATGGCCACCTGCGCTTGCAGCTGCTGCGTGGCGTCGGCCACGAACGAGCCGATGTCGCGGCCGCGCACGTTGGCGCTGATGACGATGCGGCGCTTGCCGTCTTCGCGGCTGATCTGGTTCGGCCCCGGCGCCACCTGCAGGCTGGCCACTTCACCGAGCGGGATGAAGCGCGCGCGGCCTTCCGCCGCCGCGCCCAGGGGCAGGGCGATGGGCAGGCGTTTCAGTTGCTCCAGGTCGCTGCGCAGGCTGTCGGGCAAGCGCACGACGATGTCGAAGCGGCGGTCGCCCTGGAACAACGTGCCCGCTTCCTGCCCGCCGATGGCCGTGGCAATCGCCGACTGCACGTCGGCAATGTTGAGGCCATAGCGGGCCGTCTGCTCGCGGTCGATCTGCACCGTCAGCATGGGCAGCCCCGTCGTCTGCTCGACCTTCACTTCCGTGGCGCCCGGAATCTTGCCCAGCACACCGGCGATCTTCGCCGCCGTGCCGTCGAGGACAAGCATGTCGTCGCCGAACAGTTTCACGGCCACGTCGCTGCGCACGCCGGAAATCAGTTCATTGAAGCGCAGCTGGATCGGTTGCGAAAACTCGTAATTGTTGCCTGGCAAGCTGCTGGCCGTCGCCTCGATTTCCGCCAGCAATTGCTCGCGCGATTTCTTCGGCTCCGGCCACTGGTCGCGGGGCTTGAGCATGATGTAGCCGTCGGAAATATTCGGCGGCATGGGGTCGGAAGCGATCTCGGCCGTTCCCGTGCGGGCGAATACGCGGGCGATTTCCTTGTGGTTGCTCATCAGCTTGTTTTCCAGCTGTTGCTGCATGGCCAGCGATTGCGTCAAGCTGGTGCCGGGGATGCGCAAGGCCTGGATGGCGATGTCGCCCTCGTTCAGGCTGGGCACGAATTCGCTGCCCATGCGCGTAGCCAGCAAGCCCGACAGCACCACGGCCACCGCCGCGCCCGTCAGCACGACGGGCGTGTTGCGCATCACCTTGTCCAGCAGCGGCGCATACCAACGCTTGGCGGCGCGCATGATGGCGTTTTCCTTCTCCGCCACCTTGTCGCCGATAAACAGCGCCACGGCGGCCGGGATGAAGGTGATCGACAGCAGCATGGCGCCCAGCAGGGCGATGACGACAGTCAGGGCCATCGGCGTAAACATGCGGCCTTCCACCCCCGTCAGCGCGAAGATGGGCAGGTACACGACCATGATGATCAGCTGACCATACAGCAAGGGCCGGCGCGCCTCTTGCGATGCCGCAAACACTTCGTGAAAACGTTCTTGCAAGGTCAACGGTCGTCCCAGTTTTTGCTGCGCATGGGCCAGGCGGCGCACGCAGTTTTCCACGATCACCACGGCGCCATCGATGATGATGCCAAAATCCAGCGCCCCCAAACTCATCAGGTTGGCGCTCACGTGGTATTGCACCATGCCCGTAAACGTGAACAGCATGGCCAGCGGAATCACCATGGCCGTGATGACGGCCGCGCGGATATTGCCAAGGAACAGGAACAAAATCGCGATCACCAGCACGGCGCCTTCCAGCAGGTTTTTCTTCACTGTATTGATGGCCTTGTCGACCAGCACCGTGCGGTCATACACGGTGACGGCGTGCACGCCTTTCGGCAGGCTGCGGTTGATCTCCACCATCTTCTTGTCGACGGCTTGCGAGACGGCGCGGCTGTTCTGGCCGATCAGCATGAACACCGTGCCCAGCACCACTTCACGGCCATTTTCCGTGGCCGCGCCCGTGCGCAGCTCGCGCCCCAGCACCACGTCGGCCACGTCGCGGATGCGGATGGCCACGCCCTGCACATTGGCGACGACGATGTTGCCGAGGTCGTCCTTGGACGCCACCTGGCCCGGCGCGCGTATCAGCAGTTGCTCGCCCTGCCGTTCGATGTAGCCGGCGCCCACGTTGCTGTTGTTGCGCTCGAGCGCCGTCACCACGTCTTGCAGGCTGATGCCGTAGGCGGCCAGTTTTTCCGGGTAGGGCGCTACCTGGTATTGCTTGGCGTAGCCGCCGATGGCATTGATTTCCGTCACGCCCGTGACATTGCGCAACTGCGGCTTGATGATCCAGTCCTGGATTTCGCGCAAGTCCGTCGGCGTGTACGGCGTGCCGTCGGGCTTTTTCGCGCCGTCCTGCGTTTCCACCGTCCACAGGTAGATTTCGCCGAGGCCCGTGGAAACGGGGCCCATCTTCGGTGTGATGCCTGCTGGCAAGCTTTCCTTCGCTTCCTGCAAGCGCTCGTTGATCATCTGGCGCGCAAAATAGATGTCCGTGCCATCCTTGAAGATCACGGTCACTTGCGACAGGCCATAGCGCGACAGCGAGCGCGTCTGCTCCAGGTTGGGCAAGCCGGCCATGGCCGTCTCGATGGGGAAGGTGACGCGCTGCTCGGTTTCCAGCGGCGAATAGCCGGCGGACTGGGTATTGATTTGCACCTGCACATTGGTGATGTCGGGCACGGCGTCGATGGGCAGCTTTTGATAGCTGTAGATGCCCAGGCCGGCCATGGCGGCCACGGCCAGCATCACCAGCCAGCGCTGGTCGATGGCAAAGCGGATCAAGCGTTCAAACATGATGGTTTCCTTAGCCTTGACGTGATCAGTGTTCGTGACCGGCGGAGTCCTTGCCCAGCTCGGACTTCAGGACGAAACTGCCTTGCGCCGCGTACGGCGTGCCGGCGGCCAGGCCCTGCTTGATGTGCGTCAAGCTGCCATCGCTGCGGCCCGGCACCACGGGCGTGGCCTGGTAGCCATCTTTCACCTGCACGAAGACGACGGGCTTGTCTTCCACCGTCTGGATGGCCGTGCTGTGCACGGTGACGGGCGCGTCCGCTTCGCCGGACACCACTTCCACCGTGACGAACAGGCCCGGGCGCCACGCCATGTCCGGGTTCAGCAAGCTGATGCGTGCCTTGGCCGTGCGCGTCTGTTCGCCCAGCAGCGCGCCCACATAGGTGATCGTGCCTTGCGCGCTGGCATCAAACGCGGACGCTTTGACCTCCGCCTTGCCTCCCATGCGCACGGTGGCCAGGTCTTTCGCGGGCACGGCGATTTCCGCCCACACGGTCGACAGGTCGGAAATGACGAAGATGTTCGCGTCTTCCTTGACGGCTTCGCCCAGGGTGATGTGTTTTTCCAGCACCATGCCGTCGAACGGCGCGCGGATGTCGTAGCGGTTCAGCGGGCCCTTGCTGGTGGAGTTGGCACCCAGCGCGCTGAGCTTTTGCTGGGCGTTTTGCACGGCGATTTCCGCTTCGCGCCACGCTTGCTGCGCCTGCAGATAATCCTGTTCGGCCGAAATCTTCTCGCGCCACAGTTTTTCTTCGCGCTCATACGTGGAGCGGGCCAGCGACAGCCGCCGCTGCGCCGACAGCAGTGCGCTGCGCTGTTCCGACAGTTCCGTGCTGGCGATGACGGCCAGTACTTGCCCCTTCTTGACCAGCTGGCCCAGGTCGGCGTGCACGGCTTCCACCACCCCGGCCAGACGCGGCACGACGTGGGCCGTGCGGTCTTCATTGAAGCGGATTTCGCCGGGCAGGGCCACCGTCGTCTTGATGCGGCCGGGCGCGGCCGTGGCGATGACGACGCCGGCTGCGCGGCTTTGCGCAGCCGTCAATTCCAGCTTGCCTTCCACTTCTTCGTGGCCGTGTTCGTCTTTCTTTTCCGCATGTGCTTCCGCCTTGGCGGCCGGGACTGCCGGGGCGCTGGACTTGCCCGTGCCAAGGATGAGAACGGCCAGCACGATGCCGGCGGCGGCGATGGAAGCGATGGCGATCGCCTGCTTTTTGTTGCGTGTGATGTTCATGGAGGGTGTTCCTTACAGAGGAGCTGGTGTGCCCAGCAGGCGCTCGATGTCGGCGGCGGCGTGCTGCGCTTCTGTCAGCGCGCGCAGGTATTGGTTTTTGGCTTGCAGCAAGGTGCGTTGGGCGTCGAGCACGTCGAGGAAGGCGAACTTGCCGAACTCGAATCCCTTGCTGGCCGCGTCGTAGGCGCTTTGCGCGCCAGGCAAGATGTCCTGGCGCAAGCTTTCCACGTCGAGCCTGGCCGTGGCCAGGCGTTCGCTGGCGGCGGCCACGGCCGTTTGCACGGCGATGCGGGCGGCAGCCAGCTCGTCGCTGGCCTTGTCGCTGCGGCGCAAGGCGTCGAGCTTGTTGCCCGCATTGCGGTCGAACAGAGGCAGCGGCAGGGCCAGGCCGATGATGGCCTGGTTGCGGCCCAGCTCTTCCGAGCGCTTCATGCCGATGCTGAGCGTGACGTCGGGCGTGGAACGCCGCTGTTCCACGTCGAGCATGGCTTGCCGCTGGGCCAGGGCGCTTTGCGCCTGGCGCACGGCAGGGGCCTGGGCCATTCTCTCCGCCAGTTCGCTGGCCGGGGGCAGCTCCGGCAAGGTTTCCAGGCGTCCCTCTGCCAGGGTGAAGCGGGGCGTGGCATTGCCCCACAGGGCGGCCAGGCGCTGGCGGGCGCTGGCCAGGGTGCTGCGCGCCAGGTTCAGTTCCAGCCGCACGCTCGCTTCGGCCACCCTGGCGCGGGTTTCCTCGACCGGGGACGCCTTGCCGGCCGTCACCCGGCGCGCCGTGATGTCGCTGGCGCGCGCGGCCAGCGCTTGTGCGCTGTCGGCCAGGCGCAAGCCTTCCTGCGCGGCCAGCACGTCGACAAAGGCGGACGTGACGGCGGCGCGCGTGTCCGCCTGTTGCAGGGACAGGCCCGCCTGCGCCAGGTCTGCGCCGCGCCGGGCGACGGCGGCGCGGGCACCGCGCTTGCCGCCCAGCTCGATGAGCTGGTTGAGCTGCACGGTGGTGCTGCGCGTGGCGCGCCGCGTGTCTTCCAGCACGGTTTGCAATTCCGGGTTGGGCAAGGCGCGCGCCTGTTGCAGGGCGCCGCCCTGGGCCGCCAGTTCATGGCGGGCGGCCGACAGGGTGGCGTTGCCGCCCTCTGCCAGGGCCAGCGCGGCGGGCAGGGTCAGGGGTGCGGCGGGTTCCACGCCAGATTGTGCGTGGGCAAAGTTGCCGGCCAGCAGGCCAGCAGAGAGTAGCAATAGATAAATGGATCGGTGCATCGAATTCTCCAAGGTATGGAAAAAGAATTCGACGGGACGCGCAGGCCTGCGCCCGGATCATCTCAGGGCGCGCATTGCGCTATGACAAAAGGGGACGTCCCGTCGGCCTAGATGGCCGACGACCAGTCGGGGCGTTTGGGAGCGTCCGGGATGTGGGAAGCGTAAAAGAAGGGGGAAGTGTCCGCGTTCACGGAAGCCATGTCGCCGACGGGCAGGCTGGAGCCGGCCGGCAGCCATGCGTGGCCGATGCCGTGGCAGACGTTGCAATCGCTGTGCGGCTGGCCCTTGGATTGCTTGTCAGTCTTGTCGGCCACGGGTTTCTTGTCCGCATCCGCCTTGTGCTGGTGGCTGTGGTGGCCCAAGTGCTGCGCCGCCTTGCCTTCCTCGTGCAGGCAATACGCGCTTGCCGCGGCCCAGGACATCTGGAGCGGAAGCACGAACAGCAGCAAAATGAGGAAGAATTTACGCATGGTGACGGCTATTGTACAGAAAGGCGGGCGGGCGTGCCCATGTCAGCGCGGCTGGGCGCGCCACGCCTTCAATTGCGCGGCGATGGCCTTGCCCTGGAACAGTTGCGGCTCGGAATGCTCTTCCGCTTCCATGCCGCTTTCGCGGAAATCGGCCGCTTCGCGCGCCTGCACCAGCACTTTGGCCTTGTCGAAGGCTTCCGTGAAGCTGCTGCTTTTCGGCAAGGCTTCCTTGAAATACGCTTCGCTGAAATACGTAAAATCGTTCTGGTCGTCGCAGCCGAACGAGGTGCGGTCGCTGCGCGCGGCCGTGATGATGAGGGTGTTGTCATCTTTCAAGGGGGCAATGAAGCCGCCCGCATAGCAGGCCGAGATCACGATGACTTTCCAGCGGATGCCGCTGTGCTTGAGCATGGACGCCAGCTCTTGCGCGGGCAGGCTGTGCAGGTCCATGCCGTTTTGCGCCAGCGCCAGTTCGTGCTCGGGCGAGCCGTGGCTGGTGAGGAACAGGAACAGGATGTCGTTGGCCTTGTCCATCTTCGCGCCCAGCGCGTCGAGGCTGGCGGCGATGCTGGTGCGCGTGGCCATCGGCTGCTGCGCCACCGTGTTGCGGCTGTTGACGAGCATCAAGGAGCGGCCCACGGTGCCGTAATCGCGGTCGAACTGGTGCTGCACGAAGGCCGTTTCGCGGTGAAACACTTCCTGTGCGCCATCGCCGGCCACGCCCAGCAAATACAGATTGATCTTTTTCGCCGCATCGCGCGGCGCGATGCGCGCCAGGGCGCCGTCGAGCAAGGTGCGCTGGTTGTACAGGGCCAGCTCGATATTGTCGCGCGTGAGCTTGTCCAGGGCCGGGTCGTCCAGCAGGCCTTCCGTCCAGTTGCCGCTGTCTTCGCGCCGGCCGTCCGCCTGCGCCACGGCATAGCGCAGCACGCCCTTGCCGTCGAACTGGCCATTCTTGAAGCCGCCCCGGTATTCGTCGCCCTCGGCCGTGCGCAGCACGCCCTGGCCCTCGAATTTCCAGTCCTTCAGCTCGCCTTCGTAATGGATGCCGTCGCTGGTGGTGACGGTGGCCTTGCCCTGCACCTGGCCCTGGACGAATTCGCCTTCGAAGACGGTGCCGTCCGTGTCGGTCAGCTTGCCGGCGCCGTGCGGGCGCCAGTGCTTGAAATGGCCTTCGAAGGTGGCGCCGTCGGCGCCCTGGAAGCGGCCCACGCCCTCGAAGCTGCCCTTGACGAAGTTGCCCGTATAAATTTCGCCCTTGGGCGAGGTGTAGCGGCCGAGGCCGTCGAAGGCGCCCTGACTGAACGCGCCCGTGTATTCGACGCCGGACGCCTGGCGCAGCTTGCCCTGGCCGGAAAACACGCCGCGCGCGAAGCCCCCTTCGTAAAACGCGCCGCTCGCATACTCGAGCCGGCCCTGGCCATGCATCTTGCCCGCGACGAGGGGGCCGAAATAGCGTCCGCCATCGGCCGTTTCCGCCGCCGGCGCCTTGGCTGGCGCGGCGCACAGCGGCGGCATGCCCAGCGCGGCAAAGGCCAGCAGGCCGGCGAGGGTGTAGGGGCGAAGCGAGGCGCGTAGCGTGGCAGTCATGAGGACGGTCTGGTCTGTAGGAAGGGGCCTAGTCTGCCACTGTATTGCCAGCGTGGCAAATGCGCGCGTGGCGTGTGTTGCTCTGCCTCAAGGCAAGATTCTCCGTTTTATGCCGTGCCAAGGCTGGGCTGAACTGATAATATTGATTTTCAGAACATATACTTGCACAAGGTACATAGTCACCCATGGAAAGCCGCCTCAGCCGCCTGGAAGCCGTTCAAACCGTGTTGCTGGAAATCGGGCAGCGCTCGAGCACCTGCAGCGATATCAGTGAATTCCTGCAGGCGGTGCATGCGGCGCTGGGACGCATCATGTATGCGGCGAACTTCTATGTCGCGCTCAGCGACCGCGACGACGGCCTCGTGCGCTTTCCCTATTTTGTCGACGAATTCGATGCCGCGCCCGACCCGGACGAGGGCGTGCGCCTGGCCAGCGCCGCGCAGTCGCCCACGGCGTGGGTCATCGTCAACCGCAAGCAGCTGGTGATGACGGCCGACGACGACGCCATGCGCGCCATCGGCGGCGGCGCCTGGGGCGGCGGCACGGCGGCCGAGCACTGGATCGGCTGTCCGCTGCTGGACCAGCAGCACCAGGTGCTGGGCGCCATCGTCATCCAGAGCTACGACGCGCAGCACCGCTTCAGCCTGGAAGACCAGGCCCTGTTCGCGCTGATCGCCACGCACGTGTCGAGCGCGCTGCAAGGCATGCAAAGCATGGACCGGCTGGAAAAGGCGGTGCAGGAGCGCACGGCCCTGCTGGCGCACGAGGTGGCCGAGCGGCGCCGCGCGGAAAACCTGCAGCATGCGCTGTATGAAATCGCCAACCTGTCGGCGCAGGCATCCGATGCGACGACCCTGTACGCGCGCCTGCACGCCATCATCAGCGAGCTGGTGACGGCGAAGAATTTCCTCATCGCCCTGTACCACCCGGATAACAAGGACATCACGATCCCGTATTTCGTCGACGAAAAGGATGCGCAGGCGCCCGTAAAACGCTTTCATTACGGCATCGGCATGAGTTCCTATGTGCTGGCGCGGCGGCAAGCCTGCCTGCTCGATGCCGGCAGCTATGCGGCGCTGGTGGCCAGCGGCGAGATGGAAGAGCCGCTGGGCAATACCAGCATCGCCAGCTGGATGGGCGCGCCCATGCTGCTGGGCGACCGGAAATATGGCGTGATCATCGTGCAAAGCTATGACACATCCGTCGTGTATGGCCAGGCGGAACTGGACGTGTTGGCCTTCATGGCCAGCCACGTGGCCGTGGCGATGGCCCGCATCCAGGCCGACAGCGCCATGCGCCGCGCCAAGGAAGCGCTGGAAGAGCAGAACGCGGCCCTGAACAGCGCCCTGAGCGCCTTGCAGGAAGCGCAGTCGGAACTGGTGCGCCAGGAAAAACTGGCTTCGCTGGGGCGCCTGGTGGCGGGCGTGGCGCATGAAATCAATACGCCGCTGGGCATTTGTGTGACGGCCACGAGCCACCTGGTGCAGGAATTGAAGCTCACGCGCGAAGACCTGGAAGGCGGCCAGCTCGATGAAGATGGCTTGCGGCAATTTTTCGACATCATCGACCAGACCTTGCGCATCATGACGACGAACACGCAACGCGCCGCGGCGCTGGTGCGCAGCTTCAAGCAGGTGGCTGTGGACCAGTCGTCGGACGAATTGCGCAGCTTTAACTTGCGCAAATACCTCGATGAAATCCTGCTGTCCTTGCAGCCCAAGCTGAAGGGCAAGCCCGTCAAGGTGGAGATCGATTGCCCGCCCGAGGTGCAGCTGCGCAGCTATCCGGGCGCCGTCTCGCAGATCGTCACGAACATGGTGGTCAATTCACTGGTGCATGGCTTTGTCGAAGGCGAGCCGGGCAAGATCAGGATCAGCGTGCGCACGGCCGGCGAGATGCTGGAACTTGACTACAGCGACGACGGCATGGGCATGGACAGCGCCACCCTGGGCCAGCTGTTTGACCCTTTCTTCACGACCAAGCGGGGTTCCGGTGGCAGCGGCCTGGGTGCGCATATCCTGTATAACCTGGTGACGGGGCCGCTGGGCGGCACGGTGAAGGTGGTCAGTGCGCCAGGCATGGGATTGCACTATAAAATCCGTTTCCCGCTCGGGTTCAATGATGTGTCCTTGAAAACCTAAAAGCGGCGGGCCGGAGACGCGGGCCTGAGAAAATGCCGATGGCGGCGTTGCAGCTCCTTGCCGTACATGCGTACTGTCTGCGTCGCTGCGCCTTGCCCTCGACATTTTTCAGGTCCGCTTGGCCCGGAATGCCCGTCTTGGAGACCTGGGCTGAAGCGTGTTTTGCCGGCGTGCGTATTGCTCAGGGGGCACTTGGCTCTTGGACGAACCGCGTAATCCGGTCTGCTAGTCTGGAAAACGTTGATTCAACGCAAGCGCCGCATCCAGATTTGCAATCAGCAATTCCACATATTGCGGATCGAGGTGGCTGCCGCTGACTTCGCGCAGGTAGCTGACCACGCGCTCCAGGGGCCAGGCGTCCTTGTAGCAGCGCTTGTGCATGAGGGCGTCGAAGACGTCGGCGACGGCGGCGATGCGCGCGTATTTGTGGATGTGCTCGCCGACCAGGCCTTGCGGATAGCCGCTGCCGTCGTATTTTTCATGGTGCTGGTGGGCAATCACGGCGGCGGCCTTCAGCAGCGGGCGCTGCGAGCCGTCGAGGATGGACATGCCCACCGTCGGATGCTGCTTCATGATTTCCCATTCGGCCGCGTCGAGCTTGCCCGGTTTGAGCAGCACGGCGTCGGGCGTGGAAATCTTGCCGATGTCATGCATGGGCGCCGCATGGCGCAGCACCATGGTTTCTTCTTCCGACATGCCGGACGCCTGCGCCAGCAGCTGGCACACTTCGGCCATGCGGCGCACGTGGTTGCCCCCTTCGTGCGAACGCGATTCGACGACGTCGCCCAGGCGCAGGATCAGCTCGGCCTGGGTATCGGTGATTTCCTGCGTCAGCAGGATATTGTCGAAGGCGATGGCCACGCCCGAGCAGAACACTTCCAGCAATTGCGCATCGAGGTCGGAGATTTCTTCCACGCCTTTCAAGACTAGCAAGGACGCCTTGCCGCTGCTGTTCGGGAAGTAGCCGACATAGGTGTCGCCGTGCAGGCGCGAAATCTTGTTGCTCTTGGCGTCGTCCAGCTGCGACAGCAGGGAAGGGCTGAGGATGCCGTCATCCGTGTCGCCGATCTGCGCGAGGATTTCATAATCTTGTTCGCCCGAAATGGCGCTGGCGCCGCGCAGGCGCAGCAGCATGCTCGTTTCCAGGCGCAGCAGGGCGACGACTTGCTGCAGCAGGCCGCTGGCGAAGTCGCGCAGGTTGCGCTGCTTGAAAATGTGCGCCGAGGCGGCGATGACGCGCTCGAGTCCCTCGCGGTAATGGAGCTGGGCCTGGCGCGCCTCTTCCACCTTCATGATGTCGCGGTAGGCGCGCAGGGCGGCAAAGGTGGTGGTGAACAGCTTGGTGCGGTCCAGTTCCGTCTTTTCCTTGTAGTCGTTGATGTCGTAGTTGACGATCACCCGTTCTTCCGGCGCCTGTCCCGGCTGTCCCGTGCGCAGCACGATGCGCGTAAACTGGTTGCCCAGGTCTTCGCGCATCCAGCGCGCCACTTCCAGGCCGCTGTCTTCGCGCTCCATCACCACGTCGAGAAACACCAGCGCGATGCCTGCTTCGCGCGCCAGCACCTGCTTGGCTTCGGCGCCGCTGTACGCATGCACGAAGCTCAGCGCGCGGCCTTCCAGCCGGAAACGGCTCAGCGTCAGTTCCGTGATGTCGTGAATGTCGGGTTCATCGTCGACGAGCAGGACTTTCCAGGGGGGTAACTTGGGCGAGGCTGAAGACAAAAATGACATAAGGACGAGTTCCGCTAAAAGGCATAACTGACGCAATGCTGAGACGCCTGCGCCAGACTAAGCTGTGCGCCACCACTGGCGTTGCGCGTTTTTCGGGCGCATTTTGTCGATTGTAGACTGACAGCTAAGTATTAACAATAAGCAAGAACAATTGACTAAAATCATGCAACATCCATGCCAAAAAGGCACTTTAAATCCATGCTGCTGACACTATCTATACTTTATCGCTTAGGCAACTATATTTTCAAGACAATACTTTGTTTTAGTTAATATTGCCAATGAATCTGTAAAAAAATACGGCGTCTTGCTGTTCTGGCGGAAAAGCGGAAAAGTAACAAGGTATGAATTACGCGCCAGAATGGAAGGTGGCGCGTTATATTAAACAAGCATAAGAAAGTGGCGCCATGCCACGCACATTTCCTGAAAGGGTACATCATGCAAAAGCAAACGACGCGCGCCCTGATCGCCGGTCTGGCCTTGCTGGCCAGCAGCGCGGCCTGGGCAGGAACGGAAGTGCATTTCAGCAAGCCGGATCAATTCACGGATGTACCGTTCGACCCGCACGAGCGGGAAGAGGTGTTGAAAGAACTGAGCCGGCATTTCGAAAAGCTGGGCGCATTGCTGCCACCCGGGCAGACCTTGAAAATCGACGTGACGGACGTGGACCTGGCGGGACGTGAAAATCCCAACCTGCGTGCCGGCCAGGATATCCGCGTCATGAATGGCCGGGTCGACTGGCCGCGCATGCGCCTGCACTATGTGCTGGAACAGAATGGCAAGGTCATCAGCAGCGCTGATGCCGCGCTGTCCGACATGTCTTACCTGAGCCGCATCAATCCTTACTTCAGCAATGAAAAGTTGCGTTATGAAAAGCTGATGATCGACGAATGGTATGCCGATACCTTTGGCATCAAGGTCAAGCGCAAGGCCCGCAAGTAGGCTGCGCGGCTGGGCGCCGGGCCTGCGCTGCACGAAACGTATTGCGCTCCGGAAATTTTCACTTCAGGCTATAGTCAAACGGGAAACAGGCAGATGCCGGCATTGCGGCAGCTGCCTGCCCGTGAACTTTCTGAAAGGAATGCATATGCGTATTTCCAGCATGGCGAAGGCATGGATAGCCGCCTTGGCGCTGGCTGCTGGCAGCAGCGCCTGGGCAGGCGTCCAGGTGACGTTCGACAAGCCCGACGACTATTCCGATGTACCGTTCAGTTCGCGAGACCGGGAGCAGGTCCTGGAGGGCCTGGCCAATCACTTTAGCTGGCTGGGCAAGGGCTTGCCGCATGGACAGGAGCTCCGGATCGAGATCACCGATGTCGACCTGGCGGGGCGCGAAGACCCGGCGCGCCGCGGCGCCTTTGATGTGCGCGTGATGACGGGCCGCGCGGACTGGCCGCGGCTGCGCTTGCGCTATACGCTCGAGCAGCAGGGCAAGGTCATCGCCAGCGGCAATGCCTACCTGTCGGACATGTCCTATTTGCAGCATATCAATCGTTATCCCAGCAACGATGCCTTGCGCTATGAAAAGCGCATGATCGACGATTGGTTCAAGAATACCTTCGGCGTCCAGCCCCAGGGCCGCAGCCGTCCCGTCATGATCTTGCAGCCGCGCGACGTTCAGCGCAAATAAGCCGCTTCGATGCGCGCCAGCTGGCCGCTTTGGCGCAGGGCCAGCAGGGCGGCATTCATCTGCGAGACGAAGTCGGCCTTGTAGACCGGCGTGTTGCGCGCGCTGTAGGCGATGTACGTGGCTTCGGACGACAATTCCAGCACTTCATGCAAGGCAAAGCCGTAACGGGCCAGTTCGCCGCCCAGCCGGCGCGCCGTGTGGCGTGCCGCGCCGCGGTCGCTGGCGTAGCAATCGATGCGCCGCAAGGCCAGTTTTTTCAGATTGGCTTCATTGCCCTTGGCCGCTTCCAGGCGCAGCAGTCCCTCGCGGGCCGGCGCCATCAGTTTTTCCGAGAGTAAAAAACCCGTATTGACGCCGATGGTCAGGCCGGCAAAGTCGGCGGGAAACCGCGTGCGCGGCGTGCGCATGACGGCGTCATGGCAAAACAGCACCACCGATTCGCGGTACAGCATGGCCGAATACGGCTGCACGTAGGGCCGTTCCGTCTTGCGTCCGGGCGGAAACAGGCCGAAAACCTGGCCCTTTTCCAGCGCGTCGAGGCCCCGCTTCCAGGGACGCGGCTGCAGTTCCAGCCGGTAGCCGGGCATCGTGCTGGCCGCCTGGCGCAGGATATCGACATACATGCCCTTGAAGACGCCGTTTTCCACATAGCTGTACGGCGCATAGTCGTCGTCGCCGTACAGGATGACGGTTTGCGGCGCGGCATGGCCGATGCCGTGTGCGGCCATCGCGCAGACGGCGGCCAGCAGGCAGGCGCCGGCGCGGCGCAGGTCAATTTTACATATCATCCTGACAAGCATACAGGATGATGGCCGGAATGTACCGCGCCTCAATCGATCCAGTTCACCTGTGGGAACTTGCTGCCGAAATCTTCTGGCATGGGCACGACCTGGCTGAGCTTATAGTTGAAAAACACAAAGCCGGACTTGGCCATCGCGATCAGGGTGCTGTCGCGCGGACGCGTGATGCGGAAGGTGATGTCGCCGCCATACTTGTTGAAATCCATGACGCCCACTTCGAACAGCAACTGGTCGCGCGCATGGGCTTCGGCGCGGTAGGTGGTGGCCAGGTCGGTGACGATGATGCCGGTGCCGTCCGCTTCGATGTCGCGCACGCCATATTCGAACAGGAAGCGGGCGCGGGCCTCGGAAATCATGGAAATCATGGAATCGTTGCCGAGATGGTTGCCGGCGTTGATGTCCGTCGTGCGTACCGTCAGTTGCGAGGAATAGCAGTACTGGTCTTCGGGAAATTCAAGTTTCAAACGGGCCATGGTGTTCTCTTGGGCTGGTGCGCAGGGCGCGGCGAAAATGCCAATTCTAGCCGGTTCCCCGCACCCCGTCGAAAAATGCCGCCCCAGGCGTGCGCCGCCATGACTGCTTGCGCGCACTATTCACGGACGCTTATTTGCGTACGATCCGGTACACCTTGCCCGTGCCGCTCAGCATGTACAGCTCGTTTTGACCATCCTGGCCGAACGACACGATGTTGCCCACGTTCGCGATACCCCAGTCCGTCACGGCGGAGGCCGTGCCATTGCTGTAGCTGAAACTTTTCAGCCAGCCGCTGCAGTAGTCGGAATACAGGTATTGCCCCGCCAGTTCCGGCAGGGCTGCGCCCCGGTACACATAGCCGCCCGTGATCGAACAGCCGCCGGCCGCATCGTGGCCGTATTCGATGGCGGGCAAGACCAGGCCCGCCTGGCTGCAGCTGCCGCTGTTGTAGCAGTGCGCGCCTTCCATGATGTTCCAGCCATAGTTGTTGCCCGCCTGGCTCACGGGCCGCACGTCGACCTCTTCCCAGCTGGCCTGGCCCACGTCGGCGATATACAGCAGTTGGGCCGGCGCGTCGAAGGCGTAGCGCCACGGATTGCGCAAGCCGTAGGCCCAGATTTCAGGGCGTCCGCCTGCCGTGGCAAAGGGATTATCGGGTGGAATGGTGTACGGCTGGGCCACGCTGCTGGCGTTGACGTCCAGGCGCAGCAGCTTGCCCAGAAGTACAAGCGTGTTTTGCGCGTTGCCGGGCGGATCGCCCCCGCTGCCGCCGTCGCCCGTGCCCGCATACAGATAGCCGTCCAGGCCAAAGCTGAGCAAGCCGCCATTATGGTTGCTGAAGGTGGGGTGGGCAATCGTGAGGATGGCCAGCGCGGACAGGGGATCGGCCACGTTGGCGTTGCCCGCTGACACTTGCCGCCGCTCGATGACGATGTCGCCGGCCAGGTTGGTGTAATAGATGAAGAAATAGCCATTGCTGGCGTATTGCGGATGAAAGGCCAGCGACAGCAAGCCCCGTTCGCCGCTGGTGGTGGTGAGCGTACCGATGTCGAGGAAGGGCGTGGCCAGCAGGCTGCCGTTCTGCACCACGCGGATGCGGCCGGCCCGTTCGATAATGAACAAACGGCTGTCGCCGGGCGGCGCCGTGAGGAAGAGGGGGGCATCCAGTCCGCTGGCCACTTCCTGCAGGCGCAGGGCCAGTGGTGCGCCGGCCGCATACGTGACGCTGGCGCTGGCCATCGCCCCCGCAGTGACTTGCACCTGTTGCGTGACGGGCGTGGGCGACAGCGTCCCCGTGCCTTGCGTCACGCTGGCGGCGCCAACCGCGTAGGCGCCGGGCGCCAGGCCGGTGAGCGTGGTGCTGGCCGTCAGCGTCTTGCTGTACGACGCAGGCCCCGTGACCGTGACGGCGCCCGCCACGCCGGCCGGCAAGCCGCCGATGGTGACCGTCAGGTTCCCCGTGGTGGCGCCCGGCGCAGGGTGGTGATGGCCGCCGCCACAGGCGGCCAGCAGTGCCAGGCAGCATGCCAGCAGCAGGGCCAGCCAGGGCAGCGGCAAGCGGGAAAGGAAATGGCGCATGTCAGTCTCCTGCGGGAACGACGCAATGGCTGCTCAAGAGGGGATGGGCTTGTGCCAAGAATGCGCGTCTTTGCGGCGGGAAGTTTGAGCTGGCGCAAACGTACGGTGGCATCGGACAAATGCGCCGCGTTTTCAGACAAGCGCGTCGGCACTTGCTCCACGGCGCCCGCCGGCGCCCGATAATGGCGCATCTGAAACCGAGCAGGAATGACACACATGAAAACCAAAGCCGCGATTGCCTGGAAAGCGGGCGCCCCGCTGACCATCGAAGAAGTCGACCTGGCCGGCCCGCGCGCCGGCGAAGTGCTGGTCGAGCTGAAAGCCACGGGCATCTGCCATACCGATTACTACACCCTGTCCGGCGCCGACCCGGAAGGCATCTTCCCTGCCATCCTCGGCCATGAAGGCGCCGGCGTCGTCGTCGACGTGGGCCCGGGCGTGACGACCCTGAAAAAGGATGACCACGTCATTCCCCTGTACACGCCGGAATGCCGACAGTGCAAATTCTGCCTGTCGCAAAAGACCAATCTGTGCCAGGCCATCCGCTCGACCCAGGGCCGCGGCCTGATGCCGGACGCCACCAGCCGCTTTTCGCTGAATGGCCAGCCGCTGTTTCACTACATGGGCACGTCCACCTTTTCCAATTACATCGTCGTGCCGGAAATCGCGCTGGCGAAGATCCGCTCCGACGCGCCGTTCGACAAGGTGTGCTACATCGGCTGCGGCGTGACGACGGGCGTGGGCGCCGTGCTGTTCTCGGCCAAGGTCGAGGCGGGCGCCAACGTGGCCGTGTTCGGCCTGGGCGGCATCGGCCTGAACGTGATCCAGGCGGCGAAGATGGTGGGTGCCGATAAAATCATCGGCATCGACATCAATCCGGCGCGCCAGGCCATCGCGCGCAAGTTCGGCATGACGCATTTCATCAACCCGAACGAGGTGGAGAACGTCGTCGACGCCATCGTGCAACTGACGGACGGCGGCGCCGATTATTCGTTCGAGTGCGTCGGCAACACCACCCTGATGCGCCAGGCGCTCGAGTGCACGCACAAGGGCTGGGGCAAATCGTTCATCATCGGCGTGGCGGCGGCGGGCCAGGAAATTTCCACGCGTCCATTCCAGCTGGTGACGGGACGCGAATGGCGCGGTTCGGCCTTCGGCGGCGCGCGGGGCCGCACGGACGTGCCGAAGATCGTCGACTGGTATATGGAAGGCAAGCTCAATATCGATGATTTGATCACACACAGGCTGAAGCTCGATGATATCAATCAAGGTTTCGACTTGATGAAGAGCGGTGAATCGATCCGCTCCGTCGTGCTGTATTAATTTTATCTGACTGTACTCATTGCGCAACACTTGACGGACGGGGCAGGGCGGCGCGCTGTACTTCGCCGCCTGCCCCTGCTAGTGTGAAGACATCACCGCCTTGCTTCGGGAGCCGTCCATGTTTGCCACTGCCTACCTCGCGACCTTGCGCCGCATGCTGCCCGTCTTCCTCGGCGCGGCCCTGTCTTCCCTGCTAGCCTTGTGGTGGAGCAATGCCGCCAGCCTCGCCACGCCCGCCATCTGGCTGGCGCTGCTGGCCACGTATCTGCTGTGCGCACTCCTGTTTACGCCGCTGGCGCGGCAGAGCCGCCAACTGGCCACGCGCCACGTGCGTCACGGCAAGCCGCGCTGATACCCGCTGCGCCTAGCGCGCCGTGCTGGAAAAGCGCTCGCGGTAATCGCGCGGCGTGATGGCGAGTTTCTTTTGAAACAGGCGGCGCAGCCTGTCTTCGCTGTGCAAGCCCGCCTGTACGGCCACCTGTTTTAAGGAAGACACATTGTCTTCCAGCAAGCGACGCGCCACTTCAAAGCGGGCCGTGTCGATGAATTCCGTGGGACTGGTGCCCGTTTCGCGCTGGAACACGCGCGTGAAATTGCGCTCGCTCATGGCCAGCCTGGCCGCCAGCAGCGGCACGGTAAGCTCTTCGGCAAGATGTTCCATGATCCAGCCCTGCAACTGGCGGATGGTCGGGTGCGTCGTCATCTGGCTCGACAGGTGCACGGAAAACTGCGACTGGCCGCCGGGCCGCTTCAGATACACGACCAGGTCGCGCGCCACTTCCAGCGCGATATCGCGGCTGAAATCGTCTTCCACCAGGGCCAGCGCCAGGTCGATGCCGGCCGTCACGCCGGCCGACGTCCAGAATTTCCCTTCCCGCACGAAAATCGCATCGGCATTGACCTGTATCAATGGATAGCGCTGGCGCAGGCTGTCCACGGCGCTCCAGTGCGTGGCGGCGCTCTTGCCGTCGAGCACTCCGGCCTCGGCCAGGAAGAAGCAGCCCGTGCACAGGGCCGCCAGGGTATCGATGCGCGGCGCCGCCTCGGCCACCCAGGCGGCGAGGGCGGGAATGTCCTGCAAGACTTGCTCGACGTGGTGGCAGCCGACGATGACGGCCAGGTCGGGCAGGCGGTTCACATCGAGCGCCTTGCTGGCGTGCAGCGACATCAGGGTGTCCGACTCGACCGGGCCGATGGCTGTCGAGGCGATGCGCACGTCGTAGCCGCCGGGCAGATTGCGCAGGCGCAAATGGGTGTTGGCGTAGTCAAACACTTTCATGGCGCCGATGGCTTCGAGCGCCTTGAAGCCGGGATAGACGATGATGTCGACGGTGCGCAGGGGGAATTCTTTGGGGCTTTGCTTGATCATGCGATATGCGCGAGGGGGATAAATACTGCCATAATGCAACAACAGCGATGGCGTAGGTTAGCATGAAATAATCCGCGCGCCCGCTGGCTCCCCACCCACCGGATTCCTCGATATCGTGCGCTTACTCCACATTTTTGCCGCCCTGACATTGCTGCTGGGCTCAACCCTTGCCCACGCGGCCACGCTCAACTTCAATGGCGGCGCCGTCAGCGGCTGCACCCTGCCGGCGTCCAGCACCCAATATACTTGCGCCTCGCTGGCGCTGAGCTCTACCGACGTCATCGTCATCGGCAGCGCGTATGCCGTGACGGTCAACAGTTCCCTGGCGATGAGTTATAACCAGGGCTTGACGATGAGCGGCGACGCCACGCTGACGGTCAAGGGCAACCTGGATATCAAGGATATCAATCCGCCGAACCTGAAAGTGACGGGGGGCAACCTGACAGCCGAAGGCGGCACTTTCCTCATGGGCGCGCAGGAACAGACCGTCACGGCCAATATTTCGGCCACGACCATCAAGATGGGCTCGAACAACGTCAAGGTGACGGGCAAGATCAGCGCCAAGGGCCCGGTGGAAATTGCCTCGGGTTCCGTCATCAACGGGGCCATCAGCGGCACCGTCGTCAACATCCTGCCCGCCAGTACCCGCATCCAGGGCGATATCACGGCGACCACGTCGCTGACCATCGGTTCCGGCAGCCAGGTGACGGGCAACCTGAAATCGCCGACCATCGACTTGAAGGCCTCGGGCCTGCTCGTCACGGGCGACGTGGACGCGAGCAATTCTTTGACGATCGCCTCCGGCAATGGCATCAAGGGCAATGTGGACGCTGGCGAGGTGACCCTCGACTCGTCCAACGCCTATATCACGGGCAACGCTAAGGTCGACCACATCACTCTGGGCTGGCAGGGCCGGGTGCAGCAAACCATTACTTGCAAGGCGTATACGCCATCGAACCCGTGCAGTTGCGTGACGAACAACAGCGGCTGGGCCTTCAATGAACCGATGGGGCCGAAGTGCGGGCCCGGCACGCCGACCGGACTGCACCATTTCCAGATCGAGCACCCGCTGACGGCGCTCACTTGCCAGGTACCCACGGTGACGGTGACTGCCTGTGCCGATGCCAACTGCAGCGCGGTGTACAAGGGTAGTCCCAGCCCCAGCGTCACCGTCAGCCCGGGCGGCGTGCCGACGCAGATCGATACCAGCGGCGTCAATCCCAATGTCACGGTGCGCCAGACCACGGTGGGCATCGCCACCCTGAGCCTGGTCAGCACGCCCGCCACGACGGGCGCGCTGGTGTGCAAGAGCGGCGGCAATACGAGCAATTGCCAGATCAGCTTTCTTTCCAGCGGCTTCCAGGTAAGCGGCGTTCCGCGCTACGCGGAGGACGTGGCCGTACTGGAAATCAGCGCATTGCAGACCTCGTCCGGCAACAGGGACGTGTGCGTGCCCATGTTTGCCAGCCAGACCAAGCAATTGAACCTGACTTGCGGGTACAGCAATCCGGACAAGGGAACATTGCCTGCGCGCATCTTTGACAGCGTCCAAAATAGCTATGTCGCCCTGGCTGGCAGCGACCAGAGCAGCTGCGCCGTGGCGAGCACCAAGGTGAATGTGACGTTTGGCGCCGACGGCGTGGCCAAGCCGAACATGCTGTATGCCGATGCGGGAGCGCTGATCCTGACGGCTGCCTACAAACCGGACAGCGGCAGCGACAAAGGTTTGGACATGAAAGGCAACGGTACGGTCGTCGTGGCGCCGAAGAAATTTCTGTTCACGAAGCTGGCGCCGATTCAGCGCGCGGGCCTGGCGGCAGCGCCCCTCGTGGCGGGGACGACCATCACGTTATCGGCCGTCAACGCGCTCGATGCCGTGACGAAGAATTTCGGCAACGAAAGCGGTGTTGCCGTGCAAACAGTCGTGCTCGACCGTAATCTGCAGGCGCCGCTCTACACAGGCGTATTCAATCCGCAGGTCAGCGGCGATCTCGATTTCGTGACGAAAGGGGGCATCATCGCGGCGCCGCCGCTGGTCTGGCCAGAAGTGGGCAAGATCAATTTCACGGCCGCGCTGCAAAACGGTTATCTGGGCAGCAGCCTGACGTCGCCGGGGACGAGCGATACCGTGCTCTTTTATCCGCACCACTTTGTAACGGAATTGGTCGTCAAGCAAGTGGACCTCCCGGGGGGGGCGAAGACGGAGTTTCCTTTCCCGTGCAGCACGCCGCTCGTGTGCGCCGGCAACCGCGCCGTGTATTCGCGCCAGCCCTTCGACCTGACCATCCGCGCCCAGACGGCCGCCGGTAACGAGACGAAGAACTTCGACGCCAGGAATGCCGACATCAATAAAACGCAGGTGCCGCTGGCCCCGTATGACGCGGCCACGGGGAACAACAAATATCCGCCCACGGCGCCATCGGGCAGCACGCTGACGGATGGGGCAACAGTACCTGCGGCCGTGACGGGCGTACCCGTCACCAGTTTTACCAATGGCGTTGCCACGCGCGCCATCGCCTACAGTTTCCCCGCCGCCTATGCCGTGCCCAAGGACCCGACAGCGCTGGCATCGCCGACGGGGCTGCTGCTGCGCGCGACGTATGCCTATCCGGCGGCTGGCAATGTGAGCTCGGCGCCGGCCGATGGCAAGGAAGCGCAGCTGACCGTGTTCACGGGCCGCCTGATGGTGCCGCATGACTACGGTTCCGAGCGCTATCCCGTGCGCCTGGCCGTGCAGGCGCAGTACTGGGACGGCAAGACCTGGGTCACCAGTCTGCTGGACAGCATCAGCGCCTTCGGCAGCGCGCAGGTGGTGTTTGCCAATTGTAAGAAAACATTGGCGTGCAAGGACTTTGCATTTCCCGCTGGCACGACTATTACTTATACGTTCGACAAGGGCATCTTGCCGTCGAATAGACGCTTGATTGTGGCGGCGCCCGGCGCCGGCAAGACCGGCAGCGTCGATGTGTCCGTGCCCGGCATCGCGTACTTGCCCAGCACCGTGGGCACAGTCGTCTTTGGCGTCTTCAAGTCGGGCCCGGTGATTTACCTGCGCGAGATGTATTGAGCCAGGACAAAGGGTGGGCGCAGAAAGAGGGAAAAACCAGTAACATGCCTGGCTGTGGCATTCCCCCCAACCTCAGACTGGAGTTTCTATGAGCACAACATCGCAGTGGATCGATATCGCCGGCCCGGACGGCAGCTTTCAGGCTTACCTGGCCGTGCCGCACGTGGGCAAGGGCCCCGCCATCATCCTGTTGCAGGAAATTTTCGGCGTCAACGAGCACATCCGCGCCGTGGCCGACCAGTACGCGGCCGATGGCTACGTGGTGCTGGTGCCCGACCTGTTCTGGCGCGCCGGTGCGCACATCGAACTGGGCTATGACGCGGACGGCTGGAAGCGCGCCGTCGAACTCATGCAAGCTACCGACAATGCCCACGCCGACGCCGATATCAAGGCCACCATCGCCGTCCTGCGCGCGCGTCCGGAAGTGACGGGCAAGCTGGCCTCCGTCGGCTACTGCTTCGGCGGCCGCTTGTCGTTCCAGACGGCCGCGGCTGGCCTGGTCGACGCGGCCATCGCCTATTACGGCGGCGGCATCCAGAACAAGCTGGACCTGGCCGACCGCATCCAGGTGCCGCTGCTCATGCATTTCGGCGGCCAGGACAGCCACATTCCGCCGGAAGCCGTGCAAAAGATCGCCGAACGCTTCGAAGACCGGCAAGACGTGGAAATCCACATCTACCCGGGCGCCGAGCACGGTTTTAATTGCACCCACCGCGACAGCTACCAGCAGCGCGCCGCCGCCCACGCGCACGGCAATTCCCTGATTTTCTTGGCGGAAAATCTGTAAGACGGGGACCGAAATCAGGATGGCCGAGGATGCCCGCTCAGCAGCAAAGCCGCGTGGGCGCTAAAATAGCGGCTGTGCCGGGCAACTCCGGCCGGCTGGGCGCGGCGCCCGGCAAACCTGGATGAGGAACCGAATTAAAGATGGCCCAAGTAATTGTTTCTGTAACATTGGCGGCAAGCGCCGAACGCGTGTGGGATTTTATCGGCGGCTTCCAGTCGCTGGCTGAATGGTCGAGCTCGATCAAGACCAGCCTGTCCGAACACGGCGGCCGCGTGCGCCGCCTGAAAACCACGGACGGCGCCATCATCGCCGAACGCCTGCAAAGCTACAGCGAGGCGGACAAGAGCTACAGCTACACCATCGTCTCGGGGCCGATCCCCGTCAAGAACTACCGCTCCACCCTGCGCGTCACGGGCGAGCCGGGCGGCGCTTCCTGCGTGGCGGAATGGGCTAGCGAGTTCGATGCGGCCGAAGGTGTGGAAGAAGTCATGATCGGTGCCTTCCAGCACCTGTATGAAACGGCCTTCGTCGACCTGAAACGCATCATGGCGATTTAGAGCGCCTGACAAAAAGTCCATGGCGTTGTTGCGTTGCCTCGCCGTACATTCGTACTGTCTTCGGCAACACGCCTAGCCCTGAACATTTTGTCCAGCACTCTTAAAAAACACCGGCGCAGGCCGGTGTTTTGCATGGTGCCTAGCGTTTCACCTTGCCAAACGCTTCGCCTTTGTTCCATGTAGGCAAATTCTTGTCGTTCGCCACTTCATAGCCGAGGTTCAAGGTGAATTGCGCCTGCTGCACCATGCCCGATAAATCCCAAGACGGGTGGTATTCATCCGTTACCTGGTGGTAATCCTTCTTGAACGCCACCAGGCGCTCGCCGGACGCTTTCGGCTCCTTGACGAAGTCGAACGAGCCGTCGCCGGAAAACACGGCCGAGCCCACGTTGAAGGCGGGCACGCCAGCCTTGGCAAACGCAAAATGGTCGGCCCGGTAAAACGCGCCGGACAGGTCGGGAATGGTGGGCGCCAGGCGCAGGCCCATGCGCTTGGCCACCTTGGCGGCGCTCGCGTACAGGCTGCTGCGCTCGGCGCCGGCCACGCCGATGTCGTGCGTCTTGCCGACGAAATTCATGCTGTCGAGGTTCAGGTCGGCGGCCGTTTTCGCCAGCGGCCACAGGGGCTTGCGCGTGTAGGCCGTGCTGCCCAACATGCCCGTTTCCTCGCCGGCTGGCCACAGGAAGATCTGCGTGCGCCGTGCAGGTTGTTTTACCGCAACTTGCGCCATGGCCAGCAGGGCCGCCGCGCCCGAGGCATTGTCGATGGCGCCGTTGTAGATGTGGTCGCTCTGGCCGCTGCGGCTGTTGCCTTCGTCATCCTTGCCCAGGTGGTCCCAGTGGGCCGAGTAAATCACGGCTTCGTGCTTGAGTTTCGGATCCGTGCCCGGCACGATGCCGGCCACGTTGAATTGCTCGATGCTGCGGATCTGGCTGTTCAAGACCACCTTGACCGTGGCGTTCAAGGCCACGGGACGGAACTCGCGCGTTTCCGCCTGCGCGCGCAAGGCGTCCAGGTCCTGTCCGCCCGCCTGGAACAGGGCGCGCGCCATGTCTTCCTGCAGCCAGCCTTCCATCGCATTGCCCGCGCCGGCCAGGTTGAAGCGTTCATGGCCGAAACCGTTGGCCGGCACCGACCACGGATACGACGCGGACGCCGTCGTGTGGATCAGCAGCACGCCGGCCGCGCCCTGGCGCAGCGCTTCCTCGTACTTGTAGACCCAGCGGCCGTACCAAGTCAGCGACTTGCCGGCAAAGCGGTTCGGTTCGGCAACGGTCGGCTGCGGGTCGTTGACCATCAGGATGACCATTTTTCCTTTTAAATCAGCACCCTTGAAGTCGTCCCACTGCTCTTCGGGGGCGCGGATGCCGTAGCCGGCGAACACGACGGGCGCGTCGAACGCCACTTTCTGCTGGCCATTCGCCGCGCCAAAGACGATGTCCTGGCCGAAGGCGGGAGACAAGGTCTTGCCGCCCGCGCTGAAGGTCACTGTGCTCGATGGCAATGCCTTGCTGCCGACGATGGTCAGCGCCTGGCGATACGTGCCGTCCGGCAACGGCTGCAAGCCGGCCACGGCCGCCTGCGTTTCCAGGTAGCGCACGGCCAGGTCGCCGCCGCGCTGGCCCGTGCCGCGTCCTTCCAGCAAGTCGTCGGCCAGGAAGGACAGGTGGGCGCGCAGGGGCGCCTCGGCAACGAGCGGTTGGGCGAGGGTAGCCGTGCTGAACAGGCTGGCGGCGAGGACGAAGGGAAAACGCATGACAACTCCAAAAGTGAATACGGGAAAGCAAAGCAGCGGTAATCTTACTCTACCGCAATGCTCTGGCGTAGCGCGCGGCGCGCGCCAGCCGATTGGGGCCACAATGGCCGCTGGTCCACCGACAAGGAGCGTTCCATGACTAGCCCTGACTTGCAATCGAGCAATACCCTGCGTACCGCCGACGGCACCTTGATCTACTACAAGGACTGGGGCAGCGGCCCGCCCGTCGTCTTCAGCCACGGCTGGCCCCTGTCGTCCGATGCCTGGGAAGACCAGATGTTCTATCTGGCCTCGCGCGGCTACCGCGTCATCGCGCACGACCGGCGCGGCCATGGCCGTTCCAGCCAGCCGTTCGGCGGCAACGACATGGATACCTATGCCGACGACCTGGCCGCCCTGATCGCCGCGCTGGACTTGACGGGCGCCACCCTCGTCGGCCATTCGACGGGCGGCGGTGAAGTGGCGCGCTACATCGGCCGCCATGGCACGCAGCGTCTGGCCGGCGCCGTGCTCGTGGGCGCCGTGCCGCCGCTGATGCTGCAAACGGCCGATAATCCGCTGGGCTTGCCGCTGTCCGCGTTCGACGCCATCCGCGCAGGCGTGCAGGCCGACCGCAGCCAGTTTTTCCGCGACTTGAGCGAACCCTTCTATGGCTACAACCGGCCCGGCGCGAAGCCGTCGCAGGGCGTGCGCGACAGTTTCTGGCGGCAAGGCATGCAGGCGGGCATGCCGGCCGCCTACCTGTGCATCAAGCAGTTTTCGGAAACGGATTTCACGGGCGACCTGGCCAGATTCGACGTGCCGACCCTGGTGATCCATGGCGACGACGACCAGATCGTGCCGATCGCCGCCTCGGCGCGCCGCACTGCCGAGCTCATCATCGGCAGCAAATTGCTCGTGTATGCGGGCGCGCCGCACGGCCTGGCGACGACGCACAAGGATAGGCTGAACGAGGACTTGCTGGAGTTCTTGCGCACCTGAAGCGGGGGCGGGCGCCGTGGCGGCGCGGTGCCCGCCGGAGCTGTTGCCACGCAGAACAGGCGCAGCCGGCATATTGTTGTGTATCGCTTAATGTTGGCAAAATCACGCGCCCAATGCGTGCGGATCGCCGATTTTTCTGGCTTTTTTACGTAGATATGGCGCAAAAAACGGCGTTCTGCGGCATGCAGCCACCCGGTAAGGTCCAGTAAAGAGTAAACTAGCAGATACACTCTTTCGCATTGGGCGATTCGAGCGAACTTGTGAGTGATTTCATGTCTGATACACCAATTTCCTTATTTTCCGACCTTAACCTGAGCGAGCCGCTGATTCGCGCGCTCAAGGATGTCGGTTACGAAACACCGTCGCCTATCCAGGCGGCGACGATTCCATTATTGCTCGCGAACCGCGACGTGCTGGGTCAGGCGCAAACAGGCACGGGTAAGACCGCCGCCTTCGCCTTGCCGATCCTGTCGCGCATCGATCTGAAACAAAGCTCACCCCAAGCCCTGGTCCTGGCACCGACGCGCGAACTGGCCATCCAGGTCGCCGAAGCGTTCCAGGTGTACGCCGCCCACATCCCCGGCTTCCACGTGCTGCCGATCTATGGCGGCCAAAGCTACGGCCCGCAACTGTCGGCCCTGCGCCGCGGCGTGCACGTCGTCGTCGGCACGCCTGGCCGCGTCATCGATCACCTGGACAAGGGTTCGCTCGACCTGTCCAAGCTGAAGACCCTGGTGCTCGACGAAGCCGATGAAATGCTGCGCATGGGCTTTATCGACGATGTCGAACGCATCTTGCAAGAAACGCCGGAAGGCCATCAAACGGCCCTGTTCTCTGCCACCATGCCTTCCGTCATCAAGCGCATCGCCACGACCTACCTGGTGAATCCGGCCGAAGTGACGGTTGCCGCCAAGACGGGCACGGCCGACAACATCCGCCAGCGCTACTGGCTGGTGTCGGGCATGCACAAGCTCGACGCGCTGACCCGCATCCTGGAAGCGGAAGCGTTTGACGGCATGATCATCTTTGCCCGCACCAAGCTGGGCACGGAAGAACTGGCCGGCAAGCTGCAAGCCCGCGGCTTCTCGGCTGCCGCCATCAATGGCGACATCCAGCAAGCGCAGCGCGAGCGCACGATCCAGCAGTTGAAAGACGGCAAGATCGACATTTTGGTCGCCACCGACGTGGCCGCCCGCGGCCTGGACGTCGAGCGCATCAGCCACGTCGTCAACTACGACGTGCCGCACGATCCGGAAAGCTATACCCACCGCATCGGCCGCACGGGCCGCGCCGGCCGCAGCGGCGAAGCGATTTTGTTCATCACCCCGCGTGAAAAGAACTTGCTCAAAGCCATCGAACGCTCGACCCGCCAGCCGATCGGCATGCTGGAACTGCCGACGATCCAGGCCGTCAACGACGTGCGTATCGCCAAGTTCAAGGAACAAATCAGCGAAACCCTGGCCCTGGGCGAACTGGAGCAGTTCCAGTCGCTGATCGAAGATTTCGAACGCGAACAAAACATTCCCGCCATCGAAATCGCCGCCGCCCTGGCGAAGATGGCGCGTGGCAATGTGCCTTTGTTGCTGGACAAGAACAAGGCGCGCGAGCAAGCCACGTGGCAAGACGACCGTCCTGCGCGTCAAGACCGCTTTGACCGCCCTGAACGCAATGACCGTTTCGAACGCAATGACCGCTTCGACCGCAACGAGCGCAGCGAGCGCCCGGCCTTCCCGAAAAAGGAACGCATCCAGCGTCCAGCCGACGCCGGCATGCAAACCTTCCGCATTGAGGTAGGTCATCAGCATGGCGTGAAACCGGGCAATATCGTGGGCGCCATCGCCAACGAAGCGGGCATCGATTCGAAAAACATCGGCCGCATCGAAATCTATGACGACTACAGCGTCCTGGACTTGCCAGACAGCATGCCGAAAGAATTGCTGGACCAGCTGAAAACCGTGTGGGTGGCGGGCCAGCAGCTGCGCATCAGCCGCGACGGCGACGCACCGGATCTGGCGCCGCCAGCCGCGCCGCGCAAGCCGTTCGCCGCCAAGTCCGCGCCAGCGTTCAAGGATGCACCGGCGGACGCGGGCGAAGTTGCCCCGCGCGCGCCGAAGAAGGAACGTCCACGCCCGGGCGTGACGGCCTACCGCATCGAAGTGGGCCGTGAGCACGCCGTAACGCCAAGCAACATCGTCGGCGCCATCGCCAACGAAGCGAACCTGGAAGCCAAGCATATCGGCCGCATCGATATCTTTGACAACTACAGCGTGCTGGACTTGCCGGAAGGCATGCCGCCGGAAATCCTCGACCACCTGAAATCGGTCGTCGTTTCGGGGCAGAAACTGCGCATCAGCCTGGACGATGGCACGACGGAGCGCAAGCCTGCGCCGCCGCGTCCGAAGTCGCCACCCCGTAAAACGTACAAGTAAGCCATCCCCACGGGCGCTCCGGCGCCTGTGTCGCGGATTGGAGACACATCCCCCACTGGCGCATTCGCGCCAGTTTTTATTTTCCCTCAAGAAATAAACATGGTTGCCGCGTTATGGTTGGCGGCAGGTATCGCCATCTGCCGGCAATGGCCACGGCTCCTTTGCATATTTTTATCGGTGCAAACGCCATATTTATTGCCTGCTGCATCGATACATAATTTTTTATTAATTATTGTATATGCACGCAATTTAAATTTTGCATTTCAATAAAATCAATCAAGTTGAATCAAAGTAAATCCTAAAACATAAATGAATTGACTTTTATTAAATTGTTTGACTGGCGTCACTGTCGCCGAGGCGATATATCATGGGTGCTTGATGTGGTATATTGTTTTTATGTTTTTGTTATGCTAGTTGAAAAAAAATAGAGGAGCGACGATGCGGGTCAATACGCCTATCACGCAAAATGAATACGTATTAAATGAAGGCATGACGATTGTTTCCACCACGGATTTACAGGGAAACATCAATTACGCCAATCAGTATTTCATTGAAGTCAGCGGTTTTTCAGAAATGGAACTGCTGGGTGCGCCACAGAATATCCTGCGCCATCCCGATATGCCGGCCGAAGCGTTTGCCGACCTGTGGGACACCATCAAGACGGGCATGCCCTGGACCGGCATGGTCAAGAACCGCTGCAAGAACGGCGATTTCTATTGGGTCTTCGCCAATATCACGCCCGTCATCGAAAGCGGCCGCCCGATCGGCTATATGTCCGTGCGCACCAAGCCCACGCGCGAGCAGATCAACGAAGCGGCAGCCCTGTATAAAAGTTTCAAAGACGGCAATTCCGCCAACCTGGCGATCCGCAATGGCCGTGTCGTGCGCCAGGGCTGGGCCGCCAAGCTGGCCGAGTGGCGCAAGCTGAGCCTGTCGCAAGACCTGGCCCTGCATTGCATCGTCTTCGGCGTGGTGCTGGCCATCCTCGGTTGCGCCGTGTGGAATATCGACGGCGACACGAGCACGGCCACGCGCAGCTGGCTCAGCGGTGCCGCCGCCGCAGCCGTGGCGCTGATGCTGTATTTCTGGGCCCACCTGCACAATTCCCTCGTCGCCCCGCTGGGCGACGCCATCACGGTGGCGCGCAAGATGGCCGGCGGCGACTTGACGGGCGTCATCGACAAGGTGCGCGACGATGACATGGGTCAATTGATGGCGGCCTTGCGCCAGACCAACATCAACTTGCACAGCATCATCGGCGACGTGCGCGCCAACTTCGAGGATATCCGCATCACCACGGCGGAAATTGCCACGGGCAATATGGACCTGTCCAGCCGCACGGAATCGCAGGCGTCCAGCCTGGAGCAGACGGCGGCCAGCATGGAAGAACTGACGTCGACCGTGCAGAACAGCGCCGACCATGTGGCCACGGCCAACGACCTGGCGGCGCAGGCGTCCACCGTGGCGGCCAAGGGCGGCACCATCGTCAGCGAAGTGGTCACCACGATGGATGAGATCAGCTCGTCGTCGCGCAAGATTCTCGACATTATCGGCTTGATCGACGGCATCGCCTTCCAGACGAATATCCTCGCCTTGAACGCGGCCGTGGAAGCGGCCCGCGCGGGCGAGCATGGCCGCGGCTTTGCCGTCGTGGCCGGCGAAGTGCGCAGCCTGGCGCAGCGCTCGGCAACGGCTGCGAAAGAAGTGAAAAACCTGATCGACCATTCGATCGCCACCGTGAACGCGGGCAGCGTGCTGACCAGCAACGCGGGTGCCACCATGGCGGAAGTGATCGCCTCGGTAGCCCGCGTGACGGAAGTGATGGACGAGATTTCCTCGACCACGCGCGAGCAGAACCAGGGCATCGGGCAAGTCAACCAGGCCGTCATCCACATGGATGGCATCACGCAGCAGAATGCGGCGCTGGTGGAGCAGGCGGCCGCGGCCGCCACCAACCTGGCGCAGCGCACCGACAGCGTGGCCCAGTCGATCGGCATCTTCAAATTGAAGGCGTCGCCCAAGCGCAAGGTTGCCGGCGTGGGCCGCAGCGTGGGCGCGGGCGTCGCGTCGCGGGCCTTGCTGAAGGCACGATAAGCATGCCACTCCCGCCAGCGCCATGCTGGCGGGAATCACTTCCGTACCCGGTACACCTCGCCGCTGCGCACCTGCTTCACCACCCCATCCCCGCCAAACAGAATCACATATTCCCCCTGCGCGCCCGAGGCCGCCGGATAGGTGTACATCCACACTTCCTTGCCGCTGTCGAAACGGATGGACGTGCTGTCGCCCAGCGCGGCGCGCACCTGTTCGCGCGTGCTGCTGCCCACTTGCACCGTCTGTTCCAGGGTGGTGTAGGGCACATTCTTGCTTGCTTGCAAGGCGCGCGTGCCGGAGCAGGCGGCCAGCAGCGTCAACAAGATCAGCGACAGCCACTTCATGGCGCCACCTCGTCCATATAAATAAATTCCAGCAGGGTGTCGTCCGGCCAGTTGCTATCCCACAAGGGCGCGTAATACGTGCGGTCAAGCAAGACCTGGCAATCGCAATAGGGCAGCGAGGCGGGCGTTTGCTCGCCGCCCGCGTACAGCATGGTGAACGGCAGCGCCAGGCGGCGCTCGCCATGCACGAGGGTCACGCCGAACAGGGGACGGTCCGTGAAGAACAGATAATTGCCGTCCGGCTCGGAACACACTTTATCTGTGCTGTAGAGCATGCTGGACAGCCAGGCGATGATTTGCGGGTCGTTCGAGATCAGGCCGGAATCCATGCCGGCGCGGCATTCCAGGCGCAGGTCGCCCAGGCGCCGCGTGCCGGGCGGCAAGCCGGGCGTGATGACTTGCGCGCGCCAGCTCATGGTGCTGGCCTTGCGGTTGGCCAGCAGCACGGCGTCTTCACGCGCCGCTTGCGCATTGCGCACGGGGGCAAAGCTGTTGTCTTCGGCCAAGGGCAAGGGGATGCTGACCGTGTCGCCGGCGATGCGCAGCTGCACACCGGCCATGTCCACGCCGGGCTGGCGCGGCAGCAAGCGGAAGCGCAGCACGGCCTGCGGCGCCAGCGCATGGTCGCGCTCGAAGCGGTCCACGCCCTGCAGCATCTTGCGGTAGGACTTGTCGACGGGGTCGCGCGTGGCGTCCACCTTCACCTGCGGCACGGGCGCGGTTTGCGCCAGCGCAATAGGTCCATGGAGCAAGCCTATGATCAGCAGTAATCGATAAATACGCATGCCTGAATGCTACGCCTTTTTGCGCATCCGCCACGCACGGGTGGGCGTGTCTGTACTCGCTATCAGTACTCGCTGTATTTGCGTGCGTCGCCGCGCACCTGCTGTGCCGGGTATTTCTGTGCGTTCAGTTGCATCTTTTCCAGCACGGCCGCGTGCAGGTCGACGCCGCTCTTGTCGGCCAGGCGCACCAGGTACATCAGCACGTCGGCCAGTTCGTGGCGGATGCCCGTGCGCTTCGCCTCGTCCAGTTCGCTATCCGCGCCCGTGGCCAGCCACTGGTAATGTTCCACCAGTTCCGCCACTTCCACGGACAGGGCCATGGCCAGGTTTTTCGGCGTGTGGAACTGGTCCCAGTCGCGCTCGTCGGCAAAGGCGCGCAGGCGCGTGCGGATGTCGAGCAAGCTGTCGCTGGGCGCGCTCATGCGGCCGCCTGCAGCGGTTTTTCCATGAAGACACTGAATGGGTCGTCGGGATAGTCGCCATACGGTCCGCGCCGCTGGTAGCCGTGGCGCGCGTACAGGGCGATCGCCTCGGGCTGGTGGATGCCCGTTTCCAGGGTCAGCAAGCGGCAGCCGCGCGCCAGCGCCTGCTCTTCCAGCAAGGCCAGCAAGCGTTTCGCCAGGCCCAGTCCCCGGCTGTCAGGGTGCACGTACATGCGCTTGAGCTCGCCGAAAGCGGGCGTGACGACGATGGCGCCGCAGGCCCGTGCCGTGCCGGCCGCATCGCGGGCGACGGCAAACAGCAGGGTATCGGACGGCACGGACGCCAGGTCCAGCGAGTAGACGCACTCGGCCGGATACAGGGTCTGTTGATATGCATCAAGCTCGGCGATCAGGGTTTGCACGTCGGCTTGCTGCGGCGATTCCAGGCGGATGGTCATGGGGAGGTCGTATGAATGGGACTTCCCCCATGGTATCACTGCGGCCGCGCCAGGCGCATCGTCAAGCCGATGGGCGACATCACAAAACCCATCAGTTCCTGCGCCTCGCCGCCATCGGGCGTGTCGACGCCGGCGATGTCGAAGCTGCCCAGCAGCATGGCCATGGCGATCTTGATCTCCAACAAGGCCAGGTAGCGGCCCGGACACGTGCGCAAGCCGGCACCGAAGGGCATGGCGGCGCGCCTGTTGTTCGCCTCGCCCCCTTCGGCCAGCCAGCGTTCGGGCTGGAAGGCTTGCGCGTCGGGAAAGTGCGCATCGGACACCGTGTCGTGGCGCATCACGCACCACACGAGGGTGCCGGCCGGCACGGCGATATCGGCGATGACCGTGTCGCGCAGCGCCTCGACGGGCAGGAAGGGCGCCACCGGCTTCAGGCGCATGGCTTCGCTGGCGCAGGCGCCCAGGTAGTCGAGGCTATCCATCTGCTCGATCGTGAAGCGGGCCGCGTCGGGCGCCAGGCGCCGTACTTCCTCGCGCGCCCGCGCCAGGGTGTGTGGATGGCGTTGCAACAGGTAAATCATCCAGGACAGCGTATTGGCCGTCGTATCCTCGCCCGCCAGCAGCATGGTCAGCACATTGCCGGCCACGGCGCGGTCGTTCACGCCGCTGTCCTTTTCGTCGGCGGCGGCGATCATCGCTTCGAGCAGGTTGGGCGGACGCTCGCGCCGTGCCGGGTCGCGCGCCATGCGCGTGCGCGCCTGCTGCACCAGGTCGGCCACGGCGGCGGACAGGGCCGCCACGTCGCGGTCCAGGCGGCGGTCGACGGGCAGCTTGACGTAGCGCCAGTACGGGAACATGGACAGGCTGCGCCGCGCCACGGCGGGCAGGATGGCGTCCATGTGGCGCTGGATCACGTCTTCGCCCGCTTCCAGCGTATTGACCTCGGTGCCGAAGGCGAGGCCGGCGATGATGTCGACCGTGTAGCGTTTCAGGTCGCCATCGAGGTCGATCGCCTGGCCTTGCGTGGCGGCAAGATGCCAGCGCCGCCGCAGGCGCTGCGCCACCGTCGCCAGCGCCGGGAAGTAGGCCTTGACGGCGCCGGGCGCCATGCCGGCCATGACCATGCGGCGCTGGTTGCGCCATTCCGTGCCCTCGGCCAGGAACAGGCCGGGGATGCCGCCCATTTCCTCGGAAACGATGGAGCTGCTCAGGGGGCGGCGAAAGCCGTCGGGCCGGTCGCGCAGCACGGCGCCGACAGCCTCGCTGTCGGCCACCACCAGCACCAGGGTGCGGCCGAACCAGACGCGCAGGTAGGGGCCGTAGCGTTGCACCCACTCTTCCACGTCGCGGTGGATGCGCGTGAGCTTGATCTGCAGGCTGTTGCCGACGATGGGCAGGGCGAATGGCCCCGGCAGGCGGCGAATCTGGCGCAGGACCGTGGTGGCGGGCGCGGCGGCGTGGTCGAGCGGGGGCATGGCGTACTCCTGGTGGATGGCGACAATGACTTCACTGTAGCGCGCTTGCGCGTCCGCGTCTTGAACGAATACGACATCGGGCGCGGCCGGAAATTGCCGGTACAATCGTCGCCATGCCTGCCGCCCCTACGCCCCTGACCCGCCTGATCGCGCCGCGCACGGCGCTCGCTTCCTGCGTGCGCGCCTTCCTCGTGCGCGACACCACGGGCTGCGCGCCGCTGCCGCCGGCGCAGCGCCTGAACCGCTTTCCCGCCGCGCCCATGTGCAGCATCGTCTGGACCGTCGCGGGCGACGTGGAAGCGGCAGCGCCGGGCCTGTCGCTGCGGGACGTGCGCATGCCGCCCGCGCTGTTCGGCGGCCCCCGTTCGTATCCGCTGGTCAGCTACAACCCCGGCCCCGTGCATACGTTTGTGGTGATGTTTTACCCGGCCGCCCTGCATGCGTTGACGGGCGTCTCGATGGATGGCTTGCTGGACCAGTTCCGCCCGCTCGACGCGCTGTTCGATGGGGACTGGCTGGCCCTGTCGGACGCCGTGCTGGCGGCGCCCGGCGATGCGGTCCGCGTCAGGCTGGTGGAGGATTTTCTCGCGCCGCGCTGGGCGCTGGCGCGCAAGAGCGGCGACCATCCGGCCGGCGCCGTGCAGGACTGGGTGCGCCGCCTGGCCGTGCAGGCGGCATCGACGGGCCTGGCCAGCAGCGCGCGCAATATCGAGCGCCGCATCAAGGCCTGGGCCGGCCAGCCCATGCGCACCTTGCGCCGCATGCGCCGCGCGGAACAGCTGTTTCTCGACGAGCGCGGCGCCATCCTGCAGGGCACGGCGTCCTGGTCCGACGTCGCCGCCAGCGGCGGTTACGCCGACCAGGCCCATTTTTGCCGCGAGACGCGCGAAATCACGGGCTTGAGCCCCACCGAGCTGGCGCGTGCCATGCGCGACGATGAAAGCTACTGGATATACAGGGTGTGGAGTTGAGCAGGATTTGTTACCCGGTATAGACGACGCCTTTGCGCAAGGTCACTTCATGGTGCCCCGCGCCGGGTGCCATCATGGGGAAGCAGTTTTCCGCGCCATGCACGCGCACGTCGAGGAAGTACGGGCCCTCGGATGCGAGGCAGGCCGCCAGTGCCGCGTCGAGTTCCTCGCGCCGGCTCACCGTGTGCGCCTGCCAGCCGAACGCGCGCGCCAGGGCGACGAAATCGGGCAGCGCTTCCGTGTAGCTGTGGCTGTAGCGCCCGCCATGGATGAGTTCCTGCCACTGACGCACCATGCCCATGTAGCCATTGTTCGACAACACCACTTTCACGGGCAGGCGGTGCTGCACGGCCGTGGCCAGTTCCTGGATATTCATCAAGATCGACGCATCGCCGCTGACGCACACGACGCGCTTGCCCGGATGGGCGATCTGCGCGCCGATGGCGGCCGGCAAGCCATAGCCCATGGTGCCGGCACCGCCCGAGGTGAGCCAGCGGCGCGGCTGCTCGAAGCGCAAGTGCTGCGCCGCCCACATCTGGTGCTGGCCCACGTCGGTGGAAACGATGGCGTCGCCGCCATCGCTGCTGTCCAGCGCCGCCTGCAGCCGCCGCATCAGCGCCTGCGGCGCGATCACCTCCGGCGTATCGTCGAACGCCAGGCTGTCCTGGGCGCGCCAGCCGTCGATGCGCTGCCACCACGGCTGGCGGTCCGCCAGCAGGCGTCCGCGCAGCTGCGCCAGCAAGGCGGCCAATACGGGCGCGCAATCGCCGCGCAAGGCCACGTCGGCGTGCACCACCTTGTGTATGGACGCCGGGTCGATGTCGATGTGGATGACCTTTGCGCCAGGACAAAACGCATCCAGGCGGCCCGTGACCCGGTCGTCGAAGCGGGCGCCGACGCAGACGATCAAATCCGCATGGTGCATGGCCAGGTTCGCTTCCAGGGTGCCGTGCATGCCCAGCATGCCGAGGAAGGCCGGGTGCGAGGCGGGAAAGGCGCCCAGGCCCAATAAGGTCAGGGTGCACGGCGCGGCGGCCAGTTTCACCAATTGCTGGAAGGCGGCGCAGGCATCCAGGCCGGAATTGACGAGGCCGCCACCGCCATAGAACACGGGCTGGCGCGCGCCGGCGATCAGGCTGGCGGCCCGTTCCAGGTCGGCGGGCTGCGGCAGGGGCGCGGCCGCTGTGGCTGCGGGCGGCAGCGGCGCGTGCTGCGTGACGGGCGCCAGCTGCAGATCCTTGGGAAAATCGACCAGCACGGGGCCGGGCCGGCCCTGCGTGGCTTGGATAAATGCTTCGTGCACGACGGCGGCCGTTTCCTCGGCCGCGCGGATTTGCCGGTTCCACTTGGTGACGGGGCGCGAAATGCCCAGCGCGTCGCATTCCTGGAAGGCGTTGGTGCCGATGCTGGTGCTGGCCACCTGGCCGCTGATGCAGATGACGGGCACCGAATCGCACAGGGCGTCGAGCAAGCCCGTGGTGGTATTGCTCATGCCGGGGCCGGACGTGACGAAGACGACGCCAGGCCGGCCCGTGCTGCGCGCATAGCCTTCGGCCGCGTGCACGGCCGCCTGTTCGTGGCGCACCAGCACGTGGCGCAAGCGGGGCTGCGCGTGCAGCGCGTCGTACAGGGGCAGCACGGCGCCGCCCGGGTAGCCGAAGACGGTGTCGACGCCCAGGGCCAGCAGGGTGTCGATCAGGGTGCTGGCGCCGTTGCGCGGCGCAAGATCGGCGGCGGGAGCGAGGAGGGGAGCGGGATCGGGTTTCATGGCCTTATTTTCTGCCTGATGCGGCAGAAAAGGCTGCTGGTTTTCTCGTATAGAATGCGATATTCAGTAAAATTTGCTGTGAAATAAGGATATGACAGAATGAAACTGGATAAATTCGACCTCGCCATCCTGACGGCCCTGCAGCAGGATGCCCGCATCAGTCTGCACGACCTGAGCGCCAAGGTGGGCCTGACCTCGTCGCCATGCTGGGCGCGCATCAAGCGCATGGAAGACGATGGCGTCATCGAAGGCTACACGGTGAACGTCAACGCGGCCAAGGTGGGGCTGGCCGACACCGTCATCGTGCAAGTGACGCTGGACGACCATTCCGATCAGGCCCTGTTCGAATTCGGCCACGCGCTGGCCATGATCCCGGAAGTGCTGGAAGCGTTCCTCGTCTCCGGCGACTACGATTACTACCTGCGCATCGCCGTGAGCGACACGCGCGACTATGAACGCCTGCTGCGCGAGCGTTTATATAAAATTCCCGGCATCCGCCACAGCAAATCCAGTTTCGTGTTGCGCCAGCTCAAACAGAGTTACCTGCCCTTGCAACGCTAGTTCCCCCGCACGGCGGGAGTTTTTCCCTAGTTCCCCGATGGTGGCTGTCCGATACTGGACGCAATAAAAACCACGATAAAACTGGGGATACGCATGAAACTGACTTTATTGGCCGCCGCCGCCATGGCGCTGTGCCAGGCGCAGGCCGCCGACCTTGCCGCTGACGCCAGCCTGGCCGCGAGCCTGGCCGCCTCGGGTGACTTGCCCACCGTCATCATCACGGGCAGCATGCCGCTGCCCACCGTGGACCAGCCGCGCGATACCCTGGCCGCGCCCGTGCAGACGGCCAGCGCGCAGCAGATCGCCCGCAGCGGCGCGCTCGACATCTCCGCCTTCCTGCGCCGCAACCTGGGCAGCGTCTACGTGAACGAGGTACAGAACAACCCGTTCCAGCCCGACGTCAGCTACCGCGGCTACACGGCGTCGCCCCTGCTGGGCACGCCGCAAGGGTTGTCCGTGTACCTGGACGGCATGCGGCTGAACCAGCCGTTCGGCGACGTCGTCAGCTGGGACTTGATCCCGCGCATGGCCATCGAGTCGCTGACCCTGATGCCCGGCTCGAATCCCCTGTTCGGCTTGAATACCCTGGGCGGCGCGCTGGCCCTGCAAACCAAGGATGGCCGCAGCAGCCCCGGCACCGCCATCGAAGCGCGCCTGGGTTCCGACAAACGGCGCGCCGTCGAGGTCGAGCATGGCGGCAGCAATGCGCAGGGCTGGCACTGGTATGTGACGGGCAACCGCTTCAAGGAAGACGGCTGGCGCGACGATTCGCCGTCCGACGTGCGCCAGCTGTTTGGCAAGCTGGGCTGGAGCGATGCGCGCACGGACATCGCCGTTACCGTGGCCCATGCGGACAATGCGCTGACGGGCAACGGCTTGCAGGAACAGCGCCTGCTGGCGCGCGATTACCGCAGCGTGTATACCAAGCCGGATTTGACGGAAAACAAATCGACCCTGTTGAACCTGACGGGCAAGCACCAGGCCGGCGCGGCCTTGCTGTTGTCCGGCAATGTGTACTACCGCAAGATCGACACGCACACGTTCAATGGCGACTTGAACGACGAGTCGCTCGACCAGTCCGTCTACCAGCCGGGAGCGGCCGAGCGGGCGGCCCTGGCGGCGGCCGGCTACACGGGCTTTCCCGCCAGCGGCGCGAACGCGGCCAATACGCCATTTCCGAAGTGGCGCTGCATCGCCAACGTGCTGCTGAACGACGAGCCGGCCGAAAAATGCAATGGCATGCTCAACCGTAGCCATACGCGGCAGGAAAACTATGGATTTTCGGGCCAGTTCACCGCGCTGGCCGACGTGGCCGCCATGCGCCACAGCGTCACGGCCGGTGCCGCCTTCGACGCCAGCCACGCCACGTTCCGCCAGACGAGCCAGTTCGGCTACCTGAATCCGGACCGCAGCATCACGCCTGTGAACTTCTTTGCCGACGGCACGGAAATCGATGACGACGGCACGCCCGTCGACAACCGGGTCGACTTGAGCGGGCGCATGCGCACGTGGAGCGTGTATGCGAGCGACAGCATTGCGTTGAATCAAGATATGACCTTGACCGTCTCCGGCCGCTACAACCGCAGCACCGTGCGCAACCGCGACGCCATCACGCCCGGCGGCGGCAGCGGTTCGCTCGATGGCAACCACCGTTTCAGCCGCTTCAATCCTGCCATCGGCCTGGCGTATGCGCCGGCCGCAGGCGTGAGCGCCTATCTCGGCTACAACGAAGGCAGCCGTACGCCGACGGCCATCGAGCTCGGTTGCGCCGACCCGGAAAACCCGTGCCGCCTGCCCAACGCCATGGCCGGCGACCCGCCATTAAAGCAGGTCATCACGAAGACGTGGGAAGCGGGCGTGCGCGGCCAGTGGGGCGAGGTGGCCCGCTGGAGCGCCGGCGTGTTCCGCGCGGAAAATCACGACGATATCCTGTTCGTGGCCGACAACCAGGCGGGGTTTGGCTATTTCAAGAATTTCGGCAAGACGCGCCACCAGGGCGTGGAGCTGGCGCTTGATGGCAAGGCGGGCATGCTGGACTTCGGCGTCAACTACACGTGGCTGCAGGCGACGTATCAAAGCCGGGAGTTCGTCAACGGCAGCGCCAACAGCAGCAGCGATGCGGACGCGCCCGGCCTGGAAGGCAATATCGTCATCACGCCCGGCAAGCGCATTCCCTTGACGCCGAGCCATATCCTGAAGGCGCATGTGGATATTCAGGGCGGACGCGACTGGACGGTGGGCCTGGCCATGACGGCCGTCTCCAGCGCCTATGCGCGCGGCAATGAAAACAATGCGCACCAGGCGGGAGGAACGTCGTACCTGGGCGCGGGCAAGAGCGGCGGCTATGCCGTGGTGGAATTGAACGGCAAGTACCAGTTGACGCCACGACTCAGCGTGTTTGCCCAGGTGAATAACCTGTTCGACCGGAAATATGCGACGGCGGCCCAGCTGGGCGTGACGGGTTTCGATGCCAACGGCAATTTCGCCGCCCGCCCGCTGCCCGCCGTGAACGGCGACTATCCGATGGTCAATGCGACGTTTTATGCGGCCGGCGCGCCGCGCAGCGTGAACGTGGGCGTGCGCTATGCGTTTTAAGGATGGACCTGCTCGATGATGCCATTGCGCAGGGCCAGGTGCACCAACGCGGCGGGGCCGGGTACGTTGAGCTTTTCCTTGATGCAAGTCTGGTGGTTGGCCACCGTCTTGCTGCTGACGTGCAGCAGGCGGGCGCAGTCGGCGGCGCTGCGGCCTTCGGCCAGCAGGCGGAAGATTTCGAATTCACGCTGGCTCAGGCTGCTCAAGCGGTCCGCTTCCATGTTGGCCGTGCCTTGCAGCAGGCCGGGCGCGCTGTGCGGGTCCAGGTAGCGCCGGCCCGCGTGGGCGGCACGCACGGCGTCGACCAGGTGTTCCGGGTCGGCCTGCTTGCTGACGAAGCCGCAGGCGCCGCCGTCAAACGCGCGCGCGATCAGCTGCGGCGTGTCGTGCATGGTAAACACCAGCACGCGGGCGCCCGCGTCGCGCGCGAGCAGCTTGCGCAGCAATTCCAGGCCGCCGATGCCGGGCATGGACAAATCCGTCACGCAGACGTCGGGCGCGTGCTCCTGGTACAAGCCATACGCCGTTTCGCCATTGCCCGCCTCGGCCACGACGGCGATGTCACCGCCCTGTTCCAGCAGGCGCCGGTAGCCCGTGCGCACCACGGGGTGGTCGTCCACCAGCATCACGCGGATCGGCCGCATGCCGCTGTGCATGGCGTTCATGGCGTTCATGCCGCGCACCGTGCCGCCAGGGCCACTTCGATGCGCAAGCCGTTGCCCAGCGCGCTGATCCAGCGGATGTGGCCGCGCAAGCCCGCCACGCGCTCGCGCATGCCCAGCATGCCGAAACCGTCTGCTGGCGTCTTGTCCTGGCGCAAACCCCGGCCATTGTCTTCGATGGCCAGGTGCAGCAAGCCGTGCGCATCGGCGCGCAATTCCACCGTGGCCTGGTCGGCGCCCGCGTGGCGCGCCACGTTCGTCAAGCCTTCCTGCACCAGGCGGTAGATGGCGGTGGCGGTGCTGTCGTCGAGGCCGGCGGGGATGGCGTGCGCCGCGAAATGGCAGGCGATGCCGTGCTGCTGGGTCCAGCTGTCGCACAGCGCCTGCAGCGCTGCTTCCAGGCCCAGGCTGTCGAGCACGGGCGGGCGCAGCCGGCGCAGCATCGTGCGCACCATCGCGTGCAGCGCTTCCGACGAGCGGGCGATGCTGGCGGCGCACGCCTGCACGTTTGCCTGGTCGCCCTCGCGCGCGCGCAGGATGTAGCTGGCGGCGGCGCGGATGGCCGTGCAGTCCTGTCCCACTTCATCGTGCAGCTCGCGCGCCAGCGCGCAGCGCTCCTCTTCCTGCGCGCGCAGCAGGCGCTGCGTGAGGGCGCGGTTTTGCGCCAGCAGCAGCGCCACCTGGCGGCCGCGCCGCACGGCAAAACCGGCCAGCGCCAGCACCAGCACCAGGAGGCTCAGGGCCAGTTCATCGAGTTGCCAATGTTCCTGGCGCCAGAGCGACTGCGTCAGCCGTTCGGCCAGGTCCAGCCTGGCGGCCAGCAGGAAAAAAGCCAGCGCCAGCGCACAGCACAGCAGGACGGTCCGGCGCGGCCGGGCGTGCGCGCTTGCCTGGGCGCCAAATTGATGGTGTTCCATGATGCTGCTCCCTGAGCACGGTCGATCTTCTTGTTGTGCAAGCTTCATGCCATCGGTGCAAGGGCGCGAGGGGCCGCTCATGCGGGGCGGAGGGAACAGGCAAGTGTTCCAGGATGGAACAGGTGTACCGCGATGTGACGGGGGAGGACGACGCGGCAGGCGCGGTTTTCGAGCTTATCCGAAGTCAGGCCGGCCCGCTGGCGTACGCGTCTGCAGTGCGCGCTCTTGTTGTTCAAATGTAACGTTGAGATTCCTCAAACTTTCATAGATAAAACAAAACAAAGTTTCGCGGAGTTAGATAAAAAATAAATAAATGATATTAAAAATATGATATTTGTTTTATGCGATTTGCTATATTTGTTGGCACTTTTGTGAAAAAGCTGAAAGCGGGCGCCAGACCTGCCGACCTATCTATCCACAACAATCAAGGGAATAGAATGAATCGTTTATCACATGCGCGGGTATCGCCCGCCACCGCCAATCCGCCCGCTACCCGCGGTCGCGTCGCCGTCCTTGCCGCGCTGGCCACCTTGTCCGTGCTGGGCTCGGCGCCGGCCCTGGCCGGTGTCCTGACTTTCGACAACTTGCGTCCCGACGTGTATGAAAGCGGCCAGACGCTCAATACGTCGAGCTACAACCTGCTGTTCCTGGCCGACCCGACGACGGCGGCCGGCGGCGGCGTCAGCGGCGTGGGCGCCATCCTCGATGGCCGCGTGGGTTCATCGTGCGATATCGCCGCCTGCCCGCAGGGCGCCACCGGCAATTACCTGGCTATCCTCAACGATGGCGGCGTGAATTTCACGCGCGCCGACCACCAGGCATTCACCCTGGCCGGTTTCGATTATTCCTTTATCGCCCCCGTATCCGGCTTGCCGAACCAGAATTGGGGCCAGCTGCAGCTGAGCGGCACCCTCAGCGACGGCCAGGTGATCAGCACCTCGCTGGCGTTTCCCGGCCAGGGCAGCGATGGCAATTACCATTTCCAGAGCGCTTCCCTGCTGGGCGGTTTCAGCAACTATGCGTTTACGGGCCTGAGCTTCAATGCGTGCATTTTCAACGACACGGGCGCGTGCAGCAATTCCCTCGATTTCCCCGCTTTCAACCAGGGCCAGTTCGCGCTCGACAATATCAATATCAGCGCCGTGCCGGAACCGTCGACCTACATGCTGATGCTGGCCGGACTGGGCGCCATCGGCATGCTGTCGCGCCGCCGCAGCGGCAAGTTCGCCGCCTCCACCGTGCAAGGAGCATGAGATGAAATTACGTCCCGTTTCACTCGGCATCCTCTTGCTGGCCGCCAGCCTGGCGCAAGCGGCGCAGGCGCAGGAACGCCGCTCCTACATCGTGCAACTGGTCGACAAGCCGGCCGCCACCTACACGGGCCAGGTCGACGGCCTGGCCGCCACCAAGCCGGCTCCGGGCGCGCGCATCAACGTGGGCGCCGCCGACGTGCAGGCCTATTTGAGCTACCTCGACACCAAACAGGCCGCCGTGGCCGGCACCGTCAGCGCGGCCGAAATCACGCACCAGTACAGCGTCGTCTTCAACGGCTTTTCCGCCTTGCTGACGGACGATGAAGTGCGCGCCCTGAAGAAAAACAGCGGCGTGGCCAGCATCAGCGCCGACTCCATCCTGCAGCTCGACACCAGCTACACGCCCAGCTTCCTGGGCCTGGACAAGCCGGGCGGCATCTGGGAGCAGCTGGGCGGCAAGGCGCACGCGGGCGAAGACATCATCATCGGCATCGTCGACAGCGGCATCTGGCCCGAGAACACGGCCTTTGCCGACCGCCTCGACGAGAATGGTGTGCCCAGCCACAGCGGCAACAATGTCGTGTATGGCGCGCCGCCGGCCAGCTGGCAGGGCACTTGCCAGACGGGCGAAGGCTTTAGCGCCGAGAATTGCAACAATAAGCTGATCGGCGCGCGCTACTACCGCGCCGCCACCTCGGCGCTGCACTGGACGGAATTCATGTCGCCGCGCGATTCCGTCGCCGGCCTGACGGGGCACGGCGGCCACGGCACGCATACGGCATCGACGGCCGGCGGCAACAATGGCGCCCTGGCCACCTCGAACGGCGTGTCGCTGGGCAAGGCGTCCGGCATGGCGCCGCGCGCCCGCATCGCCGCCTATAAGGTGTGTTGGACGGCAGCCTCGACGGGCCGCAACGGTTGCGCCACGGCCGACAGCGTGGCCGCCATCGACCAGGCGGTCAAGGATGGCGTGAACGTCATCAACTTCTCCATCGGCCCGAACGCGGGCGGCGGCGCCTTCGACGAACCGACGGAAGTGGCCTTCCTCGGCGCGGCGGCAGCCGGCGTGTTTGTCGCCACATCGGGCGGCAATTCCGGCCCTGCCACGCCCGCACCCGACGTGCCGGCGCCCGTCTCGCACATCAGCCCGTGGCTGGCGACGGTGGCCAATTCCACCCACAACCGCCTGTACGCGGCCAACGTTACTCTCAGCAGCGGCACGAAACTGGAAGGCGCATCGAGCAATGCGAATACCCCGGCGCTGCCGCTGATCCAGTCGCGCGACGCGGGCCTGGCCGGCGTGCTGCCGACGGATGTCAATTTGCTGCGCTGCTTCGGCGTGGCCGATGCCACGTCGGCGTATCTGGACCCGGCGAAAGTGGCGGGCAAGATACTCGTGTGCGACCGTGGCGGCAACGTGCTGGTCAACAAGAGCGCGAACGCCAAAACGGCCGGCGCGGCGGGCGTGATCATCGCCAACGTGGCCGGCGGCGCCAACACCGTCATCAACCAGGCGCACGCGCTGTCGACCGTGCACCTGGCGCAGGCGCAGGGCGACGCGCTGAAGGCCTTCATGGCGGCGACGCCCGACGGCACGGCGGCGCTGGGCGAAATTCACACCACCGCCGACACGACGGTGCAGGCGCCGATCGTCAGCGACCGTTCCTCGCGCGGACCGAACGTGGCCAACGCGAACATCCTGAAACCGGATCTCTCGGCGCCCGGCACCAACGTGCTGGCCGGCGTGACGGCCGACCTGACGCAGGCGCAGCGCGATGCCGTGGCGGCCGGTGGCGTGGCGCCGGCGGCCGAGTGGGATTTCTATTCCGGCACCTCGATGGCCAGCCCGCACGTGGCCGGCGTGGCGGCATTGCTCAAGCAGCAGCATCCTGACTGGTCGCCCGCGGCCATCAAGTCGGCGCTGATGACGACGGCTTTCAGCACGTATTCGGACGGCTTGAACGGTTCCGTGTCGTGGGATGCCACGGCGAAGACCTCGGGCCAGCTGCCGTGGGGCCAGGGCGCCGGCCACATCGCGCCGAACAGCGCGGCCGATCCGGGCCTCGTGTACGACATGTCGGAAATCGACTATGCGCGCTTCTTGTGCGGCCTGAACCTGAAGGTCTACAGCGCCGCCACATGCCAGGCCATCGGCACCATCGCGGCCTATAACCTGAACCTGGCGTCGCTGACGGCGGCCAACGTGCTGGGCACGCAAACCCTGACGCGCACGGTGACCAACGTGGGCGCCAGCAGCGCCGTCTACAACGTCTCGGCCAGCTTGCCCGGCTACACGGTGGCGGTGACGCCAACGAGCCTGAGCCTGGCGCCGGGTGCCAAGGGCCAGTTCCAGGTCAAGCTGACGCGCACCACGGCGCCGGCCAATACCTGGACCTACGGTGCCCTGAGCTGGACGGATGGCACGCACACGGTACGCAGCCCGCTGACGGCGCGCGGTACGGCGCTGGTCGCCATTCCGCTGGTCAGCAGCGAAGCGGCCACGGGCAGCAAGGTGCTGACCCTGGGCACGGGCTTCTCGGGCGCGCTGGTGGGCGTCAAGTCGGGTCTCGTCGAAGCCGTGCGCCAGGCGCGCACGATCGGCCAGGCGACGACGGGCGCCGCCGCATCGGCTGCCTGCAAGGCGGGCGGCGCCACGGGCGTGAACGTGCACAATGTGGTGATCCCGGCCGGCACCCTGGCGGCGCGCTTTGCCACCTACGATGCGGAAACGACGGGTGGTGCAAATACCGACATGGACATGGAGGTCTACAACGCCGCCAATGTGCTGGTCGGCAGCAGCGGCAATGAAAGTTCCAATGAGCAAGTGGAACTGCGCCTGCCCGCCGCCGGCACCTACAAGGTGTGCGTGATCGGTTTTGCGCCGCAAAACGGCCAGGCCGACTACACCTTGTCGTCGTGGGTACTGGCGCCGGGCTTGTCGAATGGCGGCTTCAAGGCGCTGATGCCGGGCACGGCCTACACGGGCGGCACGGCGACTGTCTCGCTGAGCTGGTCCAACCTGGCCGAAGGCAAGCGTCACCTGGGCGCCGTCGGCTACCAGGTGGCTGGCGTGGTGCAGGGTGTGACGGTGGTCGAGGTCAATACCAACGATCCCGTGCCGCTGTTCCAGAACGCGCGCGGCGCCAAGCCGGTGCTGGCTGAGTAAACCGTTCTTTGCTTGAACGCAAGGCGTGCCTTCGGGCACGCTTTTTTTTTATTCACCCACCCCCGTTCGGGAGGAATAGCACTTGCATGGAGGTAACGCCAACGGTATCTTGTCGGATAGCCATGGCTTTGTGCCCTGGCATTCTTGGGGAGTCGCGCGTGACCAGTTTCCGCACCAATACCGACCGCCTGCTGGAAGTGCGCCTGCAGGATGAAAAAGTGCTGGCGATTGCCGGCGCCATGGTCGCCTATACGGGCAGCATCAAATTTGAAAAATCCCTGCTCGGCGGCGAGGGCCTGTTCGGCGCGCTCAAGCGCAAGGTGACGAACGAAGGCATGCAGGTGATGCAGGCCGCCGGCACGGGCACCGTGTTTTTCGCGCAGAATGCGGCCGAGATCACCGTCATTCCGTTGACGGGTGAAAAGCTGACCATCGAAAGCAGCAGCTTGCTGGCCTACGACACGAGCCTGAAGACGGGCACCAGCTTTGCCGGCTTGCGCGGCGCCAGTTCGGGCCAGGGCCTGTTTTCCACCACCGTCGAAGGGCACGGCAACCTGGCCGTCATCTCGCGCGGCAACCTGATCATGCTGGAAGTGACGCCCGCGCACCCGCTGCGCGTGGACCCGGACGCCTTCGTCGGCTTCAAGGGCGATATCCGCCAGGAATTCGTTTTCGACGTCAACTGGCGCACGATGATCGGCCAGAGCTCGGGCGAATCGTACCAGCACAAATTCACAGGCCAGGGCGTGGTGTTCATCCAGCCCGCCGAACGTTAAGTCAGCGAGGACCCGCGATGCCTGTCTATCAGCAAATCAATGAAAAGATGCTTGAGGTCAAACTCGGCAATGAAGAAGTGTTTGCGCGCAAGGGCGCCATGGTGTCGTACCAGGGCGACGTGGCGTTCAGCCGTTCCTTCCTGGCCGGCCAGGGCGTGCAAAGCCTGGCCATGCGCGCCGTCACGAACGAGGGCTATGCCCTGATGTCGGCGCGCGGCACAGGCAGCGTGTTTTATGCGCAGGGCGGCCTGTTCGTCACCATCGTCCCCGTGCGCGGCGAAACGTTTTATGTGGAAAGTGATTCCCTGCTGGCCTTCGATGCGCGCCTGACGGCCGGCACCATGTTCCTCGGCAACCAGGGCGGCGTGCAGGGCGTGGTGCGCGGCATGGCCTCGGGCCAAGGCTTGTTTACCACCACCCTGCAAGGCACGGGCGAAGTGGCGATCCTGTCCGATGGTAACGCCATCGGCTTGCCCGTCACGCCGGACGTGCCCGTGTTTGTCGACCCGCAAGCGTATATTGGCCATACGGGGCAGCTGAGCTCGACCATCGTCACGGACTTGAACTGGAAAACCTTCGTCGGCCAGGCGTCCGGCGAATCGTACCAGGTGAAATTCACGGGCCAGGGCACGGTCTACATCCAAGCGAGCGAAAGGTAAGCCATGACGATTTACAATCCCGATACCTTGCCGAAGAACGATAATCTGAACCGGTTTTCGTATGTCATCGACGTCAAGGAACAGATCTTCATTCGCAAGGGCAAGATGATCGCCTTCTATGGCGAGCTGCGCTTCGAAGCCATGGGCAGCAGCGTGCTCGATTTGATCGTGCGCAATGCCTTCAATGCACCGAAATACGTGCACCACTTTGTCGTGGCGCAAGGGCAAGGCCAGTTGATCCTGGGCGACAACGGCAACGACCTGGCGTGCTACGACCTGGACAACGCCAACATGACCATCCGCGCGAAAAACCTGCTGGGTTTTACGAAGGATGTGATTTGCCAGGAATCGACCTTGCCCGGTTATCTGACCATGATCGGCACAGGGAAAGTCATCGCCTCGTCGAACGGCCCCGTGCATTTCCTGGAACTGCCGTGCCGCGTGGATGAGCAGGCCGTGCTGGGCTGGGCCGATTGCCCCAGCCCCTCGTACCACTACGATTATGCCCACGTGCAGGGCTGGGCCTCGGCCGCCGGCGCGCTCACCGGTTTCAGTTTGTCGGGCGAGGAAAAGCAGATCGACTTCACGGGTGCCGGCACGGTGCTGGTGCAATCGTCCGAGCTGGACGTGACGGGCAGTTCCGCCCTGATGCAGCTGTTGGCGCAATTGCCGCTGCTGGGCAAGGAAGACCTCGGCACCTTGAGTTTTTCCGTGCAGCAGCAGATGAAGCAGGAGCGTTAAGCTACTTTGCGGTCGCCCAGCCGGGCGGCCGTTTTTCTAAAAAGGCGGCAACGCCTTCTTCCGCATCCTCTTCCATCATGTTGTGCGCCATCACGTCGCCCGCATACGCATACGCGTCGTCCAGCGGCAACTGGCGTTGTTTGTAAAACATTTGCTTGCCGTAGCGGATGGCCGTCGGGCTTTTCGCCATGATCTGCTGCGCCAGGCGCGCCACGGCGTCGTCGAGCGCCGCGTCGGCCACCGTTTCGTTGATCAAACCCCAGTCGGCAGCCGTGTCGGCGTCGATGAAGCGGCCCGTCACCAGCATGTCGAAGGCCCGCTTGGGCGACACATTGCGCGACAGGGCGACGGACGGCGTGGCGCAGAACAGGCCCACGTTGATGCCGGAGACGGCAAAGCGCGCGGACGCGCCCGCTACGGCCAGGTCGCAGCTGGCGACCAGCTGGCAGCCGGCCGCCGTGGCGATGCCGTGCACGCGGGCAATCACGGGCACGGGCAAGGCCTGGATGGCTTGCATCACGCGCGAGCATTGCGCGAACAGGGTTTGATAATACGCAAGCTGGCGCGTGGCTTGCATCTGGCGCAAGTCGTGGCCCGCGCAAAAAGCCTTGCCTTCGGCGGCCAGCACCACGCAGCGCACGTGCGGCTGCTGCGCGACGGCGTCCAGCGCCTCTTGCAGCGCGGCCAGCATGGCTTCGGACAGGGCATTGAATTGCAGGGGACGGTTCAGGCGCAGGGTGACCAGGCCACCCTCGTCTTCGCGCAGCACCAGCGGCGCATCGTTATCCTGGGTTTCGGGTGTTGCGGTCATGCGGTCTCCCCTGGCCTGATGGCCTTGTTGTTTTAGGAAATCTTACTTGGCGGCATTGACGCTGCCGATGCCGGCGATCGACTTGTGCACGATCTTCGGCTTGCCGTAATACGTCAGTTCGCCCATGCCGCGCACCACGGCGTTCAGTTCGCCCGAGGAATACACCTTGACGGAGCCGATGCCTTCGAAATTGACGTCGACGTTTTTCGCCAGCAAGGCTTTCGTATCGACTTCGCCCACGCCTTGCGCCTTCAGGCGCAGCCAGTCGACCTGGCCATCGGCGGCCAGGCGGCCCGCGCCCTTGTAGCTGATGTCGACTCTTGGACCATTGAGCTTGGTCAATATCTTTTCGCCCGCGCCTTCCGCGATCAGCTTGCGCAAGGTGGGCATGGTGATGATGATGCGCGGATCGCCTTCCGTTTTCTTGATGTCCTTGTCCTTCATGGAAATTTTCAGTTCGCCATCGACCACTTCCGTGATCACGCCGCTGAGGAATTTCTGGTCGCCGCGCAGCAGCAGGCTTTGCTCCTTGCCCGATTCGACTTCGATGCTGATGGGGCCGCGGATATCGATGGCGTTGAAGGCGCCGACCGTGCGGGTTTGCTCGTCGGCATGCGCGAGGGTGGAGAGGCAGGCAAGGGACAGGACTGACAACAGGAACAGAGGGCGCATGACGGTTTCCTTGAGTAGTTGATCAGTGTATTCTATTGTGCAACATCTCCATTGGGGAGAATTTTGCGATGAACGGCACAAATCGCGGCGCGCATGAGCGCCGCCAGCGGCCAGCCGCGCGCCCGGCAAGGCGCCGTTGGGCTATGCTGTGGCGTACCGCGTCCTGGAGACTGCATGAAAAATTACCACAAAGAAGATTATCCCGTCGCCGACATCCGGCGCTTCCTCGAACCGGGACCGGTGGTGCTGGTCAGTTCAACGTGGCAGGGCGAAAGCGACGTCATGACGATGGCCTGGCACATGCTGATGGAATTCACGCCATCCTTGCTGGGCTGCTTCATTTCCGACGCGAACCACAGCTATGAAATGATCAAGCGCAGCATGGAATGCGTGATCAACCTGCCCACGGCCGACATGGTCGACCAGGTGGTCGCCATCGGCAATTGCAGCGGCGCAGACACGGACAAGTTCACGGCCTTCGGCCTGACGCCCCAGCCGGCCGAGCAGGTGGGCGCACCTCTGATCGCCGAGTGCTACGCCAACTTCGAATGCAAGCTGGCCCAGGTGGCGGGCAATCCCAAGGGCGGCTTCTTCATTTTCGAGTGCGTGAAAGCCCATGTGGCAACCTCGCCCAAGCTGCCCGAAACCCTGCACTACCGTGGCAACGGCGAGTTCATGGTATCGGGCCGCACCATCAGCCGCAAGAGCCTGATGAAACCTGAAATGCTTTAAATGACACCCTGCGCCAGCATGGCATCGGCCACTTTGACGAAGCCGGCGATATTGGCGCCATCCACATAGCTGACGGAACCGTCCGCGCGCGTGCCGTATTGCTTGCATGCGGCGTGGATGCCTTGCATGATCTGCAGCAAACGTGCATCGACTTCTTCGCGCGGCCACGATATGCGGGCCGCGTTCTGGCTCATTTCCAGGCCGGATGTCGCCACGCCGCCCGCATTGCTGGCCTTGCCCGGCGCGTACAGCACGCCGGCCGCTTCGAAGGCCTTGGCTGCCTCGATGGTGGTAGGCATGTTGGCGCCCTCGGCCACGCACTGCACGCCATTGGCGATCAGGGTGCGCGCAGCGTCGATGTCCAGTTCGTTTTGCGTGGCGCAGGGCAGGGCGATGTCGACCGGCACATGCCATGGCGACACGCCCGCCTCGAAGCGCACGCCCGTGCGCGCGGCGTAATCGCTGACCCGGCCATACAGATGATTCTTGATTTCCATCAGGATGGCCAGCTTTTCCGGCGTGAAACCTTCCTCGTCGATGACGGTGCCGCTCGAATCGGAGACGGTGATGACTTTCGCGCCCATGGCCATGGCTTTTTCCACCGCGTATTGCGCCACGTTGCCCGAGCCGGACACGGACACGCGCATGCCTTCGAACGAGCGGCCCCGCGTTTTCAGCATTTCTTCGGCGAAATACACGGTGCCGTAGCCCGTCGCTTCCGGACGCATCAGCGAGCCGCCGAAGCTGGCGCCCTTGCCCGTGAATACGCAGTCGGCGCGGTTGCTGAGTTTTTTCATCATGCCGGCCATATAGCCCACTTCACGCCCGCCCACGCCGATGTCGCCGGCCGGCACGTCCGTGTCCGAACCCACATGGCGGAACAGTTCGCTCACGAAGGCTTGGCAGAAACGCATCACTTCGCCCGGGCTCTTGCCCTTCGGATCGAAATCGGCGCCGCCCTTGCCGCCGCCCATCGGTAACGTGGTCAGTGCATTCTTGAACGTTTGCTCGAAGGCGAGGAATTTCAGTACGGACAGGGTCACGGACGGGTGGAAGCGGATGCCGCCCTTGTACGGCCCGATGGCCATGCTGTGCTGGATGCGGTAGCCGCGATTGACTTGCACTTGCCCATGGTCATCGACCCACGACACGCGGAACATCACCACGCGTTCCGGCTCGATCAAGCGTTCCAGCAAACCTTGTTCCGCGTATTTCGGGTGCTGTTCCAGGAACGGCCACAAGCTCTCCATGACTTCGGTGACGGCTTGCAGAAACTCGGGTTGACCTGGATTGCGTGCGGCGACATGCTGGACATACTCGTGAGCAGATGCGTATTTCATCAGAATTCCATGGAGGTAATCGGTTATTTGGGCAACTATCATCGCAGATTTCGCACGAAAATGGTGCGGAAATTTGGTTTTGAGGGGTTTCTGCTACATTGTGGTGATTTTTTAGGGGGCTGCGGCCGATGCGAGTGGTAAACGACAACGCCAGCCCGAAGGCTGGCGTTGTCGTTGCGGATCGCCTGGTCAAGCCAGGGCAGGCGTCACCCCGCCATGCTGCGCAAGATCAAGCCCGTGATGTAGGCGCCGTAGGTGCCCAGCGCATAGCCGAGCACGGCCAGCAGCACGCCGACGGGCGCCAGGGCCGGGTGGAAGGCGCTGGCGATGACGGGGGCCGACGCGGCGCCGCCGATGTTCGCCTGCGAGCCCACGGCCATGAAGAACAGGGGTGCGCGGATCAGCTTGGCGACGAGCAGCATCAAGCCGCCATGCACGGCGATCCAGATCAGGCCCAGCAGGAACAAGAACGGCTTGTCGAGCAGCGCGCCGAGGTCCATGTGCATGCCGATGGTGGCCACCAGCACGTACAGCATGGCCGAGCCGATGGTCGATGCCCCCGCACCTTCCAGGCTGCGCGCCCGGGTAAAGCTGAGCAGCAAGCCGAAGGTGGTGGCCAGCACGACGATCCAGAAGAAATTCGACGTCAGGCTGTAATCCTGCAGGCGCCATGCGGCGGGCAAGGTATTGATCCAGCTGATGATGGGGCCGGCCAGGAAGTGCGACAGGCCCGTCACGCCCAGGCCCACGCCGAGGATGATCATGATGTCCGTCAGGGTGGCCACGCGCGCGTGCTGGGCGCGGTAGCTTTCGATGCTGTCCTTGAGCGCATTGATGGCCGTCAAATCGGCACCCGTCCAGCGGTCGAAGGCGCCTGCGCGGCCGGCCAGGAACAGCAGCACTGCCGTCCAGACGTTGGCCACCAGCACGTCGACGGCGACGAACTGGCCGAACAGGGTGGCGTCCACTTCGAACACTTCCTTCATGGCCGCCTGGTTGGCGCCGCCGCCTATCCACGAGCCGGCGACAGTCGTCATGCCGCGCCACGTGTCGCCCGCCACCGTTTCCGGATGGATCAGGCGCAAGGCTTCGAACGAGACGAGGGCGCCCAGCATCACGCCGAGTGTGCCGGTGAGAAACATGATGATGGCCTTGGGGCCGAGGCGGATGATGCCGCCGAAGTCGATGGCCACGCACAGCAGCACGAGCGCGCTGGGCAGCAGGTAATCGCGCGCCACGGCGTACAGGCCGGACGTGTTGCCGTCGATGATGCCGAAGGTGTTGAGCAACGCCGGGATCAGATAGCACATCAGCAGGGACGGGATATACGTGTAAAACTTTTTCCAGAAGCCATTTTGGCGGGAAGCGGTCCAGAAGACGGCCCCCAGGGTCATGGCGAGCAGGCCGAGGACGACGGCGTCATTGGCGATCAGGGCAGAGGTGGCAGGTGGCATCGGGGATTCCGGTGAACGTGTCAGGGACGCACGGGAATCCGATAAGGCCCCCGGGCGCAGGGTGGCCGTATCGTATAGCAATGTTGAAGCCTAAACAAATTATTTAGGCCTTGCCAGCGGGAATTTTTCTTGTCAAATCAAACACTTACATACTGGTTTACCACCTCGCGCTCCAGACTGGCGGTTACAAATAGCGCGCCAGCAAGGCCTTGTCGAGGGACCCGTCGAGTTCGATGCGCACGAAGTGGCCGCTGCCCGGCGCCACCTGGATCTCGCTGCCATCGTCGGCCAGCATGCGGGTAATCGTGAAGTCGCGGTTGCCGCCCGGATGCACGGCTTCGATGCGGTCGCCCACGGCAAAGCGGTTTTTCACGTCCACCCTGGCCCAGCCGTCCGTCACGCCCAGCACGTCGCCCACGTACTGGCTGCGGTCCGCCTCGGACGCGCCGCGCATGTAGTTCTGGTGCGCCTGCGTGTGGTGGCGCTGGTAGAAGCCGTCCGTATAGCCGCGGTTGGCCAAGCCTTGCAGCTGGCCCAGCAGGCCGATGTCGAAAGGCCGGCCCGCGACGGCGTCATCGATGGCCTGGCGGTAGACTTGCGCCGTGCGCGCCGCATAGTACAGCGACTTGGTGCGGCCCTCGACCTTCAGCGAATCGACGCCGATTTTCACCAGGCGCTCGATGTGTTCCACGGCGCGCAAGTCCTTCGAGTTCATGATGTAGGTGCCGTGCTCGTCTTCGAGGATCGGCATCAGCTGGCCTGGGCGCTGGGCTTCTTCAATCAGATAGGGCTGGTCGGCCAGCGGGTGGCGCGGCTGCTGGTGCAGGGCGGAAAACGCGTTGTTGTCGGCCTCGGCCAGCGCCTGGTGGAATTCCAGCGGCACCACTTGCATGCCGCCCAGGTCGCCGCTGGCGTCTTCGGCGGCATTTTTCACCTTGTAATCCCAGCGGCAGGAATTCGTGCACGTACCCTGGTTCGGGTCGCGGTGATTGAAATAACCGGACAGCAGGCAGCGGCCCGAATAGGCGATGCACAGGGCGCCGTGGACGAACACTTCCAGTTCCATTTCCGGGCAGCGCTGGCGGATTTCCTCGATCTCGTCGAGCGACAGTTCGCGCGACAGGATCACGCGCGTCAAGCCCATGCGGTGCCAGAACTTCACATCGGCCCAGTTGACGGCGTTCGCCTGCACGGACAGGTGCACGGGAATCTCCGGCCACTTATCGCGCACCATCATGATCAGGCCCGGATCGGCCATGATCAGGGCGTCCGGGCGCATGGCAATCACCGGCTCCATGTCGCGCAAATACGTTTTCAGCTTGGCGTTATGGGCGAAGATATTGCTGGCGACAAAGAATTGCTTGCCGCGCGCATGCGCGCCATCAATTCCCTCCTGCAAGGCTTGCAAGGTCGAAAAATCGTTATTGCGCACGCGCAAACTGTAGCGGGGCTGGCCCGCGTAGACGGCATCGGCGCCATAGTCGAAGGCGGCATGCATCTTGGCCAGGGAACCGGCAGGCAGGAGAAGTTCGGGAGCGTGGCGCATGGAGGAGGGGCAAAGCCGGCGATTGTAAGCGGGCGGCGAGCGCATTGCATTGCCCTGGATCAATGGATTGCAAGGCGCTGCGCCGTGGCAGCCTAGGCGGCCGGACAGATGTTCTGGTTGGCGCGGAACAGGTTGGCGGGATCGTATTGCTTCTTGATGCGCGCCAGGCGCGGATAGTTCACGCCATACGCGTCGGCCGTGCGCCCGCTTTCATCCTCGGTCAGGAAATTGACGTACACGCTGCCCGTCGCATACGGCGCCGCGTCGTTGAAAAACTCGCGTGCCCAGGCGATGCAGCGCGCGTCATCGGCTGGCTCGTCCCAGCGCGTGTGCACGTTCATCACGTACAGGGCGTCGCGGTGCGGATAAGCCGTATCCTGCGGCGCCGGCCGGCTCGCCTGCGCGCCCAGCAGGCCGAGGAAGATTTCGCATTGCGGCGTCGGCAGCTTGCCGGCATGGCGGATGACGGTATCGATGGCCGCGTCGCTGAGCTGCGTGAAGTTGTGCGACTTCCAGTAATTGCGCGCGCCCGGCGTGAGCAGCGCATCGAACGCCTGTTGCCAGGCCGTGTACGGCATGCTGCCCAGGTGCATGCCCAGCGGCTGGCCGAAGCTGCCGATGCGCTCGATCGCTTCCTGCATGGCGGCAGATTGCACGGGTGAAAAAACGGGCAGGACCAGCACGTCCTGGCCGTGCACTTCCGGCGGCAGGAAGGGCAGCGGCGGCGCCTTGCGCAAGACGGCCCAGACGGTCAATTCATCGGGCATGCCGTCGACGAAATCGCGGTATTTCGTCAGCACCGCCTTGGCTTGCGCGTAGGGAAACACGATGAGGCCGGCCGTCACTTGCGGCCCCACCGGATGCAGCTGGAACTCGAAGCGCGTGACCACGCCGAAGTTGCCGCCGCCGCCACGCAAGGCCCAGAACAGGTCGGAATGCTCCGTCGCGCTCGCATGCAGGAATTGGCCGTCGGCCGTGACGACGTCGGCCGCCAGCAGGTTGTCGGCCGCCAGGCCCTGCGTGCGGCTGAGCCAGCCAAAGCCGCCGCCCAGGGCCAGTCCTGCCACGCCCGTGGTGGAATTGATGCCCAGCGGCGTGGCCAGGCCGAACGCCTGCGCCTCGTGGTCGAAGTCGCGCAAGGTGGCCCCGCCTTCGACGTGGGCGCGGCGTTGTTGCGGATCGATATGCACCGAGCGCATGCCCGACAGGTCGATCACCAGGCCATCGTTGCACAGGGCGCTGCCGGCGATATTGTGGCCGCCGCCCCGCACGGCCAGGGGCAGGCCGTGGTCGCGCGCATATGCCAGCGCCGCGCGCACGTCGGCCGTGCCCGCGCAGCGCGCGATGAGGGCCGGATGCCGGTCGATCATCGCATTCCAGACGGCGCGCGCGCTGTCGTAGCCGGCGTCGTTCGTTTGTAACAGTTGCCCTCTCAATGAGGCTTGCAACTCATTGAGCTGGCCGTTCGTCAAGTTATTCATCGTGTACCTCCCAGCGGCTGCATGCGGTTATGGGTATGGTGACGGGAAACAGGAGGACTGTCCCCGCGTGCCGGCCTGCATGCACCGTTTGCCAGCGCGTGGTTTCATGATAGGAAGGCGCCAGACGGTACGCAAGCCCAGGTGCCGGCAAATGAAACAAGGAAGTACGAGGGCTTGCGCTGCGACAGACGATGGGCTGCCTGAACGACGGGGTTGCCGCTTCAGGCGTAGGGCGTGCCCGCCATGGCGGCGTTCAAGCCCGTGTGTCCCCGGTCCACCAGGGACAGGAAGCCGGCCTTGGCCAGTTGCGCGTCGCCATGTTGCGCGAAGGCACGGTGCGCTTCGACGAGGGCGGTGCTCCAGGTGGCCAGCAGCAGGCTGGCCGCCAGGCGGGCGAGGGGATCGCTTGCATCGCGCGCCGTGGCGTCGGCCAGCGCTTGCGCCACCACATGCGCCAGCTCGTCGCGGATCGCCCGCGCCCGCGCTTTCAAGGTAGCGCTGGCCTCGACGGTGGCAATGAAGCCCTGGCCGGCGGCAGAAAACGTGAGATAGGGACTGTCCTCGGCCGCCAGGCGGTGCGCCAGCAAGCGCAGGGTTTCGACGGGAGCGATGGCGGGATCGCGCTGGCGCAGGGCGTCGCGCAGCAGTTCGCGTCCCTCTTCCTCGCGGTCGAAGAACATGTCTTCCTTGCGGGGAAAATGGTTGAACACCGTCATGCGTCCCACGCTGGCCGCGGCCGCGATTTCGTCCACCGTCACTTGCTCGAAGCCGTGCACGAAGAACAATCGCGTGGCGGCATTCGAGATGGCTTGCCGGGTGGCAAGGCGTTTGCGGGAGCGGAGGTCGGCAGGAATCGTCATGTTGCCCCGATCATACACGAAGTGTACTGAGTACAGATAACGCTTGATGGTGCGGTAAGATGGGGAATACTATTTATGTACTGAGTACATATTTGGATTGAGTATATGAAGAAAACCCTTCCCGTGGCGGCGCTGCCCGTCATTTTCGCCACTGTCGTGCTCGACGCCGTCGGCATCGGCCTGGTCTTCCCCATCCTGCCGGCGCTGCTGCGGGACGTCACGCATGCCGATAACGTGGCGCCGTATATCGGCATCATGACGGCCCTGTACGCGTTGATGCAGTTCATCTTTGCGCCGGTACTGGGCGCGTTGAGCGACCGCCTGGGCCGGCGTCCCGTGCTGCTGCTGTCGCTGGCGGGCGCGGCCGTCAATTACCTGTTCCTCGCCTTCGCCCCCAGCCTGTGGATGCTGCTGCTGGGGCGCGCCATCGCTGGGTTGACGAGTGCCAACGTTTCCGTGGCCACCGCCTACATCACCGATATTTCGGCCGAGAACCTGCGGGCGCGCCGCTTCGGCTTGCTCAACGCGATGTTCGGTGCAGGCTTCATCATCGGCCCCGTACTGGGCGGCGCGCTGGGCGATTACGGGCTGCGCCTGCCGTTCATGGCGGCAGCCGTCTTGAATGCGGGCAATCTGTTGCTGGCGTGGTTGAGCTTGCCCGAATCACGAACGCCGACACGCGGAAAAATCGACCTGGCGGCATTGCATCCCTTGCGCCCCTTGCGCTGGGTTTTCTCTGAGAAAAGCTTGCTGCCGATCACCGTCATCTTCTTTACCTTCAGCGCGGCCGGGGAAGTGTATGGCGTGTGCTGGGCCTTGTGGGGACACGATGCGTTCGCGTGGAACGGGCTGTGGATCGGCCTGTCGCTGGGCGCCTTTGGCGTGTGCCAGGCGCTGGCCCAGGCCTTCTTGCCCGGTCCGGCCGTGAAACTGCTGGGCGAACGCGCCACCATCCTGACGGGCGTGGCTTGCGCCTGCGTCGCGCTGCTCGTCATGGCGTTTGCCACGCGCAGCTGGATGATCTTCGCCATCATGCCCGTGTTCGCCCTGGGCGGCATCGGCGCGCCGGCCTTGCAGTCGCTGGCGACGCGGCAAGTTGCCGAGGACCGGCAAGGCCAGTTCCAGGGTGTGCTTGCCTCGGCCGTGAGCCTGGCGTCCGTGCTGTGTCCGCTGGTGTTTTCCAGTATCTATTTTGGCGTCAGGGCGTACTGGCCCGGCGCCGTCTGGCTGTCCGTGATCGTCGTGTACGCGGCGCTGGTACCGCTCGTGCTGGGCTTGCGCTTGCAGAAACCGGCGCAAGCCCTGGCAGGCTAGTGCGCGTGCGAGGCCCCGCTGCTGCCGGCCTGTCCCGTCATGGGCAGGTGTTCGGGCGGCATGCCGTCCTTGAACAGTTGACGCAGCTGCTGGCGCAGCTCCGGCGTGTCGTGGTGGTGGTGTACCGAGACCGCGTGTTCCACAGCAATGCCCAATAGCTCTTCCTCGCTGTCGGCCGAGATGGCCACCGAGCAATGTGTGTCGCTTGGAAATTCCCGGCAATCGATGAATTTGCGCGTCATGATCGACTCCTTTCTGCAAAGAGCGGGCACCGCGCCCGCTCCATTCAGTATAGGTCGCAAACTCGCCTAGGCGGCGCGGCTGCCGGTATCGGCCTCGTGTACCGGCAAGTGTGCTGGCTGCGCCGCTTCGGCCGGAAAATCGTCGACCTGGATCAAGCCGTCGGCCAGGCGCGCATATTTCAGCAGGGTATTGTGCTCCTGGCAGCTGACGGCGCCTGCCGCCTTGGCGGCGGCCAGCCACTGTTGCATGGCGGACAGGCTTTGCGGCAGGTGTCGCAGGGCCGCGCCTGCGGGCGTGTCTTTCAGGCGTTTTTCGATGTGCAGCACGTCGGGCAGCAAGGCCAGTGCCCGCTCGGCGCAGGCCACGGGATTGGCGGCGTCGCTGGCGACATGGCCGTCGGCCAGCAGCCGTTCGCGGTCGGCGCCCGGCGTTTGCAGGGCCAGCGCCACCTCGCTGCCCAGTTCGTCGGATGGCGGACGGTGTGGCAGGCCAAACGGAAACAGCAGGGTGCGCAGCAGCACGGCCAGCCCGTGCGCGGGGAAATTATCGAGCACGCCCGTCAAGCCTTGCTGGGCCTTGACCAGCGCATCTTGCAGCGACCAGTGCACATAGGGCAGGTCGGCGGCGAAACGGCCATCGTCCTCGTAGCGCTTCAGCACGGACGACGCCAGGTACAGCTGCGCCAGCACGTCGCCGAGGCGGGCGGACAGCCGTTCCCGGCGCTTGAGTTCGCCACCGAGCACGAACATCGACATATCCGTCATGACGGCGAACGCCGTCGACAGCCGCGTCAGGGCGCGGTAATAGGGCGCCAGTTCCGCGGCGCCGTCGTCGGGCACGGCCGCCAGGCGCGCGCCGCCCAGGCCGTACCACAGCCCCCGTGCCAGGTTGCCCAGGACAAAACCCACGTGGCCAAAGAAGGCTGCATCGAAATCGCGCACGGCTTTGCGGCCGTCGCTTTCGCTGACGGCGGCCATTTCCCTGAGCACATACGGATGCGCGCGGATGGCGCCCTGGCCGAAGATGATCAGGCTGCGCGTGAGGATGTTGGCGCCTTCGACGGTGATGGCGATGGGGATTTGCTGGTAGGCGCTGGCGAGGAAATTGTTCGGTCCCACGCAGATGCCCTTGCCGCCGAGAATGTCCATGCCATCGTTGACGAGCGCGCGCCCCCGTTCCGTGACGTGGTATTTGACGATGGCGGAAATGACGGCCGGCTTTTCGCCCAGGTCGACGGCGTGCGCGGCCAGGGTGCGGGCCGCATCCATCAAGTACAGGTTCGCGCCCATGCGGGCCAGCGCTTCCTGCACCCCTTCGAACTTGCCGATGGGCATGTTGAACTGGCGCCGCACGGCCGCATACGCACCGGTGCCGCGCACGGCCATCTTGCCCATGCCGACGCTGGACGAGGGCAGCGAAATGGCGCGCCCGGCCGCCAGGCATTCCATCAGCATGCGCCATCCTTTCCCCACTTGCGCCTGGCCGCCGATGACCCAGTCGATGGGAATGAAGACATCGGTGCCGGAGGTCGGGCCGTTCTGGAAGGCGGCGTTCAAGGGATGGTGGCGGCGGCCGATCACCACGCCGTCGTGGCTGGCGGGGATCAGCGCGCAAGTGATGCCGGGCGCATCGTTGTCGGACAGTAAATGGTCGGGATCGCTGGTCTGGAATGCCAGGCCCAGCAAGGTCGCCACGGGCGCCAGGGTGATGTAGCGCTTGTTCCAGCTGAGGCGGAAACCGACAGTGGCGCGCCCTTCATGCATGCCCATGCACACGACGCCCAGGTCGGGAATGGCGGCCGCGTCGGAACCCGCATACGGGCTGGTCAGCGCAAAGCAGGGAATCTCCGTGCCGGCGGCCAGGCGCGGCAGGTAGTAATCCTTCTGTTCTTCGGTGCCGTAGTGCAACAGCAGTTCGGCCGGCCCCAGCGAATTGGGCACCATCACGGTCACGGCCAGGGCCGAGCAGCGGCTCGACAGCTTCATCACCACTTGCGAATGCATGTAGGCGGAGAATTGCTTGCCGCCGTATTGTTTCGGGATGATCATGCCGAGGAAACCCTGGCTTTTCATGTAGTCCCACGCTTGCTGCGGCAAGTCTTGCGCCTGCTGCGTTTCCCAGTCGTTGACCAGTTCGCACAGCCGTTCGACGTCGTGCTCGAGAAAGTGGCGCTCCTCGGCGGTGAGCATGGCACGGCCGTACGCCAGCAGCTTGGGCCAGTCGGGCCGGCCGGAAAACAGGTCCGCATCCCACCACGTGGTGCCCGCCTCGAGCGCATCGCGTTCCGTCTCGGACATGGTCGGCAAGATGCGCTTGAACAGCGCGAGCAGGTGCGGCGCAAGCAAGGCGCGGCGCACGGGGCCGGGCGCAAACAGTAAAGCCAGGCCCAGCAGGGCCAGCATCAGTATGATCGTCAGCATGCGATATCTCCCTGTGTAATAACTACAGGGTAGGCCGATGCGGCCGATGTTACTGTGCGGTACTGCGCATACGCACAACGCCAACCGCAGGGGTTGGCGTTGTGGTGTCTGGCGCGAGGCGTATTAGCGTTGCGGAACAACAATCACCGTGTCGCCCGTCTTGCCCTTGGCGCCCGTGTCGCCTTTGGCGCCTTCATCGCCGGCAACACCAGCGTCGCCCTTGACGCCATCGTTGCCTTGCATGCCGCTGTCGCCGGTCTGGCCCTTGGCGCCGGTGGCACCCGTCGCACCGGCAGGGGCTTCGGCGCCCTTGGCACCGGTAGCGCCGGCAGGACCAGGCGCGCCGGCAGGGCCGGGAACGACTTGTACGACGGTAGGCGCGGGTGGCGCTTCGCGCTGGCAAGCGGTCAGGGCGAGGGTAGAGGCGAGCGCGAGCAATATCAGGGTAGTTTTCATGATGCATCCTTTGGCAGTGTGCCGTGATGTACGGAACGGCTCGACGGCGTCGGGCGCGAGTTTCGCATGGCGGTATGACGGAGAGAATCGGATCAGGTAGCCGTTGCGCCGTGTCGCGCAGGGCGCTGGCGGCGGGAAGGGATGTGGTCTGCCTGCAGCATGGGCTTTTGGACAGCCGCAGTCCGTACGTTTGCGTACATAGCGGCGGGTGGGGTGGAGGTTTTGTGCAAGGACAAACAGCCAACCCGAAGGTTGCTGTAGCTGTTCAGATTGGAGTGGCAGCACCGCGACTGAGGGCCTGGTGCTGCCTGGCACGCTTATTTGACGGTCAAATCTGCCTGGGCGGCAGGGGCCGGCGGGGAGTCGCCACCACCGCCTCCGCCACCGCATGCAACGAGCACACACGCGCTAAATACAAGTGCCAGAGGCCTCATCGAACTTGTCCATTCTCAATAGTTATGCCTGTGCTGGCGCCGCCTTGAAACGGCCATGGCTGTGCCAGAGCCGGGCCTTTGATGTCACTTAAATCCAGGATGGTGACCCGGATGGGCAGTAGGAAAAATTACAGCGTGACGGGTTCCGGCGTGAGCATGTAGCGCGCATATTTGCCATCCCCCAGGTCGCAGAAGCCTGCCGCCCACAAGCTGCCATCGGTCTTCTGGATGAAGGAGCATGCGCTGCCAGCCCATGCGGCGGCAATCCCGGTACCGACTTGCCGGAAGGCACCGCGATTGAATTGGCCATCGCCGAACTGGCCGTTGTTGCCATCGCCGCCTGCCCACAAGGTGCCGTCGGACTTGACGGCAAGCGCATAATAAGTGCCTGCCGAGATGCTGACGAAGCCATCTCCCACCTTGACTGGCGTGGCGGCAGTGGGCGTGGCGGCGGGCGACTGGTTGGGCGCGTTGCCGCCCCAGTTCCACAGCGAATGGTCCGCCTTCAAGCCATAGACCGCATCGTAGCTGGTGGCAATCGCCATATAGCCATCCGCGATCTTGACCGGTGTAAATGGCTGGTCGGCCAGATTCTGCGTCCATGTCCATACCGAGCCGTCGCGCTTGAGGCCCAGCGACGCCCCGCCACTGCCACGGGCGATATCCACGTAACCCGTGTCTATCATGCGCGGCGTCAGCTCCGGTTCGATGGTGTTGGGTTGCTGCAGGCTACGCGCGCCCCAGACCCACAGGCTGCCGTCTTTTTTCAGGGCTTCGGCGTTTTCGCCGGCGACGCTTCTCTCGCCTTTGACGACGACCTTGAGGAAATCGCTGCCGATCTGCACGGGAGTGGCGTTTGAGCCGCTCGTGCCATTGCCCTGGATGCCTGCGTCATTGCTGTTGCCCCAGCTCCAAAGCGAGCCGTCTTTCTTGATGGCCAGGGTGGCAGCGATGCTGACTGCAACATCGGCGTAGCCGTCGCCGATCTTGACCGGCATGGGCTGGAGAGGGTTCCAGCCCCAGAGTGTGCCATCGGATTTGAGGGCGGCGTAGCGCCAATTCAGGCTGGTGACGAATGCGGCAATCGCCTGATAGTCGACGGAGAGCTTGTGCAATGGCGATGCGGCGCCGGCGCTCGCGGACACGGCACCCTGGCGCGTTCCCGATTGCCCGGTCGGTGTGCAGCTGAATTGACGCTGCGTGCTGCTACCCCCGCTGAGCTCGGCGATGCCTGCGCAGTCCGTCAACGCAAACTGCATCTTGTCCGTCAGATTGCTGCCGGTAACAGTAAACGTGGTGACCATGCCGATGTTGGCTTTGGCCGGCGAAACGGCGCTGACCTCGGGCGGCAGGGGCGTTGGCAGCGTTGGCGGTGTCGGGGGTGGAGCGGGAGGCGATGTCGGTGAAGTACTGCCGCCGCCGCAGGCGCTCAAGGCGAGCAATAAGCTGGTCGCTGAAACAAAACGCAAATGAGTCATGGGAATGGGGTTTATAAAATTGCATGATTGTAACTTAAGTCATATTGTCACACGGCATTATTGTTTTCGGCGCCAGCAAACAAAAACGCCACCCGAAGGTGGCGTCTTGATCAGTACTGCTGCATTCTTGCTGGCCCGGGGCGGAATCGAAGCAGCGGCACAAAGGTTTGCCAAACAAGGCCCGGTCTACTGCGCGCTTTCCATGGATGCCACGGTGTCGAAGATATGCGCCAGCGCGCTTTCCATGGCGCCGGCGGTAGCGTCGCCGCTCTGGTTGGTGATGATGTAGACCCCGAGCTGATATTCGGGAACGATGTAGGCGTAGCCTTGCGCACGCGGCACGCCGCCATGGTGGACGTAATGCGTGCCCAGTTGGCGATTCGTGCCGATGTTCCAGAAATAGGCAATGCTGAAGTCATCCTGAAAGCGTAGCAGCGGCTTGTGCGATTCAACGACGGCGCGATGGGCGCTCAATTGCAGGCGCAGGTATTTCGCCATATCCGGCATGGTCGACTTCAGGTTGCCGGCGGCCCCCCAGGGCAGTTGCGGCATCGGTGTCGTGATGACGGGATTGTCGCTGTGGTAGCCGGGTGCCAGCCGGCCGGCATCCTTGGCTGCGATTCTCAGCCTGGTATCGTGCATGCCGGCTTCGCGCGCGAGAAATTGCGTGAGCAGCACTTCATAGGGCGTGCCGTAGATGGTTTCGAGCGCGTGCGCAACGAGTTCGGTGCCGGCGCTGGAATAGGCGTAGTCCTTGCCCAGCGGACCGTTGATGTTGACTGTATGCAAGTCCTGCCAGAATTGGGGTTGTCCATAGTTGGCATAGGCTGCGTTGAGCTTTGCCGGCGTGGCGTGTGCCGTGAAATCCTGCAATACGGTGTTCACCTGCAATGGCAGCATGCCCGGCATATTGCTGGTGTGCGTGATCAAATGGCGCAAGCGCACGGGCTGCCCCTGCGACTGCAGGTTCGGGTAGGCGGCGGGCAGGTATTTTTGTATGGGATCGTCGAGCGCCGCCTTCCCATCGAGCACCGCGTTCGCCAGCAGCAGGCCGGCAAAGGTTTTGCTGACTGAACCGATTTCATACAGCGTTGTATCGTTGGGCGGATTGGCCTTGCCTGTCTCCAGCTCGCCTTGATGCAGGATGAACTCCTGGCCGCGATAAACGACGGCTATCGAGGCCGCGTGCAGCAGTTTCGACTGCAGCAGGGTGGTCGCGGTCTGGCGCATTGCCGCAGGAATGTCATGCGCGGGCGCCGTGGCCGCGGGCTTGCAAGCTGCCAGCAGCAGTGTCATTCCAGTTGCGATTGCGGCGAGTCTGATCATCATGCGCACCATCCAGTGGGGAGGGGCATTCTCGCACAATGGGTTCGGCGGCGACAGAAAAAAGTCACGCGTATGGTTTTGCCAGAGGGGGAACGGCGGTGCCGGACAAAAGAAAACGCCACCCGAAGGTGGCGTTTTTTTATTCTTGGTGGCCCGGGGCGGAATCGAACCACCGACACAAGGATTTTCAATCCTCTGCTCTACCGACTGAGCTACCAGGCCAAGGCGGCGAATTATAGCAGAAAGACTTTCCACCTGACCAGAGCTGGCTGTGTTCAAATGCAACAGATGGCCAAAACATGGTGTTTTGGCATCCTTGTATGACCGAAAGGGATGTGGCGATGCAGCGACGTATTGGAGTGCAAGGCCTGGCGGTGGCGGGCTTGTTCGGTTTGTTGTGCGGCGCGGCGCGGGCCGACGGGTTGGCCGAGTTGAACGCGGCGCTGGCGCGCTTGCAGGGGCAGATGCCGATCAAGGCGCAGGTCGAATCGAAAACCTGGCGGCGCGAAGGCGAGGGCAAGGCGGTGGAAGAGGATAGCGGCCAGGCCACGGTGGCGGTCGAGGGTGGGCCGGCGGGCTTGCAAGTGCTGTACAGCAAGGAGGTGCTGGTGAAAGTGGAGGCCGAGCAGCGCGCCAAGGTGAAGGATCCGAAGGCCAAGGCGCCGATCGGCTTTGCGCTGGGGGAAATGAAGGCGACGGAGCTGCGCTCCATGGTGTCGGCGGCGGACACCCTGTCGCGCGAAATCGAGGAAGCCGTGTTCAGCGGCGAAAAAATGGATAGCTACAAGGGCAAGCCGGCGCGCCTGCTCAGCTTTACCTTGTCGCTCGACAAGGTGCCTGAGAAAGACCGCAAGTATGTGAAGAAGTTCGAAGGCGGCCTCGATGTGTGGATCGCGGCGGACGGCACGCCGCTGGCCAGCCATTTCCACGTGGATGTGAGCGGGCGCGCCTTTGTCGTCATCAGCTTTACGCAAAAGACGGACGAGACGCGCCAGTATGGCGTCAGCGGCGACCATTTATTGCTCCTGCGCAAGGAAAGCAAGAATGCCATGTCGGGCGCGGGCGAGAAGGTGGAAAGCAAGATCGTCAAGACCTTGCAATTGCAGTCCTGACGCGTTGCAGAACCTTATAGGCCGCTGAATCGGCGGCTTTTTTACATGGCCGAGCTGCCGCCCAGGCCGCTCTTTTGCAGCACGCAGCGCCCTGCCTGGCAAGTGGCGCCCGGGTCCGTGATGATGGAGCAGGTCGACATCATGCCGTCCGCCTGCTGCTGCTTGCGGCTTGCCTCGGCTTGCGCCTGGGCCAGGGCCTTGAGTTTCTTGCCGTCATTGCTTTTGCTGGACCACGCCAGATAGCGCTCGGGGCCGCCGCAAGCCTTGGCGCCGATGGCGATGGTCTGGCATTGCTGGGTGGAATCGCACGCGGCGGCGCCCACTTCCGCCTGGATCTGCGCCAGCAAGCCGGCATTGCCGGGGGCGGGTGGCGCATCATCTTGCGTGGGGGCGCTGCCGCAGGCGCTGGCGGCCAGCAGCAGGAAGCTGGCGCACGCGGCGCGCAGCAGGGCGGAGTAGGTTGGCGTTTGCATGCGCTCATCATGTGCCACGCTTGCGTAAATGGCAAGCGCGATTCGTACTTGGGCAGAACCTTGATCCCGGTCATTTTCCTTATTAACTAGTCAAAGTTAATATAAATCAACATCCAACCAGCGATGTACGGGTGGCAACCGGGCCGGTGCGCTGCATTCCCGCGCCGGCGCGTGCCGCCGATTCGGGAATGTTTCCAGGAGTTAGACTATGCGCCGCACCTTATCCCCCTTCCTCTTCATCGCCAGCCTGACTTTCGGCAACGTGCTGCACGCCGCCGACAAGGAACCGATCCAGCCGATCACCGCCGCCAAGGTGGCCAATCCGGCCATGGTCGAGCTGGGCAAGAAACTGTTTTTCGATCCGCGCCTGTCGCGCTCGGGCTTTATTTCCTGCAATAGTTGCCATAACCTGAGCATGGGCGGCACGGACAACATCAAGACGTCGATCGGCCACAACTGGCAGCGCGGACCCATCAATTCGCCCACCGTGCTCAATTCCAGCATGAACGTGGCGCAATTCTGGGATGGCCGCGCCAAGGATTTGCAGGAGCAGGCGGGCGGCCCCATCGCCAATCCCGGCGAGATGGCTTTTACGCATGAGCTTGCCATCGACGTGCTGGCCTCGATTCCCGCCTACCGCGCGGAATTCAGGCAAGTGTTTGGCCAGGATAAGCTGACCATCGAGCAAGTCACGCGCGCCATCGCCGCCTTTGAAGAGGTGCTGGTGACGCCCGGTTCCCGCTTCGATCAATGGTTGATGGGCAAGAAAAGCGCGTTGACGAAAGACGAGCTGGCCGGCTACCAGCTGTTCAAATCGAGCGGCTGTATCGCCTGTCATAACGGCCCCGCCGTGGGCGGCAACACCTTCCAGAAGATGGGCGTCGTCGAGCCGTACAAGACGGCGATGACGGCGGAGGGGCGCTCGGCCGTGACGGGCAAGGATGCGGACCGCTTCAATTTCAAGGTGCCGACCCTGCGCAACGTGGAGCTGACGTATCCCTATTTCCACGATGGCGAAGCGGCAACCCTGACGCAAGCCGTCGACGTGATGGGCCGCTTGCAGCTGGGCCGCACCTTCACGCCCGATGAAAATGGCAAGCTGGTGGCCTTCCTGAAAACCCTGACGGGCAAGCAGCCGCACATCGTGCTGCCGATCCTGTCGCCATCGTCGGATACAACGCCGCGGCCCGTGCCGTTTGACTGAATGAGTCCATGAAAAATGCCCGCATCAAGCGGGCATTGGGGTTTATTTCAATGTTCTCTGGAACAACTGATAAATGCGGCGGTACTCGTCATACCACGCTTCCGGCTGCACGAAGCCGTGGCGCTCCATCGGGTAGCTGGCCATTTCCCAGTTATCCTTTTTGAGCTCGATCAAGCGCTGCGACAGGCGTACGGAATCCTGATAAAACACGTTGTCGTCGATCATGCCGTGGGCGATCAAGAGATTGCCCGTCAGTTTGTCGGCGTATTCGATCGGCGACGAGATTTTATACGCTTGCGGATCGACGTCCGGCGTGTTCAGGATATTCGCCGTGTACTCGTGGTTGTAGGTGGTCCAGTCCGTGACGGGACGCAGCGCGGCGCCGGATTTGAAGATTTCCGGCGCGCGCATCAGGGCCATCAGGCTCATGAAGCCGCCATAGCTGCCGCCATAGATGCCCACGTTCTTGATGTCGCCCTGGTGCCGGGCTGCCAGCCAGTTGGCGCCGTCGATGAAATCTTCCAGTTCCGGATGGCCCATCTGGCGGTAGATGGCCGTGCGCCAGGCGCTGCCGTAGCCGAGCGAGGCGCGGTAATCGACGTCGAGCACGATGTAGCCTTGCTCCACCAGCAGGTTGTGGAACATCTGTTCGCGGAAGTAGACGGGGTAGCGCTCGGTCACGTTCTGCAGGTAGCCGGCGCCGTGCGCGAACATGACGATGGGATATTTCTTGCCCGCTTCCAGCTGGGCCGGGCGGTACAGCTTGGCCCAGATCGGCGCCGCGCCATGCGTGGATGGCACTTGCACCAGTTCCGGCATGACCCAGCTGCGCGCCTTGAAGGCGTCGCTGCGCGTATCCGTCAGGATATTGGCCTTGCCGCCCGTAACGGCAACGGTTGCAAGCTGGGCTGGCATGTAGCTGGTGGAATAGCGCAGCAGCAGCTTGCCGTTATCGGGCGATAAGCCGAAGTTTTCCACGCCTTTCAAATTCGTCACTTCGCGCGCGCCGCCCTCCTTGGTCGTGCTGGCGCACACTTCATACGTGCCTGGCGCCTGCCGGTTGCACATGAAATACGCGGTTTTGCCGTCGCGGCTCCATTCGACGGCGCTCACTTCCCACTGGCCGCTGGTCAGGGCGCGCGCCGGGGCCGCGCCCGTTTTCGTGTACAGGTGGGCGTAGCCGCTTTCCTCGGACAGATACCACAGGGTGGCGTTGTCGGGCAGCCAGCCGAATTCGTCGGCGCGGCGGTTGACCCAGGCCATGTCGCTGATGCGGTGCACGGGCACGAGGGCGGCCTTGGCCAGGTCGACGTTGGCGAGCCAGCCATCCTTGTTGTCGATGGCGCGGATGCGCACGGCTGCCTTGCCGCCGTCGTCGGTCCAGGCGATACCGTCGCGCTGGGCGTCGATGCGCACGGCACGGTTGCCTTTCAGCGGCGGCAGCTTCTGTTCGGCGCGCATGGCGGCCAGCGGGTCGGCGGCGATGCCGAGCAGGTTATCGAAGGCGATGTCGCGCACCTGGCCCGTGCGCAGGTCGGCCAGTTTCAGGCTTTGCGCGATCGGCATGTTGCGGCCCACGCGCGTGCGCTCGTCGTCTGCTTCCGGATAGCCCGTTTCCGTGACGTAGCGGGCCAGTTTGCCCAGCTTGCCCTTTTCGGCGGCCTTGTCCTGCGTGACGAACAGCAGCCAGCGGCCGTCCGGCGACAGGGCGCTGCCGGAAATGGTGACTTTGTCGCCCAGGTAGATCGGTTCCGGCGCGCGCGTGGCGTCCAGGCGGCGCTCTTCATGGCGGCGTTCGCGGCTGGCGTCGCGGTCTTCCTTCTGGCGCGCCAGGTTGACGATCAGGCGCAGCTGCAGTTCGCGCAGGGCGTCCGCTTCCGGCTTGGCGTCCGGGTCCTTGACGGCGCGCAACAGGGCGACGGGGGCGCTCAGGCGGTCAAGCCGGTTCCAGCTGAACCAGTCTGTGCCGCTGCGGTATTGCACGGCGCCGCCGTCGGCGGAGTATTGCGGGTCGCTGATGGCGGACACGCCGCGCGTGATCTGGATCAAGGCGCCGCTTTTCAGGTCGCGCTCGAACAAGTCGCCGTTGCGCAGCAGGATGGCGCGCGTGCCGGCCCGGTTGACCACCATGTGCTGGCCGTCGAGATTGGCCAGCTGCGCATCGTCGACCTTCTTGCCGCTATTGAATTTGGCGTTCGCGCCCGGCAATTGATAGGTGTCGCGCAGGGGCGAGCCGAGGCGTTTCTGCTTGTAGTAGAGCTGGCCATTCCAGCCCCACCATGCCGCTTCGATGGGCGTGCCGATCCAGTCGGGATCGGCCATGGCCTGGTCCAGGGTGATGGGCGTGGGTGCGGTGGATGGGGCCGCATGGGCGGCGGGGAGCAGAGAGAGCAGCAGGAGCGGCAGCAGGGGAAGAACCAGACGCATCGGGGATCACTTTAATCAAAGGGGATGGTGAAGGTACAGGCTATGAGGCCGGTATTCTAGCGGAGGAGTTTCGTGCAGGAAATGTCGGAAAGCTAAGCCTGATACCGGGCCAGCCAGCCGGGAAAGTCGTTCAGCGGCATGGGCCGCGCATATAGGTAGCCTTGCAAGCCGTCGCAATCGTGGGCGAGCAGGAAGTCGGCCTGCTCCTGCGTTTCCACGCCTTCGGCCACCACGCGCAAGCCCAGGTGGCGCGCCATGGCCAGTATCGCTTGCACGATGGCCGTGTCGCGCGCATCGTGCGGCGTGTCGTCGATGAAGCGCTTGTCGATTTTGAGTTCGTACAGCGGCATCGAGGTCAGGTAGGCGAGGCTGGAATAGCCGGTGCCGAAATCGTCGATGGAAAAGCGGATGCCCAGGGCCGCCAGTTCGCGCATGCGCGCCAGCGAGGCGTCGCGCTGGTCGATCAGCAGGCCTTCCGTCAGTTCCAGGATCAGGGCGCCGGCCGGCGTGCCGTGTTCGGCCAGCGCCGCCTGCACGCGGGCGGCGAAATCGGGCTGGCGAAACTGGGCCGGACTGACATTCACGGACAGGGCGACGGGCTGCCCGGCCCGCGCCAGCATGGCGGCGGCGCGGCACGCCTCGCGCAGGGCCCAGTGCCCGAGCCGGACGATCAGCCCCGATTCCTCGGCGATGGGAATGAAGATGCCGGGCGCGATATGGCTGCCGTCCGCCTGCGGCCAGCGCATCAGCAATTCGGCGCCCGTCACCCGGCCATGGCGGTCGACCTGCGGCTGCACGTGCATGCACAGTGCATGGGCATCGAGGGCGCGCGCCAGCGCCCGTTCCAGGGTCAGGCGGCGTTCCACGCCCGCCTGCATGGCCGCTTCAAAGAAGGCGATGCCGTTGCGTCCTTCCGCCTTGGCGCGGTACATGGCGATGTCCGCTTCGCGCAGCAGGTCGTGCGCCTGCTGGCCCGCTTTCGGCAGCAGGGTCACGCCGATGCTGGCGCTGCAATGATAGGACTGCCCGTCGATATCGAAGTCGCGCGCGATGGCGGCGCGGATTTTCTCGGCCACCTGGGCCGCCGCGCGGGCGGCGCTGTCGAGGTCTTCGGCCAGGTGCGCCAGCAGCACGACGAATTCATCGCCGCCGATGCGCGCCACCGTGTCGGCCTTGCGCATCAGCTGCGCCAGCCGTTCGCCGGCCAGGCGCAGCAGCGCGTCGCCGGTGGCGTGGCCGCGCGCATCGTTGATGTGCTTGAAGTGGTCGAGGTCGATGAACATCAGCGCGCTGATTGTATTTCCTCTCGGCGCGGCGGCCAGCAGGTGGCCGATGCGGTCCATCAGCAGGCGCCGGTTGGGCAGGCCCGTCAGCACGTCGTAGAAAGCCAGGCGGTGGATGTCCGCTTCCGATTTCTTGCGCTCGTCGATTTCGCGCTCGACGGCCACCCAGTGCGTCTGCTTGCCGTCCGCATCCGTGAACGGCGCCAGTTCCGCTTCGACCCAGTACGCCTTGCCGGCCTTGTTGTAATTGAGCAATTCCGCCCTGGCCGGCTGGGCATTGGCCATGGCGGCGGCGACGCGCGCCAGTTCGCCCGCATCGGTGGCGGGACCCTGCTGGAACAGCAGGCTGCGGCCCAGCACCTCGGCGCGCGCATAGCCGCTGCTGCGCTCGAAGGCGTCGTTGACGAAGATGATGCGCGTGGCCGGCGCCGCACCGCCGGGGGCATCGGTCACTTCGGCGAGCATCACCATGTCGTTCAGGCGGGCCAGCGCCGTGGCCGTCAAGCGCAGGTCGGCGTTCAGCTGCGACAGGGCCTGGCTGCTGCGTTCCAGGTGGCGCAGCAGGAAGGCGCAGGACAGGGTCAGCACGGCGGCGATGAACAGGAAGTTCAGGGCCACGATCAGCGCGCGCAGCACGGGGGAGTCGGGCACGCCCTGCACGTGCAGGGCGACGTCGGGATGCAAGCCGAGGAAAAAGATGGTCAGCGAAGTCAGGGCCAGGGTCGACAAGGCTGGCCGCATCCCCAGCAGCAGGGCCGCCAGCACGGGCATGAGCATCATGTATATCTGGCTGACGGGGCCGATTTTCAACAGCAGGCCCACGCCCACCAGGTAGGCGACGATGAGGAATTGCCACACGCGCCAGCGGTAGGGCATGGCGCGCAGATGCCAGATGAGACCGACCCAGCCGATGGCCAGCACGTCGAGGGCGACTATGGACCAGATAGCTTCGCGCGCCGCCAGCAAGGCGCTGGGAGTGGCGGTGATGATGCCAAGCAGCAACACCACCTGCAGCAGGCGCGAAAAAATCTGTCCGCGCCAGTGCGCGAGATCGTTTGACGCGGCCACGCTGCCGTCCTTTCCCCAGGAGCTGTGCTGCCGAGCTGAGCAGTATGGTAAAAATATTACGCGCTATCTTTATGCATGTCATCTTGATCATTCGGCATGGTTGACTGCGCGGCTACCTGCGGGGCGCGTCGGGCCGCCTACTCCGTCTGCGCCGTGGGCCAGTAGTGGCTGTCCGGCGTGTCCCGCGCGCCGAAGATGGCCTGGCCGACCCGCACGACGGTGGCGCCTTCTTCGATGGCGATTTCATAATCGCCGGACATGCCCATCGACAGCTCGTCGAGGCCGATGCCAGGCGGGGCGTCCTGGCGCAGCCGGTCGCGCAGTTCGCGCAGCAGCACGAAGCAGCGGCGCACGCGCTCCGCTTCCGCCGACAACAGGGCCAATGTCATGAATCCGCGCACCCGCAGCGCCGGGAAGGCGGGCAGCTGGCGCAGGAAGGCAGCCACTTCGTCCGGCGGCAAGCCGTACTTGCTGGCTTCGCCCGACGTGTTCACTTGCACGAATACGTCGAGCCCGCGCCCTTCCGCTTGCAGGCGCCGTTCCAGCGCCTCGGCCACGCGCAGGCTGTCGAGGGCCTGGAACTCGCTGGCAAAGCGCGCCACCAGCTTGGCCTTGTTGGTCTGCAAATGGCCGATCACCGACCATTGCAGGTCGGCCAGGTCCGCCATCGCTTCCCACTTGCGGCCCGCTTCCTGCGGCTTGTTTTCCCCCAGCAGGCGGCAACCCGCGGCATAGGCCAGGCGCAGGCTCGCCTCGGGCTTGGTCTTGCTGACGGGCAGCAGGCGCACGCCGGCCGGATCGCGCCCGACCCGCTGGCATGCGGCCGCCATGCGCGCATGCACCGCCGCCAGATTGCGGCGGAAGTCGTCCACGGAAACGGCCTGCGGCCAGCGCCCATGCTGTGCGTGCATGGTGGGAGTGGGCAGGGGAGTGTCATTGTTCATGTGTCAGCCTTGTGTCAGCCTTATAAGCGGCAGGAGTCGCCGCAGTGATGTATGATTGTCCTATGCCAAAATATATCATGTCTGAGACCATCATGAAGATGAAGGGGAAAACCGCGGCGCAGCTGTTCGACAGCATCCGCGCGCTGACGCAGGCGGGCGAACTGCCGCCGGGCCAGGCGCTGCCGACCGTGCGCGAGCTGGCGGCGACCTTGGGCGTCAACCGCAATACCGTGTCGCTGGCGTACAAGCGCCTGGTGACGGCCGGGATCGCGGTCACGCAAGGGCGCCTGGGCACGGCCATCCGCGCGCAGCGCGATCCCGGCGAGCAGGAAGGCCTGCTGCCCGGCTCGCCGCTGGCCGACCTGGGCGGCGGCAATCCGAACCTGGCCTGGCTGCCCGATATCGGCGCGGCCCTGGCGCGCAAGCCCTACCGCCCGCGCCTGTATGGCGAGGCCACGCTGGACCCGGCGCTGGAAGCCCTGGCGCGGCGCTGGCTGGCCGGCGATTGCCCGGAAGGGCTCGACGTCACCCTGACGAATGGGGCGGTCGATGCGGTCGAGCGCCTGCTGGGCGCGTACCTGGTCGCGGGCGACAAGGTGGCCGTGGAAGACCCCTGCTTCGTCAGCAGCATCAACACCTTGCGCATCGCGGGGCTGCACGCCGTTGGCGTGGCGGTCGATGCGGAGGGGATGCAGGCCGGGGCGCTGGAACGGGCGCTGGCGCAAGGCGCGCAAGCCGTCATCGTGACGCCGCGCGCGCACAATCCGACCGGCTGCAGCCTGAGCGCGGCACGCGCGGCTCAGCTGCGCGCCGTGCTTGCCGCCTACCCTAACGTGCTGGTCATCGTTGACGACCATTTCTCGCTGCTGTCCGTCGCCGGCTACCGGGACGTGATTCCCCCTGCCGCCCGGCGCTGGGCGCTGGTCCGTTCGGTGTCCAAGATCTTCGGCCCCGACCTGCGCCTGGCCGTCGTCGCCAGCGACGGACAGACCGCCCGCCGCCTGCGCCTGCGCCTGGCGCCCGGCACGAACTGGGTCAGCCATCTCTTGCAGGATGCCGTGAGCGCCTGCCTGTCGTCGCCGGACGTGCTGGCGCAGGTGGCCCTGGCCCGCGCAGACTATGCGCGCCGCCGCGGCATCCTGGCCGATGCGCTGGCGGCGCAAGGCCTCGTTTGCGCCAGTCCCGCCGATGGCTTGAACCTGTGGCTGCCGCTGCCGGGCAGCAGCCAGGCGGCCGTGCTGGCGCTGGCCAGGCATGGCTGGCTGGTGCGCGGCGGTGAAGCGTTCGGCGTGCAGGCGCCGGCGCAGGGATTGCGGATCACCGTGTCGAGCATCGATGAAGCGGGCGCGCAGGCGTTCGCCGGCGTGCTGGCCCAGGTGCTGGGCCGGCCATAGTTTCTTAATTCCTCGTCACAGAAAGGGAACATCATGAAAGTCCATTTCATCGTGCATGAAGCGTTCGAGGCACCGGGCGCCTACGAGACATGGGTGCGCGAGCGCGGCTACGCGGCCACGTATTCCCGCGTCCATGCCCATGAGCCGCTGCCCCCGTCCATCGCGGACATCGACCTGCTGGTCGTCATGGGCGGGCCGCAGTCGCCGTCGACGACGCGCGAGGAATGCCCGCATTTCGACGCCGCGGCCGAACAGGCCCTGATTGCCGCATGTGCGGCGGCGGGCAAGGCGGTCGTCGGCGTCTGTTTGGGGGCGCAACTGATAGGCGCAGCCCTGGGAGCACGCCAGGCGCACAGCCCTGAAAAGGAGATCGGCAAGTTTCCCGTCATGCTGACGGCGGAAGGGCGGGCGAACGACAAGTTTGCCCATTTCGGCGAGGTGCTGGAAACCGGACATTGGCATAGCGACATGCCGGGCCTGACCGACAGCGCGACGGTCATCGCCTGTAGCGAAGGTTGCCCCCGCCAGATCATCGAATACGGCAAGCTGGTGTACGGCTTCCAGTGCCATATGGAGTTCACGCCGGAGGTGGTCGAATTGCTGATCGCCGCGTCGGAAGCCGAACTGGCCATGCTGGAGCCGCACCGCTTCGTGCAGCCGCCAGCGGTCTTGCGCAGCCACGACTGGCACGCCATGAACGGCCAGCTGTTCGGTTTCCTTGACCGCCTCATGCAGGCGTACGCATCGCCGTAAAAAAAACGCCAGCGTCGACGCTGGCGTTGTGGGGCAAACAGGCGAGGCGCTTATTTCTTCGGCGCGCTCAGGCATTCCTTCATGAAGGCCTTGCGGGCATCGCCCTTCATGTCCTTGGCGTCGACATTGCACGCTTTCATCTTGTTTTGCTGCGTCATGGCCGGTGCCGGCTTGGCGCTCAGGCATTCCTTCATGAAGGTCTTGCGTTCATCGCCTTTCTTGCCGGCGGCGTCCGCATTGCAGGTCGTCATCTTCGATTGTTGGGCCGTCTTGGCGACGGGCGCCGCTTCCGGTGCGGCGGCAAAGGCGGTGCTGGCAAACGCGGCGGCGATGCAGAGGGCGATTAATTGTTTCATGGCAAATCCTTGTAGACGCAGTCGGTGGAAGGGGGCGATGCAATCGGCAGAGAATGCCGATATGCAAAACGTAACTAACTATATGACATTTATCAACAAAATTTCCACTCGAGTGTGTCTTTTTGTTACTGGCAGGCAGAAGGCGCCCGCCAGTTGGCCCGGGCAGCCATGTTGCGGCGGCAGCGCCCCTGTTTTTTGCTATGCTAGCGTCTTTCCACCGGCCGATGCCGCTGCCTTGGCCGGCGCACCCTCAATACGGAGTAGTTATGGTCTCGTTGCAAGAGCAGTTTTTAAAGGCCGGCCTGGTCGACAAGAAGAAGGTCAAGCTGGCCAACCAGGACAAGAGCAAGCAGAAAAAGGACGAGCGCAAGAGCGGCACGCAAAGCGTCGACGAGGTGCGCCTGGCCGCGCTCGAGACCCAGCGCAAGAATGCCGAGCGGGCGCGCGAACTGAACGCCCAGCGCGACGCGGCCGCCAACCAGAAGGCCATCGTGGCGCAGATCGCGCAAATGGTGCAAAAGAATCGCCAGAGCAAGGGCAACAACGGCGACGTGCCGTACAACTTTACATTTAATAACAAGATCGAGCGCATCTACGTGACGGCCGCCGTGCAAGCCCACCTGGTGGCGGGCCGCCTGGTCATCATCTGCTTGAACGGCGCCGTGGAACTGGTGCCGCGCATCATCGCCGACAAGATCGCCGAACGCGACCCCGCCATCGTCGTGCGCGTGAAACAGGCCAGCACGGAAGTGGACGAGGACGATCCGTATGCGGCGTTCCAGATTCCTGATGATTTGATGTGGTAAGAGGGATGTTTGCCCGGCGCTGACGGCGCCGGGGGAGTGGTTGCGGGCCGGAAACGGCCTGCGTGTTGTATAGACAGTCCATAAACAAAAACGCCACCCGAAGGTGGCGTTTTTGAATGTAAAACGAATTCTTGGTGGCCCGGGGCGGAATCGAACCACCGACACAAGGATTTTCAATCCTCTGCTCTACCGACTGAGCTACCAGGCCAAGGTGGCGAATTATAGCAGACCAAAACGGGAATGCAAGAGCCGGCTGCGACTTTTCCCCGATTTCCTGCATGGGCATGGCCTTACTTGCTTGTGGGTCAAATATGATTTGATATCAGCGGTATTTTTCTCAACAAAGGATGGGCGCATAGTGTGGCCATCGACATTGACTTGAGAGGATTACCGCATGAACGCCACCACAAACCGCACCGCCATCCCTGAAATCGGCCTGGGCACCTTCCGCCTGCAGGGCCAGGTCGTCATCGATTCCGTCACCACGGGCCTCGACGTCGGCTACCGCCATATCGACACGGCGCAAATCTACGGCAACGAAGCCGAAGTGGGCCAGGCGATCGCCGCCAGCCCCGTCCCGCGCGACGAACTGTTCGTCACCACCAAGATCTGGATCGAGAACCTGCAGCGCGACAAATTGATTCCCAGCCTGAAGGACAGTCTGCACAAGCTGCAGCTGGAGCAGTTGGACCTGACCCTGATCCACTGGCCGTCGCCGCAGGACGCCATTCCCGTCGCCGAGTACATGGCGGCGCTGGCGGACGCCAAGGCGCAGGGACTGACGAAAGCCATCGGCGTATCGAATTTCACGAATGCGCAGCTGCAGCAAGCCATCGCTGCGGTGGGAGCCAAGGAAATCGCCACGCAGCAGGTCGAGATCCACCCCTTCCTGCAAAACCGCACCGTCATCGATTTCGCGCGCCGCCAGGGCATCCACATCACGGCCTACATGCCGCTCGCGTACGGCAAGGTGGTCGTCGATCCCGTCATCATGGCCATCGCGGTAAAACATGGCGTGACGCCGGCGCAAGTGGCCCTGAGCTGGTCGCTGCAGCAGGGCTTTGCCGTGATCCCGTCGTCCACCAAACGGGCCAACCTGGAAGCGAACCTGCATTTCCAGCGCATCACCCTGTCGCCGGACGAGATGGCGCAGATGGCGACCTTGGAGCGTGGCGAACGCCTGGCCAACCCGGACGGCCTGGCGCCGCAGTGGGACTGATATGGGCGCCATGACGAAGCTCGGGCAGGGCGGTTTCAGCATCGGGCTGGAACTGCCGCTCGATAATGACTGGTCGTCCACGGGACGCCAGGCGAATGCGGCGTCCGGCCGCGTGCCGGGCGAACCGGACCTGCAACAGCATGCGGCGCTGGCAAAGCTGGCCGACCGCCTCGGTTTCAGGGCCCTGTGGCTGCGCGACGTGCCTTTATATGACCCGTCCTTCGGCGACGCGGCCCAGGTCTTCGAGGTGTTTACCTATCTTGGCTACCTGGCCGGCATCACGGAGAACATCCTGCTGGGCACGGCCGCCGTGGTGCTGCCCCTGCGCGAGCCTGTATTGACGTTAAAAGCGGCGGCCAGCATCGATCAGTTGAGCGGCGGGCGATTGCTGCTGGGCGTGGCCAGCGGCGACCGTCCTGTCGAATATCCCGTCTTCGGCCGCGATTTCGAGCAGCGCGGCGCCGCGTTCCGCGAACAGGTGGCCATGCTGCGCGACTGGGGCGAGACGCATCTGCCGCCCGGCATCCGCCTGCTGCCCAAGCCGTCCGCGCCCTTGCCGCTGCTGGTGGCAGGGCTGGCGCAGCAGTCGCCCGCCTGGATAGGCGAGCAAATGGATGGCTGGCTCGCCTATCCGGGCACGCCGGACGACCATGCGCGGCGCTCGGCGCAATGGCGCGCCGTCGCCGGGGAAGATAAACCCTACGTCAGCTTCATCCACCTGGACCTGGACGAGGCCCCGAACTTGCCGCTGCAGCGCTTCCGTTTTGGCGCACGCACGGGGCGCGATGGCCTGATCGCCGAGTTGACGGCCATGCGCGACGCCGGCGTGCGGCACATCGGCCTGCAGCTGCGGCAGAACCGCCGCCCGCTGGCCGAGACGATGCAGGAGATCGCGGACCACGTGCTGCCCGTCTTTCATGGCATCGCTTGATCTGGGACACGCGTCCTGTACTTCCGGACTATCTGAAAAGGGTGGGGCAAACGCTATAATGGTTCCATGAACAGTCCCACTCCCCCTACCATGCGGCGCTTCATGCATAGCCACAGCGACGTTTGCATCGTCGGCAATGGCGCCATCGCGAAAACCACGGCGCTGGCGTTTGCCCAGGCAGGACAAAGCGTCACCCTGTTATCCCCGGTGAGCCCGCCTGCGCCCACATCCCCTTCGGCCGCCAAGCCGGTCGAAGCCAGCTGGGATGTGCGCGTGTATGCGCTCAATCACACGGCGCACCAGCTGCTGTCGTCGCTGAAGGTATGGGGCGCCCTGGAGGCCGACAGGGTGGCGCCCGTCGACGCCATGCTGGTCAACGGCGACGGCGCGCAGGCGGGCGGACTCGGTTTCGACGCATATGGCGCCCATGTGGGCACGCTGGCGTGGATCATCGAAGACCGCAACCTGGGCCAGGCGCTGGACGCCGCCCTGAAATTTGCGCCGAACGTCAGCGTGGTGCAGGGCCGCGCCAGCCGCCTGGAATGGACGAACGACTCGGCCATCGTGCATCTCGATGGCGGCGACACCATCACTTGCGCATTGGTAGTGGGTGCGGATGGCGCCCAGTCGTGGGTGCGGGGCCAGTGCGATATCGGCCTCGATTACCGCTCCTATGGCCAGCGGGGCGTGGTCAGCAACTTCGCCTGCGAAAAGCCGCACCATGGCGCGGCCCACCAGTGGTTCACGGGCAGCGAAGGCATCGTCGCGCTGCTGCCGCTGCCGGGCGACCGCGTCTCGCTGGTCTGGTCGGCGCCCGATGCGCTGGCCGACACCTTGATGGCCGAATCGGCCGACGCCCTGGCCGCGCGCCTGGCCGCCTACTGCCACGACAAACTGGGCAAGCTGACGCCGTTGCAGCCGGAGCTGGTGCGCGCCTTCCCATTGACCCTGATGCGCCCGCACGCCATGGTGGCGCCGCGCGTGGCCCTGGTGGGCGACGCCGCCCACGTGGTGCACCCGATGGCGGGACACGGCATGAACCTGGGTTTTGCCGACGTGGCGCAGCTGGTCAAGACGATCGCCGAACGCGAAGCGCACCGCGGCATCGGCGACGAGCGTGTGCTGGCCCGCTATGCGCGCGCGCGCAAGGAAGACGTGTTGTTGATGCAGCTGGCCACCGATGGCCTGGCGCGATTATTTGGCGCCGACCTGGAGCCGTTGCGCGTGGTTCGCAATTTGGGATTAAACTTGCTGGATAAATTACCGGCCCTGAAGCGGAAAATGATCGCGCACGCATTGGGACATCAGTAAATATCAGCGAATCTTAAGATATCGCCGGATAATGGCAGGTGTGAAAATTCAAGGTCGCCGCAGCTGGTCTGCGGCGATCGTTTTGTCAAAGAGATAACGATGCCGGGCCAGAGGCGAGTCCCGCCAGGCGTTTCAAGTGGAGAAGTGATAGTGATAAAAATGAGCAGAATCGCATTGGTACTGGCCTCGGGCCTGATGATGTCGTGCGCCGGCGCGGAAACGCCAACGGAAGCGAACATCAAAAAGCTGATCGAGCCGCGCCTGGGCGAAGGCGCCAAGGTCGATTCGGTCAAGGAAACGCCGTACGGCGGCCTGTACGAAGTGCGCACGGGCGGCGACATCCTGTACACGGACAAGGCCGCGCAATACCTGTTCGTCGGCCACGTCTTCGACGCCAAGACGTCGCAAGACCTGACCAAGGTGCGCCTGGACGAAGTCAACCGCATCAAATTCTCCGACTTGCCGCTCGATTCCGCCATGAAGACCGTCAAGGGCAATGGCAAGCGCGTGATCGCCGTGTTCGAAGATCCGAACTGCGGCTATTGCAAGCGCTTCCGCCAGAACGCGCTGAAGGAAATCGACAACGTCACCGTCTACACCTTCATGTACAACATCCTGTCGCCGGACTCCATCGTCAAGTCGCGCAATGTCTGGTGCGCGCCGGACCGCAACAAGGCATGGGATGACTGGATGTTGAACGGCAAGGCGCCAGCCACGGTGGCCGCTACCTGCGCCAATCCGCATGAAAAAATCCTGGCCCTGGGCCAGCAATTGCGCGTGTCGGGCACGCCTGCCATCTTCTTTGCCGACGGCAGCCGCATTCCGGGCGCAGTCGATGCGAAAACGCTGGAACAGAAATTCTCGACCATTAAGTAATCCGGGCTGTCGCCAGGAAGGCTGGACGGCGCGCCCTCGCAAGGCGCGCTTTTTTTTGCACTTTTTTCCGCTGTCGTATCATCAAGTGTTGTTTGTAGACGCCATAACAATTCAAAAAAGGAGAAGCAGCAGATGATTACCCTGAATATCAACGGACGCGACACGCAGGTCGATGCCGATCCTTCCACGCCCATACTGTGGGCGCTGCGCGACAACCTGAACATGACGGGCACCAAGTTCGGCTGCGGCATGGCGCTGTGCGGCGCCTGCACGGTGCACCTCGACGGCCAGGCCATCCGCTCGTGCATCACGCCGATTTCCTCCGTCGGCGCGCAAAAGATCACCACCATCGAAGCGATGGAAAACGACCAGGTGGGCAAGGCCGTGCAGGCGGCGTGGGTGCGGCACGACGTGCCGCAATGCGGCTACTGTCAAAGCGGCCAGGTGATGAGCGCCACGGCGCTGCTGCGCACCAACAAGGCGCCCAGCGATGCCGACATCGACGGCGCCATGAGCGGCAATATCTGCCGCTGCGGCACCTATCAACGGATCCGCGCGGCCATCAAGGACGCGGCCAAGACCCTGGCCTGAGGAGAGCGACATGCGTATCGAATGGTTGAATCAGGAAGCATTGCAGCATGGCGGGGTGACCCTGGGCGCGGCGCTGGCATCGGCGCCTGTTACCGTGGCGGATGGCGTGTCGCGGCGCGGTTTCATGAAGGCGGGCGCGGTGGCCGGCGGCGGCTTGATGCTGGGCTTTTTCCTGCCAGGCGCAGGCAAGCTGGCGCAGGCGGCCGATGCCGCACCCGCCAAGCCCGTGTACGCGCCAAACGCTTTCCTGCACATCGCCCCCGATAACACGGTGACGGTGCAGGTGAACCGGCTGGAATTTGGCCAGGGCGTGCAAACGAGCTTGCCCATGCTGATCGCCGAGGAACTCGACGCCGACTGGAGCCTGGTGCACGGCGCGCTGGCGCCTGCCGGCGAGCAGTACAAGGATGCCGCCTACGGCATGCAGATGACGGGCGGTTCGGGCAGCATCGCCCATTCGTTTACGCAGTACCGCGAAATCGGCGCCAAGGCGCGCGCCATGCTGGTGGGCGCCGCCGCCGCGCAATGGAAAGTCAGCCCCGACCAGGTGCGCGCCGCCAAGGGCGTGCTGTATGGCCCCGGCGGACAAAAGGCCACGTTTGGCGAATTTGCCGACGCGGCCATGCGCCAGCCAGTGCCCGCCACCGTCAAGCTGAAGGACCCGCGCGACTTTGCCATCATCGGCAAACCCGTGAAACGCCTGGATGCGGCCGCCAAATCCACGGGCAAGCAGCAGTTCGGCATCGACTTCAAGCCGCCTGGCGCGAAAGTGGCCATGGTGGCGCGCCCGCCCGTGTTTGGCGCGAAAGTGGCGAAATTCGACGCCAGCAAGGCGAAAGCCATCAAGGGCGTGCTGGACGTGCTGGAAGTCAAAACCGACCGTGGCGGCAGCGGCGTGGCCGTCATCGCCGACGGCTACTGGCCGGCCAAACAGGGGCGCGACGCGCTGGTGATCGAATGGGACACGAGCGCCGTGGAAAAGGTCAGCAGCGACAAGCAGCTGGCCGCCTTCAAGGCGCTGGCGAAAACGCCGGGCACGGTCGCCAAACCTGCCGACATGGCCAAGCTGGCCTCGGCGCCGAAAAAGATCGAAGCCGTCTACGAATTTCCCTACCTGGCGCACGCGCCGATGGAGCCGCTCAATTGCGTCGTCGACCTGCAGGCAGACAAATGCACAATGTGGGTGGGTTCGCAATTCCAGACGGGCGACCAGGCGGCCATCGCGGCGACCTCCGGCCTGAAACCGGAGCAGGTGACCCTGCACACGATGATGGCCGGCGGCGGCTTCGGCCGGCGCGCCGTGCCCTCGTCCGACTACGTGGTCGAAGCCGTCAACGTCGCCAAGGCGTACCGGGCGGCGGGCAAGGGCGGCCCGTTAAAGCTGATGTGGAGCCGCGAGGATGACATCAAGGGCGGCTACTACCGGCCGTCGCACGTGCACCGCGCGCAGATCGGCCTCGACGCCAAGGGGAAAATCCTCGCCTGGGACCATACCATCGTGGGCCAGTCCATCATGGCCGGCACGCCGTTCGAAGCCTTCATGGTGAAAAATGGCGTCGACGGCACCATGGTCGAAGGCATGGGAGAGCCCTACACCCTGCCGATGAAGCTGTCCGTGCACACGGCCAAGGCGAACGTGCCCGTGCTGTGGTGGCGCTCCGTCGGCTCGACGCACACGGCCTTCGTCATGGAAACCCTGATCGACGAGGCGGCGCACGTGGCGAAGATGGACCCCGTCGCCTACCGCAAGCAGCTGATCGACGCCAAGCACACGCGCCACATTGCCGCCCTGGACCTGGCCGTGGCCAAGTCCGGCTACGGCAAGAAGAAGCTGCCGAAGGGGCAGGCCTGGGGCGTGGCCATGCACGAATCGTTCAATTCCGTGGTTGCCTATGTGGTGACGGCGTCGGTGGTGCAAGGCGCGCCCAAGCTGCACCAGGTATGGGCGGGCGTGCATTGCAACCTGGCCGTCAATCCCCTGACGATCGAGGCGCAAGTGCAGGGCGCCGCGCTGATGGCGCTGGGCATGACGATTCCCGGCGCGGCCATCACGCTCAAGGATGGCGTGGTGGAGCAGCAGAACTTCGGCGACTACCCCGTGCCGCGCATGCCCGACATGCCGGTGATCGAGGTGCACCTGGTGCCGTCTGGCGATGCGCCGACGGGCATGGGCGAGCCGGGCGTGCCGCCGCTGGCGCCCGCCTTCGCCAACGCGCTGTTCGCGCTGACGGGCAAGCGCCTGCGCAAGCTGCCATTCGATTTGGCGGCCGCATGACGGTAGCGGTTTTTTGAGCACGGTCGGCATCTTGCTGGCAGCCGGAAGGGGACGCAGGTTCGACCCTTCCGGCGTGCAGAACAAATTATTGCAGCCATTGGCGGAAGGACCGCACGCGGGTCTGCCGGTGGTGGTGGCGGCAGCGAGGAACATGCTGGCTGCCTTGCCACGCGTGCTGGCCGTGGTGCGCCCCGACGATGCCGAGGTCGCGCGCCAGCTCGGTGCGCTGGGCTGCGAGGTGCGCGTCTGCCATGATGCCGACACGGGCATGGCCGCCTCGCTCACCTGCGCCATCGGTCACGTGCGCGGCGCGCCGGGCTGGCTGATCGCCCTGGGCGACATGCCTAGTGTGGAAGCGGCTACAATCGCCGCCTTGTCGCACGCCATCGGCGATGGCGCGCGCATCGCCGTGCCCGTGTTCCAGGGACGGCGCGGCAATCCTGTCGCGTTCAGCGCCTTTCACTTGCCGCTGCTGCTGGCACTCGATGGCGACCAGGGCGCGCGCAGCATCGTCAACAGCCATGCCGTGTGCGAAGTAGCAGTGGACGACAGCGGCATCTTGCGCGATATTGATACACCTGACGATTTGTCGCCGGCGCCTGGCGCGCCCGGGCGATTGTAGAACATCCATGCCAGATACGAGGAAAACATGAAGAAAGCACCGATTCAAAAAATCACCGCCAAGGCGGGAGCCAAGGCAAGCGGCAAAGCCACAAGCAAAGCCGCGGCAAAAACCGCAGTGAAAACCGCACCGGCCGCCGGCATCATCTACAGCATTGCCGCAGCCGACCTGGCCGGTCACATGTTCAAGGTGACGTTGACCGTCAAGTCGCCGGCCGCCATCGGCCAAGTATTTGCTTTGCCGGCTTGGATTCCGGGCAGCTACATGATCCGCGAATTTTCGCGCAATATCGTCAGCATCCGCGCCGAGTCCGATGGCAAGGCCGTGGCGCTGACCAAGCTGGACAAGCATTCGTGGCAAGCCGCCCCGTGCAAGGGCCCGTTGACCGTCGAATATGACGTGTATGCCTGGGATTTGTCCGTGCGCGCCGCCCACCTGGACCAGAATCACGGCTTCTTCAACGGCACCAGCGTGTTCCTGCGCGTGCTGGGCCAGGAGGCCGAGCCGCATGAAGTACATATCGTGCAGCCGAAGGATGCGGCCTGCAAGACGTGGAAAGTGGCCACCACCCTGCCGGAACTGAAAGCGAAACGCTATGGCTTCGGCAGCTACCAGGCGGCCAACTACGATGAGCTGATCGACCACCCGGTGGAGATGGGCGACTTCGCGCTGGCCACCTTCACCGCGCATGGCGTGCCGCACGATATCGTCGTCACGGGCAAAGTGCCGAACCTGGACCTGGACCGTTTGTGCCGCGACTTGAAAGCCATCTGCGAAACGCAGATCGCCTTCTTCGAGCCGAAGACAAGGAAAGCGCCGATGGACCGCTATGTGTTCATGACCATGGCCGTCGGCGACGGATACGGCGGCCTGGAACACCGCGCCTCGACGGCATTGATCTGCGCCCGCGCTGACCTGCCGACGACGGCTTCAAACAGCACGGAAATCGGAGACGGCTACCTGAAATTCCTGGGCTTGTGCAGCCACGAGTACTTCCACACCTGGAACGTCAAGCGCATCAAGCCGGCCGCCTTCGCGCCGTACAACCTGCAGGCGGAAAGCTATTCGCCGCTGCTGTGGCTGTTCGAGGGCTTCACCAGCTATTACGACGACCTGATGCTGGTGCGCGCTGGCCTGATCGATGAAGCGGCCTATTTCAAGCTGCTCGGGAAAACCGTCAACAGCGTGCTGCGCGGCAGCGGCCGCACGAAACAGAGCGTGGCCGATTCCAGCTTTGACGCCTGGGGCAAGTACTACCGCCAGGATGAAAACGCGCCGAACGCCATCGTCAGCTACTACACCAAGGGTTCGCTGATCGCACTGGCCTTCGATCTGACACTGCGCACGAAGACGAATGGCGAAAAGTCGCTGGACGACGTGATGCAGGCCTTGTGGCAGCGTTATGGCCGCGATTTCTACAAGGGCAAGGGAGAAGGCAAAGGCCGCGGCGTGACGCCTGCCGAAGTCGAAGCCCTGTTCGATGAAATTGCCGGCACGCGCCTGAAACCGTTCTTCGAGCGCTACATCCGCGGCACGGACGACGTGCCGCTGGCGCGCCTGCTGGCGCCGTTCGGCGTGAAATACAGCGACGCGCGCAAGGCTGAAAAGGCCAGCCTGGACATCAACCTGGGCCGCGACGGCAACGACGCCAAGCTGGCGCAGGTGCACCAGGGCGGCGCCGCCCACCTGGCCGGCCTGTCGGCGGGCGACGTGCTGGTGGCCATCGATGGCTTGCGCGTGACGGGTAACCCGGCCAACCTGGACACCTTGCTGGGCCGCTACGCCGTCGGCGCCAAGGTGGCCATCCACGCCTTCCGCCGCGACGAGCTGATGACGTTTGCGGCCGTGCTGCAAGGCGACCGCGTGCCCGGCGTCAGCCTGGCGCTGCTGCCGGCGCCGAAGAAAGCCACGGGGCCGAAGCGTCCTAGCGCGGCATGATGCTGTTTCTCATGCGGTAAAACAGAAAACCGGCCGTCACTGGCCGGTTTTTTATTTCAAGCAGCAATTTCCCAAATGCAACTTATCCGGTGAAACTGGCGGCTTGCCATCATATTTACTGCAAATGAACTAATTTTTCTTTAACTAAACTAAAATTGCCGAACCGCTTCTTTTAGATCGCGCCCAACGTGCAAACCCTCGATCCTCGAACGATTATGCTGATGACCACGCTGATGTGCGGGGCGATGAGCATCGTCATGTTCTCGGTGTATCGCAGTTTCCGGCGCGAGGTGCATGGCCTGGGGCATTGGGCGGCCGGCTTGCTGTTGCTGGTGTGCGCGTCCCTGCTGTTCGGCACCCGCGAAGTGCTGCCGCCGGCATTGTCCATGATCGCGGCCAATGCGGCGCTGGTGGCCGGTATCGGCCTGTCGATGCTGGGCACGGAGAAATTCTTTGGCCTGGCGCCCAGCCGCCGCGCCTATCTGCTGATACTTGCCCTGGCCATCGCCGGCAATAGCTGGTGGTTGCTGGCGCAGCCCGATTTTTCGGCGCGCGTGGCGGTCTTTTCCCTGCTGGTCTTCCTGTTTTATGCGCGCCAGGTGCAACTGGTATGGCGCCATGGCGAGCGCCATTTCTCGAGTTTTTTCTTTGCCGCACTGATGCTGATGCAAGCCGTCGTGGTGCTGGCGCGCGGCGTGTCTGCCTTGCTGCATGGCGGCGCCAGCGTGAACCTGACGGTGGCCGGCACGCCGGCCGGCATCTATCTGGCGGTCGCCAATTTCATGGCGCTGCTGCTGACGGTGGGCTTCATGACGATGGCGACGCGCCGCCTGCAGCAGATACTGGAGCGACGCTCGACCCACGATCCGCTGACCCAGGTGCTGAACCGGCGCGGCTTTGGCGACGCCTATGCGCGCGAGATAGACAATCTGCGCCGCCGCCGCTTGCCGTTGACATTGCTCAGCATCGACCTCGATTACTTCAAATTGATCAATGACCGCCACGGTCACGCGGTGGGTGACCGGGTGCTGGCGCATGTGGCCACCGTTATCAAGGGCGCCCTGCGCGAATCGGATTGCGTGGCGCGTTTCGGCGGCGAGGAGTTCGTCGTGCTGATGCCGGACATGCCGGCGCATAATGCGTTGGGCGTGGCCGAACGCATCCGTGCCTTGCTGCGCGAGCCCAGTCATACAGGGCTGCCACCGTGTACGGTCAGCATCGGCGTCGCTTGCCAGGCGTCGGTGGTGGAAGGGCTGGAACAGCTGTTGTCGCGCGCCGATGCGGCCCTGTACCTGGCCAAGGAACGGGGACGCGACCGCATCGAACTCGATACCGCCGCGTTTACTGTGGACCGGACAAGGTCCGCAGCTGGAATTGGTACTGGTCGTTGAAGAGGAAGGTTTCGGAGAAATCGAAGGTCCGGGCGTGGCGGTGCATCAGGTGTGCCGCTGGCGGAAAGAGGGTGGGCACGCGCCGCACGGCGGCCAGCGCCGCGGCCGATGCTTCGCTGTCGCGCGAACGGTGCACATGCACGCTTTTCAGCTCGCCGTCCGGGCCCACGCTCAGGTCGAGCACGACGATGGCCGGCAGCATGGGCGGCAGGCGCCCGCTGAACGTGTAGGCACTGTTGGCGGCCATGATCTGCTGCGCCACCAGCGACTTGTAGGCATCGATGCTGGCCGCGAGCTGTATCGCGGCCGGCGTGCGAGGGGGCGTGGATGTGGGCGTGCTCACCGCCGGCGGGGCCGCAGTCTGGCAGGCCGACAGCAGGCTGGCGGCGGCAAGGACGATAATTCCGTGTCTCATGACCGCCAGCCTACCATGGTTTAACTGAACAGGCGTTCCAGCTCCACGCCGGGGTCGGGCGCGCGCATGAACGCTTCGCCCACGAGGAAGCTGTGGATGTGCGCATCGCGCATGCGTTGCACGTCGGCCGTGCCGTGGATGCCCGATTCCGTGATGATCAATTTGTCTTGCGGGATGCGCGGTAACAGCTTGATGGTCGTGTCGAGCGACGTTTCGAAGGTGCGCAGGTTGCGGTTGTTGATGCCGATCAATGCGCTCTTGAGTTTCAGGGCCGCCGTCAGTTCGTCGCCGTCGTGGCTTTCGATCAGCACGCCCATGCCCAGTTCGTGGGCGCACGCTTCCATTTCCGCCATCAGGCCATGGTCGAGCGCCGCGACGATCAGGAGGATGCAGTCGGCGCCCATGGCGCGCGCTTCATAGATCTGGTACATGTCGACCATGAAATCCTTGCGCAGCACGGGAATGGCGCAGGCGGCACGCGCCTGCTGCAGGTACTCCACGGATCCCTGGAAGAACTGTTCATCCGTCAGCACGGACAGGCAGGCCGCGCCATGCGCCGCATAGCTGGCGGCGATATCAGACGGGCGGAAGTCGGCGCGAATGACCCCTTTCGATGGCGACGCCTTTTTCACTTCGGCGATGATGCCGGGCTTGCCAGCGGCGATGTGCTGGCGCAGGCTCGCTTCGAAGCCGCGCAGGCCGGCGCGCAGGGCGCTGTCGCTTTCCACGTCGCCGCGCAGGCTTGCCAGGCTGCGGCGGGCCTTGGCCTTGGCCACTTCATCGGCTTTCACTGCCAGGATTTTATCGAGTATGTCGGACATGATGGTCGCTATTCTATAAAGGGGGGCGGCAGCTTACGCTTGTGCCGGGGTGCCCAGCTGTTGCGTGACCTGCACGAATTGCGCGAGTTTCGCCAGGGCCGCGCCCGAACTGACGGCCGTGCGCGCGCGCGCCAGGCCGTCTTCGATCGAACTGGCCACGCCGGCCGCGTACAGCGCCGTGCCCGCGTTCAGGGCGACGATGTCGGCGGCCGCACCGGGCTCGCCGCGCAGCGCTTCCATCATCTTGGCTTTCGATTCCACGGAATCGGCCACCTTCAGGTTGCGGCTGGCGATCATCGACATGCCGAAGTCTTCGGGATGGATTTCATATTCGCGGATTTCGCCGTTGACCAGTTCACCGACCATGGTGGCCGCGCCCAGCGACACTTCATCCATATTGTCGCGGCCATACACGACGATGGCGTGCTGCGCGCCCAGGCGCTGCAGCACGCGCACCTGGATGCCGACCAGGTCGGCGTGGAACACGCCCATCAAAATGTTCGGCGCGCCGGCGGGATTGGTCAAGGGGCCCAGGATATTGAAGATGGTGCGCACGCCCAGTTCCTTGCGTACGGGCGCCGCATGCTTCATGGCCGCGTGGTGATTCGGCGCGTACATGAAGCCGATGCCCGTTTGCGCGATCGACTGGGCGATCTGCTCGGGCTGCAGGTTGATGTTGACGCCCAGCGAGTCCAGCACGTCGGCGCTGCCGGACGAGGAAGAGACGCTGCGCCCGCCATGCTTGGCCACGCGCGCGCCGGCTGCCGCCGCCACGAACATCGAGGCGGTGGAAATATTGAACGTGTGCGCGCCGTCACCGCCCGTGCCGACGATGTCGAGCAGGTTGGTGGTGTCGGCCATGGGCACCTTGGTGGAAAACTCGCGCATCACTTGCGCGGCGGCGGCGATTTCGCCGATGGTTTCCTTTTTCACGCGTAAACCCATGGTCAGCGCCGCGATCATGGTGGGCGACATTTCGCCGGACATGATCTGGCGGAACAGGTACAGCATTTCGTCGTGAAAGATTTCGCGGTGTTCGATGCAGCGCAGCAGGGCTTCTTGTGGTGTGATCGGCATGATGCTTCCTTCTTCAATGATGGCGCAGGAGGACACTGATGGCACGCCGTGGCGTGCGCGGAAAATCAGCGCTCGAGAAAGTTCTTCAGCAGGGCGTGGCCGTGCTCCGAGAGGATCGATTCGGGGTGGAACTGCACGCCCTCGATATCGTATTCCCGGTGGCGCACGCCCATGATTTCGCCGTCGTCCGTCCACGCCGTCACTTCCAGGCAGGAAGGCAGCGAGGCGCGTTCGATCGCCAAAGAGTGGTAGCGGATCACTGTGAAGGGGCTGGGCAAGTCTTTGAAAACGCCCACGCCCGTATGCGCGATGAGGGAAGTCTTGCCATGCATGACTTGCTTGGCGCGGATGACGTTGCCGCCAAACGCTTCGCCGATGGCCTGGTGGCCCAGGCACACGCCCAGTATCGGTTTCTTGCCGGCGAAGTGCTTGAGCACTTCCACGGAAATGCCCGCCTGTGCCGGCGCTTTCGGACCGGGCGAGATGCAGATGCGGTCCGGGTTCAGCGCCTCGATCTGTGCGATCGTGATTTCATCGTTGCGGTAGACCCGCACGTCTTCGCCCAACTCGCCGAAATACTGCACGATGTTGTAGGTGAAGGAGTCGTAGTTGTCGATCATCAGCAGCATCTTAAAACCCTCCATCCAGGCCATCTTGCACTTGTTCGGCGGCGCGCAGTACGGCACGCGCCTTGTTTTCCGTTTCCTGCCATTCCATTTCGGGGATGGAGTCGGCCACGATGCCGGCCGCGGCCTGCACGTACAGCATGCCGTCCTTGACCACGCCCGTGCGGATGGCGATCGCCACATCCATTTCGCCGCCAAATGACAGGTAGCCGCAGGCGCCGCCGTAGATGCCGCGCTTGGTGATTTCCAGTTCGTCGATCACTTCCATGGCGCGCACTTTCGGCGCGCCCGTCAGGGTGCCGGCGGGGAAGGTCGCGCGCAGCACGTCCAGGTTCGACAGGCCATCCTTCAGCTTGCCTTCCACGTTCGAGACGATGTGCTGCACGTGCGAGTATTTTTCGATGACCATGCGGTCGGTGACTTGCACGCTGCCCGTCTCGGCGATGCGGCCGATGTCGTTGCGCGCCAGGTCGATCAGCATCACGTGCTCGGCGATCTCTTTCGGGTCGGCCAGCAGCTCGGCCGACAATTCGGCGTCGCGCTCTGGCGTGGCGCCGCGCGGACGGGTGCCGGCGATCGGGCGCAGGGTGACTTTCTTGCCGCCGTCCGCCGTCTTTTCGTTGCGCACCAGAATTTCCGGCGAGGCGCCGATGATCTGCATGTCACCGAAATTATAGAAGTACATATACGGCGACGGGTTGAGCGAACGCAAGGCGCGGTACAAAGTCAGCGGCGAATCGACATAAGGTTTGCGGATGCGCTGGCCGATCTGCACCTGCATCAGGTCGCCCGCCATCACGTATTCATGCGCCTTGGCGACGGCCTTCAGGTAGTCTTCCTTGGAAAAGTCGCGGATGGTTTCCGTGCGCACGGAAGCGCTGGTGACGGGCGCATCGACGCCGCGGCGCAGCATCATGCGCAAGTCCTTCAGGCGCTGCTGCGCTTTCGAAAACGATTCGGGTTGCGTGGTGTCGGCGTAGACGATCAGGTAGAGCTTGCCGGACAGGTTGTCGATGACGGCCAGTTCTTCCGTCACCATCAGCTGGATATCGGGCAGCTTCAAGTCGTCTTTCGGTGCGCCGCCGGCGAGTTTTTTCTCGATGTGGCGCACGGTGTCGTAGCCGAAGTAGCCGGCCAGGCCGCCGCAGAAGCGCGGCATGCCGGGGCGCAGGGCCACCTTGAAGCGCGACTGGAACTGTTCGATGAAGTCGAGCGGATTGCCTTCGTGTTCTTCGATCACGCTGCCGTTCTTGACGATTTCGGTGCGTTTGCCATAGCTGCGCAACACGGTCGTGGCAGGCAAGCCGATGAAGGAATAGCGGCCGAAGCGTTCGCCGCCGACGACGGATTCGAGCAGGAAGGTGTTCTTGCCGCCTTGTTGGGACTGTGCCAGTTTCAGGTACAGGGTGAGCGGGGTTTCCAGGTCGGCGAACGCTTCCGCGATCAGGGGGATGCGGTTGTAGCCTTGCTGGGCCAGCGATTTGAATTCGAGTTCGGTCATGTTTCTCTCCATGCCGTCAGGGTATGAGTGTGCATAGTGCACAAACCCTGCGGTGGGTTATCAAAAAACTTGCCGGGACACGCAACGTGCGCAATATGCGCAAACGACGTGTGTACAACCGGCAGCAATCGTAACGGCTCGGCCCTTAAGCCTGCCAGGATTGCCAGCGTCGCCAAAGCCAGGCCTCAATCGAGCCGGTTTGGGTGACATTGTGTTTTTTGATGAGAAACGTGTTCACGATATGGTGTTGGGTTTGGTCAGTATGCCGGTTAGTTTTGCATGCCAATAAAACGGGCTGCTTCGAGCAGTGTCTTTACTATACCATCGGAATCGGTATCGTGTATAGAGTGTCCGTGATTGTAGCCATACGGTACCGTCAGTACGGGGCAAGCCGCAGCCCTGGCCGCTTGCGCGTCATTCGAGGAGTCGCCGATGGCCACCACTTTGGATGGCGGCAGGTCGAAGTCCGCGCACACTTGCAGCAGCGGCATGGGGTGCGGTTTTTTCTGCGGCAGCGAATCGCCGCCATAGACGATCTCGAAATACTGGTCCAGGTTTTTCAGTTTCAGCAGGGGCAGGGCGAAGGCGATCGGCTTGTTGGTGACGCAGGCCAGGCGCAGGCCCGCCGCCTTCATCGCCGACAATCCCGCTTCGACCTCCGGATACAGGGTGCTGAACTGGCCATTGATGGCCAGGTAGTGACGCTGGTAGCCCTCCATCGCCTGCTCGAAACGCTGCTCCACGCCGGCGTCATCGAAGTCGAGCGCCAGCACGGTGCGGATCAGGTTTTCCGAGCCCTTGCCCACCATCAACTTGATGGCGTCGGCGCTGATGGGCGCCAGGTCCAGTTCGGCGCGCATGCCATTGATGGCGACATGAAAATCGGGCACGGTGTCGAGCATCGTGCCATCGAGGTCGATGATGGCGGCGCGCACGCCAGCCAGTACGTGGTCTTTCACCGTGCCCGCTTGCATCAGTTGCCCACCGTTTTGGCCAGCTCGGCGCGCATGGCGTCGATGACGGCCTTGTAGTCGGGCTTGCCGAAGATGGCCGAGCCGGCGACAAAGGTGTCGGCGCCGGCGGCGGCAGCGGCGGCGATGTTGTCGATCTTGATGCCGCCATCGACTTCCAGCATGATGTCACGGCCCGACTCGTCGATCATGCGGCGCGCTTCGGCGATTTTCTTCAGCGCTTGCGGAATGAAGGACTGGCCGCCGAAGCCCGGGTTGACGGACATGATCAGGATGATGTCGATCTTGTCCATCACGTGTTCCAGGTAGTGCAGCGGCGTGCCCGGGTTGAAAACCAGGCCCGATTTGCAGCCATTGTCGCGGATCAACTGCAAGGAACGGTCGACGTGATCCGACGCTTCCGGGTGAAAGGTGATGATGTTCGCGCCAGCCTTGGCGAAATCCGGGATAATGCGATCGACAGGCTTGACCATCAGATGCACATCGATGGGCACTTGCACGTGCGGGCGGATCGCTTCGCACACCAGCGGGCCGATGGTCAGGTTCGGCACGTAATGGTTATCCATCACGTCGAAGTGGATGATGTCGGCGCCGGCGGTAACGACGTTGCGCACTTCCTCGCCCAGGCGGGCAAAGTCGGCGGACAGGATGCTGGGAGCGATACGGAATGTTGTCATGGTGAAGTAGCCAAAGGATAGAAAATGCGATTTGCGCTATTTTACGCCTGACGCCGTTACCATGCCTCATTGAAGTACGGTGAAACACAGAATACGCATCGCGCGATGGCCAATGCGTCGCGCGCGACACACAATATGACTGGCAATGTCTGAAGAGGAATGACGATGGCGACTTATGAATTTACGGTAACGGTCAAAACGCAATATCTGCCCGATCAATCGGCACCGGACCAGGGGCGGCACGTGTTCAGCTACACGATCCGCGTCGTCAACACGGGCACGGCTGGCGCACAACTGATTTCGCGCCACTGGGTCATCACGGATGCGAACAACAAGGTGGAAGAGGTGCGCGGCCTGGGTGCCGTCGGCCACCAGCCGCTGTTGCAGCCGGGCGAGCAGTTCGAATACACGAGCGGCACCATGCTGGGCACGCCGCAAGGCTCGATGCACGGCGAATACTTCTGCGTGGCCGAAGACGGCCATCAGTTCGAAGCGCCGATTCCCGAGTTCGTGCTGTCGGTGCCGCGCACCCTGCATTAAGGAAACGCCAGGGGCTTGCCCCCTTATTTCAGTTTTTCGGTGGCGTCCTGTTCTTCACTGAGCTGCTTGCGTGCCGGCGGTGCGGGCTTTTTGCCCGAATACATGGTCCACCAGACTATAAATGCCAGCAAGAAGAACGCCACCAGCGCCTCTATCATCAAGATCCACATACGCATCCCTATGTTATTTACCCGCAGCCCATTTACCAGCCGTCTGTTTACACGCGGTAGTCTACCTGTTTCAATCGGCGCCGTCGCGCTTGTCTTGTCCGCCTGCACCACGCCGCCCGTCACGCCGCCCGCTGCTTCCAGCGGCAAGGCGCCCGCCATTGCGCCGACCGTCGTCAAGCCTGTGCCTGCCAAGCCGGCCGATGCCAAGGATGCCACGGATGTGGCGGCGCCCACGTTCGTGCCCGCCAAGTTTGCCGCCTTGCCTGGCTGGGCCCGCGACGACATGCGCGCCGCCTGGCCCGCCTTCATGGCTTCGTGCGGCGTGCTGGTGAAACGGCCGGACTGGAAGGAATCGTGCACGATTGCGCGCCAGGTCAATGCCGATAGCGACAAGGCCATCCGCCTGTTTTTCGAGACCTTCTTTGTGCCAAATCAAGTCGTCACCGCCGATGGCGCCAATACTGGACTGGTGACCGGTTATTACGAGCCATTGCTGCACGGCGCGCGCAAGCGCGGTGGCCCATACCAGACACCGCTGTACAAGGTGCCTGACGATCTGGTCTCGGTGGACTTGTCCGGCGTGTATCCGGAACTGAAAAACATGCGCTTGCGGGGCAAGCTGGTCGGGAAGAAGGTGATACCGTACGCAACCCGCGCCGACATCGAGCGCGCCACGTCCGTCACGGGCAAGGAATTGCTGTGGGTGGATGACGAAGTCGAGGCGTTCTTCCTGCAAGTGCAGGGTTCCGGGCGCGTGCAGCTGACCGATACGCAGGAAACCGTGCGCGTGGCGTATGCGGATCAAAACGGCCATCCATACAAATCGATCGGCCGCTACCTGGTCGACAAGGGCGAGCTGACCCTGAGCCAGGCGTCCGCGCAAGGCATCAAGGCGTGGATCGCCGGCCATCCCACGCGCAAGGATGAATTGTTCAACGCCAACCCGAGCTATGTCTTCTTCAAGGAAGAGCGCTTGCCCGATCCGAAAGTGGGGCCAAAGGGCGCGTTGGGCGTGCCGCTGACGCCGCAGCGTTCGGTGGCCATCGATTCGCGCTTCCTGCCGCTGGGCGCGCCCGTATTCTTGTCCACCACGCAAGCCAATAGCGAGATTCCCATGCAGCGACTGGTGATGGCGCAGGATACGGGCGGCGCCATTCGCGGGCCGATCCGGGTCGATTATTTCTTTGGCTTTGGCGCGGAAGCGGCCGAGAATGCGGGCCGCATGAAGCAGAGCGGCGCCGTGTGGGTGTTGTTGCCGAAGCAGGCGCCGGCGCGCTGAGTTTCTCGCGGCGCCGGGCGGGGATTGCGCTAGCGCAAGGTTAGCGCAGGACCATGACGGGTAAATGGGTGTGGGCCAGCACTTTTTGCGTTTCGCTGCCCACGAACAACTTGTTCAAGCCCTTGCGGCCATGCGAGGCCATCAGGATGATGTCGCAATGGTAGGTTTGCGCCGCATTGACGATTTCATCGTGCGGGCTCGGCGACACGGCCACCACGCCTTCGAAAGGCACGCCGGCGTCACGCGCCGCTGCGCCGATCTTGTCGATGGCGCGTTGCGACGCTTCCTGCATCTGCTGTTCATACAGGCTGGCGTCGAGCACGATGCCGCCGTCGGCCATCGGCGAGAACGGGAAGGGCTGCACCACGCTGATGGCAACCAGCTTGGCTTTGTTCAGCTGGGCGAAGGCGAGGGCGGTCTCGGCGGCTTTGTCGGACAACGGCGAGCCGTCGGTGGGAAATAAGATGGTGTTAAACATGGCGTGCTCCTCAAGTGATGTAAGACAGCTTATGGATTTACATCAATTAAAACCTTGATATAAATCAAACCTCGCAGGCTTTGGCGTGAATGGTGTCGCCAAGGCAATCTTTTAGCAGTGTATGCCCGTTCATCGCTTCAGGTGCGCACGCTACGCAGCGGCGTGCCCCACACCATGGCGACCGTCAACAGGATGCTGCCGGCCGCGATACAGGCCAGGCCATTGCGCACGCCAAAGTGTTCCGCGATCCAGCCGGCGGCCAGCGCGCCCAGCGGCGCCGTCGCCACCGTCAGGAAGCGCATGGTCGATGTCATGCGGCCCAGCATGGGGTCGGGCGTCACCTTCTGGCGCAGGCCCAGGTAGGGAATAAAGAACAGCATCACGCCGCAATCGAAAAAGAACATCAATATGGCATACGCCACGGCGCTGGCGGCCGCGCTGCCGAACAGCGCTGCCGGAATCGTTGGCGTCAGGGCAAAGCACACGGAGGTGGATGCCAGGCCGATCAGGATGGTGCGGCCGGCGCCGTAGCGCTTCGTCAATGGCTTGACGATGAAGGCGCTGAGCAAGACGCCGGCGCCGCCCAGCATCTGCGTCATGCCCAGCACGCCAGGGCTCATGCCCAGGTCGCGCGTGGCGAACAGCACCGTCAAGGCCATGCTGGCGTAAAACAGGAAGTGCCAGATGCCGGCGCCCCAGGCCAGCGCGCGCAGCAGCGGCTCGCGCCACACGAACAGCAAGCCGTCGGCGATGTCGCGCAAGGCGTGCTTGTCGGAGGGCGCCGGCCGTGGATCGCGCACGCTCATGGCACGCAAATTGAAGACGGAAATCAGATAGCCGCACGCCGTGCACAGGATGGCGACGGGTGCGGACAAGACCTGCACCAGCACGCCGGCCAGGCCGGGACCGATCAGGCGCGACGCCGATTCGGTGGCGGCAAATTTCGACTGCGCATCGATCAAGCCATCGCGGCCCACGAGGAAAGTCAGAAACACCTGCTCGGCGCCGCCACCGACGACGAAGCCCGTGCCGATGATGAACCCCACTATATATAACCACGGCATCGACAGCACGCCGCACCAATAGGCCACTGCCACGCTGGCCAGGGCCAGGCCGGACATGCTTTCGCTGAACAGCATGATCGGGTGCTTGCTGCGCCGGTCCAGCAGCACGCCGACGGGCAAGCCGAACAGGGCGAACGGCAGCGCCTGCAAGGCAACCAGCACGCCCATCTGTTCCGGCGTCGCATGCAGTAACAGTACCGCGCACAGGGGCAGGGCCAGCGAGGTGATCTGGGCGCCGAAGCAATTGAGGCCGTTGCTGAACCACAGGCGGCGGAAATTCACGCTGGCGGCGCTGCCGTCGCCGCGCAGGTAATGGGCGCAGTACTGGAAGAGGGAGGAGAAAATATCTTGCTCGATATGAAAATGATCAGGCTCACAATAATAGCAGCGCACCTGCCGCGCCGCTGCCGTTAGCCGCTACAATCGTTGTCACCGTGTTCATCCAGAGGAGACTATATGCAATACGAAGACTTGATCATCGATATCCAGGACAAAGTGGCGGTCATCCGCCTGAATCGCCCGAAGGCCTTGAATGCCTTGAACGACAACATGATGAATGAGCTGGGCGACGCCTTGCTGAAGTTCGACGCGGATGACAATATCGGCTGCATCGTGCTCACGGGCAGCGAAAAAGCGTTTGCCGCCGGCGCCGACATCGCCGCCATGGCCGATTACACCTACCCGGACACCTTTACCCAGGGCTACATCAGCCGCAACTGGGAACATATCTTGCGCGTGCGCAAACCCGTGGTGGGCGCCGTAGCTGGCTACGCACTGGGGGGCGGTTGCGAACTGGCCATGATGTGCGATTTCCTGATCGCCGCCGACAGCGCCAAATTTGGCCAGCCGGAAATCAAGGTCGGCGTCACGCCGGGCGCGGGCGGCACGCAGCGCTTGCCGCGTGCCATCGGTAAGGCCAAGGCGATGGATCTGCTGCTGACGGCGCGCACCATCGATGCCGCCGAGGCGGAACGCATCGGCCTGGTATCGCGCGTGGTGCCGGCCGATAGGTTGCTGGAAGAAACCCTGGCCGCCGCCAAGACTATCGCCGCCATGCCGACCTCGGTGGCCATGATGATCAAGGATTGCGTCAACCGCGCGTTTGAAACGACCTTGACCGATGGTGTCGCCTACGAGCGCCGTTTATTCCAGGCCGCCTTCGGTACGCCTGCACAAAAAGAAGGCATGCACGCTTTCCTGGAAAAGCGCTTGCCAAACTTCGACGGTCTTTGATATGATTCGCCTCCCCGATGAGACGCACTGGTTTGCGGCACAAAAGGGACAGCCTTCCGGGGCTGGGTAGTAAAAAAGAAGGTTGACGAAATGGCCGAAACGCTTCATACTCTTCCTTCTTCGCAGCTGACAAACACAACGCTTTGTCGATAGCGCGAAAGCAGTACCGAATACAGTTCTTTAACAATTAACAGTCGATAAGTGTGGGCATTTGATGTCAGTGCAGCAGCGATCTTCGGATTGCTGTAATACTTAAAATATATCAAATGTTCACAAGAAATAATGAAATAGGATACTTCTTCGGAAGTAGCCTGTCAGTTTTTTGAGTGAGCAAATCTTTTGCAATGCAAAAGATTTGGATGGTAGCGATACTGTCCGACCTGTCAGAAATGACATTAAACAGAGATTAAACTGAAGAGTTTGATCCTGGCTCAGATTGAACGCTGGCGGCATGCCTTACACATGCAAGTCGAACGGCAGCACGGAGCTTGCTCTGGTGGCGAGTGGCGAACGGGTGAGTA